>NZ_KB907142.1:0-1203653 GCF_000381845.1 Thioalkalivibrio sp. AKL10
CCGAGGGCCCTGGAGCAAGGTTCCCGGGCGGAATCCGGGTGCCCTTCTTTGGGTACTTTCTTGGGCAAGCAAGAAAGTACCTCGGGGCGCGCTGGCGAGTCAGCGCCTGGCAGGCGGCTCGACGAAAGCACCGTAAACACCCGATGCCGAACCAGGGCCAGCCACAACAAGCCTGGCGGTCGGACGAAGGCACCGTAAACACCGGATGACGAACCAGGCCTAGCCTTCGCCAAACGGAGCCCCAACCGGCTAGAGGTCGCGCAGCCCCAGCACATCCTGCATGTCGAACAGCCCATTTCCGGCGCCGGCCAGCCAGACCGCCGCACGCACTGCACCGGAGGCAAACACCGTGCGACTGGAGGCCTTGTGGGTGATCTCCACACGCTCGCCATCACCCGCAAACAGGGTCGTGTGCTCGCCGACGATGTCGCCGCCGCGCACCGTGGCAAAACCGATGGTGCGCCGGTCACGGGCTCCGGTCTGGCCCTCGCGCCCGTAGACGGCGTCCTGCTCCAGATCGCGGCCCAGGGTCTCCGCGACCACACGCCCGAGCTTCAGCGCGGTACCGGAGGGCGCGTCCACCTTGTGCCGGTGATGGGCCTCCAGGATCTCCACATCCACGCTGTCGCCCAGCGCCCGCGCGGCCAGCTCCACCAGCTTGAAGGTCAGATTGACCCCGACACTCATGTTCGGCGCATAGACGATCGGCAGATCCCCTGCCGCCGCCTGCAGGCGCTGCTCCTGCTCCGCATCCAGCCCGGTGGTGCCGATCACCAGTGCCTTTCCGGCGTTCGCACACAGCTCCAGGTGCTGCATGGTCGCCTGCGGCGAGGTGAAATCGATCAGCACATCGAAATCGTCGGTAACCGTCGCCAGATCCTCGACCAGGCGCACCCGGCCCTCCGCGCCCACCGCCTGACCGATGGTCTCGCTGCCGGGGCGCTCACTGGCCGCCCCCAGCTGGGCATCGGGGTGTTCGTCCACCGCCTGCACCAGGTTCTGGCCCATGCGCCCGCCGGCGCCCGCAATCGCAATTCGAATCATCTTTGTTCCATCCAGTGCTATCGGTCCATCGGGTTACGCGCACCCTACGAAGCTTTGCGCGGGCACGCCAGTTACAGGGTTCGCACCGGGGTGCGGAAACGCCATTCGCCATACACCGAGGCGATCACCCCGGCCGCTGCCAGGAATGCCGCGAACACATACACCGAGGCTGGGCTGATGCCATCCCACAGATAGCCGGCCACCAGGGATCCCGAGGCACCGCCCAACCCGAAGGCCAGCGACGAATACAGGGCCTGCCCGCGCCCCTGCAACCGCCCGGGGAAGAAATAGTGGATCAGCGAGATCGCCGCCGCGTGGTACACCCCGTAACTGGCCGCATGCAGGATCTGGATGAACAGCAGCATCGGCAGAGAATCCGGCACCGCCGCCAGCAGCCCCCAGCGCAGCGTGGTCAACACCAGCGCCGCCGACACCAGCAACCAGGCCCCAAAACGCAGGATCAACCGCGGCATCAACAGGAACAGCACCACCTCGGCGGCCACCCCCAGCGCCCACAGCTGCCCGGCCACCGAGCGCGAGTAGCCGGCCTGTTCCAGGTACAGGGTAAAGAAGGCGTAGTACGGCCCGTGGCTCGCCTGCATGAAGAAGCAGGCCACAAACAGCGCGATCACCTCGGGGCGGCGCAACACGGTTAGCAGGGGCGGGGCGTTATTGTCCTCGTCGAGGTTGCGCGCCGGCTCGCGCACGAACTGCGACGCCGCCACCACCGCGATCAGCACCGCCAGCACGATCCACGGCAGCCAGGCCACGGCGATCCGGTCGAAGGCCCAGCCCAGCACCGCCACCGCGACGATGAAACCGACCGAGCCCCACAGCCGGACCAGCGCGTAGCGATGCGCGTCCCGCCCCAGCGACCGCATGGTGGCCGCCTCGAACTGCGGCAGGATCGCGTTCCAGAAGAAACTGTAGGCGGCCATCACCACGGCCAGCCACCAATACCCGGTGTACAGCAACACTCCGGTGAAGGCGACCGCCCCGCCCAGCGCGCCCCAGCGGGCGATCGGCATGTGCGCGCCGGCGCGATCCGCCAGCCAGCCCCAGACGTTGGGCGCAATGATCTTGGTCGCCAGCACGATCGCCATCAGCTCGCCGATCTGGGCGCCGCTGAACCCCTCCTCGGAGAGGTACGGCCCCCAGAACGGCATGAAGGCGCCGAGGCTGGCGAAATAGAAGAAGTAGACCGCGGACAGGCGCGCGTTCTGCGTCACTGCCATGAGGGGACCGCTACACGATCAGGACGACACGGCCGAAGGCCGCGTCATTCGCCGGGATGGTCGCGCAGCTCCAGCCCCGAGTCCGGGACATCGGCGTTCTGCGCACGGTGACGCAGGGCGTGGTCCATCAGCACCAGCGCCATCATCGCCTCGGCGATCGGGGTCGCGCGGATGCCCACGCAGGGGTCGTGCCGCCCCTTGGTGACCACCTCCACCGGCTCGCCGGCGGTGTTGATGCTGCGCCCGGGCAGACGGATGCTGGACGTCGGCTTCATGGCAATGCTGGCCTGCACCGCCTGACCGGTGCTGATCCCGCCCAGCACGCCGCCGGCGTGGTTGGACAGAAAGCCCTCGGGGGTGATCTCGTCGCGGTGCTCGGTGCCGCGCTGGGTCACGGATTCGAAACCTGCGCCGATCTCCACGCCCTTCACCGCGTTGATGCTCATCAGCGCGTGCGCCAGGTCGGCGTCCAGGCGGTCGAACACCGGCTCGCCCCAGCCAGCCGGCACCCCGGTCGCCTCGACCGTCACCCGTGCCCCGATGGAATCGCCCGACTTGCGCAGGGCGTCCATGTACTCCTCCAGTTCCGCGACCTTGTCCGGATCCGGGGAGAAGAACGGGTTGTCGTTCGCGATCTCCGGCTGCTTCGGCTCCAGCTCGATCGGTCCTAGCTGCGACAACCAACCGCGGATGGTGATCCCGTAGCGCTGCTCGAGATAGCGCCGCGCGATGCCGCCGGCCGCCACCCGCAGTGCGGTCTCGCGCGCAGAACTGCGCCCGCCGCCGCGGTAATCACGCACGCCGTATTTCTGGTGATAGGTGTAGTCCGCATGCCCCGGGCGGAAGCGGTCCTGGATGTCGCCGTAATCCTTGGAGCGCTGATCGACGTTCTCGATCAGCAGCCCGATCGGCGTACCCGTGGTACGCCCCTCGAACACCCCCGACAGAATACGGACCTGATCCGGCTCGCGACGCTGGGTGGTGTGGCGCGACTGGCCCGGCCGGCGGCGATCCAGGTCAAACTGCAGATCCGCCTCGCAAAGCTCCAGACCGGGCGGACAACCGTCCACCACCGCGCCCAGGGCCGGCCCGTGACTTTCACCAAAGGTACTGACGACGAACAGTCGCCCAAAGCTGTTTCCCGACATGCGCGTAGTGTATCCGCGGCCGCGCCGGCTGTCGCCTGTTCCCCCACCCCGCGGCCGGTCGGCGACGGGCGGAATGGCACGCTCGGCAACCACGTCCCCTATCTGCCATGATCGACGTGCAGCACCCATAACCAGAAAGGAGGAACCCATGACGAATTCCCTGACCCGCCTGGTGACCGGCACCGCCGCGGCCCTGTGCCTCGGCCTCGCCAGCAGCGCCCAGGCCGATGTCTATACCCAGCGCTTCATGACCCTTGAACTGGCCAACGACATCGCCATGGGCGCCGTCGAGGCCTGCCGCGAGATGGGCCACCAGACCGCGGTGGTCGTGGTTGATCGCGCCGGCAACGACCAGGTGGTCCTGCGTGACCGCATGGCCGGCGTGCAGACCATCCAGATTGCCGGCGACAAGGCCCGGGCCGTGACCATGTCCGGCACCACCTCCGCCAACTTCCGCGACAACCGCGAAGACATCCGCATGGAGATGAACCACGTGGATGGCATCATCATGCTGGCCGGCGGCCTGCCAATCGAAGCGGCCGGCAGCATGCTCGGAGCGGTCGGCGTGTCCGGTGCGCCCGGCGGCGATCTCGACGAGGAATGCGCCCAGGCCGGGATCGACCGGGTCCAGGAACGCCTCGACTTCGCCATGTAAGCATTGCGGGTGCCAGGGAACGGCGCCCGCCCCCAGGAAAACACCATGACCGACACCCCCCGCCCCGCCCCGAAACGCATCTCGCCGGTGGAGACCTACGAGCGTCTGCAGGCACGCCCGCGCGACCTGCTGATCGACGTCCGCTCGACCATGGAGTATCTGTTCGTCGGCCATCCGACCGGCTCCATCCACATCCCGTGGATCGACGAACCCGACTGGACCGTGAACCCACAGTTCGTGCCGCAGGTGCGCAAGCTGCTGCTGGGCGGCGTCAGCGATCACAGCGAAGAAGCACCGGCCCTGTACCTGATCTGCCGCAGCGGCAAGCGCACGCTGGACGCCGGGCAGGCCCTGGTGGACGCCGGCATCGAGCATGTCTTCTCGGTGGACGAGGGCTTCGAAGGACCACTGGACGAGAACCACCAGCGCTCCACCCGCAGCGGCTGGCGCTACCACGGCCTGCCCTGGGAGCAGTGCTGAGGCCCGCGACGGATCCCCTACAGCCACGGGGGTTGCGCGCACCCCAGGGGGTTTGGTTCATAATGAACTCGGACGCGTCACTGCGGCGTTCGATTGTGGCCCGGTGGTACCCTTGAGCCTTAATTTTTCACCACGGGACCGAGTACTTCCGTTTCGCTGTGCATGTCCGTCTTCGAGCGGAAAGCCTAAAGATCCGGAGACTTCTCCCACCTGAGCCCTAGGTTCAAGGTCAAGGGCCACGCCGGCGCCTGCGGGGCGCGTCCACTTCTTTATTGATCCCGATTTCCTTTATGCCTGCGGAAACCGACTCCGTTCAAGATTCGCTATCGCCCGACGATCTGCGTGCCCTGCGTCTGCGCCTGCGCCGCGCGCGGGCGGCTTTGTCGGATGCCCAGCTCGACCACCACTCTGCCGCCATTTGCGGACACCTGCTGCGCTGGTTCGAGCGCTGGAAGCCGCATTGTGTCGGCGCCTATCGCGGCCTGCGCGGCGAGGTCGACCTGACCCCACTGACCGTCGCCCTGGCCCGGCGCGGCACCCGCATCGCCCTGCCGGTGATGGACGACAAACGCCCCGGGCGCATGCATTTCCACACCTGGGCCCCGGATGAGCCGCTGTGCAACAACGGCTTCGGCATCGCCGAGCCCTGCCCGGACGCCCCGCGCATCTGGCGCCGCGAGATGCAGGTGGTGCTGATGCCGCTGGTGGCATTCGACACTGCCGGCAACCGCATGGGCATGGGCGCGGGCTACTACGATCGCTACTTCGCCCGGCGCCGCTTCGGCATCCGCCGGCCGAAACTGATCGGCGTGGCCCACTCGCTGCAGGGCGTCCCGGCGCTGCCCACACAGCCCTGGGACGTCCCGCTGGATGGCGTTGTCACAGAACAGGGCTGGCATGCGCTTCCAGACCGCGCGCGGCACAATACGCTCGACTGAAACCCCTGAAGGAGCCCGCATGGCCTACTGGCTGATGAAGTCCGAACCCGACGAGTTCAGCATCGACGACCTGGAACGCGTCGGCGTGGAGCCGTGGGACGGCATCCGCAACTACCAGGTGCGCAACATGATGCGCGACGAGATGAAGAAAGGCGATCTGGCCTTCTTCTACCACTCCAACGCCAAGCCACCGGGCATCGTCGGCATCCTGCGCATCGAGAAAGAGGCCTACCCGGACACCTGCGCCTTCGACCCCGAAGATCCGCACTACGACCCAAAGAGCGACCCGGACAACCCGCGCTGGCTGCGCGTGGACGTCGCCTTCGAGGAAAAATTCGGCGACATCATCACCCTGGACTGGCTGAAGCAGCAGCCGCAGCTCGAGGACTGCCCGCTGGTGCGCCGCGGCAACCGGTTGTCGGTAATGCCCATCACCCAGGACCAGTGGGACTTCATCCTGAGCCACGCCCAGCGCGGGAAGTAAACGCGTGGCCACGCTCTACCACTTCCCGCACGATGCGAAGGCCGACCGCCTGCGCCTGGCCTGCGGCTACAAGGGTGTCGCGCTGGAGACCCGCGCGCTGGACTGGTTCGACGACGAGACCTTCTTCGAACTGGGCGTGGCCCGCCAGTCCCCGATCCTGCAAACCGACGACGGTACGCTGCACACCGACACGGTCACCGCATTGCGCGATATCGACCACCTGTTCCCGACCGGCGAGCCACTCTCCGACGGCGTCATCGCCGAGGACGCCTGGCAGGCCCTGGTGGACTGGCGCGCCAAGGTGGAGATCGTGCTGGACCGACTCTACGCCCCGCTGGCGCCGGGCTTTCACGGCATCGGCGAGAGCGCCGAGGCCCTGGCCGATTTCAAGGCGCATGTGCAGCACCGCTTCGGCCTGTCGCTGGAGGAACTCGCCAACGACCGCTACGACGGCTACAACCAGCTCGCCAAGCTGAGTCACCTGCCGGAACTGGCCAAGCACCTGGCCGCCAACCGCTTCTACCTCGGGCAGCCGTCGATCGCCGACTGCGTGATCGCCGCCGACCTCTACCCGCTACAGATGCACGACGGCATCAACCTGCCCGTCGACATGCTCTACTACCTCCGCCGCGTCGAGGAGACCTTCCACACCCCTCTCAACACCCACTGGCTCGCCCGCTGACCTGTTGGCGACAACCCTTCAACGGGCCATGCGCCGCGTCCCTCATCCACAGCACTCAGACTCGTCGTCATCGCGAGGAGCGCAGCGACGTGGCGATCTCGCAGGGACCCCGGCCCAAGCGCAGGCCAGAGTCATTTCACCCAAACCGGTAGTGCTTGCGGATGTCGCGGTGGATCTCCCAGGTGCAGTCCATGCCCTCGGGGAAGGTGACCAGGTCGCCCTCGCCGACCGTGACCGGCTCGCCGCCGTCCGGGGTCACCGTGACCTGACCTTCCAGGATGTAGCAGACCTCGCGCTCGTCGTAGTGCCAGGGGAAGGTCGAGACCTCCTTCTCCCAGACCGGCCAGTCGAACACCCCCAGGCGTTCCAGGTGGTCGTGGTCGGGACGGTGAATCACTTCGATGGACATGACAGCCTCCTCACTATCGAGAAGACGCGAGCCTAAACCGAACCCGCCCGAGGGCCAACCGGTCATGACCCCGGTCAGCCCCCCGGATGCAAGCCTGTCCGCTCCGTGCGGCCAAAGCGCCGAAGCAGCAGGAGCACGAACGCCCCCACGCCGAGGGCGGCCGGCAGGAATTCCAGCCACTGGCCAAGGCCCCAGGCCATGTAGCCGGTGACCAACGCCCACAGCAGCGGGATGATCGCCAGCACCAGGGGCGGACGCGACGGCACCAGCAACAGCAGTCCCAGGGTCAGCAGCATCACCGGTCCCGGGGCCACGCCGACATATTGCAGCTGCGTCCAGGGCGTCCCGGTCAATGCGAGATCCAGCAAGGGATAGCCCACCAGCGCGTAGACGATCATCAAGACCGCGCTGCTACCCGGGAGCCCGCCGGGCCAGCCAAAGCGGGCCTGGCCCATCAGGGTCAGGGCGAACACCAGCATCAGGCCTTGGGCCACGAACACTCCGGCCAGCCACTCGGAGGCGAAGTGGAACGGCGCCAGCGAACCACCGAAGAAGGCAACCCCAGTCCAGATCCAAAGCACGCCCAGCAACAGGCCAATGACACGACCGGCCGCATGCGAACCCGGAACCACCATCCCCACAGCCACCAGGGCAAGCAGTGCGCCGATCCCGTGCAGGGGCCAGATCGCGGTGTTGTACTGGCCCAGGATCGCCAGCCAGGTCGAGGCCTCAAACGGCAGCATGTCGGCTCCCCGGTCGCAAGGATTCGGAGGCCAACCCTACAGGTCCTGCACATACGCGACCATGCGGCTGCGCATTCCGGCGTCCGGCATGGGGCCGTACAGCGCGCCCATATTCTCCTCCATGTGGGCCACCACCGAGGTCGCGGGGATCGCACAGGTCACGTCCGGGTGCGAGACGATGAACTTGAGCAGGAACTGCGGCCAGTTCTCGCATTCGATCTCCGCCGCCCGTTCCGGCAGCGGATGCCCCGCGAACTGGTTGATCAGCGCCTTGCGCCGAAACGGGCGGTTCGCGATCACCGCCACCCCGCGTTCCCGCGCCAACGGCAACAGGCGCTGTTCCGCTTCGCGATCCAGGATGTTGTAGGTCAGCTGCACGAAGTCCAGGTCCTCGCGCCGCAGGATGCGCTCCAGCTCGTCGTGGCGGCGGCCGTGCGAGGTGGTCACACCGATATAGCGAACCTCCCCCGCCTCACGCCGCTCGCGCAGGGTTTCCAGGTGCGCCTCCCAGTTCTGCAGGTTGTGCACCTGCTGCAGGTCCAGGGTGTCGACACCCCACAGATCCCGCGACTCCGCATGCTGGTCGCGGCCGGTCGAGGTGCTGCGCGTCCAGATCTTGGTCGCCGAGAACACACCCTCCGGATGGCCCAGTTCGCGCAGGCCGTGACCGACCACCGCCTCCGCGCGCCCGTACATCGGCGAGGAGTCGATCAACCCGCCGCCACGGCGGACAAAGGTATCCAGGATCCGGGTACGCACCGCCAGCGCTTCGGGATCCTCCGGCACATTGAAGGTAATCCACGTCCCCATCCCGATCACCGGGATCTTCTCCCCGGAAGACGGGATCGGCTTTCGACGCGGTTCACGCCCATCGGAAGCGATCCCGATGACCGGCCACCCCGCTCCGGCTGCCATGGCAGAGCCGGACACCCAGCGCAGGAAGGATCGGCGCGAACGCCACAAGGTGGGTTGATTCATGGCCCGGATCACCGAAGAAGACTCAATCCGTGGGCCATTGGGCTGCGCCACAAGTTCCCGGTGCGAGCATCCACCGGACCCTCAACAACGCGGGGCATCAACCCGAGCAATTATGGAATCAGGAAGGTTCGAAAACCGGAGTATCACCGTATGCAGCGCGGTGACAGCCGGCTCACAAGCATCCTCCAGAAGAAACGGGCGGGGATGCAGGGCCCCGCCCGTGCCGATGGAGGTTCGATCAGAAGCTCATCGAGCGGTCGAAGTCGGCGACGGCCTGGACGTACTGGCCCATGCCGGCCATCTCGGCGTTCGGCAGGAAGTTGTGTTCGCCGACGTCGCGGCCCTTGGCGCAGGCCTCGCAGGCCCAGAACGGGACGCCTTCACTGACCAGTGAATCGACGATGTCCTTCATTGCCGGCATGTTGTGGCCGACGATCTTGTCGTAGACATTGCGGTTGGCGATGTTCACGGCCTCGCCCTGCAGCCAGACGGTCACGTCATGGCCCTGCTGCTTGGCCACGTTGGCGGCGATCATACCGAGCGTCGCACGGGTGGGGTCGTCGGTACCGGCGGTGACAGCAACAATAAAACGCATGGGATTCTCCTGAGTGCTTGAAACGTGCTGCAACCGTAGCGGCAGGCACGCCCGGCGTCGATTTCCCACAAGCTGCGGAGAAACACTCGGATCAGGGCCTGCCCCTAACCGTAACGCTGGTCCGGTAGAGCTTGAAGGCCATCAACAGCCACGGGATGGCGTGCATGACCAGGTCGAGGATGTCCCACAACCGGGTCAGCTCGCCGGCGAGCAGCCAGCGCAGCTTCTCCGCGACATGCGGCTCGGGGATCCAGGGGGCCAGGCCCAGCGTGGCCACCAGCAGGGCAAACAGCCACAGCGGTGCGCGATCTACCCAGCGTACGAAGGCTTTCATCGCGCGCATCCTACCCAAGGCCCGCGCACGGCGCAGCCCGTTCTTGCCGGTAACGGGGCCGCCTTCTACACTTTTGCCTGCTTCAGGGGGGCGCGACGCGGCAGGCCCGGGAACCGCCTGGCCTCACCACCGCGGTCCGCAGTAGCCGCCCGGTCCGGAAGACCATCATGGAAGCCCTGCTCGTCTCCACCGTCATCGTCGCCATCGCCGAGATGGGCGACAAGACCCAACTCCTCGCGCTGCTCCTGATCTGCCGCTACCAGCAGACCTGGCCCATCATCTGGGGCATCGTGGTGGCGACCCTGGCCAATCACTTCCTCGCCGCGCTGGCCGGCGTCTGGATCGGCGCCAGCGTGCCGGACGAGTGGCTGCGCTGGGGGCTGGGGCTCGGGTTCATCGTCATGGCCGCCTGGGTGCTGGTGCCGGATAGCGAGGACGAGCTGCCCGCCCCCTCGAAACACGGCGTGTTCTGGACCACCACGGTGCTGTTCTTCCTGGTCGAGATGGGCGACAAGACGCAGGTGGCTACCGCCGCGCTGGCCGCGACCTTCGACAACCTGATCCTGGTCGTGATCGGCTCGACCATCGGTATGGTCCTGGCCAATGCCCCGGTCGTATGGCTGGGCCAGCGTTTCGCCTGTCACCTGCCGCTGCGGCTGCTACGCGCGCTCGCGGCGCTGCTGTTCTTCGCCCTGGGCCTCGGGGTACTGCTGGCCTGGGTCTGAGTCCGAGTGCAGCATCTTCTGTCCCAGCCAGATGCGCCGCACCAGGCGCGGCAGCAACAGCAGCAATGCCAGCACCGCGAGCAGCGCCAGACCCAGTTGCACCCCGCTGTCGGCACCACTGGCCACCTCGCGGGTGGCATGCCCCAGCCAGGCATAGGCGAACAGGCCCGGGATCAGCGCCACCACCGTCGTCAGTGCAAACACGGGCAGCGGCAGGCGCACCAGTCCCAGGGCATAGTTGGTGGGTGCAAACGGAAACACCGGTACCAGCCGGGTCAGGGCCACCACGCGCCAGCCCTCGGCCTCCACATCCTCGCGCAGCCGGGTACTGCGCGGCCCCATGCGCGGAACCAGCCAGGGCTGCAGCCAGGTACGGGCCAGCATGAAGGCGATGACCGCCGCCACGGTGGCCGCCAGCAGACTAAGGGCGCCACCGGTGAAGGGACCGAACAAGGCCCCGCCCAGCAGGATCCAGAAGGTGCTCGGCAGCGGGAACAGGGCCAGCACGACAAACGCCAGCACGAATACCAGGTAGGCCCCAGGGCCCCAGCTGAGCAGCCAGACCTCCAGCTCGCCCAGCGGAACGCCGAGACTGGGCCACTCGGTGGTCAACAGGATCCACGCCAGCGAGACCCCGAACAGGATCGCCGCGACCGTCAGCCAGCTCTTGTGATGTCGAATCCTCATGTCACCCCGTCAGCCCCCGTCCCCGGGGTCTTCACCGCCGCCGCGCAGACGCTGCAGACGCTCCGCCAGCGCGCGCTCGGTACCATCCCGGCGCGGACTATAGAAGCGCGCTTCTTCCAGCCCTTCGGGCAGATAGACCTGTCCGCGCGCAAACCCGTCCGGTTCGTCGTGGTCGTAGCGATACCCGGCACCGAAGCCCTCGGCACGCATCAGCTCGGTCGGGGCATTGCGCAGGTGCAGGGGCACGCCCGCGCTGCCGCTGTCGCGGATCGCGGCCCGCGCGCCGTTCAGCGCGGCATAGGCGCTGTTGCTCTTGGGTGCGGAGGCCAGTTCGATCACTGCCTGTACCAGCGCCAGATCGCCTTCCGGCCGGCCCAGACGTTCCATGGTCTGCCAGGCCGCCAGCACCCGCGCACCGAGGCCAACCGCGGCCAGGCCAATGTCCTCGTAGGCCATGCGCAGCAGGCGACGACCGAGGTAGTCCGGGTCACAGCCCGCATCCAGCATGCGGGTGAGCCAGTACACCGCGGCGTTCGGATCGGACCCACGCACTGACTTGTGCAGGGCGGAGATCTGGTCGTAGAAGGCATCGCCCTGACGGTCAAAGGCCAGTGACTGCGCCCCCATTACCGCGCGCAGCGCGTCGCCGGTGATGGCGCCATCGCGCGCCAGGTCCGAGGCGGTCTCCAGCCAGTTCAGGGCACGCCGGGCATCGCCATCGGCGGCGCGCGCAAGACGCTGACGCTCCTCCGGGTCCAGCGTCAGGCCGCGCCCGCCCAGACCGCGCTCGGGGTCATTGAGGGCCCGGTCGATCAGGGCCTCGATGGCCTCCGCCCCGACCGCCTCCATGCGGTAGACCCGCGCGCGCGACAGCAGCGCGCTGTTGAGTGCGAACGAAGGATTCTCGGTGGTCGCGCCGACGAAGGTCAGCGTACCGTCTTCAATGTGCGGCAGCAGTGCGTCCTGCTGGCCCTTGTTGAAGCGGTGGATCTCGTCGATGAACAGCAGCGTCCCGACACCATTGCGGCGGCGGGTCTTCGCGGCTTCGACGACCGCACGGACGTCCTTGACCCCGGCCAGCACGGCGGACAGCGTGACCAGGCGCTGGGCTCCGGCCGCCGCAACCAGCCGCGCGAGCGTCGTCTTGCCGCAGCCGGGCGGGCCCCAGAGGATCATCGACGGGGTCTGGCCCTGCTCGATCGCCTGGCGCAGCGCGGCATCGGCGCCGACCAGGTGGTCCTGGCCGACCATCTCGTCGAGCCGCGCCGGACGCATGCGCTCGGCCAGCGGCGCCGACGGATCCGGGGCGACCGGGGTCGGTTCGGGTTCGGGCGAGGCCACGTCCGGATCGGGGCCGAACAGATCGCCTTCGGGAGATTCACTCATGGAGGGATTGTAACGCCTCGGGCGAAAAAGCCTTGTTCACCACGAAGTGCACGAAGGTACGAAGAAGGACTATTGAACCACGGAGGGCACGGAGACAACCCAAGGGGGTATCACAGCCCATGTGCAGGATGCGTTGAGCAAAGCGAAAGGCATCAACATCGATCACCCGGAATATCGCCGCCTTCCGACCGATGCGTTTCGCTGCGCTCTACGCATCCTACGCACCTGAAAGCTTATTGATTTTCTCCGTGTCCTCTGTGCGCTATGTGGCAGATAACCCGCGAGCGGACCTCGCTCAAGGCCGATAGATGTCGGTCCCGGCCGGCGGGTCGAAGGTGAACACGCCCGGGTCGAGTTCGCCATTGCGTTCGGTTTCGTGGAAGAGGATCACGGTCTCCTGGCCGAAGATGTCGCGGAAGGCCATGCGGGTCAGGTCGCCATCCGCGGTCAGGTCCAGGTCCAGACTGGTGAAGTCGGCCTGTTCGTTGCGCGGCACCAGCACCAGGCGCAAGGCATCGCCGCCCGGCACCGGGCGCAGTGACATGCGGAAGTGCTCGTCCAGACGCTCCGGCTGGGTGATCGCGGCGATCGGCGTGGCGTCGAAGGCATCCCCCAGCGGACGCACCGTGGCCTGCGACAGGTCCGGGTCGTACATCCACAGGTCCTCGCCATCGGAGACGATGGTCTGCGGGAACGGCTCGGTCACCTCCCAGTGCAGGCGATTGGGCAGCCCCAGCTGCATGCGGCCATCGGACTCCTGCAGCACGTAGCCGGTGTCGTCGCGCACGGTCTGGGTAAATTCGGCGGAGAAGCTTTCCAGGCCATCGACAAAGCGATCCAGCGCCGCGCGGGCATCCTCCATACCGCGGTCGGCGGCCAGGGCCGGAACGGCGGTCAAGGCCAGTACCAGGCCAAGGGACAGGGCCCGCCAGAGGGCGCCCGGACACGTAAGGGGACGAGCGTTCATGCAGTCTCCAGGATGGATGAGTATGCGATTCATGATGCGCCGCGAGGCTTAACCCGGCGTGAATGTGCTGCACAGGGATGACGAACCGCGTCACGCGATCAGGGACATGGACACCAACCAGGCCCTCGGGTTCGGGGCGCTCAGTCGTTCGGGCCGGGAACCAGGACCTCGCGATTGCCGTTCGACTGTACCTGGCTGACCAGGCCGGCGGCCTCCATGTCTTCGACCATGCGCGCGGCGCGGTTGTAGCCGATCTTCAGCCGGCGCTGGACGAACGAGATCGAGGCCTTGCGTGACTCGATGACCACCTGCACGGCCTGATCGTAAAGCGGGTCCGATTCGTTGCCGTTCCCCTCGGGCGACTCCAGCCCCGGGATGCTGGCCGCACCGGCCTCGGGCTCGTCGAGGATTGCGTCGTTGTAGTCCGGCTCGCCGGTGGACTTGAGGTACTCGACCACCTGATGCACTTCGTTGTCGCTGACGAACGCACCGTGCACGCGCTCGGGCATCGCCTTGCCCGGCGGCAGATAGAGCATGTCGCCGTGACCCAGCAGGTGCTCGGCACCCATCTGATCGAGGATGGTGCGCGAGTCCACGCGCGAGGAGACCTGGAAGGCGATGCGGGTGGGGATGTTCGCCTTGATCAACCCGGTAATCACGTCCACCGACGGACGCTGGGTGGCCAGGATCAGGTGGATGCCGGCGGCGCGGGCCTTCTGCGCCAGGCGGGCGATCAGCTCCTCGACCTTCTTGCCCACGACCATGATCATGTCGGCGAATTCGTCGACCACAACCACAACGAACGGCAACGGCTCCAGTTCCGGCGCCTCGGTCTCGGTGATCGCCTCCTCCGGCTTGAACAACGGATCCTTCAGCGGCTCGCCGCCGGCCTGGGCATCGCGCACCTTCTTGTTGAAGCCGCCGATGTTGCGCACGCCCATCGCCGACATCAGCTTGTAGCGCCGCTCCATCTCCGCCACCGCCCAGCGCAGGGCGTTGGAGGCATCCTTCATGTCGGTGACGACCGAACACAGCAGATGCGGGATGCCCTCGTAGACCGACAGCTCCAGCATCTTCGGATCGATCAGGATCAGGCGGACGTCTTCCGGCGTGGACTTGTACAGCAGCGACAGCAGCATCGCGTTGACGCCCACCGATTTCCCGGAACCGGTCGTCCCGGCGACCAGCAGATGCGGCATCTTCGCCAGATCCGCGATCACCGGGCCGCCGCCGATGTCCTTGCCCAGCGCCATGGTCAGCGGCGACTTGTTCGAGTCGAACAGATCCGAACGCAGGATCTCCGAGAGGGCCACGATCTCGCGGTTCTCGTTGGGGATCTCCAGCCCCACCGTGGACTTGCCCGGGATCACCTCGACGATGCGTACGGCCATGACCGACAGCGAACGTGCGAGATCGGTGGACAGCCCGGAGATACGCGAGGCCTTCACCCCGGCCGCCGGCTGCAATTCGAAGCGGGTGATCACCGGCCCCGGCTGCACCGCGACCACCTCGACCTCCACCCCGAAGTCCTTCAGCTTCAGTTCCACCAGGCGGGAGAGCGCCTGCAAAGACTCCTCGGAGAATCCGTCGGGCGGCGGCGGCGGCTCGTCCAGCAGGGCCAGCGGCGGGTGTGGATCGGCGCCCGTCCCCTCGGTGAACAGCGGGACCTGTTTCTCTTTCTGCACCCGCGGGCTGGGCGGGGGCGTCTCGATACGTGGCTCCACCCGCGAGGGCATGCGCTTCTCGGTGCGCTTGCGCTCCTTCTCCACCCGGGTCTCGCGTTCGGCCCGTTCGCGGGCGCCGATACGGCGGTCACGGGCCGAGTCGATCGCCACGCGGGCACGCTCCCAGCCACGCACGGCCAGCTGTCCGAGACGATCCATCAGCAGAAACCAGGACAGCCCGGTAAACAGGGTCACCCCGGCCAGGAACAGCGCCAGCAGGACCAGTGTCCCGCCCACCAGGCTCAGCCCGGCGACCGCCCAGCCGCCGAACAGGTCGCCGAGGATGCCGCCGGCATGCACCGGCATCCCGCCCGGCATCAGGTGCAGCGCGGCCAGGGCCGAGCCGGCGATCAGCGCCACGATCAACGCCAGCCCGCGCACGGTGAGCTCCATGGGGCTGGCGATCTGCGCCTCGCGGCGGTGCCGGAACAGCCACCAGCCAATGCCGCCCACGGCCAGCGGAATCAGGTAGGCCAGATAGCCGAGCAGATGGAAAGCGATATCGGCGAACCAGGCGCCCGTGGTGCCGCCCAGATTGCGCAGACCCTCGCCGTCGCCGGTGGTCGACCAGGCGGCATCGCCCGGGTGATAGCTCGCCAGCGCCACCAGCAGATACAGCGCCAGCATGCCGAAGATCAGCAGTGCACCCTCGCGCAGACCACGCAGGAGTTGCCCACTCAGGCTCGGCGGTGCGGCCGGCTCTGCCGTTTTGCTGCCCTTGCCCCCGGATTTGGCCTTGCTTGCGGCCATGCGCTCCCCACTGGTCCGGCCCGCGGCGCGGGCAACTTTTCAAGGAAGCGCTGAATAAAGCCATCCTGGCTTTCTCAGCGCACGCTGCACTGCAAACGCGGTTTGCAGCTTGCTTCACAATCAACCCCCTGCGGTGGTCGATTGCGGCGGCACCTCCTTGTGCCGCCGGGAAACGCCGATGAATCGGCGTTTCCCGGGATCATCGCGCAGTTTACCGGTTAAAACGTTCTTCGGGGGGCCAGACCTGCCCAGCCTGAGAACCGAGTCCGGTCCGATCGCTTTCCGGCAGGCTGCCTCGGCTCGGCGAGCCCTGCCATTGCTGGAGCGGCCTTGCCCGCGAAGCCCCCGCCCGTGTCGGCAAAGGCCCATCCCTCAGTCCCATCGATAACCCCACACCGCAAACACCGGGTCCGCATGCTCCAGCCGTCCGGCATAGGGATCATCCGCCGGCCGCGGCAGGCCGCGCAGGGAAAAGGTCGCGAGATCCGTGAAACCGGCGCGCAGGAACAGGTCCAGCACCAGCCCCACGCGCTCGAAGTCGTACAGGCGTTCCCAGACCGCGATCGCCTTGGTCGGGAAGCAGCGGTCGGAGAAGGTCACCACGAACACCCCGCCCGGCCTCAGCACCTCGCGTACTGCCTGGAACACCGCCTCCGGCTGCGTCAGATACTCGACCGACGCGGTACAGGCCACGGCGTCGAAGCTCCCCGCCGCATACGGCAGTTCCGGGCGGAGGTTCAGGTCGTGCACCAGGGACGACGTCAGACGGGGATTGTCCGCCAGCTCCTGCGCGTTCATGCCCAGCCCGATCACCGCTTCCGGCGTCTCCACCCGGTCCAGGTGCGACTCCCAGCTGCTCATCAGGTCGAGCACCCGCGCACCGGCCGGGATGCAAGCGCCATACAGCGCGGCGATCTCGGCGCGCGCAGTGGCATCCAGGTGGTGTACCCGGCGCGGTTCGGCATAAAACGCCGCATCGGGGTCCGGATCCTCGCGTGCCAGCGCGCCGTCGGTCCAGAAGTCGGTCGGCCGTCCGCGCCAGCGCGCCTGCATGCCCGGCCCGCGGGCCGTCAGCAGCCGGGCCACATCCACCGAGTGGTCGTCATCACGCCCGTGGGCGTGGCGGGCCATGACCCGCGCCTGCAACCGCAGCTCATGGTCCGCCAGTGGATGGTTCAGATCCGCCACCAGGCGGTCCTCCTCCAGCGCCCCGACCCGGAACAGCTCGCGATCGCCGGCCTCGACGCCCGCATGGCCGGCAATGAACGCCCTCGGATAAAAACGACCCGCACGGGGCTCCACCCGGCGATGCCTGCGCAGGCCGCGATTGAACGCCGACCCCGGGAGCTCCCGCACCCGATCCATCTCGGACGGCGGGACCAGGACCGCGGCTGACGCCCGCGAGGCCTCGTGTACCGCCCCCACTCCCAGCGCGTGCAGGGCTGTGCCCAGATCACCCGGCCAGTGGTCCCGTTCCGGCAACAGCCTCGGCAGAAACAGAGATTCGCGGTGACGGGCCTCGGCACTCGCCCAGTCCAGCATGAACCCGATATCCGCTGCGTCGCCCGGATTCGACCGGGATGGCGCCTCGATCCAGTTGGCAAACGGGTCCCGCATGGGCTTATCTCCTGACGCGGCAACGCGGACTGCCACGGTGACAGCGTACCGGTTATGGTACGACCAAGCCCCCACCGGAAGCTCGCATGCCCCGCTCCCTGATCGCGCCCTCCGCACTGCTCGCCACGGCCCTTTGGTTGCTCACCGCCTTGCTGGCAATCCCCGCCGCCCAGGCCCAGGAGACGGGGGCCAGCGCCGCAGACCTCGATTCCAGCGTGCGCGTGGGCACCCGCTTTGTGTCGCCGTTCGTGATCGCCCCGGACGCGGCCGACGCGACCCCGACCGGTATCGCGATCGAGCTTTGGGAACGGGTAGCGGAACGCCTGGAACTGGACTACGGGTACCAGGAGGTCAGCCTCGAGGAATTGATCACAGGCCTGGGGGACGACCGCATCGATGTCTCGGTCGCGGCCCTCACCGCGACCGCCGAGCGCGCCGAGCGCGTCGACTTCACCCATCCGTACTACAGCACCGGGCTGTCCATTGCCGTGCCCCAGCAGGGCAACCCGGTCGCCGGCGCCCTGCGGGCATTCATCTCGGTGCCATTCCTGATGATCATACTGGCGCTCGCCGGCCTGCTCCTGCTGGTCGGCGCACTGCTATGGCTGTTCGAGCGTCACCGCAACGCCGACGAGTTCGGCGGCAGCTCCGCACAGGGGCTGGGCTCGGCCTTCTGGTGGGCCGCCGTCACCATGACCACGGTCGGCTACGGCGACAAGGCCCCGCGCACCCTGCCCGGCCGCGCGATCGCGCTGGTCTGGATGTTCGCGGCCCTGATCCTGGTTTCCACCTTCACCGCCGCAATCGCCACCACCTTGACCGTCAGCTCACTGGATACCGGCATCCAGAATGTCTCCGACCTGGAGGGCCAGCGCATCGCCACCATCGGCGGCTCCAGTGCCGCCGCCTGGCTGGACGACCAGGGCTTCGCCTACCGCGACCACGCGGACCTGAGGTCCGCCCTCGACGCGGTCGCCAACGGGCACGCCGACGCGATGGTCTATGACGCCCCGCTGCTTCGTTACCAGGTGCGCGAACACTTCGCCGGTCAACTGGAGGTGCTACCCGTCGAGTTCCTGCGCCAGGACTATGCCCTGGCCCTGCCCCAGGGCTCGCCGCTGCGCGCCCCGATGAACGTGGCTATCCTCGAGATTCTGGAATCCGACGAGTGGCAGCGGGTGCTGCGCCGCTACCTCGGTAATTGACGCGAACCGCAGCAGGGAGAGACGCCTCATGGCGGAGACCTTTCTGGTGGCCATCATCGACCAGGACCGCGAAGAACAGGCCCTGGCCATCGCCAACGAAGAAGGCGGCGCGGACGGCACGGTGTTGCACGGCTCGGGCCTCGGCTTCCCCGAGCACATGACCTTCCTCGGTGTGACCTACCAGGGCAACGAATCGGTCTGTGTATGGCAACTGGAGACCGAGCAGGCCGAACGCATCGCCCGCCGTCTGAACCTGGAGATGGACTTGTTTCAGCCCTACAACGGACTTGCCTTTACCCTGGATACCGCCGCGCTGCAGGGCATGGAATTCGTCGGCCACCTGACGCATACGCCCTGACACGTTCCGAACGCCGGAGACTTCGCCATGCAATTCGTTCTGCTCGTCGCCGTAGTCCCTCGCAGTCAGGCCGATCGCGCCATCGAGATTGTTCAGCGTGTCGGAGCCGCCGGACTGACCCTGCTGGACGGTCAGGGCATCGCCCAGCTGCGGCGCAACCCGGTGATGGACCTGAAAGACTCGTCCGGCCGCAAGGTGTTACTGATGGTCCTGGAGGCCGGACTGGCCCGACGCATGCTGGAGCAACTGGACACGGAACTGGACTTGAGCCAGTTGGGCAACGGCTTTGCCGTCACTCTGCCCATCAAGGACATCGCCGGGATCAAGCCGGAGCAGATCGAACACCTGCTCCGCACGCTCCCGGACGGCCACGCGTAGCCTTCAGCGCCAGGGCGGCTCCACGCCCTCGACGCGGTATTCGCGGCGCAGGGCGCGCATCAGGCTGAAGCAGCAGAAGACCAGGATGATCGCGACCGGCAGCCCGGCGGTCAGCGAGCCGGTCTGCAGGCTGTCCAGCGCGCGTTCGCCGCCGACGATCAGCAGCGTGGCGGCCACCGCCCCCTCGGTGATGCCCCAGATCACGCGCTGGCGCTTCGGCGAGTGCTTCGACCCGCGCGAGATCAGCGCATCCACCACGTAGGTGCCCGAAGCCGAGGAGGTGATGAAGTAGGTCGCGATCAGCAGCGTGGCGATCCCGGAGGCGAAGGTCGTCCACGGCAGCTGGGCCAGGGTCGCGTAGAGGGCCACGGTGGTGTCCTCGGCGACCGCAGCGGCGATGCCCGCGCCCTCGTCGAATAGCTCCATGTGCAGCGCGGTGCCGCCGAAGATCGCCATCCAGGCGAACACGAACAGTGTGGGCAGCGCGAGCACGCCGACGATGAACTCGCGGATGGTGCGCCCGCGCGAGATGCGCGCGATGAAGATGCCCACGAACGGCGACCAGGCGATCCACCAGGCCCAGTAGAACATGGTCCAGTCCTTCTGCCACTCGGAGCCGCCGATCGCGTCGGTATGCAGGCTCAGCTCGATCAGCTGCTGGAAGTAGCCGCCGGTGGAGTCGAGCAGGAAGCGCAGGATGAACAGCGTCGGGCCGGCGAACAGCACGAACAGCATGAAGCTGATCGCCAGCACCAGGTTGAACACACTGACCCACTTGAGCCCGCGATCCAGTCCGGAGAGCACCGACAAGACGGCCACCGCCGTGATCGCGGTGATGATGCCGACCTGGTACCAGTGCGAGACCGGCATGTCGACGAGCACGTTGAGCCCGGTGTTGAGCTGCATCGCCCCGAAACCCAGCGAGGTGGCCAGCCCGAACAGTGTGCCGAACACCGCGAGGATGTCGATCACGTGCCCGATCGGGCCGTAGATGCGATCCCCCAGCAGCGGGTAGAAGATCGAGCGGATGGTCAGCGGCAGGCGGTGGCGAAAGCTGAAATACGCCACCGACAGCCCCAGTACCACGTACACCGCCCAGGCATGCAGCCCCCAGTGGAAGAAGGTGTAGACCATCGCCTGGCGCGCGGCCTCAGCGGTCTCGCCATCACCGATCGGCGGGTTCTGATAGTGCAGGACCGGCTCGGCCACGCTCCAGAACACCAGGCCAATGCCCATGCCGGCCGAGAACAGCATCGCGAACCAGGCGGCAAACCCGAATTCCGGCCGGTCGTCCGGCTGCCCCAGCCGGATCGCGCCGTAGCGGCTGAACCCCAGCCAGACCAGGAACCCGAGGAAGAACGTGACCACCAGCAGGTAGCCCCAGCCGAGGTATTCGGTAATGAATCCGTGGATGCCATCGAACACCATGCTGGCGGTAGACGGAAAGGCCACCCCGAAGGCAACGAACACCACCACCATGATCGCGGAGGCGGTAAACACGGTGGGGTTGACCGTGGAGAAGAAGGCTTCCGGGCGGTACTGGCTCATGATGAGCGGCCTGGCTTCAGTCCGGGGATGGGCATCAGTTCGACGCGTCGGGGTCCGGGGTGCCCGCACAAAGCCCGCCGGTCAGATCGGCCTTGGCCAGCACATGCCCCTCGGCCGCGACGTCGAACTGCGTACGCGTCGCACCCGGCGCCAGATCCAGCGCCTCATCCAGGGCGAGCAGGCGGAAACGATAGTGGTGGCAGCCCTCCGGCGGGATCGGGCCCAGATACCCGGCCTTGCCGAAGGCATCCAGGCCCACGCGCCCCTGACTCGGCAGATGCAGCGAGTCCACCCGATGCGTGTCTGGCGGCAGGTTCCAGACCAGCCAGTGCGTCACCTCGCCCAGCGGCGAATCCAGGTCCTCAAGGATCAGCGCGAGGCTCTGTGCGCCATCCGGAACCTCATGAATCTCCAGTGGTGGCAGCTCGTTGGCATCGCGGGCCGACACCTCGATCGGCATCACTTCGCCGTCACGGAAGGCAGGACTGATCAGCCGCATCCCCTCGTCTCCTGTATCCACAGATCCTCAGCCTCCCCCGCCGCCGCCAGCGGGTCAACCGCCGCGAGACCGGATCGCAACCGGAATTGATCCCGGTCAACGAACCACCCCCGCACGGTTGCACACAGAGCCCGCTCCGTGCGTACACTTCGAGACATGGCACAGCTCACATTCAAGGGCGCGACCGGCGAGGTCACCGGATCGCGCTATCTCCTCGAGACCGACGACGCCCGCATCCTGCTGGAATGCGGCCTGCATCAGGGCGGCAATGACGCCGACGAGGCCAACCGCGAATCGCTCGCGGAACTCGCCGGGCAACTCGACGCCGTCGTCCTGTCCCACGGCCACCTGGATCACTCGGGGCTCCTGCCCAAGCTGGTTCGCGACGGCTACCGCGGCCCGATCTACTGCACACCGGGGACCGAGGAGCTGCTCGAGATCATGCTCGAGGACGCCGCCTTCGTGATGAGCAAGGACATCGAGTGGGAGAACAAGTGGCGCCGGCGCGCGGACAAGCCCCTGGTCGAGCCGGTCTACGACATCGACGACGTCGCGACCACTCTGGGACTCTGCAAGGCCGTGCCCTACGGTGACACGCAAACCATTGCCGGCGACATCCGGCTGACCTTCCGGGATGCCGGGCACATCCTCGGCTCCGCGATCGTCGACCTGATCGTGCCGTCCGGCGGGCGCGACCGGCACCTGGTCTTCTCCGGCGACCTCGGCAACCCCGACGCCGTGCTGATGCACGAACCCGCGCGGATGGAACACGCAGATCACGTGCTGCTGGAAAGCACCTACGGCGATCGCGATCACCGGCCGATGGACGAGACCATCGAGGAGTTCGCGCAGATCCTCGCGGAGGCCGACGCCAGCGGTGGCAACGTGATGATCCCGGCCTTCGCGGTCGGGCGCACCCAGGAGATCCTCTACCACCTGGGCATGCTGCACCACGCCGGGCGCCTGCCGCAGCAGAAGGTATTCCTCGACAGCCCGATGGCGATCAAGGTGACCGAACTCTACGCGCGGCTGCACAAGTCGCTGAAGAGCGAGGACATGGAGCGCCTGCACAAGGCCGCGAACGGCGACCCGGGTGGCTACCTGCCCGGGCTGCAGGTCTGTCGCACGGTCGAGGAATCCATGGCGATCAACCGCATCACCGGCGGCGCGATCATCATCGCCGGGGCCGGCATGTGCAACGGCGGGCGCATCCGCCACCACATGAAGTACAACCTGTGGCGGCGCGATGCGCACCTGGTCATCGTCGGCTTCCAGGCCTCGGGGACGCTGGGACGGCGGCTGGTCGATGGCGCCGAGCGGGTCAAGCTGCTGAGCGACGAGGTCGCGGTCAACGCGAAGGTCCACACCCTGGGCGGCTTCTCCGCCCACGCCGGGCGTACTCAGCTACTGGAGTGGGCGCGCGGCTTCCGCGATCAGCCGGTGTTCCACCTGGTTCACGGCGAGCCGGAGGCACGCGAGGCGCTGGCCGCCGGCCTGCGCGACGAGCTGGGCGCCGAGGCCCATGTGCCGGCCTTTGGCGAGACCATCACGCTGTAATCCGCTCGCATGCCGGAGGCCGAAGCCGTCAGCACCTACGCCCTGATCGCCGGCTTCCTCGGCGGTCTCGGGCTGTTCCTGCTCGGCATGACGCTGCTGACCGACGGCCTGAAGACCGCCGGCGGCAAGGCCCTGCAGCATATTCTTGGCGTCTGGACGCGGACTCGCCCGCGCGCGCTCGCTTCCGGCATGGGCGTGACCGCGCTGGTCCAGTCCTCCAGCGCGGTCACCGTCGCCACCATCGGCTTCGCCAACGCGGGGCTTTTGACCCTCGGCCAGTCGGTCTGGGTGATCTTCGGCTCCAACGTCGGCACCACCATGACCGGCTGGCTGGTCGCCCTGATTGGCTTCAATATCCGGATCGAGGCCTTCGCCCTGCCGGCCATCGGCATCGGCGCCCTGCTCTACCTGTTCATGAAGGCCGCACGCCCGCGCTACCTGGGTCTGGCCCTGGCCGGTTTCGGCCTGCTGTTCTTCGGGATCGACGTGCTGCGCGAGGCCTTCGAGGGCCTGAGCGCGACCTTCGACCTCTCCGCCCTGGCGCGACCGGGCTTTGTCGGGCTGTTGATCATGGTCGGCATCGGTGCGCTGCTGACCGTGCTGATGCAGAGCTCGTCCGCGTCAATGGCGATGGCCCTGACCGCCGCGATGAGCGGCGCGGTACCGCTGGAAGCCGCGGCCGCCGCAGTGATCGGCGCCAACCTCGGCACCACGGTGAAGGCCCTGCTGGTGGTCATCGGTGCCACCCCGAACGCCAAACGCGTGGCCGCCGCGCACGTGATGTTCAACGGCCTGACCGCGCTCGTTGCGCTGCTGATCCTGCCGTGGTTCCTGGCCGCGATCGCCTGGATCTGGGGCAGCACCGGCGAGGCCCCGGCCCCGGCAGTTCTGCTGGCGCTGTTCCACACCGCCTTTAACCTGCTGGGCGTGGCGCTGATGGTTCCGGTCGCCCCGCCGATGATCCGCTTTCTGCAGACGCGCTTCCGTACCCGGGAGGAAGATATCGCCCAGCCGCGCTTTCTCGACAAGCACAGCGGGGGCGTCCCCGATCTGGCGCTGCAGTCGTTGTTACAGGAAACCGAGCGCCTGGCCGACATCAGCCACTCCATGGCGCGCGAGGCCCTGCGCCCGGACCCGCCGGCCGCGGGCACCCTGGACGCACGGCGCGCCGCCGTGGAACAGCTGACCACTGCCATCAGCGATTTCGCCGCCCGCACGGCCAACCACCCGATGCCCGAGGCGGTCGGGCACGGCATCGCCGAGGCGGTACGTATCGCGCGCTATCATCGCGAGACTGCGGTGCTGGCCGACCAGATCGCCGAGCTTCGCCGCCACTCGACCGGCGAGGAGCGCCCGATCGTCAGCGAACAGCGCCGCGCCTGGCAGGAGCAAGCGATCCGCGCCCTCGATCTCGCCAACCTGGAAAGCGAGAACGGCAGAGACCTGGCGGCCGCCGAGGCCGTAAGCACGGTGGAGACGGCCTATGCCGAGCTGAAGGCAGCCCTGTTGCGCGAAGGCACCTTCGGCTCGCTGAGCATGACCGAGATGGAACGCCAACTCCGCATCATCAGTATGGCCCGACGCCTGGTCACCCAGGCCGACAAGGCTCGCCGCCACACCGAGGCCCTGGAGGACCAGATCCAGGGGCTGCGCAAGACGCTGGAACCGGAGAACGCATGATCGACGGCGAAACCCTGCAGGACGCCATCGCGAACCACCGGGCCGAGGCCCTGACGTTCGACGGGCTGGAATACGCCCGGCTGCTGGAGCCGGTAAATCACTACCCGCGCGGTTCCGTGGTGCTTCCGGATGGCTCGGTGGTCCCCGGCTACCCGGCCATCGGGCGCATCCAGTCGCTGGAGGCCGGGCTGCCGCGCCAGTTCGATCAGCCGTTCTGGGCGGAGGAGAAGATCGACGGCTTCAACGTGCGCATCCTGCGCTGGGAAGGCCGGGTCGTCGCCTTCAGCCGGGGCGGGTTTGTCTGTGCATTCAGTACCGACCGGGTGCCGGATTTCGTGGACCTCGCGGTATTCGAGGCGGAACCCGATCTGGTGCTCTGCACGGAAATCGCCGGGCCAGACACGCCCTATCTTGAGGGCTCCACCCCGCGCGTCGCGGACGACGTCGGCTTGTTCGTGTTCGACCTGATGCGGCTCGGCCAGCCGGGCTTTGTGCCGCAGGACGAAAAGTTTGCACTGATGGAGCGGCATGACCTGCCACCGGCGCCGCTGCATGGACGGTTCACGCCCGCAGACACCGAGGCCCTGGGCCGCCTGATCCGGCAACTGGATGCCGACGGTGCCGAGGGCCTGGTACTGAAGACCGCGGATGGCGAGCACCGCGCCAAGTACGTGGCCGGCGGCTCCTGTATCAACGATATCCGCGTGTGTTCCGAACAGCTGCTGGACCTGCCGCCGGAGTATTTCACCAACCGTCTGACCCGCCTGGCCATCTTCCTCGCCGAACACCCGCCCGCGGAGCGCGTCGCCGTGGAACGCGAACTGGGCGCGGCCCTACTGTCCGGGCTGGCGACCGCGGTGGACAAGAGCCGGCGCGAGGGACGCGTCGGCCACACCTACCGCTGTCGCTTCCGCGAGCGTGCCGGGGCCCAGCGCTTCATCGATCACATGCAGGCCACCGGCGGGCGCCATGTGCGCTTCCTGCCGGACACGCCGCGCCAGGAGGCGAACGGCTACTGGCTGCTGGAGTTCGAGCGCCTGTTCGACCGGATCACCGGCACCCTGGCCTCGGCCCTGGCCGGTGACCGGCAGTACGACTGAACCCGGGAAGCGCTCAGAGCTCGCGCGAGTGGCCGCCGGACTCGGCCAGGTTCTCCATCACCCGACGCAGGTAGTCGGCGGTGACCAGCTTGATGCCCATACGGTTGCCCAGCTTGCGCATGCCCTCGTCGGCACTGGCCAGCTCGGCGTCCAGCTCCATCGCCAGCAGCACGGCATCGACGTCTTCGCGCGAATCCACCAGCCCCTTGCGCATCGCCTCGCGGAAACGCTCGCGCAGCTGGGTGATCAGCTCGGGCTTGAGCGATTCGGCCGCCCCCGCCTGGCGGGTGTGCTCCTCCGCAATGCGCAGGCCGCGGTCAATCCGCGTACGCACCTCGTCGATGAATTCGTAGAGGATGTCGCTCGGCAGCATCAGGGCGAAGCGCCGCGGCGAACGCACCCAGACCACGGTCTCGAAATCGGCCGCCATGGCCTCGAGGTCGCGCATGCCGCGAAACTCCTCGTACACCGACAACGGCATGTAGAACTCGGCGGGGCAATGGCGTGCCAGGGTGAGGAAGGTCCGCAGGATGTCTTCGGCATCCTCGCCGAACTGCCCGGCCACATGCGGGTTGGTAAAGACACTGGTATCCAGCACGAATCGGCGCATCACGACCTCCTGTCGGCTCCCTTCATCATCGGCAGGGGCCAGCGGCCCGTCAACCGGCGCGGATCCCCCGTCCGCGAGGACGGGTATGGCATAATCGGCGCGTCATTTCCCAGCCGGACATGGATTGCCCTTGGCCACCCGAGCGGAAGTCGAAAAGTTTCTGGAACGCCTGCGCGAGGACCTCGAACGTCACCAGATCGAGATCCCGACCCTGCCCGATGTCTCGGTGCAGGCATTGTTCATCACCCAGGACGAGTCCAGCTCCATTGTTGACCTGGTCAATCTGATCTCGCGCGACACGGCCCTGGCCTCGCGCCTGGTGCGGCACGCCAACAGCCCGGCCTATCGTGGACTCACGCGCTGCGCGACCATTCGCTCCGCCGTCACGCGCCTGGGGATGGAACGCGCCCGCCAGACCATCATTGCGCTGTCGATGAAGGAGGTCTTCCAGAGCGGGAACGAGATGATCCGCGTACGCATGGAAGAACTGTGGAACCACAGCCTGGAGGTGGCGATCATCAGCTATCTGCTGGCCCGCCGACACCCGCACCTGGACCCCGATACCGCGCTGCTCGCCGGGTTGGTGCACGACATCGGCATGATCCCGATCCTGCGCCGCGCGGAGAAGACACCCGAGATCTACGAGGACCCGCGCGCCCTGCAGGCCGCGGCCGACGCCGCGCATGTCCCCATCGGCCGCGCGATGCTGAAAAACTGGAATTTCGAGCCGGAGATCATCCGCGCAGTGGCCGATCACGAGAACCTCAAGCGCGAGCCGGAGGATGGCGAACCGGTCAACTACAGCGACATCCTGCAGGCGGCCAACATCGAGAGTCACAACGCCACGCGGCATCGCCTGGCCTCCATCGACCGCAACGCGGTTGCCGCCATCCGCCGCCTGGCCGCCAAGCCCGGCACAACCCAGCTCAACTGGGAAGACGACGCGATCGGTCTGGAACACGTAAACCAGATGATTGAGTGAACCCCACGCAGCGGGGGCGGTCTTCTCCTTACTTCCCAGGAAGGACGTCCGCATGCCCGCCATTCTCCAGCTCGTCTACGCCTCGCGCGCCACGTTTCGCGAAAACACGTCCAACCAGGGCATCGAGCCCGAAGTCAGTCGCATCCTGATGCAGTCGCGCCAGAACAACCCGCGCAGCGGGATTGTCGGCGCGCTCTACTATGGCGACGGGCACTTCTTCCAGTGCCTGGAGGGCGACCCGGATGCGGTGCGCGAAACCGTCGACCGCATCCGCCGTGATCGTCGCCACGAAGAGGTCCGGGTACTGCGCGAGCAGTCACTGGATACCCCGGGATTCGGCGAATGGTCGATGAAATACGTCCCGGCGGCCGTGGACGTTCGCCAACTACTGCAACGCTTCGGCCAACGCCGGTTCGACCCCTTCGCCTTCGACAACGACCGCATCGACGCGATGCTGGACCTCCTGCGCCACGGGCGAGATACCGCGCACGCCGAACCCGAGCGACCGGCGCCGGCCCGTCCCCAAGACGCCGCCCGTCGCACCAATCGCCTGTTGTTCGGCGTTGGGCTGGTCGCAGTCGCGATTCTGGCCGGCGTGATCGGGGCGGCCGCCTACCTGCTGCTGGCCACCTAGGGAAACACTTCGCGAGCGCATGTCGCTCGCGACATGCGCGCATTCGCAACCCACGCCGGTGGCGCCCTTCGCCCGGCCTTCATGCACCCCGCGCGCATACGCCCTCGGGATTGGCGCACGCACCCCACCTGTTGCCAAAGCCCCCGGTCCACCTCACCACCGGCTCCCGACGCTCGAATACTCAATCCGCAAGCGCCATCTCCATGGTGCTTCACGCCCCCTCCTCCCTCCCGGGTACGTCCAGGTCCTGTCGTCCGACCCGCCACGCCGGGGCACCTTGACTCATCGCTTTTTTGGAACCGCCAATCCCTTCACATTTTCAACACTCAGCGATCACAAAGAACGCGAACGGCCCCCGTCAGTGTGCCAGCGAACAGACCCGTTAACGCCCTGAGCCTATTTTGAACCCTCATCCTGAATCCGCTGCAACGTGGCGATTCAGTCCCTTCCCGGCAATGTCGCTAGGAAGGACAGGTTTTGATGAAGCCGTTAAAACGGAAATTTTTCCAAGCCGGGATATCCGTTTCGAAGGAGATTCACATGAACAAGCTACATTCATTTGCCTTTTACGCTTTGGTCACCCCAGCCATCACCCTCGGCGCAGGTTCTGTGCTGGCACAGCAGTACGATGAGCGGGACGTTGAGCGCGACGCGCAGAGCACCCAGAGTGAACAGGGCCAGCGCGCCGGGCAGTCTGACTCGAAAAGTGCAGAAGATTACCGTGCCACCCGCGACGAGGCCCGCATGCAGAGCCGCGGCTATATGGACTCTTCACCGGCCAACAGCATGCACGCGAGCGAGCTGATCGGCACTGATGTTAAAACCACGAGCGATGAAGATCTCGGTTCGGTCGATGACCTGATCATTGACGAGAACGGCCAGATCGTCGCTATTGTGATCGGTGTTGGCGGATTCCTGGGCATGGGCGAGAAAGACGTCGCCATTGGCTGGGGTCACGTGACCACCTCCGGCACTGCGGATGATCGGGAACTTCGCGTCGACGTTACCCGTGAAGAGCTGCGCTCTGCGCCGGAGTTCGAACGCCGCGATTGATCGCAAGCACAACCCGGATCTGGTGGGATAACTAGACGGCAGGGGCGAAAGCCCCTGCTTTTTTTATGCCTGGACTCCACACCTCCAGTACCGCATACCTCCACGCGATAGTGTTCGCCCTATCGATTTCCGCCCGGCCGCGTTCTACTCGTCCTGTACTACACGGCCGAAAATGCTGCTGCCCTGCGTACTGCCTCGATATCGTCCTGCAATGACATGGCCTGTTCGGAACGGGCCAGTGCCATGCGTGAATGCCTATTGGCGGCCGCGACCATCGCCTGGTCATCGGTCTCGGCCAACGCACGAAAAGCCTTCTGCAGTCGGATCGCAACTTCCACGAAACCGGCACCGTCACGAGCCAGAGCCGTAAATGCGTCGTCGAACAAGTCGTCGATCTCCAAGCTCGGCACGAATACCCGGTCATAGGTGATTTCCGCCACCCGGTCCTTCTCCAGCGGTGACACCCAAAGTGTAAACAGTCGGACCATTGAGCCGATTACATTGATCGCGGTCCCCGGATCATTGGTGCCAGGCGACAGCGCCTTGTCGGAGATCTCCGACAAGGCGACAAGCGCGAACCGCGGGTCATCATCAAACGCACGGTTGGGACAAATCTTGAAGGCGACAGCAAAGGCCTCCGGGTCGAACGCCTCGCACCCTTCAATGCGAAGAAGAGGACGGCGCGCGCTGACGAACGTACCCGGCAGAGCCGTCACCAAAACGCGGCAGTTGGCATCTTCAGCGACCGACTGCAACGTCTCCAGATCAATATGCTGGACATAACCAACCGTTGGCGAGAAGACCGGGGCCCCAAGGTCCCTGGTCGGATTCATGGGGCCTGCCAAAGCGCCCAGCGTGGGCGCATGACGACGCCGATCGAGTGCATCCGTGGCCGCCTCTTCCACTTTCTCAATGGTGTTGACCACGCGCCCCAGTCGGGCAATTCGGTCGACCCAGCGCACGAAGGTGACGATGACAATCACAAACACCAGAAGGGTCAGCGAAAAAATCGAAAACAGGCCGGCGTGGCCAAATATCTCGTTTTGAACGGATATTAGAGAAACAATACTAAAGATGAAGGCCCCGATGAACGCCGACAATGCGTTCTGGGTGACATCATCGGAAATCACGAGCGGGATGGATCGGGGGGTCGCACTGACACTGGCCGACGCATAAGCGGCGACCATGGCGCCTACTGCAAAGGTTGCAATAACCAGCATGCTGGACGCCATGATGGTCAACAAGGATTCGACAGAGTCCAGCTGGATGCGGGGCAATACCTTGGCAAGCCCCGTGCCGTCAGCGAGCCGGGCAACGAACGTACCGCCCACGGCAAGCACGCTAAGGCCCAGTGGCCTGACCCATAAACGATCTTTGAGCCGACTGAAAAAGACGCGCAGCCGGTCGGTCGTCAACCGGCGTAACTGGGGCATGATTTCGCTCTCCGACCGCGAGGGAAACACGGGTTTTCGATGACACGGTTACGTTGTATCGGGTCTGCGGCGGAGCCCCCACAACCAGGCGAGGCCCCACCCCGCTTTGGCGAGGCACGGTAACGTCTTCGGAAGACCGCGTAGTCGCGAGATCGCCGAAGGTTGGGTTGCATCACTTCGCGGGTGGATCGCTGTCGCGGGAGAAATGACGATGAGCGGTGAGCGCGTCGATGAATGTTGATGCGCCCTCGGTCACGCCGCCAGCGTCCGCCAACAGGATGCCCGGATCTTCTTGCATGGCCGGGCCAATGCCCGCCATTTCCAGAAGCTCGCGGCCAGCCCCCAAGGCGAGGATCGTCTTGCAGTGCCTGAACTGGTCCTTGATGAACTCCATGGTGTGCCCGTTGGCTGCGAGCGTCTGGACCGCATCGCTCCCATCGGGCAGCACCAATGCATCGAACAGGACGGCCGGAGAATTCTCCATGGACTTGTTGGCTTCGATCTTTTCGCCGGAATCGCCGACGAACGTGCCCACTCGTGAACCCACAAAATGCACGATGCCACCCGCGTCCGTCAGCGCGCCATGAAGATCGACGAGCGAGGCATGGTGGACGCCCTCCTCGACCAGTACCGCAATCTGGCGTGTGCGGATTCCGGTTTCGCCGGGCCGCGCCATCAGCGACAACGCTGGCGACTCGGTGATCTCCGGCGGTTCCGGATCGGTGACGGCCTTCGGCATGGCATCCGGTACCTCCATGCCCAAGCCAGTGGCGACCTCTGCCGCCAGTTCCCGTGAAACATTCACCAGCGAGGACACCATCCGTTCGCGGATCGCGCGGACATCGACCTTGCTCAGCTCGAAGCGGAATGCGGCTGCAATGTGCGCCTTCTCGACGTCGGTCTGACTCTCGAAGAACAACGTGGCTTGCGCATAGTGCTCGGAAAACTTCTCCGGCTTGCCACGGACCTTGTCCTCCGCATGGGCATCCGGGAACGACACGAAGCCGGCGGTCCCGGCCTGAAACGGGCAGCCACCCGCCAGTGAGTTCGGCTCGTAGGCCACGCGCCCGCGATGCACCGCCTGGCGGTGCATGCCATCGCGCTGGTTGTTCTGCACTGGAGCAAGCGGCGAATTGATCGGGATCTCGTGGAAATTGGGCCCCCCGAGTCGCGTGATCTGCGTATCCGCATAGGAATGGATACGACCGGCGAGCAACGGATCATTGGAGAAGTCGATACCGGGGACGACATGCGCCGTGCAGAACGCGACCTGCTCGGTTTCCGCGAAGAAGTTGTCCGGGTTGCGGTTGAGCACCATGCGCCCCACGGGCGTCAGCGGGACCAGCTCTTCCGGCACGATCTTCGTGGAGTCGAGCACGTCGAAGCTGAAGCCGTCGGCCTGTTCCTCGGTGAAGATCTGCACACCCAGTTCCCATTCCGGGAATTCGCCCGATTCAATGGCCTCCCACAAGTCACGCCGATGAAAATCGGCGTCGGCGCCCGCGATCTTCACGGCTTCGTCCCAGACCAGCGAGTGCGTTCCCTGGAGCGGCGTCCAGTGGAACTTGCAGAACACGGACTCGCCCTGCTCGTTGACCAGGCGAAAGGTGTGCACGCCAAAGCCCTGCATCATCCGGTAGCTGCGCGGTATCGCGCGATCCGACATGGCCCACATCAGCATGTGAGTGGACTCCGGCGACAGCGAGACGAAGTCCCAGAACGTGTCATGCGCGGACCCCGCTTGAGGCATGCCATGATGCGGTTCCGGCTTGAGGGCGTGGACCAGATCGGGAAACTTCATCGCGTCCTGAATAAAGAACACCGGGATGTTGTTACCCACCAGGTCCCAGTTGCCTTCGTCGGTATAGAACTTCACCGCGAAGCCACGGGCGTCGCGCGCAGTGTCCTTCGAACCGCGCTCACCCGCCACCGTGGAGAATCGCGCGAACACCGGCGTGATCTTGCCCTTCTCGGCGAACGGCGCCGCGCGGGTGTACTGGGTCAGCCCGTCGTAGGCTTCGAAATATCCGTGCGCCCCGGAGCCGCGTGCATGGACGATCCGCTCCGGGATACGTTCGTGATCGAAATGGGTGATCTTTTCCCGCAGGATGAAATCTTCGAGTAACGAGGGCCCGCGCAGCCCCGCTTTCAAGGTGTTCTGATTGTCGCCAATCCGAACACCTTGGTTGGTGGTCAACGGTTGATCGCTGGGATCGACCCGGACCCGGTCGAGCGGGGCGACCGTCGCGTTCGTTCCGAGCCGAGCCGGCCCGCCGGTTTTCGACGTACCGGGTTCCTCGGTCATCGTGCTCGCAGTCAACGCACTGGACCCTGGCTCCGTAGTAGGACCGGCCGGCGGCGCCACCGCGTTGTCGTGACCGTGGTCTTGCTCCTTGATGGTGTTGTAGGGCATCGCGGCGACGAAATCGTCGCTGGCTGCGGCTTGCTCCGCAACGATGTCGTTGGTTCTGAGCGCGGCTGGGGCCGATTTACCGCCTTTGCCTGACGGCTGTGATGAACGACCCGTTTTTTTCTTAGCCATGATTCTTCTCCAGGGCGTCGGGGGATGGACGCACCCTGGCATCGATACCACGGGGGACAGGAACGCTCTGTGCGGCAACAAACGCAGTGGCAAGAAATACCCGGAGACGTCGACGGAGGCGCAACTGGATCACTGGTCGAGCAGGTTTTCTCCCTTTTCCGGCATGGGCGCGAGCGCGGCCTGGTTGCGAATGACCTCGCCTTCCGGGCGGGTCTCGGCCTCGGACACGGTCATGGCTGCCGCCGATTCTTCCGCGGGACCGTCGGCAATCGGTTCCACGTATTGACGTTGTTCGGCCTGAATCGTCATGCCGGCCTCCATCAGCGCGCGCTTGGTGAGCCGAATGAGCGCCGAGCGCAACTGCTGGCCATTGGTTTTTCGTGAATCAAACCAGAATGACAGCTTGATCAGCACGGCCGCGTTGCGAATCTCCTCGGCGACAACCCATGGCTCGGGGTTCTCCAGGACCGCCGGGTGACCCGCAAGCACGGCCAGGCCAATCGCCTGGGTGTCGGTGATGGAGTCGTTGAGACCGATCATCACGCCGAACTCCATGCGGTCATTGGGGTTGGCCGAGAAGTTGGTGATGTCGCTCTTGTAGATGGTCGCGTTGGGTACCTGCACGTGGTTGCCGTCCAGCGTCATCAGCACGGTGGCCCGAATCGTCATGCTTTGCACGAACCCGCGGGTTTTCCCGACCTCGATCAGATCACCGGTCCGGAAGGGGTTCTGTGCGCTCAGAAAGATGCTCGCCAGAAAGTTCTCGGTAATGTCGCGAAAGGCGATACCCAGCGCGATGCCGGCAAGCCCCGTACCACCCAGAACGGCCAGCGCGACGTTGGTCAACCCGGCTACGTGGAACACGCTGTACAAGCCGGCGACGAACACCAGGACACCCCCGCCCCGGGCGACCACGTCCTTCAGCAGATTGTTCCGTTTACTGGTCTTTGTGGTCCAGCGCAGCAACCGCGTGACGAGCACGCCCAGGGACCAGGCCAGCGCGAGGAGCAACAGACTGAAAAGCACGTAAGGCAGGCTTCTCAGCACCGTTCTGCCGAGCTCGTTCAAGCCACTGAGCGCCGGACTCAGATCCCAGATCGACGGCTCGATCAACTCGAGGTGATTGACCACCGCGACCACGTCCTGGGTGCTGCGTGCCAGATCGCCGGCCCACTGGCGGTGGTTCTGACGACGGGCCTGGCCATACAGGAATGCCACCCCTTCATCGACCGCGACCGCCGGCTGCTCGTACCAGCCCGTTGCAACCAGAATCCGCTCCAGCCGGGTCGCGATGGCCTCGTCGGACGCTTCCGGCACAATGCCGACACTCGCCGGGGCCTCCAGCCGTTCCTCCGACTCCAGGGGCGTCAGGACGAGCGGTGGCTCGGCCGCGATCACCCATCCCGGCAGGGCCATGCCTATAACAGCCAGGACAACGGCAATCCGCATCATCCCGAGACAGTAGCCACCCGACCCGGAACCGTTCCGTGCGGTACCGAACCCAGCCTGTTATTCCCCGGATTTCTCGGGAGCATGCATCAGCGGCTTGAGATAGCGCAGCGTCAAAAACGTCGCGATGCTGATGAGGATCGCGATCTCGAAACGGTGCGCGGCGACTGCCAGGCCGATCGCGCCCGTTGCCCAAAGGCTGGCAGCCGTGGCCGTACCTTCCACGCTACCACCGCTTTTGAGAATCGCTCCGCCACCGATGAATCCAATGCCGGTGATCAGGCCCTGCATGATCCGGGCCTGAGCGTCGGGCGACTCCAGTACCGAGAAGCCGATCAGCGCGTAGCCACAGGCGGCAACGGCGACCAACGGGAACGTCCGCAGTCCAATGGCGCGATCGCGAACTTCCCGGTCCCAGGCACTCGGGATCGCGAGCAGATAGGCCAACACAAGATCGCGCAGGTGACGGAGCATGAGGGACCCATCGAACTCCGGTATCAGCCATTCGAGCATGACGGCGGATTTCTGCGCACAACTTGAAAATCGATCGGCTTGAAGGAGAAATTATTCGACTGCCCGGCGGAACATGCGGACATCGCCACCACGAGGGGCATCTCGGCTCGCAAGCGAACGAAATCCCCGGCTTTGCTGAGCGGAGGAAGAACGCCGAACTCCCCCGTTGTGGCATCGATCGACACATGCATGAACGCATTGAATGCGATGGGAATGCGATCGACACCGATGTCGTAAGGGGCCAGCGCCGCCGCCAGATTGCCCTCGCAGCCCGGACGACCCTCGTGCTCCCCGTATATGATCCTGAAGGTGTCTTTCGAACAAGGTGTCAAAGTGAAGTCATGTCGACCGCAGGTATCCTCCATGATGGTGAACATTGGCCGGCTACGGTTCGAGTAGAGTACGTCGCCCGTCGTCAGCCAAAGTCGTGAGGCATAGTCAAGAGAGCGCCCTGAAGACAGATACTCCCCATGATCCGGATTCCCGAATGCGACCACATCGCTGACCTGCTGGCCTTCGGGATCGATCACCACCAGTTCGTCTCCAGGGCCAAGCTCGACCGCCTGCGCGGAGCAGGGAGATATTCTCACGGTCGGCACGTCCGTGTTCACGGCTTCTCCTTGAAATGGAATAGGCATTTCCAGTTGGCTTCAACCTCACGGCCACTGTACTGCCTGGCCTCACTCACTTCTCCAAAATCCGCCAGATTGGGATTCTGGGATCCTTGCAAGGCGATATCGCGTGCTCGAGTGGCCACTTGCATCTTCTCGAAACGTCCGTCCTTTCTTAGCTTCTCGAACTGGCGGTGGGAATTGAGCACCAATACCGGGTTGGAAAACCGCCGGGCGAGGCGCGAAGCGTTCGCGTGAAGCCCAATGGCAAAGAACGGATGCCCTGCTATGCTCAGGCGGGTTCTACCCCGTTAAAGCGGACACTTACGAGAAGGCCCATACTGGGCCGAAGGAGTGTTCATGTCGAAACGTAAACGTTACACCCCGGAATACAAGCGGGAAGCGGTGGAGTTGGTTCGTCGATCGGGCACAAGCTGCCGGCAGATTGCCTTGGAGCTGGGTATCAGTCCGACCCTGCTGACCCGCTGGGTTCGGGAGGCGGAGGCCGGGGCCAGCAAGGCCTTTTCCGGTACCGGGACGCCAAGGGATGAGGAGGTCGCGCGTCTGAGGCGCGATCTGGCCCGGGTGACCAAGGAACGGGATTTTTTAAGAGACGCGGCCGCGTACTTTGCCAAGGGATCATCACCCGGTACGAGATGATTCAGCGCTGCCGCAACGAGTACCCGGTTCGCCTGATGTGTCGGTGTCTGAAGGTGTCGCCGAGCGGTTTTTATGCTTGGGACGGTCGCGCGCCCAGTGCGCGCGACCAGGATAACCGCCGGGTGCTCGGTCGGATCCGGGCGATTCATGCCGACAGTGGCGGTTCACTCGGCGCACCCCGGATCCATGAAGATCTAGTGGCCGAAGGCGAGACCGCCAGTCTTAACCGCGTGGCGCGACTGATGGCAGCGGATGCGATCCAAGGCTGGCCCCGGAGAAAGCGTCGAGGCTTTCGACGACCCAACGAACGCCCCGCCGGGGTTCCCAACCGTCTCGAACGGGACTTCTCGGCCTCGGAGCCTGAAACCAAATGGGTGACGGACATCACCGAGATCACCACACAGGAGGGCAAGCTTTTCCTCTGCGTTGTGCTCGACCTGTTCAGCAAGGTGGTGATGGGGTGGTCGATGCATCACCGCCAGGATCGCCGGATGGTCATCCGTGCGGTCGAGATGGCAGTCTGGCAGCGCCAGGGCGACGGGGCCGTGATCCTGCATTCAGATCGTGGGTGCCAATTTACGAGCGGTGACTATCAGCGCTTCCTGAGGCGGAATACGCTGCTGTGCAGCATGAGCAGCGTTGGCCACTGCGGTGACAATGCGGCTTGCGAGGGCTTCTTCGGCGTCCTAAAGCGCGAACGCGTACACCATCGGCGCTACCGGACACGAGACGAAGCACGGGCCGATCTGTTTGGCTACATTGAGCGGTTCCACAATCCAAGGATGCGGCGCCGCATCGCCATTCAGGATCTGAAGTTTTCAGCCCTTTCCAAACCGTCCGCCGAAACGGGGTAGAACCCGGCTGAACAGCGGGCTGTCACTATCGCTGTTGACATCGTCGGCGGGAGGATTGCCCGCCAGAATGTCCAGCTTGTGGATTCGCCACAACTGCGCCCACATCAAGGACTCGAAACGAAGCTCGCTCATATCGCCTGGGCCACTGAACAGGGCGACATAAGAGTGCACGATGTCCTCGTTGCAAGCACTTGCTTCGATCATGGCAACGAATCGAGAAAGGCCATCCAGGATCGCCCGGTCATTGCCGGGATCCCCTAGAGCGCCGAACTCATGAGTCTCGATCGAGCCACGGGCCAAAGCGGACTTGGCGCCCACACAGGGATATGTAGCCTCGGCGAGCAACGCCAGAAAGCGCCCGCCCAGGTCCGGAACGGGCTGCAGGCCCACTTCGTTAGTACCAGGATCTCCAGGGTGTTTCATCCGCTTTTCGACAGGTCACCATTGGCCAACGGCGATCGGTGCTGGCCGGTAACCTCAGTGGCTCTTCCGCTTTCCAAGCGTGCTGTCCAGGGAACGCCTCATCTTGCGTGCGGCACCGTCGACCGCCTGCCCCACGGTCGCGGCTTCATCGGTCACGGCTACGGGCTGGAGACCTTCGACCCTGACTTCCAGCAGACAGCGTATGTCGGCGTTGCCGGATTTCTTGTCACTGTTCTCGTCGCTGAGGTGAACCTCCACGCGCGTCACCTGATCCGCAAAGCGCTCCAGGACGTTTCTGATGGTGGCTTCGGTCTGCTCCGGTTGTGCACCGGACTGGTCGATGTTGTCATCCGTGTTGATCTGAATCTGCATGTCACTTGCCTCAGTAGCGGTAGATTGCGGCGATTCCCGTACCGGTCGGCATCCGTTCCTTCGGCACCACGACCACCTCGCCGCCCATCTTGAGCACCAGGGCTCCCAGGTCATCGAGCACGTCGTCCGTTTCGGGGTGGGAGAGATCGTCGAACTCAAGCTCGCCGGTCGTCGCATCGACCCGACCGGGGATTTCCCGGCGCGCTTCGATCAGCAGGGTCGCCACGCGCCCGCCCACGGCGGCCCGGGCCACCTCGGCCAGGTCGTCGGAACCAAGGCCCTTCGGCTGGTTACTGCCGAAGGCATCCACCAGCCCGGCCAGGCGCTCAAGGTAGCGAGGTTCAATGGTTTGCCAGACCCGCTCGCGAAAGTCGTCGCTCGACGCAAGCGCATCCGGATGCACGTCCAGGCTCTCGGAAATCAGGAAAGGGTTGTGGCTGAGCGCGTGAAACATGTGGTGGTGCTCCGGCAGGGCGGCGAGTAGCAGCGGCAGGCCGGAGGGCTTGGAATGGTGTTCAAGGACCGCGCGATCGACTGCGCGGAAGAATCGCTCCGCGTCATCGTCCAGTTCGGCTTTCCTGCCGCCATGGCCATGGTGCATGGGAGCCTGGCCGCCGCCGCTGCCGCCATAGGCCGACACCGTCTGGCGGGAATCGGTGAGTTCGTCACCGAGCGCCTCGGTGATCGTCTGCGGCACGCCATCGGCAGGCGTGATCTCGTCCAGGGCGTCACGGTTGCCCTCGAACACCTTCATCTCGTGCCGGCTCAAGGCGAGCACCTGATAGCGATCCGCCGATTGCAGGATGCGCAGCAAGGGCTTGGTGTGGAAGCTGTCCGCCACAACCGCCAATTCGGGGACCGGGCGCTGGAGCTTGTAGACCCGAAACCGATTCCTGTCGCGCAACACGGCCAGGCCGTCGAAGGTGCAGTTCCAGAACTCGCGATCGTCCGCGAGGGCCAGCAAGGGTTCGAGCAAGGGCTGGATCTCGTCGCTCGCAAACTTTTGTCGCAGCGAGTCATCCAGCGCTTTCACCAGATTCTTGAAGCGTATTGGATCCTGCTCATTGTCCGGGTGGTCCCGATGAGTCGGTTGATAAAGCGAAAGGCACGGCGGGTCACAGTCATCCCAGAGGCCCGCCGCGGCGTCCTGGTCGACACGGTTCACTGACATTCCGGATCTCTCCAACAAGGCACACCATCCGTATAGCACGCCGGCACGTCCATTTATGTGCGGCGTCGCGCTTAGCCCCGCACGGCCGATGGCACAAGCGCACCCCGGTTCCAGCTCATGCCGACATGGCTGCCCCGGGCTTCTGCTCGCGGGTCCAGATGATCAGAGTGCTGCGCCACTCGGTGTGGCAACGCACCGACACAACGGTCCCGCCCGGTGACTCTACGGAGCACATCCGCCCGAACTGATTCGTCAGGAATCGCCGAGGGGCCTCTACACGCCAATCGGTCACCACTTGGAGGTGACAGCATGGGGGAGACGAACCGCGGCCGGCCCCGGCCCCGCTGGGCCACCCTCCGCCTGGGCGAAATCACGGTGGCGATGGGCATGGCGATGGCGGCCGGTCTGGGCGTGGGCCTGGCGGCGTTGGCCGTGGACACCGCATGGCTGTGGCCTCCACCCGTCGAGCTCGGCACTGTGGGTAGCGCACGGGTCCTGCTGGGGTCAGTGACCGGGGGCCTGATCACGGTCGCGGTGTTCGGCCTCTGGATGCGCACCGTCGTGGTTGGCCTGATGGCCGCGCACTTCTCGCCCCGGACGCTGCTGACCTTTCTGGACGACCGCTTCCAGCGGAATCTGCTCGCATTCATGTCGGCAGGCGTCGTGGCCGTGCTGGTCATCCTGGTAAGGATGCCCTCCGACGAACAGGCGGCCGCGCCCATTGTGAGTACGGTGCTGGCGGTGATCATCGCACTGGCCGCGATGGCCGGCGTACTGCTGGCGATCCAGCACGCCACGCGCAGTCTGTCGCTGTCGGAGCTGGTCAGCCATCTCGCCGATAACGCCCTCAAGGTACTCGATCGCCACCCCGGGGCACGGCTCGAGATCACCGGGGTGCCGCCGCCCACGTCCGCAGCGCAGACGGTCCTGGCCCCGGGCACCGGCTGGGTTACCGCCATCGACATCGACCGGATGCGCAAGGCGCTGCCGGCCGGCGGGGTCGTACATCTCCGTTGCCGCGTTGGCGAGTTTGTCACCCCCCGCTGCACGGTCGCGCTCGTCTCCCCCGCCGATGCCAACCTCGACAGCGTGGCCGAAGCGATCAGCCTTGCCCGCACCCGCAGCGCTGACATGGACCTCGCGTTCGCCGTGAGCCAGCTGGTCGACGTCGGGACGTTCGCGTTGCAGGCACACGCGGACACGGCGACCGCCCACGAGGTGCTGGTCCACCTCGAAGCCGTCCTCGTGGAGATCGTCGAGCGTGGGCTGCCGCGGCTGCACGACAAAGACCAGGACGGCCGTTGTATCTACGACGAGTTCGGCTGGGACCCTGCCGACCTCGTGCAGTTATGCGCGGAACGACTGCGGGAGCCCGCCGCCCGCGACCCGGAAACGGCCCGGCACCTGATGCACATGCTCGATCGGGTCCGCGAGGCCGCCGAGGAACGCGAGGCGTTCGCGGTCCTCTCGGAGGTCCGACGCCAGGTGGAGATGGTGCTGGCTCTGGCAGACGCCAACGGAATGCTGGCTCGCGACCGTCAGCGGCTTGAGCGGGAGGCCGAGGCTTTTGTCGAAGGTCACTGACGGGGCTCCGAGCGACGTCTTGTGGGATAGCAGATCATGCAATCGACACCCCCGCAAGCGACCCCGAAGAGGGCCATGACCGGGCCGCAACGCTGCTGGCGCATCCCCCCTGTGGCGAAGCCCACGACGTCGGCGTCAGGGATACGCTGATTAACAGGCGAGCGCGGGACATCATCCAAAATAAAACTCATCAGAATCCGCGGCGCATGATAACAATTGCAAACCAGTTCACACTTCTTGGGAAGTTAGCTCGCATTCCTGACATGGCTCCAAAAACACCAATATCCCAACCCACACGAACGGCCCTGCCAAGCCCTTCTGTTATTATTACCAACCCAATCCATGAATACCCCAATGCGCCTCGCTGAATTTATCAGGAAAGAAATGGAGCCGATTCTTCAGGACTGGGAAGAATTTGCCGGAACCCTTCTTCATGCCAGCAAGATGGGGACGAGCGGACTGCGTGACCACGCCAGGGACATGCTGCTGACCATTGCCGACGACCTCGAGTCCCACCAGAGCGAGTTGCAACAGGCCGACAAATCGAAAGGCTGCGAACCGAAGACGGGGGACGAGTCCTGGGCAGAAGTCCACGGCGGTGATCGACAGACCAGCGGCTTCAGCGTCATTGAGACCGTTTCCGAATTTCGCGCCCTGCGCGCGAGCGTGGTCTCACACTGGACGAAAGATTACCCAACGATCGCTGGCCAACAGCTTGAGGATCTCACCCGGTTTCATGAAGCGATAGACCAGGCCGTCGCCGAATCGCTGGAACAATATGCGACCGTCAAGGAGATGGAAACCCGACTGTTCGGGGCCATTCTGGTCGCGTCGCCAGATCCGATTCATGTGCTGGACCCCGAGGGGCGATTTGTTTACGCAAACAAGGCCACCGCCGATCTTTTCGCTCTCGCGCCCGAGGCGATCATCGGAAAGTCCGGCTTTGACCTCGGCTTCCCGTTCGCCCCCGCCTTCCAGCACAGCATCGACAAAGTCGTTGCTGACCAGTGCACGCAACGAGGAAAATTCGTCCACATGTTTCCCTCTGGTCAGGGTGACCGGTTCGAGTATGTGCTTGCGCCCGTACTCGACGAACATCGCAACACCGAAGCAATTGTCTGCACCTCTCGGGATATTACAAAACAAGCCGTCGCCGAGGAAAAAATATGGCATCACGCCAATCATGACCTGTTGACTGGGCTTCCGAATCGACGTCTTTTTCTTGATCGCCTGGAACAGGGCGTCAACCATGCGAAACGCAGCGGCCAGTCCCTTGCGGTCCTCTTCATGGACCTTGATGGCTTCAAGGAGATCAACGACTCGTTTGGGCATGAAGCGGGTGACCGCTTACTTTCGGAGGTCGCCGAGCGCCTCACGCATTGCATCCGGCAGGAGGATACGGTTAGCCGCCTGGGCGGCGACGAATTTACCGTTCTGGTGACGGGCGTCAAACAGCTCAAGGATGTCGAGCGTGTGGCCAGAACCATTACTCGGGAACTCGCCAGGGCCATCGACATCGGGCAAACCTCTGTCCACATCTCCGCGAGCATTGGCATCTCGTTCTACCCCAAGGACGCGACCTCTCCGGTCTCTCTGCTGGAAGCGGCCGACAAGGCCATGTATCAAGCCAAAAAGAGCGGTTCGCGCTGGATGTCTGCCTAGGTAAACACTGCTCACGAACGTCACTCGCTTCCAACGACCGGGCGGATGGCATCCGCACCGCCGGGATGAACCATCCCCGGCACGCTACGTGCGGTTTCGCACGGACGCGCGTCCACAAGCGTCGCATCATCCGACTCGCGCCGTTGGCATGGTTGGTGAGCTGACCACTTGAGCTCGGTCACCCCGCGCGTCGTGGACCGACCATGAAAGTGCTCCCCCCTGGCGTTTTTGGCCCAGCCAGGGAGCCACTTCGCAATGCCTGGCCGCTACACCCGATTGGAGTACCTCCGCGATGTCCCTGGCTGGGAGCCGACGATCGATGTTCTGGGTTATTGGCATCACCGCGCTCGCCACCACCCTGACGCTGGTCCTGTTGCAAAACTTCTCCACATCCGGGGAGGTGGTCGATCGCAAGATCGAACATCGCTACGCGGTCTCCGACCCGCAGTTTCGACGCGAGATGTCCGTCATGCTGGGCCCCGCCATCGTGCGTGGCAATAAAGTGACCGCGCTGCAAAACGGCAACGAGATTTTCCCGGCAATGTTGCTGGCGATTCGCTCGGCACAAACCTCCATCACCTTCGAGACGTTCATCTACTGGTCAGGCGAGATTGGAGCAGAGTTCTCGCAAGCCCTTTCCGAGCGTGCGCGCGCGGGCGTGCAGGTGAGCGTCATCATCGACTGGGTCGGTAGCGCCAAGGTGGATCAGTCGCTGCTGGATTCCATGCAGGCCGCCGGGGTGCAGCTGCATCGCTATCGGCCTTTGCGCTGGTACAACCTCGGACGCATGAACAACCGCACCCATCGCAAGCTTCTGGTGGTCGACGGTCGCATTGGCTTTACCGGAGGGGTGGGCATCGCGGACCAGTGGACCGGCGACGGAGGGGACCCCGAGCAATGGCGTGATACGCACTTTCGGGTCGAAGGGCCCGTAGTGGCGCAGTTGCAGGCAGCCTTCAACGATAACTGGATCAAAAGCACCGGCGAGGTGCGAAACGGCCCGAGCTACTTTCCGGCCCTGCAGGAGGAGGGCGAGATCGACGCGCACGTGTTTATCGCTTCGCCCTCCGGCGGCAGCGAGAGCATGCATCTAATGTACCTGCTTGCCATCGCAGCGGCCGAGGCGACAATCGACCTGGCCGCGTCGTATTTTGTGCCCGACACGCTGTTGGTCGACGCCTTGGTGGCTGCGCGCGGTCGCGACGTCCGCGTCCGTATCCTGTTACCCGGACCACACATCGACGCGCTTACCGTCAAAATCGCCTCCAAGGCCGACTGGGGCGAGCTGCTGCGCGCGGGGGTCGAGATCCACGTCTATCAGCCCACCATGCTGCATACCAAACTCCTGGTCATCGATACCGAGTTTGTCTCGGTCGGATCGACCAATTTCGACATGCGATCGCTTCGGCTCAATGACGAAGCAAGTCTGAACATCTACAACGGCGCATTCGCCAGGGAGATGACGGACGTCTTCGAGACAGACCTGCTGGCCGCAGAGCCGTATTCCCTTGAGCGCTGGAATACGCGCCCGCTGCGGGAAAAGCTCTCCGAGAAGGTCCTGCTACCGATCAAGTCCCAGCTCTGATCCGGCGATGCCTCCACGCGGCATGCAGGCATCTCCATCGGAACCCGCCTCGCTCGTGCGGAAGCCCTCGCAGGCCCCCTGCGCGCCACGCCCTCCCCCCGCTCATGATCCCACTTCGCCTCCAGCATCCCTGCACGCGGGCTCTTGATCCCGCGGTCTTCCAGGGCCTCTGTATATGTTGGGCAGCGCACAGACCCACCCCCGGGCTTGCCCTAGTTTGGAAGCTTCAAGCTGCCTCTACTGACCGCGTGGAAGAGGCCGACAACGAGCGCTACCACCACCTGGAGATCATCTGATGAACAAGGATCAAAGCAAAGGTCATGGGAAAGAAGCCAAAGGGAAGCTAAAGGAAGTTGCTGGCAAGGCGACCGGCGACAAGAGCACCGAGGTCAAGGGTAAGGCCGAGAAGCATGCCGGCAAGGCTCAAGCCAAGTACGGGGACCTCAAGAGCGACGCCAAGAAGAAAACCGAATGATCGGCTCTGCACCCGGCTCGGAAAGTGGCCAAGAAACCTCCAACGACACACATGTCGGACCCACGCTAGTGAGCGCCAGCACCATAACCGGTGACGAGGTCTGCAACCTGCGGGAAGAGAAGCTCGGCAAGATCCTGGACGTGATGCTTGACATCAGCGAGGGCGAAATACGGTACGCGGTCCTGGCCTCAGGCGGTTTTCTAGGCATGGGTGACCGTTTATTCGCGATCCCGTGGAAGGCCTTGAAGCACGACAAGGAGCACAAGCGATTTTTGCTTGACGCCGATCCCGAGTGGTTGAAGAACGCACCAGGGTTTCCCAAGGATGAATGGCCCAACATGGCCGACGCCACCTGGCATTCAACCGTGGATTCCTACTACGCCAGGGATCACGCTGCAGGGTGATCGCGCGAGGTACCGGTGGAACCTTGTGGCCGGCTTAACCGTTTAGGCGCCCCCATGCATGGTGGACACTATTGACGGTTGCGGTTTCCAGCACTGCGACTTTTCCCGCACGCCATCATTGAATAACGACCCCTCATCCATTAGGACGATTAACCATGGCGACTAATGAAACTCTGGCACTGAACAAGATCCTGGCAGTTGTTTTGATTGTTGTGGGCCTGATCCTGCTGTTCTTTGCGTATCGCTCCTCCCAAAGTCTCGGCGACCAGGTGACCGAGGCCGTTACCGGCCGTTTCACGGACTCCACCATTTGGTTTCTGGTCCTGGGCGCGGCTTCCGCAGCGGCCGGTGTCGGGTTGTTCTTCTTCGGCAAATCGTCAAGGACCTGAGCCAGGCCCCCCACAATGCCCCACGACACGGAGGAATCCCTCGATGAAGGGGGCGGGAGGGCTGCTCAGGACCGCGCCGGGTTACGCCCGCATAAACGACTGTTCAACGCCGCCGAGCTTCGCTTGTTCCGCTATACGGCGGTCTTGCTGTCCCTGGTGGCGTTGACCGCGCTGATCGCGATTGTTGCGTGGTCTCTAGGCTGGATACTGAGCACGTTCTACAACCTCCTCCTGTCGCTCTCGATCGCAGGCATCCTGGCGCTGGTGCTTCATCCAGTAGTGAATTTTCTCGAGACCCGGCTTCGCTTGCCCAGATGGCTGGCCATCATGCTGCTGATGGCGATCTTCTTTCTTGGGGTCGGCGCCCTGTTGTTCTTTCTTGTCCCCACCCTGACCGCCCAGATCGTTCAGCTGGTAACCGCCTTGCCCGAGACCCTGGCGCGCTGGGAGGATCATTTTTCGTTTTACTTTCCGGAAATTAGCGCCATGATTTCGGAACGCCTGGAAGCCGGCAATGGGGGGGAGTCCGAGTCTTCTCTGGAAGTCACCGGAGAGACCGTTATGTCCTATTTGGGGATATTGGCGGGTATCAGCTTCGTTCCGCTGTTTCTCTTCTTCGCGCTGCTCTCGGGTGACTCGCTGCGGGGAAAGGCATCGGAACTGTTATCCATATTCCAAGGGCGCACTCAGCAGAAAATACTCTATTTCATGGATGTTTTCGTGGGATACATCACCGCCTTCTTCCAGGGCCAACTGATGATCGCCATGATCATGGGGGCCCTGTATGCGCTCAGCTTCACGCTGATCGGCCTGCAATACGGCGTGCTTGCCGGGCTCGTGCTGGGACTGCTGAATATCGTCCCCTTCCTGGGAACCCTGATCGGACTGTTGGTGATTCTGCCCCTGGCCTACCTTCAGCCGGATGGCGGCATTGAGCTATTGATGCTGACCGTACTCGCGTTCGCAGTGATACAACTGATCGAAAGCTGGTTGCTGACGCCGAAGATCATGTCCAACCGCTCTGGCCTGCACCCCGCACTTGTCATCATTTCCCTGTTCTTCTGGGGCACAGCCCTGAACGGGATTATCGGGATGGTACTCGCGATTCCTTTGACGGCGTTCTTTGTGGCCATCTGGGGTGAAATCAAGTCCAGCCTGAAACACGCGCTGAGTAGCCGGGAGGACGCACGACCATGAAGGAAACAGATCCCAGTCAGGACGAGGATGGCGGTCACGACCGCAGCCAGGACATCACGCAAATCCTGAAGACCCTGGCGGCGGACATCGCTCGCCTTCTTGCGGTAGAGGCGCGGCTGTTCGGACACACGGTGCTGATGATGATCGGGCTCACCGTGATGATTGCGCTTCTGTTGGTGGGCGGCTGGCTGTTTGCCGGGGCGAGTCTGGTGGTCGCCCTGGCCAGCCTGCAGGCCTTCAGCCTGACGGGCGCGCTGCTGACGGTAACGCTGGCACATCTGGTGCTGGCGGCGCTGGCCTTCTGGCGACTCCGGCACATCACCCGGGACCTCACGTTCCGTGAAAGCCGGGCGAGCGTTAACAGCTTGCTCGTCCAGGCGAGATCGCTCGTTGACGCTGCAGAGCAGCAACCCCCGGAAGCAGAACCGCAGCGCCCCGACAAATAAGTCGCGGTCAGCGAAGCGGCGAGCCGATCAGACTGGAGGCAATCCGCCAGGCTTTCATCTGGCCTGCCAGGATTCCATAGGCATATTTGATGCCGGGCATATCCAGGCGACCGGCCAACAAGCCACACCCAAAGGCAATAGCCAGCACAGCAGGCCGGCGGGCCAGGGCCCGTGCCCGGTGCAGCAAGCGGTCGATCCGCCAGCGAACAAGGCCGGCACCGTGATCAATTCGGCCGCGCAAGTGCGCGGCCTCCTGCCTTAACTGGTGGCCACGGAACACGATCAACGGCGCCGTAAAGCAGCCACCAAGGTCCCCGCCGCGAATGCGAGACCCAGGGAAAGCAAAGGATTTTCCCGCACGAAGCCACTAACCGATTGCAGGGCCTCTTCGGAGTGCTCCTTGACCTTCGCCCCGGCCTCCTTGGCTTTCTCCTCCGCGCTCGCCGCCCCATGGCGGATCCGTTCTTCGGCCTTGCCGGCGCCCCTGGCGGCCTGGTCTACAGTCTCGTGAGCGCGCTCCGAGATGCGATCGGTGGTGGCGTGTTCGCTACTGCCTGGTGTATTCATGGCTATTTCCCGTTGCTGTGGTGGGACAAAGGTGGATGCCGATCAGCATCCACCGACAAGCAACGGAAAGTTTCTCGGAAATGGCTCCACCCGTCTGCGCGGTAGCGAACAAAAGCACAAAAGCTACCACCCTCACGGACCGGCACACTCAGCCACCTAGGGAGACGCTAATTGAATCGCACGTTCGCGCTCGAGTCGCTTTGGCGTGCGAACAAGGCGCGGTGACCGCCGTGCAGTCATTCTGCACAAGGGCGGCGCAGCGCCCTGCGCGCGCCCGCTTCTGATAAACAAGGGGCGGCCGAGCCCACTCTTTCAATCACTTGTCGGGTTGGTGCCCCCCGTTTCAATGAGAATGGCCGGATCCTGCGTTGCGCCCCGAAGAAATCCAAAACGGGCGGGTAGAACCACTACCCGCTGCACGACGCGCCTGGTCTCGGAAAACCTGGGGTACCAACGCAAGCGTGTACCTTAATCAGTGTTTCCCTAGCCATGTGGGCATCGGAATATAGACTTTGAGGACACGCCTACGAGGAAGACGCGACGCCCAGCTGCACCATTTGGACGTGTATTGACCGCCACTAGGGGGGGCCGGGTGCTGCCTGAGCAGTCACTGGTGGGCCTGGGATCCGACGAGTGGTCGATGAAATAGTCGCTGCAGCCATGGACGTTCGCTGCCTGCTGCAACGCTTCGGCCAGCGCCAGTTCGACCCCTTCGCCTTCGACAACGACCGCATCGACGCGATGCTGGACCTGCTGCGCCAGGGCCGCGATACCGCCCACGGCGTAGCTGCGAGCTCCACCGCTTCCAACCCGGGAGATGCCACCCCTGGCGCAAGCCGTGCCCTGCTCGGGGTCGGCCTGGTCACGGTGGCGATCGTGCTCGGCGTGACCGGAGCCGCGACCTACCTGCTCGTCACGTCGTAGAGACCTCGGGACATACCGGCAGCCCGGCCCGCCGCCTTCAACAATCCGTGACGTCGGGTGCGGGCGCCGGGAACGCCTGCTGGATTTGATCGCGCCCACCCCGCTTGGCCCGGTAGAGCGCCTCGTCGGCGGCGACCAGCAGTTCAGGGCCCTCCTCGTCGGGGTAGTGGGGCGAACACACCATGCCGATGGAGATGGTGCAGCCGAAGCGCTCGTCCCGATGGTTGAAATCCAGGGAAGCGAAGTTCCGGCGGATATCCTCGAACACCCGCCAGGCGTGCTCCGCGTCGCATTCCGGCAGCACCGCGACGAACTCTTCCCCGCCATAGCGGCCGATGATGTCGGACTGGCGCAGGCGCTGCCGCAGCAGGGTCGCGATCGACATGATCACCACGTCCCCCACGGCATGCCCGTAGGTATCGTTGACCTTCTTGAAGTGGTCGATGTCGAGCATCGCCAGCGTGAGCGGTCGCCCGATCCGGCGGGCGCGCAGCACCTCCCGGTTGGCGGCCTCCTTGATGCTGGCGTGCTTGAGCAACCCGGTCAGGCTGTCCTTGTTGATCCGCTCCTCCAGCTGGCGGGCGCGCGCGATCCGCGAGCGAGCGGCCGCCACCAGTTGCAGGTCGGAGATCGGCTTGGTCAGAAAGTCGTCCGCACCCCGGCCCATGGCGTCGATCTGGCGCTCGATATCGGTTTCCGCGGACAGATACACAATCGGCAGATGGGTGTAGGCCTCGTGCTGGCGGATCACCCCCGCCAAGTCGGTGCCCGCGTATTCGGGCATGTACAGATCCATCAGCACCAGTTCCGGCCGGAACGCGGCGATCGTCTCCATGATCTCGCGCGGCGCGTCCAGCACCCAGGCCTCCATCCCGGCCGCGGTCAGTACCAGCCGCATATGCTCGGCAAGATCGGCATCATCGTCCACGATCAGCACTCGCTGCGCCGGCGCATGGCGCTCCTGGAAGATCTGCGAGATGCGGCTTACCAGGCGTGGTACATCCAGAGGTTTCAGGAAATACCCCTGCGCGCCCAGTTGTACCGCGCGCACACGCGACGGGAAGTCATCATTCGCGGAGAGGAAGATCAGCGGGCAATCCAGCGCCTGGACCGGTGGGCAGTCCACCAGCCGCTCGGTCGCATTTTCGCGACCATCTTCCAGCATCACGTCCACGAGCAGCAGATCCGGCTGCTGGTCTTCCACCGCACGCCGGAGCGCGTCGATGCCGTTGAACACCCGAACCTCGTAGTTGAAGGATTCCAGCTGCTGCTTGAGTTGACGGGCCAGTTCCGCGTCGTCCTCGACGAGCCAGATTGCCATGGCGTTGTCAACGGCACTCCGTGCATCCGGCGCCCGCCGGGCCGCCGAGCGCTCCGGGCTTTCGGACACCGTGCGCGCGAGGGCCGCCAGCTCGTCCGCCAGGGACCGCCGGGTCGGCGCATCCAGCGACAATTCCCGCGCCTGCAGCCAGCCCCCGATTCGCTGCTCCAGCGCACGGGCTGCCGTGCTCAGCGACGCGCAGCCGAAGCTCCCCCCGGACCCCGCCAGTTTGTGCAGACGCTGCTGCAGCTCGTCGAGCACCTCGCGATCCTGTTCCTGTCCGGTCAGGCTGCCCTGAAGCGTGTTCAGCCCGGCCAGCTCCTCCGGAAGCCGCTCCAGGTACCGGGCACGCAGCTGTTCCAGACGGGCCTGAAGGGCCTGCTCGGTGGTATCCGGCGTCATGCCGCCCCCTGCCATATCCGCCGCACCTCATCGGAGAGCGTCATGGGGTCGAACGGCTTGGCAATCACGTCACGCGCCCCCAGTGACTTGTAGTGTTCGATCTCGGAGGGCTGCACCTTGGCGGTCATGAAGGCCACCGGCACCCCGGCCAGCGCCGGAATCCCGCGCAGGGCCTCCAGGGTCGTGGGACCATCCATCCCGGGCATCATCACATCCAGCAGGATCAGGTCCGGTGCAAAGGCCTCGGCATCGCGTACAGCCTCCTCGCCCGAAGCACAGGTCTTCACGGTGTAACCACCCACCGTCTCCAGGGCCAGTTCGGCAACCGCCTGAATATCCGGCTCGTCTTCGACATAGAGAATGCGTTGCAACTCGGACACTTTCTACTCCCCTGGGGTGAACCGCTACGGGCCCGTGGCGTAACGGCCGGCGGCAGACCCTGGTTCTGAACCGGATGGATTGACATTCGCGTCGCGGGCAAGCGGCAACTCGACCCAGAACGTCGCTCCCGCGCCCTCCACGGAGTCAAAGCCTATACGCCCGCCCATATGCTCTACCAGTTCCCGGCTAATCGCGAGGCCAAGCCCCGTCCCGCCCTTCGCTCGGCTGTCGGAGGCATCCGCCTGCGCGAATTTCCCGAAGATGCGCTCGCGAAAATCGTCCGGAACACCCGGCCCGTCATCCGCCACACTGACCCGGACGCCTTCGGTCGGCGCGCTCACTGACTGCGCCGACACCCGCACGGTCCCGCCCGGGGGCGAGAACTTCACCGCGTTCGACAGCAGATTGGCGATCACCTGCAGCAGGCGCTGGTCATCCACCCGAACCGCGCCCCCGGACGCGTCACCATCGAGCACCAGTTTAACGTCGTGCTGCGCACCATGGCCCCGATGACTCTCGAGCGCCTGCTCGAGCAGCGGCTGGAGCGGCTGTGCGCGCATCTCGAAGTGCAGCTTGCCCGCCGCGATCTTCTCCATATCGAGAAGATCGTTGATCAACAGCGTCAGACGCTGGCTGTTGCGCTGGGCAATCGTCACCATTTCGTTTGCTTTTCCCGACAGTTCGCCGAGGGCGCCGCTGGCCAGCATACCCAGCGACCCCGAAATCGATGTCAGGGGGGTACGCAGTTCATGGCTGACGGTGGAGACAAATTCGTTCTTCATGCGCTCCACCCGCTTGCGTTCGGTGATGTCACGCACCATACCGACATAAAGGGGCTCGCCGTGTTGCGTGACCTCCGATACGGCGAGTTCCATCGGGAACACGGTCCCATCCTTGCGGCGCCCCTGCAGTTCCCTGGTGGTGTCAATCACCCGCCGGTTCCCCGTGGCCTGGTAATTACGCAGGTAAGAGTCATGACGCTCATGATCAGACTCGGGCATCAACACGCTCACATTGCGTCCGACAACCTCAAGGGGCGCATAGCCGAAGATTCGACTTGCACCCGGGTTGAACGACTGGATCAACCCATCGCGATCGATCGTGATGATCCCGTCCACGATGTTATCGATAATCGTCTGGGTACGAAGCGCCTGCTCCGCCAGGGCCCGCTCCGCCTCCATACGCTCGGTAACGTCTTCATTCACGCCAATCGCCCGCACGACAACACCTGCCGCATCGGTTACCGCCTGTGCCATAACGCGAATATGACGTATCGCCCCATCGCCCCGACGAATTCGGAACGTGAACTCGCGGGGTGTCCCGGGACGGGTAAGGATCGTTTCGAGGCTGGCTTCTGCGTGCCCCATGTCTTCGGGCAGCAATGCGCGCCTCCAGTCATCGGCATGGTGACCGAAATCGCGGGGTAACACGCCGTAAAGACGGAACATTCCGGAATCCCAGTCAAGTCGTCCAGTGGTGAGGTTCAAATCCCACACACCCAGATGCGCCGCCTCGGTGGCCAGCGTCAACTGCTGGGTGGCGTCCCGGAAACGTTTTTCGCTCTCGCGCAGGGCCTGTTCGGCCGCCTTGCGCTCGGTGATGTCCTCGGCGATACCCAGGTAGCCGTTGATATTTCCCTTTTTGTCGGTCTGGGGTGTCACCGTCAGGGAAACAGGGATGCGCACGCCGTCCTTGCGCACAAAGGTCCACTCCCGGGTTTCTGCACCGTCGCGATCCGCGACCTCGGTAAAGACCCGGAAGCCTTCGATCGGCCGTTCACTGGCGGCGCTCAGTTGCGCCACGCGCGCGGCGATTTCCTCGGGCACATGGAACAGGGCGGGTGACTGCTTGCCAACCATTTCGTCGGCAGCATAGCCCGTCATCTTCTCCGCACCCGGATTGAACAGGGTGATCAGACCATCGCGGTCGGTCACCACAATGGCGAATTCCGACGCGGCCGCCAGAACCGCCTGCAACTGATCGGCTGTCTGCGCAAGCTCCGAGGTGCGCGCGCGCACCTCGGACTCGAGTTCACTACGTGCCTGTGCCTGCTGGCGGAAACTGGCCACCAGCTGCCGCGACATCTCCCGCAGGGTCCCGGCCAGGCCGTCGTATTCGAGAATCCGGCTTTCCGGCAGTACCGGCGAACGCCCCGCGGCAATGTCCGAACTCAGTCCTGCACTGACCGCATCCAGCTTGCGCAATGGACGGCTGATGGCATAACTCAAGGCGGCCGAGACCAGGATGGCCAGGGCCACGATTATCGTCAGCAGAGCAAACAGCTCGACGCGCTGCTGCTCCAGCGCCCGGACCACCGGCGCCGCCGGCATCTCCGCATACACCTGCCCGACATCCGGCACTGGGCCCACCGGCGCGTCAACGAAGTAGGAACCCTGTCCCCAGCGACCCACGGCCGACATCGAACCGCCCGGCAACCAGATCGAAAGCTCCCGATCCCGGGGCTCCACCTGGCCGTCCGACGCCTCCAGCACGCTGCGGACGTCGCCCCGACTGGCCAGCACCCGACCTTCCGGGGACACAATCGCAAGTCCCAGGTCCTCGCGCGTCTGCACCCGCCCCAGATGGTAGTCATAGCGGACCCGTCCCTCGCGGTAATCGGTTGCGAGCCGCTCGGACAGATTCTCGGCGCGTTCCTGCAGGCGCTCGACCATGAAGGCCTCGTGCCCGTCGCGCTGCTGATAGCCCTCGTGCAGGATAGGGACCAGGCCCGCCAGCAGGGTGACCGGCAGCATCGCGTGGAACAACAGACTCGCGAGCGACGGCCTGCCCAGCCGGGAGGCCTGCGCGCCGCGACCCGACAACCGCCACAGCATCACCAGCAAGCTGGCGATCAGTGTGTTGAACAGCGCATTCACCGCCTGCTTCAGGGCGATCATGGTGGTGGGTTCCCAGTCCATCCCGATCAGGCCGCGATAGGACAGCAATACCAGTGGAACGCCGATCACCAGCCAGTACAGCAGGTCCGCCACAACCACATTGTGCAGCCAGCGCCGGTAAACGAGGCCCACCACCAACGCCTCGATCACAAACACCACCATCGGATACGGAACGCCCCACAGGACCAGGGTGTAGAGCCCCCCGGCGATCGCGACAATCACCGCTGGCAGCGTCCCCAGCAGCAGCACCGCGAGCATCACAGCGATCGAACCGAAGATGAAGTCCAGACCGAACAGCAGCGGCAGATGGAAGTAATTGCCGGCCACCGCCAGCAGGGCCAGCGCCAACGTCGCAAGCCCACGGCCCACCGGCTCTGACCACAAAGGCCTCATCCGCGGGCCTCATCAAGGTGGCATCCCAGCTCGAACCAGAAGGTCGCCCCCTCGTCAGGGACGGAGTCGAACCCGACCTCGCCGTCCATGCGCTCCACCAGTTCCCGGGTAATCGCGAGCCCCAGACCACTGCCGCCCTTCTGGCGGCTGTCGGAGGCATCGGCCTGGGAAAACTTCTGGAAGATGCGTTCGCGGAACGCCTCCGGAATCCCCGGGCCGTGATCGCTCACCGAGACACGCACCCGCTCCCCGTCCCGCTCCACCGCCAGCCTCACCTCGCTGCCCTCCGGCGAGAACTTGGCCGCATTGGAGAGGAGATTGGCCAGTACCTGCTGCAGACGGTCGGCGTCCACCACCACCCGGGCCCCATCGTCCTCCGCGTCCAGCACCAGGCGCACCTGGTAACGCTCGGCATATCCCTGGTTGTCGCGCACGCCTTGCTCCAGCAACGGGAACAGCGGCTGCTCGCGCCTCTCGAAGCGCATCTTGCCGGCCACCAGCTTTTCCATGTCCAGCAGATCGTTGATCAGCAGTTCCAGGCGCTTGCTGTTCTTGTGAGCGATCTCCAGCATCGCCTGCATCCGCTCCGGCAACGCCCCTGCCGCTCCACCCGTCACAAGGCCCAGGGAACCGGAGATCGAGGTGAGCGGCGTGCGCAACTCATGGCTGACCGTGGAGATGAACTCGTTTTTCATGCGCTCGATGCGCTTGCGCTCCGAGATATCCTCGATGATCGACCAGATCAGTTTGCGCCCGGTGTTGTCGTGGACCACCATCCCGTTGAGGACCACCGGATAGCGGCTGCCATCCTTGCGGATGTATTCCTTTTCGAACGGGCCGTAACGACCGGTCGCCTCCATGCGCTCCAATTGCTGGCGCTCCATTGGCTCGTACTCCCGCGGGGTGACGTCCCAGTAGCTCAGGGCAATAAATTCCTCGCGGGTATAACCGGTCGGGTGCAACAGGGCTTGGTTGAGGTCCACGAAGGCCCCGGTCGCGTAATCGTTCAGGGCAATGCCGACCGGCGATAGCTCGAACAACCCGCGCAGACGGGTCTCGCTGAGTCTCAGCGCGCGCGCCGCCGCGTCGCGTTCGATCGCCGAACCGATCCAGCGCGCCAGCAGACGCACGAACATGCGCTCGCCATCACTGAACCCAACCGGACGCGGCTGCACCGACGAGAAATTCAGGGTGCCATAGCGTTCACCCTGCACCTCCACAATCACGCCAATGTAGGCCTCCAGCCCGAATTGCTCGTAACACGGATGCCCACGATGCCCGGAGGCCGCCATGTGGTCGATGGCCACCAGTTCCCCTTTTGCGAAGATCAGGTCGCAATAGGTCCTGCTCCGGGAAAAGTGCTGTCCAGGCTCCAGAGCGGTACCGGGAGGTGCGACACAGGCGTGCACCTCGTAATCGTCACCCCGGATGCGGCTGACGATACCCAGTTCCAGCCCAAGGAAATCCGTTCCCAGCTGCAATGCCCGCTCGAGCTGTTCGCCGAGCCCCAGCGTGGTCATCGACGCGATGTCGTTGAGGGCCGCAAAGGCCTCCAGCTGGCGCTGGCGCTGCTCGCGGTTTTCCCGATCCCGGGTCACATCCAGGATGAAGCCATCGAGATAACACACCCGCCCCGCGTCGTCGCGAACCGCCGAGCCGCGCTCCTGGGCCCAGCGGATACCGCCGTCACGATGCCGGATCCGGTATTCGACGACCCAGTCGGTCCCGGCCCGCAGCGCCTGCTCGACCGCCCCCTTCACCGCTGCCAGGTCGTCGCCATGGATCACGCTGGCGTAGCTACGAACAGCGTTGTCGATGAACTCACTCGCGGGATAGCCTGACAGCGGGTCCACCTGGTCGCTCATGTAGAGCATGGTCCAGTCGTCGTCCGGCAGGCAGCGATAGGTAATGCCGGGGATATTGTCGACCAGCGAGCGAAACTGTTGCTCGCTTTCGCGAATGCGCTCCGCGTCCTCCTTTTCTCGGGTCACATCGGACTCGATCGCCATGAAGCCCTGCAACCTGCCGTGCTCGTCGCGCAACGGATTGCCCTGGATGCGAACCCAGTACGGTCGGTTATCCCGATGGTAGTTCAGCATGTCGACCTGAAAGGGATCGCCCCGCGCCACTGCCGCCCCGATCCGCGCCGCTACCTGCGGATCCGTCCCCTCGCCCTGCAGCAGATTGCCCGGCTTGCGCCCGCGCAGTTCGTCCTGGGTGTAACCGCTCAGCCGCGTAAAACCGTCATTGACCCATTCGACCCGGCCCTCGGCATCGGTGATGATCACGCCATTGGTGGCCTCGCTGGCCACCCGCGACAGCCGCGCCAGCTCTTCCTGGTCGGCGCGGTGCCGGCGCCGGATGCGGGCCGCATCGGTCAACTGCCCCAGAGTGACCAGCAGCGGCTGCAGAAACGCCACCAGGCTCTGGTCGTAGCCACCGGGGCGGTTGGCAATCCCCAGCATGGCGACCCGCTCGCCGCCATGCTCGATCGGGATGCCGAGAAAGGCCTCGAGCGGCGGATGTCCCTCGGGCAGCCCCCCGCTGCGCCGGTCGCGGGCGGGGTCGTTGGCGATCACCGGCCCGCCGCTGGTGAGGGCTGCACCGAACAGGGTCTCCAGGTTGTGGAACTCCATCCCCCGGGGCGCATTGGCCGCGTAGAAGGCCCGGGTCGCATCATCCCAGGCGATATTGCTGATGGCATAGGTTTTGAGATAAGGAAGCCCTTCCGGGTGGTACAGCACTTCCCCGATAAAGCCGTATTCGCTGTGGGTCAGCTCGAGGATGTCCGCAAGCAGTCCGTCGAAGGCCTGCCTGCGGTCCTCGTCGGTATCACGAATGAACTCCGACTGGGCACGGGTGATGACGTCGCCGAGCCGCCGCAGGTCGCCGAGGGCATCGCTTAGCGCCTGCTGTTCAGTGGAGTCGATTTCCGCCTCGACCGCATCGGCGAGGTCACGCAGGGATCGGCGCTCGTCCTCGCTCAACTGCCGCGGCTGGCCGTCAATCAGGCAAAGGGTGCCCACGCGGTAACCATCAGAGGTGACAAGCGGCGCGCCGGCATAGAACCGGATCTGCGGCTCCCCGGTAACCAGCGGGTTGTCGGCAAACCGGGAGTCCGCGCGCGCGTCGCGGATTTCGAGGATATCGTCCCCGAGAATCGCGTGACCGCAAAAGGAGATGTCACGCCCGGTCTCCGGGGCCTCGAGCCCCTGCCGGGACTTGAACCACTGCCGGTCCTCGTCGACCAGCGAAACCAACGCGATCGACACCCCGAACATCCGCCTGGCCAGACGCGTGAGTCGATCAAACCGCTCCTCGTCCGGGGTATCCAGGAGCCCCTTTGCCCACAGCGCTCGCAACCGTTCCTGTTCGTTTCCGGGGCGGGGAGGCGTTTTCAACCGGGTTTTCCGTGGTTAGGGGTCGATAGACCACGATACTGCCACGTCTCACCCCCCATCCCAACAGGTGTAATGTGCCACCCTACTGGGTACTTCCAGGGAAACACTGCATTCGTGTCCAGGCGGATGTTTACTCCCACTCGATGGTGGCGGGGGGCTTGCCGGAGGTGTCGTAGGTGACGCGCGAGATGCCGGGGATCTTGTTGATGGTGCGGCGCGAGACGTGGTCGAGGAAGTCATACGGCAGGTGCGCCCAGCGCGCGGTCATGAAGTCGATGGTCTCGACGCACGCAGTGCGACCACGTAGTCGTAGCGTGGGCCATCGCCTATCACGCCCACCGACTTCACCGGCAGGAAGACCGCAAAGGCCTGCAAGGTCTTGTCGTACAGGTCCGCCTTGCGGAGCCCCCCTGATGAAGGTCGCATCGGCCCGGCGCAGCAGGTCAGCGTATGCCTTCTTGACCTCGCCGCGGATGCGCACGCCCAGGCCCGGCCCGGGGAACCGGTGGCGATAAACCCTCCCGGTGGGCAGACCTAGCACCACAGGGCCATCGCCACCCAGCTCGCGGACCCGCTCGGCCATGTCACGGCCACTGATAGACGCCGCGGTTGAGCGCATCACGAATGGCCGAGATCAGCTTGTTGCCTCTCAGCGTCGCGCCGGTAAAGGCGTCAATGTCGTCCACCACCTCCTCCGGCGCGTAGAGATCGAATAGGGCCGATAGCGGCCGCCCTTCGAGGTAATCGATGGCCTGACGGTGCTGGCGCATCACGGCATGAAGTTCCTCGTGCTCCTCAAGCGCCAGATAATCCACTCCCTGGTAGCTCAGGTACCGGAACCGGACGTTGTGGAAATGATGGTCCCGCAGATCGAACTGGATATTGACCTGCATCGCGCCCCGGTCCGAAAACACGCCTCGATAGCGCCCGTCCAGGTACGTCCCGGGCGACAGGCCGAGCAGCACCCGGCCCGGCGGATGGGTGGCGGGTTCCCGCGTGGGCGCTGAAGCCTCGGGCCGTGCCTGGGGTGCCGGTGCATCGGCCAGTTGCCCTACCCGGTACTGTTCCAGCATGACGGCGGCCCTGGGGCTGTGCGGACGCCCGGGCGTCTTGTTGTACCAGCCTTCGGTGGCATCACGGCCGCACCACTCCAGTATCACGTCCTCGGAGGTGGGGTGACGCGGAATATAGTCCGTCACTTCGTACACCTGGCCATCAATGGCCTTCCAGCAGCTCTCGGCACTGTCGTGGGCCGCGAGTTCGGGTTCCGTCACCAGGCGCTGATCGTCGTGGGTCTCGCGGGTCTCCGCGACCAGCGCGCTGACGGCCCAAAGGGTGACGATCACGGTGCAGAAGGCCACGAACGCGGTGTAGGCAATCTTGTTCACGGTCATAGGAAATCAAACGCCTCCGTATGAATGCGGCCCCTGGGTACACCGGCGCGGCTTAGCAGACCCATCAGGTGCTGCACCATGCCGGGCGGCCCGCAGATGTAGATCTCCCGTTCCACCAGGTCCGGGCAATGGGCGCGGATGAACGCTTCGTCCACGGGGCCGCGATCCTGGAAATAATGGATCTGTGCATCGAAATGCGGGTGCCCCTGCGCGATCTCCCGAAGCTCGTCCATGTAATAGGCGCGGTCCGGTCGATTGGCCAGGTAGATCAGGGTGACCTCCGGCCCGGCCCCGGGCTCCCGCTGGAGGGCCCGGGCGCCGGACACGAAGGGCGTAATGCCGATGCCGCCACCGAACCAGAGCTGCCTGCGTTGCGGCTCGCATCGCTCGAAGAACTGCCCGTAGGGGCCCTCGATCTGCACGGCGGTTCCCGGTGTCACCGTCTGCAATGCCCGGCTGGCGTCGCCCAGGGCCTTGATGCCCACCCGGACAACGTCCTCGCCTGGCGCCGAAGAGATGGTGTAGGGGTGCTCTTCTCCCCGGCCGGCTTCCAGGCCCGGGTCGTGGGGGGTGAGGTACATGAACTGTCCCGCGGCATGAGACATGGCCCGGCCCCTCGGGGCGAGGGTGATCTCCACCACGTTGGACGCAAGGGCGGTCACGGCATCGACGGTATAATCATGGCGCCCCAGCCGGGGCGACAGCACCTTGCGCCAGAGCACTGCGGCAACCGCCAGGGCCGCGAGCCCCCACCAGAGCAGCGCATGCTCCACCAGCATGACCGCGTGCGCGAACGCCAGCAGGAACGCGGGCACCGACAACAGGTGCAGACGCTTCCAGCGCTGGTAATGCGGCCTGCCGAAAAACTGAAAGGTGGGCGCGAGAAAGATCAGCATCAGCGCCAGTGCGCCCCAACCGATGCATACCGCCCCGTGTTCAAGGGGCGGAAAGATCACCTGTACGGCCGCTTCCGGAGAAATGGGCAGCGCCCCGAAGGCCAGCCACACCACGTGCAGCATGATCAGGATGAAGGCCGCGAAACCCAGTATCCGGTGCAGGGTCCAGATGCGCGGCAAACCGCCGAACCAGCGATCCAGGCCCGGCAGGCGCACACTCAGCATTGCACCGACCAGCAGCGCGCTCAGACCCAGCACGCCGGCCAGGTGACCGAGCGCCGAGAGCACCTCGGCCGCGCCGGCGCCCGGCCGCGGCCACCAACGCGGCCACGCCACCAGTACCGGCAGCAGCAGCAACACCACGACAATCCAGTCACCCGCTCTGATGCGTCTGAACATGGGATCCGTTTATTCCAGGAAGTCCACCTCGGCACAGTCTAGGTAACCGCCGATCAATGTACACGCTCGCGTTAGTGCACCGTGTCTTCCGAGGCAAGGCGTAGCCCCACGGCCGGTAGTCGTGCTACCGGCCGTGGGCTAAGCAGGATCCTGAAGCCTCCGCTATGACGCCGGTCAGCACCCGCCATTGCGAGTCTTTCCAGTCACTCCCACTCGATGGTGGCGGGGGGCTTGCCGGAGATGTCGTAGGTGACGCGGGAGATGCCGGGGATCTCGTTGATGATCCGCCGCGAGACGTGGTCGAGGAACTCGTACGGCAGGTGCGCCCAGCGCGCGGTCATGAAGTCGATGGTCTCCACCGCGCGCAGGGCCACCACGTAGTCGTAGCGCCGGCCGTCGCCCATCACCCCCACCGACTTCACCGGCAGGAAGACCGCGAACGCCTGCGAGGTCTTGTCATAGAGATCGGCCTTGCGCAGCTCCTCGATGAAGATCGCGTCGGCGCGGCGCAGCAGGTCGGCGTATTCCTTCTTCACCTCGCCGAGGATGCGCACGCCCAGGCCCGGCCCGGGGAACGGATGGCGATAGACCATCTCGGTGGGCAGGCCCAGCTCGACACCGATCTTGCGCACCTCGTCCTTGAACAGCTCACGCAGCGGCTCGACCAGCCCCAGCTTCATGTTCTCCGGCAGGCCGCCCACGTTGTGGTGCGACTTGATCACGTGGGCCTTGCCGGTCTTGGAGTCGGCCGACTCGATCACGTCCGGGTAAATCGTGCCCTGGGCCAGCCACTGCACGTTGTCGAGCTTTGCAGCCTGTTCGTCGAACACGTCGATGAACAACCCGCCGATGATCTTGCGCTTGGCCTCCGGGTCCTGGATGCCCGCCAGGGCGCTCATGAAGCGCTCCTCGGCATCCACACGGATCACCTGCACACCCATGTGGCGAGCGAAGGTCGCCATGACCTGGTCACCCTCGCCCTCGCGCAGCAGCCCGGTATCCACGAACACGCAGGTCAGCTGGTCGCCGATCGCCTTGTGCAGCAGCGCGCCCACCACCGAGGAGTCCACCCCGCCGGACAGGCCCAGTACCACGTGATCGTCGCCGACCTGCTCGCGCACCCGCGCGGCCATGTCGTCGATGATGTTGTCGGCCGTCCACAACGCCGCGCAGCCGCAGATATCGTGCAGGAAGCGCTCGATGATGCGCTGGCCCTGGGTGGTGTGGGTCACCTCGGGGTGGAACTGCACGCCATAGAAGCCGCGATCCGGATCGGCCATGCCGGCGATCGGTGCGGAATCGGTGGAGGCCATCAAGCGGAAGCCCTGCGGCAGCTCGGTCACGTGGTCGCCGTGCGACATCCACACGTCCAGCAGACCATAGCCCTCCGGCGTAGTGTGATCCTCGATGTCACGCAACAGCGGCGTATGGCCACGGGCGCGCACCTGGGCATAGCCAAACTCGCGACGCTCCGACGGCTCGACCCGACCACCCAACTGCGCGGCCATGGTCTGCATGCCGTAGCAGATGCCCAGTACCGGAACCCCCAGCTCGAACACCGCGTCCTCGGCGCGCGGGGGCTGGTCGACATTCACCGACTCGGGGCCGCCGGAGAGGATGATCGCAGTGGGATTGAACGCCCGGATGTCGGCCGCCGGCATGTCCCAGGCATGCACCTCGGAGTAGACCCTGGCCTCGCGCACGCGGCGGGCGATCAGCTGGGTGTACTGGGAACCGAAGTCCAGCACCAGAATGCGGTGGGCGTGAAGATCCTGGGTCATGAGGTCATCCGGTATCCCGGCCTGCGGGCCGGGAGTATGTCAGGTAGGGATACCCGGCCATCGTGGCCGGGTCAGTCCATGCGGTAGTTCGGGGCTTCCTTGGTGATCGCCACGTCGTGCACATGGCTCTCGCGCATGCCGGCGGCGGTCACGCGGACGAAATGCGGCTTGGTCCGCATCTCTTCGATGTTGTGTGCGCCGACATAGCCCATGGACGAGCGCAGCCCGCCCATCAGCTGGTAGATGATGGCGACGATCGAGCCCTTGTACGGCACCCGGCCCTCGATCCCCTCGGGCACGAACTTGTCGGCCGAGCTGTTCGGATCCTGGAAGTAGCGATCCGAGGAGCCCTGCTGCATCGCGCCCAAAGAGCCCATGCCGCGATAGATCTTGTAGGAGCGGCCCTGGTACAACTCGACCTCGCCCGGGGCCTCTTCGGTCCCGGCGAACATCGAGCCCAGCATCACGCAATCGGCGCCCGCGGCGATCGCCTTGGCCAGGTCCCCGGAAAAGCGCACGCCCCCGTCGGCGATCATCGGCACACCCGTGCCCTTCAGCGCCTCGGACACATCGGAGATCGCCGTGATCTGCGGCACGCCCACGCCGGCCACGATGCGGGTGGTGCAGATCGAGCCCGGCCCGATTCCGACCTTCACGCCGTCGGCCCCGGCCGCGACCAGCGCCTTGGCAGCATCGGCGGTGGCGATGTTGCCACCGATCACCTGCACGTCCGGGTAGTGCTTCTTTACCCAGGCGACGCGATCCAGCACGCCCTGGGAATGCCCGTGCGCGGTATCCACCACCAGCACGTCCACCCCGGCCTCGACCAGCGCGGCCACGCGCTCATCGGTGCCCTCACCCACACCCACCGCGGCACCCACGCGCAGACGGCCCCGCTCGTCCTTGGAGGCATGCGGGTGCTCGGTGGACTTCTGGATGTCCTTGACCGTGATCATCCCGCGTAGCTGGAAGTCGTCGTTGACGACCAGCACCTTTTCGATCCGGTGCTTGTGCAGCAGCTCCAGCACCAGCTCGCGGTCGGCCCCCTCGGGCACGGTAACCAGGCGCTCGCGCGGGGTCATGATCTCCGAGACCGGGGCGTTCATGCGGGTCTCGAAGCGCAGATCGCGGGAGGTCACGATACCCATCAGGTCGTTGCCGGAAACGATCGGCACGCCGGAGATGTGATTGGCGTCGGTCAGCGCAACCACGTCGCCGATGCTCGCATCCGGGCCGATGGTGATCGGCTCGCTGATCACACCGCTTTCGTATTTCTTGACCTGCCGGACCTCGGCGGCCTGGGCCTCCGCCGACATGTTCTTGTGCACGATCCCGAGCCCGCCCTCCTGGGCCATCGCGATCGCCAGGTTGGCCTCGGTGACCGTGTCCATCGCGGCCGACACCACCGGGGCGGACAGCGTGATCTCGCGGGTAATCCGGGTACTCAGGTCGACATCACGCGGAACGACATTCGAATGCCCCGGGATCAGCAGTACATCATCAAAGGTAAGGGCTTCACCGAGTATCCGCATGCACCACTCCAGGCCAGGCCCGCCGGGACGCAAGGGGGAAAATCCCGGGGGCGGATAAATAGCCGTTCAGTATAGAATTCGGGCCCTTCCGGGACAAGCACAGACACACATGCAAGGGCCGTGCGCAGACGCCCGGACAGCACCCTGATAGGATGCGAATCCATCCCGAGCCCCCTGCCAGGCGAGACCCATGCCCGAGCGCGCGCCTACGGCCCGCATCACCCGACGCACCGCGCTGGCCCTGTTGCTGGCCCCCGGCCTCGGCCTGGCCACTGCGTCCAGCGCTCGCGCCGACTGGTGGCGCTTCGGTCAGGACATGTTCCGCTCGCTGATCACCCGGCCACCGGAATTCGCCGGGTTGTCGACCGCCGAGCTGATCGAGGCGGTGCACGAGGCCCTGGTCATCGCGACCCACGCCGCCTCCGAGACCCTCAGCCGGCGCAACGGCTTCTACGGCAACCCGGACGTGCGCATCCCCCTGCCCGAGGTGCTCGCCACCACACGGCGATCGCTGGGCCGACTCGGCATGGCCGCGCCGCTGGACACCCTGGAGGAGCGCATGAACCGCGCGGCCGAGGATGCGGTATGGCAGGCCCGGGAACCCTTCATCCGGGCGATCTTCGCGCTCGATCTCGACGATGCCCGCGGCATCCTGCTGGGGCCCGAGGACGCCGCCACCCGCCATCTGGAAACACAGATGCGGCCGCGCCTGACTGAGGCCATGCGTCCCGCGATCGAGCACAGCCTGGACGCCGTGGAGGCCATGACGACCCACCGCGAGCTGGAGTCGCGGATGCGCGACATCCCGTTTCTGGCAAACGTCCGCCTGGACCTGGCCGAGCATGTGCTGGAGCACACCATGGACGGCCTGTTCCACGCCCTCGCGGAAGAAGAGGCCCGCCTGCGGGTCGACCCCGTCGGGCGCGGCACCGATGTCTTCCAGCGCGTCTTCACCCGTCTGTAACCATCGAGCCCCTCATGAGCGACGCCCCCGTCTTTTCCGTAACCGAGCTCAACCAGTGTGCCGACGGCCTGCTACGTGACGGGCTTGGCCTCGTGCGCGTGGAGGGCGAGGTATCGAACCTGCGTCAATACGCATCCGGGCACCAGTACTTTTCGCTGAAGGACGAGAACGCCTCGGTGAGCTGCGTGCTGTTCCGCGGACGCTCCCGCCAGGCCGCCCGCTTTGCCGACGGCGACGCCGTACAGATCCAGGGGCGTGCCGGAATCTACGGCGCCCGCGGGCAGTTCCAGCTGATCGTCGAGGCCCTGCAACCGGCCGGCGAGGGCCGCCTGCTGGCCGCCTTCCAGCGCCTGAAGGAAAAGCTCGCCGCCGAGGGCCTGTTCGACGCCGAGCGCAAGCAGCCACTGCCCGCCTGGACCCACCGCCTGGGCGTGATCACCTCCACCCAGGGCGATGTGCGCCACGACATCGAACGCACCCTGGCGCGGCGCTTCCCGCTGTTGCTACCGGTCACGCTTTACCCCACCGCGGTGCAGGGTGCCCAGGCCGCCGGCCAGATTGTCGCGGCCCTGGAACAGGCTGCGGCCGAGGGCCGGGTCGACGTGCTCATCCTCGCCCGCGGCGGCGGCTCCCTGGAAGATCTGCAGGCCTTTAACGAGGAGAGCGTCGCGCGCGCCATCGCCGCCTGCCCGATCCCGGTGGTCAGCGGCGTGGGGCACGAGACCGACACCACCATCGCCGATTTCGTCGCCGACCTGCGCGCCTCCACGCCCACCGCCGCGGCGGAGGCTGTCAGCCCGGATGCCGCGACCCTGCGCCACCAGCTAGCGCGGGCCCGCGAACGCCTGAGCGGGCTGCTGGGCCAGCGCGTGGCGCGCCACCAGCAGACCCTGACCGCCCTGCATACGCGCCTGGAACGCCGCCACCCGCGGCAAATGCTGGAACGCGATGCCCAACGCCTGGACGACCAGCGCGAACGCCTGCAGCGCGCCTGGTCGCGCCTCGAGGAACGCGCCCGGGTGCGGTTGCAACACGCCCGGTTGCGTCTGGCCGGCGCCTCGCCCGGCACCCGCCTGGCATCCGCCCGCATGCGCCTGGATCACCTGCGCCAGCGCCTGGTGCGGGTACGCCCGGACCACGACATCCTGCAGCGGCGCGAGGCCCTCGCCCGCCTGCAACGCCAACTGCAAACGGCCACCCACCAGGCCCTCGTCGCCCGCCAGCGGCAGCTTGACGCCACCGCGCGCCAGCTGCGTTCACTGGGCCCGGAGGCAGTGCTGGAACGCGGCTACGCGATCCTGCAGACCACAGAGGGCGAAGTCCTGCGCGCCGCGGATCAGACCGCCAGCGGCGAATGCGTGCATGCACGTCTGGCGCGCGGGCGCCTGGACCTGGAAGTCACCGCCACACACGGCGACAACTGAGCCGCGGTCTCCCGGCCTTTAACCACCGACGGCACACAGACAATCGCGTGTAACAGGAAGACGGGAATCGCGCGAAGGGGTAAGAAGGAAGTGGGTAGCCTGGGGTCAGCACCTGCAAGGCCATCCCGGCCGCAGCGCGGCGGAGAGCCGGGATGGCCTCCGTCACGCACACCCCCACCAACGTGCCCGCCCCCACCGCCGGGAACCCGGATACCTGGTCAGCACACCCCAAATCCCGTAGGAGCGTGCTTGCACGCTCCCACAGCTGTGGTTCCACAGACCCACGCAGGACAGCAGCATCCGGTGGCAGTCAGGAGAGCAGGACGAGATTGTCCCGATGGATCAGCTCCGGCTCGAGCAGGTAGCCGAGCTCGGCCTCGATGCGATCGGCACGCTGGCCGCGGATACGCTGAATCTCGCTGGCCGCGTAGTTCGTAAGCCCCCGTGCCACGGCGGTCCCGTCCGGATCCACGCAGGTCACGACCTCGCCGCGGCGAAAATCCCCCTCGACGCTGACCACACCTACCGGTAGCAGGCTGCTCCCCGATTCGCGCAGCACGCGTGCGGCCCCGGCGTCCAGCTGCAGCTGACCGCGCGAGTGCAGCTGGTCCGCCAGCCAGCGCTTGCGCGCCGCCAGCGGTTCGCGGTCCGGCTTTAGCCAGGTGCCCAGTGCTTCGCCCTTCAGTACCCGCCCCATCACCTGCGCCTCGCGTCCGGAGGCAATCACGGTATGCGTGCCGGAACGGGCCGCGCGTTCGGCAGCCAGCAGCTTGGTTGCCATGCCACCCCGGCCCAGGCGACCGAAATCGGCTGCCACATAGCGGTGAAGCCCGGCATCCGAGGCCCGGCCCTCCTGGATCAAGCGGGCATCCGCATGCTTGCGCGGATCGCGATCGAACAGGCCATCCTGGTCGGTCAGGATCAGCAGCAGGTCGGCCACCACCAGGTTGGCCACCAGCGCGGCCAGGGTATCGTTGTCGCCGAGCCGGATCTCCTCGTAGGCCACGGTGTCGTTCTCGTTGACCACCGGGATCGTGCCCATCTCGAGCAGGGCCAGCATGGTGCTGCGGGCATTCAGGTAGCGCGAGCGGTCGGCGAGGTCATCGTGGGTCAGCAGGACCTGCGCCGCATGCAGATCGTGGCTGGCGAACTCGCGCTCGTAGGCCTGAACCAGGCCCATCTGCCCGACCGCAGCGGCGGCCTGCACGTGGTGCAACTGGTGCGGGCGCTCGGTCATGCCCAGCCGACGCATGCCCTCGGCCACCGCCCCGCTGGAGACCAGGATCACCTCCAGCCCGCGCCGGCGCAGCGCCGCGATCTGGTGCGCCCAGGACTCCAGCGCCGGGCGGTCGAGCCCGGCGCCATCGGCGGTGATCAGCGCGCTGCCAATCTTGACGACGACCCGGCGAATGGCGGGGAGCGCCCGTGTGGCAGACGCTGTCACGCGGGGTCCTCCGGCTTGTCCTCCGGCGTCCCTGTCGCACCCCGCCGATCGGCCTCGGCCGCCGCCTGCGCGGCCTCCTCGACATGACGCATCACCGCCTGCAGCAGGGCGTCCACGCCCTCACCGGTCGCCGCGGAGATGGTAAACACCGGATGCGCCTCGCCCTGGTCCGCACGCACGCGCTCGCCCAGCGCCGCAAGTTCCTCGGCATCCAGCAGTTCCTTCTTGTTCAGCACAATCCAGCGCGGGAGGGCCGCCAGCTTGTCGCTGTGGTGTTCCAGTTCGGTGATCGCGGTGCGCAGGTCCACCAGGGGATCGGCCTCCGGGTCCGGCGGGGACACGTCCACCACGTGCAGCAGCAAGCGGGTGCGGGCCAGATGCTTGAGGAAACGCGTACCCAGACCCGCTCCCTCGGCCGCGCCTTCGATCAGCCCGGGGATGTCGGCGATCACGAAGCTCTGGTTGACCCCGATGCGCACCACGCCCAGTTGCGGGATCAGGGTGGTGAACGGGTAGTCGGCGATCTTCGGGCGCGCGGCCGAGGCCCGCGCCAGCAGCGTGGACTTGCCGGCATTCGGCAGGCCCAGCAAACCGACGTCGGCCAGCACCATCAGCTCCAGCGACAGCTTGCGCAGGTCGCCCGGGGTGCCCGGCTTGCTCTGACGGGGCGCCTGGTTGGTGGAGGACTTGTACCGGGTATTGCCGAGCCCGTGGAAACCACCCTGAGCGACCAGCAGACGCTGACCCTCGTGGGTCACATCACCCAGGATCTCGTCGGTCTCGGCATCGCGCACCTGAGTGCCGATCGGCACTGCGATCTCCAGATCCTCGCCGGAAGACCCCGTACGATTGCGCCCCTTGCCGTTCTCGCCACGCTCGGCATCAAACCGGCGCTGGTAGCGAAAATCGGCCAGGGTGTTAAGGCCTTCGTCGCCCACCAGCCATACGGAGCCGCCATCTCCGCCGTCACCCCCGTCGGGCCCGCCAAAGGGGATGTATTTCTCGCGGCGGAAGCTGACACAGCCATTCCCGCCGTCGCCGGCCTTTACGGTAATGGTGGCCTCGTCGATGAACTTCATTGCTTGCTTCCCGAAGTACAGAACAAAAAAAGCCCCGTCGAACGGGGCTTTTCGCGAACGCTTCGCTGTCCGGCCGGCTTACTGCTGCGGCTGGATGCTCACGAAACGACGGTTGTGCGGGCCACCCACCTTGAAGACGACCTGGCCGTCAACCTTGGCGAACAGCGTATGGTCCTTGCCACAACCCACGCCCTCGCCGGGATGATACTGCGTCCCGCGCTGACGAACGAGGATGTTGCCGGCGCGCACGACCTGACCGCCAAAGCGCTTCACGCCCAGGCGTTTGCTCTCGGAATCGCGCCCGTTGCGGGTACTGCCGCCTGCCTTTTTATGTGCCATGGTTCAGCTCTCCTGAATGCCTGCGGCGATCAGCCGGCGATGCCGGTGATGCGCACGGTGGTGTAATGCTGGCGGTGTCCCATCTGCTTCTGGGAGTGCTTGCGCCGCCGGAATTTCATGATGTGGATCTTCTTGGCGCGGCCATGGTCTTCGACCTTGGCGGTGACCTTGCCACCGTCCACCAGCGGGGCCCCGACGCGGACATCGTCACCCGCACCGACCATCAGCACCTGGTCGAACTCGACCTCGGAACCGGCCTCGGCCTCGAGCTTCTCGATGCGAATCACGTCGCCTTCGGCGACGCGGTACTGTTTACCACCTGTTGCGATGATCGCGTACATTTCCCTGGGACTCCGTTGCGATACCTTGTGTGGACCAGCTGACTGGGAGCTGGTCTCGCGAAAGGGCGGAAATGCTAGCAGCGCTTCTCGCTCGGGTCAATGCCGGGAAGCGGCCAGGCCGCGGGAACGCTCATGGACGGGTACACGTGGACACCCCGTTTTTTCGATCCGGGGCGCGCGGCAACAGCCCTTGACCCATCCGGCCCGCAAACCGCTCCGACGCGCGCCCGAACTTGTACATTAGGCAGCGTTTCCCTAGCATGCCTTCGCCCCTCACGACCACCTCACATGAGCCTGCTTGCCTACCCCCATGCCCATTGAAGCAATCCGAGAACTGGCGGCCGACGACATGCAGGCCGTCGACCAGTGCATCCGCGAGCGCCTTAGCTCGCCGGTGGTGCTGATCAACCAGCTCGGACACTACATCATCCATTCGGGCGGCAAGCGCCTGCGACCGCTGCTGGCCACCCTGTCAGCGCGGGCCTGCCATGTGCAGGGCCAGGATCCGGTGACCCTGGCGGCGGTGGTGGAGTTCATCCATACCGCGACCCTGCTGCACGACGATGTGGTGGATGCCTCCGAACTGCGCCGCGGCAACGAGACCGCCAACCACATCTTCGGCAACGAGGCCGCCGTCCTGGTCGGTGACTTCCTCTACTCGCGCGCGTTCGAGATGATGGTCGAAGTCGGCTCCATGCGGGTCATGGAGATCCTCTCCCACGCGACCAACGTGATCGCCGAGGGCGAGGTGATGCAGCTGATGAACTGCCACGACGCCGACGTCGACGAGCAGCGCTACATGCACGTGATCCAGTCGAAGACCGCCAAGCTGTTCGAGGCCGCCTGCCAGCTGGGCGCCATCCTGGGCGAACGCCCGGAACACGACGAGCAGGCGCTGGCCCGCTACGGCATGCACCTGGGCACCGCCTTCCAGCTGATCGACGACGTCCTGGACTACTCCTCCGATGACGAGGTGACCGGCAAGCGCATGGGCGACGACCTCGCCGAGGGCAAGCCCACGCTGCCGCTGATCCATGCGCTGCGCGTGGGCTCCCCCGAGCAGCAGGCCGTCGTGCGCCGGGCGATCGAAGAAGGCGGCCGCGATCAGGTCGACGCCGTGCTGCAGGCCGTACACGGAACCGACGGCCTGGCCTACACCCGCTCTCGCGCCGAGGCCGAAACCGACGCCGCCATCGAGGCGATCTCCACATTGCCCGATTCGCCCCAGCGTCAGGCCCTGATCGATCTCGCCCGTTTCGCCGTCGGGCGCAACCACTGACGCGGCGCGACCCACGCCGCATGGCGGGTCGACCGTTACCGATAGGATTTTCAGCGCCCGGGGCATGGACACGCCCCGGGAGGCTCGGCATAATAGCGGGCTCGGTTCGGAGTGTAGCTCAGCTTGGTAGAGCACTGCCTTCGGGAGGCAGGGGTCGAAGGTTCGAATCCTTTCACTCCGACCAACCTTCTTCTTGACCCTGGTCTTCCGGCCTGTGGCCCGATTCAAGCGGCCCATCCGGAAGCGGCCAGATCCCGATCACGTTCAGGCCCTGCGGACACGTCCATGACCGCCAATACCCCGGCCGTTCGCGGCACCCTCTATATCGTTTCCGCGCCCTCGGGTGCCGGCAAGACCAGCCTGGTCGCCGCCCTGCTTGAATCGGTGACGGCGGTGGAGGTCTCGGTTTCGCATACCACACGGACGCCGCGCGCCAGCGAGGTCGACGGACAGCACTACCACTTCGTCAGCGCCGAGACCTTCCTCGGGATGATCGAGGACGGCCAGCTGCTGGAACACGCCAAGGTGTTCGACAACTTCTACGGCACCGCGCTCGCCAGTGTCGACGAACGCCTGGACGCCGGGGTGGACGTGATCCTGGAGATCGACTGGCAGGGTGCGCGCCAGGTGCGCGCCGCCGTGCCGGATGCGCATTCCATCTTCATCCTGCCGCCCTCGCGCGACGAGCTGGAACGCCGCCTGCGCGGCCGCGGGCAGGACGAGGAAGACGTGATCCAGCGCCGTCTGCGGGATGCCGAATCCGACTGCACGCATTTCCGCGAGTACGACTACACCGTGGTCAATGCCGACTTCGACCAGGCCGTGCGCGATCTGGCCTGTATCTTCCGCGCCAACCGCCTGCGCACCGTGGAACAGGAGATCCGATCCGCATCCACGATCGGGAATCTGTTGGCGGGCGCGCATGGGTCGGCGTAACATGCAAGTTTCAAGAATTTACTGACCGGAGTATCCGATGGCACGCGTCACCGTCGAGGACTGCCTCGAAAATGTCGAAAACCGTTTCCAGCTGGTGCTGATGGCTGCCCGCCGGGCCCGCCACATTGCCCACGGGAAGGAAGCCCGCGTACCCGAGGACAACGACAAGCCCACGGTGATCGCCCTGCGCGAAATCGCCGCCGGCGTGGTGGGTATCGAGGTGTTCGACGAACACGACGAACGGCCCCAGAACCAGATGCTGGACTTCAGCACCATCCGTCATCTGGAACAGCTGGAAGCCGACGAGCGCTAGGAGATTTTCTGAATGGCCGCTGGGCAGCCAGCTTCGCCCGGGGCCCCCTCCTCGGTACCGGGCGACTCGACCCGATTCCTGATCAGCGATTTATGTTCCGAGCTCGAGTCCTACCTCGAGCCGGAAGAGGTCGAGGAGGTCTATCGCGCCTATCTCCTGGGCGCGGAATCGCACGAGGGCCAGACCCGCAAGACCGGGGAGCCCTACATCTATCACCCGCTCGCCGTGGCTCGCACCATGGCCGAAATGCGGATGGACCACCAGGCGATCAGCGCCGCCATCCTGCATGACGTGATGGAGGACACCGCCACCAGCAAGGACCGTATCCGCGCCGAGTTCGGCGAGGAGGTCGCAGAGCTGGTGGATGGCGTGTCCAAGCTGACCCACCTGCAGTTCCAGTCGAAGGCCGAGGCGCAGGCGGAAAACTTCCGCAAGATGATGCTGGCGATCACCCGCGACATCCGGGTGATTCTGATCAAGCTGGCCGACCGCCTGCACAACATGCGCACCCTCGGTGTGATGCGCCCGGACAAGCGCCGCCGCATCGCCAAGGAAACCCTCGAGATCTATGCCCCGATCGCGCAGCGCCTGGGCATGAATGCCATGCGCCGCGAGCTGGAGGAACTCGGTTTCTCGGCCAAGCACCCCTGGCGCGCCGCGGTACTGGAACGCGCAGTACACCGGGCCGGCGGCAACCGCCGCGAGCCAATGAAGAACATCGAACAGGCGATCTGCTCGCGCATGGAGGCTTCCGGGATCATCGGGCGCATCTCCGGGCGCGAGAAGAGCCTGTACAGCATCTACCGCAAGATGCGCGACAAGCACCACTCGTTCGAAGACGTGTTCGATGTCTTCGCCATCCGCATCATCGTCGACGACGTGGACACCTGCTACCGCTCGCTGGGCGTGGTGCACAACCTCTACAAGCCGGTTCCGGGACGTTTCAAGGACTACATCGCGATCCCCAAGTCCAACGGCTACCAGTCGCTGCACACCATCCTGTTCGGTCCGCAGGGCGCCCCGATCGAGGTGCAAGTCCGCTCCACCGAGATGGATCGCGTGGCCGAGAGCGGGATCGCCGCACACTGGCAGTACAAGGCCGGCAGCGAATCCAGCCGCACGGCCCAGAGCCGGGCACGCGAATGGCTGAAGGATGTCCTCGAGATCCAGAACAGCGTCGGCAACTCCATCGAGTTCCTGGAGAACGTCAAGGTCGACCTGTTCCCTGACGAGGTCTACACCTTCACCCCCGAGGGCGACATCCTCGTGCTCCCGCGCGACGCCACCCCGATCGACTTCGCCTACGCCGTGCACTCGGACGTCGGCAACCGCTGCGTGGCCGCCAAGATCGATCGCCAGCTCGCCCCGCTGTCGGTACGCCTGCAAAGCGGCCAGACGGTGGAGATCGTCACCTCGCCCGGCGCCCGCCCCAACCCGGCCTGGCTGTCCTTCGTGGTCACCGGCAAGGCGCGCACCGGCATCCGCCACTGCCTCAAGTCCATGCAGTCCGAGGAGGCCCGCACCCTCGGCGAGCGCATGCTGGAAAAGGCGCTGGAATCCATGGATACCAGCCTGCCCCGCATCTCGCCGGCCCGCCTGGACCAGATGCTGGACGCAATGCAGCTGGAAGACCTGGACGCGCTGTTGATCGATATCGGCCTGGGCAATCGCATGGCCTCGCTGGTGGCCCGCCAGATGGTCGGCAAGGAAAGCCCCGACCCGACCGCCACAGAGCCCGCCACTACGACCACGCTCGCGGTCAACGGCACCGAAGGGCTGGTGCTGAATTACGCCCGTTGCTGCCACCCGATCCCGGGCGACCCGATCATTGGCCAGTTGAGCGCCGGGCGCGGCCTGGTGGTTCACCGCGAGAACTGCCGCAACGTCCTGCACGAGAGCCGCGACCGGTCCGACCGCACCATCGCGCTGGAGTGGTCGCATGAGCCCCAGCTGCAATTCACCGCCGCCGTACGCACCCGCACCGCCAACCGCCGCGGGGCGCTGGCCGACATGGCCGCGGTCATCGCGGATCACGGCTCCAACATCGAGCACATCTCGTTCAACGAGCAGGACGGCCACTCCACCGCGATGACCTTCCTGCTGACCGTACGTGACCGCCAGCACCTGGCCCAGATCATGCGCGGCCTGCGGCGGCTGTCCGACGTCCTGCGCATCTCGCGCCAGCGCGGCTGACACGCAACGCCCCCGCTGATCCGCCACCCGGCGGGCGGGCTTCTTGCAGGCGCCCCGTGCGCAACGGAAGATCGAGGCATGATCGCCGACATCCTCAACGAAACACTGAGCGTCGCGCTCACCGCGGCGCCCTGGTTGTTGCTGGGCCTGCTGGCCGCCGGCGCGGTCAAGGCCCTGATCCCGGAGGCCGCCCAGCAGCGCTGGCTCGGCGGCGCCGGCCTGGCGGCCACGGCGCGTGCCGCCGTCGTCGGTGCACCGTTGCCGCTTTGTTCCTGCGGGGCCATCCCCACCGCCCTGGCCCTGCATCGCGGCGGCGCCGGTCGCGGGCCCACCACCGCCTTCCTGATCGGAACGCCGGGTGTCGGCGTGGACTCGCTTGCCATCAGCTACGCCCTGCTGGGCCCGGTGATGGCCGTGGCCCGCGCCCTTGGCGCCATCGTCACGGCCATCACCACGGGGTTACTGGTGGGGCGCACGCGCGCCGCGACGGACCCCCCGGAGGCAACCAGGGCCGAACCCGACACCTGCGGCGGATGTTGCGCGAACGACACGGACTGCGCCACGCCCGAAGCCCCAAAACGCCTCTCCGCACGGCTCCGCAGCGGACTGCACTACGCCTTCCACGACGTGCTCGACGATATCCGCCTGTGGCTGGTGATCGGCCTGCTGGTCGCCGGCGCCCTGCTCGCCCTGGTCCCGCCGGCCACCCTGGCCGCCTGGGGCTCGGGCCTGCCGGCGATGCTGGTGATGGCCGTCATTGGCATCCCGATGTACCTCTGCGCGACCGCCGCCACGCCCATCGCCGTGGGTCTGATCGCGGCCGGCGTCTCGCCCGGCACCGTGCTGGTCTTCCTGCTGGCCGCGCCGATCACCAGCCTGGCGACGCTGGGCGTGTTCCGCCGCGAACTCGGCACCCCGGCGCTAGTGCTCTACCTGGCTGGAATCGCAGCCACCACCATCGCGCTGGGGCTCGCCCTGGACGCCGGACTGGCCCACACCGGGGTCGACGTCGCCACCCAGATGGGCGCCGCCGGCGAGTTGCTGCCCGCCTGGCTCGAGTGGAGCACCCTGGTCATCCTGATCGTCCTGGCCACACCGGTCCTGCGCCGGTGGCTGGACCGCCTGATCCCTCACCCACAGCCGCGGAGCGCGTAAATGTCCAATCGTTCCATCGGACTCGATGAACCGCTGTACCACTACCTCCTGGAGCACTCGCTGCGCGAGCCCGACGTACTGGCGCAGCTGCGCGCCGAAACGGCCGGCCTGCCGGAGGCGAACATGCAGATCGCCCCGGAGCAGGGACAGTTCATGGCGCTGCTGGCGAAGCTCATGGGCGCACAGCGCTATCTGGAGATCGGCACCTTCACCGGCTACAGCGCGCTGGCCATCGCCCTCGTCCTGCCGGAGGACGGCGAGGTCGTCACCCTGGACAACAGCGCGGACTGGACCGCCACGGCCCGGCGCTACTGGGAGCGCGCCGGGGTCGCCGGACGCATCCGGCTCGAGCTGGGCGAGGCGCGCAACACGCTGCAGGCGCTGGAGGCCGCCGGCGAGACCGGTCGCTTCGATCTAGCCTTCATCGATGCCGACAAGACCGGCTACCCCGACTATTTCGAACACTGCCTGCGCCTGGTACGTCCCGGCGGCCTGATCCTGATCGACAACACCCTGTGGCACGGTACCGTCGCCGACCCGGACGACCAGCGCGAAGACACCCGCGCGATCCGCGCCTTCAACGACGCCCTGCATCCCGACGAGCGCATCGACCTCTCGCTGGCCCCCATCGGCGACGGCCTGACCCTGGCCCGCCGCCGCTGAAGCAGAGGCTGCTCTGGATTCACCACAAAGCCTCCGGAGCGCATCGAGAAGGACCGGGTCAAGGGCGAATCCTCCACGAAGCCTTTACAGGCAAAGGCCGCTGTCGCCAAGGCCACGGCGGCATATGGCACGGCGCTCCACTGACTGCACCACCCAGCCCGCCTCGACCTCGTCCAGCTCCAGGCGGAATTCGTAGGCACTGACGGCATCGTCGCGCAACCCGGTCAGGCGGACCTCGGCGCGCTCCGGACGCGGCTGGTCGATCTCCAGCCCGGCGTAGTCAACCGCCAGTCCAGAATGCCAGGGGCTGGCCGCCAGCCACGCCATCACCGCGGCACCGGGCATCACCGTGGGCGCCTGCGAAGGCACCACCTGCGCCTCGAAGGCGGTAGGCGCCGGCTCCCAGCCGTCCGGCGCAGTGCCCGCTTTCGGGGCCGAAGCGGACGTGGCACAGCCCGCCAGCAGTACCGTCAGACACCCCCATGCAACCCGCCATCCCCATCGCATCCCGTGGTTCCTCTCGCAAAAATTTCCTTGCGCTCGAACATACCGGACCGCCAAACGTCCTACCATGGCAGAAAGACCAGATCAGTCCGCCGCCCTGCGCGGACCGGGAGGAAGACACCATGACACTGCTCAAGCTGCGCCACATCCTGATGACGAGCCTTTGCGCCCTGTTGCTGGCCGCAAGCCCGCTCCACTCCGACGAGCATGCGTCGGCCGCAGAGGACGACACCACCGCCAGCGAGATGGAAGAACTGCGCGAATCCTGGGCCGAGACCCGCGAGGAGATCCAGGAAGAAAGCACCGAGGCCGGTGAGGCCACCCGCTCGCGCACCCGCGAGACCCTGGACGCGATGGACCGCGAACTCGGCCGCCTGGGCGACAACCTCCGCGAGGGCTGGGATGACCTGAGCGACGCGACTCGCGAGCGCCGCGAACGCGCCTACGACGGACTGGTCGAGGAACGTGACCGCCTGGCCGAATGGTCGAGCGAGATGCGCGAGCGCTCCTCCGGCGCCTGGGGCGGTATTCGCGACGGGGCAAAGGACGCCTGGGGCGGCGTGCGCGACGGCTCGCGCAAGGCCTGGGGCTCGGTGCGTGACGCCTTCCGCGGCGGCGACGAACCGGCCGGGAATGCGGGCGAGCCGGACGTTCAGGACTGATGCGGCGACACCCATCGCTCACCCCCTGGATCGGCAGCGCGGCGCTGATCCTCGCATCCGCCAGCCTGACCGGTTGCGACGGGTTCGGCGGCGCGTCCGGGACCCCCGACCACCTGGAGCGTACCACCGATCCGGAGGTCCTCCAGCGCGGTGAGCGCCTCTACCAGCAGCACTGCGTCGCCTGCCACGGGGCGCAGCGCGAGGGCGCCGAGGACTGGCGCCAGCGCAACCTGGACGGCACCCTGCCGCCGCCCCCGCTGGATGGCAGCGCCCATACCTGGCACCACCCATACTGGCAACTGAAGGACATGATCCGTTTTGGCGCCGAGGCGCGTGGCGGCGCCATGCCCAGCTTCGAAGACACGCTCTCGGAGGCGGATGCCGAGGCGATCATCGCCTGGCTGCAGTCGCACTGGCCGGACGAGATCTTCGAGGCCTGGACACGCTACGACCGCAACCACCCCACCCAGGCCGACTGGGAAGAGGCCATGGGCGAACCCTGGGTGACCCACCCCGACGGCTAACCCGACGCCGAGCCATACGCACACCGCCGCGCAGCCCCGATACAATGCACACGGAATGAGTCGGCCTGTACCGGCGTCATTCGAATGAGACGCTGCGCGGTCACCGCATGGCAGGGAATGCAGTAAAACAAGGACGGCCGGGAGGGGCCCATGCATGATGCCAAACAGCGCGCGTGTCACAGCGAGCACCGGGGGTGCGCGTGAATCGACGCGCCAACGACTTCGCGGCGGTTAGCGAACAAGCCCGTCTGCAAGGCCTGGTCGAGCAGGAACGCCAGGCAAGGCGCCGCGCCGAGACCCTGGCCGAGACCCGGCTGCAGGACGTCTACGCCAAGCAGAAACAGATCGAGCTGCTCAACACCATTGCCTCGACGGCCAACCAGTCGGACTCCATCGCGCATGTTCTGCGCTCGGCCCTCGCGGCCATCGGGCAGTACCTCGACTGGCCGGTGGGGCATGCCTATCTGACCCGACACGACGAAAACAGCGACTACAGAGAGCTGAAACCCACCGGCATCTGGCACCTCGCCGCCACCGAGCCATTCACCGAGTTCCGCGAGAACACCGACAACACGCCCTTTGCCAGTGGCCACGGGCTACCCGGCCGGGTACTGACGAACGGCGAACCGGCATGGATCGAGAACCTGGCCGCGGACGACAATTTCCCGCGGGCACCGCAGGCCGCCGCCAGCGGCCTGCGGTCCGGATTCGCGTTCCCCGTCATGGTCGGCCAGGAGGTCGCCTGCGTCCTCGAGTTCTTCGCCGCCGAACCCACCGCCACCGACCCCGACTTGCTGTGGCTGATGTGGCAGATCGGCGTGCAACTGGGCCGCGTGATCGAACGCAACCGCCACGAAGAACACCTGCTCCACAACGCCTCCCATGACCAGCTGACCGGGCTCCCCAACCGCCGCCTGTTCCACGACCGCCTGGCCCATGCCATTGCCCGCGCCACCCGCGAACCCTTCAACCTGTTCGCCGTGCTGTTCGTGGATATCGACCGCTTCAAGGTCGTCAACGACAGCCTCGGGCACCCGGCCGGCGACGAACTGCTGGTGCGGGTCGGGCGGCGCCTGCTGAACGCCCTGCGCCAGAACGACACCGTCTCGCGGCCCAAGGGGGACGAGGCCAACCGCCCGGACGACACCCTCGCGCGCCTGGGCGGCGACGAATTCACCATCCTGCTGGAAGGCCTGCACGAGCCGGTGGACGCCCTGCGCGTGGCCGAACGCCTGCAGGCCGTGCTGCACGAGCCGTTCACCATCGCCGGGCAGGATATCTACGTCACCGTCAGCATCGGCATTGCCACCCGCCCCTACGGCCAGAGCTGCCCCGCCCGCGAGACCAACGCGGCGGACGACCCCGCGCGCCCGGCCACGCCGGACGACCTGATGCGCGAGGCAGACATGGCGATGTACCGCGCGAAGTCACTGGGCAAGGCCCGCTGCGAGTTCTGCGACCCCGGCATGCAGACCCAGGCGCTGCAAAGTCTGGCCCTCGAGACCGACCTGCGCCATGCGGTGGAGCGCGGCGACTTCATCGTCCACTTCCAGCCCATCGTGTCACTCGGCGAGGACTGCATCACCGGCTTCGAGGGCCTGGTGCGCTGGCAGCGCAACGGCGCGCTGGTCGCGCCGGACGACTTCATCCCGATCGCCGAGGACACCGGGCAAATCCACCTGATCGACATGCAGGTGCTCTACACGGCCTGCTGTCAGCTGGTGCAATGGGGGATCGACCACCCCGAGATGCCGCTGACCATCAGCACCAACCTATCCGCCCGGCAGCTCACGCGCCCGGGACTGGTCGACGAGGTGCAGACGATTCTTGCCGGCACCGGGGTGCCGGCCTCCCAGGTGCGCCTGGAGATCACCGAGACCGCGACGCTCGGCAATCTCGACGAGCTGATCGAGACCCTGCACCAGCTCAAGGCCCTGGGCATCAGCCTAGCAATGGACGACTTCGGCACCGGCTACTCGTCACTCAGCTACCTGCACCGGCTACCGCTGGACATTCTCAAGATCGATCGCAGCTTCGTCTCCGGGCTAGACCACGACGAATACAGCCAGCGCCTGGTTCAGACCGTAATCCACATGGCCCGCAACCTGGGTCTGGAGGCCGTGGCCGAGGGCGTCGAAAGCCATACCCACGCCGCGACGCTGCGCGCCCTCGGCTGCACCCTGGCCCAGGGCTACTACTATTCCCCACCGGTGGACGCCGCCAGCGCCACGGCCCTGCTTTCCGGCGATGCCCTGGTGGGCTGTCGGTAGAACGACCGACGGCTGCATGAACTCGGAAAAGCATGGGGGTGCGTGTCACACGGCCTGCGGTGCCACCCCACGCCGGCGCGCGATCACTTGACGCACCACCAGCTTTTCCAGCTCCACGATCACGAACACCGCCAGCCCGAAAGCCAGGATGCGCGCCCAGTCGTCCGCACCGATGGCGGTAGTCCCGAACAGCGTGTGCATCAGCGGGACATAGGTGAACGCCAGCTGCAGCACCACCAGCACCCCGATCGCCAGCCACATCGCGCGCGAGCGGAACAGCTCCCCGCCCGGTAGCACCGGCTGGTGAATCAGCCGCAGATTCAGCAGGTAGAACGCCTGTCCGGCCACCAGGGTGTTGATCGCCACCGTGCGCGCGACCTCGTCGGCGACCCCGGCAAGACTCTCCATGTAGACGAAGTGCCCGAAGGTGCCGGCCCACAGCAGCAAGGCAACGAACGGGATGCGCCACAGCAGGAAGCCGGACAGCAGCGGGGCATTCGGCGCGCGGGGCGGGCGCTGCATCACCCCCGGCTCGGCGCGCTCGAAGGCCAGCGCCATCGCCAGCGTCACCGAGGTCACCATGTTGACCCACAGCACCTGCACCGGGGTCAGTGGCAGGGCCAGGCCCATCAGGATGGCCATCATGATGGTCAGCGACTGCCCGGCGTTGGTCGGCAGCATGTGCAGGATCGCCTTGCGGATGTTGTCGTAGACCGTGCGGCCCTCCTCGACCGCATGGGCGATGGACGCGAAGTTGTCGTCCGCCAGCACCATCTCCGAGGCCTCCTTGGCCGCTTCGGTACCCTTCCCGCCCATGGCCACGCCCACATCCGCGCGCTTCAGCGCCGGGGCGTCGTTCACCCCATCGCCGGTCATGGCGACGATCCGTCCGCCCGTCTGCAGCGCCTTCACCAGACGCAGCTTGTGCTCCGGCGAGGTCCGCGCAAAGACATCCGTGCGCTCCGCGATCTCCGCCAGCGCGGCATCGTCCAGCGCATCCAGCTCGTGGCCGGCACGCGCCTCGGCATCCCGCCCCAGCCCCAGCTGCTCACCGATCGCCCGCGCAGTGGCCAGGTGGTCCCCGGTGATCATCTTCACGTCGATCCCCGCCGCGCGACAGTCAGCCACCGCGCGGATGGCCTCCTCGCGCGGCGGGTCGATGATGCCCACCAGCGCCAGCAGGGTGAAGCCACCGGCCTCGACATCGTCGAAACGCAGCTCGCCACCGTCCACTTCGGCCTCGCGCACCGCGACCGCCAGCAAGCGCTGGCCACGGGCCGCCACCGCCTCCATCGCCGCGTGCCAGTGTTCCGGATCCAGCGCCTCGCGGGTCTCGCCATCCACCTGCTGCTCGCTGCAAAGCTCCAGCACGCGCTCCGGCGCGCCCTTCAGGAAGATCCGCGCGTGCCCCTCATGGTCGTGGTGCAGCGTAGCCATGTAGCGGTGATCCGACTCGAAGGGGATCACATCGATGCGCGGGTGGCGTTTGCTCTCTAGGGGCACGTCCAACCCGGCCTTGCGCGCAAGCGTCACCAGCGCGCCCTCGGTCGGGTCGCCTTCCATCACCCAGTCGCCATCCTTTTCGTACAGCTGGGCGTCGTTGCACAACAGACCCGCGCGCAGCACCTCGCTCAACAGCGCGTCGTCGTCCGGGTCGATGTCCCGCTCGTCCTCGGAGAACTGGCCCTGCGGCGCGTAACCCACGCCACTGACGCGGATCTCGCGGGTGGCCGTACGCAGGGTCTGGGCGGTCATCTCATTGCGTGTAAGCGTGCCGGTCTTGTCGGAACAGATCGCGGAGACCGCACCCAGGGTCTCCACCGCCGGCAGGCGGCGGATAATGGCATTGCACCGCGCCATCTTCTGCACCCCGATGGCCAGGGCAATGGTCATGATCGCTGGCAATCCCTCGGGGATGGTGGACACCGCCAGGCTGGCCGCAGCCAGAAACATCTCGTCCAGCGGATAGCTGCGCACCCAGTAGCCGAAGGCAAAGGTGGCCAGCGCAAGCACCACGATCACCGCGGCCAGCCAGTGGCCGAACTGCTCCATCTGGCGCACCAGCGGCGTCTCCAGCCCCTCGACCTCGCCGAGCATGGTGGAGATACGCCCGATCTCGGTGTGCTCGCCGGACGCCACCACTACGCCCATACCACGGCCAAAGGCGACCAGCGTGCCGGAGAAGGCCATCCCGCGGCGATCCCCCAGATCCGCCTCCGACTCTACCGCGGCGGTGTCCTTCTCCACCGCCACTGACTCGCCCGTCAGCACGGCCTCCTCCAGACGCAGATTCTTGGTCTCGAACAGGCGCAGGTCCGCAGGTACCCGGTCCCCGGCCTGCAGGTACACGATGTCCCCCGGGACCAGCTGCTCCGCGGGGATCTCGCGCCGCTCGCCGCCGCGCGCCACCAGCGCGCGCGGGGAGAGCATGCGGCGGATGGCATCCAGCGCCTTCTCCGCCTTGCCCTCCTGGACGAACCCGATCAGCGTGTTGATCAGGACCACGGCCAGGATCACACCGGTATCCACCCAGTGACCCAGCAGCGCCGTCCCCAGCGCGGCTACCAGCAGGATGTAGATCAGGACATTGTGGAAATGGCGCAGGAAGCGCCGGAGAACACCCGCCCGTTCGGGCGGACGCAACTGATTGGGGCCGTAGTGCGCCAGGCGCTCCTCGGCCTGTTCTGCCGTCAGCCCCTCGCGCGAGGTCCCCCAGTGTTCGAACGCGGCATCCGCGTTCTGGCTGTGCCATGCCGGGACATCGCGATCCGCGCGGGGGGACTGGGGGTCGGAAAGTTCGGCCATGGGCAACCCATTCGCATGTCAGCGCTGCCCTATCGTCCCCCGGCACCCGGGGAACGGCAAGCCCCAGGGAAACCCTGATCGGTGTATCCCTGGATGCCTGCCTGCCGCATCGGCGAACGGATCAGAACTGCATCCCGACCTTGCCCATCACGCGCATGTTGTCGGCATCCGCGCGGCGGCCGTCGAAACGGTCGTTCTCGGTGAACTGGTAACGCGCCTCCAGCCCCAGGAACCACTGGCGATCCAGCTGGTACTTCAGGCTGCCGCCCACCTGGGCCGCCCACAGGCCGTTCGTCTCGTCGTCCAGCTCGGCCCGCACGTAACCGATGCCCGGACCGAAGCCCAGCGACAGACGTTCGTTCGGCTCGAACATCCAGTGGCTGTTGATCTCCGCGCTGGTCATCTTCAGTGGGTCGTCGCTGTAGCGGGTCACGCTGAAGTGATGACGCAGCACCCCGGTGGCCGGCTGAAACAACTGGCAGTTGGCACCGATCTCGACGCCATAGGCCGCATCCGAACTGGCATCGGAGAGGTCCGGAGAAACCACCCCGCCCAGCAGGGCCACGCTGGGCTCCATGCCGCGCTCGACCGCGCTGGCCTGCGCGAACGGCACCAGCACCAATGCACCCAGGGCCAACATCGACATCGTCTTCTTGTGCTGCATCGCACACCTCCTGATCAATATGAATAAGCAGACGCTAATGGTAGCCCAGCATGGCGTGATCTTCATCACGCGCTTACGGAACGCGTGGCCCGGAATGGAATTTTCCTCCCCGCAGTTGCATCTCTCAGCCGAAGCTCGACCCCGGACGGGGTTTCCTGATCCCTGAAACATTCAGGGGAACCCTCGGCGGCCGAAGGCCTCGAAGGGGGTGAACCCGCCCAATCCGAAAAGGCGAAGTTCGCTCTTCCAAGCAACAAGAAGAACCATCCACTCAGAAGCAAACGGAGGACCTCATGTCCGACCAACCGAATGCAAATCGTCGAAAGTTCCTGCGTCAGGCATCCGCGGCCGTGGCGGCCATCCCGGTGATCAGCATGGCTGGGATGTCCACGGCCAAGGCCGACAACCCCAAGGCCGAGGACGGCCATCGCCACGACTACGTGAACAATGCAGCAGACGCTGCCGGTCACGAGGACTACTCGGAAGGCGAGAAGTGCAAGAACTGCGCCTTCTGGGGCAGCGGTGACGCCGAATGGGGCCAGTGCTTCCACGCTGACTTCCAGGGCGTTCAGGTGAACGCCGCTGGCTGGTGTGACGAGTACGTCGGGGCCTGATCCTGACACCTCCGTCCGGTCCGGGTATCCGGGCCGGACGCTTGCCTCCCGCAGCGCTCCCCCGCTGCGACTTGCATCCCCGCCGCACCTCCCCGCAAGCTAGACCCTCAATTCCGTAAACCGGCCTCACCCTTGCCGAACGTGGCCGAAAGGAATGTGCGTGCCTGACCACTCATCCCGGCCGTCTCGCCGCATCGCCTCCGGCGACCCACGCCCCGACTCGCGAGTCGGCCGCTGATGGATCTCTCGCCCGCCGCTTTCACCATCCTCTACTTGGTCTACGGCCTGGCGTTTTTCTCGCTGGGCGTGATCGCCCTGGTCCTGCCGCGGGGCGATGGCACGCTGCCGTTTGCCCGGCATTTCTGGCTCCTGGCCCTGTTCGGCCTGGTCCATGGCACCTACGAGTTCCTGCAGGCCGCAGGCCTGCACTATCCGCCCGCCCGGGACCTGTGGCTCAACGCCACCTGGCAACTGCTCTCCTATGTGCCGCTGCTGGAATTCGGACGGCGCGCCCTGATCGCCAGCCATGCGCGCATCCGCCTGGATGCCCTGTGGCTGTACCCAGTCATCGTCGCCGGACTGCTGCTCGTCATCGGGATGGCGGAGGATCCGGGCCGCGGCCTCGCCAATGGCGGGCGCTACCTGGTCGGCTTCCCCGGCGCGCTGCTCGTCGGCCTGGCCTTCTGGTTCCTGCTGCGGCGCCCCGCCCTGCGCGCCCCGCAACCCGGCGATCATGGCCGCCACTATCCGGCCGTAGCCACCCTGGCACTGGCCTTCCTCGGCTATGCCCTGCTGACCCCGTTCCCGGGGACCGTCGATCCGGGGCTGCCCGGCTGGCTGCCAACCTATGGCGACTTCCTCGAGGCGACCGGGCTGCCGGTACAGCTGTTGCGCATGTTCACGGCCCTCCTCGCCGGCATCGCACTGATGAGCCTGACCCGTACCCTGGGCACCCAGCAGGGCGACGACCTGCTGCGCATCCTCGACACCATCAACGGCTTCGTCTATCGCTGCCGCAACAACCCGAGCTGGGACGTGATCAATGCCGAGGGCGCGCTCGAGGAACTCACCGGGTACCCGCGCGGGGATTTTGTCGAGGGCCGCATGACGTTCGGCGATCTGGTCCATCCGGATGATCGCGAACGGGTATGGCGCGAGGTCTCGGAAGGCCTTCAGCGCTCCGGTCAGTTTCAGATCCAGTGGCGCATGATGCGGCAGGATGGGGGGGTATGCTGGGTATTCGAACGCGGGGCCGGCACCTACGACGACCGGGGCCGGCTTCGGTACATCCAGGGCCACGTGATCGATGCCGGCGAACTGGTCACCACCAGCGAGAGCCTGCGCGCCAAGACCGACGAACTGGAGGCCTTTCGCTCCACCCTCGATCTGACCCTGGACGCGGTCTTCCTGTTCGACGTCGAGACCCTGCGCTTCATCTACGTGAACCAGGGAGCAGTGGACCAGACCGGCATCCCGCGCGAGGAACTGCTGACCCTGCACCCCTTTGATATCAAGCCGGACTTCCCTGAAGGCCGCTTTCGTCAGCTGATCGAGCCGCTGCGCCGGGGCGTACGCGACCAGCTCCGCTTCGATACCAGCCACCGGCATCGCGACGGCTTCGATGTGCCGGTCGAAATCTCCCTGCAGATGGTGGCGCCCCGCGGCGAGACGGCCCGGTATGTGGCGATCTCGCACGACATCACCCAGCGCAAGCGCAACGAAGAGGCGTTGCTGCAGGCCCTGGCCGAGCTGGAGACCTCGCGCGACGAACAATCCCGCCTGCTGGAACTGACCCAGCGCGAACAGGGGCGCATGGCCGCTCTGCTCTCCGCGATGAGCATCGGCATCCTGTTCGAGGACCGCGACGGCCGCGTGGAATACGTGAACCCGGCCTTCCGCCGGATGTGGGCCATCGACAACCAACTGGAATTGGTGGGACGGGCCTCACGCGAGGTGCTGGAGCACTCCACCCACCGCTTCGCCCGGCCGGACCACGCCTCGCGCCATGTGCTGCACGTGCTGGATACCCACGAGATCAGCGAACGCTTCGAGGTCGACCTGTACGACGGGCGCATCCTCACCCAGGTCTCCTACCCGGTGCACGATACCGACGAGCGCACGATCGGCCGCCTGTGGCTGTACGAGGACGTGACCCACGAGCGCCAGACCGCCCAGCAGCTGGTCTATCTGGCCGAGCATGATGCCCTGACCGGGCTCTACAACCGCCATCACTTCCAGAAGCACCTGGAACACATGATCCACAGCGAACGCCGCCGCAGCGGCCGCTTTGCCCTGCTGTATTTCGATCTCGACGAATTCAAGACCATCAATGACACCTTCGGCCACCGCGCCGGAGACACCGTGCTGGTACGCGCCGCCGGCGAGATCGCGGCACTGGTGCGCAGCCAGGACATCTTCGCCCGCCTGGGCGGCGACGAGTTCGCGATCCTGGTCGACCGCGAATCGGATCAGGAACCGATCGAGCTGGCCGAACGCGTCGGCCGCGCGATCGCCTCGATCCCGTTCCGCTTCCGCGGCCAGAACTACCGGCTCACCGCCAGCATCGGCATCGCCCATTACCCCGAGCACGGTGACAACGTCGAAGATCTGGTGGCCCACGCGGACACCGCGATGTACCAGGCCAAGGACCTGGGCAAGAACACCTGGGCGGTATTCGACCGCAGCCGCAACACCGCCGAGCACATGCTGGAGCGGATGTCCTGGAGCCAGCGCATCGCTACGGCCCTGGAGCTGGGCCACCTGGAGCTGCACTACCAGGGGATCTACGCCATCGATGACGGCCACCTGCACCACCTGGAGGCCCTGGTGCGCATGCGCGACCCGACCAAACCCGACGAGATCGCCATGCCCGGCCAGTTCATCCCGATCGCGGAGAAGACCGGCCAGATCCTGGATATCGACCGCTGGGTGATCCGCGAGAGCATCGCCCGCCTGGCCGGCGACCCGACGATCGCCGGCATCGCGATCAACATCTCCGGGCGCAGCTTCGACGAACCCAGCCTTCCGCAGTACATCGCCCAGCAGCTGGAACAGCATGCGGTCGAACCCCGCCGGCTGATCATCGAGCTGACCGAGACCGCCGCGGTGTCCGAGATGCAGGACGCCCAGCGCTTCATCGAGGCGCTGCAGCACACCGGCTGCACGGTGTGCCTGGACGACTTCGGCTCCGGCTTCTCCACCTTCGCCTATCTCAAGTACCTGGGCGTGCAGATCCTCAAGATCGACGGCATGTTTGTGCGCGACCTGCCCAACAACCGCGACAACCAGGCCTTCATCCGCGCGATGGTCGATGTCGCCCGCGGTCTCGACAAACGCACCGTCGCCGAGTGCGTGGAAGACGGCCCGACCCTCGCGATGCTGGCCGAACTGGGCGTGGACATGGCGCAGGGCTATCACCTGCACCGGCCATCCCTGGAGATCCCCCGCGAACGGAGCGACACGGAATAGGCCCAGCGTTCCTTTCCGGAAAGCGGCTCAGTCCATCACTTCGACACACACTCAACGAGCTCCGCCCCACCCCCCTCGAAACGAAAGCCGACGGCATCCGTCGCGACCCGGAACTCGCCTTCCGCCTGTATCCAGCCCTGTTCCAGGACGCTCGCGTCAACCCGCTCGAACAGCCGCTGCAGCGCCAACGCAGTGGCACCCCGGGCCGCGTATTCCAGGCCGTGGCGCTCCCATCCGGCACGGGCCGCATCCGCCAGTCTCCAGCCGGTCTCGACGAACCCGGCAATCCACAGCGCGCGCAGCACCCCGTCACCCCACTGCTGGCGCAACTGCGCCATCCCGGAACGCGTATCCGCGGCGGCCTCCACCGTCGCGACCAGCGATGCTGGCAACAGCTCGCGCCAGTCACCGCTCTCGAAAGCGCCCGGCATCAAATCCTCGTCGATAATCTGAACGAAGTCCGGGACCGGGTCGGAACCCGTGCGCTGCGCCAGCTGGATCAATGCCCCGGCCTCGTCGCGATAACCGGACAGGGCGAATCCGCACAAGTGATGGTCCACGATGTCGTGCACGAACACCGACGTCGGGATGCGCTCGCCGGCAAAGGGCGTCGCCGCGATCACGTCCGTGCCGCGTCCTGGCAGATCCAGCTTCCAGCCACGCACCCCAAAGCCATCCACCCAGGATTCGGCGTAGTGCACCGGGATGGCCACGCCACCCTCGCCCCCATCCTGCATGCCCCGTTCGCGCGTCATTGGCTCCTCTCCGTTCAAGGTGTCGTCCTTGCACTTTACCGACCGGTCAACTAGTGTGCAAAGACATGGAAGCCATCACCCCCAAAGACACCCGCGGTGCAAGCCGCAAAGCCCTGCTGCAGGCCGCCCGCGACCTCATTGTCACGCGCAGCTACGCCTCCGTCGGCATTGCCGAGATCTGTGCGCAGGCGGGCGTGCGCAAGGGCAGTCTGTACCACTTCTTCCCCGGGAAGGAGGCGCTCACCCTGGCGATGCTGGACGCGCTCTACGCGGACTTCGAGCGCGACGTGCTGATCCCCGGGCTGTCGGGCGCCAACGGGCTCCGCGCTCGCATCGACGCGTTCGTCCACGCGATCCATGCCTTCGAGGCGCGGATGCAGACGGAATCCGGACAGCTGCCCGGCTGCCCCTTCGGCAACCTGGCGGTGGAGATGGGTACCCACAACCCGGCCCTGCGCCAGGCGATCCGGAAGCACCTGGATGCGGTCACCGCACATTTTCGCGCCGTGCTGGACGCGGCCGTACAGAACGGCGAGCTTCCGCCCGAAACCGACACCGCGGCCGCCGCCGAACAGTGGCTGGCGCTGATGGAAGGGATCCTGGTGATGGCCAAGGCCGATCAGGATCCGGCCACGATCCTGCGCCTGGGCCCCGCGCTCGGGGCGCTCCTGCTCAACCCGACCCCGGAGGTCCACCATGAGCGATGAACACTTCCCCCTGCATGACGCCGCCAGCGCCCCCGACGCGAAGCCGGCCTTCGAGCAGGCCGAGCAGACCTTCGGCATGGTCCCCAACCTGATCCGCAAGATGGCCAGCGCGCCAGCCCTGGCGGAGGCCTATCTTTCCCTCAATACCCTGCTGCAGCAGACCTCCATGAGCCCGACCGAGCAGTGCACCCTGTTGCTGACGGTCAGCCGCTATCACGAATGCGACTACTGCATGGCCGCGCACAGCATGACCGGCCGCATGACCGGCGTTCCGGACGGCGTGGTCGATGCGCTGCGCGAGGACCGGCCGATCGACGACCCGAAGCTGGAGGCGCTGCGCCAGTTCACCCGCGCCATGATCGAACAGCGTGGCTGGGTCGACGAGGCCACCCAGCAGGCCTTCCTGGACGCCGGCTACACGCACCCGCAGATACTGGAGGTGATCCTGGCGATCGGCCTGAAGACGCTGTCCAACTACACCAACCACATCGCCGGCACCCCGGTCGACGAGCCCATGGCCGGCGAGCGCTGGACGGCACCGGGCGCATAACCGCGCCGTCCCAACGTCCCCGAAGGAGAAACCAACATGAGCGAAGAAACCGCCGATCTTGTTGTCATCATGATCACCGGGCCGGAGAACAAGCGCCGTCTGCCGTCGGCCTTCTTTCTGGCGGCCACCGCCGCCGCAAGCGAACAGAACGTCATCATGTACTTCACCGGGCCGGCCACGGAACTGCTGAAAACCGGCGTCGCCGAGAACATCCATCCCATGGAGGGCGGCAAGAGCATCGCCGACTTCATGAAGAACGCCATGGACAACGGCGTCCAGATGATGGGCTGCCGGCAATCGCTTGAGCTGAACGGAATGGATGAATCGGATCTGGCCTACCCGGACCTCCCCTTGCTTACGCCCTCGCAGGCCTTGCCTTCGCTGGGGTCGGCCGGCAAAGTCCTGACCTGGTAATCACCCGAGGGGCCGCACCGGTGGCCCCTCTCCGACCGGAGGCGTACAGGGGCGTGCCGGACCATCGCAAGCGCATCCTCCTGCTGTCCGCCTATCGCGCCGACAGCCACGCGGCCTGGGCGGACTGGTTAACCAGCACCTTCGATGCGTTCGACTGGCGGCTACTGGAACTGCCGGGGCGCCACTTCCGTTGGCGCATCCGCGGCAACCCGATCTCCTGGCTGGACGAACTGGCGACCACGGAAGCCGAAGCGGTCATCGCCACCTCGATGGTGGATCTCGCCACCCTGCGCGGACTCCAGCCCCACCTCGCGGCCCTGCCCACGCTCTACTACGTGCACGAGAACCAGTTTGCCTATCCGCTGGGCCCGCAACAGGTGGATTCGGTGGACCCGCAGATGGTGCAGATCTATGCGGCGCTGGCCGCGGACCGCGTCGCCTTCAATTCGGCGTTCAACCGCGACTCGTTCCTGGAAGGGATGGCGACCCTGCTCGGGCGCATGCCGGATGCGGTACCTCCTGGGATACGCGACCGACTGACGGAGCGCAGCGCGATCCTCCCGGTGCCGATCCAGCCAACGGCCGTGGCCGGCGGCACTCGCGATCCGGGCCTGATCCTCTGGAATCACCGCTGGGAATACGACAAGGCCCCGGAGGCCTTTGCCGAGGCCATGCTGACGCTGGCCGGGTCGGGCGTGGATTTCCGTCTTGCCCTGCTGGGGCCGCGGCCGGCGAACGCCCCCGAACCCCTGCAAAAGCTGCGCGAGGCCCTGGGGAACCGGATCATCGCCGATGGCAAGCTGCCCCGCAGCGAATACGACGCGTTACTGGGCCGCGCAGGTATCGTCGTCAGTACCGCCCGGCACGAGTTCCAGGGCCTGGCAGTGCTGGAGGCCAGCGCCGCTGGTGCCACACCGCTGGTCCCGGATGCCCTGGCCTACCGCGAACAATACCCCGATGCCTGTCGCTACCCGCAAGGCGATGTCGACACGCTGACGCAGCGCCTGCAGGCATGGCTGCAACAAGGCGCCCCGCCCGCACCCGACGTCCGCGCGTGGACGCCGGGGCGATTGGAGCCGGACTGGAAACGGATGCTGGACGACCTCGTTATGGGCGACCGCAAGGGATCACAGGTCAATCGCGGCTGACGACGACCCGATCCGACATCTCGTCCTCGGCCACGAACACCGGGCGGATCACGTCGCGGTAATTGCGGATGCGCTGCACGTAGTACACCGGCTGATACCCGCGCGCATAGCCGTAGCGCAGATCCTTGTAGTAACGCTCCTCGGTCAGTAGCGGCAGGATCTCGCGCATGTCGGCCCAGCGATCCGGGTCCCGTCCCAGCTCGCGCGCCAGGCGGCGCGCATCCAGCAAGTGACCCCGGCCGATGTTGTAGGCCGCCAGCGCCAGGTAGGTACGATCCGGCTCGACGATGTCATCCGGCAGCAACCCGTGCTGACGCTGCAGGTAGCGGGCCCCGCCGTCGATGCTCTCCACCGGGTCCAGGCGATCCACGCCCAGCGACTCGGCGGTGCGACGGGTCAGCATCATCAGCCCGCGCACGCCCGTCGGGCTGCGCGCCTCCGGATCCCAGTGCGACTCCTGATAGGCCAGTGCAGCCAGCAGATCCGCGGGCAGATCCGTGCGCTCGGCCGCCTCCTCGAAGTGGGGATGGTACTGGGGCAGGCGATCCTCTATGCGCCGGTTCAGCGCGCGCAGGTCGACGAAGTCGAACTGGTTGATGTAGGCGTAATAGCGCTCGTCCACGAGGTCGCGCAGCTCGCGGCCACCGGCGCCCTGCATCCAGGTGGCGGCCAGCTCGGCGAGCTCGGCATGCTCCGGATCGACATACCACCCCAGCGCGCGCGGCGCGGACAGATCGAAGGCGATGTCGAGATGCGGGAAGGAGCGGCGGTTGTAACGCACGATGTGCGAATCAGCCACGGTGCAGCCGATCTCCTGCCGGGCGACCTGCGCCATCAGGCGCTCGGTGCCGATCTCGCGCACCTCGAAATCGACCGATTCCGGAAGCGCCTCCTCCAGGGTTTCGACGTAGCTACTGCCGGCCGAGACGACCAGATCGACGCCCTCCAGCTCGTCCGTCGAACCCGGCAAGCCGGACAAGTCGCGATGGCAGACGACCTGCTCGCTCACCTCCATGTAGTGCGGACCGCGGCGAAAGCGCTCGTCACGCGACGGCAGATGGGTCAGACCCGCTGCCGCCATGTGCGCCGCGCCGGATTCGAGCGCATCGAGGACACCGGAAACCGAGTCGGCCATGACCCATTCCACCTTCCAGCCATGCGCCAGGGCAAAGCCTTCGACCAGGTCGTGCTCGGTGCCGGACGTCTCCAGATGCTGGTCAAAGTACCAGGTGGTGGGTGCGTTGCGGGTCACCACGCGCAGCGTTCCGGTCTCATCCACGGAGGCCAGGCGATCGCCCGCAGCCGCGTTGGAAACCATCGTTCCGGATTGCCCGTTCTCCGAACCACACCCGGCCAGTAACGCCAGCAGGGCCGCCGGGATCAATGCCCGGAAGGCTCGCCCACAGCGCGCGGAGCGAGTGACCCGTCCCTTGCGCTTCGATTGTTCGGTCATACCGGTTTCCTTCCCGTCGGCAGCCGGCGTCAAACGCCAACCGATTCCATGACGGATCCATGAATGTCCGATACAGAGACTAGGGTTTTGCGGAGTGGTTCTCAAAAATACCCACACTCGCGGGGTTGCAGAATCACCAAGTATCCGTTCACGGATGTTCGGCTCACCCGTGCCGGTGGGCACAAGGGCGACACGCCCTGTACAGTCGAAGTCCGGCCCATCGCCGAGCGAACGACCGCGGCCAGGAACAAGGCCAAAGGCTCCGCCAAACCCAGCGGGCATCCTTGAGGCCAGGGAGGCACTGATCAATTCGCACGCCCGTGCTCGAGTTGATCAGTGCCTCCCTGGGGGAACGCCTCGACATCCGCGCGATCCAATCGCCCGTCACTTGCCAGGAGCGCGACAACATGCCCGTGGAATCCCTTCTCCTCCTCCTGCTCATCGGCGGCATTGCCGGCTGGCTCGCAGGCCTGCTGGTACACGGGTCCGGGCAGGGCATCCTGCTGAATATCGTGGTTGGCGTGATCGGCGCCTTCCTCGGCGGCTGGCTGTTCACCCAGCTCGGGGTGCAGGCAGCCGGACTGATCGGCAGCCTTGCCGCCGCCACCGTGGGCGCCGTGCTGCTGCTCGGTCTGCTTGGCTTGATCCGAAAGGCCTGATCCACCCGATCCAAGGAGTTCTCATGATCCAGATCCTCGGCATCATCCTGCTGGTTGGCGGCCTGATCGCCGCCCTGGTCGGTGTTCAGGACGCCTTCGGCATGCGCGAGCGCGCGGCGCGGCTGTTCCTTGGCCGCTTCACCCGGCGCACCCTCGCGCTGCTTATCGGTGGCGGCGTGGCCGCGCTGATCGGCCTGATCCTGATGACCTCGAAAATGTGATGCGGTTGGCGTGATCTTCCCGAGGCGGTAGGGTCCGCCTCGGGGGAGCCTGCGACCGACACCGGACGCGGCATCGCTGCGGCCCCCGTGGAACAAAAAACGAGGGGAGACCGCATGACTCTGACACCGTCGCGCCGCCTGGCGCTCTCGATCGCCGTTAGCTCCGCCCTGTTTGCCGCCCCCGCAACCCTGATGGCCGCCGGCTTCTACATCCAGACGCAGGGCGCGTCCGGCCTCGGCCGGGCCCATGCGGGGGATGTCGCCGTCGCCTCAAATGCCTCCACCATCTACTTCAACCCGGCCGGCATGACCCGCCTGAAGGGCAACGAACTCCAGGCCGGTGTGCATCTGCTGATGCCCAACTCCGAGGTCAATCAGCGCAGCACCCAGATCCCCGGGCGCGACAGCAGCAACCCCTACGACCCGACCCCGGTGCCCAACCTGTACTGGGCACAGCAGTACTCCGACCGAGTCTGGCTGGGCTTCGGCCTCAGCGCCCCGTTCGGCCTGAAGAATGAGTACAACGACGACTTCTTCGCCCGCTACGACTCACTGGAATCCGACCTGCGCGTGCTCAATCTGCAACCGAGCATCGCGTTCGAGCTGACCGACCGTATCTCTATCGGCGGCGGCCTCGACCTGCAGTACGCCGATGCCACCCTGCGCAGCGCGACACCAGACCCAGCCGGTCTCAATCCGGACACCGACGGGACATTCGAACTCGAGGGCGACAACTGGGATGTCGGCTTCAACATCGGGATGCTGTTCGACCTGAGCGATGCGACCCGCCTGGGCATCCATTACCGTGAAGGCGTCACGCATACCCTCCAGGGCACAGCCACCGCGACGTTATCGACAAACGACCCCCGACGCGCCCAAGTAGGCGACACCATCGTTCAAGGTGGCCAGGCCGACCTGAAGCTGCCCGATATCGCCTCGATTGGCATTCGTCATCGCTTCAGTGACCGCTGGACCGGCCTGGCCCAGTACACTTGGTTCAACTGGTCGAACTTCGACGAGATCCGGATCCAGTTGCCCCAGGGCAACGAGCAGGTGCTGGAACAGAACTACCGCAACAGCTACGCCCTGGCGGTGGGGGCCGAGTACGCGATGAACTCGCGCTGGACCCTGCGTGGCGGCATCCAGTACGACCAGACCCCGACGCAGACCGACGGGCGCAGCACGCGCACCCCGGATGGCGACCGCACCTGGTTCTCCTTCGGTGCCAGCTACGCCAGCAGCGAGCGCTTCACCTTCGACCTGGGCTACAGCTACATCCACATCGCCAGCGAGGATCTCGACATCACGCGCAGCTTTAACGGGACCGACATCAACATGCAGGGGACGACCAAGGGTCACGTGCACGTCCTGTCGGCCGCCATGCGCTACCACTTCTAGCGCCGAATCCGGGGCTGGGCATGCGCCTCGCCCCGTTCATCACCACTCCAGCTCCACTCCGCAGGCCGCCGCCAGGGCGCGTCGGTCGGCGTCGCTCAGGTCGCGCCGTCCGGCGTTGGCCTCGCCCAGGATCGCGTGCATCACCGCCGCCGGGTCGTCCACGTGCTCGATCCCCAGGGCGTGCCCCAGCTCGTGCGCCAGCGTCAGGCGCAGCTCGTCCGCGTCACTGGCCTTGAACACGGTGATGGAGCGCCGCGTGCCCTGCTGCTCGTAGACCGCCATGTCGAAGGCACCGGTCGCGCCGATCTCGCGGTTCAGTTCCGCGACCCGTTCGTTGAAGCCATCGATCTCGCCCTCGAGGTCGCGGATCTCGCGGTTGAGCTCGTCGCGCCGACGCTCCAACGTGCGGCGGCCCTGCTCCAGGTCGTCCCGCGCCGCATCCAGCGCCCGGCGCTGCCGTTCCAGCCGCTCGCGGTTCCCCGCGCTGTGCGCCATGCGTCCGGCATTCCAGGCGGCCACCGCCTCTTCGTACTCGCGCTGGCGCGCCTGAAGGTCCTCCAGGCGCCGCTGGTAACCCGCGGCATCCGCTGCCAGCGCCGAGTGCCGGTGATCCAGACGCTCCTCGCGCTCGGCGATCCCCCGCTTGAGCCGGTCCAGCTCCGCGCGCGCCCGGTCGCGGCTCTCGGCACCCGCCTGGCGCTCGTCGAACACCAGCCGCACCGGCATGCCCTCCCCCTCGCGCTGACGGAAAAGTGTTTCCGGCGTCCGCCCGTCCCACATGCTCACGGCCGCATCCAGGGCCGCCTGCACTGCGTCACGCTCCAGCCGGAAGCGCGGGTCCACAGCCTCCAGATGCAGGGTGATGGGCACCTCGCAGCGCGGCGCGGCCAGGTGCGCATGCCCGGCGGAGCCGCCCGACAAGTGCCCCTCTTGCCACAGGACACCGCCCAGCGCGAGCGCCCCGACACCGCCGACCAGCCATAACGGTATTGCCATTACAGTTCCTCCCTCGCACGCACCCAAGGTACCAGCCAGCGGGTGCCGCCACCCGCGTTTGCCCCGTCATGACGCGCCAGGCACCATTGAACCCATTCGATACCCCCGATTCAGGAGACTGCCATGCTGCGCACCCTTCTTGCCGCCCTGCCGCTCGTTGCCCTGCCGCTCGTCGTCCAGGCCGAGACCCCGAACATCCAGCCCGGTCTCTGGGAAAACCAGACCACCATGATCATGGAAGGCATGGGCGGCATGCCGGACCAGACCGAGACCAGCACCGAGTGCGTCACCCAGGAAGACATCGACCGCGGCGAGAACATCATCGAGGCGCCGGAAGGCTGCACCCTGGACCACGTCGACATGAGCGCCGACCGCATGGACTACACCATGAGCTGCCCCGGCCCGCAGGGCGGACGCATGCAGATGGACGGCAGCATGCGCTTCATGGGTGACCGCGCCGAGGGCGAAATGACCAGCGAGATGGACACCCCCATGGGCCCGATGAACGTGCGGATGGAAATGCGCGGCCAGCGCATCGGCGACTGCTGACCCCCCGTATTCACCACGGAGGTCACAGAGGGCACGGAAACGAAGAACGATCTGGAAAGAGCCGCAAGTACGGGGCGCGACTTGCGTCACTTCAGCCCCCGGACTTTTCTTCGTGCCATCGTGGTCGTTAAGCCCTGCGCCAGAAGAGGATCTGATTGTTGGCCGGCAGGTCGATGACCGCGGCGGGCTCGAGGCCGGCGGCCGTGGCGAGGGCATCCAGGTCGGCGCGGTCACGCACGCCCATGCCCGGATCTTGCGCCCGCAGCATCTGGTCGAACCGGGCGTTGGATTCGGCAGTATGCGAACCGTCGTGGGCAAACGGGCCGTACAGCGCGAACAGCCCACCCGGCGCCAGTACCCGGGCCACGCCGGCAAACAGCGCCTCCACCGCCGGCCAGTGCATGATATGCACGGTATTCGCGCTGTAGACGTACTCGAACGGCCCCTCCGGCCAGGCATCCCGCAGCACGTCCAGTTTCAGCGGGGGCCGCAGATTGGGCAGGGCCGCGTCGCGTCGCCAGGCCTCCACGCCCGGCAGGTTCTCGGCCACGTCACTGGGATACCAGTCGAGATGCGGCAAAACCGCGGCGAAATGCGCCGCGTGCTGCCCGGTGCCGGCGCCGATCTCCAGCACCCGTCCATGCGCAAGGAACTGCGCGCGCAGCTGGGCCAGGATCGGCGCGCGGTTTTGATCCGCGGCCGGGGCATAGGGCTTGTCGGAGGTCATCGCAGCGATCCGTTCACGGGGGACAAGGCAGTATTCTGGACGCCCCGCAACCGCACTGCCATGATCGGGATACACCCTATTTCCAGGCTGCCCTGATGACACCCCGCTTCCGGTTGTTCCTGCCCGCCCTGCTCGTCCTGTTGCTGGTCATCGGCGGCGAGGCGCTGGCCCGCGACATGGCGACCGACCCGGAGCGCCTGCTGCCGGTCGAACTGGCCACCGTCGGGGTGGATGCCGGCTCCGGCACGCCCATCGCGCTGTTGCGACACCCGGCGTCCGGCGAGGTGGTCCCCATCGTGATCGGGACCGACCAGGCCCGCGCGATCCTGCTGGCCATGCACGACATAACACTGTCGCGCCCGCAGACCCACGACCTGATGATCGACCTGCTGGAGCAGATGGATGCGCGCCTGGAACGGGTGATCATTGACGGCCTGGAGAACGGTACCTATCTCGGCTGGCTGGAGGTACGGATCGCCGGCGAGGCCGAACCCCGGTTGATCGACACCCGCCCCAGCGACGGGCTCGCCCTGGCGGTACGCAGCGGGGCCGCCATCCATGTCGCGCCGGAAATCCTGGAGGCCGATGTCGCCTTCGACTACACCCCGCCGGGCGAGGACGAGGTCGTCACCGCCCTCGGCATCACCGTTGTGGAGGCCCGCAACGACCTGCGCGAAGCCCTGCAACTGCCGGACGAATCCGGCGTACTGGTCAGCCGTGCCGCGGGCCGCGCCGCCGCCGCGGGCCTGACCCACGGCGCCCTGATTCTGAAAGTGAACGGGCGCACGCCCACCACCCCGATGGACTTCCTCGAGGCGATCTCCGCGACACCGGAGGGCGAGCCCGCCGAAATCCGCTACTGGCTGGATGGCGAGACCCGCAGTATCACGCTGCCCACGGACGTCCCCGAGATCGAGGAGTCCGACGACGCCCTGACCGTCTGAGCAGAGCCGGAACGGACGCGGGTCAGTCCCGCGGCGGAAGCCGCGGGCGCAGCCAGTCGAGCGTGGCGGTGGTTGCCAGATCATGCTCGCCGGCGGTCGCGCCGGGCGCCAGGTCCTCAAGCACCTGACCGGCCAGCTGCTTGCCCAGCTCCACCCCCCACTGATCGAAGGCGTTGATCCCCCACAGCGTGGCCAGCACGTAGATCTTGTGCTCGAACAGCGCGATCAACGCGCCCAGCGTGGCCGGATCCAGGCGTTCCAGAAGAATCAGCGTGCTCGGCCGATTGCCGGGGAAGGTCCGGTGCGGCGCCAGCGCATCAATCGCCTCCGGCGACTGCCCGGCCGCCGCCATCTCGGTGCGCACCGCGGCCTCGTCCTTGCCCATCGCCAGCGCCTCGGCCTGCGCCACCAGGTTGGCCAGCAGCAACGGGTGCTGCGCCGGCAGGTCGTGCTCGGGGCGGGCCACGCCGATGAACTCGGCCGGGATGAAGCGCGTGCCCTGGTGGAGCAACTGGAAGAAGGCGTGCTGACCATCGGTGCCCACCGCACCCCAGACCACCGCGCCGGTTGCGTCCGTCACGACCTGCCCGTCCAGCCCCACGCGCTTGCCCAGGCTCTCCATCTCCGCCTGCTGCAGGTACGGCGGCAGCAGCGACAGGCGTTCGTCGTAGGGCAGTACCGCGCGCGACTGCGCCCCCAGCAGGTTCTGGTTCCACAAATCCACCAACGCCATGCGCACCGCGGCATTGCCGGAGACCGGCGTCTGGAGCACGTGCTCGTCCATGGCATGGGCCCCGCCGAGAAAGGCACGGAAGCCGTCCATGCCAAGGAGCAGCGCCACCGGCAACCCGATGGTGGACCACACGGAATAGCGCCCGCCGACCCAGCCCCAGAAGCCGAACATGTTGTCCGGGTCGATGCCGAACTCCGTTACCCGGTCGCGTGCGGTGGAGACCGCCACGAAGTGGCGCGCGACGGCCGTGTCGTCCGGCGCATGCCGCAGCAGCCAGGCGCGGGCCGCACGGGCGTTGGTCAGGGTCTCCTGGGTGCCGAAGGTCTTCGATGCGACGATGAACAGCGTGGTTTCCGGATCGGCCTCGCGCAGCACGGCGGAGAGCGCCGCGCCATCCACGTTGGAGACGAACTGCACGGTCAGCGGCACGCCGTCGGCCGTCGCCTGTGCATGCGGCGCAAGCGCCCGGCAGACCATGCGTGGCCCGAGGTCGGAGCCGCCAATGCCGATGTTCACCACGCGACGGATCGGACGCCCGCTGTAGCCACGGTGGACCCCGTCGTGGATCCGTCGCACGAACGTCTCGACCCGGTCGAGCTGCGCATGCACCTGCGGAACCACGTCCGCGCCATCCACTTCACAGTGGGCGTCGCGCGGCAGGCGCAGGGCCGTGTGCAGGGCCGCCCGCCCCTCGGTGGTATTGACCCGCTCGCCGGCAAACAACGCGCGCAGCGCCTCCGATACCTCACAGGCCGCAGCGCGCTCGTACAGGGCATCCCAGGCCGCACCGTCCAGGCGCTGGCGCGTCCAGTCCAGGCGCAACCCGGCGATCTCCTGCACGTCGCGTTGCACGCGATCCGGATCGCGCGCGAACAGCTCGCGCAGGGACTCGTCCGCCAACCGTCGGGCCTCGACCCGCAAGGCACTTTCCATCACCGCACCCACTCCTGCCGTCATCCTGTTTCCTCGATTGTCCCAAGCCCAGAGTGCCGCCCCGGCCCCTGCGTTACAATTAACAGAAAGTCATCCGGCGCCGCCGGTTCCGCACTTGGGGATTTTTTGCATGCGCATCCTGTTCGCCAGCAGCGAGGCCTACGGTCTGGTCAAGACCGGGGGGCTCGCCGATGTCAGCGCCAGCCTGCCCGCCGCCCTGCGCCGGCGGCGCCAGGATGCCCGCCTGGTGCTACCCGGCTACCCCGAGGCCTGTCGCAACCTGGTGGATGCCACCCCGCGCCCGGGTCCGGACGGCGCCCCCTGGCAGATCATCGAGGGCCGACTGCCCGGGACCCGGCTCCCGGTCTACCTGATCGACTGGCCGGAATACTTCCAGCGCGCCGGCAACCCCTACAGCGCCAGCAACGGCATGGACTGGCCGGACAACGCCCAGCGCTTTGCCGGTTTCGCCCGCGCCATCGTGGCGCTGGCGCGGGACGAGGCCGGGCTGGACTGGGCGCCGGAACTGATTCACCTGAACGACTGGCAGACCGGTCTCGTGCCGCTGCTGCTGGACCCGGAGCGCACCGGCGTCGAACGCCCGCGGACGGTGTTCACCATCCACAATCTGGCCTACCAGGGCCTGTTCCCGGCGAGCACCGTGCAGGATCTGAACCTGCCCGCGGACCTGTGGCACCCGGAGGCCCTCGAGTTTCACGACCAGCTTTCGTTCATGAAGGCGGCCCTGATCTTCGCCGACGCGATCACCACCGTCTCGCCCACCTACGCCCGCGAGATCCAGGAACCGGTCCACGGCATGGGGCTGGACGGCGTATTGCGCGCCCGCAGCGCCGACCTGCACGGCATCCTCAACGGGGTCGACTACAGCGACTGGGATCCGGCGCGCGACCGCCACATCGCCGCGCGCTACAGCGCCGAGGACCTCGCGGGCAAGGCCGCCAACAAGGCTGCTCTGCAGACCCGCATGGGCCTGGAGGCCAACCCGGACATCCCGCTGCTGGGCCATGTCGGCCGCATGGTCGACCAAAAGGGTGTCGATCTGCTGCATGCGGCCTGCATGCCACTGCTGGAGGCCGGGCGCATCCAGCTGGCGCTGGTCGGCTCCGGCCAGAAGGACCTGGAACACGCCACCGGCGCCCTCGCCCGCGCTTACCCCGGCCAGGTCGGCGTGCACATCGGCTACGACGAACCACTGGCCCACCAGATCGAGGCCGGATCCGACCTGTTCCTGATGCCGTCGCGCTTCGAGCCCTGCGGGCTCAACCAGCTCTACAGCCTGCGCTACGGCACCCCGCCGGTGGTCCACGCCACCGGCGGTCTGGCCGACACCGTGGTGGATGCCACGCCGGAGAACCTGGAGGCGGGCACCGCCACCGGTTTCAGCTTCACCCCGGACAGCGTCGCCGCCCTCGGCGCCGCCCTGGAGCGCGCCCTGGCGCTGTATACCGCCCGCGGCGACGGCCACTGGGAACAGCTGATGCACAACGGCATGGCACGCGACTTCGGCTGGACCGCCAGCGCCGATGCCTATCTCGCCCTGTACCGCGAACAGCTTCCGCGCCGCAGCCGGCGTGCGAAGGCGGCATCTGCGCTATAATCGCGTCCTTTTCGCGACCTCCCGAACCCCAACCGGCAAGCCCAGGCAGCGGCGATCGTCGTCCTGCGCGCACAGGCCCGATATGACTCGAAGCGATCAACACGACCGATTCCTCCCCAAGGACAAGGAACTGCGCGCCCGCGTGCGCCTGTTCGGGGAACTCCTGGGCAACGTGATTCACGACCTGGAAGGCCAGGCCGTGTTCGACGCGGTGGAGAAGCTGCGCCGCGGCTTCGTCAGCCTGCGCAAGGACGAGGATCCGGACCTGCGCCGCCAGCTGATGGCCAACATCACGCACTTCGACGCCTCGCTGACCGAGCGCGTGATCCGCGCCTTCAGCATCTACTTCAGCCTGGTCAACATCGCCGAGGAAGACCTGTTCTACCGCTGGCGCCGAGCCCAGGTCTCCAGCGGCGAGCCGCTGTGGACCGGCTCCTTCGACCAGACCCTGCGCGAGCTGCATGGCGAAGGCGTCACCGCCGAGGAGCTGGAACGCCTGCTCAACGAGCTGCACTACCAGCCGGTGTTCACCGCCCACCCCACCGAGGCCCGCCGCCGGACCACGATGGAGAACCAGCGCCGCGTGTTCGAGACCGCCGACCGGCTGAACCAGCCGGGGCTGGGCGAGGAGGAACGCCGCCTGATCACCGAGGAACTGGAGACCCAGATCCAGATCCTCTGGCGCACCAACGAGGTGCGGGTAAAAAAGCCGCAGGTTCAGGACGAGATCAAGTACGGCCTGTTCTATTTCGAGGAGAGCCTGTTCGAGGCCATCCCGCAGTCCTACCGCTTCCTCGAGAAGGCCATCCGCCGGATCTACGGCGTCAACCCGGACGGCAGCCTGCCGGTACGCATCCCGGCCTTCCTGCACTTTGGCTCCTGGATAGGCGGCGACCGCGACGGCAACCCGAACGTGACTCCCGAGGTCACCGAGCTGTCCTGCCGCCTGGCAATGGAACAGGTCCTGCGCGAGTACCTCAAGCGGGTCAACCACCTGCGCAACGTGCTGACTCACTCGTCCTTCATGTGCCAGCCGTCGCAGGCATTCCTCGACAGCCTGGACGCCGACTCCAATATCGCCAACGCGGTGTTCCAGGGCGCCTCCGACCGCTTCGAGAGCGAGCCCTACCGGCGCAAGCTCTACATCATGCGCTACCGTCTGCGCGAGACCCTGGGCACCGTGGTGCGCCGGGTCCGCGGCGAGGCCGCCGTGCTGCCGACCAACAGCGCCTATGCCGACGCCCAGGCCTTCCTGAACGACCTCAAGCTGATCCGCGACTCGCTGGTCAGCCATGGTGATCGCAACATCGCCAGCGGCGCGCTGACCGACCTGATCCGCCTGGTCGAGACCTTCGGCTTTCACCTTCACCACCTGGACGTGCGCCAGGAGTCCACCGTCCACTCCGACGCGATCGCGGAACTGCTGCGCCAGTTGGCACCGGACACCGACTACGCCGCGCTGGACGAGACCGGCCGCCAGCAGGCGCTGAGCGAACTGATCGCCTTGGAGAACCTGCCCGAGGTGGACCGCAAGGCCCTGGGCGAGAGCACCCGCGAGACCCTGCGCGTGTTCGAGGTGATCCAGAGCATGCGCCGCGAGGTCGGTCCGGACGGCATCGGCACCTACGTGATCTCCATGACCCACGCCGCCTCGCATGTGCTGGAGGTCCTGCTGCTGGGCCGCCTGGCAGGTCTCGCGGGCAACGACGAAGAAGGCAACCCGTTCTGCCATCTGCGCATCTCGCCGCTGTTCGAGACCATCGAGGACCTGCTGCATGTCGAGGACGTCCTCGAGGGCCTGCTGTCCAACCCGGTGTATGCACGATTGCTGGCCGCCTCCGGCAACATCCAGGACGTCATGCTCGGCTACTCCGATTCCTGCAAGGACGGCGGCATCCTCGCCTCCAGCTGGAACCTCTACGAGGCACAGAAGAAGATCGTCGGCATTACCGATCGCTTCGGCGTGCGCTGCCAGCTGTTCCACGGCCGCGGCGGCACCGTCGGGCGCGGCGGCGGCCCGACCCACGAGTCCATCCTCGCCCAGCCCCCGGCCACGGTGCAGGGCCGGATCAAGTTCACCGAACAGGGCGAGGTACTGTCGTACAAGTACTCCAACGTGGAGACCGCGGTGTACGAGCTGGGCATGGGTGCGACCGGCGTCATGCTCGCCTCGCGCAGCCTGATCCGGCCGCCGCGCAAGGACCGCGACGACTACCGCGCCACCATGCACGAGCTCGCGCAGGCTGGCGAGGATGCCTACCGCGAGCTGATCGACCGCACCGAACGCGTGCTCGATTACTTCTACGAGATCACCCCGGTACAGGAGATCGGTTTCCTGAATATCGGCTCGCGGCCATCGCACCGGCGCAAGACCGACCGCTCCAAGAGCTCGATCCGCGCGATCCCCTGGGTCTTCGGCTGGGCCCAGGCGCGCCACACCCTGCCCGCCTGGTACGGCATCGGCACCGCGCTGGCACAGTGGCGCGGCGAAGACCCCGAACGCCTGGCCCAGTTGCAGCGCATGTACCAGGAGTGGCCGTTCTTCCGCTCGTTGCTGTCCAACTGCCAGATGGCCCTGACCAAGGCCGACATGCGCACCGCCGCGGAGTACGCCCGCCTGTGCAGCGACCCGGAACTGGCCGAGCGCATCTACGTCCTGGTGCGCGAGGAACACAGCCGCACCGTCACCGAGGTGCTGCGCGTGGCACAACTGGACCGACTGATGGACGAAACGCCCCTGCTGGCGCGTTCGCTGCAACGGCGCAACCCGTACCTGGACCCGCTCAACAGCATCCAGATTCACCTGCTGCGCGAGTCTCGCCAGTTCGACGCCGAGGCCGACGACGACACCGACGAAAACCCGTGGCTGTCGCCCCTGCTGCGCTCGATCAACGCGATCGCCGCAGGCATGCGCAACACCGGTTAGGGAGAGGCTGATCACGGGCCGCCCGAGCCGGTGGTCCGCGATCGTCATCCTGCTAGGGAAACGCTGATTAATGTGTACCCTCGCGTTGGCACCCCAGGTTTTCCGAGACAAGGCGCGGTGCGCAGCCGGTAGTGGTTCTACCGGCAACGGCCGCAACGCAGGATCGGGGAACCTGGGGTGCCAACCCCACAAGCGATTGAATGCAGGGGCTCGGCCGCTTTTGCGTGGGAACGGCGTTGCGGTTCCCTTGTGCAGAATGACTGCACGGCAGTCACCGCGCCTTGTTCGCACGCAAAAGCGACTCGAGCGCGAGCGTGCACATTAATCAGTGTTTCCCTAGAATCACGCCATGCGCCTGCTGCTACTGATCGTCGCCATCGTCGCCGTGTTCCTTGCGGTGCGCACCCTCGTGCGCTCCACCAGCAACCGCAAGCAGGTCCACCAGGATGAACGGCCCGAACGCCTGAAAGAGGGCGGCGCGGTAATCCGCTGCGCCTTCTGCGGCGTGCACGTGCCGGAGGCCGAGGCCTACCGCGACGGCGACCGCCTCTACTGCTCACCGCAGCACGCCGAGGTCGACCGCAACCGCTCGGACGCCGACTCCCGCACCGAAGACGACTGACCCTCGTCCATGGATAACCAGTCCGGGGGGAACACGCCGATCGACGCCGACACCCGGCGTTCCGCCTGGCTTTTCGCGCTCTACCGGGTCTTTGTCGCGGCGGTCCTGCTACTGCTCGGGCTGTTCCCGGATACCCCGCTGGGGCTGCATCTCGTCACCCCCCAGTTCTACGCGGTCATCGCCACCGCCTATCTCGCCTTTGCGCTCGTCGCCGCCGCCTTCGCCTGGCGCTGCACCCACAATCCGGACACCACCAGCCTCACCCGTATCGCGTTGATCGGCGGCGCCGGCGACGGCATCGGCCTGATCGCGTTGCTGATCGTCTCCGGAGGGGTTGGCGCCGGCATTGGCCTTCTGCTGGTCCCGGCCCTGGTGGCGGCCGTGCTGCTCTCCAGCGCACGCTTCGCCCTGACCCTGGCCGCGATCGCCACCCTGGCCCTGTTGCTAGCCGAGGGCGTGAGCGCACTATTCCTGCACCCCGCCGATACCGCCATCACCCAGGCGGGGCTGCTGGGTGCCACCCTGTTTGCGGCCGGCCTGCTGGCCCGCCAGTTCGCCCGCCGGGCCGGCGAGACCCGCGCCCAGGTGGAACGCCAGGAGGTGGATCTGGCCAACCTGGCCGAACTGAACGCGCAGATCATCGCGCGCATGAGCGCCGGTGTCATCGCGGTCGACCCGGACGGGTACATCCGCTCCATCAACGAGGCCGCGCGCCGGCTGCTCCCCCCGCGGCCGGGACGCCACCTGTCGTCCCTGTCGCCCTCGGTGGCACGCGTGATCCGCGACTGGCAGCGCAACGGCATGCCCACGACCAGCCAGCAGCTGCCGGGCGACCGCGACCAGCCTGCCCTGCGGATCCGTCTGGCCCCGCTGGGTGACCGCGGCGACCAGGGCAGTCTGCTGATCCTGGAGGACGCCGCCGAACTCCAGCGCCAGGCCCAGGCCGGCAAGCTGCAGGCCCTCGGCCGCCTGACCGCCAGCATTGCCCACGAGATCCGCAACCCCCTGGGAGCCATCAGCCACAGCGCACAGCTGCTCGGCGAATCGCCGGATCTCAAACCTCACGACCAGCGCCTGCTCGACATCATCAACAACCAGAGCAAGCGCGTGAACGAACTGATCTCCAACGTCCTCAGCCTGTCACGCAGGGACGCCGGAGGACGCGAGCGGCTGAACCTTCAGGAGACCCTGGATCGCTTCGCCGAGGAGTTCTGCGGTGCGCTGCAGTTGCCGCGAGAGACCCTGCATGCGCGCATCGAACCGGCCGATTCCGAGATCCAGTTCGACCCCTCCCAGCTCAACCAGATCCTGTGGAACCTGTGCAGCAATGCGCGCATCCATGGCGGCCACGATCAGCCCGACAGCCCGCCCATCGTGCTGCGCGGCGGCGCCGGCCAGGTCGCGCGGGTGGTCAGTCTGGACGTGATCGACGCCGGGCCGGGCATCTCTGCCGAACAGGAAAAGGACCTGTTCGAACCGTTCGTCTCCGGGCGTGCCGGGGGCACCGGCCTTGGCCTGTACATCTCGCGCATGCTGTGCGAAAACAACGGGGCGTCGCTGGAATACGTCCACACACCCATCGGCGGCTGCTTCCGGATCCTGTTCGCCCCCCTGGAAACCGATTCGCCAAAGGAACAAGGCGCATGAGTATCCGCCACGTGCTGGTCGTGGACGACGAGCCCGACATCTGCGAACTTCTCGAGATCACCCTGGCCCGCATGGGCCTTGAGGCCACCACGGCCACCCGACTCGAGCCGGCCCGCGCCCTGATCGCCGAGCACGACTTTGACCTGTGCCTGACCGACATGCGCCTGCCGGACGGCGACGGGCTGGACCTCGTCCGCCACATCCAGAGCGAACGCCCGGAGCTCCCCGTGGCCGTCATCACCGCCCACGGCAGCGTGGATACCGCCGTCCTGGCGCTGAAGCTGGGCGCCTTCGACTTCGTCAGCAAGCCGGTGGACCTGAAACAGCTGCGCGAATTGATCGACGCGGCCCTGCGCCTGGAGCCGGCTGCCTCGATCGCGGAAGAGCCCGGCGACGACGCCACCCCGGCCACCCCCGATGACAGCCCCCTGCTGGGCCAGTCCGAGCCCATGCAGCGTCTGCGTGCCACCATCCACAAGCTGGCGCGCAGCCAGGCCCCGGTGTTCATCTCCGGAGAGTCCGGATCCGGCAAGGAGCTGGTCGCGCGCGAAATCCACCGCCTCGGCCCGCGCGCCGAACGTCCGTTCGTGCCGGTCAACTGCGGCGCCATCCCCGGCGAGCTGATGGAGAGCGAATTCTTCGGCCACCGCAAGGGCGCGTTCACCGGCGCCACCCAGGACCATACCGGTCTGTTCCAGTCCGCCGACGGCGGCACGCTGTTCCTCGACGAGGTCGCCGACCTGCCGCTGCCGATGCAGGTGAAGCTGCTGCGCGCCATCCAGGAACGCGCCATCAAGCCGGTCGGTGGCACCCGCGAGATCCCGGTCGACGTACGCATCCTCAGCGCCACCCACCACGACCTGGAAAAGGCCGTGCGCGAGGGCCGCTTTCGCCAGGATCTCTACTACCGCCTGAACGTGATCGAGCTGAAGGTGCCGCCGTTACGCGCGCGCCGCGGCGACATCGAACGCCTGGCCACGCGCATCCTGCAACGCATCGGCGAGCAGTGGCAGACCGGCGACCTGGAGCTGGCACCCGACGCCCTCGCGGCCCTGCAGGGGCACGGCTTCCCCGGCAACGTCCGCGAGCTGGAGAACATCCTGGAACGCGCCGCCACGCTGTGCGAAGGGCCGCTGATCCGCGCCGGCAACATCGACCTGCCGGCGAACGGTCTGGGCACCGAACCCACCCCGGGCGCGGAGTACGGCGAACCCGAGAACGGCCTCGACGGCGCGGAGAGCGCCCTGGACGACCAGCTCGCCGCGCAGGAACGCCAGGCCATCGCGACCGCCCTGCAGCAGACCGGCGGCAACCGCACGGCCGCCGCACGCCTGCTCGGCCTCAGCTTTCGCCAGTTGCGCTATCGCCTGAAGAAACTCGGGATCGAGTAGTCAAAACCCGGCCTACAACAGCTCGAACCACTCGTTCAGGGCAAACCAGATCACGTAGCCGCCGTACAGCAGCAGGAAGATGACACTGAGCACCGTGATCGGGCGAAACCCCTTCACGTCTACCTGATAGGACACATCCTCCCCCCGCGCACGGCGGCGGCGCACATCCATCCAGCGCGACACCCGCCACCAGACGAACAGCAGGATCAGGATCACGGTCAGAAACTTCAGCATCGGGGTTCGCTTCCTCGCACGGGACTCGCAACAGAGCTGAACGCGACACTACCGGAGAACGCCCGCCGCCGCATCGTCCCCACCACCCGGCGCCCCAAGTGCTGCCTGGCGCCCATCACCCCGGCGTCATCCCGGCCGCAGCCCAGCGAAGAGCCGGGATCTCCGCGGCCATGGCCACCCCGACGCCCGAGATCCCGGATAACCGCTCCGCGGTTTCCGGGATGACGACACAGGGGGTCACGCGCGGCGTCCCGCGTTGTGCTGACCTCTGTGGGAGCCTGCTTGCAGGCGAAGCCCCCGCCAAACCTGAACTGCCTACCCACGCCGCTTCGCATGCCGCGTGGCCGGCGCATTCCACGGATCCTCCGGCCACGGGTGTTTCGGGTAACGGCCCTTCAACTCGCGCCGCACCTCCGGGTAGCCGTTCTCCCAGAAACTCTTCAGATCCTGGGTGACCTGCACCGGGCGCCGCGCCGGCGACAGCAGGTGCAGCACCAGCGCCACGCGACCTCCGGCCACCGCGGGCGTTTCCTCCAGGCCGAACAGCTCCTGCAGCTTCACCGCCAGCACCGGCGGGTCCTGCGTGTAATCCACCCGGTGGGCGGAACCGGAAGGCACCGCGATACGGGCCGGCGCCTCGCGCTCCAGTCGCTGCTGATGCTCCCAGTCCAGCCGCGCGCGCAGGATCGCCACCAGGTCCAGCCGGTCCAGATCGCGCAGCCGCGTCATTCCGGCCAGGTACGGCCCCAGCCAGTCCTCGAGACCGGCGAGTAACGCGGCGTCACCCATGTCGGGAAAGTCCGCCTCCGGCATCGCCTGATGCAGCAGCTGGATGCGCGCGCGCAGCTGGGTCGCCGCGTCATCCCACGGCAGCAGCGCCAGCCCTTCGCGGCGCATCCGTTCACACCAGCGCGGGATCGTGGACGCGGGGTCGTCCAGCGCGACCATCTGCCGCTCGACCACCAGCGTGCCAATGCGGCGGATGCGCGCGTTCTCCAGCCGCGCCCCGTCCTCCACCCAGTCGCAACGCGTCTCGCGGTGGAAAATCTCCGGGGCCTCGCGCTCCAGCGCGGCGAGGTCCAGCGCCACCGCGCAGCGGATACGGGCCTCGCGTTCGGCGTCGGTGCAGTCCACCGCCACCAGGTACTCGGCATGCGCCAGGCGCTCGCGCTCCGACAGCAACGCCCCGCGGCCATTGCCCATCACGAAGCGCCCGGCCTGCCCGCCGCGTGGCCGCGCGATGCGTTCGGGCCAGGCCAGCGCAGCCAGCACCCCCAGCGCCACACCCTCGTCCAGTACGGATTCTGCTGCGCCGGCGCTGTCGTCCAGCCGCGCCAGGGCCTGCTCCAGCCGCCGCAGCCCGGACTTCCAGGCGCGGCCACCCGCACGCCGTGCCTGCACCAGGCGCTCCCCCAGTTCCAGCGGGGCACCCGGCCCGGCCATTCCCGGCTCCTCGACCACCACCGCCAGCTCGCAGGCCAGGCGCGCAAGTCCCCGCTCGCGCGCCCGCAGCAGCATGTGCGCCAGGCGCGGATGCGTCGGCAGCCGCAGCAGGGCGCGGCCGTGATCGGTGATCCGCCCTTCGGCGTCCAGCGCGCCCAGCTCCGCGAGGATTGCCTGCGCGGCGGCCATGCCGTGCGCCGGCGGCGGCTCCAGCCAGTCGAGTTCGGCCACCGCCTCGCCCCAGCCGGCCAGCTCCAGGGCCAGCGGCAGCAGGTCGACCTGTTGCAGTCCGGGTGTCGCGTAGTCCGGGCGCTGTACCTCCTCGGCACGGGCCCACAGCCGGATCGCGACGCCGGGTTCGGTCCGTCCGGCACGGCCGGCGCGCTGTTCCGCCGCGGCCTTCGAGGCGGCGACCGTCACCAGTCGCGACAGCCCGGTGGCGGCATCAAAACGCGGCTCACGGGATAGCCCCGCGTCGACCACCACGCGCACACCCTCGATGGTCAGGCTGGTCTCGGCAATGTCGGTGGCCAGCACCACCTTGCGCTCGCCTTGCGGAGCCGGGCGCACCGCACGGTTCTGCTCCTCCGCCGACAACCGCCCGAACAACGGCGCCACCCGCGCGGGGCCGACCGGCGTCTCCACGGTCTCCCCCAGGCGCGCAGCGACCTCGCGGATCTCGCGCTCGCCGGGCAGAAAGACCAGCACCGAACCCGGCTCGGCCTCCAGTGCCTCTCGCACGGCCTGCGCCACGGCGTCGGCCAGCGGGGCGTCCTTCTTCGGCGGCGCGTAGCGCACCTCCACCGGGAACTGTCGTCCGCGAGCCCGCAATACGGGCACGGGGTCCGCCTCCGGCCCCGCAAGCAGTCGCGCCACGGCCTCGTCGTCGAGGGTGGCGGACATCACCACGATCCGCAGCTCGGGGCGCAGCAACCGGCGCACCTGCAGCGCGAAGGCCAGCGCCAGTTCGGCCTCGGGCCGGCGCAGGTGGAACTCGTCGAACACGACCGCGCCGACATCCTCCAGCAGCGGGTCGGCCTGGATGCGGCGCAGGAACAGGCCATCGGTGACCAGCTCGACGCGGGTTTGCGCCGAGACCTTCTGCTCGTCGCGTACGCGGTAACCAACCGTCTGCCCGACCGGCTCGCCGCGTTGCCCGGCCATGAACGTGGCCGCCATGCGCGCGGCCAGGCGGCGCGGCTGAAGCACGATGACCCGCCCCCCGGATACGGAATCCGCCAGGTGCAGCGGCACCCGCGTGGTCTTGCCCGCCCCCGGTTCGGCCACCAGCACGGCCGCACCGCGCGTGGCCAGCGCGGCATCCAGCGGACTCAGCAGGTCATCCAGCGCCTCGGGCGAGGCATTCGGGGTTTCGGCCATGGGCAGGTCAGTTTTCGACGACGCGGGTACCGGCCTGCACGCGGTCGCCCGGACGGGTCACGACGCGCTCGCCCCCCTCCAACCCTTCCAGGATCTGGGTCGTGAACCCGGAACGGCGGCCCACCTCGACCCGTCGCGGCTCCGCACGCCCGTCCTCGACCACGAACACTGACCACTCGCCACGGTCGCGGAACAACGCACTGGTCGGCACCTGCAGCACGTCGTCACCCTCCCACAGCAGAAACTCGGCCTCCACGCGGTAGCCAACGGCCAGCCCGGCCAGGCGCGCCTCCACCGCATCCAGATCGAGGATCACCGGCACACGCTGTTCGTCCACGCCCAGCGCGGAGATCTTGGTGAAGCCGAATGGCTGCACCCGACGCACCGTGGCGTCCAGCTTCGCGTCTCGACCCCAGTCGGTCAGGCGCACACGCATCCCCGGTACCACGCGCACCGCATCCATCGACAGCAGGTCCACCTGCACCTCCAGGTCGTCCAGATCGCCGACGACCAGTACCGGCTCGCCGGCGCCGATGGTGCCCTCGCAGCAGCGGTAGCGCTCCAGCACTACGCCCTCGGCGGGCGAGCGCACGGACAGGGTATCCGCCTCGGATTCCGGCATCTGGCCGCTGGCGATATCCAGCACCACGCGGGCACTCTCGATCTCGCTGCGCGCGACCTCCACCGCGGACTCGCCCGCGCGCACGGCGGAACGCGCCCGGTCGCGCATCGTCTCCATGCGCTCCATCTCGGTCGCGGACACCGCCCCGCGGTCGAACAACTCCTGGTGGCGGCGATACTCGGACTCCGCGAAACGCGCCTCGGCCCGCAGGTTCTCCAGGTTCGCCTCCGCGCTTTGCAGCCGCGAACGCGCGGCGGCCAGGTTCTCGCGCGCCTGCTCGCGCGAGCGCGCATCCAGCGCCGGCGTCGGCAACGGCTCCAGGCGGAACAACGTATCGCCCAGCGCCACCGCGTCGCCCTCCTCCAGCGCCACCCGATGCAGATAGCCCGCAATCGGCGCCGACACGGTGTAGGTGTCGCGCAGCCGGGTACGCCCCTCCTCGCGCACCGTCTCCTCGAACGCCCCGGCCCGCACCTCGCTCAGCGACACCGGCACCGGCTGCGGCCGCAGCGCCCACACCAGTGCGGCCACCCCCGCCAGCACCACCAACCCGATCGTGATCCGCTTTTTCATCAACATGCCATCAGTCTCGCAAATCCCGCCTCGACGCGCCCAGGGCCACCCCCGAGCAACACGCCCCCCACACGTAGGATGCGACGAGCGAAGCGAATCGCATCAAGACGGCGCCGGGAAGCCGCGCGAATGGCCGGTATCCACGGTTTCGCCACCTTTCTGCATCGGTGGATTCCCGTGGCTTCCAGATGATGCGATTCGCTCCGCTCATCACATCCTACGTCGCTGCCCCGCGCCGCACCCACCCAAATCCGTACCCGTCATTGCGAGGAGCGCAGCGACGAAGCACAAAAGCGCGCAGCGCGTTGAACGGCCGCAGGCCGACCTGAAAGGCGAGCGCAGCGAGTAATCTCCGAAAGCTGGGAATGCGTTCAAGATCCGGCTGTGGTGGTTCCGGATGGAGATTGCCGCGTCGCCTTCGGCTCCTCGCAATGACGGCCGGCCTGCTCGAATGTTGGGCGGTCCTCCGGAATGTCATTCCGCGGCCTTCAGGGCCTGCACACGGTCGAGGCTCTGCAGGCGGCGCCAGGCGAGGAACGCGGTCAGACTGGCCGCGACCAGGATGCCCAGCGCGGCGAAGCCGTAGGCCTGCGGCGTGATCACCAGCGGCACACGCATCAAATCCATCGCGAAGGCCTGGTTCAGCAGCCAGGCGAAACCGGTACCGGTGAGCCAGGCGACCGGGATCGCCGCCAGCGTCAGCACGGCGATCTCGCCCAACAGGATCCAGCTCACCTGGCCACGCGAGTAGCCGAGCACCTCCAGCGTGGCCAGATCGCGGGCGCGTTCGGCATAGGTGATGCGCGCATTGTTGTAGGTCACGGCGAAGGCGATGGATATGGCCAGCGCGACGAATACCAGCGCGAACACGATAATGGTCTCGCCGATGTATTCGCGGATGTTGCGCTCGGCTTCCGCGATCAGACCGACGCTGGCCACGCGCGGTCGATCCGACAGCCGCGCGAACAGCGCTGCCTCCTGCGCGCGGTCGGTCAGCAGCCAGGCCCCGGAGACGGCCGGCCCCTCGCCGATCAGGCGATTCAGCGCCGGGCGGTACATGTAGGCGCCGACGCCGATCGGCTCCTCCACCACCCCGGCCAGCGGGACCGAGACCGTGCGCCGGCGCCCCTCCAGGATCTCCAGCTCCACTGGATCCCCGACGCGCAGCCCCAGCTGCTCCGCCAGGTAGTCGGTCAGCAGGATGCCTTCGTCCGGCAGGCGACCGCGCCCGCCGGCCATCGGCAGCTGACGCAGGCGCGGTTCCGCGTCCAGTCCCAGCAGGCGCACGCGTTCCTCGCGGTTCACCCCGACCAGGCGCACCGGCACCGCGCGGAAGGTCTCCACCGCCAGCACGCCCGGCTCGTGGCGCAGCTCCCCGGCCACCCGCGCCGGCACCGGGTCGGTGAACTGCAAGTCGATGTCCATCTGCAGGACCTGGCCGTACTGGGTATCCAGCATCTGGTCCACGGCGTTCAGCTGGTAGGCGCCCATCAGCAGCAGTCCGCCGGACAGACCGATGCCGATCACCGACAGCACGGACTTCAGCCGGTGGCGCGCGAGGTTGCGCAGGATGATGCGGGTCGGCTGGTCCAGCCCGCGCCACGCTGCCGTGCGCTCCATCCAGCCGCGGTGAAAACGTTCCGGTGCCGGTGGGCGCATGGCCTCGGCCGGGGCCATGCGCACCGCCTGCCAGACCGCGCGGAAGGTGCCGAGCATGGCCGCGCCCATCGCCACGGCCACCGCCAGCACCATCACCCAGGGCTGCAGGCGAAAGCTCATCTCCGGGAAGCGGAAGTACTCGGCGTAGATGCCGGCCAGGCCCTGCGCGGCCCAGGCCCCGAACGCGAGCCCCAGCGCACAGCCCACCAGCACGATGCCGGCGGTCAGCAGGGCGTAGTGCGCGGCAATCGCACCATTGCCGTAACCAAAGGCCTTGAGCACCGCGATCGGCTCGCGCTGCGAGCGGATGATGCGTCCGACCACGACGTTCAGCAGAAACGCCGCCACCGCCAGGAAGATGGTCGGCAGGATCGCCGCCTGGGCGCGCAGCTGGGTCAGCTCCTCGGACAGGAAGCGGTGCGAGAACTGGTCCTCGCGCCCGTAGGCGCCCAGGCCGCCGTAGCGGGCCAGCGCGCGGTCCATGGCCTCGATCACGGGCTCCGGGTCGGCGCCCGCTTGCAGACTCACGGCGACGGAATTGAACGCCCCTTCCATCCCGTAGGCGGCCGCCAGCGCGCGGCGGTTCATCCACAGGATGCCGTAGCGCTCGTAGTCCGGCAGCAGGTCGGTGGGGCTGATCTGGTAGACGAACTCCGGCGACAGCGCGATGCCGCTGATCTGCAGGTCGGTCAGGCGCCCGTCGATGATCGCGCGCAGGGCATCCCCGCTGCCCAGTCCGTGCGCCTCGGCGAAGGCCTCGCTGACCACCACCTCGCGCTCGCGCCCGGGCTCGGGCAGCCGGCCCTCGCGCAGGTAGAGCCGGTTCAGCAGCGGCTCGCCCCCGTCCGGCAGGGAGAGCATGGTGCCCCGGATCGGGTCGTCGAAGCCGGCGACCTCCAGGCGCACCGGGGCCTGCACGCGGGTCTCGATCTGGTTGATGCCCGGCGCGTCGCGGAAGCGTTCCACCGCGCTCTCCGGCGCGCGCGTGATCTCCGCGAACACGTCGGCGAACTGGTATTCCGAGTAGAAACGCTCCTTGGTGATGGTCAGGGCGTCGAGACTGGTCACCGCGATCACCAGCGTCATCACCCCGCTGGCGATCACCAGCGCGATGGCCGCCGCCTGGCCCTTCAGGTGGCCGAGATCGCGCAGGATCTTGCGGTTCAGGGCGCGCACGAGACGGGACCGGCGCCGCTACCAGTGCAACGAGGAAGGAGACTGTCGGCTGGCATTCTCGTGAATCTCGCTCACGCGGCCGTCGCTCAGGTGGATCACGCGATCGGCCATCTCGCCGATCACCGCATTGTGGGTAATGATCGCCACCGTCGTATCCAGGCGCTCGTTGATGTGCTGCAGCACCTCCAGTACGCGGATGCCGGTCTTCGAGTCCAGCGCGCCGGTCGGCTCGTCGCACAACAGCACCGCTGGCTGCTTGGCGATCGCGCGGGCGATGGCCACCCGCTGCTGCTCGCCGCCGGAGAGCTGCGAGGGGAAGTGGTCCATGCGGTCCTCCAGCCCCACCAGCGCCAGCGCCTCCTCCGGCGGCATCGGGTCGCGCGAGATCTCGGTGACAATCGCCACGTTCTCGCGCGCGGTCAGGCTGGAGATCAGGTTGTAGAACTGGAACACGAAGCCGACATGGTCACGGCGAAAGGCCGTCAGCGTTCGCTCGGAGGCCTGTGCCAGGTCCTGGTCGCGGTAGCGCACCTCGCCCTCGGACGCGGTATCCAGCCCGCCCATGATGTTCAGCAGCGTCGACTTGCCGGAGCCCGAGGCCCCCAGCATCACCACCAGCTCACCGGTATAGAGCTCCAGGTCCACGCCGCGCAGGGCGTGGATCGTCACCTCGCCCATGCGGTAGACCTTGGTCACCCCGGCGGCACGGAAGATCACTTCACGCCCGGCGTGCGGCGCATCTGGAGCGGGCGCCGTGGCTGTATTCATGCCGCCCGGGGCGCAACCGATCCTGATCCAGCGGCCAGGCGCTCGGCCGCCGGTGCCGCACCCGTATCGGGCGCGCCGGGCAGGATGCCCCCGTCGCCGTCCAGGCTCATGGACCACAGGCTCAGCAACAACAGCAGGATGATCAGGATCGGGATCAGTACGCGCGGATTCATCAGTCACGCCCTCGCTCGCGGGAATCACCCCATGCTGCCACAGGCCAGCCCCGGGGACTCTGGCCGAAGGGGAAAAGGCCCCGGCGGAACTGCCAGAACTACTGGGTGTCACATCGAATTCCACCTCAGAACGAAAGGATTTACCATGAAACGTTCACTGCTCGTGATCGCGATCGCCGGAACAGTCCCGGGGCTCGGCCTGGCAGAACCCCGCATGGTCGATACCGATCGCAACGTGTACATCCCCTCCGAGGAGGACGGGCGCGCCGTACTGAGCGTCGGCGCGGTGTACAACGACGAAGAGTTCCGTATCCATTACAAGTACGAGACCGACGATCCCAGCTGGTATCACCAGGTCTGGCGCTACGAGGATGGCGACTGGGTCCGCTACGGTTCCGGCGGCCCCGGCCCTGACGAACATGGCCTGTACGAAGACCGCATCTCCATGATGCTGGATGACGGCGCGGTCGACGGCTTCGATCGCCTGGGCGGCTGGATGACTGCCCACGAGGGCATGCGCAGCCTGACCTCCGAGGTGGACTCCGAGGCCGTGACCGAGCATCCCAAGCTGGGTGGGGAACTGGGCCGCAGCGACGTGCGCAAGTACCTGCCCCAGACCCGCACGACCGAAGACCCCACGGAAAAGTCCTGGGACCAGATCAAGGACGACGGGGCCCTGGAGGAGCTGCAGAAAGCCGGGGGCTTTATCGATCTGTGGCAGTGGCGCTCGCATCGCAGCCACCCCATGGGCTACGCCGACAACAACTACGTGCTGCACTACCGGCTGTCCTCCGAGGGGGACAGCATGTTCACCGACAACTGGGACGACGAGCAGGACCAGCCCGCCTGGATGTTCGACCCCGAGCAGACCGGCTCACGCTCCCTCGACTGGGAGGCCCTGCTGGATCGCCAGTACGATCAGGATGACCACTACTACATCTCCGAAGACAATGCGGTCCCGTTCGACCCCGACCACGACTGGGAAGAGGGTGACGTCATCCCGCAACGCTTCCTGCAGGAGCCGAGCGGCAGCCGCGGGGCCATCAGCGCCTCGGGCGCTTACGAGGACGGTGCCTGGCGCATCGCCCTGACGCGTTCGCTGGAAGCCCCGAACGAACGCGACAGCAAGACGCTGGAACACGGCGGCACCTACAACGTGGCCTTCGCCGTCCACAGTGCTGCGGGCGCCCGCTGGCATCTGGTCTCGCTGCCGCAGACCCTGGGTCTGGAGAACGAGGACGCGGACATCGTGGCCCGCCGGGTGGACGGCAACCTCGACGACGCGGAACCGGAGTGGACCGAGATCGAGGTATTCTATCCCGGCCAGATCACCAATCAGTTCCTCCACAGCGAGAAGCACCCCGGACAGGCGCTGGTGCTGGAAGGCGAGCTCGGCGTCCGCGACGAGCACGACCTCGACACCCTGCCAGACTTCATCGTCGACATGGAACGCCACCTGCTCGAACAGGACGACTGAGCCGAACCGCCCCGGAACCTCCGTCCGGGCACGTCTTCAGGGGGCTGCGGACGCACTCGACGGGCGTCGTGCAGCCCCCCTGATTTGTTGTTTTGCGCCCAAATACTTACCCTATGCACATCGCACGACCCGTGACCGGCGCGCCATTCGGGCTTCCAGCGCGCGCCACGGGACGTCCTGTGCCGCCTTCAAAGGCGCGCACGACAACGATTTCAGCCAACGCTAAGGAGCAACAATGTCCGCACTGATCTGTGGGTCCATGGCCTACGACACCATCATGGTGTTCCCCGATCGCTTCAAGAACCACATCCTCCCGGACAAGGTGCACATGCTGAATGTGTCCTTCCTGGTCCCGGACATGCGCCGCGAGTTCGGCGGCTGCGCCGGCAACATCGCCTACAACATGAAGTTGCTGGGCGCGGACCCGACCATCATGGCCACCGTGGGCGGCGACTTCACCCCGTACGCCGACTGGATGGACAAGCACGCCATCTCGCGCACGTTCGTCAAGGAGCTGAAGGACACCTACACCGGTCAGGCCTTCATCACCACCGACCAGGACGACAACCAGATCACCGCCTTCCACCCGGGCGCGATGGGCTTCTCGCACCAGCAGAAGGTCACCGACGCCGACGGCATCAAGGTCGGCATCGTCTCCCCGGACGGCCGTGACGGCATGATCGAGCACGCCCAGCAGTTCGCCGACGCCGGCATCCCGTTCATGTTCGACCCGGGCCAGGGCCTGCCGATGTTCGACGGCGACGACCTGAAGCGCTTCATGAAGAACGCCACCTACGCCGCGTTCAACGACTACGAAGCGCAGCTGACCGCCGACCGCACTGGCCTGAGCCTGGAACAGCTGGCCGAAATGGTCGACGCCATGATCGTCACCCGCGGTGGCGAGGGCTCCGACATCTACACCGGCGGCAAGAAGATCACCATCCCGTCGGTCGAACCGGCCGCGATCAAGGATCCGACCGGCTGTGGCGACTCCTACCGCGCCGGCATCCTGTTCGGCCTGGAAAAGGGCTACGACTGGGAAACCACCGGCCGCATCGCCTCGCTGATCGGCTCGATCAAGATCGCGCACTCCGGCACCCAGAACCACCACTTCACCGCCGAAGAGTTCGCCGACAAGTTCGAAAAGGCCTTCGGCTACCGCTACTAAGCAACGCCGCCGCCCCGGGCACCCGCCCGGGAACGCAAAAGGCCCGGACCGAGTTCGCTCGGCCCGGGCCTTTTTTGTGACTGGATGGCGCCAACAACACCGCCACCCCCTGCCCGCACCAACCGCACCCCCCGTCCATCCCGCCCGCAACGCCATACCCCGTCACCCCGGCCATAGCGCCATACCCCGTCATCCCGGCCGTAGCGACGCGAAGAGCCGGGATCTTCAACGCCAGCCCAACCCCCAAACGCCCGAGATCCCGGATAACCGCTTCGCGGTTTCCGGGATGACGCCGTCTTCCAGACCGCCGCAAGGCTTGGGCCCCACCGGTGGGGGCATCACTGTGGGAGCGTGCTTGCACGCGAAGCCCCTGGCCGCGCCCGACTCTGGCAGGGGCTTCGCCGGCAAGCCGGCTCCCACAAGACATTCCTGCAAGGCTATTCGCCGTAGTGCGTACGCGCCCGGATCACAATCACCAGCAACTGCTCATCCCGAATCGTGTACAGCAGACGGTCCTTGTAGCTGATCCGCAGGGAGTAGTACCCGCGCAGATCACCAACCAGCGCCTTGCCGCAGTACGGGTCGACCGCCACCCGGTTGCGCAGGATCTGCTTCACCTTGTCGCGCAGCTTCGGCGCCAGACGCCGCAAATCCTTCTCCGCTTGACGGGTGAACCGAATGGTCCAGGTCACTGCTTCTCCCCGAACACCTCCTCGAAGCCCAGCGTATCGCCCTCATCCGCCTCGCGGCGGCCCTGCTCGAATTCCTGCCGGAAACCGGGCTCGGAGAGCAGCTCCAGGGTCTCGATCAGGCTGGCGTACTCGTCTTCCGACATCAGCACCGCATCGCCGTTGCGATGCCGGATATGGTAGATCGCGTGCTGTTCGTTCACGCCCTTGATCAGATCGAACAGACCCTTGCGGGCCTCGGTAGCCGTCAGCGTCGTCATCGCCACTCACCCGAAACGTACATAAAGTGGTACATATCGTGCGCCCACCGCACAACCCGGTCAAGACTGAACGGCCCGAAGCGGGATCGGGTCCCTGTAGGAGCGTGCTTGCACGCGAAGCCCCTGCCCGCACCAACCGCTGCCCCCGTCATCCCGCCCGCAACGCCATACCCCGTCATCCCGGCCGCAGCGAAGCGAAGAGCCGGGATCTCCAACGCCAGGCCCAACCCCCAAACGCCCGAGATCCCGGATAACCGCTTCGCGGTTTCCGGGATGACGCCCTCTTCCAGGCCGCCACAAGCCTTGGCCCCCTTTGGGGGCATCACTGTGGGAACGTGCTTGCACGCGAAGCCCCCGCCCGCACCAATCGCCCCCCGTCATCCCGCCCGCAACGCCATACCTCGTCATCCCGGCCGTAGCGAAGCGAAGAGCCGGGATCTCCAACGCCAGGCCCACCCCCAAACGCCCGAGATCCCGGATAACCGCTTCGCGGTTTCCGGGATGACGCCCTCTTCCAGGCCGCCACAAGTCTTGGCCCCCACCGGTGGGGGCATCACCGTAGGAGCGTGCTTGCACGCGAATGCCCCTGCCCGCGTCCGACTCTGGCAGGGGCTTCGCCGGCAAGCCGGCTCCCACAAGGCATTCCTACAAGGCCTCAGTCGCGCTGGTAGGTGCCCACCAGGCGGTTCATGCCGATCACGTGGGGCTCGGCGTGCTCCAGGAACTGCCACAGGGTCAGGCCGGGCGGGAGCTGCAGGTCGGCGTCCAGCGCCAGCAGCCAGAAGAAGTAGTGGTGCTTTCCATGGCCCTCGGGCGGCATCGGCCCGCCGTAGCCGGTGCGGCCGAAGTCCGTCTGGCCGGTCGCGCCCAGATCGGTCGCCTCGGACAGGCCATCCAGATCCGGCGGCAGGTTGTACAGCACCCAGTGCACGAAGCCGTAGGTGCCCGGCTGGATCAACGGCGCATCCGGGTCATGGCAGATCACCGCCAGGGACCCGGCGCCCTGCGGCACGTCCCGCCACCGCAATGCCGGGGAGGTGTCCTCACCCTCGCCGCTGTGGCGTTTGGGGATCGGCTGGCCAGGGCCAAAGGCGGAACTCGACAGCTGCATCTCGGACAGTGCAAAACCCATGGCGTACTCCTTTGCATTACCTACCCGCACGGTAACGCCGCCGACCGCCGGTCTCCAAGCCAGTACGTGAAGCCCGGCGCTTGCAGACCGCGGACGGCACACGGATGATCCGCGCATGCGCAAGCTACTGAAGAAATGGCTGGGCCGGCGGGATCCGCTGGCGTCCGCCGCCCAGGCGGTTGACCATGGCCGCACGGGCATCGAGACCGTCCTGGGGCTGCCGCACCGACTGTCGGTGCCGCTGCTGCGCCGCCACTTCGGCGACGACGCCGAGCCTTCCGACGCCACCTTCCGCGAGACCGGTCGCGACGGTTACTGGAAGCTACCGCCGCCCGCCCCCGAGTTCGAAGTGCACTTGTACGGCGACCCGGACGGCCGCCTGACGCTGGGCACCATCCGCGGGCACGGCCCGTACGCCGGCCTCGTAGTCTTCAGCGAATGGTCGCCGGATCACCCCGCCGCCGTCTGGCAGCTGCGGGTCGAAGAACCGGCCGGCGAGTCCGCCCAGGCCCTGCACGACCACCTGCTCGACCCGGACCGCGCATGACATACCACTGGAAAAAGCGCACCACACCCCCAACGTTGGGTTAAGCAGGCTCGTCGCGGGCGGCGACGCTCGCAGCGAAGGCTGTGACGCAAGAAGGCGGGGCCCTCCGCAAACACTCCACCCAGGCACACCGACCACCATGACGCGAAAGCCCCAGTCCATCTCACTGGTCCTCGGCAGCGGCGGCGCCCGCGGTCTGGCACAGATCGGCGTGATCCGCTGGCTGGAGGAACACTCGGATTACCGCATCCGCTCCATTGCCGGGGCCTCCATGGGGGCGGTGGTCGGCGGCATCTACGCCGCCGGGCAACTGGATGCCTACGAGGACTGGGTAAAGTCCCTGCGCCGTCAGGACGTCTGGCGACTTCTGGACTTCTCCTTCCGCGGTGCCGGGCTGATCCGTGGTGACCGCCTGATCGAGAAGCTGCGCGACATGCTCGGCGACATGGACATCGAGGATCTGCCGATCTCGTTCACCGCCGTGGCCACGGACATCGAGCGCGAACGCGAGGTCTGGCTGAACTCCGGCTCGCTGTTCGACGCCATCCGCGCCTCCATCGCCATCCCCACCGTGTTCACCCCGGTGCGCCTCAAGGGCCGGCTGCTGGTGGACGGCGGCCTGCTGAACCCGGTCCCGATCGCCCCGACCCTGACCGACGACACCGACATCACCCTGGCCGTCAGTCTGAACGGCCGCGTCGGCGAAGAGCTGATCCGTCCCGAGCGCCCCAAGGCGCCCGACCCGGACCGGGAAGAACCCGACAGCGGGTTCCTCAACCACCGCCTGACAGATGCCCTGCCGGATCGCGTCGGCAGCTGGCTGCTGGACTGGCAGGACAAGCTGGGCCTGGGCGAGACCGACCCCGGCCTGAGCCGTGAGCAGGAAGCCCACGCGCTGGGCATGATCGACATCGTCTCCCACTCCATCGAGGCCATGCAGGGCACGATCGCGCGCTTTCGCATCGCCGCCTACAACCCCGAGCACCTGATCGAGATCCCGGTCAACGCCTGCGGCATATTCGACTTCCACCGCGCCGCCGAGATGATCGACCTCGGCTACGAACTCGCCGACCGCAAACTAGGGAGACGCTGACCACCCCCAGTGGGAGCATCCCCGTGGGAGCGTGCCTGCACGCGAAGCCCCTGCCCATATCCTCCCGGCCATCGCCCCCACCAGGTCATCCCGGATAACCGCTTTGCGGTTTCCGGGATGACCGCGCCTTCCAGACCGCCAGCGGCTGGCTTTCTGCAAAGAGGAGGCCTCGGATCAATGCTTGAAGTGCACGAACAGCCGCCCGTGGTTCTTCGAATCCTTCTCCAGGCGGTGATAGCGCGCCTTGACCTCCGGCTGCTGCAGAAAGCGCAGCACGCGCTTCTTCAGCTGCCCGCTGCCCTTGCCGTGAATGATCTCCACCGTCTTGATGCGCTTGTCGCAGGCCTGCTCGATCGCGCCGTTCAGCTCGGCATCGATCCGGCGGCCATTGCGGAAGCACTCGTGCAGATCGATCGACAACCGCGACATCGCGAACCCCGCGAGTAGAGGCTCAGTTCACCGTCACCACGATACAGCGCGCCAGCTGCTGCACCTTGTGCGAGACACTCCCGGAGAGCAGCCCCTGCAGACCCCCAAGGCCGCGCGAGCCCATCACCACCATGTCCACGTCGTGATACTCCGCCTGTTGCAGGATCACCTTGGCCGGAGAGCCGTCTTCCACATGGTGCTCGATGTCGGTCACGCCCAGATCGGTGAAGTATCCGTGGGCCTGTTCGATCAGCTTCTTCGCGATATCCCGCAGCACCTTCGGCGGCACCGCGGCGCCCACGGCCGCACCGCCCGCTGCCAGCGGCGGATCGTTCGGGTCCGGCAGGTCCGAGAGCTGGCGGATATGCGGCGGCACCTCGCCCTGCAGCAGCACGCTGACCAGCACCACCCGGGCGTGATACTTGGACGCCAGATCCGCGGCCACTTCCACCGCCCGCCAGGCGTTGGCGGAACCATCCACCGGCACCAACATGGTCTTCAGTTCCATACCGCGCTCCTTGTTCCTCACCCCGTGGGACCCAGCCGCCTCCGCGGCCGTTCAGTCGCCGCCCAGACTGCCAGAGTTGCCCCCCGCGCGCAGCACTTTTCAGCACCCTATACTGGGCAGAAAATCGGCACAGGAACCGCGATGACCCGCCTGTTCGAAAAGACCTATCTCAAGCCCGGCGCCGCCCCCGGCCACGGCGCCCACGCCACCGAACACCCGCACGCCGCCGACGCCACCGTCTCCGCCTGGCACTACCATCGCGAACAGCTCGTCGAACTCGACCCGCAGCGCACCCTGCGCGAAGGCGTGCCGACCCTCGACGGCGGATTCGTCTGGCTGCACCTGCAGGGGGCCCCCAGTCCGCGCCAATTGCACGACCTGGGCGAGGCCTTCGACCTGCACCCGCTGGCGCTGGAAGACGTGCGCCACCAGGGCCAGCGCCCCAAGGTGGACTTCTTCGACGCGCAAATGGTCGCCATCCTGCGTCAGCCGCGCCATCACAACGGCAACATCGAACTCGACCAGCTCAACCTGTTCGTGGTGGGCACCCACCTCGTCATCAGTGTCCATAGCGGCGCGGCCGATCCCTTCGGGCCGGTCCGCGAACGGATGCGCAACGCCAACCGCAACTTCAACCGGCTAGGCGCCGCGTACCTCGCCTACGCCCTGATGGACAGCGTGATCGACCAGGCCTTCCCCGTGCTGGAACACATCAGCGAACGCCTGGAGACACTGGAAGAGACCGTCCTCGACCAGCCCGACCGCCACACCCTCAACGAGATCCACATCCTGCGCCGCGAGCTCCTTGTCCTGCGCCGCCAGCTCTGGCCCACGCGTGACGTGATCGCCCGCCTCATGCGCGACGACCTCGAGCCCTTCACCCCGGAGCTGTTCCCGTACCTGCGCGACGCCTACGACCACACCATCCAGATCATGGATCTGCTGGAGTCCTACCGCGAGATGGCGGCCACCCTGATCGAGGCCTACATGTCCGCCATCAACCAGCGCTCCAACGACGTCATGCGCGTGCTCACCATCATCGCCACCATCTTCATACCGCTCACCTTCATCGTCGGCATCTACGGCATGAACTTCGAACACCCCGACAGCCCCTGGTCCATGCCCGAGCTCTACACCTACTACGGCTACCCCATCCTGCTCGGCATCATGCTCGCCGTCGTCGCCGTCATGCTCTACCTCTTCCGCCGCCGCGGCTGGCTGTAACAACCCCCACACCCCACCCGTCGTCGCGAGGCCGCAACGCGGCCGCGCCCCGCTGCCACACACCTACCGCCCCACCGTCTTCCCCGGCCTCGCCAAACACCCCCGCCGCAGCCCCACACCCCGTCATCCCGGCCGCAACGCCACACCCCGTCATCCCGGCCGTAGCGCAGCGAAGAGCCGGGATCTCCAACGCCAGCCCAACCCCCAAACGCCCGAGATCCCGCATAACCGCTTCGCGGTTTCCGGGATGACGACACTGGGACAAAGAGCAGCTTCCCGAGCAACAAAGCCAACGACGGACCGGGAACAACGGCAGGGTCGGACCGCGATAACGGGTTTGAGGCCTCGCCCGGCCGGGCTATAGGGACGAAACACCGGGGCGATGGGAGACAATCAAAAAAGCCGGGCGGGGAGCCCGGCTTGTTGAGGGGACTGGGGCTTGTTACCAGTCAGGGGCCCCTTCGTCATCGTCATCGTCGTCGTCTTCTTCGTCGTGGTCACCCATGGAGCCGCCGGCCGCACCACCTTCGGCACCACCGCCGCCCATGGTGCCGCCGCCACCGGCGCCACCAGCACCCCCTTCCGGAGCACCCGCGCCGCCACCGGCAGCGCCTTCGGGAGCGCCAGCGCCTCCTTCAGCACCGGCACCGGCCTCCGGGGCACCGGTATCTGCGCCGGCGTCGCCGCCCGCCTGGGCGTGCGCCGCGCCAAGGCCGCCCAGCGCAAACATGGAACCCAGCACCATCGCGATCGCAGTTTTCTGGAAAGTCGACATCATGGTTCTCTCCTTCAAGTTGGAATCGAGTCACAGCCAACCGAATCGGGCCAGTCAGGCTTTCAATTGACTGCGCCAGGGAAGGAGCAAGGGGGATGCCAAACATGACCCCTGCTGACGAAGATCACATCATCGAAACAAAGTGTGATCGATTCCGCTGGCTCACACCGCAACACTCCACTCCGGAATGATGCAAAACGACACATGGGTTATCGCGACCGGGTCAGAACGCCACACCGCCCACGCGGAAAACAAGATCATGCGCCCGCCAGGGCGAACCGCGCGCCCGAGCTTCGTGCCAGAACCAGAATGCATTCACAGGAAGACACGCAGACCGGAAGGTTCAGGGTTGGCGAGTGCCCAGGGCACCGGACGCCACGGCGCTTCGCGCCTCACGATGACGGGACAGCTGCCCCACATTTGGCAGGCACCAACGCCAAACCCGAAACCCCGGCCGCGGCGCCCCACCCTGTCATCCCGGCCGCAACGCAGCGAAGAGCCGGGATCTCCCACGCAAGCCACCCCACCCGCACCATCCAAACCCCACCAGCCCCGTCATCGCGAGGCCGCAATGCGGCCGCGGCGCCCTTCCAACCGAAGCCACAGACGACAACACCGCCACGGATCGGTAAGGTGACCCCCAAACGAAAACGGACCTTCGTCACATGGAAGTCACCCCCGGCAACCCGGCCCACGCCGCGTTCATCGATCACGACACCGCAACGCCCCTGGCCGCCCCCGAGCAGGTCGAGGCGTTCATCGAGCGCTGGCGCGACACCGGCGGCTCCGAGCGCGCCAACTACCAGCTCTTCCTCACCGAGCTGTGCAAGCTGCTGGAGCTGCCCCACCCCGACCCGGCCAGCGACGACACCGCCGACAACGCCTACGTGTTCGAACGCCGCGTCACCATCCGCAACCCGGACGGCAGCGAGAACCGCGGCTACATCGACCTCTACCGCCGCGGCTGCTTCGTGCTGGAGGCCAAGCAGACCGGCAAGGGCCTGCACACCCAGGGCTGGGACAAGGCCATGCTCGCCGCGCAGAACCAGGCCGACCAGTACGTGCGCGCCTTGCCGCAAGACGAAGGCCGCCCGCCGTTCATCGTCGTCACCGATGTCGGCCGCAGCCTGGAGCTCTACTCCGAGTTCTCCCGCTCCGGCGGCACCTACGTCCCCTACCCGGACCCGAGCCGCCACCGCATCCGCCTGGAAGACCTGCGCGACCCCGAGATCCAGCAGCGCCTGCACCACCTGTGGCTCGCGCCGGACCAGCTCGACGCCAGCAAGCACGCTGCCCGCGTCACCCGCGAGGTCAGCGCGCGCCTGGCCGAGCTCGCCAAATCGCTGGAACAGCAGGGCTTTGAAGTCGAGCGCGTCGCGCACTTCCTCAAGCGCTGCCTGTTCACCATGTTCAGCGAGGACGTCGAACTCCTGCCCAAGGGCAGCTTCACCGCCCTGCTGGAACGCCTGCAGCAAAACCCCGAACACTTCCCCGACGCCATGCGCTCCCTATGGGAGACGATGAACACCGGCGGCTTTGAGGGCCAGCTGATGCACAAGCTGCAGCGCTTCAACGGCGGCCTGTTCCAGAACATCGACCCTATCCCGCTCAACGCCAACCAGATCGGTCTGCTCATCCAGGCCGGCAAGGCCGACTGGCGCTTCGTCGAACCCGCCATCTTCGGCACCCTGCTGGAACGCGCGCTGGACCCGCGCGAACGCCACAAGCTCGGCGCCCACTACACCCCGCGCGCCTACGTGGAACGCCTGGTGATGCCCACGCTCATCGAGCCCCTGCGCGCCGAATGGAACACCGTGCAGGTCGCCGCCGAGGCCTGGCTGCAACAGAACAAGCCCGACAAGGCCCTGGACGAGCTGCACCGCTTCCACCACCGCCTGTGCGAGACGCGCGTGCTCGACCCCGCCTGCGGCTCCGGCAACTTCCTCTACGTCGCGCTGGAACACCTCAAGCGCCTCGAAGGCGAAGTGCTCAACCTGATCCGCGACCTGAGCGCCGGCCAGGCCACCTTCGACACCGAAGGCCTCACCGTCGACCCGCACCAGTTCCTCGGGCTGGAGATCAACCCACGCGCCGCCGCCATCGCCGAAATCGTGCTGTGGATCGGCTACCTGCAATGGCACTACCGCCTGCACGGCCGCCTCAGCCTGCCCGAACCCATCCTGCGCGACTTCCACAACATCGAATGCCGCGACGCACTGATCGACTTTGATGCCCGCGAACCCATGCGCGACGACCACGGCGACCCCGTCACCATCTGGGACGGCATCAGCTACAGGAAAAGCCCCGTCACCGGCGAACTCATCCCCGACGAGACCGCCCGCACCCCCGTCTACCACTACAGCAACCCGCGCCGCGCCGAATGGCCCCCAGCCGACTTCATCGTCGGCAACCCGCCGTTTATTGGAGACAAGGCCATGCGTCGCGCCTTGGGAAATGGGTACGTCGATGCCCTCCGCGCTGTTTGGCGCGAGCTCCCAGAATCAACAGACTTCGTCATGTACTGGTGGCACATCGCCGCCGAGAAAGTCCGCAAGGGCGAAGCCCGGCGCTTCGGCTTCATCACCACCAACAGCCTTCGCCAGACCTTCAACCGCCGGGTGATAGAACCGCACCTCAGCGACAGCAAGCAGCCGCTATCGCTGGGTTTTGCGATACCAGATCACCCCTGGGTCGATAGCAATGATGGCGCGGCGGTCCGCATCGCCATGACCGTTGGAGTGGCAGGTGAAACACCGGGACTGCTGCGAAAAGCTGTCAAGGAGCGAAGCGATGGAGACGACAGTCGTTCAGTTGAGCTCAGCGCCCGTCGCGGCAAGCTGTTTTCCGACCTTACTGTCGGCGCCGACGTCGCCGGTTCCGGAAAGCTAATTGCGAATAGAGGTGTATCTTCGAATGGCGTAATGCTTGCTGGTTCCGGGTTTATCGTAGCACCAGACCAAGCCGCGATTCTTGGTTATCCAGACAAACCAGGAATTCAGCGTGTCATTCGGCAATACCGCAATGGACGCGACCTCACACAAAGGCCTCGCGGTGTGTTTGTGATAGACCTCTTTGGTAGGGATCTTGACGAAATACGCCAAAACTTTCCGGAAACCTATCAGTGGATCTACGAGCGCGTAAAGCCTGAGCGGGACAACAACCGAAGAAAGAAGCTCAAAGAAAAGTGGTGGCTTTTTGGTGAAACTCGCGTCAAGTGGCGGGGGGCCAGTGCAGGCCTCTGCCAATACATCAGCACTGTGGAGACTACCAAGCACCGACTATTCTTTTTCCTTGACGCGGACATCTTGCCTGACCACATGCTTGTGAACATTGCGAGCGATGCGCCGTCCCTTTTGGGGATTTTGGGGAGTCGAGTTCACGTCGTATGGTCTCTGGCGGCGGGTGGTCGGCTGGGCGTAGGCAATGATCCCCGCTACAACAAGACCCGCTGCTTCGAGACCTTCCCCTTCCCGGAACTCGACGACCAGCAGGCCGCCACCATCGGCCACCTCGCCGAACGCATCGACGCCCACCGCAAGGCACGCCAGGCCGAACACCCGGACCTCACCCTCACCGGCATGTACAACGTGCTGGAAAAACTGCGCGCCGAAGAGCCTCTGACCGAAAAGGAACGCACCATCCACGAACAGGGCCTCGTCTCCCTGCTGCGCGAACTGCACGACAACCTCGACCGCGCCGTCTTCGACGCCTACGGCTGGAACGACCTCGCCGACCGCCTCGTCGGCCGCCCCGGCGCCACCACCCCGCTGCCGGACAAACCCGCCGACCAGGCCGAAGCCGAAGAAGAACTCCTCGGCCGCCTCGTCGCCCTCAACGCCGAACGCGCCGCCGAAGAAGCCCAGGGCCACATTCGCTGGCTGCGTCCCGACTACCAGGCCCCCGAAGCCACCCAGACCACCGCCACACTCGAAGCCAAACCCGAGGCCGCCGCCGACATCCCAACCGAACCGGCCAAAAAGCCAACCTGGCCCAAATCCATGCCCGACCAGGTCGAAGCCGTCCGCCGCCTCCTCGCCATCGGCCCCCAAACCCCGGAAGCCCTGGCCAGCCACTTCAAGCGCAAACCCACCAAATCCATCGCCCAGGTCCTCGCCGCCCTCCAAATCCTCGGCCAGGCCACCACTGACAACGACCACTGGCGCCTGACATGACAAACGACCAGCAGCATCAAGGGTTCACCGCCCGGCCATGGCCCCAACCCGCATCGACAGCCGCGCGAACCCCGTGTTAACACCCAACCGGGCCACGCATCCGTCTGATTCCAAATCCATTTCTTACACCGGGCAGCCGGTCCAATATCCAATTGAACACGCGCGCACGTTCATCCAATATCCGTGCGCGCTACCCAATCACTGTTAGGCAGAATGAATGAGTAGTCTCAGTCTGATAGAAAAGCAGAAGTTAGAGCGTGAACTCGGCATGTCGAGTGGCTACGTGCTGGGTTTTTCAAATCGTACTTTCGATGACTTTTTCAGAGAAGTTGTCGGTGTTTCGATTTACGACCCCTACTATGACCAAGCATCGGGCTCAAAAGCTCACAGAACTCGTTCATTCTGGCGGCTGGCAACGGATGAACAAGTCTTGCTGTTTTTGAACGGTCTACTCGAAGGTTGGGAAATCTATTCAGATGAACCTATTCCAAGTTCTGCCGAAAAACTTCTAAAGCAAATTATCCGAAGGCTGGGAGGACATAGCGAACCTGTGGCTCAGCCAGATGGTGAAGAAGCGCGAGTCCAAATTGATGAAAATGTGAGCCAGCGTATCTTCTCCCAATTGATCGAACTGGCTGATATGACGCCACAGAGTCGTGGGTTCGGCTTTGAGCGGTTCCTAAAAGACCTATTTGATGCATACGGGCTTTCTGCGCGCTCTTCGTTTCGTCTAATCGGCGAGCAGATAGATGGCAGCTTTGTATTAAATAAAGAAACTTATTTATTGGAAGCAAAGTGGCAAAACGCCCCGACGGGAGCCGCAGATCTGCACACCTTTGAAGGTAAGTTAAGCCAGAAGGCATCCTGGTCCCGAGGTTTATTCTTGAGTAACAGTGGTTTTTCCAGCGATGGTCTTCAGGCTTTCGGTAAGGGGAAACGGATTGTATGCATGGATGGTTTGGATTTGTCAGAAATGCTTAGACGAAGGCTGGCCGTGGCAGATGTTTTGGAGGCAAAAGTTCGGCGAGCGGCAGAAACAGGCCGACCTTTCATTCCTGTCCGTGAGCTGTTTATCTAAACGTGAGCAAGCCTAACCAGTTGCTGCACGCGGATAAATTACTCGCTACGCTCCTAATTTACCGGTGAGCAAGGCGTTAGAACTTTACGGACATAAGTCAGACTATGGATAGAGAGAAAGAATTGCTGAAAAGGCATCTCAGAGAGATGCTGGAATTGCTAGAAGATCCCGAATTCAGCCCGGCAAGTCTGAGAGCATGGCAGCACTTGTGGCGGTGGGAGGATCACTATTCACATGATATTTCCCGGCGCCTTGCTCGAATCGAAAAGCGACTAGAAAATGGTAATACTGGCCGTTGTGCTCTGTCAGAAGAGCGCAACGGCGCAGGCGTGATTAGGCTAATAACTGGGATGGAGGACCGGCTTTCCGAAGAGCGCAAGTACCTCACCAGTTGGCTAAAGGGTTGCGAAGATATCACTATAGTCGATCCTTACTTCTTTTCATTCGGCGGCCCCAATAAAGTCTTTCGGACCCTGGGCAACTATACGAACTGGTTAGAGAACGGACTTATACCGAGCTCAGCGCAGCAGTTAACCATATTCCATCTGCCGGGACCGAACGGGAAGGTTATTAACTCTTTCAAAGGCTTTTGCAAACGGAAAAACATTAAGCTCGCCCACCATTCGACCAACGAGATTCACGACAGGGTGATCATCAAAAACGGAGAAGTTGGTCGTGCACTTGGTACCTCATTTGGCGGATTTGGAAATAAAATCGCATTTATGCTGGACCTTCCTGATGAGGATTTGCATGCATTCAAAAGAGAACTCCACCGTATTGCCCGGGGAGAGTTCTAACAATGCAAGCCACGGCGACGTCTACTACATTGCGGCTTTGCCTCCATTTCGTAGCCGCGCGTGCTTAGCGGCGTTATGCCTTGAACATACAGGAGCTACGAAATGTCTGGTGAATATAAAACGTTTATTGCGAAACCAGTTGGTGATGATGGTGTAGGTGTAACTGTTTATTGTCACGGTAAAACATACAACTCCCGTCTTGGTGAAGTTGAGGATTGGATAAAATCATTGATGAACTCACAAAACGTACTCAATTATGAAGTTGAAGTACAGGACTCAACATGGGCTGAGGCAACATTGAAGCGAGATGGCTTATTCGAAACTCACTTTGGTGGGAAGTAACTCGCCGCTCTCACAAAATATGAGAGATATTCTGCATAACACGGCGCTTCATCCGACGTCAGGCCGCGACGCGGCCTTCCTCGGCTGAGCTTGGCGTTAGATTTCAAATATGATGCTCTCCAACGATTCACCGTTTCTAAATATTCAGCGATCAAAAAAGGGGACAGATTTATTTTCTCATGGCTAACGTGAGTGTGACGGGGTCGGACCACGGTAATCGTTTGTATTGCACACGATTAAACTGCCCCGAAAGCTTGTTTAACGCCTTTAAGCGCCCATTTCGACGCTGAAATCGGCCGCTGGGGGCGTCTGGCGGAAATCGTGTAAGGCGACGACGGAGAGGCTGTATGGCTCAACTCAGGAGATTCGATGATTCTTAAGGAGAAGGACGGCCCAAGCGGCCAGGATGAACGCTCAAAGGCCGGGCACCAGCAGGAACAGGACGTGGCGTTCTACCTGCGGCGCGAATTCGGCGACGATGAGGGCGTGCGGATCATCAACGACCTGCGCATCGAGCATAACGGGGAGCGCGCGCAGGTTGACCACCTGGTGGTGCACCCCTATGGGCTGGTCATCATCGAGTCGAAGAGCATCTACGGCGAGGTGAAGGTGAACGGCCATGGGGAGTGGTCCCGTAGCTACCGCGGCGACTGGTACGGCATGCCCTCCCCTGTGCGGCAAGCGGAGCTGCAGGAGGCCTTGATCAAGGATCTCCTTCGCCAGAACGTGGAGAAGTTTCTCGGCCGACTGCTGGGCCTCCAGACCCAGATTGGCGGACGTGACTGGCGGACGCTCTGCGCCGTATCCAGCAGCGCGATCCTCCACCGCGACGACATGCCTCGTGCGATCACGAATCAAGTGGTGAAGAGCGAGTTTGTCGCGGGGAAGGTGCGGGAACTGGTCGGCTCGCGGGCGAAGGGATTGGTAACCGTCAAGCCGCGCTTCAGCCAGAAGGAAATCGAAGGGATCGGGGAGTTCCTGCTGCAAAGCCACCTCGGGCAGGGTACAAAGGCGTCGGCCGTGGCCGAGCCGGCCCCGCGTGTCCAGGAGCCGCCCGTTTCCGATAATCCCGAGCCGGCACCAAAGGCGCAGCGAGCGCCGACGCCAGAGCCGCAACCCACCCAAGCCGGGCCCTCGCCGGCTACGAGCCCCAGTCAGCCCTCCACTCTCGCCTGCAAGAAATGCGGCGAGCAAGACAAGCTGACCGGCATGTACGGCAAATACGGCTACTACGTGCGCTGCGACTCCTGCGGCACGAACACCTCAATGAAGGTGCCCTGCCCCGCCTGCCAGTCCCGCAAGGTGCGAGTGACCAAATCCGGCCCGACCTACACCAGCGCCTGCCAGGACTGCTCCAACGAGTGGGTGGTGCTTGAGCAGCGTGGCAGTTCTACCGAGCAGTAGCATCCTGACTTCGACGATTCCAGAGACCCTGAAAAGCGGCGACAAACGTGCGTTGAGGGTTGCGGCGTTACCCCCCACCGGGAGGGCTAGCGTCTGACTGGTATTTGGGAGCGCTACGCGACCGTCCCGCATCAAGCACAAGGCGATAAGAATGGCAAAGTATGAAGTGAAGCAAACCGCGGTAAGCCAGGTGCTGGCTGACGTGCGAAGCGACAAGATTGCGATTCCGGAACTGCAGCGGCCGTTTGTCTGGAAGACGTGGCAGGTTCGGGACCTACTGGATTCGCTCTACAACGGCTACCCGGTCGGCTACCTGATCACTTGGCAATCCGTTGGTGCGAAGCTCAAGGGCGGAGAGGTCGCTGCTCACCAGCAGATTCTGATCGACGGGCAGCAGCGGGTAACCGCCCTTCGCGCCGCGATTGCTGGCCAGCCTGTCGTCGGTACCCGGTATCAGAAAAAGCGCATCGCGATCTCGTTTAATCCTCTAACCGAGGTGTTCGCAACGCAAACGCCTGCGATCCGAAAGAGCAATGAGTGGATCCACGACATCAGCGAGTTCTACTCCGGCTCGAGCCAGCTAACCTTTCTGCGCAGTTATTTCGAAAAGAATCCGGATACCGACCAGCGCAAGGTCGAGGATTCGGTAACGAAACTCGCGGCAATCGAGCACGCCCAGGTCGGCGTCATCTCGCTGGCGGATGATCTGGATGTCGAAACGGTCGCGGAGATCTTTGTTCGCATCAATGCCAAGGGCGTCCCCCTCTCGAGCGCCGATTTCGTGATGAGCAAGATCGCCACCTACGGTAACGAAGGCCGAAACCTGCGAAAGCTGATCGACTATTTTTGTCACCTGGCCGTGGCGGGGCACGCCTTCTCGGACATCAAGGAGAACGACGAGGAATTCGCCGCCACGGAGCATCTTCAGAAAATACAGTGGCTTCGAAATCAGTCAGATGAACTCTTCCAGCCCGAGTACACCGATGTAATCCGCATTACCGGATTGGTTGGATTCAACCGAGGCAAGGCGGGCGCGATCGTGAGCGAACTCTCCGGGCTGGACCCCGAAACCCGGAAGATCGATGAAGCTCGGATTCCGGGTGCCTATGAGCGATTTGGCCATGCCTTGGATCAGTTGGTAAGCAAGACACACATCGAGCGCTTCGTGATGATGATCAAATCAGCGGGGTTCATAGACGCCAGCATGATCGGGTCGAAAAACGCGCTGAACTTCGCCTACGCCTTGTATCTACTGTTGCGTCAGGATGGCGACATGACCGAAGGACAACGGTCTCGGATCATCAAGCGCTGGTTTGTGCTCACCCTGCTCTCGGGTCGGGCTGTAGGGAGTTTTGAGTCGACTTGGGAGACCGATCTGAGACGAATTCGTGAAAGTGGTGCTGAACGTTACCTCGAAATACTCGAGGAGTCCGAGCTCGGGGAGGGATTTTGGAATGTGGCGCTCCCTCAGGAGCTCAACACACCCAGCACTCGCAATCCGGCTTTCCAGACGTATCTCGCGGCGCGGGTTAACAGCGGGGGCCGCGGATTCCTGTCCAAATCGATCAGCGTCGCGCAGATGATCGAAGGTCACGGCGACCTGCATCACATCGTCCCCAAAAACCACCTGATCCAGAACGGGTTTCCTAAGCAGGGGGACTACAACCAGGTGGCCAACTTCGCGCTCACCGAAACGCCTATCAATATCGCGATCAAGGATCGTCCGCCCAAGGAGTACATGGCGTGGATATCCGAGCAGATTGCCACAGGGCAATTTCGGCTTGGCGAGATCACCAATCAGGAAGACCTCAAGGCGAATCTAGCCGAGAACGCCATACCGGAGTTTATCGGGGACGTCACGGCCACCAACTATCAGGAGTTCCTGGAAGCGCGCCGCAAAATGATGGCCGCACTCGTCCGCCGATACTACGAGGCACTGTGACAGCCAGCCGAGCAGACGACGGGTCGGCCCACCACGGTACCGGACTGACTTAAAACGCCTTTCCGAATCAGGCGGACTAATTCAGGGCCTTAAACGGCGCATTCCGGCCCATAAATGGACCTCATGACGGGGTCGGACCACGGTAACCGACTGACTTTACAACGATTGTCGAATATCAAGGGCTGTTCCAAGGCCTTAAACGGCGCATTCCGGCCCATAAAAGGGCTCTTGCTCTGGGATTAGATCCCACTCCGGCACCGCAAAGGGGATCGGTAGAGTCTCGGACCGCTCCGACGGATTGCCGCGGCCTCTTCGAGGCCTCGCAATGACGGCGGGGAATGACAGGGCAGACGTTGCTTTGGCCCTCCGCCTCATATTCGAGTAAGAAATCACGGTTTGATCCGATACTATCCGGAATCCGCGCGACAGTGCGGGGCGCTTGGCCCATGGGAGGGTGGCTCCCCATGCTCGCCCCTTGGAAGGAGTAGTCGATGCAGTTCTCGCAAAAGGTGCAGCGGATCAGCGGGCGGTTGTTGAACGCCATCACGGTCGCTTTCGTGGTCCTGCTGGCGGGCATGATTGTGATTGTGGGCAACAGCCTGTGGCAGAACCAGCGCCTGCTGGACGAGCTACGTCACATCACGGAGGAGCGAGGACAGCGCATCCAGCTGGCGTCCGATCTGCTGGAGGCCGCCTACAATCGCCACCAGACCATGGTGAATCAGGTCATCACCGACGACCCCTTCGAGCGTGATGACCTGATGATGGCGTACCACCGCTGGGGGAACCGGGTCGGCGAGGTGCGAGCGGCCCTCAATGAGCGCGTGACCGAGGATGCGGCGCGGGCAAGACTCGAGGAACAAGATGCCCTGATCCCGGAGATCGTGAGGCTGCAGGACCAGGTGGTGGACCTGGCGGCCCGCGAGGAGATCGCGCCGGCAATGGCGATCCTGAGCGAGCGTCTGTTTGATCTGGATCGGGAGTTCGACAGCTCCATCGAGGCGTTGCGAGCACATGAACGCGCCCAGATGGAAGCGGCAGCCGAGCGCGCAGGCGAAGTCGGGGCGCACACGCAGCGCTTCATGCTGGTGTTCGGTGGTGGCGGCGTGGTGTTCGCGTTGGCTCTGATTCTGCTCACCCGGCGGACCCTGGTGACCATGCACCATGATTTGCGCGAGCAGGCGTCACAGCTCGACGAGGCCGGACACCGGCTGCAGCACGAGGCTAGCCACGACCCGTTGACCGGTCTACCCAACCGGCGTGCTTTCTATAAGCGCCTGCAGGACGCAATCGCCTGGTCCCAACGGACCGGCGAAGCGTTCTCCGTAGGCTTCATCGATCTCGACCAGTTCAAGCCGGTGAACGATCGGTTCGGACACGCGGCGGGCGACGAACTGCTGGGGGTGGTCGCCCGCCGGCTGGAGGAGGCGCTCAGCGAGCCGGCCTGTGTGGCCCGGGTCGGGGGTGACGAGTTTGCGGTGCTACTTTTTGGCGAGGATTCAACCGAAGCCGAGGGGAAGCGACTGCAGGCGGCGGTGTCCCGGCCGGTCCAGCTTGCTGCGGGCGAGGTCACGCTGGCGATGACTCTGGGTTGGGCCTACGGTCCGGGAGACGGCGATCCAGACGAACTGCTGGGGCAAGCCGACCGCGCGATGTATGGTCTCAAGGCGGGGCGCGGGACGTAGCCGGAGAAAGAGGACACCACCTTTCCGATCCGACCCGGCACCGCGAATGCTACCAACAAGGTCTCGGGCCAGTCCGGCCGATTGCCGCGGCCTCTGCGAGGCCTCGCAATGACGCCATCTCACCCTTTTCCCCCGCCCCTTCCGGTCCTGACGACACGCGGCGTACTCTTCTGTAAGAACACGGCCTTGTTTTTCCTCCACGGAAGATAGGATCTCCCCGGGGTCGGGAGAATGGAGGAAGACGGTGTCGGACCACGGTAACTCGGCGAACAGCATGTGAGTGAATGAGGCGTCATAGTGAAAACACTGACTTTCAGGTATTGGGACCGCATTCGATCCAGCTTATGGTTCATCCCCACCGTGATGGCCCTGGGCGCGGTGTTTTTGGCCTTCATAAGCGTCGCCCTGGATAGGCCGGTGACGAACTGGTTGTTGCGTTCGTGGGGCTGGACATTCACCGGTGGAGCCGAGGGGGCCAGCGCCGTGCTGGGGGTCATCGCCGGATCGATGATCACCATCGCTGGAGTTGTGTTTTCGATGACGCTGGTCGCCCTGTCGCTGGCGACGTCGCAGTTGGGGCCGCGCTTGCTCCGCAATTTCCTGCGCGATACGACGACTCAGGTCGTGCTGGGCACGTTCGTGAAAAACGGGGACAGATTTATTTTCTCATGGCTGACGTGACGGCGGACCGCCAGGATGCCGCCGCTCAACGCGACAGCCGATGATCTGCTCCACCTCATCCACAAAACGCTGGTTGCCGGTGAGTTGGCCGCGCTGCAACGCCTCGCGCATCAACGACGGACGGGGGTCGGGGTCAGACCTTGCCTTTTGCCCCCGGACGGGGGTCGGGGTCAGACCTTGCCTTTTGCCCGACCTTGCCTTTTGCCCGACCTTGCCTTTTGCCCCCGCATCAGGGGAGAGGCAAAGGGCAAGGTGTGACCCCGTGATTCCACGAGAGCGACCTACCCCATGGATCGCTGGACTACCCACCCATAACACGGCAGGCCGACGCTAGAACTTTTGCGATCAGGAGATGCGGACACAGCTACGCGGCGTCGAGGACCCGCAACTCAACGTGCAACCCGGCGGCCGCTGCCATGTTCACCAGGGCATCGAGGCTAAACACGTCGATCTTTCCTCGCATCAGATCAGAGACTCGCGGCTGCGTGACTCCGAAGAGTTTCGCGGCCTCGCCCTGTTTCATTTCCAAGCGAACGAGATGGTCCTTGAGGGCCCTCATCAGAGCGGAACGCAGCTTCATGTTCTCCGCTTCTTCCGGGGTGTTCTCAATCGCATCCCACACGCTGTCGAATCGGTGCTCGGTCATTGGCCTATCTCCTGCAGCAAATCGCGATAACGCTGAGCGGCCAAGTCCAGATCGCTCTTGCGGGTTTTTTGTGTCTTCTTCCAGAAGCAATGCAGCACGTAAACCGCATCCCCGAACTTGGCGACATAGAGGACCCGAAATGCTCCGGCCTCGTCTCGAAACAGACTTTTGGGGTCAGACCTTGCCCCCTACCGCATTCCTTGTCGACCGGGTGCGACGAGACGGGTCATCCGAGCGTGTCCGGCAAGGCGTAACTCGTGCTGCGTCCACCGCCCGGGTTCTTCTTTAATGCGCCTCGAGCCACCAAGTCCGCAATGTCGCGCTGCGCCGTATCCTGCGAGCACTTGGCCATCCGGGCCCAACGTGAAGAGGTCATCCCACCTTCGAATCCGTCCAGCAGGCGATTGAGAACCTTGATCTGTCGGGCATTGAGCGGCTCCGTGGCGAAGCGCTCCCAGAATTGGGCCTTGAACAGCACGTGCTCGAGTGCATCCTGGGCGTTGCTCAGCGAACGCTGCAGGCAGCCCAGGAACCATTCCAGCCACAGGGTGATGTCCAGGTCCCCCTGTTTCTGAGTCCGCTCCAGGATGGCGTAATAGTCACTGCGTTCCCGAAGGATCTGCCCGGACATGCTGTAGAAACGTTCCGCCGAACCATCCGCTCGTGCCAGCGCCATATCGGCGATTGCCCGAGCGATACGCCCATTTCCATCCGCGAACGGGTGAATGGTCACGAACCAGAGATGGGCCTGCCCCGCCACCACTAGCGGATCCAGAGGGCCGGGCGCCTTGAACCACGCGACGAAGGCGTCGACCTCCCCCGGGATTCGCTCGGCCGGTGGCGCGGAGAAGTGCACCGTCTCCCGACCAACGGGACCCGACACCACCTCCATCGGCCCTTCATCGTCATCCCGCCAACGCGCGACCGGAATCCGCGTCATCCCGCTACGTCCCGTCGGAAACAGGGCCGCATGCCAGTCGAACAGCCGATCCACTGTCAGTTCACGGTCAAAGGACTTCGTGGCATCCAGCATCAGCTCGACCATGCCGTCGACGTCCCGCCCTGAAGCGGTCAGTCCACCCGCCTCCAGGCCGAGGCGACGTGCAAGCGAGGAGCGCACCTGATCCAGAGGCAGTCGCTCGCCTTCGATCGCGCCGGAATCCACGATATCCTCCGACAGCACGCGAAACGACGCTTCCTCGCGCAGTGCGAATCCCAATCCCTGCATCCTTCCGAGCAGCCGACCCTGCTCGCGCGCGGCCGCAGCCAGCATCGGCGCGATATGTTCCGCGTCCCACTGCCAGTGGGGCCAGCCGGTCAGTTCCCAGATGTATTGCACGGCATTCTCCGCAATCTATGCGTAGATTATGCGGGTCAATCTCCGCATTTCCAAGCGGCTTCGGAGTCAGACCCTGCTTGTTGCCCATGAAGCGCGGTCACATAACGGGTCCGGTCACATAACGGGTCGGACCACGGTAACAGACTGACTTTAAACCGATGGTGGAATCTGAAGGGCTGTTTCAGGGCCTTAGACGGGGCATTCCGGCCCATAAATGGGCTCTTGCTCTGAGATTAGATCCCACTCCGGCACCGCAAAGGGGATCGGTAGAGTCTCGGGTCGCTCCGACGGATTGCCGCGGCCTCTTCGAGGCCCCGCAATGACGGTGGGCCGGGCTTGCGTGCGCTCAAACGCCACGAACCGTGAGCGGAGGTCTGGTGGCTGCCTAGTTCTTCTTCGACGCTCCACCAGGGAGGTGCGGCAGGCGTTCGCTTCGCCAGACGCGGACAACCCTCACCCGACCGGGATCACCCCGGTACACGATGCGGCACGGTGGATGGACGACCTCTCGCAGGAACGGCTGGTCAAATTCGGGCACCACCCTGCCGATGTCGGGGTGGTCGTTCTTCAGGGCCTGGACTCGTTGGAAAATCTCTTGCACCAGCGTCGGTCCGACCTCCGGCACGCCTTGCTCCGAGTACCACTCCTGCATCTGCTCGAGATCGCGCAGGGCGGTTTCGGCAAACGTGATCGTAATGCCGGGCATATTGCTAGTTGAGACCGAGCTGCGCCCTGGCCTCGTCCAGCGAGACTTCCCGGCCGGCCTCCAGGTCCGCCAGACCCGCGACGACGGCCCGCATGAATTCCCGCTCTTCCTCGGCCTTTTCGTAATCCGCCACCGACTGCACCACGGCAACACCCCTGCCCCGGCTAGTCAGCAGTACGGGCCGGTGAACCTCGGCCACGTGTTTCATAACCCGTCCGGGATTCGCCTTCAGGTCGGTCAGGGGGACCAGGTCTTCGGAAAATTTGATCATCACGATCCGCTCCATCATAAGCCGCCGTTAGGGCGGACTATAGCGCCTGTTAAAAGGGCCATGGAGAGCACTCTGTGTAAGCAAGACGGGGGCGGACCACGGCGACCAGGCGTATTCCGGCCCACAAATGTGCTCTGACCACGAGAAAAGGAGAAAGAGGACACCCATCTCCTTCCGGACGCCACGCCGTCATCCCGGAAGCCGCGCAGCGGTTATCCGGGATGACAGTGCCTGGCGTCGCGGTCGTGCCGCGCTGGTTGCACCCGGTCAACTAGGGAGATGCCAGTGTCTATGCCGCCACCAGCCTCTTGACCTTGAGATCCTTCCGGTGCTGCTCCGCATGCCAGAGCTCATATTGAGACTGCTGGTTCAACCAGCTTTCCGCCGAGGTAGCGAACGCGATGGAAAGGCGGATGGCCATTTCGGGGCTGATCCCCGCTTTGCCGTTGAGCACGGCGCTCAGGGTTTTTCGGCTTACGCCCAGGGCTTTTGCGGCTTCGGTCACGGACAGCCCAAGGGGCTCGAGACAAAGCTCGCGCAATACTTCACCCGGATGGGGAGGGTTGTGCATCAACATCGGCGCCACCTCAGTCGTAATCCTCGTAATCAACAATTTCGGCATCTCCATCCTTGAATCGGAACGTCACTCTCCAGTTGCCACTGACGACCACGGACCAGATTCCGGCACGCGCGCCCGAGAGTTCGTGCAGCCGCAGGCCGGGCAGGTCCATATCCGCGGGCCCTGACGCGGCATGGAGTCGGCCCAGAATGAGTCGAAGCCTTTTGGCGTGCACCGCCTGAATCCCCGCAGTGCTGCCAGAGTAGAAAAACTTCGCCAATCCTTTGTGCTTGAAGCTTCGAATCATTCAGAAATCGTACCCTGCAACGTAACAGGTTACAATCCTCGACGGGGGCTGACGGGAAGGACGGGGTCGGACCACGGTAACGGACTGAGTTAACGCGGCTTTGCGAATCTGAAGGGCTATTTCCAGGGCTTAAACGGGGCTTTTGGGCCCGTAAATGGGCTATTGCGGTGACGAGTCGCCGACGAGCGGAGGCGAAGAACTGCGGATGGGGTGCGCTACACTGGGGCGCACCCTTGTCCCGCCATCCATCATGCTGCTCACGTTCCTGATCATGTTCGCCCTGCTGGGGCTTGGCGTCGCGCTGATGCTCTGGCATGCCCGGCTGGTGTTTTCGGTGGAGCTGCGCGATGGCGCTGCCCGCGTGCGGCGCGGCAAGCCGCCGTCCGGCTTCGTGAGGGGCTGCGAGGACGTCGCACGACGTTACGGGCTGACGCAGGGCCGGATCCAGGCCGTGCGCACCGACCGGGGTGTCGAGTTGCGCTTCTCCCGCCACCTCCCACCGAAGACGCATCAGGCCTTTCGCAACGTCTGGACACCCCCGCCCGGCGGAGGGGGAGGCGGCGGCATGCGCGCGACGGGATAGCGAGGCGCGGGGCTCGGGGTCAGTCCCTGGCTTTTGGTCCCGTGGCAATCGAGCGGCATCCAGGCCACTCCGACCGATTGCCACGGCCTCTTCGAGGCCTCGCAATGACGAAGGGGCCAAGTTCGCAAAAAGCTTCACACCGCATGCATTATATGAGCGGGTGCGAACCTGAATTCTGGGTGGTTCGCGTAGAGATGGCGGGTACTAGCCCCGCGGAGCCAAGGGGGCGATGTTGAAGCTGACTATCGAAGAGCCGGGACCGTATCGGTTTGCCCTGAGCCATCTGGGCTTTCGCCCGTTCTTCTTGCTGGCAGGGCTGTACGCCGTGCTGGTCGTGGGTCTGTGGACCTGGCTCTACCAATTCGACATGGCGGCGCTGCCCACGGCCGCCTTTGGCGGGCCCTTCGCCTGGCACGGCCATACCCTGATCTTCGGCTACGCCATGGCGGTGGTCGCCGGGTTCCTGCTCACGGCTGTGCGCAACTGGACCGGGGTACAGACGACCCACGGGCCCGCGCTGCTGGTGTTGGCCGGGCTCTGGCTCGGCGGCCGGGTGGCGGCGTTGTTCGGGGACCCCGGCCTGGTGGCCATGGCGCTGTTCGATCTCGGCTTTACCCTGTGGCTGCTGGCCGCCCTGGCCCGCCCGGTATGGCAGACGCGCCAATGGGCCCAGCTCGCCGTGATCGGCAAGATCGCGCTGCTGGGGGCCAGCAACGGATTGTTCTACCTGGGCGCCTTCGATCTGCTGGATGGCGGCCAGCGCCTGGGACTCTACTCCGGGGTCTATCTGGTGCTGTCGCTGATCCTGATGATGGGGCGCCGGGTCATCCCGTTCTTTATCGAGCGCGGGCTGGATGGTGCCTTTACGCCGGTGAACCGGGACTGGCTGGACCGCCTCGCCCTGGTGCTGTTGCTCGCCTTCTGGCTGGTGGAGGTGTTCCTGCCATGGGCCCCGGTCGCGGCGGGGCTGGCGGCTGGGCTGGCCGTGGCGCATGGCATGCGCTGGGCGGGCTGGCATACGCCGGCGCTGTGGCGCAAGCCATTGCTCTGGGTGCTGATGATGGCCTACGGCTGGATCGTGGTCGGCTTTGCCCTGCGGGCCGTGGCCGAATTCACGCCCCTTAAGGAAACACTGATTAATGAACACGCTCGCGTTGGCACCCCAGGTTTTCCGAGACAAGGCGCGTCGTGCAGCGGGTAGTGGTTCTACCCGCAATCGGCGCAACGCAGGATCGGGGAACCTGGGGTGCCAACCCCACAAGCCGATGAATGCAGGGGCTCGGCCGCTTTCGCGTGCGCACGGCGTTGCGGTTCCCTTGTGCAGAATGACTGCACGGCAGTCACCGCGCCTTGTTCGCACGCGAAAGCGACTCGAGCGCGAGCGTGTTCATTAATCAGTGTTTCCTTAACCCGATGGCCGCGCTGCACGCCTTCACCTACGGGGGCATCGGCATGATGACCCTGGGGATGATGACGCGCGTCGCCCTGGGCCATACCGGACGTAACGTGTTTGACCCGCCGCGGGTCCTCGGGCTGCTCTTCGGCTTGCTGGCCATCGGGGCGCTGGTACGGGTGGCCGGCCCCCTGCTCTGGCCGGCCTTGACCGCCAGCTGGATGAGCGCCTCGCAACTCCTGTGGATCGCGGCCTTCGCCGGGTTTCTCTGGGTTTATGCCCCGATGCTGGTCAAACCGCGCGTCGACGGGCGTTACGGCTAGCTACCGAACTGCCGAGGCCGGACCACGGCAACCGATTGGCTTAACGAGCTTGTCCGGGTTCGAAGGGCTCGTTGAAGGTCCTGGACGGCCCGACCTGAGCGTCGAAACAGGCGTTGGGTGAAGGCCGGACGGCGTTTACCACCCGGAGGCCGAGTGGGTGCGGGCTCGCAGGGGCCAGACACGCCTGGAGGATCAGGCGCGGGCGGTTGCCCTCCGGCGGTCGCGGGAGCCGAAGGACGGGGGCGACCGGGAATTCGCGCACCGGGCAGCAGTAGCCGAACCCTCGGCACAAAAAAACGCCCGGGATGGTCCCGGGCGTCCTGGTCTGCATGCCGGGCAAACCGCCCGGTTCAGGCCGCGCTTACTGCTGGTACTGCTCCAGATCGAAGCGGTCGGCGTTCATCACCTTGGTCCAGGCCCTGACGAAGTCCTTCACGAACTTCTCCTCGTTGTCATCCTGGGCGTACACCTCGGCGTAGCTGCGCAGGATGGAGTTGGAGCCGAACACCAGGTCGATGCGGCTGGCAGTCCACTTCACCTGGTCGCTCTTGCGGTCACGGACCTCGTAGATGCCGTTGTCCGCAGACTTCCAGGCGTTGGCCATGTCGGTCAGGTTAACGAAGAAGTCGTTGGTCAACTGGCCTTCACGGCCGGTGAATACGCCATGCTTGCTGCCGCCATGGTTGGTGCCGAGTACGCGCATCCCGCCGATCAGCACGGTCATCTCCGGCGCGGTCAGACCCATCAGCTGGGCACGATCGAGCAGCATCTCCTCCGGCTTGACCACGTAGTCCTTCTTCAGCCAGTTGCGGAAGCCATCCGCCAGCGGCTCCAGCGGCGCGAAGGAGTCGGCGTCGACCATCTCGGCGCTGGCATCGCCACGCCCCGGATTGAACGGCACCAGGACATCGTATCCGGCCGCCCGGGCGGCCTGCTCGATGCCCACGCTGCCACCCAGCACGATCAGGTCGGCCACGCTGGCGCCGGTCTCGGCGGAGAGCTGCTCGTAGACCTTGAGCACCCGGTCCAGGCGCTGCGGCTCGTTGCCCTCCCAATCCTTCTGCGGGGCCAGGCGGATATGGGCACCGTTGGCGCCGCCGCGCATGTCGGAGCCGCGGAAGGTGCGGGCGCTGTCCCAGGCCGTGCTGACCATCTCGGCAATGCTGAGGCCACTCTCGGCGATCTTCTTCTTGGTCGCCTCGACGCAGTAGTCGGTGTTGCCGGCCGGCACCGGGTCCTGCCAGATCAGGTCTTCCTGCGGCGCTTCCGGACCGATGTAGCGGGTCTTGGGGCCCAGGTCACGGTGGGTCAGCTTGAACCAGGCGCGGGCGAAGCAGTCCTGGAAGTACGCGGGATCCGCCATGAACTTCTCGCAGATGGCCCGGTACTTCGGATCCATCTTCATCGCCATGTCGGCGTCGGTCATGATCGGGTTGTGGCGGATGGAGGGATCGCTGGCATCCACCGGCTTGTCCTCCTCCTTCATCTCGATCGGCTCCCACTGCCAGGCGCCGGCGGGGCTCTTCTTCAGCTCCCACTCATGGCCGAACAGCAGGTCGAAGTACCCCATGTCGAACTTCGTCGGATGGGTGGTCCAGGCACCCTCGATGCCCGAGGAGACGGCGTTGGCGGCCTTGCCCTGCATGTTGGGATTCTTCCAGCCGAAGCCCTGTTCCTCGACATCGGCCCCTTCGGGATCCGGACCCAGCGCACCGGCATCGCCATTGCCGTGGCACTTGCCCACGGTGTGGCCGCCGGCGGTCAGCGCCGCGGTCTCTTCATCGTTCATGGCCATGCGGGCGAAGGTCTCGCGGACCTGCTCGCCGGTCTTGAGGGGGTCGGGCTTGCCGTTGACCCCTTCCGGGTTCACATAGATCAGGCCCATCTGGACGGCTGCCAGGGGGTTCTCCATGGTGTCGGGCTTGTCGACGTCGCCGTAGCGCTCGTCGGAGGGTGCCAGCCATTCCTTCTCTGCACCCCAGTAGGTGTCCTTCTCGGGATGCCAGATATCCTCGCGCCCGAAGGAGAAGCCGAAGGTCTTCAGACCCATGTTCTCGTAGGCCACGGTCCCGGCCAGGATCATCAGATCCGCCCAGCTGACCTTGTTGCCGTATTTCTTCTTGATCGGCCACAGCAGGCGGCGCGCCTTGTCCAGGCTGACGTTATCCGGCCAGCTGTTGATCGGCGCGAAACGCTGGTTGCCGGTGCCGCCGCCACCGCGGCCATCGGCAATACGGTAGGTGCCGGCCGCGTGCCAGGACATGCGGATCATCAGCCCGCCGTAATGGCCCCAGTCGGCCGGCCACCACGCCTGGCTCTCGGTCATCAGCGCGTGCATATCCTTCTTCAGGGCGTCGAAGTCGAGCTTCTTGACCTCTTCCCGGTAGTCGAAGTCCTCGCCCATCGGGTTGGTCTTGCGGTCATGCTGATGGAGGATGTCCAGGTTCAGCGCTTCCGGCCACCAGTCCATGACCGAATGGCCAGCGGCGGTCTCGCCGCCATGCATGACCGGGCATTTGCCCATGTTCTGATGCTCACCCATATCGTTCTCCATTTTTTCGCTGCGTTCAGCTGGTTCGTGTTTCGGAAGCCGTCATCCATATGTCATCGATGGCTTTCCTCAGGGACCGCAAGCCGTTCCGACCCTGGGCCACCTTCGGCCAGGGTGGCTTCACTGTCCACCTGCCCTTGAAGCTAGGCCTCACGAGCCATTAGTTCCAGTTGATATTCACCATGATCGAGATAGCCTCCCGCTATCTTTACGCGAGAGGCTCTACAGCGCGATGGGCTACAAGATGCTCTCGATCGCTCGGCGCAGCTCGGGGGACCCGGGGCCAGCCTGGCTGGGGAAGTGCGCCACCACCCGCCCCTCTCGGTCCACCACGTACTTGTAGAAGTTCCAGCGCGGGGCGGCGGCCTGGCGGGCCAGTTCGCGAAAGATCGGGTGGGCGTCCGCGCCGCGCACACTGATCGGCCTGAACATGTCGAAGGTGACGCCGAAGTTCTCGAAGCACACCCGGGCGGTTTCGGCCTCGTCGTCGGCCTCCTGATTGAAGTCGTGGGAGGGGAAGCCCACCACCTTCAGCCCCTGGTCCCGGTAGTCCTGATGCAACTGTTCCAGCCCACCGAACTGGTCGGTGTAACCACAATGGCTGGCGGTATTGATGATCAGCAGCGGATGGCCCTGAAAGCGTTCCTGCAGGCTGACAATCTCGGACGCGTGCAACCGGCCCAGCTCGTGCTGGAACAAGGCCTCGGTATCGGGCTCCGTGGCGGTTGCGCAGGCCATCGGCAGCACCAGCAACAGGGAAGCGAACAAGGGCGCAAAACGGGACATCGCAAGTCTCCACAGGGGCTCGGCCTTCAGACCAGCGGCGCACCTGTGGGTTCTGTGGAGGGCCGGTTCGTGACTGCCAGCCCGGGGCCACGATGGCGCCGAACATCCTCCATTTCGGTGCTCCCTTTTGGACATGCCATAGCCTCACGGGCATGACGGGCGTACCCTTGATCGCAGACATCAACGAAGTCTCTAGCCGATGATTGCCTACACCCGCCCGCTCCTGCTGCTTGCCATCATCCTGCCGCTGACCACGGGCTGCACGGCCGTGAAGGTCGCCGGTGCCACGGGAAGCGCCGCCGTCAGCGTCACCACCGGCGCCGCCAAGGCGACCGGCAAGACCGCCGGAGCGGTGGGACGTGCCGTCACTCCGGGCAGCAAGCAGGACAAGGACGACGACTGAGATACCGGCCGGCCGGGGACGGACGCAAGCCGCGAACTGCGTTTACTCGGCGCTCCTGACCGCAACGGCCGCTCCAAGGGCGCGCACGCTGGCCCCTGGGCCGCAAACGGGGCCCTTGCACTCCGAGAGCATGCGGCCAAGGGGAATGGCCGCCCCGTTTCTGAGCTTGCCGGGCCCGCGTGACGGTGGCAGGTCTTATCCACCGACGCCTTCACTTCCCCGCTCGCATGGCAGTCCTGCCCGCCACCAGGCGAGCATGCCGCCGCGAAGCTGGCGGGCCTCGTAGCCGCGGGCCCGCAGCTTGCGCACGGCGGGGATGCTGCGGTGTGCACTGAGGCAGATGGCCACCACGGGACGATCGGGATCGAGTTCCAGGTCCGCCAGGCGTCGCTTGGAAAACTGCGTGATCGGGAGGTGACGCGCGCCCGGGATACGACTCCGACGATGCTCGACACCGGTGCGCACATCCAGCACTTGCACCTGGGCGTTCTCCATCGCCTGCGCCAGTTCCTCGGGGCTCATTTCCGGCACGCGGCCGAACGGCCACCACTGGCTCAAACCCATCGTGATCACCTCCTGTCCACGGGCAAGAACGCGGTCGAACTTTGTCTTGTGCCCCGTACCTAATTCGCGACGCGGCGAGGATGGGCTGTTCTCAGCACTGACCGCGCGAAAAACCATCGCCGAAAGGAAAATCATTATGGATCATCACGACGAAGAGTTTCTCCGTCGGGCGCAAGCCGCGCGCGCTCGCATCAAGGAGATCGAGCCGCAACAGGTAGACGCCAGCCTGGCATCCGGTGCGGTGGCCATCGATGTGCGCGAACCCGGGGAGTACCAGAAAGGCAGCCTGCCGAGCGCCCGCAATGTAGCGCTGGATTCCATCACGCGTCAGATCGAGGGAGTCGCACCAGACAAGGACGCGCCCATGGTCTGTTTCTGCAATGGTGGAAACCGCGGGGCATTGGCGGCGGCCCAGCTGGTGGATCTGGGCTATACCAATGTCCAGTCCATCGCCGGGGGACTGCGCGCCTACCAGAAGGCAAACGACACCTAAGAGAGCTCCGCCTGACGACCGGATGGTCTTGGGGTCCAGCTTCGGATTTTCCGACCTTGCCCGTTGCCCCCGCCCTAAGGAAGCACTGATTAGCCACAAGCGTCAGCCAGGTCCAAGGACGGTGCGGGCTCGGGTGTGTCCATCCAGCACCCGGTGGCCGACGGTGGCCCTGGAGCGCAGCGGTAGGCGCCCAGCGGCTCCACGCGCCTCCTTCTTCGTCATCCCGGAAACCGCGTAGCGGTTATCCGGGATCTCGGCGGCTGCTGGGGTTGTCCCGACGGGGGAGATCCCGGCTCTTCGCTTCGCTCCGGCCGGGATGACAGTGCAGGGGCAAGGGCTATTGTCGTCCCCGGATGATCCCCGTGACTGGCTGACCCTGATTGTTAATCAGGAAAGGGGAAGACGGGGCAGATCTCGGTCTGCGCCCGCGCGAGGGCTCACAGGCGTTGGCAGGTGTACCGTTCGCCGGACGCGTGCTCGACCACGAGGCGCGTGGGCGATTCGGCGACGATCCGCGTGACCTCCGTATGCGGGAGTTCCGGTAGCCGCGTAGTGATCTGCCGGATCAGGTGGCGCTGGAGTTCGACACCTGATGGGGAGCCGGGCGACAGGTCCAGGGCTTCCACGGTGAGTGTGATCTGCTGCTCCTCGCGCTGCCACTGCCCCTCGCTGGTCGCGATCAGCGTGAGCGGCCACAGGCCGAACTGGGCCACGGCGTCGCCCTCGCTCTTGTACCGCCCGTCCGGATGCAGACGGGAGCGCGTATCGAGCTGCAGATTCAGTTGGCTCGAGCCAATGGTGGCCAGTTGCATTACGGCAGGACAGGCCCAGTCGCCGTCCAGCTCCGTGGTGTCCGCCCAGGCTGCGCCGGCGAAAACCAGGGAGATGCAAAGACCCAGCACGGGCCACGATCGATTCATCAAACGCGTCTCTCCAATCCAGTCTGGCTTTCCGGCACGGGCAGTAGGCGCGGGCAAAGGGCAAGGTTTGACCCCGTAGGGCTTCGGTTATGCGCCTGCTCCCCTCCAGCGCCCCGAATTCGTGGGGCTTCAGCCGATTACCACGGCCCCTTCGAGGCCCGCAATGACACAGCACTGCGGGGTTATTGGTTCGGCTTTGGATACGCGCCCCACCCTCGCCTGCGCGGGTCCACGCCGCAGGTTGAGCCGAGTACGGTGCGCTGACCGCAGGACGCCCCGTTCGGACTCTGGGTGTGACCGACTGCTTCGTCGGTTCGATGTCACACATAAGCGTTAGTCGTCCGTTATGTTACGCTGCGCGGGAGCCTCGCGCGCCCTGAAGGCGCTCTTGACGGGGCCCGACCAGGAGAGACTGCGGTGCGATCAGTCACGCATGCACACCTTCCCGCGCTGGCCTTGGTAATGGCCGGCTTTCTGCCCTTGGCACTCCCGCTGCCGGCCCTTGCCGACGACGGTGGGTATCGGCTGCTCAAGCTGGATGGCTACAAGGTGAAGTGGGGAGACCAGCAGTTAGGGGTGGGGGCCAGCATCAGCTATGCCTTTGCCGGGGAGGCGTTACGGTTCGATGATGCGCACAACTGCCGCGATCTCGCACCGATTGACGAGCTTCTGGGCGAAGCCCTCTCCATGGAGACGCTGGATCGCGAGGCCGCGGCGGCGTTTCGGGTTTGGGAGCGCGCGGCCGGTCTGTCATTCCACAAGGTAAGCGATACCCGGGAGGCGGATATCATCCTCGGTGCCCAGGGGCAGCCGCGTGGACGGGCATTCGCCAACGTAGCCTACGCACCCGATGCGGACGATTTCTCCAACGTTTCCTACTCGTCCGATGCGGAAGTGGATGTGCGCACCATCGAACAGTCGCTGGTGTGTCTGAATCCTGCACACGAGTGGAAGGTCGGATTCGACGGCAACAAGGATGTGTACGACATCCGCTATACGCTGACTCACGAGATCGGTCACGCCATCGGCCTGGACCATCCCGGGCCATCCGGGCAGGTGATGGGATTCAGGTACACCGAGGACTTCGCCGACCTGCAGCCCGGCGATCTGCGCGGAGTCCAGCGGCTCTACGGGCGCCCCGCCGATACCCTCGACACCCAACTGGCCGAGATGCCGACCGAGGACGGGGAAAGCGCATTCACCAGCGACCTCTTCCTTGACCCGAACGGCCGTATCGTGCCCGTGACCGGTGTCGATAGCGGCCTTGGCATCGGCGAGAAGTAGCTCCGAGTCAATTCAGGGGCAGGTCTTTCCCATGCCCCTGCTCCACCACGAGCGGCCCCCACCCGTAGCACGCCAACCGATTGCCGCGGCCCCGCGACAGGACGTCGCATACGTGGCCGGTTACCGTAGAGTGACCGTACCGATGGGCCAAGGCGGGGCCGGCTCCCGGCAAGGGACTCATTACCGGAGACGGGACCCCGAAAATTGAGTGCGGATAAACCCTCGGCAATACGTGGATCGGAAGGCATTTGAAAGACAACCCCCTGCCGTTTTGCCCCTCTTCTGCCTGGTGGCTGACCGCATGGCTGGCCGGCGGGATGTTGCTTGCTGGCTGTGTCGGCGGGCCGCCATCGGCGGAGCCACCCGTCGCCACGGGGGCCGCGCCGCAGGAGCAGCCCGCCGCCGCGGCAGACGGACCCGCGGAGGGCTTCGCCAGCCTCCGGGACGAGATCCACTACTACCTCGAACGCCTGTCGGATCGCGCGTTCACCGAGACCTACGGGGGCGAGGAGCATCCGCGTACCTGGTACACCGCGGCCGAGGCGCTCGGCCGGATCGGTGCGCCGGCGGTCCCGCATCTCGTGCCCTACCTCGATTCCGATGATCCGTGGGAACTGAAACTCGCGCTGTACGCCCTGATGCTGGCTTCGCAGGATCCGACGGTGACCTCGCAAACCGGGGGCGAGTACATCCGCCTGGGAACCGTCCTCGACGAACGCGAGAACGTGGCCAACCGGGCCCTCGCCCGCGACTGGTGGGAACGCTGGGGCCACCTCTGGGATTAGCAAGCGCATCCGCGCTCGAACGAGCAACACGGCACGGGTGACGAAGCGCTTACTGGATAGACGATACGGGACCGACATGGCAACGCCCCCGCCAGGGTCAGCGCGACGCGGTGTCCGACACACGCATCAACGCACAACACGCGTTCGGCAAGCGCAGGAGGCCCGAATGGGAATATCGGCGCGGGCAGTGGCGAGGTCCAGGCGCTGCTTGATGATGGTGGCCTCCTCGTTGCGTCCGAGGCGCATCAGGCACTCGTGGTAGCCGTGCAGCGCCCAGACGTTATCCAGATGCTGGTACGGCCGCGGTAGCGCGGAGTCAAAGCCGAGGTCCTCACGGTATAGCTGCGCTGCCGCCGCGACCTCGCCCTGTTCCAGAAGCAACGCGCCACAGGCGTGGCGAGTCGGCTGCATCCACCCCCAGGGTTCGTCAAAGGGAAGCCCATCGTCCTGCTTGATGGCCTGGCGCAGGAAGGCGAAGGCCTCGTCGTAGTTGGCCTTGCGGTACTCCAGCTCTCCGTTCAGCATCGCACGGGCGATCGCGAGAATATCGCGGCAGCGATTGTTGAACAGGTAGCGAGTGTCGGGCATGCATGCCGCGGCGGCCTCGAAGCGCACGCGCTGTTCCTCGCCCTCCTCGATGCGACCGGTGGCGGCGTTGGCCACGCCCTTCGCGTAGTGGGTCAGCGCGGTGCTGAACGCATACAGCTCGGGGTCGGCAGGCAGCGGGGTGTCGATCAGTTCCTGCCAGCGCCCGAACCGCACCATTACGTGCAGGTGCATCGGCACGAAGGACTCCAGCCAGTCGGCCATTGGTGGCGATTCGATCCGCAGAAGGGCCTCCGGAATGGTGGCGCGCAACCCCTCCGCTGCCTCGCACGCGTCAGTATATCGGCCTTGGAACATCGCGCCGTACAGCTTGAAGTGGTAGTTGTGAGAGCGGTAAAGGGTGTAGAAATTGATGGCGCCTTCGCGCTCCAGATACTTGCTGTCGGCCGCGATTGCCTCATTGTTGATCCGCACCACGTTGTCGTACTGACCGCACAGCACGTCGATGTGCGAGGCCATGTGTTGGAGGTGGCCCGCGTCCGGCACCAACCCACGCAGCCGGTCGCAAACCCGCAGGGCGCGCTCCGGGTGCGGCGACATCTCCATCAGGTGTACGTAGTAGTGGAGGATGCCGGGGTGCCTGCGCGCCTCTTCGCGATAGAGCGCAGTCTCCAGCACCTCGGTGGCCTCGACCGTGCTGGCACCTTCCGCCGGGGCGTTGGCCTTCAGGTCCCACAACTGCCAGGGAGTGCGGTTCAGCAGGGCCTCGGCAAACAGGGCCACCACATCGAGGTCTTCGCCGTGTTCGCGGTACACCGCGCGCATGGCATCGGCGTAGTCGTCACTCCAGCGCTCGAGTGCGCCCACAGCTGGCGGCTCTGCCGTCTGGCAGCGTACCTGCAGCGCGTTGATCAGCGCCTGCTCCACCGGACTGCTGGTGGCAGCCTGCTGCGCCCGGGCCAGTGCCGTCGATCCGCGTGACAGGGAGTCTGCCAGCTCCGAATCGGCGAACGCCTCCCACGGCTTGTTGTAGTTCGGGCCAAGCGCCCAGGCGATGCCCCACCACGCCATCGCGCACTCGGGGTCATGCTCAATGGCCGTTTCGAAGCAACGGATGGCCTCCTCGTGGTTGAATCCATAGCCCCACAAGAGCCCGCGATTGAACCAGAGCCGAGCCTCCGGCGACGGTGAAGAAATACCCCGACGGTAGGGCCCAAGGTCGTAATAGCGTTCCATGATCCGCCTCCAACATCGTTCCGGATCATTACTTCAGATCATAGGCAGAAGAGACCAGAGCTGCTGCCGGTAGACGCCGGGCCGGAAGAAGGCGAATGCCACGGGTGGCTCCCGGATCGAATCTTGGCCGTTGCCTCTCCCTGCGCGACCGTAAGGAGACCAACTTCGTGGCACTTCGGCCGATTGCCACGGCCTCTGCGAGGCCTCGCAATGACGTTGCCCTGGCGTTTCGGCACGTGGGGAGATGAGCGCCCTGCCCTCGCCATCCGGGGCTTGTTGGGCCATGCTCCATGCTGCGGGCAGATGAAGACGGGGCCCGTGTCGCGGCGCCGGGCAGGAGCCGTTACCTCGAACGACAAGGAGCATGCGCATGAACCTGGAGAAGGTGATCTTCGGCTTTTTCATCATCCTGGCGTTCACGCTGAACTTCGGGTTCTTTCTCGGCGAGATCGATGATCCGGCGCACCACAATGTGTACGAGCTGTTCGCAGCCATCGTGGTAAACGTCATCGCGACGGCCCTGAAGCTGGGGGACCGGACGCAGACCGGGGCGTTGCTTCTGGCCAGTTCGCTGGTCGCGGTGCTGCAGTTGATCGCGGCCGCGGCCGTATGGGCCTATGCGAGCCACGTGCATGCCGGGGGCATGGATGCGATGTTCATGGCCAGCATCGTCTCCCTGGCGGGCGGGGCCATGGTGGCCAACCTGATCTCCGTGCTACTACTGATCGCGGATACGGTGGCGCTGCGCCGCTGACGGCGGCCGCGAGCGCTACAGACACCACAAGCCGTGGGGCCCACGATCAACAAGGTGCTGTTCCTGTTCCTGCGGCGCATGCGGGCACCCCTGCTTGCGCTGACGGCGGCCTACGCGATCTCCGTTCTCGGCCTGGTGCTGATACCCGGCGTGGACGATCAGGGGGAGCCTTGGCGCATGGATTTCTTCCATGCGTTCTACTTCGTGACCTACATGGCCACCACCATCGGCTTCGGCGAGATCCCCCACGCCTTCACCGAGGCGCAGAGGATGTGGACGGTGTTTGCCGTTTACCTGTCGGTGGTGGCCTGGCTGTATGCGATCGGCAAGATCCTCGCACTGATCCAGGACCCGGCCTTCCGCCTGGCCGTCAGCCAGCATGCGTTCGACCGCACGATCCGCAAGCTGCAGCGACCGTTCCATATCGTGTGCGGTTATGGCGACACCGGGGCCCTGGTGGTGCGTTCCCTGCTCGGGCGCAATGGCTTTGCCGTGGTGATCGACCAGAACCCGGACCGCATCAACGAGCTGGTCCTGGAGGATTACCCGCTGCAGATCCCCGGTCTGTGCGCGGATGCCAGCATCGCCAATCGCCTGCTCGATGCCGGGCTCCTCAACCCGCACTGCCAGGGTGTGGTGGCGCTGACCAGCGACGATGCGGTGAACCTGCGGATCGCCATTGCCGCCAAACTCCTTAACCCGGAGCGCCCCGTGATCTGCCGTGCCGAGAGCCACGACACAGAGAAGAACATGGCCTCGTTCGGGACTGACCAGGTCATCAACCCGTTCGACATCTTCGGCCAGCGCCTGGCCCTCGCGCTGCATTCCCCCGCGCATCACCTGTTGCACGAGTGGCTTGGGAGCATCCCCGGGAGCCCGCTGCCGATGCCGATCGACCCGCCCTGCGGTCGCTGGATCCTGTGCGGCTTCGGGCGCTTCGGCAAGGCCGTACATGCCGGGCTGATCCAGGAGGGCGTGGAGGTAACCCTGGTGGAAACGGACCCCGAGGGCGCGGACTGCCCGCCCGACTGCATCAAGGGCCGCGGCACCGAGGCGGACACCCTGCACGAGGCCGGCATCGAGAGCGCCTCCGGGATCGTGGCCGGAACCGGCCGCGACGACTACAACCTGTCCATCGTGATGACCGCGCGCGAGCTGAACCCGGACCTGTTCATGGTCGGACGCCAGAACCGCGAGTGCGATTCGCTCCTGTTCGCGGCGGCCGACCTGCCGCTGGTGATGCGCCACGACCGGGTGATTGCCGAGGCGATCCTGGCCCATCTGACCTCGCCGCTCCTGCCGCGCTTCCTGGAACTGAGTCGCAACCAGACAACCGACTGGGCGAACGAGCGAGTCAGCTCCATCACGGCCGTGGTCGGCGACCGTGTGCCGGCCATCTGGACCGAGCAACTGGACGAAGGGACAGCCCCGGCCCTCCTTGCCCATCTGGAGCAGGAGCCGGTGACCCTGGGCCAGTTGCTGCGCGCCGACCATCCCGAGCGCCAGCGACACGCCTGCATTGTGCTGCTACTACGGCGCGAAGCCGGAGGCGAGGATATCCTCGCGCCCGACGACAACACGCCCCTGCAACCCGGCGACCACCTGCTGTTCTGCGGCCGCTTCGCGAGCGCCCTCACCATCTCGCACACCCTGCGCGACCCGCACGCCCTGCGCTACCTGCTGACCGGCGAAGATACCCCGGAAGGCTGGATCTGCCGTGCCCTCCGCGCGGCCCGCAGACAACCGGCCTGAGGCACGCAAGGCAGACCCGCCAGCACGCAAGTCCGTAAACGCGCATAGACAGAGGCAAACGGTTGGGGACCGATACCGTTCCGCCCCCACACCCGGTCATCCCGGACACCGCAAAGCGAAAGCGGTGAGCCAGAACCTCCTCGCCGGGGCTCTTCAACCCGGAGATCCCGGCTCTGCGCTGCGCTCTGGCCCGGATGACGGGATGTGTTTTGTCGCGAGTGACCGTGCCAGGTGTTGCCTTACCCCCAACCAAGCTAATCGGCGCCCAGGCCACGAGTGAAAAAGAGGTGCCCCCGCGGTTCCAGGCGTTGTTCGTGGCGGGCCGAAGGCTCCCGGCATAATGCCCGCGCAGCAATCAGGAACGACCGCTGAACAAGGTAGACCGTCCGATGGCGACCGTGAAAAGTACCTGTTACGAGTGCGATGCCAACTGTGCCATCGACGTCACCCTGGACGCCGTCGGCGAGCCGGTCGCCATTGACGGCCCCGACTGCCCGCGCTGCTACGTCCAGCTCGACCGGCGCAACCATCCGGAGCGCCTGCTGTACCCGCTGCGGCGAACGGGCCCGCGCGGCAGCGGCCAGTTCGAGCGCATCTCCTGGGACGAGGCACTGGACACCATCGCCGAGCGCCTGCGCGCCACCCGCGAGGAACACGGGGCCCCGGCGGCGGCCTTCTTCGCCGGCTATACCAAGGAGGCCCGGCCGCAGCTCCAGCGCCTGGCACATGCCTTCGGCTCGCCCAACTACCTGACCGAGAGTGGCTGCTGCTTCTCCTCCACCAAGGTGGCGGAGGAGGTGACCTTTGGCACCAAGATCAAGACCTCCTCCACCGTCGCCTCGGATGCCACCCGCTGCCTGCTGGTGTGGTCCACCAACCCGCGCGGTTCCATCCCTCCGTTCCACCAGCACCCCCTGGCTGCGACCCGCCCGGGCTGCGCGACCGTGGTGGTCGACCCGCGGGTGACCCCGCTGGCGGAGCAGGCCGAGGTGCACCTGCAGATCCGCCCGGGTACCGATGGCGCGCTGGCGCTGGGCATGCATTACCTGATCTTCGAAAACGGCTGGCAGGACCAGGCCTTCCTCGACGAATGGGGCAGCGGCGTGCAGGCCTTCCGCGACTACGTGGACGAATTCCCGCCGGAGCGTGTCGCACAGATCTGCGGCATCGACGCGGCCGATCTGCGCCGCGCCGCCGAGCTCTATGCCGCCAACGCGCCGGCGCAGATCATGCTTTCGCCCACCGCCACCGTTCAGCACAGCAACGGCTTCCAGAACCACCGCGCGGTGATCCTGCTGGCCGCGGTGGCCGGCAACATCGACCGCGAGGGCGGCAACCGCTTCTTCAACGACAAGGTCACGCCGAAGCCGATCGACCTGTTTGACCACTGCCGCGAGAACCTGCCGCCGCGCATCGGCGACGAGACCTTTCCGGTATGGACGGCCCACTGGCCGGCGGCGCAAAGCATGCTGCTGCCGGATGCCATCCTCGAGGGGCAGCCACAGCCAGTCCGCGCCCTGCTGGCGATGGGCATCAACACCGCGATGTGGCCGAACTCGAAGCGCATGGAACAGGCGCTAGGCGCGCTGGATTTCTTCGCCGCCTCCGACTTCTTCCACAACCCGGCCACGCGCATGGCGGACATCGTGCTGCCGGCCGCCACCAGCCTGGAACGCGCGGCGCTGATCGCCTACCCCGGCTGCAACTTCCGCGGCGAACTGCGCTACCGCCACGCCGCCGTTGCCCCGCGCGGCGAGGCGCGCCCGGATGGCGAGGTATTCCTGGAGCTGGGCGTGCGCCTGGGGATGGCAGAGCAGTTCTGGAACGGCGACCTGGAGGCCAGCTGGGCCGAGGCCGCCGAGGGCATACCGGAGACCATCCGCGAACAGGTCTATAACGACCCGGACGGCGTCACCGTGTTCGCCAAGGCGCTGGACGACATGCTCGAGTACGGCTTCGAGGAAGGCGACCGCCAGTACCGGATCAACGGGTTTCGCACGGTCAGCGGCAAGGTGGAGTTCGACGCCGCGGAACTGCGCGCGGCCGGGCACGACGGCCTGCCGGTCTACCGTGAGCCGGCGGAGAGCCCGATCTCCACGCCGGAGCTCGCCCGCGACTATCCGCTGGTACTGACCAGCGGCGCCCGCCACAAGCACGCCACCCACTCGCAGCACCAGCACCTGGAGCGCATGCGCCGGGCGATGCCGGAGCCGCTGGTGGAGCTGCACCCGATGGATGCCGCCGCGCGCGGGATCGTCAACGGCGACACGGTAGAGGTGCGCTCGCCACGTGGGCGCGTGGCGTTCGTGGCCAAGGTCACGGACCGCATCAAGCCCGGCGTGGCGCACTGTCAGCACGGCTGGAACCACGCCAACGTGAACGAACTGACCGACGACCGCGCGCTGGACCCGATCAGCGGGTTTCCCGCGTTCAAGTCGCTGCTGTGCGAAGTGGAGCGCCTGGCGGCGGGCCACGCAACGCGCCAAGCGGAGGCCGGGTAGTGCCGTTTGTCGGTGTCCTCCCCGAACGCGAGCATCTCTTCCGGCCCGAGCCGTGCCGCGAGGTGGCCGTGTCCGACGCCGCCGCCTGGCGGCTCAATCCGGACCACCGGCATGTCTATGACAAACTGCATCTGGCCCTGGATGCCGGACTGACCGCCGCGCCCTGCGGCGTGGCACCCACGGACCTCGGCATCGCGGCGGACGCCGAGGTGTTCGTCAAGCCGATCACCAACCTGGCCGGCATGGGGCTGAACGCACGCACCATGCCGGCCGGCGACGTGCCGGCAGAGCCCGGCAGCTTCTGGTGCCAGCGCCTGCAAGGTACCCACACCAGCACCGACTGCCTGGTGGAGAACGGCGCGGCCCGCTGGTTTGCCCACACCCGCGGTTCGGAGGCGAAGGACGCCGCCCGCCCGATCTACTGGGAGATCGGCGCCGCCGCGCCCGAGATCGAGCCCTGGATCGCCGACTGGGTACGCCGCAACCTGGCCGGCTACAGCGGCCTCTGCAACATCGAACTGATCGGCGGCCGGCCGATCGAGGCCCACCTGCGCGGCTCCAACGGCTTCTTCGACTTCTACGGCCCGGAGTTCATTCCAGCCTGGGTCGCGCTGGCCGACGGCGAGGCGTTCACCCCGCCCCCGCCCATCCCCGGTGGCTTCGTGATCTCGGTGTTCGGCGAGGCCGACCTGCACGATGACGACTTCCGGGCCGCCGAGGCGGCCGGCGTGAACCTGCAGCCCGATCCCTCCACCCCGGGCCGCGCCGCCATCCTGCGCTGCCGTGACCGCGAGGCCGGCTTCGCCATCTACCGACGACTCACCGGGCACACGCTGTAGCCAAGGCGCACCGCTTCCGGAGCTGGCGTAGTCAGCGCGGATACCAGGATCAAGCGTGACAGGTCGAGACAGGGCAAAGGATTGGGACCATCCCCATTCCGCGCCCCCGCCTGCGTCATCCCGGACACCGCAAAGCGGTGAGCCGGGATGACGGAGCGTGATTTGTCACGGGTTCCGGGGCCAAGCCTGAGTCCTCTCTCCACCCCGGCCGATCGGCATCCGGGACAGTCCGGCCGATTGCCGCGGCCTCTATGAGGCCTCGCAATGACGGGGAATGGGACCCGCGAACGGTTGGGGTCAGCGGGATACCGGCGCAGGGTCACTGCACCTGATTGGCCCACATGCCCCGTTGCGCAGGAAGCGCGAGTGCCTCGTCCCCGTCATTGCGAGGAGCGCAGCGACGTGGCAATCCAGCCAGCCGGCTGGCTCAGCGTACGGAGAGCCGCATGGTCATGGCGTGGGTTGCGCCCGCGGCAAGCGGGTAGGCATCGTCCAGGGCGTTGGCGACTTCGACGCAGACCGTCTTGCGGTACTGGTCGTCGGGCATGTCGGCGAACGACTGGACGCCTTCCGGGCCGGGGTTCCACAGCACGCTGCTGGCGCTGTTCTCGCGTTCGATGACGATCTCGCGCGCGTTGCCCCGATCCTCGATCACGAGCGTGCCCGGGTGGCCGACGAACACCTGCTCCATCGGGGTCGTCATGGCGACGTCGCCGGACTGCGTCCCGCGTTCGCCGTCCGCCAGCTTGTCGATCCGCGTGGTCCCGTCCAGCCCGCGCACCACCAGGCCTTCGGCCTCGCCCACGCCGAAGTAGGTGTGGAAGGCCTCCGACACACGCCACTCGCGATTGCTGCGGTTCTCGCCCTCCAGCGTCATCTCCAGGGCCTCGCCCAGGGTGACGTGCAGGCGCAGCGAGAACTCCAGCGGCCAGGCCTTGCGGATGTCGTCGTCCGGGGTCAGCACGAACACGACGTGCGTGGCATCGCCGACCGATTCCACGGACTCGACATCCCAGAACGCATAGCGCGCGATCCCGTGCCCCTTCTTGTGTTCGTCGCTCGGGTCGGGGCCCAGCGCGGCCGGATCGTACGGGCCGAACCATGGCCAGCAGACGGGGACCCCGCCGCGCACCGGTTTCTTGCCGTCGTACAACGCGGTATCGCTCACCCACAGCACATCGGCACCACCCTTCGGGCGATAGCTCAGCAGTGTCGCGCCAAAGGTCGTGAGCGACGCGCTGCCGTGCGCGTTCTCGATATCGACCATCACCAGTGCATCCTGCTGGCGAAACCGCACTTCGGGATGCGGAAACTGTTCCGTGAGCGCTGCAACCGTCATCTGATCTCTCCTGTCCGACAAGGGCCGAAGCGTAGCAGACCCCGTGGTGCGTCGAGTGCCTGCACGGGCGCCGGGATCAAGGGCGCCGGATCAGGTCGGGCCTTCTGCCCCGGCATTGCGACCGACCGGCGGCCCAGCACGCTCCGACCGATTGCCACGGCCTCTGCGAGGCCTCGCAATGACGTGGTGCCCCGTAGAAGGACGAGGGATGACAGGTCGGGAAACAGCAGCTAGATTGTGGGCGCGACCGATCAATGGGCTCGCGATGTTTCCAGGGAGGGAAACGATGAAGAAAGGATTCTCTAGTTCTGTCCGCGCGGGGCATGTGCGCCCTGCCGCCCCATGCCGCGTTACCCGCCCGCCACCTCGCCGGCTTCTCGCCGCCACGGCCGGGCTGTTCCTGCTGATATTCGGCCTCGCCAGCCCGGCAAGCGCCGACGAGCGGCCCGAGATCCTGAACATCCTGAGTCAGTTCGTCGCATCCAGTACGGCCGCGGCCCGCTGTGACGATATCGATGACGACCAGATGGTCGCGTTTCTGGCCAACCAGCAAATGATCTACCTGCAATCCGTCATGGCGCTGGAGGACCAGCACCCCGAAGCGACGGGAGAACAGATCGCGGCCACCCTGCTGCGTGGCCAGGAAGACATCCAGACCCAGGTAAGGCAGCGCATCGACGAACACGGCTGTGACGATCCGAATGCCCAGGCTCTGATCGAACTGTTTGCGATGCAGGCCGAGTGGCGGCCGGGCCGCTCACCCCAGAGTGACACCGAGTAGGACCCGACGGGGTCGCTGTCACACGCTGCCACAGGGGACGTGCGCATGTGGATGCTGGCTGGATTGGTCACGATGATCGGAATGGCGGTCATTGGATACCGCCACAGGATGGAGGATCGCTGGCAACTTCGAGCCCTGACATTTATCAACCCGTACACGGGTAAACGGATGGGCGCTCCGCCCGAGGGCGCACTTTACAGCGAGCAGCAAACCGGAAATCGACGCGCACCCTGGCAACGTATCGGTTTTGATCAGGCGCCGGATATCGAACTTCGCGTCAAAGCCCGGCGCTGGTGGGACTACCCCTTTACGGCGATCGGCCTCTCCGTGGCCTGCCGCACAGGGAGCCGGTCGTTCGACCGAGCCTTTTACCTGGTCACGGACCAGCGAAGTATCTGCCGCGCGCTCAAAGGTTGCGCCACGACGCAGGCGCGGATGCTTCGCCTCCTCGATGAATGTGAAAGGCAGAACGTACGGTTCCGTCATTTCCGTGTTCGGCGTCAGCGGATCTGGGTCGAGGTTGTGTCGTCGAGGCGGCGCAAGGCCCCATCGCGAATGGCCCTCGCCCGAGCATTCGTCCCGCTTTTGCGCGACATTTCGGAGGCCTTGGAAGCGGAAATTCCCGTCGCGGTACGTGGACGCAGGGAACCATTTGCATGGAAGGCGGCGCTCTTCGCGGGCGCCAGTTCGGCGCTTCTGGTCGGCGGACTGGTGCTGCTGGCACCCATTATGTTCTCGCCCCTGCCGGCACCCGCCAGCATGGTGGGTCTCCTGTCACTTGCGCTCCCTGTGGCCGCGATCGTAATCGGCTCGCTGATGGCGCTGACCATCGTGCTGCTCGGACGGACTTCACGAACGCATCTGGTCCTGCTCGAGCTGGCCCTGGCGGGTTACCTGGGTGCCCTGATGACCAGCTACGGCCTGCTGCGCGAAGCGAATATGGCGTTCGATCAGGCGGCACCCAGCCAATATGTGGTTGAGGTGCAGGAGAAGACCACCCGGAGGAGCAGCCGGGGTGGCACTCGCCGTTACCTGCGCGTGGACGGCTGGGGTGGACCCCAGCCGGGCTCTGGGGTACGGGTCGGAAGCGCGCTCTACCGGTCGGTGCGCGAGGGAGACTCGCTGCTGCTGAAGGAATACCCGGGCCGGCTCGGCGTTCCCTGGATCCAGATGCACACCGCGCTTCCGGACACCCGGAACGCGTCCGGAAGCGCGGAGTAATCATTCAGGGGCACAGGGGAATTCAGCATGGGGATCGTAAAATTGGTGCTCAAGGTCGCCACGCTCGTGGCGCTGGCCGTCTCCAGCGTGATTTTTGTCTGGTTCCTGGCCTGGGTGTTTTGGCTGGCCAGCGGCTATTTCTCACCGGATCAAGGGCTCAACCAGGTCTTCGACGAAACCTCCCAGCGCATTGCGCGGGAACAGGGCCTGAGCGAAGAGGAGTTCACGAGGGCCCGGCTCCTCTTTGAAGCGAGAAGCCTGTTCGCCGCGCTCGCAGGGTTGTGGGGCTGGATCGCCCTCTATGCGGGCGCGTTCATGATGAACCGGCCTTTCGGCAAGGTGCCACTGGCTATCAAAATGGGGCTGGTCGCGGGCATTCTGGCGTCTCTTGCCATGCCGTCCACCGGCATAACGCTCGCAAAGTACCCGATCATCACCGCCATGCTGCTATTCACCATCTGGTGGCTGAACACCTCAAACGCCCCGGCCGGGAAGAGCCTATCTGAACCGTCAAAGGGTTCGGAATAAGTGCGGCTGGGTACTGTATCGCATATGCGACACAGTACCGGGAGGTTGAGCCGGAGACGGGCCATGAAGAATGCGACGTTACCCGCCCTGCGGGTCAGTGATGCGTTTCGCCACCAGGTCGAGCAGGCCCTGGGCGAGGAAGAAACGCTATCGGCGTTTATCGAGGATGCCGTGCGTCACGAGATTCACCGCCGCCAGGCGCACGCCCAATTTCTGGAGCGCGGGCTGGAATCGGCGCGTAACGCCCAGGAGACGGGTGTGTACTATCCGGCGCAATCGGTCCTGGACGAGCTCGACCAGATGTTGAGCACGAAATAGCCCGTCAACCGGAGGCTCAAGGATGAGTTACTCGGCCCGCTTTACGGCGCAGGCGCGCGACGACCTGATGCGGCTTGTCGCATTCCTGGCAGAACAGGATCCGACAGCCGCAAACCGCGCCCGCACGGCCATTGGGCAGGCCGTATCGCTACTGGAAACTTTCCCGCTGAGCTGCCGTACGCTGGACCCCGCCCATCCCCGCATCCGAGAGCTCCTGATCCCTTTTGGCCGTTTGGGCTACGTGGCCCTGTTCGAAATTGACGATGCCGAAAGGGTCACCCTCCTCGCGTTTCGCCGTCAGCGCGAAGACGACTACTTCTGACATTTTCCTGCCAGGCATACGCCATCGAGAGCATCGAGGCCCTGTGGGCGGGTCCGACCGATTGCCACGGCCTCTGCGAGGCCTCGCAATGGCCGGTGTGGGTACGGCTGTCAGGCGGGTAGCGGCAGCCGGCCCTGGTAGTGGAATTGGGTCAGGGGAAAGTCGTGCAGGGCGCCGTCGCGGGGCTTGAGGAAACGGACGTGGTCGGCGGTGAGCTGGCACAGCCAGGGATCCTGGCGCGTGGGTTTGTTGCGGGTAAACGGGCGCGCATTGAAGAGCCCGAGGTTCAGGCCGGCCTCGTGATCGCGGGCGGACGGGTATTCGAACAGGTCGATGCCGGCCTCGCGCAGCGCGGCGCCCAGGGCCTGGGTGGCCTGATAGTCGGCGGGATGACGCAACAGGTCCGCGTGTTCAGCGAACGGGCGCTGATCGAGCTGCAAGCCATTGGGGCTCTGGTAGCGTGCGGCGAACAACGTGTGCTGGGTATCGAGCTTTCGCGGTGGCGGGGTCGCCATGCCATGCCAGAACACAAACCGGTAGTAGGCTGCCTCGGCGAGGACCGTGCGCTCGCGCAGGGCGCCGTAGAACAGGCTGGGTTCGTGGCGACGGCCGAAGCGCGAGCCGTGACGTAGCGGCGGGTAGCGAAACGGCGTCGCCAGCAGGTAGTGCAGCCGTTCCGTACCCGGACGCCGGGGCGGCTTGGTGGCCTCCAGCATCTCTTCCAGAACGGCCTGGCGGTCGAGCGAGCTGACAATCTGGTTGGTGGCAACCTGCTCCTGGCTCTCCACCAGGCGCAGGACCTCCCCCCTCAGCGTGACACGCGGCGCCGCTTCGACCAGGGCATCCCAGTCCGGCATGTCAGGTTGCCCTCATAGCTTGCCGCGGATCGCGTCGAGGTACTCCAGCACCCCCACCAAACCCTGAACCGTGCGGATCTGCTCGGCGGGCACGCCTCCGGTGTGGTGGTTGTGCGTCTGCATCCAGTGTTTCATCGCACCGGCATCCCCGCCGGTGAGGACATAGAGCGCGCGATAGCAGCGAATCAGCAACAGCGCCAGCTCACCCGGCTTGCTGGCCGGATCGATGTTGCCCCGGCTGATGTCCGTACGCCCGCGTCCGACCACCTCGCCCAGCTCCGCCTGGGTCAGGCCCAGCGCCTTGCCGGCATTGACCAGCGCCTCGCGCAGGACCTCGGAACGTTCCGGGGCCAGAAGCTCTGCAGTGCTCATGACTCACCTCCAGACAAACAGAAGTAAGCACATACTAGCACTCCATGTGCATACTGCACACTCAAACCCTGCGCGACCTTTGGCCATCCGGCACCGCACGCGCCCATCGGTCCGGCCGCGCGAGACGCAACCGCGTGTTCGAGTGCTACGATCGGCGCGACGGATTCATTACGCCCTGCCCCAGACTCATGCAGGTCGGGGCACCACCGGAGAGGACTCCATGCTGATCACGCTGCTGTTGATGATTGTGTTGCTGCTGGTGGCGGGCGCCTTGCTGATCTGGCAGGCAAGCATCATCTTCAGCCTGGAGATCGCGGACGGAACGCTACGGGTGCGGCGCGGCGACCCGCCGATGCACTTCGAACACGCGGCACGGGATATCGTCCGCCGCTACGGCATCAAGAACGGCCGCCTGACGGCCGTTCGCACCGGCAAGGGTCTGCGCCTGCGCAGCTCGTCCTCCATCCCGAAGGAGGCGCACGGTGAACTGCAGGGCGCGCTCCAGCGCGTGAAGGTGGGCCAGAAACGCCGCAAGAAACGCCGGTAACGCGCCCAGGCCAGACCGGCGCCACCACCGCACAACGTGGCCGGCATCAGTCAGCGGCCGCGAGCAGACTGGCGTTGCCGCCGGCGGCGGTGGTGTCGATGCACAGGTGGCGCTCCACCACATAGCGCTCCGGCGCGATCAGGGCGGTCTCCAGCGCAATGATCGGCCCGTCGCGCTGCGCCAGCGCCTTGCGCAAACTGCGGCTCCACTCGCTGTTACCGACCGCGGCGACCGCTACCAAACCGTTGAGTACAGCCAGCGTTTCCGGCTCGACGACGCCGTCGATCCCCTGCAGCGGGACGTCGGCCTTTTGCAGCGCCCGCGCGGCGCGTTCGGCACCCGGGACTACCATGACCACCGGACACCCCGCCCCCAGCGCCTGCACCGCCTGCGCCAGTGCAACCTCCGCACTCGGCCCCAGGCACAGCACCGGACCGCGGGGATAGAGACGCAGGCGATTACTCTCGCCGGTCGGCCCCGGTAGCGTCTGCGGACTCGTGTCGAACGCCGCGGTCTCCGCCAGGGCCTGGCGCAGCAGCCCCGCGCGCTCCGGCAGCGCCTTGCGCAGCACCTCCATCCGGTCGGTGCGCGCGGCCCAGTCACCGGCATCCAGCGCGTCCAGGGCCCGCTGCAGGGTATCCCGTGCAACCCCGGGGGCCTCCGCATCCGGCGCCGCGGGTTGATCCGCGGCGACCGGCGGGCGGCGCCCGAAACGGGTCAGGTATAGCGGCCCGCCCGCCTTCGGGCCGGTGCCGGAGAGCCCCTCGCCGCCGAACGGCTGGGAGCCGACGATGGCGCCGATCTGGTTGCGGTTCACGTACTGGTTGCCCACGCGCAGACGCTCGACCACCTGCTGCACGCGATCGTCGATGCGGGTATGCAGGCCGAAGGTCAGGCCGTAACCGCGGGCATTGATGGCATCCACCACGGCGTCCAGATCCCGCGCGCGAAAGCGCGCGACGTGCAGCACGGGGCCGAATACCTCGCGCTCCAGGGCCTCGATCCCCGAGAGCCGGACGATGGAGGGGGCGACAAAGCGTCCGGTCTCCGGCACCGGCAGCGCCTTCATCAGGCGTCCCTGCTCCTTCTGCGCCTTCAGGTAGTCGCGGATATCCGCCTGTGCCTCGGCATCGATCACCGGCGAGACGTCGGTCGCCAGTTGCCAGGGATCGCCGATGGTCAGCGCGTCCATCGCGCCCTGCAGCATCTCCAGCAACCGGTCATGGGCCTCGTCCTGCACGTAGAGCATGCGCAGCGCCGAGCAGCGCTGCCCGGCGGACTGGAAGGCGGAGGCAAGGATGTCGCGCACCGCCTGTTCGGTCAGCGCGGAGCTGTCGACGATCATCGCGTTCAACCCGCCGGTCTCGGCGATCAGGACGGCGTCCGGCCCGGCGTTGTCCGCCAGACTACGATGGATCCGCTGCGCCACCTCAGTGGAGCCGGTGAAGCAGACCCCACTGATGCGCGGATCGGCGGTGAGCGGCCCGCCGACGGACGGGCCGTCACCCGGCAACAGCTGCAGGGCGGTCTCCGGCAGGCCGGCCTTGCGCATCAGCTCCACCGCGCGGGTGGCGATCAGCGGGGTCTGCTCGGCCGGTTTGGCCAGCACGGTATTGCCCATCGCCAGGGCCGCGGCGACCTGCCCGGTGAAGATCGCCAGCGGGAAGTTCCACGGGCTGATGCAGACGAACACCCCGCGCGGCTCCAGCTCCGCCTCCTGTTCCAGCCGTTCGGCCTCGCCGGCGTAGTAGCGCAGGAAGTCGGCCGCCTCGCGCACCTCGGCGATGCCGTCCCACACGGTCTTGCCGGCCTCGCGGTTGGTCAGCGCGATCAGCTCGGGGGCGTGCGCCTCGTAACGCTCCGCGATGGCGCGCAGCAGGTCCGCCCGTGCCGCGACCGGATGCGCCGACCAGTCGACAAACCCCATCAATGCGGCGCGCAGGGCCTGCTCGACTTCCTCCACCGTGGCCTCGCGCACCTCCCCCACCACATCGTCGGGATCGGCGGGAGAAACCGCGTCGCGCGTTTCGCCCTGTGGCGCATGCCCCGCGGCCAGCATCGGCGCTGCCTGCCAGCGCGTCCGCGCGAAGGCCTCGCGCGCCTCGAGCAGCGGCAGGATGGAGGCGGGCTCGTTAACGCAGTAGCCACGCGAGTTCTGCCGCTGCGGCTGGTAGAGATCGGCCGGGTCGCGGATCGCCGGGTTGGCGATGGTGTCGCCCAGTGCCTCCAGATCGGCGAGCGGGTCGCGGGCGATCTCCGCCGGCGGGATGGCGCTGTCCACCACCTGGTTGACGAAAGAGCTGTTGGCGCCGTTTTCCAGCAGGCGACGCACGAGATAGGCCAGCAGGTCGCGATGCGCACCCACCGGGGCGTAGATGCGGCAGCGGGTGCCAGCCGTTGCCTTGACGATGGCGTGCACCGACTCGCCCATGCCGTGCAGGCGCTGGAACTCGAAGCCGCCGCGATCGTCTCCGGCCATGGCCAGCACCGCCGCACAGGTATGCGCGTTGTGAGTGGCGAACTGCGGGTAGATGCGGTCGCGCCGGTCCAGCAGCATCTGCGCGCAGGCGATGTAGCTGACATCGGTATTCACCTTGCGCGTGAACACCGGGAAGTGTTCCACGCCCCGTTCCTGCGCCAGCTTGATCTCGGTATCCCAGTAGGCGCCCTTGACCAGGCGCACCATGATCCGCCGATCGAGGCGCTCCGCCAGGGCGTCAAGCGCCTCGATTACCGGCGCCGCCCGGCGGCCGTAGGCCTGCACGACCACGCCGAAGCCGTCCCAGCCGGCCAGCTCCGGATCCGCCAGCAGGGCCTCGATCACGTCCAGCGACAACTCCAGGCGATCCTGCTCCTCGGCGTCGATGTTGAAGCCGATCCCGGCCTGCGCCGCCTGCCGAGCCAGTTCCCGTGTCCGCGGCACAAGTTCCGCCATCACCGTCGCGTGGTGGGTGTACTCGTAGCGGGGATGCAACGCGGAAAGCTTGACCGAGACGCCGGGACTGGAACGGACGTCGCCCTGCGCCTGCTTCGCGATCTCCGCGATGGCCGTGGCATAAGCGCGGTGATAGCGCCGGGCGTCGGCATCGGTGCGTGCGGCCTCGCCGAGCATGTCGTAGGAATAGGTGTAGCCCTCGCGCTCCATCTCGCGCGCGTTGCGCATCCCCTGGGCAATCGTCTCGCCGAGCACGAACTGGCGCCCCAGCAGTTTCATCGACTGCGCCACGGCAGTACGCACCAGCGGCTCGCCGACCCGCCGGATCAGCCCGCGCAGTGCGGCGGCCGGGCGCTGCGGGTCATCGCTCAGCACCTTGCCGGTCAGCATCAAGGCCCAGGTAGAGGTGTTCACCAGCGACGACGAGGAATGCCCGAGGTGGGCGCCCCAGTCGGAGGGCTCGATCTTGTCCTGGATCAGCTCGTCGATGGTCTCGGCGTCCGGCACCCGCAGCAGGGCCTCCGCCAGACACATCAGACCGACACCCTCCTCGGTGGACAGGCCGTACTCGGCGAGGAAGCTCTCCAGCATCGACGGCGATGTGTCGGCGCGCACCCGCTCGACGATGCGCGCGCCCTCGGCCGCGATACGGGCGCGGGCCTCGGCATCCAGCCGGATGCCGGCCCGCAGGTCGCGCAGCACGGCCGCCTCGTCGGCCCCGTATGCCGCCCGGATGCGGGCACGATACGGGTCGAGGACAGTGTCCTGCTGGGATTCGGGCTGCTGCATCGGCCTGCTCCCGTGTAAAGGGGGTCGCTATACCCGGCCCGGGCGCCTTCGGTCACCTTACCCGGTGTAAGCGCAGACCCGGGCGCAGGGCATCACATGTGACCGGTCTTCACGTAGATCAGCGTCTCCTCCTCCACCCAGGGGTCGTGCTGACTCGAATGCGGACTGCGGATCCACGTGCCCGCGGGATAGCGCCCGTGCTCGTCGATGAACTCGCCGGACAGCACGAGGATCTCCTCGCCGCCCCAGTGCCGGTGGGGCTGGAAGTGTTCGCCGGCCGGCCAGTGCACCAGTGCGGTGTGTTCGGCACCGAAGCTGTGCAGATGCAGGACGCGCAAGCCGCCGATGCCAGGCTGGAAGAGCGCCGAGTGGGTATCGACCACCACCTTCTCGCGATCCTCGGGCGCGAACTGCTCCAGCTTCACGAACAACGTGCAGCCGGGATCCGAGTGCGGCGTGTGGCGGGAACCCGGCGGATTGCGCAGGTAGGTGCCGGCGGGATAGTCACCGGTTTCGTCGGAGAACACGCCGTCCAGTACCAGGATCTCCTCGCCCAGCGCATGCGTGTGCGGCGGGAAGCGGGCTCCGGGCTGGAACTGCACGATGCTGGTGGCGCGGCCCGCTTCCGCCTGCTCGCGTTCCAGCGGCTTGCGCACCACGCCGTCGGCACGGCTGCCGCTCCAGGGCTGCGCCGACGTCTCCACGACCACCGGCCGGTTCAGATCCAGGTTCAGGGCTCCCGTCATGCGCGCTCCGATCGTCTCTTCAGTCGAACGCGGTGCCACGCAATTAGTTCCTTGCCGGGAAGGGCACGGGCATTCAGTGGTGGTGGCCCGGATGGCCGTGATGATGGCCATCTCCCGGGCTGTCTTCCGCCTCGCCGTGATAACCGCGGGCCTGCCGATAGCGCACCTTCTGCTCCTCGCTGAGCAACGCATCCATCTTCAGGTGGTAGGACAGGTGCAGGTGGCGCAGGCGGCCGCGCAGCTCGCCGATCGCGACCGTGAGCGTCTCGATGGTATCGCTGGAGATCGCGCCCTCCGCGAAGCGCTCGTCCAGTTCCCTTTCGCGCTCCACGATGCGCCGGCCCAGTTGGCGCGCCTGCTCCCGCATGGTCTCGAACAGCCGCTCGGTCTCGCGACGTTGTTCGCTCGTCAGGCCCAGCTCCGCTGCCACCTCGAGCACATGCAGAGGGCCCGGGTAGCCGTGCAGCTCGGCCGGCAGCGCCATCCCCATGCCGCGCCCTTCCAGGAGATCTTCGGTCTCCTGCGCGGAGAGTGCCTTGATCTCGCGCTCCTGCAACCCGGAATACGGATTGGCCGCGGCCGATGCGGACATCACCAGCGCAAGGCTCGCGCCCATCAACCCCGAAAACGCGATAACACGATGCATGCAGGAATCCCCTGGCAAGAAATGGCGTCTGGATTGTAGCGCCCAGACCAATCACGGGACACCGAACCGCTCACGGACGTCTAGACTCCGGATCGATACTCATAAAAAGGCAAAAGGACGCGACATGCTGATTATCGGATTGATTGTGGTCGTCGCCGCGCTGGTGTTCGCCACGGCGAAACTGCGCGTACATCCGTTCCTCGCCCTGCTGATCGCCGCCTTCGCAATGGCACTCATCGGCGGTATCGCGCCGCGCGAGGCGATCAGCGTCATCAACGACGGCTTCGGTAGCACTCTGGGCTACATCGGCATCGTGATCGCCCTGGGGACGATCATCGGGGTCATCCTCGACCGCACCGGCGCGGCCGTGGTGATGGCGGAGGCGATCATCCGCGCGCTGTCCGACCGCTTCCCTACCCTCACGGTCTCGATCATCGGCTACATCGTATCCATCCCGGTGTTCTGCGACTCCGGCTACGTGATCCTGAACTCGCTGAAGAACGCGCTGGCCAAGACCGCCGGCATCTCGGTGGTGGCCATGAGTGTCGCGCTGGCGACCGGGCTGTTCGCCACGCACAACTTCGTGCCGCCCACCCCCGGCCCGATTGCGGCCGCCAGCAACATCGGCATCGCCGATGCCCTGGGCCTGGTGATCCTGGTGGGGCTGTTCGTCTCGGCCGTAGCGGCCGCGGTGGGCTGGCTGTGGGCCAGCCGCTACGCGCATGCCAATGACGAAGAGCTGCTGGAACCGGACCCGATCAGCGAGGCCACCGGGCAGGAGGTCGAGAGGGAAGAGATCAAGCTGGAACACCGCCCGACGACCCTGGGCGCGTTCATGCCGATCCTGGCACCCATCGTGCTGATCTCCATCGGCTCCGTTGCCTTGCTGGCCACCCGCGACACCGAGGCCGGGATATTCGCCAGCGCACTGATCTTCCTCGGCACCCCAGTCGTGGCGCTGGCCATCGGCGTGATCTTCGCGCTGCTGCTGATCAAGGGCGCCGGCATCAAGGACCGCTTCCACCAGATGACGGTCGACGCCATCCTGCTGGCGGCCCCGATCATCCTGATCACTGGGGCCGGCGGCGCCTTCGGCAACGTGCTGCGCGAGACCCCGATCGGCGATCAGCTGGGCGACCTGCTGAGCGGTCTGGGTCTGGGCCTGCTGGTGCCGTTCCTGATCGCGGCGGCGCTGAAGTCCGCCCAGGGCTCGTCCACCGTGGCACTGGTCACCGCCTCCAGCATGATCGCGCCGATGCTGGCCTCGCTGGGGCTGGATTCGACCATGGGAATGGTCCTGGCCGTGATGGCCGTGGGTGCCGGTGCGATGACCGTCTCGCACGCCAACGACAGCTTCTTCTGGGTGGTCACCCAGTTCAGCCGCATGAAGGTGTCCACCGCGTACAAGGTGTTCACCACCGCCACGCTGCTGCAGGGCATCAGCGCGATGATCACCATCTACATCCTGGGCCTGATCTTTGTCTGAACGACTCCGGGTCGTCGTTTGCCCGGACAGCTACAAGGGCAGCCTGGAGGCCGAGGACGTGGCCGCCGCCATGGCCCGCGGGGTGCACGCCGCCCGACCGGATGCCCGGGTACGCTCCCTGCCCATGGCGGATGGCGGCGAGGGCACGGCGCGGCTGGTCAGCCACACCCTCGGCTGGGCCTGGCACCTGTCGGATGTGACCGGCCCCACCGGCACCCACCTGAGCGCTGGCTGGGGCTGCGATCACCGCGAGCAGCGGGCCGTGATCGATGTCGCCTCTGCCTGCGGGCTGGACCGGATCCCCGACGACCGGCATGACCCTTGGCAGCTCCACAGCTTCGGCGTCGGCGAACTGATGCGGGCGGCCCTGGACGCCGGCGCCGAACACCTGATGATCGGCCTCGGCGGCAGCGGCACGGTGGACGGCGGCGCGGGCATGCTGGCCGCCCTGGGCGTGCGCTTCCTGGATGCCGAGGGACACGCGCTTGCGCCCCACCCGGCCGGCCTGGCCGATCTCGCACGGGTCGATTTCGACGCGCTGGACCCGCGCCTGGGCCGCATCGACATCACCGTGCTGAACGATGTGGACAACCCCCTGACCGGGCCGCATGGCGCGGCGGCGGTATTCGGCCCGCAAAAGGGCCTGAAGGCGGCCGACATCCCGGCGATGGATGGGCACATGGAGCACCTGGCGCGTTGCATTGATGCCGCCGGGCACCTCCATCGTCCCACCGACACCCCGGGCGCCGGCGCCGCCGGTGGGCTCGGGTTCGCACTGGACTGCGTCCTCGGCGGTAGCGCGCGCATGGGCGCGGGCTACCTGGCCGAACTGATCGGGCTGGACGCCGCGATCCGCGAGGCCGATCTGGTCATCACCGGCGAGGGCCAGCTGGACGGCCAGACCTCGCACGGCAAGGTGGTAGCAGAAGTCGTGCGCCGCGCCCGAGAACTGCGGGTCCCTGTGGTGGCGATCGCCGGCTCCATCGCCTGCGACGAGGCCGAGATCGGCGCCTTCGGCCTGAGCGACGCCCGCGCCCTGTGCGACGGCAGCATCACCCTGGACCAGGCCCTGGCCCGCCCCGCACACTACATCGCCGAGCGCACCCGTGCCCTGATCGAGGCGGCCGAACCGGGTGTCCGACCGTGAATCAGCGGAATGCTCCCGTCTGAAAGGAACGTGTTCGGTTGATCCGGGTCCGACTCGCAGCACGGATCGATACGAACCCAAAGGAAGACCCCATGACCAAGCACGATGACGCGCTTTTTCGCCCCTACAGCCTGGGCCCGCTGGAGCTGCCGAACCGGGTGCTGATGTCCCCGCTGACGCGCTCGCGCGCCGGGCAGCCAGGCGACGTGCCCACTGATCTGAACGCCGAGTACTACGCGCAGCGTGCCGGTGCCGGCCTGATCATCAGCGAGGCCACGCAGGTCTCGCCGCAGGGCAAGGGGTATGCGTTCACCCCGGGCATCCACTCGCAGGAGCAGGTGGACGGATGGCGCAAGGTCACCGAGGCCGTGCATGGCGCCGGGGGACGCATCCAGGCGCAGCTGTGGCACGTCGGCCGCATCTCGCGCCCGGAGCTACAACCCGACGGTCAGAAGCCAGTCGCCCCTTCCGCGATCCAGCCGGAGGGCGCCTATACCTTCATCAGTGCCGAATCCGGCATGGTTGAAGTACTGGAGCCGCGCGCGCTGGAACTCGACGAGTTGCCGGGCATCGTGGAGCAGTATCGCCAGGGCGCGCAGAATGCCAAGGCGGCGGGCTTCGACGGCGTGCAGATCCACGCCGCCAACGGCTACCTGCTGGACCAGTTCATCCGCAGTGGCAGCAACCACCGCACCGACGCCTACGGGGGCTCGGTGGAGAACCGCATCCGCCTGCCGCTGGAGGTGGTGCGCGCGGTGATCGAGATCTGGGGTCCGGAGCGCGTGGGCATCCGCGTGAGCCCGACCGGCAGTTTCAACGGCATGCATGATGATGATCCGCTGGAAACCTACAGCGCCTTCGCCGAGGCCCTGGACGCCACCGGCATCGCCTACATCGAGGTGGTGGAGGACTCGTTCCAGGGCAACCACGAAACCGGCCGCCCGGAATCCATCATCGACGCCATCCGCGCGCGCTTCAGCCAAACCTACATCGGCAATGGCGCCTACAGCGCCGACGAGGCCCGCGAGCGCATCGCTGTCGGACGCTGTGACCTGGTCACCTTCGGCCGCCCGTTCATCGCCAACCCGGACCTGCCCGAGCGCTTCCGCCAGGGTGCCCCGCTCAACGAGTGGGACGAAGCCACCTTCTACGGCGGCGACGAACACGGCTACACCGACTACCCGGCGCTCACGTGACCCGTGGCTCTTTCCGGCCGTCGGCAGGGCCTCTGAATTAACTAGACGGCGACGTCGGCCAGGTGGCCCTTGCCCTCCAGCCAGGCGCGGCGCTCGCCGGCGCGTTTCTTGCCGAGCAGCATGTCCATCAGCTGCATGGTGTCGTCGGCGGCGTCGAGGGTGAGCTGCACCAGACGCCGAGTGTCCGGGTTCATGGTGGTCTCGCGCAGCTGTAGCGGGTTCATCTCGCCCAGCCCCTTGAAACGGGTCACGGAGATCTTGCCCTTCAGTTTTTCTGCCTCGATGCGTTCCAGCACGCCAGCCTTCTCGTCGTCGTCCAGGGCGTAGAAGGTCTGCTTGCCGACGTCTACACGATAAAGCGGCGGCATGGCGATATACACGTGCCCCCGCTCCACCAGCGGCCGGAAGTGCTTCAGGAACAATGCGCACAAGAGCGTGGCGATATGCGCGCCGTCGGAGTCGGCATCGGCCAGGATGCAGACCTTGCCGTAGCGCAGCCCGTCCAGGCTGGCCTGGCCCGGGTCCACGCCCAGGGCCACGGAGATGTCGTGGATCTCCTGCGAGCCGAGCACCTGGTCCGGGTCCACCTCCCAGGAATTCAGGATCTTGCCGCGCAGCGGCATGATCGCCTGGAAATCGCGATCGCGCGCCTGCTTGGCGGAGCCGCCAGCCGAGTCGCCCTCGACCAGGAACAGCTCGGTGCGTTCGAGGTCCTGGCTGGCGCAGTCGGCCAGCTTGCCCGGCAGGGTCGGGCCCTGGGTAATCTTCTTGCGCACCACCTTGCGGCCGGCGCGCTGGCGCTTCTGTGCGTTCTGGATCGAGAGTTCCGCGATGCGCTCGCCCTGCTGCGGGTGCTGGTTCAGCCACAGGCTGAAGGCGTCCTTGACCACGCCGGAAACAAACGGCGCGGCCTGGCGCGAGGACAGCCGCTCCTTGGTTTGCCCTGCGAACTGCGGGTCCTGCATCTTGAACGACAGCACGCTGGCCACCCTCTCCCAGACATCCTCCGGGGCCAGCTTGATGCCGCGCGGGAGCAGACTGCGAAACTCGCAGAACTCGCGGACCGCTTCGGTCAGGCCGGTGCGCAGGCCGTTCACATGGGTACCGCCCTGGGTGGTCGGGATCAGGTTTACGTAGCTCTCGCTGACCACCTCGCCGCCCTCCGGCAGCCAGGTCACGGCCCAGTCGGCGGCCTCGGTCGCCCCGGCGATCGAACCCATGAACGGCTCCTCCGGCAGGCGCTCCAGACCATCCAGGGCCTCCACCAGATAGTCACGCAGCCCGGCGGCGTAGCACCATTCGCAGGCCTCGCCAGTCGTCTCGTCACGGAAGGTTACGGTCAGGCCCGGGCACAGCACGGCCTTGGCGCGCAGGATGTGCTTGAGTCGGGGCACCGAGAACCGCGGCGAATCGAAGTACTGCGGGTCCGGCCAGAAATGCAGCGTGGTGCCGGTATTGCGCTTGCCGACGTCGCCGACCGCCTCCAGGTCCTGCGTTTTGTAACCGCCGGCGAAGGCCATGCGGTACTCGCGCCCATCGCGCTTGATCTGGATCTCCAGCCGCTTCGACAGCGCGTTCACCACCGACACGCCAACCCCGTGCAGGCCGCCGGAGAACTGATAGTTCTTGTCCGAAAACTTTCCGCCCGCGTGCAGGGTGGACAGGATCACCTCGACCCCGGGGCGTTTCTCGCGCGGGTGCAGGTCCACCGGCATGCCGCGGCCGTCGTCGCTGACCGAGACCGAGTCGTCCTTGTGCAGGATCACGTCGATGCGCTTGGCGTGGCCGCTGATCGCCTCGTCCACCGAGTTGTCGATCACCTCCTGCGCCAGGTGGTTCGGGCGGGTCGTGTCGGTGTACATGCCCGGGCGCTTGCGCACCGGGTCCAGCCCCTCGAGGACCTCGATATCGGATGCGGAATAGCTCACGTGATGGTTCCTGTGTCGATTGCGCACTCGCGGATGCGCGAAGGGTAGCAAATCAGGGCTGCTTGCAATCGCCCCCATGATCCCAACAATGCTGTGCAGATTTCGTATTCAAGTGTTTCAGGAGGGTTCCCATGGCAGAAGCCGCAAGCGCAACCGGCGACGATATCCTCGACGTCACGCAGGAAAACTTCCAGCAAGCGGTGCTGGACGAGTCCCACCAGCGCCCGGTGGTCGTGGATTTCTGGGCCGCCTGGTGCGGACCGTGCCAGCAGTTGATGCCGCTACTTCAGCAGCTCGCCACGCAGTACGCCGGCAAGTTCCGCCTGGCCAAGGTCAACAGCGACGAGCAGCAGGCCCTGGCACAGCAATACGGTGTGCGCAGCCTGCCGACCGTCATGATCTTTCGCCACGGCAAGCCGGCGGATCAGTTCATGGGCGTGCAGCCGGAGCCGAACATCCGCGCGATGATCGACCAGTACCTGGAGAAGCCCTCCGACAAGCTGATCGAACAGGCGCGCGAGCAGGCCAAGACCGGCGACGTGGACGGCGCCCTGGCGACCCTCAAGGCCGCGCTGGAGGAGGACCCCGACAACGGCGACCTGCGCATCGAGCTGGCGCGCGCCCTGGCCCAGTCCGGCGATCCCGAGGCGGCCGAGACCGAACTCGCCAAACTGCCGCTGGATCAAAGCGAGAAGGAAGAGGCCAAGACCCTGCGCGCCCGCCTGGTGTTTGCCAAGACGGCGGCCGGCGTCGACCCGCAGGCGCTGGCCAAAGAACTGCAGAAAGGCGACCCGCGCCCCGAGGCGCTGGAGCAGATGGCTGCCTACGCGATGCTCTCCGGACGCGCCGAGGAGGCGCTGGGGCTATACCTGCAACTCATGAAGCAGCACCGCGCCTATAACGATGGGGCCGGCCAGCAGGGCCTGCTGGCCGCGTTCAAGGTGCTGGGGGATGACCACCCGCTGGTCGGGCAGTATCGACGGCAGATGGCGTCGCTGCTCTACTGAACAGGGCCCGGTTGCCGGCGCAGCATCCCTCCAACCGGCTATGGCCTCGACCACGCCCCATCGGCCAGAGGCTGGCCTCCTGCACGTCGGTATCCCCGGATATCGACGTGCAGGAGCCGAGCCCCTCGGCGATCGGGCGCTGGTCAACCACCATCGATCCGAGATTCCCCTGCGACGGGAACCGCGGTGTGCAGGTCAAGCGCGGGCGGGGGCTTCGCGAGCAAGCTCGCTCCCACAGGGGGCTTCCCACCTGTTGCACGACCTATTGCCTGGCGACGACCTCGCCGGTGAGTTGGGTGCCGGCGGCAAGGGTGGAGTAGATGGTGCCCTTCTGCACGTTGCGGTGCAGCAGCTCGACCATTTCCTCATCGGCATCGGTGCCGACCTCGACGCGATACTCGATCTTCGCGATGGCCGGTGGGTCGTCCTGGCGCCAGCCGCGCAACTGGATGGAGATGCTGTCCACCTCCATGCGCAGCATCGGCAGGGCGCGCTGGATGCCGCGCACCATGCAGGCACCGAGTGACGCCAGCAAAAGCTCCGGGGGACCAAGGGAGACGCTGATTGAATCGCGCATCCGCGCTCGAGTCGCTTTTGCGTGCGAACAAGGCGCGGTGACTGCCGTGCAGTCATTCTGCACAAGGGAGCCGCAACGCCGTGCGCGCGCAAAAGCGGCCGAGCCCCTTCGGGGTTGGCACCCCAGGTTCCCCGATCCTGCGTTGCGGCCCTTGCCGGTAGCACCACTACCGGCTGCGCACCGCGCCTTGTCTCGGAAAACCTGGGGCGCCAACGCGGATGCGCGATTCAATCAGCGTCTCCCTAAGCATCGTCGCGCCCGTCCATGTCGGTGTCCAGGGTGACTTCGGCCTGCTTGGCGTGCGCCAGGCTGCCGTGCGCGTCCACCCGTTCGACGTTCAGCTGATACTCAAGCATGTCATCTCCATCCCGCAGCCGGATCGCAATGCGCGACCCGGCGCCTGGATATCAGTTACTGCCGAGGATGCGCTCGATCACCGCCTGCGGTTCCTGGTAGCCGGACATCTGTTGTCCGCTCTCCGTGATCAGTGCCGGGGTGCCGCGCAGCCCAAGTTGCTGGCCCATGGCCATGTGCTGATCCTGCGGCGTGGCGCAGCTGCCGTCGATGTCGTTCAGCTTGTCGCCTTCCTTGGCCCGATCCATCGCGTCTTCGCGGTCATCCGCGCACCAGATGCGATCCATGATCTCCGGAGAATCGCGACCGAGGACCGGGAACATCAGGTAGCGCACCTTGATGCCAGCCGCCAGATACTCCGGCAGGTCCTGGTGGATTTCGCGGCAGTAGGGGCAGTTCGGGTCGGTGAAGATGTTCAGCACACCGCGAGTGTCACCGTTCGGCGAGTAGGTCACCAGCTCGCTGTCGCCGATGGCGGCGAACATGTCGGCGCGCACCCCGCTGAGCGCGGCCTGGGTCAGGTTCTCGCGGGTGTCCAGATCGACCAGGTTGCCCTGAATCAGATAGCGGCCGTCCCCGGACACATAGAGGATATCGGTGCCGTAGCGCACCTCGTAGATGCCAGCCATCGGGGTCTCCCGGATGCTGTCGGCCTCGGCATCCGGAATCACCCGGGCCATGGTTTCCTCGATGGCATCGGTCGCCATGACCGGGGTGCTGAACACGGCCAGGGCCGCGGCAAGGGGAAGAACGCGTTTCAGGAGCATGGATTCTCTCGTGTCAGTACAGAAAACAGAGCCAGTCTAGCAGCCCCCACGCGGGGAACCTGCGAAAGCTGGCAAGAGTGCGTAATAGACGTCAGCCGCGGGGATGATGTTCCGCATGCAGGCTTTGCAGACGGGCGCGTGCGACGTGGGTATAGATTTGCGTGGTCGAGAGGCTGCTGTGGCCCAGCAGCATCTGCACCACGCGCAGGTCCGCCCCGTGATCGAGCAGGTGGGTCGCGAAGGCGTGGCGCAGGGTATGCGGCGACAATGGCGATTCGATGCCGGCACTCCGTGCATGAGCCTTGATACGGTACCAGAAGGCCTGGCGCGTCAGCCCGCGCCCGCGGCGGGTGACAAACACCGCCTCGCAGGGCGGGTGGCCATCCATCAGGTCCGGCCGCGCCTCGCGCTGGAAACGGGCCAGCCAGTGCGCCGCCTCCTCGCCCAGCGGCACCAGGCGTTCCTTGTCGCCCTTGCCGGTGATGCGCACCACGCCCTGACGGCTGTTCACCTCCGACTGCTCCAGGCCCACCAGTTCCGACACGCGCAGGCCAGTGGCGTACATCAGCTCCAGCATCGCGCGGTCGCGCAGGCCCACAGCGGTCTCGAGGTCGGGCGCCTGCAACAGGGCGTCCACCTGGGCCTCGGACAGACTGGCCGGTAACGGGCGTCCGGCGCGGGGCGATTCGATCCCGGCACTGGGGTCATCCTCGCGCTCGCCCTGATAGACCCGATAGCGATAGAAACGCCGGATGCTGGACAGCGCCCGGGTAATGGACTTCGGCCGGGCCCCGGCCTGCATGCGCGCGCTGATGTACCCCAGCAGGTCGGGCGCCCCGGCGGTCTCCAGGTCCACGCCCCTGGGCTCCAGCCAGTGCGCCAGGCCCTCCAGGTCGCGGCGGTACGCCGCCAGGGTGTGATCGGAGAGCCCCTCGACCGCCCAGAGCTCGTCCAGGAAACGATCGAGGGGCGACGAGGTCGTCTCGGCGCTGGTCACGCGTTACGGCTGGCCGCCCCCGGGATTGCCCGGATTGCCCGGTGCCCCCGGGGTCTCGGCGCGGAATTTTCCGGCCAGGCTCTCGAACACCTTGGTCAGTTCCAGCGGCAGCGGGAAGAAGATGCTGTTGGCGGTGCCGTTGGTCGACATGTCGGCCATGGTCTGCAGGTAGCGCAGCTGCAGCGCGGCCGGGCTCGCTTCCATCTTCTGCGCGGCCTGCACCAGCTTCTCGGCCGCCTGCAGTTCGCCCTCGGCGTGGATGACCTTGGCGCGGCGTTCGCGCTCGGCCTCGGCCTGGCGGGCGATCGCACGGATCATCGAGTCGTCCAGGTCGACGTGCTTGATCTCGACGTTGGTGACCTTGATGCCCCAGGCGTCGGTCTGCGAGTCGAGGATCTCCTGGATGTCGTTGTTCAGCTTGTCGCGCTCGGAGAGCATCTCGTCGAGATCATGCTTGCCGAGGACCGAGCGCAATGTGGTCTGCGCGAGCTGGCTGGTCGCGGCGTAGTAGTCTTCCACCTGGATCACCGACTTGGCCGAATCCACCACGCGGAAGTACAGCACCGCGTTGACCCGTACCGTCACGTTGTCCTGGGAGATCACGTCCTGACTGGGTACGTCGAGGGTGATGATGCGCAGGTCGATCCGCACGATCTGCTGGATGCCCGGGATGACGATGATCAGGCCCGGACCCTTGACTGCCTGGAACCGCCCCAGAAAGAAGATGACGCCACGCTCGTACTCGCGCAGCACCTTGATCGACATCACGATGATGGCGATCAGGATGACTAGCGGAACGACAAAGAAACCGAGATCGTTCATGTCCTGCTCCTTCTACGTTGTGAGTACTGCACCGACCGGTCAGCCGGTCGATGCAGTGCCCGGGGTGTCCTCTTCGGTCGCGGGTTCGACCTGCAACTTGAGTCCGTCGATGGCGGTCACCCGCACCTTCTGCCCCTCGCGCACGGGTGCCGAGGTCTCCGCGTTCCACTGCTCGCTGTGGACCCAGACCCGGCCACTGCGTTCAAAGTCCTCGCGTGCCTCGCCGACCATGCCGATCATCTCTTCATAACCGGTGGCGGGCTTCTTGCCACGCAGCTTGAACAACCGGCCCAACACCCAGACCGACAGGATGCCGATGGCGATGGCCGTGCCAATCACCAGCGGCAGAGCCACATTCAGGTTGGGATCGTCCCACAAAATAATCGAACCGGTCGTAAACGCCACGATTCCTCCTATGCCCAGGGCCCCGAAACTGGGCACAAAGGCCTCCGCGATCATGAAGATCATCCCCAGCAGCATCAGCGCCAGGCCCGCGTAGTTCACCGGCATCACCTGCAGCGCAAAGAACGCCAGGATCAGCGCGATCGAGCCAATCACGCCGGGATAGATCGCGCCCGGATTGGCCAGCTCGAAGATGATGCCGTAGATCCCCAGCAGCATCAGGATATAGGCAATGTTCGGGTTGGTGATCACGGACAGCAACTGGGTGCGCCAGTCCGGGTCCATGCGCACGATCTCCAGTCCCTCGGTGGAGAGTGTGCGCTCACCGTCGTGCATGCGCACGGTATGCCCGTCGATCTGGGCGAGCAGGTCGTCCAGGTTGTCCGCCACAAAGTCGATGACGTTCTGCTCCAGCGCCGCGGAGGCGGTCAGGTTGGAACCCTCGCGTACCGTCTCCTCCGCCCAGTCGGCGTTGCGATCATAACGCTCGGCCAGACCGCGTATGTACGAGACCGCGTCCTCCAGCACCTTCCGCCCCATCGCGTCGTCGCCACGCCGCGGGGCCGCCTCGTCCTCCAGCAGCTCTTCCTCGCTGGCCGGCTCCACCTCGCCATTGGCCGTTCCGTTACCGTCCGCCGCCGTATCCGTATCATCGTCGCGCGCGTCGCCACGGGCCTCGTCGGCGTCCTCGTCGTCGCGGGCGTCCTCGCCCGCTTCCGGCGGATCCATGCCCGGGAGCCCACCGCCCCCCATCTGCACCGGCGTGGCCGACCCCAGATTGGTGGCCGGGGTCATGGCCGCAACATGCGACCCATAGAGCATGTAGGTCCCGGCACTGGCCGCGCGCGAGCCGGCCGGGTGGACATACGTCACCACCGGCACGTCCGATTGCAGGATGTTCTTGATGATGCTGCGCATACTGGAATCCAGTCCGCCGGGGGTATCCAGCATCAGGATCAGGATCTCGGCGTCTTCCGCCTCCGCGCGTTCAATGCCGCGACGGATGTAATCGCCGGTGGCCGGGCCGATGGCGTCCTCCACGGTCAGCATCAGGCCGTGGCGATCCCCGGTATCGGCCATACTCGCCGCGACCAGCCAGCCCGCACCGAGCACCAGCAAGGCCAGCCACAACAGATGTCGCCAAGGGCGCCATCCGCCCTGTCCCGCGTTGCGCCCGAATGGAACCCGCATGGGCTTCCTCTCCCGTCAGGATGGATTCGTCGTACACTGCGTGCGCACACGCGACAGCCGACACCACCACGATAAACCAAAGCCCGGACCGGCGCCGAACCCGCAGACCCGCATGGAAACGCAGGCAATGCAGACCCCGCCCGAAACCCTCACCGCCGTGATCCTGGCCGGCGGCCAGGGCCGCCGCATGGGCGGGTGCAACAAGGGCTGGGTCGAGTACCACGGGCGCCCGCTGATCGAACACGCGATCGAGCGCCTGCAGCCCCAGGCCGCACAGCTGGCCATCAGCAGCAATACCGATATCGACCGCTATCGGGCGCTGGGGTTTCCCTGTCTGTGCGATCGGCACCCGGATTACCGCGGCCCGCTGGCCGGGATCGCGGCGGCCTTCGCAGCCTTCCCCGGCCAGAACCTCCTGTGCGCCCCGGTGGACGCCCCGCATTGCCCGCGGGATCTCGGCGAACGCCTGCAACAGGCCGTGGACCGGGAACACGCCCCGGCCGCGGTCGCCCACGACGGCGAACGGCTGCAGCCGCTGTTCGCGCTGCTGCGCCCGACCCTGGCGCAGGCCCTGCTGGACGACCTGGAGCGCGGGTCCCTGGCCGCAGGACGCTGGTTTCGCGACATGGGGGCAATCCCCGTCGATTTCTCCGATCAGCCGCAGGCGTTCGCCAACATCAACACACCGGATGACCTGGGGAGGGACTGATCATGATCGCTATACTCTCGATCCCGAACCGCAGTGCCCGGGAACGACGCCCATGACCCAACCGACCATCCCCTCGCCCCTGCCCCGCATCGCCTTCGCCGCCTGGAGCGGCAGCGGCAAGACGACCCTGCTCAAGGGCGTGATCCCGGCCCTGCGCGCCCGTGGCCTGCGCCCGGCAATGATCAAGCACGCCCACCACGAGTTCGACGTGGACAAGCCGGGCAAGGACAGCTTTGAGCTGCGCCACTCCGGGGCGGACCAGATGCTGGTCGCCTCCGGGCGGCGCTACGCCCTGATGGTGGAGACGCCGGAGACCGACGACGGCCGCGTGCCGGATCTCGACATGCTGTGCGCGCGGCTGGACCCGCGACGCTCCGACCTGATCCTGGTCGAGGGCTTCAAGCAGTGGGACCTGCCGAAGATCGAGGTGCACCGCCCGTCGGTCGGCAAGCCGCCGCTGTACCGCGAGGTCGCCGGGGTGATCGCGGTGGCCACCGATGCCCCGACCCTGGACTTCGACGGCCCACTGCTGCCGGTCAACGACCCCGACGCAGTGGCTGCCTTCATCATCGACTACCTGAATATCCATCCCTGAAGCGGAGACATCCCATGCCCGAGGCTGCCCCCGGTTGCGACGAATTCGACCCCAGCGCCAAGACCCTGGAACAGGCCCGTGCCGCGATCCTGGAGGCCTGCCGGACGATCACCCAGAGCGAACAGGTCACGCTGGAAGAGGCCCTCGGGCGCACCCTGGCCCAGCCGATTCACGCACGCATCGACGTGCCACCGGCGGCGGTCTCGGCCATGGATGGCTACGCCCTGCGCGCCGCGGACGCAACGGACGGGGCCTGTCTCGCACTGGTGGGCACATCGGCGGCCGGGCATCCCTGGGATGGCGAGCTGCAGCCCGGCCAGTGCCTGCGCATCCTGACCGGCGCGGTCGTCCCGGCCGGGGCCGAACTGGTCATCATGCAGGAGCAGGTGCAGCGGGACGGGGAATCGATCACCCTGCAAAACGGCGGCCTGACAACGGGACACAACATCCGTGGACCGGGCAGTGACACCGCCGCCGGCAGCCCGCTATATGCTTCCGGGCAGCGCATCGGCGCCGCCGAGATCGGGGTCCTGGCCAGTCAGGGTATCGCCCGGGTAAGCGTGCTGCGCCGGCCGCGCGTGGCCTTCTTCTCGACCGGGGACGAACTGGTCCCCGTCGATCAACCGCTGGGCCCGGGACAAATCCACGACAGCAACCGCCACACCCTGCGCGCGCTGCTGAGCGCCTATCCGGTGGAGGTACTGGACTACGGCGTGATCCGCGACACCGAGGCGGAGGTCTCACGAGCCCTGACCCGGGCCGGTGCGGACGCGGACATGATCATCACCACCGGGGGCGTCTCGGTGGGCGATGCCGATCACGTGACCCGCGTACTGCAGGCCTCGGGACAAGTCGGTTTCTGGAAGCTGGCGATCAAGCCCGGACGGCCACTGGCATTCGGACAGTTCGGCCGCGCGCATTTCTTCGGCCTGCCCGGCAACCCGGTGGCGGTAATGACCACCTTCGCCCTGCTGGTACGCCCGGCCTTGCTGCAGCTGGCCGGGCGCGACGCGACCGAGCCGCAGACCCTGAACGCCCGCCTGCTGGAGGATCTGTACAAGACCCCGGGCCGCAAGGACTTCCAGCGCGCGTTACTCGAGACTGACGACCGCGGCTGGGTGGTCCGCGCCGCCGGCGGCCAGGGCTCGCACCAGCTGCGCGCGATGAGCGAGGCCAACGCCTACGTGGTTTTGCCCCGCGAGTCCAGCGGGGCCCGGGCGGGGGATTGGGTGGAGGTGCTGCCGTTCCGGGAGATCTTCCCGGAGGTGTGATCCGGGTTGCCGGCCGCGCTCAGGGGGACTGGACGAGCGCGGCGAATTCCCGCTCCAGCAGGGCCTCGTCACCCAGGTTGAGCTCGACCAGGCGCCGCAGGTGCGAGGCGGATTCGAGCGGCATCGCCTCGATCTCCACGCCCAGCCACAGGCCTTCATGCCAGCACACGCGGCCCTCGACGGTGATGCGCGCCTCGCCGCTGAGCGGGATATCGACGCTGACCTCGTCCCCATCGGCCAGGACCGGAAGATCCGCGCCCTCCAGCAGCACCCCCTTCAGGGAGATATCCTCCACGCGAACCGCGCAGTCCCCGCCGTCGGTGAGCAGGGTAGCCGGAAATTCCAGAGGGATACGTTGAAAGCGTCGCTCCATACGGCAAGACTACGCCCACTCCGCGCCTGCGGCCAAATCCAGAACCATCCGGGAATCCCATGACCGAAACCGCCGCCTCGTCCGCCGACGGCCAGCCGACCAGCCTGCTCCGCCGCCTGGCCGCCATCGTCTACGATGCCCTGCTGCTGGTAGCGATCTGGATGGTCCTTGGCCTGCTGGTGGTTGTCCTCGGCAATACCACCGGGCTGTACTCGCCGCGTGTGCACTTCGTGCTCAACCTGATCGTGGCCTGGGGCTTCTTCTACTGGTTCTGGACCCGCACCGGACAGACACTTGGCATGCAGGCCTGGAACATCCAGCTGCGCACCGAGGGGGGCCACGCGGTCAATGCCTGGCAGGCGACGCTGCGCTACCTGGTCGCGGTGGCCCAGTGGCTAGTAATCCTGATGGCGATCTGGGCGGTGCGCGAGCACGGCGCCGTGGCAATCACCGTGGTCACGGCGGCGGCGCTGTTCGCGCTCGGCCTGTCGCAGTTCCACCCGCGCCGCTGGATGCTGCACGACTGGCTCTCCAGCACCGAACTGGTACGCATCCAGGGCCTCGCCAAGCCCCGCTGGAAACAGAACCGCAAGAGCTGATCCCGAGCCGGTTTTTTATTTCACCACGAAGCACACGAAGACGGGCAAGGTCAAAAGCCGTCCTGATGAGCGATCACGTTCAACCAGCCGCCGGATCGTAGGGGCGTAGGATGGGATGAGCGCAGCGAATCCCATCAAGGAACGGGCACAACGCGGGAAATGGTGCGTTTCGCTGCGCTCAACAGCACCCTACCGCGGCGGAAGGAGCCTGCCTTTGGGAGAACGTTCCCTGCAATGGGCTGAAGCTCGTTGCTAATTGAACAACCCTCAGGGGGCGAGCCAGAGGCCGAGGTCGTCCAGGGCCTCGGCAATCTCGTCGGCGATGCGACGGTAACCACGGGCGTTGGGGTGCACGGGGTCGGCACGCAGGTCGCGCTCGGACAACACGCCGGAGAGCACGCCCTCGATCAGGGCCACCTGTTCCTCGCGGGCGAGTTCGCGATAGATCGGATCGTCCCGCAGGCGCCCGGTGGCGGCCCCCAGGGCCGAGGCCCGCGGCACCCCCAGCAGCAATGGCTGGGCCCCGTGTTCATGCACCGCTGCCACCAGGGCGCGCAAATCCTCCTTGACCGCGGCGGGATCGCGCTGGCGCAGAAAGTCGTTGCCGCCCAGCCAGATCAGCACCAGGTCCGGCTGGTGTTCGCGCAGGCTGGGCTCCAGGCGCCCGCGGGCGCTATTGGCGCGGTCGCCCGGCACCCCGTCGTTGATGAGCGTCCAGCCGGTGATCGCCGCCAGCCGCGCCGGATAGTCCTCGCCCGAGCCCGCCCCGGTCCCGTGGGTCACGCTGTCGCCGAAGGCGAGCACCGTGGCCTGGCGCGGGAGTGGCTCGAAGTCGCCCGGGCCCGCGCCACCACAGGCCGCCAGAAGGGCCGCCAGCAGGATCAGGAACCCGCCGCGCAGCCAGCCCCTCATGTCTGACGCCCCATGCGTTGCAGCGCCACCAGCGCAAGGATCAGGAACAGCACCACCGGCAGGCTCGCCGCAACCACCGGGGGCAGGTTGTAGACCAGCCCCAGATGGGTCATCGCGCGCATCACGATGGCGAACGACACGCCGATGGCGATGCCGATGAACAGGCGCCGCCCGGCACCACCCTCGCGCTGCGAGCCGAACAGGAACGGGATCGCCAGCAGCAGCATCACGAAGGTGCTGGCCGGCAGGGTCAGTCGCTGCCAGAACGCGACCTCGTAGGGGGCCGAGTCCAGGCGATTTTCCTGCAGGTAGTCGATATAGCGCGCCAGGTTCTGCGCCGCCATCTGGCTCGGCTCGACCACCAGTACGTCGAAGTACTCCGGCGCGATCAGGCGCTCGATGGTCTCCTCCTCCAGGCGTTCGGCCTCGACGCGCTCCAGCGACAGCCGCGAACGCTCCACGCCCTGCAGCCGCCAGGCCCCGTCCTCGTACTGCGCGCTCTGGGCGCGCGTGATCTCGCGCGGCTCGCGGTTCGCATCCACCTCGATGATGCGTACGCCGATCAGGCGATTGCCCGGCAGCACCGCATCCGCCTGCACCATGCGCTGGCCATCGCGCGCCCAGAGCCCGATGGGGCTCACACTCAGCTGTTCATCGAAGGCGCTGGCCTTCAGGTTCTGTGCGCGGCTCTCGGCGGCCGGGGCGAAGAATTCGCCGACCACCACCATCACCACCACGACCACCAGCCCGGCCTGCATCACCCAGCCGATGAAGCGCCCAAGCGTCATCCCGGCGGCCCGCATCGCGGTCAGCTCGCTGTTGGCAGCCAGATTGCCCAGCCACAGCAGTCCGCCGAGCAGCGCCGCCGGGGGCAGCATGTCGTACATCCGCCGCGGCAGGGTCAGCGCCACATACAGCAGCGCCTCGGTCAGGCCATAGTTGCCACGCCCGGTGTCACGCAGCTCGTCAATCAGCGCGAAGACCGCATCCAGCGCCACCAGCAGGACCACGGCCAGCGCCGTCCCGATCAGGACCTGACGCATGATGTAGCGACCCAGCACGGTCGTCACGAAGCCACCTCGTCACGCTCGACGCGGCGAGGGCCGCCACCCGCGCCCCGGCCAAGGCCCAGCATGCCCTTGCGCCAGGCCAGCCACAGCCAGAGAACCAGCATCAGGCCGTGCGTCCACCAGAGCCCCAGGGCCAGTGGCGTGCGGCCGTCCGCCAGCTGCCCCTGCCCCAGGATCAGGAAGTTCGCGTACAGCACATAGACGCCGATCGCCGCCGGGATGCGGGCATAACGCCCGGAACGGGGCGGCACCTGGGCCAGCGGCAGTGCAATCAGGGTCAGCACCAGGATGGACAGTGGCATCGCAATGCGCCATTCGAGCTCCGCACGGTGTTCCGGCCGATCACGCTCCGCCCACAGCTGAAGCGTCGACATCGCGTTCAGCGAGCGCCGCCCGGCCCCGGCATCCGGTTCGGTGATCTGGGTCCGCAGTCGCTCGAACTCGAGCATGCGGAAGCTGCCCTCGCCGGGCACGCCGACATGGCGATAGCCGTTCTCGAGGATCAGGAAACCACTACCCTCGGCCCCCGGGTCGGGAATCGCGCGCTCGGCTACGGTCACCTGCGCCTCGCCGTCGACCTCGCGGTAGATGAACACCTCCAGCAGGGCCTCGCGGTCCTCGCTCAAGCGCTCGGCGAAGAAGACCTGCTCGCCAACCCGCGAGCGCAGGAAGCGCCCGGGCGTGATGCCGACCAGGTCGGAGCGTGTCTCGGCGAGGTCGCGCAGTTGATCGATCTGGGCCTCGGTGCGTGGCACCACCAGCGTCATCAGCACCAGCAACAGCAGCGTGGCTGGCGCAGCCACCCAGAACAGCGCGCGATAAAACGCGGCGAAGGACATGCCGCTGGCCTGCAGCGCCACCAGCTCGCTGTCGCGCTGCAACCGGCCCAGCACCAGCATGAAGGCCAGGAACAGCGCCACCGGCCAAAGGAACACAATGCCCTTGAACGCGCCGAAGGCGACCATGCCCGGCAGGAAATCCACGGGGATACTGCCCTCGGCGACATCGCGCAGCACCCGCCCCAACACGCCGCCGATGATCACCAGCAACAGCACGACGGTGACCGCGGTCTGCGTGACCAGCAGCTCGCGGGCGATAAGACGCTCGGCGCGGCGCAGGATCATGCGCGCATTACCCCGCGGCCCGCGCGGCGCGTGGTCGGGCGCCGCTTGGCGCTGGTACCATGATCGAACTCATTTTCGGGAGGCATTCATGCAATTCTCCGTCACCACCTCGACCCTCGACAAACCCCGCGCCGGCATCCGCGCCGCCGGGATCGCCCACAAGCGCAAGCCGGCCGCGGGCGCCACCGCCCTGGATGCCGCGCGCGATGGCGAGATCACCGCCCTGCTGAAGGCCGGCGAGATGGACGGCGAGGCCGGCAGCCGGCTGTTGCTGCCTACCGGTGGAGGCAAGGGTAACGCACTCCTGATCGGCCTGGGCGCGAAGAAAGACTTCGACGCCCGCGCCGCGCGCAAGGCGGCGCAGACGTTGGCGGCCGCCCTGGTCGAGCGCCCCGCCACCAGCGCGGTGATCGCGGTGGCGGACTTCCAGCCGCGCGGCAAGGACATCGCCTGGACGGTGCATACCCTGGTGGCGGCGATCTCGGATGCCGCCTACCGCTTCACCCCGTTCAAGGGCAAGGAGAAGACCACCCCGGTGAAGCTGGAGAAGATCCAGCTCAGCGTGGAGCGCGACGAGGCCGAGGCGGCGAAGCGCGCCTGCAGCGAGGCTGCGGCGATCGCCACCGGCGTCAATCGCGCCAAGGACCTGGGCAATACCCCGCCGAATGTCTGCTACCCGGAGAGCCTGGCCGACACCGCGCGCGAAATGGCGAAGCAGAACAAGAAGCTGAAGACCACGGTGCTGGACGAGAAGGACCTGGAGAAACTCGGCGCCGGCGCAATCCTGGCCGTAGGCAAGGGCTCCGAGCGCCCGCCGCGCCTGATCGCCATGGAATACTCCGGCGGCAACAAGGGCGACGCCCCGGTGGTCCTGGTCGGCAAGGGCATCACCTTCGACACCGGCGGCATCTCGCTCAAGCCCGGTGCCGAGATGGACGAGATGAAGTACGACATGTGTGGCGCGGCCAGCGTGTTCGGCGTGATCGAGGCCTGCTGCGAACTGGAGTTGCCGATCAATGTGATCGGCGTGGTGACCAGCGCCGAGAACATGCCCGACGGCCGCGCGACCCGCCCCGGCGATATCATCACTACCCTGTCCGGGCAGACGGTGGAGATCCTGAACACCGACGCCGAGGGCCGCCTGGTCCTGGCCGACGCCCTGACCTGGGTCGAGCGCTACAAGCCGAAGGCGGTGATCGACATCGCCACCCTGACCGGTGCCTGCATCATCGCGCTGGGGCACCAGGGCGCGGCCGTGCTCGGCAACAACGAGCGTCTGGCCAAGGGCCTGCTGGCCGCCGGCGAGGAGAGCGGGGATCGCGCCTGGCAGCTCCCGCTGTGGCCGGAGTACCAGGAACAGCTGAAGAGCAATTTCGCCGACATGGCCAACATCGGCGGGCGCCCGGCCGGCACCATCACCGCCGCCTGCTTCCTGTCGCGCTATACCGAGGACTACACCTGGGCGCATGTCGACATCGCCGGCGTGGCCTGGAAGAGCGGCAAGGAAAAGGGCGCGACCGGGCGCCCGGTGCCGATGCTGATGCGCTACCTGCTCGACCAGGCCTGATCGCGGTCCGGCGGGCATGACCCACGTCAGCTTCTACCTGCTCGAGGACCCGGCCCCGGAGGCACGCCTGCGCTTCGTCTGCCGTCTGGCAAAGAAGGCCAGCGGGCAGGGACATCGAGTACATATCCATACCGGCTCGCCGGAGCTGACGCGCACCCTGGATGAATGGTTGTGGACCTTCGAGGACACGGCCTTTCTGCCGCACAGCACCGACGTGCGCGACACGGATGTCCCGGTCTCCCTGCACGAGGCGCATGCGCCGTCGGATCGTTGCGACGTGCTGATCAACCTCGCCCCCGAGGTCCCGGAGTACTGCGGGCGTTTCGAACGGGTCGCCGACATCGTCGGTGGCGACGAGACGGGGCGCGAGGCCGGCCGTAGCCGCTACCGCTTCTTCAAGGAGCGCGGCTACCCGCTGGAACACCACAAGATCCAGTAACGACCGCGGGAGACGCCGATCCGACACGCGGCGGCGGGTCGGGGATCTCGCGCAGCCAGGCCTCCAGCTCGAACAGGGGCAACCCGACCACGTTGGTGTAGGAGCCCTCGATCCACTCGACAAAGGCGGCGCCGCGGCCCTGGATGGCGTAGGCACCGGCCTTGCCGTGTGGCTCGCCGGTCGCCCAGTAGGCCTCGATGTCGGCCGGGCTCAGCTCGCGCAGGCGTACCCGGGTCGTCACGTGACGGGCGCGCAGGGCCTCGCCGGGGCGCCAGAGGGCCATGCCGGACACGACCCGGTGCTCGCGTCCGGACAGCCGCCCGAGCATGGCGGCGGCGTCGGCGAAATCCGCGGGCTTGCCCAGTGCGTCGTCGTCCACGGCGACCACGGTGTCGGCCGCCAGCACCCACTGGCCGGAAGCCAGGCGATCGCGAGCCGCCTCCGCCTTGGCGACGGCCAGGCGCTCGACCAGGGCCTCCGGCGTCTCGCCCGGCCGCGCGCTCTCGTCCACGTCCATCGGCGCCACCTCGAAGGCGAGCTGGACCTGCTCCAGCAGTTCCCGCCGACGCGGCGAGGCGGAGGCGAGCAACAGCGGCGGCGTCAGGCTCATGCGGGACTCAGGCGCGGTGATAGGGGTGGTTGTTCAGCAACGACCACGCGCGGTAGAGCTGCTCGGCGACCAGCACCCGCACCAGCATGTGCGGGAAGGTCAGCGGCGATAGCGACCAGGCCCATTCGGCGCGGGCACGCACGGCCTCGTCCAGCCCGGCGGCCCCGCCAATCACCAGCGCGACGTCGCGACCGTCCGCCTGCCAGTCCTCCAGGCGCTTGGCCACACCCTTGGTGTCGACCGCCTTGCCGCGCTCATCCAGCAGGATCACGCGCGCACCCTCGGGAATCGCCTTCAGCAGGATCTCGCCCTCGCGGCGCAGGAGCGTGGTGGTGTCCATCGACTTCGCGCCCGAGGGGCCCGCCAGCGCTTGCAGGTTCAGCTCCAGCTCGCGCGGCAGGCGCCCGGCGTATTCGGCGAAGCCGTCCGCCACCCAGTCGGGCATGCGCTTGCCGATCGCGATCAGGTCCAGGCGCATCGGGCGAAGCCTCGCTCGGCGTTCAGCGCCGCAGGCGCCGGACCCGCTCCAGGCTGGGGTCCTCGGGGGCGGCCTTTTCGGTGTCCGCGGCCTCCTCCGCCATCCAGAGCTTTTCCAGGTTGTAGAAGTCGCGGGTCTCCGGGAGCATCACGTGAACGATCACATCGTTCAGGTCCACCAGCACCCACTCCTGGCTCTCCTGACCCTCGACCCCCAAGGGCGGGATGCCGGCCTGCTTGGCCTCGGTGGCCACCGACTCGGCGGTGGACTGCACGTGACGCCCCGAGGTCCCGGAGGCGATCACCATGAAATCCGTCAGCGTGGTCTTGCCACGCACGTCGATGGTGCGGATGTTCTGTGCCTTCATGTCGTCCAGAGCGGTGGTCACCAGCTCCAGGAGTTGTTCGCTGTTCATTGTGTCGGTCATGTCCCGTGATTGCGGTTCGACCCGGCCCGGTACAGACCGTGGTCCTGGATGTAGCGATTGACGGCCCCGGGGAGCAGGAAGCGCGGGCTGCGCCCGGCCTGCAGTTCGTCCCGGATGGCGGTGGCGGAGATGTCGAGCTGGGTCACCGGCTGGAAGTAGACCAGCCCCCCGGGCGCCTTGCGCAGCGCCGCCGGGTCGTGCGTCGCGGCGTTCCCCAGCCAGCCGCCCAGATCGTGGGAGGCCGGGCTGCCGGGGCGGTGCGAGACCACGATATGCGCCAGCTCGAAGATCTGCTGCCAGCGGTTCCACGATGGCAGCCCGGCGAAGGCGTCCATGCCCATGATCAGCACCAACGGCGCGTCCGGCCCCAGCTCCTCGCGGAAACTGAGCAGGGTATCCACGGTGTAGGACGGCCCCTGACGATCCAGCTCGCGACGGTCGGCGACGAATCCCGGTACGTCCGCAATCGCCTGCTCCACCATCGCCAGGCGGTCGTCGCTGCCGGTGCCGGGGCTCGTGCGATGCGGCGGTACGTGGCAGGGGATGAAGTGCACGCGCTCCAGCCCCAGGTGCTGCTGGATCTCCAGCGCCGGGCGCAGGTGGCCGAAGTGGATCGGGTCGAAGGTGCCGCCGAGGATCCCGATCACGCGGGGATCGCCCCAGGGAGACGCTGATTCAATCGCGCGTCTCCCTTAGCCACGTACATGGCCGTCGCCGAACACCACGTACTTGAGCGTGGTCAGCCCGTGCAGGCCCACCGGACCCCGGGCATGCAACTTGTCGGTGGAGATGCCGATCTCCGCGCCCAGGCCGTACTCGAAGCCGTCGGCGAAGCGGGTGGAGGCATTCACCATGACCGAGCTGGAGTCCACCGCGCGCAGGAAACGCCGGGCGCGGGTGTAGTCCTCGGTCACGATGCTGTCGGTGTGGTGCGAGCCATAGGTATTGATGTGATCGATCGCCATATCGAGGTCGTCGACCACGCGGATCGCGAGAATCGGCCCCAGGTATTCGGCCACCCAGTCGTCCTCGGTGGCTTCCGCGATGTCGGCCCCGCTATCGGCGAGGATGGCGCGGGTGCGCGCGCAGCCGCGCAGGCTCACCTGGTGCTCGCCCAGGACCGTGGCCAGGCGCGGCAGGAAGGCCTCGGCCTGGTCCGCGTGCACCAGCAGCGTCTCCATGGTGTTGCAGGTGCCGTAGCGCTGGGTCTTCGCGTTCACCGCGACGGCCAGCGCCTTGTCGGCATCCGCACCGCCATCCACGTACACGTGGCAGACGCCGTCCAGGTGCTTGATCACCGGGATCTGCGACTCGTTGCTGACGCGCTCGATCAGGCCCTTGCCGCCGCGCGGGACGATCACGTCCACGTACTGCGGCATGCGCAGCAGCGCGCCGACCGCCGCGCGGTCGGTGGTCGGCACCACCTGCACCGCCTCGCGCGGCAACCCCGCCTGCTCCAGCCCGGCCTGGATAATCGCGGCCAGGGCCTGATTGGAATGCAGCGACTCGGAGCCGCCACGCAGGATCGCCGCATTGCCGGACTTCAGGCACAGCGCGGCGGCGTCGATGGTCACGTTCGGCCGCGACTCGTAGATGATCCCGATCACGCCCAGCGGTACGCGCATCTGGCCGACCTGGATACCGCTCGGCTGGTAGGCCATATCGGAGATCGTGCCCACCGGGTCGGGCAGCCCGGCTACCTGGCGGCAGCCCTCGATCATGGTGTCGATGCGGGCATCGGTCAGCGCCAGGCGATCCAGCATCGCGGCGTCCAGGCCGCGCTCGCGCCCGGCCTCCAGGTCACGGCTGTTGGCCTCATTCAGCTCGGCGCGGCGCGCGACGATGCCCTCGGCGATCGCATGCAGTGCGGCGTTCTTCGCCCCCGGCTCGGCCTCGGCCATACGCCGCGATGCGGCGCGCGCAGCGCGGCCGAGCGCCTCGACCTGGGCGACCACGCCGCTGGTAGCGGTGGATTCAGTGGGGTTCACGGCAGCGTTCATGCAGTCAGACTCGTTGAGAATTCAGTGCGGGTTCGGGTCGGGTCAGCGGCCGCCCCGCCATACGGGCCACCAAGTCTAGCAACCCCTGCCTGGCATTGCCGTTTTCCTGACCCTTGATGACCCGATCCACGCGCGCGGCCTCGCCCAGCAGGCCCCGCGCCGCGCTCAGGTCCAGGCGCGACATTGCCTGGCGCAGGGCCTTCTGGCCGTCGCCAAAGCTGCCCTGGAAGGCCTCGCGGTCGGGCGCGCCGGCCGCCTTGCGCTCCATCGCCTGCACCAGCAGCCGGCACTCGCGCGCCAGCGCCCACAGGATCAGCGGCTCGGCCTGCCCCTCGTCCAGCAGCCCCTCCAGCATGCGCAGGGCGTGGCGGACATCGCCGCGCAGCGCGGTCGGGGCCAGGGCAAACAGCTCGAAGCGCGCGGAATCCGTGGTGGCCTCCGCCAGCACGGACTCGTCGATCTCGGTCACGCCGGCCAGCGCCAGCTTCTCGATCTCCTGGCGCGCGGCCAGCAGGTTGCCCTCCACCCGCGCGACCAGCAACGCCAGCGCCGGGTCGGTGATGCGCAGACCGTTCCTCTGCAGCCGCGCACGGATCCAGCTACCCAGCTGGGCCGGCGGCACCGGGCGCGCGTGGATCACCACCGCACGGTTCTCCAGGGCCTTGAACCAGGCCGCCCGCCGCATGTCGCGATCCGGCCGCGGCAACTGCAGCAGCAGAACCAGGTCAGCCTGCGGGTCGCCGGCGTAGGCCTTCAGGTGGTCGCCACCGGTCTTGCCCGGCTTGCCGGTCGCCAGGCGCACGTCCAGCACCGTGCGCTCGGCAAACAGCGACCGGTCGCGGATCGCGGCCTCGAACGGGCCCCAGTCCGATTGCGCGGTCAGGTCCAGCACCGTGCGCTCCAGGAAGCCCTGCTCGCGGGCGGCAGCGCGGATCGCATCGGCCGCCTCGATCGCCTGCAACGGCTCCTCGGCCAGCAACAGGTAGATCGGCGCGAGCCCGCGCGCCAGATCCTGCTCCAGGCGGGCGATATCCAGCGCCATTACGGGGCCGGGTCCTCCGCGGCTTCGCGCAGGCTGCCGTCCGGCTCGATCAGTGCGGCGATCCGGCGCTGCAGCTGGCTGACGATGTCGCGGTCCATCGCCTCGCGCAGGGTGGATTCGCGCTCGCCCCGGCTGAGCACCGCGGTGCCATCGAACAGATAGATGCGCGAGGCGCGCAGTGGCCCCAGGTCGACCGCCTCGCCGTCCACCGGGCGCAGGCGCGCGTCGACCGTGCGCACCAGTTCGTACTCGGACACCCGCGCGGCCTCGGTCACCGACAGCGTGCGGCGCTGATCGTTGACCGAACGGATCTCCAGGATCGCACCCTGGCCCTCCGGGCGCTGGCGCACGACGTCCACGCCCGAGGAGCCCAGGGTCACGGCCAGTTCGCGGTACAGCGAGTCGCGCGCATTGATGCCAGTGATCTGCACCGGATTCAGTGTCTCCGGCCACTCGCTACCGCCACGCAGCTGAAAGCCGCAGGCGGCCAGCGCGGCCACCAGGACCAGTACCAGACCCGCGCGCAAAAGGGCGCTCATTGCGGCTTCACCACGAAATTGACCAGACGGCCGGGAACAACAATCACCTTGATCACATCCTGCCCCTCGATATGGCGCTGCACGTTCTCGTCGTTGCGCGCAACGGTCTCGATCGCGTCCTTGTCGGCCCCGGACGGGACCGCGATCTCGGCACGGCGCTTGCCGTTCACCTGCACCGCCAGGGTCTCCTGCGCGGCCTGGCGTGCGGCCTCGTCGACCTGCGGCCATTGCGTGGCGGCCACCAGCTCGTCGTGACCCAGGGTCCGCCACAGCGTTTCGGTCACGTGCGGGATGATCGGGGCCAGCATGCGCACGATGCCCTCCAGCGCCTCCTGGCGCACGGCCGGGGCCCCGGCGGCGTCCTGCGGGAACTTGCCGAGGTCGTTCAGCAATTCCATGTTCGCGGCCACCGCGGTGTTGAAGGTCTGGCGCCGGCCGATGTCGTCGGTAACCTTGGCGATGGTGTCGTGCAGCTTGCGCCGCAGCTCGCGCCCGGCATCGTCCAGCGCGTCCGTGTCCAGCGCCCCGGGCGACTCGCCGCCCACGTGCTCGTGGACCGCGCGCCACAGGCGCTTGATGAAGCGATGCGCGCCCTCCACGCCGGAGTCGGACCATTCCAGCGACAGGTCCGGCGGGGCCGCGAACATGGTGAACAGCCGCGCGGTATCCGCGCCGAAGCGCTCGATCAGGGCCTGCGGGTCCACGCCGTTGTTCTTCGACTTGGACATCTTCTCCATGCCGCCGACCACGACCGGCGCCCCGTCCTCGCGGTGGCGCGCGGCCTTCACCGAACCGTCCTCGGCGCGTTCCAGTTCGACGTCCGCCGGGTTGATCCAGTCCTTCCCGCCGTCAGCACGCTCGCGGAAGAAGGTCGGTGCGATCACCATGCCCTGGGTCAGCAAGCGGGTGAACGGCTCGTCGGAGGCCAGCAGGCCCTCGTCGCGCAGCAGCTTGTGGAAGAAGCGCGCGTACAACAGGTGCAGCACCGCGTGCTCGATGCCGCCGACGTATTGATCCACCGGCAGCCAGTGGTCGGCGCGCGCATCCAGCATGGCCGTGTCGTTGTCGGCACAGGCGTAGCGGGCGAAGTACCAGCTGGATTCGAAGAAGGTGTCGAAGGTATCGGTCTCGCGCCGCGCCGGCTGCCCGCATTCCGGGCACGGGGTCTCGAAGAATTCGGGCATGCGCGCCAGCGGCGAGCCGGCCCCGTCCGGGATCACGTCCTCGGGCAGGCGCACCGGCAGGTCGGCTTCCGGCACCGGCACCGCCCCACAGGCCTCGCAGTGGATCACCGGGATCGGGCAACCCCAGTAGCGCTGGCGCGAGATACCCCAGTCGCGCAGGCGGTAGTTGCGCCGGCGCCGGCCGATGCCGGTCTGCTCCAAGTGCTCGGCGATCGCCGCCTTGGCCGCCTCCGATGCCTGGCCGTCGAAATCACCGGAGTTCACCAGCACGCCGGCCTCGGTGAACGCGGCCTGCTGCACATCGACCGTGGCGCCATCCGCCGGGGCGATCACCTGGCGGATCGGCAGGCCATATTTCGTCGCGAACTCGTGGTCGCGCTCGTCATGCGCGGGCACGGCCATCACCGCGCCGGTGCCGTATTCCATCAGCACGAAGTTGGCGACCCAGACCGGGACATCCTCGCCGGTCAGTGGGTGGCGGGCGGTGAAACCCAGCGCGCGGCCCTTCTTCTCCATCGTGGCCAGGTCCGCCTCGGCCACCCCGCCCTGCGCGCAGTCGGCGACGAACGCGGCCAGCTCGGCGTCCTGCTCCGCCAGCGCCTGCACCCGTGGGTGCTCCGGCGCCAGCGCCATGTAGGAGACGCCGAACAGGGTATCCGGGCGCGTGGTGTAGACGGCCAGCGCCTCGCCACCGTCCACCGCGAACTCGAGCTCCACGCCCTCGGAACGCCCGATCCAGTTGCGCTGCATGGTGCGCACCTGGTCCGGCCAGCCGTCCAGCTCGTCCAGGGCCTCCAGCAGTTCGTCGGCGTAGTCGGTGATGCGCAGGAACCACTGCGGCATCTCGCGGCGCTCGACGACCGCCCCGGAGCGCCAGCCACGGCCCTCGATCACCTGTTCGTTGGCGAGCACGGTCTGATCCACCGGGTCCCAATTCACGGTCGCCTTCTTGCGATAGACCAGGCCTTTCTTCAGCAGGCGCACGAACAGCCACTGTTCCCAGCGGTAGTAATCGGAATCACAGGTGGCGAACTCGCGCGACCAGTCGTAGGCAAACCCCAGGCGCTTGAGCTGGGTGCGCATCTGCTCGATGTTCTGGCGGGTCCAGGCCGCCGGCGGCACGTGGTTCTGCATCGCCGCGTTCTCGGCCGGCAGGCCAAAGGCGTCCCAGCCCATCGGCTGCAGCACGCTGCGCCCCTGCATGCGCTGGAAGCGCGCGATCACGTCGCCGATGGTGTAGTTGCGCACATGCCCCATGTGCAGCTTGCCCGAGGGATACGGGAACATGGACAGGCAGTAGAACGGCTCGCCGGCGGCATCCTCGCGCGCACGGAAGCAGTCGGCCTCCTCCCACTGGCGCTGCACCTGCGCCTCGATCATCTCCGGGGAATACTGCTCCTGCATGTGGCCCACCTGCCCTGTGTGTTCGCGTGAAACAAAGAACTGCGCAGAATACCAGTCGCCCCCACCCCCTCCAAGCGGCTGGGAAACGGCCCGGCCACCCCTCGCCACACGTCTTCGATGTGATATCCGTCACGCAACTCCGGGAACAGTACCCCCACCTGACTGCCACAAGACCTACATTCAAAGAAAGCGGTTGGCAAAACGTTCCAAGGAGGCAGGTTATGAGCGAAGAGAAAGACGTGGTCCCCATGCTCCAGCGCGCCTATCCCGAGGACTTGGGGGAAACGGTCCCCGAACACACGCCGGAGACGGATTCCCCGGCCATCCGCGAGATCGCGACGGAGGACCTGGGCACCTGGCTCGGCAAAGGCTGGCGGGACCTCTGGCAGATGCCAGTGGCCCTGGTGCACGGCCTGGTGATCACCCTGGCCGCGCTGATCCTGCTGGGCCTGTCCTGGAATCAGCCGTGGATGGCCTTCTCGCTTCTGGCCGGCATCCTGCTCCTCGGACCCGTACTCGCCGTCGGTGTGAACTACCTCGCGCTGCAGAAAGAGCGCGGCGAGCCGGGCGGTTCCGGCCTCGGCTGGCTGGGGCCGATGGGTGGCTCGATCTGGGCCTTTGCCGCGCTGCTGGCCATCCTGTTCGTGATCTGGGCCAGCTTTGTGTGGATGTGGATCGCGGTGCTTAACATCGGCGAAATCGCGGTCATGGGGCAGTTGCATCACCTGGTGGGCGCGATGCTCAGCAGCGGCGCCGGCATTATCTCGCTGGTCGGGGTGGTGGTGGCCGCCATTGTGTTCGGCCTCGCGGTATTCGCCCTCAGCCTGGTCACGATCCCGGCCCTGCTGGATCACCGGATACGCGATGATGCCCCGCAAAAGAGCCTGATCGAATCGATCGGGGTCAGCCTGAAGGCCTTCAGCCACAACCCGGGTACGCTGATCCTGTGGGGTCTGATCATCACCGCGCTGTTCATGGTCTCGGTGGCAACCGCGCTGCTGGCGCTGATCGTGATCTTCCCCTGGCTGGGCTTTGCCATGTGGCACGGCTACCGGGATCTGGTCGACGCCCGTTAATCCCCAGCGACGCCCCACGCGATGGGTCCGACCCCGCGTCGGGCCCATGCCAGTCCACCTCGCGCTCCATCTCGGGTCGGCGAACGGAAGCCCCGGGGGACACCAATTGATGCCCCCTCAGGCATCCTCCCCGGAGGGGCCGCCCGGCGTGGCTTCCGCATCGTCATCGCGGGACCCGCGCCGATGGCTCAAACGCGCAAACGCCGCCAGGCGATCGGCGACCACGCGGTTGAAGCTGCCCGCCGGGAACCCCCCCCACGCGCCGCGTTCACCCGCCGTCATCCCGGTCAGGAGCTCGATGGCCTCGTCCACCGTGGCTACGGGGTAGACATGGAATCGTCCCTCCGCGATCGCCTCGCGGACGTCGTGGCGCAGCATCAGGTTCTCGACATTACTCCCCGGCAACAGCACACCGTGACCATCCAGTTCGCCGGCCTCGCGACAGACGTCGAAGAAGCCCTCGATCTTCTCGTTGACCCCACCCACGGCCTGGACCTCGCCATGCTGGTTGAGCGAGCCGGTAACCGCCAGCGACTGGTGCAACGGGATCCGCGCGATCGCCGACAACAACGCGCAGGTCTCGGCCACCGAGGCGGAATCCCCCTCGATGTCGCCATACGACTGCTCGAAGGCCAGGCTGGCGGACAGCGAGAGCTCGGCGTCCTCGGCATAGTGGCTGGCGATGAACCGGGACAGGATCATCACCGCCTTGCTGTGCACCGGGCCACCCAGCTTGGCCTCGCGTTCGATGTCGACCACATGGCCCTTGCCCGAGCGCGCGGTCGCGGTGATCCGGATTGGCCGCCCGAACATCGCGTCGCCCAGCTGCAGCAGCGACAGCCCGTTGACCTGGGCAATCTGCGCCCCACTGGTGGCGATCAGCACCACCCCGCGACGGATCTGCTCCAGGCTGCGGCGCTGTAGCCGCGCACCGCGCTCCTGGCGTTCCCGGATGGCCTGTTCGACATGCCCGGCGCCGACGACGTCCGCGCCGGCCTCCCTCGCCCAGTGATCGGCCTCCAGCAGCAGGTCGCGCAGGGTGCGATCGTGGGCCGACAGCTTGCACTGGTCGCCGGCCAGACGGCTGGCATGCTCGATCACGCGCGCCACCGCCTCGCGGTTCAGCGGCCGTAGTTCGACACGCCGCGCCATCGTGGCCAGCATGCGCGCATACAGCACATGACTGGCGTCGCTGCGGTCCAAGTCGTCCTCGAAGTCGGCCTCGACCTTGAACAACTCAAGGAAGTCCGGATCGAACGCGGACAGCAGGTAGTACAACAGGCGATCACCGATCAGCACCACCTTCGGGGCCACCGGAATGGGATCCGGCTCCAGCCCCACCGCACTCACCAGCCCGAACAGGCGCTCCAGGGACTCGATGCGGATCTCGCCGGAAAACAGGACCCGTTTGAGGCTCTCCCAGGCCAGCGGCTGCGTCAGCACACGCCGGGCATCCACGATCAGGTAACCGCCACTGGCCCGGTGCAGGGCCCCGGCGCGCACCAGCGAGAAATCGGTAACCAGGGCCCCCTCGTGCACCTGGTGCTCGATCAGGCCGGTCAAGTGCTGATGATTCGGCAGGTCCTCGTAGATCACCGGGGCGCCCCGCGTGTCCGCGTGATCCACCAGCAGGTTGATGCGAAACCGTTCCAGCAGCCCCTCGGGCGGGGCATGGCTACGGCCGCCGCGAAACGCCTCCGCGTGTCTCACCACCTCGTCGAGGATCGCCTCCAGATGCTCGACCACCGCCGGCCGGTGTGACCATTTCTCCTTCAGCTCGTGGATCGGGCCGCCCAGGGCCCATTGCAGCATCTCCGCATTCAGGGCCCGAATCTTCTCCTGCAGCTCCTTGCGCAGGCGAGGCACCTGGTGCATGACCTGCTGCAACTTCTCCTGCAGCTCCTCGACCTTCTCGTCGATGCGCCCGCGTTCCTCCTCGGACAGTGCGTCGTATTCCTCCGGCTTGAGGATCTCCCCATCGCGCATCGGCGCGAACGAGAAGGTGTGTGGCGCGCTGATCAGGGCAATGTCGTGCGCCTCGGCCTCTTCCTGCACCTTGCGCGCACCCTCGGTCTGGGCCTCTTCAGACCCATCCTTCAGCTCCTGCAGGCGCCGCTGGTATTCCTCGCTCTCGAACGCGGCCGGGATACTGGCATGCAGGTCTTCGATCAGACGGTCCAGGTCCGCCTGAAGGGTCCGGCCCTCGCCGGCCGCTAGACGAACGGCCCGCGGACACTCCGGCTGCTGAAAGTTGAACACGTAGCCCCAGTCCGGCGGGGCAGACTCGTCGGCCGCGCGGCGCTCCAGAAAGCGTCGCACCAGGTCGTGCCGCCCGCTGCCTGCCGGCCCCAGCACGAACAGGTTGAAACCATTGCCACGCATCGACGCACCGAATTCGAGCGCACGCAGCACGCGTTCCTGGCCACAGGGCAACTCGAGCGCCTCCAGCGTCTCGGTGGTCTCGAAATCCAGATGCTCTGGCGGGCACCGCTGGTAGACCTGCTCCGCGGTCAGGGATGCGGGTCGCGTCATATCCGTCTCCACTGTTGTTAGCCCCTACCTTGCGGGAGATGCAGCTCAATATGCACCCCCTGATTGCCGGTAACCAACGAAACCCGCTCCCGTGACGCTAGTGCGGCCCGGCCATCGTGCTACCTTGGACGCATTGACCATCCGAAACGTCCCCGAGCGGGACACACAGCAACATATCGATCAGCGAGGAGCAGCGCATGAGCGACAAACCCAGGGATACGGCCCCGGAACACGACCAGGAACGCGAGCACCGGTTGAGCGATGCGTACCACCGCATGCTGAACGAGGTCACCGAGGATCTCGAAAAGCTGGAGGACAAGACCAGCAAGGCGATCACCGAGGCTCTGGAGAACGCCCGCGACCGCGTGCAGAAGGCCAGTGACCTGACCCGCGAAGAGGCTCACGAGGTGATGGACTACCTGCGCCGCGACCTGCAGGATCTGGGCGCCTACCTCGACAACCGCAGCTCCGACTGGCGTGGCTGGCTGCAGATCGATCTGGGTCTGATCGAGGCCAGCATCAAGAACGCCCTGGAACGCATCGCCGACCGCACCCGGGTCGAGATCACCGAACTGACGGCGCGCGCCCAGGTAATGGGCGAGTGGCACACCGGCGAGATCACCGGCCCCGGCGAATTGCTCTGCAAGCAATGCGGCCATCCCGTGCACATGACGAAGGTCGGCCGCATCCCGCCGTGCTCCAACTGCCACAACACGACGTTCCGTCGCGGCCCCGGCGGGACCGAGGCCGAATAACCCGTCAGCGTCGGCGGCGACGGCCGACCGCGGCACCGGCAACCACCAGCACCAGCGCGGCCAGCACGGCCGGCCCCGCCCCGGTGGCGGTTGCCGGCGTCACGCCGTGGCGAGGCTGCAGCGTGCCCGTGACTACCTCGCGGGTGAAGATTCCCGAACGCTCGAGTATCCGGCCATCGGCATCAATCAGGGCCGAGATGCCGGTATTGGTTGCCCGGATCATCGGGCGCCCGGTCTCCACCGCCCGTACCCGGGCAATCTGCAGATGCTGGGCCGGGGCGAGGCTGTCGCCAAACCAGGCGTCGTTGGAGACGTTGACCAGGAACCCGGCCTCTGGCAGCGCGGCGCGGATGTGGCGCGAATATGCCGCTTCGTAGCAGATGCTGACCCCGGCGGTCTGACCGGCCACCCGCATGCGCCCGTCGCCGGTGCCCGGGGAAAGGTCGGACATCGGGATCGCCAGCAACCGGTCCAGCCAGTCGAGCTGGCCGCGCAACGGGATGTACTCGCCGAAGGGGACCAGCTGGCGCTTGTTGTAGCCGGCCCCGGTGGTCACGTTGACCACCGAGTTGTACACATGGCGTCCGGCCGAAGCATGGTCGAAGACCCCAGTCACCAGTTCGCTGTCATGCTCCGCCAGCGACTGGGCGAGCTGCCCGAGTGGCTGCTGGACCTCGACATAGAACGCGGGGATCGCGGTCTCCGGCCAGACCACCAGGTCCACCTCACCCGCCTCGCGGGTCAGTTCCTCGTAGACCCCCAGCGAATACTCGATGCCATCGGCATCCCACTTGCGCGCCTGATCGATGTTGCCCTGGACCATGGCCACCGAGATCGTCTCGCCGCCCGGCTCCACCCAGCGCGCGAGCCCCAGCGACAACGAGGCGATCACCAGGGCCCCCACCAGGCCCGCGCCCAGCCAGCGCTGCCGGGTCAGAAACACCAGGACCAGCGCCACGGCCAGCAGGGCTACCACCAGCCCCGCCCCCAGCTCGCCGACCAGTGGCAGCCAGGGCTGCAGCGGCGTGTCGAGCACGGTGTGGCCGAACAGCAGCCAGGGAAAGCCGGAGAACAGCCAGGAACGCGCCAGCTCCATCAGCACCAGGCCACCGGCCAGCGCCAGCAACCCGGCCGGACGCCCCAGTGGCAGGAAGCGCGCCGCCAACCCGGCCAGCAACGCCGGATAGCCCGCCAGGGCCAGTACGAATAGCACGGTAATCAGCGAGGCGACCACCAGCGGCGCCTGCCCGAACACCAACAGGCTATTGAAGATCCAGCTCACCCCCATCCCGAAGAATCCGAGGCCGAAGGCATAGCCCGTCCACGCGGCTCGGCGCGGTCGGGCACCCGGCAACAGGGCGAACCACACGGCCAGGGCCAACGGGGCGGCCAGGAACCAGCCAACCGGGGCAAAGGCCAGGGTTGCACCCGCCCCGGCCAGCAGGGCAACGAGCCCGGAGGCCCAGGGCGGCAGGCGTTCGACAAGGGTCTGCATGCCGATCAGGGGATGTGGCGGTCGTCCGGCTCCCGGGCCGGACCATCGAACGGCTGCGAGCCTTCACCGGTGGCAGCCTGCATGTCCGGCTCCGGCAGGCGCATCTCCAGCAGGTGCAGGCGCCGATTGTCGGCGCGCAGGACGCGGAACTGCATGCCATCCACGACGATCTGTTCGCCACGGCGCGGGACATGCCCGAAATGCGACAGCACCAGGCCCCCGATGGTGTCGAAGTCGTCCTCGCTGTAGGCGGTCTGGAAGTAGGCGTTGAACTCCTCCATCGGGGTCAGCGCCTTGATGGTGTAACGCCCGCCGGGGTGCTGCATGATCTGGGTCAGGTAGTCCTCGACATCGTGCTCGTCCTCGATCTCGCCAACGATCTGCTCCAGAACGTCCTCGATGGTCACCAGGCCGGCCACGCCGCCATACTCGTCCACCACGATCGCCATGTGGTTGCGGCTCAGGCGAAATTCCTTCAGCAACACGTTCAGCCGCTTGCTCTCCGGCACGAACACCGCCGGGCGCAGGATCTCCTGCATATCGAAGGCGGCATCGTCCGGCTCGCCAAAGAAGCGCAGCAGGTCCTTGGCGAGCAGGACGCCGACCACCTCGTCGCGGTGATCCCCCACCACCGGCAGGCGCGAATGCGCGGAAGCGACCACGTCCGGGAGGAACTCGGAGAGCCCGGCGTCGCGGCGCACCACTTCCATCTGCGCGCGCGGGATCATGATGTCGCGCACCTGCATGTCGGCGACGTTGAGCACCCCCTCCAGCATGGTCAGGGCCTCGGGATCGACCAGCTCGCGGGCGTGGGCACCGCGCAGGCACTCGATCAGCTCGTGTCGGGTCGCCGGCTCGCGGCGCGGGCGCAGGATCTCGCCGGCGCGGATCAGCCAGCGCCGCCAGATCGGTTGTTCGTCGGGTTCGGGTTCAGGCATCGGGGGCGGTTCCGGCAGGATGCGGCGACAGGACGCGGGCCGGAGGGTCGGCATCGTAGGGGTTGGGATAGCCTAACCCGGCCAGGATCGAGGACTCAATTGCCTCCATCCGCGCGGCCTCGTCCGGCGTCTGGTGATCCATGCCCTGCAGGTGCAACATCCCGTGCACCACCATGTGGTGGTAATGGGCCGCCAGCGTCTTGCCCTGTTCCGCCGCCTCGCGCGCCAGCACCGGCACGCACAGGACGATATCACCGAGATAGGCGCTCGCCTCGGGGGGCAAGCCCGGCGGCAGCGCCGGCGCCGGGAATGACAGCACATTGGTCGCGTAGTCGCGTCCCCGGAAGGTGTGATTCAGCGACTGGCCCTCCTCGGCCTCCACCAGGCGCAGAGTGACTGTGGCCGCGCCCGCCCCGCGCCAGGCGGCGCGGGCCGCCCGGTGCAAGGTGGTGGGGCCGGGCAGACCGGCACGCGGAACAGCGTATTGCACCGCGATTTCAAGCGCCATCGGCACTCCGCCCGGAACCGGGCTCCGACTCCCCAGCCGGCTTGCCAGACGCATGGTCGTGGGCCTCGTAGGCCTCGACGATGCGCTGCACCAGCGGGTGTCGCACCACGTCACCGGCCTGGAAACGGGTGATATGCACCCCCTCCACGCCCTGCAGGATCTGCATCGCGTGCTTGAGGCCCGATCCCTGCCCCCGCGGCAGGTCCACCTGGGTGATGTCGCCGTTGACCACCGCAGTGGAGCCGAAGCCGATGCGGGTCAGGAACATCTTCATCTGCTCGAGGGTGGTGTTCTGCGCCTCGTCGAGGATGATGAAGGCCTCGTTCAGGGTGCGCCCGCGCATGTAGGCCAGCGGCGCGACTTCGATCACCTGGCGTTCCATCAAGCGTGCGGTCTGATCGAAGCCCATCAGTTCGTACAGGGCGTCGTACATCGGCCGCAGGTAAGGGTCGATCTTCTGCGCCAGATCGCCGGGCAAAAAGCCCAGGCGCTCGCCGGCCTCCACCGCCGGACGCACGAGCACCAGGCGCTGCACGCGGTCCTGCTCCAGTGCGGCGACCGCGGCGGCCACCGCAAGGTAGGTCTTGCCGGTCCCGGCCGGGCCGATGCCAAAACTGAGATCGTGCCGCGCGATCGCGGACAGGTATTTCGCCTGACGCGGGCCGCGACCCCGGATCACCGCGCGTTTGAGGCGCAACGTGGGATCGTCGCCCGTGCCCTCGGGCTCCGCCAACCCCTCAACATGGGCGGTCTGCAACGCAGTATGCACCTGCTCCAGGCTGACCGGTTCTTCCTGCGCCATCCGGTGCAGGTCGTGGATCAAGGCCCCGGCCGCCTTCACAGCACCGCCCGGCCCGGTGAGATTGAAGCGCGGCCCGCGATTGTGCACGGCCACGCCCAGGCGCGACTCGATCAGGCGCAGGTGGGCATCCAGCGGCCCGGAGATCCGCGCGAGCGTCTCCTGGTCACCAGGCTCCAGGGTGAAATCCAGACGATTGGCCATGAGTCGGTTTCCCTAGGCGCCGACGGCGGCGGGCATTGTCCGCTCCACCGTGCGCCCGCGCAGGGAATGTGCCAGGGCCTCGGTAATCTCGACCGGGATCAACTGCCCGATCAGGCCGGGGTCCCCGGCGAAGTTGACGATGCGGTTGTTCGCCGTGCGCGCGGCCAGTTCGCCGGGGTTGCGCTTGGCCGGACCTTCTACCAGTACCGGCTCGATGTTGCCCACCATGGACTCGTTTCGCGCGCGGCCGTTCTGCTCGATCAGGGCCTGCAACTCGGCCAGACGGGCCTTCTTGGTCGCCATCGGCACGTCATCCGGCAGCGATGCGGCCGGGGTGCCCGGACGCGCGCTGTAGATAAAGCTGAAGGAGAAATCAAAATGCAGCTCCTCGATCAGCTTCATCGTCGCGGCGTGGTCGGCGTCGGTCTCGCCGGGGAAGCCGACGATGAAGTCCGAGGAGAGATCCAGGTCCGGGCGCGCCTCGCGCAGGCGGCGGATCTTGGACTTGTATTCCAGGATCGTGTGGCCGCGTTTCATCTGCGCCAGGATGCGGTCGGAGCCGCTTTGCACCGGCAGGTGCAGGTGACTGACCAGCTTCGGTTCGTCGGCAAAGGCCTGGATCAGCGAATCGGAAAACTCCACCGGGTGCGAGGTAGTGAAGCGGATGCGCTCGATCCCGTCGACCGCCGCAACATAGTGGATCAGCAGGGCCAGGTCCGCAGTGTCGCCGTCATCCATTGGCCCGCGGTAGGCATTCACGTTCTGCCCCAGCAGGTTGATCTCCCTGACCCCCTGCGCGGCCAGCGCGACCACCTCGGCAATCACGTCGTCGAACGGGCGGCTGATCTCGTCGCCGCGCGTGTAGGGCACCACGCAGAAGCTGCAGTACTTGGAGCAGCCTTCCATCACCGAGACGAACGCACTCGGACCGTCGGCCTTCGGCTCCGGCAGGCGGTCGAATTTCTCGATCTCGGGGAAGGAGATATCCACCACCGGGGCGCGCTCACGGCGCACCGACTGGATCATGGCCGGCAGGCGATGCAGGGTCTGCGGGCCGAACACCAGATCCACGTACGGGGCCCGGGCGCGCAGGGCATCGCCCTCCTGACTGGCAACACAACCGCCCACACCGATGATCACCTCCGGCCGGCGTTCCTTGATCTGCCGCCAGCGCCCCAGTAGCGAGAAGACCTTCTCCTGCGCCTTCTCGCGAATGGAGCAGGTGTTCATCAGCAGCAGGTCGGCCTGCTCCGGATCATCGGTACGCTCCGCCCCGTGCAGCTCACGCAGTGCGTCGAGCATGCGATCGGAGTCGTACTCGTTCATCTGACAGCCGTGCGTCTGGATGTAGACCTTGCGGATCATGCTCTCGGTACTTCGCTAGTGGGTGAACAGTGGCTTATATGGACGTTAAAACGGGACGTCGTCGTCATCGAAGCCGCCGCCGGAGGCCGGCGCGTTGCTGCGGTTGCCGCCTTGCTGGCCACCGCCGCCGTAGGCATTGCCGCCGCCATAACCCGGGTCCTGGTCGAAACCGCCACCACCGCCGCCACTGCCACCGCGACCGCCGATCAGCTGCATCTCGTTGGCCACGACCTCGGTGCTGTAACGATCATTACCGGATTGGTCCTGCCATTTGCGGGTCTGGATCTTGCCTTCGACATAGACCTGCGAGCCCTTGGACAGGTACTGCGCGGCGATATCCGCCAGGCGCCCGAACATCACCACCCGGTGCCATTCGGTGTTCTCGCGCTTCTCGCCGGAGTTCTTGTCGGTCCACTGCTCCGACGTCGCCAGACGCAGATTGGTGACGGTAACCCCGTTCGGGGTCTCGCGCTTTTCCGGGTCGGCCCCGAGGTTGCCGAGCAGGATGACTTTGTTGACGCCGCGGGCCATGGGGCCTCCTTGTGTCCAGCATGGAGAAACAGATTCGGTAGTGTAGCAGCCCACCCCGGCCGCGACAGTGCACCGGTCCGGGATGTGGACAGATTCGCGCGGCCAGCCGGGGAGGCATTGCGCGCGTTCTACGCGCCTGGCTTACGCGCCAACCAGGCTGTCAGCTCGGGGGTGTCCGGGCCTCCTGGCTCCACCTTCAGGTACAAGGAACCGGCATCCGGTGACAGGTCCGCCTCGTGCACGCCGGGCCATGCGGCAAGCGCCCGCAGCAGTTCCGCGTCACGACCGGACCAGTGATCGGGTACCGCGACCACCCGGTTCGACCGGTAGCGCGGATGCATCCCGCGGGCGATCCACCACCAGGCCAGCAGCAACGGCACCCCAGCAAGGAACACCCCGACCGGCCCGACCAGTGTCAGCAGGACACCTCCCAGCACGCCGCCGGCGAAGATCCCAAGGAACTGCGCGGTGGCAAAGCCGCCCATCGCCGTGCCCTTGTGGGCGACCGGCGCCACGCGCGCAACCAGCGACGGCAGTCCCGCCTCAAGCAGGTTGAAGGCGGCAAAGAACAGGACCATCAGCGCCGCCAGCGTCCACAGACCGCCGCCGTCCAGCACCAGCAGGGCCAGCAGGATCTGCACCCCGGCCAGCAGGGCGATCGCCCCGCGCAGCACGCTGTGCACGCGCCGGCGGCGCTCGCCGAAGATGATCCCCGGGAGCATCAGCGCGAACCCCGCCAGCAGCACCGGCACATAGAACTTCCAGTGGCTGGCACCCGCTAGCCCGAGCGTCTCCACCAGCAGCACCGGGATAACCAGAAAGTTCGCGGCCAGGACCAGGTGCAGCACGAAGATGCCGAGGTTCAGGCGCAACAGATCCGGGGCGCGCAGCACGCGGGGCAGTGCCGACCAGACCGGCACCATGTCCGGGTGTGCCCGCGCCCGTGCCGGGGTTGGCACCCAAAGGAACAGGATCACGATCGCAACCAGCCCGAGCAATGCCGACAGGCCGAAGATCCCGGACAATCCCGCCGCCTGGTCCACCACCGGGCCCAGGGCCATCGCTGCGGTGAAGGTCAGGCCGATGGTCAGCCCGATCACGGCGAGCGCCCGCATGCGCCGTTCCTCGCCGACCAGGTCCGCTGTCAGGGCCAGGATCACCGCTGCCACCGCACCCGCCCCCTGCAGGGCACGCCCGAGGATGATGCCGTGGATGGTCTCGGCGACCGCGGCCAGCACACTGCCAGCAACGAACAGCAACAGCCCGGCGAGGATCAGCGGCTTGCGCCCCACCCGGTCCGACAGAAGCCCGAACGGGATTTGCAGCACGGCCTGGGTGAGTCCGTAGATCCCGAGCGCCAGGCCCATCAGCAGCGGGGTTGCGCCGGGGATACGGTCGGCATGCAGCATGAACACCGGCAGGACCATGAACAGGCCGGCCATGCGCACGCCATAAATCGCCGCCAGCCCAGTGGTGGCGCGCAGCTCGCGGGGATTCATGGCGTCCGGGACCGACGCGGGCAAGAAGAGCTCTTCATGTCCGGGGAGTTTACCGGCAAGCGCGCCGGGGAAACCATGGCGAGCGCGGCCCGGGTGTTACCATGGATGGTTTGCGGCGCCCCAATGAAAACACTGATCCGTGTTTTCGCTTGCGCGCCGCGCGACGTAACCCAGTGGAGTCGATCCAGCCCCATGGACAGCATCAGCATTCGCGGCGCCCGCACCCATAACCTGAAGAACGTGGACCTCGACCTGCCGCGCGAACGGCTGATCGTGATTACCGGCGTTTCCGGTTCGGGCAAATCCTCGCTGGCCTTCGACACCCTGTTCGCCGAGGGCCAGCGCCGCTACGTGGAGAGCCTGTCGACCTACGCCCGGCAGTTCCTGTCGATGATGGAAAAGCCCGACGTCGACCAAATCGAGGGTCTGTCGCCGGCGATCTCCATCGAGCAGAAGAGTACCTCGCACAACCCGCGGTCCACCGTCGGGACCATCACCGAGATCTACGACTACCTGCGCCTGCTGTTCGCGCGCGCCGGCGAGCCGCGCTGCCCGGAACACGGCGAGACCCTGGCCGCCCAGACCATCTCGCAGATGGTCGACCAGGTACTCGATCTGCCAGAGGGCGACAAGGTCATGCTGTTGTCGCCGGTGGTCCGCGGCCGCAAGGGCGAACACCACAAGATGCTCGAGGCCATGCGCTCCCAGGGCTACCTGCGCGCGCGTATCAATGGCGAGATCCACGACCTCGACGCCTTGCCGGCGCTGGACCCCAAGCGCAAACACAACATCGAGATCGTGATCGACCGCTTCCGCGTGCGCGAGGACCTGCGCCAGCGCCTGGCCGAGTCCTTCGAAACCGCCACCGAACTGGCCGATGGCCTGGCGCTGATCGCGTGGATGGACGAGCCGGAACGCGAGCCGATGATCTTCTCGGCGCGCTACGCCTGTCCGATTTGCGGCTATGCCCTGCGCGAGCTGGAGCCCCGGCTGTTCTCGTTCAACAACCCGGCAGGCGCCTGCCCCACCTGCGACGGCCTCGGTGTGCACCAGTTCTTCGACCCCGAACGGGTCGTGTCGCAGCCCGAGCTAAGCCTCGGTGGCGGGGCCGTACGGGGCTGGGATCGGCGCAACGCCTGGTACTTCAGCCTGCTGACCAGTCTCGCCCGGCATTACGACTTCGACGTGGAGGCCCCTTGGCAGGAATTGCCGGCCGAGGTCCGTGCGGTGGTCCTGCATGGTTCGGGCACGGAGAAGGTCAAGCTGTCGACCCCGGCCGCCAACGGCCAACTGCGCACCGACGAACGCGTGTTCGAGGGTGTGATCCCGAACCTGGAGCGGCGCTACCGCGAGACCGACTCCGCGGCAGTGCGCGAGGAACTGGGCCGCTACCAGGCGGAACAGCCCTGCCCCGACTGCCACGGCACGCGCCTCAACTCGGCCGCACGCAACGTCTTTGTCAGCGACATGACCCTGCCCGAGGTCACGCACATGAGCGTGGCCAACGCGCAGGCCTTTTTCGACGACCTCCGCCTGCCGGGACGCTTCGCCCAGATCGCCGAGAAGATCGTGCGCGAGATCTCCGCGCGCCTGGGGTTCCTCAACGATGTCGGCCTCGACTACCTGACCCTGGACCGCTCCGCCGACACGCTTTCCGGCGGCGAGGCCCAGCGTATCCGCCTGGCCTCGCAGATCGGCTCGGCCCTGGTCGGGGTGATGTACATCCTCGACGAGCCATCAATCGGGCTGCACCAGCGCGACAACGCACGCCTGCTGAAGACCCTGAGCCACCTGCGCGACCTCGGCAACACGGTCATCGTGGTGGAGCATGACGAGGATGCCATCCGACAAGCCGATTATGTCGTGGATATCGGGCCCGGCGCGGGTCGCCACGGCGGCCGCATTGTGGCGTCGGGCACCCCGGAGGCGGTCGCGAATCATCCCGATTCCCTCACCGGCGCATACCTGCGCGGCACCCGCTGCATCCCGGTGCCGGACCAGCGGACGCAGCCCGACGCGGAGCGCGAGATCCGCGTAATCGGCGCGCGTGGCAACAACCTGAAGGGCGGTGATTTCGCCTTCCCCACCGGGCTGTTCACCTGCGTGACCGGGGTCTCGGGCTCCGGCAAGTCCACCCTGGTCAACAACACCCTGTACCCGGCCGTCGCCACCGCCCTCCATGGCGGGCGCCACCACATCGAGGATCACGACCGCATCGACGGGATGGAGTTGATCGACAAAGTGGTCGACATCGACCAGAGCCCGATCGGGCGCACCCCGCGCTCCAACCCGGCCACCTATACCGGCCTGTTTACGCCCATACGCGAACTGTTTGCCGCAACCGGCGAGGCCCGCTCTCGCGGCTACAAGCCCGGGCGCTTCTCGTTCAACGTCCGTGGCGGGCGCTGCGAGGCCTGCCAGGGCGATGGCGTGATCAAGGTGGAAATGCACTTCCTGCCGGACGTCTTCGTCCCCTGCGACGTCTGCAAGGGCCATCGCTATAACCGCGAGACCCTGGACGTGCGCTACAAGGGCAAGAATATCCACGAAGTCCTGGAGATGACCGTCGAAGAGGCCCTCGACTTCTTCCAGCCGGTACCGGTGATCCACCGCAAGCTCGAGATGCTGATGGAGGTGGGCCTGTCCTACATCCAGCTGGGGCAGAATGCCACCACCCTTTCCGGTGGCGAGGCCCAGCGCATCAAGCTCGCCCGGGAGCTCTCCAAGCGCGATACCGGTCGTACGCTCTACATCCTCGACGAGCCGACCACCGGCCTCCATTTCGAGGATATCGCCCAGCTCCTGCGCGTGCTCCACCGCCTCCGCGACCATGGCAATACCATCGTCGTGATCGAGCACAACCTCGACGTCATCAAGACCGCCGACTGGCTGATCGATATCGGCCCGGAAGGCGGTAGCGGCGGCGGTGAACTCCTCGTGGCAGGCACTCCCGAAGCGGTGGCCGCCGCAGCCCACAGCCACACCGGGCAGTTCCTTGCACCGCTGCTCCCCGCCGCAAGCTCTTCTCACGCCGCCCACGGTTAACGACCCGCGGCCCTTTCCATCTCCACGGGCTGCGCGCCTGCGCACCGTCCCCACAGACCGCGCTTCCCTCTCTCTTTCTAAATTCGCCGTTACCCAGACGCAAGAAAGCCGGCCCAAGGCCGGCTTTCCGAGCGCTCAACCTGCGAGCGCGCTTTCCTCTGGCGACGGACCCTCAGGCGGCTTCGCCTTCTCCGGCATCCAGTTCCGGACGATCCACGAGTTCAACGTAGGCCATCGGGGCATTATCACCCGCGCGGTTGCCGCACTTCAGGATCCGCAGGTAGCCACCGGGCCGCGCCTGGTAGCGCGGACCCAGTTCGGCGAACAGCTTGCCCACAATCTCCTTGTCACGAAGACGGGCAAACGCCAGCCGACGGCCGTGAACGCTGTCTTCCTTGGCCAGCGTGATCAGCGGTTCGGCGACGCGACGCAGCTCTTTCGCCTTGGGCAGCGTGGTCTTGATCAGTTCGTGCCGGAACAGGGCCACGGACATGGCCTGAAACGTGGCCTTGCGGTGCGAGCTGTTGCGGCCAAGCTGACGGCCGGAATGACGATGACGCATGAGAGGCTTCCTCTAAAAAACGATGGGCGCGGGGCGCCGTGATTACTCGTTGTCGTCGCGCAGACCCGGCGGCGGCCAGTTCTCGAGACGCATGCCGAGCGACAGCCCGTGGGTCGCCAGCGTGTCCTTGATTTCAGTCAGCGACTTCTTGCCGAGGTTCGGCGCACGCAGCAGCTCGACCTCGGTGCGCTGGACGAGATCCCCAATGTAGTACAGGTTCTCGGCCTTCAGGCAGTTGGCCGAACGCACCGTCAGTTCCAGCTCGTCCACCGGACGCAGCAGCACCGGGTCGATCGCACCACCCACGGCACCCGCCACTTCGGCCGACTCTTCTTGCAAGTCCACGAACGGCGCCAGCTGGCCCTGGAGGATCGTCGCGGCTTGACGCACGGCGTCATCCGGGGCGATCGCACCATTGGTTTCGAGCTCGAGCACCAGGCGATCCATATCGGTCCGCTGGGCCAGACGCGCGCTTTCGACGCGATAGGACACGCGGCGAATCGGGCTGAAGCTGGCGTCCAGCAACAGTCGACCAATACCCGTGTCATCCCCACCCTCGGCTTGCCGACGCGTGCTGACGGGTTCGTACCCGCGACCCGCGCGAGCCGTCAGAGTGATGTCCAGATCCACGTTCTTGGTGATCGTCGCGATCACGTGTTCCGGGTTCACCACCTCGACATCATGGTCGACCTGAATGTCGCCGGCCGTCACCACGCTCGGACCCTTCTTCCTCAGGGTCAGCGTGGACTCGTCGCGGCTGTGCATCCGCAGCGCAACACCCTTCAGGTTCAGCAGGATGTCGACAACATCTTCCTGTACCCCTTCGATGGTGGTGTACTCGTGCAGCACGCCTTCAATCCGGGCCTCGACAATGGCGGCACCCGGGATGGACGACAGCAACACACGTCGCAGGGCATTGCCCAGGGTGTGGCCGAAGCCGCGTTCCAGCGGCTCGAGGGCGACCTTGGCCTGATTCCGATTCTCGGCCTCGACCTCGATCTGCTGTTTCTTGACCAGTTCGTTCGACTGCATTGTGACTCCTGGCGCCAGGCCGAAAAACGATTACTTCGAGTACAGCTCGACGACGAGCGACTCGTTGATGTCCGCAGGCAGATCGGAACGATCCGGGATCGCCTTGAACGTACCCTCGAACTTGCTGGTGTCCACTTCGATCCAGCTCGGGAACCCGGTCTGCTCGGCCAGCGTCATCGAGTCCTGGATGCGCACCTGCTTGCGCGCCTTCTCCCGGACCGTAACCACGTCGGACGGCTGCACCTGGTAGGCCGCGATGTTGACCACCTGGCCGTTCACCTGGATCGCTCGATGCGCAACCAGCTGGCGCGCTTCGGAGCGGGTGGAGCCGAAGCCCATGCGGTACACCACGTTATCCAGACGACCTTCCAGCAGCTTCAGCAGGTTCTCACCCGTCGAGCCCTTGCGCTGAGCGGCCTTCTTGTAATAGTTGCGGAACTGCTTTTCCAGCACGCCGTAGATGCGGCGAAGCTTCTGCTTCTCGCGCAGCTGCACGGCGTAGTCCGACAGGCGAGTACGGCGTTCACCGTGCTGACCCGGCGGCTTGTCGAGCTTGCACTTTGTTTCCAGCGCACGGACCCCACTCTTCAGGCCCAGGTCCACGCCTTCACGGCGACTCAACTTGCATTTCGGTCCAATGTAACGAGCCATTCTTCAACTCCAGCCTTAAACGCGGCGTTTCTTGGGCGGCCGGCAGCCGTTGTGAGGGATCGGGGTTACATCACTGATGTTCGTGATCTTGAACCCCGCATTGTTCAGCGCACGTACCGCCGACTCGCGACCCGGACCCGGGCCCCGCACCATCACGTCGAGATTCTTCACGCCGTGTTCGGCCGCAGTCGTCCCGGCGCGCTCGGCCGCGATCTGCGCAGCGAACGGCGTCGACTTGCGGGAACCACGGAAGCCCGAACCACCGGAGGTGGCCCAGCTGATCGTGTTCCCCTGCCGGTCGGTGATCGTGATGATCGTGTTGTTGAACGTGGCGTACACATGAGCCACGCCCTCGGCGATATTTTTGCGGACCTTTTTCTTGGTCCGTGTTTGCGCTTGTGCCATGTACCTGAGATCCCAGTCTGATTACTTGCGAATCGGGCGACGCGGGCCCTTTCGGGTGCGTGCATTCGTCTGCGTCTGCTGACCGCGCAGCGGCAGGCCGCGACGGTGGCGCACGCCACGGTAGCAGCCCAGATCCATCAATCGCTTGATGTTCATGCTGACTTCCCGGCGCAGATCCCCTTCCACGGGGATCTTGTCGATCTGGGCGCGCAGCGCATCCACTTCGGCATCCGTCAGATCCCGCACCTTGATGTCCCGACGCACACCCGCCCCATCGCAGATCAGGCCGGCCCGAGTCGGGCCAATGCCATAGATCGCGGTCAGCGCGATTACCGTGTGCTTCTGGTCAGGAATATTGATTCCAGCGACGCGAGCCATCCAACTTCTCCATCAAAATCCGGCAAAGCCGGCTATAGTAGCAATGATTATGCGTTACGCCAAGCTTCAGCCCTGACGCTGCTTGTGGCGGGCGTCGGAACAGATCACCCGGACCACGCCATTACGCCGAATGACTTTGCAGTTCCGGCACATCGGCTTTACAGATGCACGTACCTTCATGGTCTTTCTCCTGGTCTAGCGGATCCCGGTCCCGCCGAAACCCTTCAGATTCGCTTTCTTCATCAAGCCTTCGTACTGGTGGGACACCAGATGCGACTGCAACTGCGCCATGAAATCCATCACCACGATCACGATGATCAGAAGCGAGGTCCCGCCAAAGTAGAAGGGCACGTTCCAATACAGGATCAGGAACTCCGGCAGCAGGCACACTGCGGTGATGTACACCGCCCCCACCGCCGTCAGTCGAGTCATGACCCCGTCAATGAATCTCTCGGTCTGGACACCTGGCCGGATCCCCGGAATGAAGGCGCCCTGCTTCTTCAGATTTTCCGCCGTATCGCGTGAGTTGAACACCAGCGCGGTATAGAAGAAGCAGAAGAAAATAATCGCAGCCGCATAGAACATCACGTACAGCGGCTGTCCCGGGGCCAGCGTCGTCGAGATCTCGCGCAGCCAGTCCATCCCTTCAGCCTGGCCGAACCACTGCCCCAACGTCGACGGGAACAGAATGATACTCGACGCGAAGATCGGCGGGATCACCCCGGCCATGTTCAGCTTCAGCGGCAGGTGCGAGGACTGGCCACCGACCATCTTCCTTCCCACCTGGCGCTTGGCGTAATTGATCGTCACTCGGCGTTGCCCGCGCTCGACGAACACCACGAAGGCGGTCACCGCCAGGGCCAAGACGATCAGAATCACCACGAATGCTGCCGCCAGTTCTCCGGTGCGGGCCAACTCCAGGGTTCCGCCAATCGCGCCCGGAAGCCCTGCGACGATACCGGCGAAGATGATGATCGAGATCCCGTTGCCAATGCCGCGTTCCGTAATCTGCTCACCCAGCCACATCAGGAACAGCGTCCCCGTCACCAGCGAGACCACCACGGTGAAGATAAAGATCGGGCCGGGGTTGAGGGCCATCGGCATCCCCTGGATGGTCTGACCATTCAAGGCAATCCCGATCCCGATACTCTGGAACAGCGCGAGCGCCACGGTCCCGTAGCGCGTGTACTGCGTAATCTTGCGCCGTCCCTGTTCGCCCTCTTTCTTCAACTGCTGGAGCGCCGGTACGGTCGCGGCCAGAAGCTGCATGATGATGGCGGCCGAGATATACGGCATCACCCCCAGGGCAAAGATCGACAGGCGCTCCAGCGCCCCCCCGGAAAACATGTTGAACATGTCCAGGATGGTCCCGCTTTGCTGTTCGAAGAACTGCGAGACGGCCACCGGGTTAATACCGGGCACCGGAATGAATGTACCGATCCGGTACACCACCAGGGCACCCAGAACGAACAGCAGGCGTTGGCGTAACTCGGTAAAACCGGTGAGCCCGCCACCGGAACGTGCTGTCGCTCCACGTGCCATTATTTAGGCCCCAACGCTCCCGCCAGCGGCTTCGATCGCCGCCCGCGCACCCTTGGTGACGCCCACGCCCTTCACGGCACAGGCCTTCGAGACTTCACCGGAGGCGAAGATCTTGGCGCTCTGCGCATCGCTGCGCACGACGCCTGCAGCCTTCAGGGTGTCCAGGGTCACGTCGCCGTCGACCTTGGCCAGTTCGCTGAGACGCACTTCGGCCGAATACTGTTGCTTGCGCGAGCGGAAGCCCACCTTGGGCAGGCGACGCTGCAGCGGCATCTGGCCGCCTTCGAAGCCGACCTTCGTGTAACCACCCGAGCGAGACTTCTGGCCCTTGTGGCCGCGGCCGCCGGTCTTGCCCAGACCGGAGCCAATCCCCCGACCGACGCGCTTGGCCGGCTTGCGGGCACCGTCGGGGCTGGAAATGTTATTCAGTCGCATGATTAGACTTCCTCTACCTTCAGCAGGTACGAGACCTTCTTGACCATGCCCAGGTTCTCGGGCGTGGCCTCAATGATCGCGCTGCTGTGGGTCTTGCGCAGCCCGAGTCCACGCACGCACGCCTTGTGCGTGGCGATACGGCCGGCGGTGCTGCGTACCAGTGTCAGTTTCAGCTTGCTCATGGCTTAGCTCTTCACTTCGTCGACGGACTTGCCGCGCTTGGCCGCAACCCGTTCCGGCGAGTTCACCATGGTGAGCCCGTCGATGGTCGCCTGCACGACGTTGATGGGGTTGCGCGAACCGACACACTTGGCCAGCACGTTACGCACGCCCGCTACTTCGAGCACTGCGCGCATCGCGCCGCCGGCGATGATCCCGGTACCCTCAGAGGCCGGCTGCATGTAGACATTGGCCGCGCCATGATGCCCGTTCACCGCATAGTGCAGCGTGCCTTCATTCAGCGACACATTGCGCATTTCCATGCGCGCCTGCTGCATTGCCTTCTGAATCGCAGCCGGCACCTCGCGCGCCTTCGCGTATCCGTATCCGACTCGTCCCTCGCCATCACCGACGACGGTCAGTGCGGCAAACCGGAACTGCCGGCCGCCCTTGACCACCTTCGCAACGCGGTTGACGCCAATCAGCTTTTCCTGGAGGCCGTCCTGCGCTTCGCTTACATCGTTACGTGCCATTTCTCTCTCCGCTCGATCGCGTTTGACTAGAACTGCAGGCCGCTTTCACGGGCAGCGTCGGCAAGTGCCTTCACCCGTCCGTGATAACGAAAACCCGCGCGGTCAAACGCGACCTGTTCGATCCCTGCTTTGCGCGCACGCTCCGCGATGGCCTGGCCCACGCGGGCGGCGGCCTCGGCGTTGCCGGTGGAACCCCCGGCATTCTTCAGATCCTTTTCCACGGTCGACGCCGCGGCAAGCACCGCGTCGCCCGAGGGGGCAATGATCTGCGCGTACATGTGGCGCGGCGTCCGGTGGATACAGAGACGATGCACCCCCAGCTCACGGATCTTGAACCGTGCGCGCCGCGCCCTCTTAAGTCTGGCCTCTTTCTTGTCCACTGGTGCCTACCTACTTCTTCTTGGCTTCTTTGCGCATGATGCGCTCGTCTTTGTACTTCACGCCCTTGCCCTTGTAGGGCTCCGGCGGGCGGAAGGCGCGAATATTCGCTGCCACCTGGCCCACCTTCTGGCGATCCGTTCCCTTGACCACGACCTCGGTCGGGGTCGGTGTCTCCACCGTCACGCCTTCCGGAATGTCGAAGTCGATCGGATGCGAGTACCCGAGCGTCAGGTTCAGCTTTGCGCCCTGCATTTGGGCGCGATAGCCGACGCCGACCAACTCCAGCGCCCGGACGAACCCTTCGCTCACCCCGTGGACATGATTGCCCAGGAGTGCCCGAATAGTACCCGCCAACGCGACATTCTTCGCGTCCTCCGTGGCCTTCACTCGAACCACCCCGTCCTCGACGGTAACGATCACGGCCTCGGGGCAGGTGAGCTGTAGCTCGCCCTTCGGACCCTTGATCTTGATCTCGCTGTCCGACTGCTCGACGGAGACGCCTTTCGGCAGCTTGATCGGCAGATTTGCAATGCGCGACATGGCTGATTCCTCAGTAAATCTTGCAGAGGACTTCGCCGCCCTGGCCTGCGGCCCGGGCAGCGCGGTCACTCATGACACCCTGTGGCGTGGAGACCACGGCAACCCCGAGACCGGCGTTAATCCGCGGCAGCTCGTCCTTGCCGCGATAAATCCGCAGGCCCGGACGCGAGATCCGCTCGACGGTCTCGATGACCGGCCGTCCCTCGAAGTACTTCAGCTTCACCACCAGCTTCTTCTGGGCAACTTCGCCCTCGACCTGGATGTCGCCTACGAAACCCTCATCGGCGAAGACCTTAAGGATTCGCTCCTTGGCCTTGCTGAAAGGAATGGCGACCTGCTCCTTGTTCGCACGCTGGGCGTTGCGAACACGGGTGAGCATGTCGGAAATCGGATCGGTCATCATCGGTTCAAATCTCCTTACCAGCTCGCCTTGCGCAGGCCCGGAATCTCGCCCTTCATGGCGTGTTCGCGCAGCTTGTTGCGCCCCAGGCCAAACCGGCGGTAATAACCTTTCGGCCGACCGGTGACGCCGCACCGGTTCGTCTGCCGAACGCGCGCGGAATCACGCGGCAGCTTTTGCAGCGCATGCATGGCCGCCAGGCGTTCTTCGGACGACTTGGTCTCGTCGACCAGGATCGCCTTCAGCTCGGCCCGCTTGGCCGCGTACTTGTTGACCAGTCGCTCGCGCTTTTTCTCGCGTTCGAGCATCGATGTCTTTGCCATGTGCGCCTACCTCGGTTACTGCCGGAACGGGAATCGGAAGGCCTCCAAAAGGGCCTTGGCTTCCGCGTCCGTTCTTGCACTGGTGGTAATCGTGATGTCCATGCCGCGCAATTTGTCGACACGGTCGTAATCGATCTCCGGGAAGATGATCTGTTCCTTGATGCCCATGCTGTAGTTGCCACGGCCATCGAAGGCTTTCGCGGAAAACCCGCGGAAGTCCCGCACGCGCGGCAGCGCTACGCTGATCAGGCGATCCAGGAACTCGTACATCTGCCGCCGGCGCAAAGTGACCTTGCAGCCGATCGGATAGTCATCGCGGATCTTGAACCCGGCGATCGACTTGCGCGCCTTGGTCACCACCGGCTTCTGCCCGGCAATGGCCGTCATGTCGCTGACCGCGTGCTCGATCACCTTCTTGTCCGCAACGGCATCACCCAGACCCATATTCAGGGTCACCTTGGTGACACGCGGGATTTCCATCACGTTGGCATAGCTGAACTGCTCGCGCAGGGCCTGCTTCACCGTGGATTCGTATTCTTCTCTCAAGCGTTCCATAAAACCGTCCGTCCCGCGTTATGCGTCCACGACTTCGCCGTTCGAGCGGAAGACCCGCACCTTACGGCCGTCTTCCAGGGTCTTGAACGACACGCGATCACCCTTGTCGGTTGCTGGGTTGAAGACCATCACGTTGGACACATCGATCGGCATTTCCTTCTCGATGATCCCACCGCCGACACCCTGTTGCGGGTTCGGCTTCTGATGCTTCTTCACCATGTTGATGTTCTGAACCAGAACCTTGCCATCGAGGACCTTGATAATGGTGCCCCGGCGACCCTTGTCCTTGCCAGAAATCACGACGACATCGTCGCCTTTGCGAATCTTGTTCATCACGTCCTCACAGCACTTCCGGGGCGAGGGAGATAATCTTCATGTACTTCTCCCCTCGCAGTTCACGCGTCACCGGCCCGAAGATACGGGTGCCGATCGGCTGGTGCTGGTTGTTCAGCAGGACCGCGGCGTTGCGGTCGAAGCGGATCAGCGATCCATCCGCACGGCGCACGCCCGCGGCCGTGCGCACCACGACGGCGTCATAGACATCGCCCTTCTTCACCTTGCCACGCGGGATCGCATCCTTGACGCTCACCTTGATGACGTCGCCCACCCGGGCGTACCGGCGGTGCGACCCGCCCAGCACCTTGATGCACTGGATGCGTCGGGCACCGCTGTTATCGGCGGCCTCGAGCACGGTCTGCATTTGAATCATGACTTATCTCCTGGCAGCCGATTCAGAGAGCGTCCTGCCCGACCACTTCGATCAGGGCATGATGCTTCTGCTTGGAAATCGGCCGGCATTCACGGATACGAACCCGATCGCCCATGCGCGATACATTTTCTTCGTCATGGACGTGCAGTTTCGTGCTGCGACGAATGAACTTCCCGTACAGCGGATGACGGACGCGACGCTCGACAAGAACCGTGCGGGTCTTGTCCGTCTTGTCGCTAATCACGCGCCCGACGACGGAACGCTGAGTCCTGGAACCTTCTTCGGTCATTGTCTTAACCTGCCCTTCTACGTTCATTCATCAGCGTCTTGATCTGCGCGATCTCGCGCCGCACCTTGCCGACACGATCCGGGCGCGCCAGCTGCCCGACCGACTTCTGCATGCGCAGGCCGAACTGTTCCTTGTAGAGCGCTTCCAGCTCCTGGTCCAGATCGCCGTCCGACTTCTTTCTGAGCTCTTCTGCTTTCATCACATCACCTGCCGACGGGTAAACACCGTCTTGACCGGGAGCTTGGCGGCGGCCAGACGCATTGCTTCACGCGCAACGTCTTCATGCACACCTTCCATCTCGTAGAGCACGCGGCCGGGCTGGATCTTGCAGACCCAGTACTCGACACCGCCCTTGCCCTTGCCCATGCGCACTTCAAGCGGCTTCTTGGTGACCGGGACGTCCGGGAACACCCGGATCCAGATCTTCCCGCCACGCTTGATGTGACGCACCATCGCACGCCGCGCCGCCTCGATCTGGCGCGCGGTAATGCGACCGCGTTCCACGGCCTGAAGGCCGTACTCGCCGAAGCTGACCTTGGCGCCGGTGGAGGCCATGCCCCGGTTCCGGCCCTTGAACTGCTTGCGGAATTTGGTTCTTTTTGGCTGCAACATGGTCTATGTCCTAGCTCGCGTTGGCCGCAGCGCGCGTCCCTTCGACCGGTTCCAGGCCGAAAACTTCGCCCTTGAAGATCCACACCTTGACGCCGATGATCCCGTAGGTCGTACGCGCCTCGGCGAAACCGTAATCGATGTCCGCACGCAGGGTGTGCAGCGGTACGCGGCCTTCGCGGTACCACTCGGAACGCGCGATCTCGGCGCCATTGAGGCGACCGGCCACGTGCACCTTGATACCCTGAGCACCCAGGCGCATCGCGTTACCCACGGCGCGCTTCATCGCACGACGGAACATAATGCGGCGTTCAAGCTGCTGGGCGATGCCTTCCGCGACCAGCTGAGCTTCGATCTCGGGCTTGCGCACCTCTTCGATATTGATCTTGACGTTGCCCTGCTCCAGGCCCGTCTCGGCTGCCACTTCGCGGCGCAGCTTCTCGATGTCCTCGCCCTTCTTGCCAATCACAATCCCCGGACGTGCCGTGTGAATCGTGATGTGCGCGGCCTTGGCGGGACGCTCGATGGTGATTCGGCTGACCGACGCGTGGGCAAGTTTCTTCTGCAGAAACGTGCGCAGCTTGATGTCGTTGTTCAGCGTTTCACCAAACTCGCGACCGTCCGCGTACCAGGTCGCCGACCACGGGCGAGAAATGCCCAGCCGGATGCCGGTTGGATGTACTTTCTGACCCATGGTTAGTTCGCTCCCTTCTCGCTCACGCCCACTACAATGTGGCTAGTGCGCTTCATGATGCGGTTGCCGCGACCCTTGGCTCGCGCCTGCATGCGCTTGAGAACCGGGCCTTCGTCGATCTGGATGCGCGAGATGCGCAGCTCGTCGATGTCTGCACCGTCATTGTTCTCCGCATTGGCAATCGCGGACTCCAGCACCTTTTTTACAATCGCTGCCGGCTTTTTGGGGCTGAAAGTCAACTCGTTCAGAGCCTCTTCCACCCGCATACCACGAACCTGGTCGGCGACCAGCCGCGTCTTCTGCGGCGAGATGCGCGCGTAGCGCAGTTTTGCAATCGTCTCCATCGTTCGTCCTCAGCGCGACTTCTTGTTGGCGATGTGACCCTTGAAGGTCCGCGTCAACGCAAACTCGCCCAGCTTGTGGCCGACCATGTTTTCGTTGACCAGCACCGGAATATGCTGACGCCCGTTGTGTACCGCGAGGGTGAGACCCACCATCTGCGGGATGATCATCGAGCGGCGCGACCAGGTCTTGATCGGACGCCGATCGTTCTTCTCGAGCGCCTCATCCACCTTCTTGCGAAGGTGATGATCGACGAACGGGCCTTTCTTCAGTGAACGCGGCATGCTGGCACTCCGTTACTTCTTGCGCCGACGCACGATCATGCCGTCGGTACGTTTGTTGTTGCGGGTCTTGTAACCCTTGGTCGGGCGGCCCCACGGGGTCACCGGGTGACGCCCGAAGTTGCGACCTTCACCACCACCATGCGGGTGGTCGACCGGGTTCATCGCGGTGCCACGCACGGTTGGGCGGACACCCATCCAGCGTTTGGCACCGGCCTTCCCGAATTTCTTGAGGCTGTGCTCGCTGTGACCGACTTCGCCGATCGTGGCCCGGCACTCGGACTGGATGCGGCGCATCTCACCGGAGCGCAGGCGAATCGTCGCGTGCGCGCCTTCACGTGCCACGACCTGGGCCGAGGCACCGGCGGACCGCGCAATCTGCGCTCCCTTCCCCGGCTTCATCTCGATGCAGTGAATCACCGTGCCCACCGGAATGGAGCGCAGCGGCATCGCGTTACCCACGCGAATCGGGGCCTGCGAGCCGCTAGTCACGGCATCACCCTGCTTCAGCCCGCGGGGCGCAATAATGTACCGGCGTTCGCCGTCAGAGTACAGTACTAACGCCAAATGAGCGCTGCGGTTCGGATCATACTCCAGCCGCTCGACCTTGCCGGGCACGCCGTCCTTGTTCCGCTTGAAGTCAACGATGCGGTAGCGCTGCTTGTGGCCACCACCGACGTGCCGCGTGGTAATGCGGCCAGCGTTGTTGCGGCCGCCCGAGCGAGTCTGCTTTTCGAGCAGCGCCGCGTGCGGCGCCCCCTTGTGCAGACCCTCGCCGCGGATCTTCACCGCGTGACGGCGCCCGGCAGAGGTCGGATTGGTCTTGATAATCGCCATGACTAGACCTGTTCTCCTTCACCCATGTCGATGCTCTCGCCTTCAGCGAGGGCCACATAGGCCTTTTTCCAGTGGTTGCGACGCCCGAACATGCGACCGAAGCGCTTGTTCTTGCCCTGCTGGTTCAATGTGCGCACGTGCTCCACCCGAACCTCGAACAGCTTCTCGATCGCGGCCTTGATCTCGGCCTTGTCCGCATCCGGCAGCACACGGAACACGTATTGCCCCACTTCGCCGGCGTTGGTCGACTTCTCCGACACCACCGGACCCTGAATAATCTGCATCAGACGCGAATTCATGCCAGCCACTCCTCAAGCTTGCGGATGGCGCCTTCCGTAATCACGACCGTATCGGCCCCGACCAGGTTGGCGGGATTGACACCGCTCACATCGATCACATCCACGTGCGGGACGTTGCTCAACGCACGTTCGGTCATCGCGTCATCCTCGGCCAGCACCACCAGCCCCCGCTCCAGGCCGAGCTCGCCGAGCTTGGCAATGCCGTCACGGGTCTTGCCCGACTCGACGGCGAATGCAGCGACCACTTTCAGGCGATCCTGCCGCAGCAGTTCGGAGAGGATGGACGCCATAGCGGCGCGGTACATCTTCTTGTTCAGCTTCTGCGAGAAATCCTGAGTGCGCGCAGCGAACACCTTGCCGCCACCCGTCCACAGCGGGCTGCGAATCGTACCAGCGCGAGCCCGCCCAGTCCCTTTCTGGCGGAACGGCTTGATGCCGCCTCCACTGACCTGGGCCCGGGTCTTCTGGGCACGGGTCCCGCTGCGGGCGCCGGCCAGCTGAGCGACGACGCTCTGATGCACCAGTGGTTCATTGAAATCCCGCTCAAAGCAGGTGGCGGACAGCTCCACGCTGGCCCCGGTATCGGCAGTCGTAACTTGCATTGTTTTAACCCTTCGCCTTCACGGCCGGACGAATCATCACGTCGGTACTCGGCGCGCCCGGCACGGCACCCTGAACCAGGACCAGGCTGCGATCAGCGTCGACGCGCACCACCTTGAGGTTCTGGATGGTTTTGCGCTCGGCGCCCATGTGCCCGGCCATCTTCTTGCCCTTGAACACACGGCCCGGGCTCTGGTTCTGACCAATGGAACCGGGAGCGCGATGCGCCAGCGAGTTACCATGGGTCGCGTCCTGGGTGCGGAAGTTGTGACGCTTCACGGCACCCTGGAAACCCTTGCCCTTGCTCTGAGCGGTCACATCCACGATCTGCCCCTCCTCGAACCGGTCGACGGTGATTGCATCACCGGCAGCCAGGCCTTCGAGGTCGGTCTCGTCGACGCGAAACTCCCACAGACCGCGCCCGGGCTCCACCGACGCCGCGGCGTAGTGCCCAGCCTCCGGCTTGCTTACCCGGGACGGCTTGCGCGAGCCCGCCGTCACCTGGACCGCGTTGTAGCCGTCGCCTTCGGTGCGCTTGATCTGGACCACGCGATTGTTGTCCACCTGTAGCACCGTAACCGGCACAGAGACGCCATCGTCCGTAAAGACGCGCGACATGCCGAGCTTGCGACCGATGAGTCCAAGAGCCATTACAAAACCCCTTCCGTATCAGACGGCGCTGACAAGCGCCCTAAAGCCGTGGCCCGGCGAAAATTCCGCCGGGCCACGGAAAGCCCAATAGTATGGCAGAAAATTTAACGTTAGTTAAGCCTGATCTGAACATTTACGCCTGCAGCCAGATCCAGCTTCATCAGGGCATCCACGGTCTTGTCGGTCGGATCGAGGATATCCATCAGTCGCTTGTGCGTGCGCAGCTCGTACTGGTCCCGCGCGTCCTTGTTGACGTGCGGCGAAACCAGGACGGTGTACGCCTCGCTCTTGGTCGGCAGGGGGATCGGGCCCTTGACTCGGGCACCGGTCCGCTTCGCAGTCTCGACGATCTCGGCCGCGGAACGGTCGATCAGTCGATGATCAAAGGCCTTCAGACGAATTCGAATGCGCTGGTTAGCCATCTGGTTCACTCAATAATCTTGGAGACGACGCCGGCGCCCACAGTGCGGCCGCCTTCGCGGATCGCAAAGCGCAGACCGTCTTCCATCGCGATCGGATTGATCAGGGACACCGTCATCTTCACGTTGTCACCCGGCATCACCATCTCGGTGCCTTCCGGAAGCTCCACCGAGCCCGTCACGTCCGTCGTGCGGAAGTAGAACTGCGGACGGTACCCGTTGAAGAACGGCGTGTGACGACCGCCCTCTTCCTTGCCCAGGATGTACACCTCGGCTTCGAAGTGCGTGTGCGGGGTAATCGAACCCGGCTTGCACAGCACCTGACCACGCTGGACGTCGTCACGCTTGGTGCCGCGCAGCAGAATTCCGACGTTGTCGCCCGCTTCGCCCTGATCCAGCAGCTTGCGGAACATCTCGACACCGGTGACGGTGGTCTTCTGCGTGTCGCGAATGCCGACGATCTCGATCTCTTCGCCCACCTTCACCACGCCGCGCTCGATACGACCGGTCACCACGGTGCCGCGACCGGAGATCGAGAACACGTCTTCCACCGGCATCAGGTACGCGCCGTCCACGGCACGCTCCGGCTCCGGAATCCAGGTGTCCATCGCCTCGACCAGCTTGTAGATCGCCGGGGCGCCCACTTCGCTCTCGTCACCTTCCAGCGCCTTCAGCGCGGAACCGGTGATGACCGGGGTGTCGTCACCCGGGAAATCGTACGAGGACAGCAGGTCGCGGACTTCCATCTCGACCAGCTCCAGCAGCTCCGGATCATCGACCATGTCGGCCTTGTTCAGGAATACCACGATGTACGGAACACCGACCTGACGCGCCAGCAGGATGTGCTCGCGGGTCTGCGGCATCGGGCCATCGGCCGCCGACACCACCAGGATCGCGCCATCCATCTGCGCCGCACCCGTGATCATGTTCTTCACGTAGTCCGCGTGACCGGGGCAATCGACGTGCGCATAGTGACGAAGGTCGGATTCGTACTCGACGTGCGCGGTCGCAATCGTAATACCGCGGGCCTTCTCTTCCGGCGCGTTGTCGATCTGGTCAAACGCACGGGCTTCACTACCGTACTTCTTCCCCAGCACCGCCGTCATCGCCGCCGTCAGCGTCGTTTTCCCATGGTCCACATGACCAATCGTACCTACATTCACATGCGGCTTCTTACGCTCGAACTTTTCCTTGGACACAGCTCAAACCTCTTTACAGTTCTTTCAAATAACGCGAATTCGGGATCAGGACGCTTTGGCGGCTACCGCCTCGGCGATCTGCGCGGGGGCCTCGGCGTACTTCTCGAATTCCATCGAGTAGGTCGCGCGACCCTGACTCATCGAGCGCAACTGGGTCGAGTAGCCGAACATCTCGGACAGGGGAACCTCGGCCCGCAGCAGCTTCTGCCCGGCGACGTCTTCCATGCCCTTCACCAGCCCACGACGGCGATTGAGGTCGCCCATCACATCGCCCATGTACTCTTCGGGTGTCTCCACCTCGACCTTCATCATCGGCTCAAGAAGCACGGCGCCGGCCTTCAGCGCGCCTTCCTTGAAGGCCATGGAGCCCGCAACCTTGAACGCCATCTCGTTGGAGTCAACGTCATGGTAGGAACCGTCGAACAGCGTGACCTTCACGTCCTCGACCGGATAGCCGGCGAGCACACCATTGGACATCTGCTCGGCCACACCCTTGTTGACCGCCGGGATGTAGTCCTTGGGCACCACACCGCCCACGATGGCGTTCTCGAACTGGTACCCGCTACCGGGTTCCAGCGGCTCGAGGCGCAGCCACACGTGGCCATACTGGCCGCGACCGCCCGACTGCCGCACAAACTTGCCTTCCTGCTCGACCGTCTTGCGAATGGTCTCGCGGTAGGCCACCTGGGGCTGCCCAACGTTCGCGTCGACCTTGAACTCGCGCTTCATGCGGTCCACCAGCACCTCGAGATGGAGCTCGCCCATACCCGAGATGATGGTCTGACCGGACTCTTCGTCGGTATGCACCTTGAAGGACGGATCTTCCTGCGCCAGCTTGTTCAGCGCGATGCCCATCTTTTCCTGGTCGGTCTTGGTCTTCGGTTCGACCGCGATGGAGATCACCGGCTCCGGGAACTCCATGCGCTCGAGTTCGACCGGGTCATTCGGATCGCACAGCGTCGTACCGGTGTAAAGATCCTTCAGGCCCACTACCGCGCCGATGTCGCCTGCACGCAGCTCCTTGATCTCCTCACGGGAGTTGGAGTGCATCTGCAGGATGCGCCCAATCCGCTCGCGGCGGTTGTTTTGCGTATTCAGCACCGAGTCCCCGGCCGACAGCACGCCCGAATAAACGCGGACGAAGGTCAGGGAACCCACATAGGGGTCGGTCATGATCTTGAACGCCAAAGCCGCGAAGGGCTCGTCGTCCGACGCGTGCTTGGCCACCGGCTCTTCGGTGCCTGCTTTCACGCCCTTGATCGCCTTGACCTCCTCCGGAGAGGGCAGGTACTCGACAACCGCATCCAGCATTGCCTGGACGCCCTTGTTCTTGAACGCGGAACCGCACAGCATCGGGACAATCTCGAGCGCCAGGGTCCGTTGACGCAGGCCCGACTTGACCTCTTCCTCGCTGAGGTCACCCTCGTTGAGGTACTTGTCCATCAGCTCTTCGTTCGCCTCGGCGGCGGCCTCGAGCATGTTCTCGCGCCACTTGTCGGCTTCGGCCTTCAGGTCATCGGGGATGTCCTTGTACTCGAAGCTGATACCGAAGTTCTCTTCGTCCCAGTAGATCGCCTGCATCTTGACCAGGTCGATCACACCCTTGAACTGGTCCTCGGCGCCAATCGGCAGCTGGATCGGCACCGGGTTGGCCTGCAGGCGCTCCCTCATCTGCTCGTAGACGCGCAGGAAGTCGGCTCCGGCGCGGTCCATCTTGTTGACGAACGCGAGACGCGGCACGGCGTACTTGGTCGCCTGACGCCAGACCGTCTCGGACTGCGGCTGCACACCGCCCACGGCGCAATACACCATGACCGCCCCGTCGAGCACGCGCATGGAACGTTCGACCTCGATGGTGAAGTCCACGTGCCCGGGCGTATCGATGATGTTCACTCGATGCTCGTCGAACTGCTTGGCCATGCCGGACCAGAAGCTGGTGGTCGCCGCGGAGGTAATGGTGATCCCGCGCTCCTGCTCCTGTTCCATCCAGTCCATCGTGGCGGCGCCGTCATGCACCTCGCCGATCTTGTGCGACAGACCGGTATAGAACAGGACGCGCTCGGTCGTCGTCGTCTTGCCGGCGTCGATGTGCGCGCTGATCCCGATATTCCGGTAGCGCTTCAGTGGTGTCTTGCGTGCCACGGTGAGCCTCTCTAAATCTGGTTTACCAGCGGAAGTGAGCGAACGCCTTGTTCGCTTCCGCCATGCGGTGAGTGTCTTCGCGCTTCTTGACGGCCGAACCCTTGCTGTCCGAGGCGTCCATCAGTTCGCCGGCCAGCTTCAGGGCCATGGTGCGCTCGCCCCGCTTGCGGGCGGCCTCGACCACCCAGCGCATGGCCAGCGCATCCTGACGCACCGAGCGCACTTCCACCGGAACCTGGTAGGTCGCACCACCAACGCGGCGGGACTTCACCTCGACACGCGGGCGAATGTTGTCCAGGGCGCGTTCCAGCGCACCCATCCCGTCGCCCTGCTTGGACTCGATCTGGTCCAGGGCGCCATAGACGACCTGTTCGGCGACGGACTTCTTGCCGTCACGCATCACCGTGTTGATGAACTTGGCCAGGCGCTCGCTTCCGAACTTCGGGTCGGGGAGGATGTGACGCTTGGGGGCTGCTGCTCTTCTAGACATGTTTCAGTTCCCGGACTGGATCATGGATCACGGTTAGGATTTGGGACGCTTGGTGCCGTACTTGGACCGGCCCTGCATGCGCTTCTGCACACCTTGGGTGTCCAGGCTGCCGCGCACCGTGTGGTAACGCACACCCGGGAGATCCTTAACACGGCCGCCACGAATCAGGACCACCGAGTGCTCCTGCAGGTTGTGGCCTTCCCCACCGATGTAGCTACTGACTTCGTAGCCGTTGGTCAGCCGCACGCGCGCAACCTTGCGCAGCGCGGAGTTCGGCTTCTTCGGGGTGGTCGTGTAGACACGGGTGCAGACCCCGCGCTTCTGCGGGGAACCCTGCAGCGCCGGCACGTCGCTCTTTTCGACGGGGCGCTTGCGGGGCTTGCGTACCAACTGGTTGATCGTGGCCATGAAACCCTTTCTCCTAGCCTAAAAATAACGACAGGCCGGCGCCGAGACCGGACTGTCGAGGGAGCGGAAGTCTAATCGCCGCCCCCGTGAGTGTCAAGGTGGGACGGGTCACTCGGACCCGTCTTCCGTGGTACCCGGGTCGGTCGTGGCCGGTTCGGAGTCGGCGATCACCGCCGGCGCCTCCGCGACCGTCTCGAACTCGGGCATTTCCAGTGCGCGCTTGCGGCGGCGCTCCTTGTGATAGGCGAGGCCCGTCCCCGCGGGGATCAGGCGTCCGACAATCACGTTTTCCTTCAGGCCGCGCAGATCATCACGCGCACCGCGGGTCGAGGCCTCGGTGAGCACGCGGGTGGTCTCCTGGAAGGAGGCCGCAGAGATGAACGACTCGGTCACCAGCGACGCCTTGGTGATACCCAGGAGGACGCGCTCGTAGGTTGCCGGCTGCTTGTCGGCACCCAGCTGCTCGTTCTCCTCCAGCACCCGAATGCGATCCACCTGGTCCCCGGCGAGGAACTTGGTGTCGCCGGCGTCCTCGATGTTCACCTTGCGCATCATCTGGCGGACGATCACCTCGATGTGCTTGTCGTTGATCTTCACACCCTGGAGACGGTAAACGTCCTGGATCTCCTGGACCTGGTACTCGGCCAGGGTGGTGACACCGCGCAGACGGATGATGTCATGCGGATCCAGTTCACCGTCCACCACGACCTCGCCACGCTCGACGCGCTCGCCTTCGAACACGTTCACGGTACGCAGCTTGGGAATCATCATCTCGACCGGGTCACCCTTGTCCGGGGTGATCACGAGACGCTGCTTGCCCTTGGTCTCCTTGCCGAAGGACACGGTGCCCGAGATCTCGGCCAGCACCGCGGGCTCCTTGGGACGCCGCGCCTCGAACAAGTCGGCCACACGCGGCAGACCACCGGTGATGTCACGCGTCTTGGAGGATTCCTGCGGCAGGCGGGCAATGACGTCACCCACCTCGACCCGGGCGTTGTCCTCCAGGTTGAAGATCGCATTGGCCGGCAGCATGTACTGCGCGGGCATGTCGGTCCCCGGGATGTACACCTCGTTGCCGTCGTCGTCCAGCAGCTTGACCGTCGGGCGCAGATCCTTGCCCGCCGTAGAGCGGCTCTTCGGATCCAGGACCACGTTGGACGACAGGCCGGTGAACTCATCGGTCTCCTTGGTGACCGTCACGTTCTCCACGAAGTCCGCGAGGCGCAGGTTACCGGCCACCTCGGTGACGATCGGATGCGTATGCGGATCCCAGCTGGCGACTTCCTGGCCGGCTTCGACGGCGTCGCTGTCGTGGACCGTGATAAGCGCGCCATAGGGAATCTTGTAGCGCTCCCGTTCGCGACCCTGATCGTCGATCACACCCAGCTCGCCCGAGCGCGAGACCGCGACCAGGTTGCCGGCCTTGTTGGTGACCGTCTTCAGGTTATGGAGACGGACAGAACCGGAGCTCTTCACCTGGATCGCACTGACCGTCACGGCACGGCTCGCGGCCCCGCCGATATGGAAGGTCCGCATCGTCAGCTGAGTACCCGGCTCGCCGATCGACTGTGCGGCGATGACGCCCACGGCCTCGCCGGCGTTGACCTCGTGGCCACGCGCCAGATCACGCCCATAGCACTTGGCACAAATGCCCTGGCGGGTCTCGCAGGTAATCGCGGAACGCACCAGCACTTCGTCGACCGAAGCGGCATCCAGGGAGTCCACCATCGCTTCATCGAGCAGCGTCCCGGCGGGGATCAATACCTCATCCGCACCCGGGCGAAGCACGTCGACCGCAGTGGTCCGCCCGAGCACGCGATCGCGCAATGGCTCGACCACATCACCGCCTTCGATGATGGGCTTCATCAGCAGACCCTGCTGGGTCCCGCAATCCGGCTGGGTTACCACGACGTCCTGCGAGACATCCACCAGGCGGCGGGTCAGGTAGCCCGAGTTTGCGGTCTTCAACGCCGTATCGGCCAGCCCCTTACGGGCGCCGTGGGTGGAGATGAAGTACTGCAAGACGTTCAGACCTTCGCGGAAGTTCGCGGTGATGGGCGTCTCGATGATCGAGCCGTCCGGCTTGGCCATCAGGCCACGCATGCCGGCCAGCTGACGAATCTGCGCGGCGGAGCCACGCGCACCGGAGTCGGCCATCATGAAGATCGAGTTGAACGAATTCTGCTCGACCGTCTCGCCGTCCTTGTTGACGACCTTCTCCTTGCCGAGCCGCTCCATCATGGCCTTGGCGACCTGGTCATTACAGTGAGACCAGATATCCACCACCTTATTGTAACGCTCGCCCTTGGTCACGAGACCCGATGCGTACTGGTTCTCGATCTCCTTAACCTGTTCTTCGGCGCCCTGCAGGATCGGCTGCTTCTCGTCCGGGATCACCATGTCTTCGGCGCAGAAGGAGACGCCGGCACGGGTGGAGTAGTAGAAGCCCGCGTACATCAGCTGGTCCGCGAACACCACCGTATCCTTCAGACCCAGGCGGCGATAGCACTGGTTGATCAGGCCGGAGATCGCCTTCTTGTTCAGCTCGCGGTCGATCAGCTCGAACGGCAGACCCTTGGGCATGATGCGCGACAGGATCGCGCGACCCACGGTGGTCTCCAGGCGCAGGTACGGCAGGCTCTCGCCCTCGCCCACCTCGGCCATGGTGTCCGCAATCCGCACGGTAATACGTGCGTGCAGGTCGACCTGCTTGTGCTCGTAGGCGCGGTGGACTTCATCCACGTCGGCGAACGTCATGCCTTCGCCTTTCGCGTTCACCTTCTCGCGCGACAGGTAGTAGAGCCCCAGGACAATATCCTGCGACGGCACGATGATCGGCTCGCCGTTGGCCGGGGACAGTACATTGTTGGAGGACAGCATCAGCGTGCGCGCCTCCAGCTGGGCCTCCAGCGACAGCGGCACATGCACGGCCATCTGGTCACCGTCGAAGTCCGCGTTGAACGCGGCGCAGACCAGCGGGTGCAGCTGGATCGCCTTGCCCTCGATCAGCACCGGCTCGAACGCCTGGATACCCAGGCGGTGCAGGGTCGGCGCGCGGTTCAGCATGACCGGGTGCTCGCGGATCACCTCTTCCAGGATATCCCAGACCTCGGGACCTTCCTTTTCCACCGCCTTCTTGGCGGCCTTGATGGTGGTCGCGAGACCACGGCGCTGCAGCTTGCCGAAGATGAACGGCTTGAACAGCTCCAGCGCCATGCGCTTGGGCAGACCGCACTGGTGCAGGCGCAGGGTCGGGCCCACCACGATCACCGAGCGACCGGAGTAGTCGACACGCTTGCCCAGCAGGTTCTGGCGGAAGCGACCCTGCTTGCCCTTGATCATGTCAGCCAGGGACTTCAGCGGGCGCTTGTTGGTACCGGTGATGGCACGGCCGCGACGGCCGTTGTCCAGCAGCGCGTCCACGGACTCCTGCAGCATGCGCTTTTCGTTGCGCACGATGATGTCCGGGGCATTCAGCTCCAGCAAGCGACGCAGACGGTTGTTGCGGTTGATCACCCGGCGGTACAGATCATTGAGGTCGGACGTCGCAAACCGGCCGCCATCCAGCGGCACCAGCGGGCGCAGGTCCGGCGGCAGTACCGGCAGCACCTTCATGATCATCCACTCCGGCTTGTTGCCGGAATCGAGGAAGGCCTCGACCAGCTTGAGCCGCTTGCCGAAGCGCTTGATCTTGGTCTCGGAACCGGTCTCGCTCAGGTCCTGGCGCAGCTTCGTGGCCTCGGCCGGAAGATCCATTTCCTTCAACAGACTCAGCACGGCCTCCGCGCCCATCAGCGCGGTGAAGTCGTCACCGTGCTCTTCCATCGCCTCGAGGTATTCCTCGTCGGTCAGGAGCTGGCGCTTCTCCAGCGTGGTGAAGCCCGGATCGGTGACGATGAAGGACTCGAAGTACAGGACCTTCTCGATGTCCTTCAGGGTCATGTCGAGCAGCAGGCCAATACGGGACGGCAAGCTCTTCAGGTACCAGATGTGGGCAACCGGCGAGGCCAGATCGATATGGCCCATGCGCTCGCGCCGGACCTTGGTCTGGGTCACTTCGACGCCGCACTTCTCGCACACCACGCCACGATGCTTCAGGCGCTTGTACTTGCCGCACAGGCACTCGTAGTCCTTCACCGGCCCGAAGATCTTCGCGCAGAACAGGCCATCACGTTCCGGCTTGAACGTCCGGTAATTGATGGTTTCCGGCTTCTTCACCTCGCCAAAGGACCAGGAACGGATCTGGTCCGGGGACGCAAGACCGATGCGGATCGCATCGAACTCTTCCGGCTGGGTCTGTTGCTTGAACAGATTCAGGAGGTCTTTCATTCGCTTGCCTCACAAACTTGGTTTCGAGGGGCGCACTGCGCCCCATCGGATCACAATCGGATCGGAGAAGATCAGTCCTGCTCGAGCTCGATATTGATGCCGAGCGCCTTGATCTCCTTCATGAGCACGTTGAACGACTCGGGGACGTTGGCCTCCATGTGGTGCTCACCGTCAACGATGTTCTTGTACATCTTGTTGCGGCCCTGCACGTCGTCCGCCTTCACCGTCAGCATTTCCTGCAACGTGTAGGCGGCGCCGTAGGCCTCCAGTGCCCAGACCTCCATTTCGCCGAAGCGCTGACCACCGAACTGCGCCTTGCCGCCCAGCGGCTGCTGGGTGACCAGCGAGTACGGGCCGGTGGAACGTGCATGCATCTTGTCGTCGACCAGGTGGTTCAGCTTCAGCATGTGCATGTAGCCCACGGTGACCGGGCGGTCGAAGCCGTCCCCGGTGCGCCCGTCGTACAACTGGGCCTGCCCCGTTTCCGGCAGGTCCGCCAGACGCAGCATCTCCTTGATCTCAGCCTCTTCGGCGCCGTCGAACACCGGCGTCGCCATCGGCACGCCGCCGCGCAGGTTGCGGCACAGGGTGATGATCTCGGGGTCCGACATGGAGTCGAGGTCCACCTTGCGTTCGCGGTTGTTGTAGATCTTGTCGAGGAACTCGCGCAGCTTGGCGATCTCGCCTTGTGCCTCGAGCATGCGGTTGATCTTGTGGCCGAGACCTCGGGCCGCCCAACCCAGGTGCACTTCCAGCACCTGGCCGACGTTCATGCGCGAGGGCACGCCCAACGGGTTCAGCACCACGTCGACCGGGGTACCGTCCTCGAGGAACGGCATGTCCTCTTCCGGCACGATCATCGAGATCACGCCCTTGTTCCCGTGGCGACCGGCCATCTTGTCGCCCGGCTGCAGGCGGCGCTTCACGGCCACGTAGACCTTGACCATCTTCTGCACGCCTGGCGGCAGGTCGTCGCCCGCGGCCAGCTTGGCCTTCTGGTGCTCGAACTTCTTCTCGAACGCCTCGTGCTGATCCTTGATCTGGCGACCCAGGTCTTCCAGCTGGCTGTTGACCGCATCGTCCTGCAGGCGGACCTCGAACCACTTGTCGCGGGACAGCCCCTGCAAATACTTCTTGGTCACCTTGGAGCCATCACCCAGCCCATCCGGGCCACCGGCGGCGGTCTTGTTGACCAGCAGCCGCTCGACGCGGGCGTAGATGTCATCCTCGTAGATGCGCAGCTGGTCCTTCAGGTCCTTCTGCACAGCGGCGAGATCGTCGGCCTCGATCGACCGGGCGCGGGCGTCTTTCTCCACACCGTCACGGGTGAAAACACGCACGTCGATCACCGTCCCCTCGATGCCGGACGGCACACGCAGGGAGGTGTCCTTCACGTCCGAGGCCTTCTCGCCAAAGATCGCCCTCAGGAGCTTCTCTTCCGGCGTCAACTGGGTCTCGCCCTTCGGCGTGACCTTGCCGACCAGGATGTCGCCCGGGTTCACCTCGGCCCCGACGTAGACCACGCCGGACTCGTCCAGCTTGTTCAGCAACGACTCGGAGACGTTCGGGATATCCGCGGTGATCTCTTCCTGGCCCAGCTTGGTGTCACGAGCGACACAGTTGAGCTCCTCGATGTGGATCGTGGTGTAACGATCCTCCTGCACCACGCGCTCCGAGATCAGAATCGAGTCCTCGAAGTTGTAGCCATTCCAGGGCATGAACGCGACCATCATGTTCTGCCCCAGCGCCAGTTCGCCCAGATCCGTCGACGAGCCATCGGCAATCGCGTCACCGCGGGCGATTTCGTCGCCCACCGCAACCAGGGGACGCTGGTTGATGGAGGTGTTCTGGTTGGACCGCGAGTACTTGGTGAGGTTGTAGATATCCACGCCCGGCTCGCCGGCGACGGTTTCGTCGTCGTTCACACGGACCACCACACGACCGGCGTCCACCGAGTCCACCGTACCGCCGCGCTTGGCGACGATCGCGGAGCCGGAGTCGATGGCAACGGCGCGCTCGATACCGGTACCCACCAGCGGCTTGTCGGCCCGCAGGCACGGCACGGCCTGACGCTGCATGTTCGCGCCCATCAGGGCGCGGTTGGCATCGTCATGCTCCAGGAAGGGCAGCAACGCGGCGGCCACCGACACGATCTGCTTCGGCGAGACGTCCATGTACTGGATCTTGTCCGGAGACGAGATCGTGAACTCCTCCTGATGACGGCAGGACACGAGGTCATCGCTCAGGCGACCTTCCTCGTCCATCGCCGCGTTCGCCTGGGCGATCACGTACTGGCTCTCTTCGATCGCGGAGAGGTAGACGATCTCCTCGGTCACCTTGCCCTCTTCGACCTTGCGATACGGCGTCTCCAGGAAGCCGTAGCGGTTGGTGCGGGCATACACGGCCAGCGAGTTGATCAGACCGATGTTCGGCCCTTCCGGAGTCTCGATCGGGCACACGCGACCGTAATGCGTCGGGTGCACGTCGCGCACCTCGAAGCCGGCACGTTCGCGGGTAAGCCCGCCCGGACCCAGGGCCGAGATACGCCGTTTGTGCGTCACCTCGGACAGCGGGTTGTTCTGGTCCATGAACTGCGACAGCTGGCTGGATCCGAAGAATTCCTTGACCGCGGCGGCCACCGGCTTGGCGTTGATCAGTTCCTGCGGCATCAGGCCTTCGCTCTCGGCGACGGTGAGACGCTCCTTGACCGCGCGTTCGACACGCACCAGGCCAAGGCGGAACTGGTTTTCGGCCATCTCGCCCACGCTGCGGATGCGACGGTTGCCCAGGTGGTCGATGTCATCGGTACGGCCGTTGCCGTTACGCAGGTCAATCAGCACCTTCAGGACATCCAGGATGTCTTCCGGCGACAGCACGCCCGCGCCCTCGTCGGTATCGCGACCCACGCGGCGGTTGAACTTCATCCGGCCCACGGCGGACAGGTCGTAGCGATCTTCCGAGAAGAACAGGTTGGAGAACAGGTTCTCCGCCGCGTCCTTGGTCGGCGGCTCGCCCGGGCGCATCACGCGGTAGATCTCGACCTGGGCCTCCAGCTGACTCTTGGTCGGATCCAGACGCAGCGTATCCGACATGTACGGACCGTGGTCGTAGTCGTTGGTGTAGATGGTCTCCAGCGACTTCACGCCCTCGGCGCGCAGCTTGTCGAGCATCTCCTGGGTCAGGGCGTCATTGGCATTGGCGATCAGTTCCCCGGTGGACTCATCCACCACGCCCTTGGCCAGCACCCGACCCAGCAGGTATTCGTCCGGCACCCGCAGGGTGTTGATGCCGGCCTTCTCGATCTCCCGGATATGGCGCGGCGTAATACGCCGACCGGCCTCGACAATGACGGTTTCGCCATCGGTAATGTCGATCACGGCAGTCTCGCCGCGCATGCGCTCGGGGATCAGGTCCAGCTCGCCGCCGTCATCGTCGAGGGTGAGCTGATTGAATTCGAAAAAGGTGGTGAGGATCTCTTCGGTATCCATACCCAGTGCGCGCAGCAGGATCGACGCCGGCAGCTTGCGGCGACGGTCGATGCGCACGAAGACCCCGTCCTTGGCGTCGAACTCGAAATCGAGCCAGGAGCCGCGGTACGGAATAATGCGGGCGTTATAAAGCAGTTTCTGTGCACTGCCCTGGGTCTTGCCCTTGTCGCTGTCGAAGAACACGCCCGGCGAGCGGTGCAACTGCGACACGATTACGCGTTCGGTACCGTTGATGACAAAGGTGCCGTTCTCGGTCATGAGCGGCATTTCGCCCATGTAGACTTCCTGCTCCTTGACCTCCTTGACCACAGTGGAACCCGCCGGGGCTTCCTTGTCGTGGATCACCAGGCGCAAGAGGACACGCAGCGGGGCCGCATAGGTCACGCCACGGATCTGGCATTCCTTCACGTCGAACATCGGTTCGCCCAGGCGATAGCTCACATACTCGAGCTGGACATGACCGGAATAACTGACGATGGGGAAAACCGACTGAAACGCCGCATGCAGGCCCATCGGATCCCGCCCGTCGGGCGCTCGGTCCGCCTGCAGGAAATCCCGATAGGAGGTCAGCTGGGTTTCCAGCAGGTACGGGACTTCGAGGATCTGGGGACGCTTCCCGAAGTCCTTGCGGATACGTTTCTTTTCGGTATAACTGAGGGCCATGGCTTACCTCGGAGGCTAGCTGAACAACGCGCGACAAAACACGCGCCACCACGGGCTGAGGCTGGCGACCAAACGGCCGCCAGCCTCAGGGCTTCGTGATGTACACGAAAACAACAGGCGCAAGCGCCTTCTTACTTCAGTTCGACGGTGGCGCCCGCGCCTTCCAGCTCCGCCTTCATCTTCTCGGCCTCGTCCTTCGGAGCGCCTTCCTTCACGGTCGCCGGCACGCCTTCGACCATTTCCTTGGCTTCCTTCAGACCCAGACCGGTCAGGCCACGGACGACCTTGATGACGCCGACCTTGTTCTCGCCGAAGCTCGACATCACGACGTCGAACTCGTCCTTGACTTCAGCGGCAGCGGCTTCGCCACCAGCGGCAGCCGGGGCGGCCGCAACAGCGGCAGCGGCGGACACGCCGAACTTCTCTTCCATCTCGCTGATCAGGTCCACAATCTCCAGGACCGTCATGTTGCCGATGGCTTCCAGGATATCTTCTTTCGAAACGGCCATTTCTTAATCTCCTAACGGGTCGAGCCCGAATTCATTCAGTACATGCTGCAGAAGCAGGCTTGAAGGGTTCTTCAGGCTGCCTGCTTCTGATCACGGATTGCTGCAACGGTACGCACAAGCTTGCCCGGGACTTCGTTCACCGTACGGGCGAACTTGTCGAGCGGTGCCTTCATCGTGGCGAGCAGCTGCGAGAGCGCCTCGTCACGGGTCGGCAGGCTCGCGAGGCGATCGAGATCGTTCGCCCCCATGAGCTGCCCACCAAAGGACACCAGCCGGACCTTCAGCTGATCGTTTTCCTTGGCGAAGTTCTTCACCAGGCGTGCCGCGGAGCCAGGCTCCTCTTCACTGAAGGCAAGGATCAGCGGACCCTGCAGCTCGGGCTGCATGCACGCGAAATCCGTACCCTCAATGGCACGCTTGGCGAGGTTATTCTTCACCACCCGCAGATAGACCCCGGTAGTGCGGGCCTGCCGACGAAGGTCGGTCATCTGCGCGACCGAGAGACCCCGGTACTCCGCGGCGACCGCGGAATGCGCCGAGGCAGCAACCGTAGCCAGCTCCGAGACAATCGCCTTCTTGTCGTCGAGATTCAAAGCCACGTTGACTCTCCTCTAGTAAGACCACCCGGAGGTGATCGTGAAACCGGGCGAACCCGGCACTTCGGTGCTCCCGTCGCAGGTACTTCCTGAATCGGGTGACACCATCTGCGCAGGCTGGGGTATTAAGCCGGGCCCTGGAGCTCGGCGCCTGCGGTCTTGGATGGCGTGCCGCTTGCGCGACAGCCGACCAAAAACCGTATTTTCTTGCTTAGAGCTCCAACGAGCCCTGATCGACCTTGACGCCCGGACCCATGGTGGTCGAGACGACCACGGCCTTGACGTACTGCCCCTTGGAGGTCGCCGGCTTCATCTTCAGCAGATCGGCCAGCAGGGCGTTCAGATTGTCGGTAAGGGAATTCGTGTCGAAATCGGCCGCGCCAATAGTGCAGTGGACAATCCCGCCCTTGTCGGTGCGGTAGCGCACCTGACCACCCTTGGCATTGGTCACCGCGGTGGCCACATCCGGGGTCACGGTGCCGACCTTCGGGTTCGGCATCAAGCCGCGCGGGCCGAGGATCTGGCCGAGCTGGCCGACCACGCGCATCGCATCCGGGGAGGCGATCACCACGTCGAAGTCCATCTGGCCGGCCTTCACCTGTTCGGCGAGGTCGTCCATGCCGACGACATCGGCCCCGGCTTCCTTGGCGGCATCGGCGTTCGCACCCTGGGTGAACACGGCCACGCGCACAGTCTTGCCATTGCCATGCGGCAACACGGTGGAACCGCGCACCACCTGGTCGGATTTGCGCGGGTCCACGCCGAGGTTCACGGCAACGTCCACCGACTCGCGGAACTTGGCCTTGGGCAGGTCACGCAGGAGATCAAAGGCTTCGGTGACCGGATACAGGTGACCCGGCTCCACCTTCTCGCGATAGGCCTGCATACGCTTGGAAAGCTTCGCCATGTCAGAGACCCTCCACTTCGAGGCCCATACTGCGGGCACTGCCGGCGATGGTACGCACGGCGGCATCGAGATCAGCCGCGGTCATATCCGGTTCCTTGGTCTTCGCAATTTCTTCCAGCTGGGCGCGCGTCACGGTGCCGACCTTGTTGGTGTTCGGCTGACCGGAACCGGACTGAATGCCGGCCGCCTTCTTCAGCAGGACCGCCGCCGGGGGCGTCTTGGTAATGAACGTGAAGCTGCGATCCGCATACACGGTGATCACCACTGGAATCGGCAGACCGGGTTCCATCTCCTGGGTCTGGGCGTTGAACGCCTTGCAGAACTCCATGATGTTCACGCCGCGCTGACCCAGCGCCGGGCCCACGGGCGGGCTCGGGTTGGCCTTGCCAGCCGCCACCTGAAGCTTGATATACGCTTCGATTTTCTTTGCCATGAGGACTCCCTCGGGTGCGAACGCCTTGCGGCTCCCCGATTAACAGGTGATGACGCTTGCGCGTCTCAGGTTTTCTCGACTTGGTGGAACTCGAGTTCCACGGGCGTCGACCGCCCGAAAATCTGAACCGCCACGAGCAGACGACTCTTGTCGTAGTTGACTTCCTCGACCACGCCATTGAAATCGTTGAACGGGCCGTCGATTACGCGGACCATCTCGCCCACCTCGAACAGCACCTTCGGACGCGGCTTCTCGGCACCTTCCTGCATGCGCTGCAGAATCGCGTCGGCTTCCTTGTCGCTGATCGGCGCCGGACGGTCCGCGGTGCCACCGATGAAGCCGAGCACGCGCGGCACGGCCTTGACGAGATGCCAGGCCTCGTCGTTGAGGTCCATCTGAACCAGGACATAGCCGGGGAAGAACTTGCGCTCACTCTTGCGCTTCTGGCCGTCCTTCATCTCGACGACCTCCTCGGTGGGCACCAGGATCTCGCCAAAGTGGTCCTGCATGCCGAAACGCTCGATGCGCTCCTCCAGGGACCGCTTCACCTGTGCCTCGAAACCCGAGAATGCCTGTACGACGTACCAGCGTAGTGCCATGGGGAAAATCCTGCTGCTTATCCGATGAACCGACTGATGCCCCAGCCCAGGAACATGTCCAGGAGCCAGAGCATGATCCCCACCAGGATCACGACGGCAATGACGATCAGCGTGGTCTGGGTCGTCTCTACGCGGGTGGGCCACACCATCTTGCGCACCTCGGTGCGCGCGTTGCCCATAAAGCCGGCGAGCTGGCTGCCCTTGGCGGTCGTCATCGCGATCCCGATGGCGACCCCGACGACGGCAAGCAGCCCGAGGACGCGAATCAGAGTGGATTCGTCCTGGAACCAATAGAAGCCCATGACGCCGGCAATCAGCAGCGCCACGGCCACCGCGAGCTTGACGGTATCAAGCACGCCGGTCTGTTCCGATTGTTCACTCATGAATACGTATCACCCGGTGCTGCCGCCATCTCGAAGATGGCAGGCCAGGAGGGACTCGAACCCCCAACCTGCGGTTTTGGAGACCGCTGCTCTGCCAATTGAGCTACTGGCCTAGAAATCGAATCGACAAGAAACAAACGCGAGAGACGACGCACACGGCGCCGCCTCTCGCGGTCAGTCTGTCAACTTGTCTACTATATCACTCGATGATCTTGGAGACGACGCCGGCGCCCACAGTGCGGCCGCCTTCGCGGATCGCAAAGCGCAGACCGTCTTCCATCGCGATCGGATTGATCAGGGACACCGTCATCTTCACGTTGTCACCCGGCATCACCATCTCGGTGCCTTCCGGAAGCTCCACCGAGCCCGTCACGTCCGTCGTGCGGAAGTAGAACTGCGGACGGTACCCGTTGAAGAACGGCGTGTGACGACCGCCCTCTTCCTTGCCCAGGATGTACACCTCGGCTTCGAAGTGCGTGTGCGGGGTAATCGAACCCGGCTTGCATAGCACCTGACCTCGCTGGACGTCGTCACGCTTGGTGCCGCGCAGCAGAATGCCGACGTTGTCGCCCGCTTCGCCCTGATCCAGCAGCTTGCGGAACATCTCGACACCGGTGACGGTGGTCTTCTGCGTGTCGCGAATACCGACGATCTCGATCTCTTCGCCCACCTTCACCACGCCGCGCTCGATACGACCGGTCACCACGGTGCCGCGACCGGAGATCGAGAACACGTCTTCCACCGGCATCAGGTACGCACCGTCCACGGCACGCTCCGGCTCCGGAATCCAGGTGTCCATCGCTTCGACCAGCTTGTAGATCGCCGGGGCGCCCACTTCGCTCTCGTCACCTTCCAGCGCCTTCAGCGCGGAACAAAAAAAAAAGTCGTATGAGGACAGCAGGTCGCGGACCTCCATCTCGACCAGCTCCAGCAGCTCCGGATCATCGACCATGTCGGCCTTGTTCAGGAACACCACGATGTACGGAACACCGACCTGACGCGCCAGCAGGATGTGCTCGCGGGTCTGCGGCATCGGGCCATCGGCCGCCGACACCACCAGGATCGCGCCATCCATCTGCGCCGCACCCGTGATCATGTTCTTCACGTAGTCCGCGTGACCGGGGCAATCGACGTGCGCATAGTGACGAAGGTCGGATTCGTACTCGACGTGCGCGGTCGCAATCGTAATACCGCGCGCCTTCTCTTCCGGCGCGTTGTCGATCTGGTCAAATGCACGGGCTTCACTCCCGTACTTCTTGCCCAGCACCGCCGTCATCGCCGCCGTCAGCGTCGTTTTCCCATGGTCCACATGACCAATCGTACCCACATTCACATGCGGCTTCTTACGCTCGAACTTTTCCTTGGACATCTCTCGCTTCCCCGGATCGTGACGCTAAAACTCAACAGCGACGCAGGTTGTACGCTGACATTAATATGGAGCTCATGACCGGATTCGAACCGGTGACCTCTTCCTTACCAAGGAAGTGCTCTACCGACTGAGCTACATGAGCCGAACTACCGCCAGGGCCTCGCCCGACATCGTGCGGGCCAAATCTGGAGCGGGTGATGGGGATCGAACCCACATCATCAGCTTGGAAGGCTGAGGTTCTACCATTGAACTACACCCGCAGAACCCTGGCTTGCCGCACCACCGTCCGCTTCTGGCCGCTGGCTTGAAAAACCCGATGGTGGAGGGAGGAGGATTCGAACCTCCGAAGGCTGAGCCAGCAGATTTACAGTCTGCCCCCGTTGACCGCTTGGGTATCCCTCCTCGATCAAGCCGCGTATTCTGAACCAGCGCGAAGCACAGCGTCAAGCACCCGCTGAATTACCCCTCAAGGGGGCGAACCACAGCCTTGTCATTTGCAGGGTTGATTCCTATGATCGGAGCTCAGCAAGGGGCTCTCGGCTGCCTGGCAGCGCGTTTCCCTTCCGCCGCGGACGCACGTAGAGTGTGGCCCATCACTAGGTTTGTATACGCAGAGGCCCATGGCGAATACCACTACGGCACCGCGGCTACCCGGGCTGGCGAAGCGCCTGGTCGAGGCCGGCCTGATCGCGGAGGACATCGCCTCCCAGCTGGTCGAGGAAGCCCAGTCCCAGCAGACGCCGCTGATGACCCTGCTTGCCAGCAAGGGCCAGGTGGCGGAAGCGCGCCTGGTCGAGGCCGCCGCCGAGGAGTTCGGGCTCCCGGTATTCGACCTGGGGAGCTTCGATGCGGAACTTCTGCCCAAGGATCACCTCAACGAGAAGCTGATCCAGAAGCACCATGCCCTGCCACTGATGGCACGCGGCAATCGCCTCTACATCGGCGTCTCCGACCCGACCAACCTGGGCGCCACCGACGAGTTCAAGTTCGCCACCGGCATGCCCGTCGAGGCCGTCCTGGTCGAGCCACACAAGCTCGACCGCCTGATCGACACGGCACTGAGTGCCGCCTCGTCGCTGATGGACGACCTTGGCGACGACGGCCTCGACGGGCTGGCCATCGAATCCGGCGGGGAGGATGACAAGGATTCCTCCGACACCGCCGAGGGCGCGGATGACGCCCCGGTGGTGCGCTTCGTCAACAAGGTCCTGATGGACGCCATCAATCGCAAGGCGTCGGATATCCACCTCGAGCCCTTCGAGAAGGACTTCCGCGTGCGCTTCCGCATTGACGGGGTGCTGCACGAGGTCGCCCACCCACCCAATTCCCTGGCGCCGCGCATCACTGCGCGCGTCAAGGTGATGTCGCGCATGGACATCGCCGAACGCCGCGTGCCGCAGGACGGGCGCATCAAGCTGAAGCTGTCGCGCACCCGCGCGATCGATTTTCGTGTCTCGTCCCTGCCGACGCTTTACGGCGAGAAGATCGTGATGCGTATCCTCGATCCCAGCAGCGCGGCGATGGGCATCGATCAGCTGGGGTACGAGGAACATCAGAAAGAGGCCTACCTCAAGGCGCTCAGCCGTCCGTACGGCATGATCCTGGTCACCGGCCCCACCGGGTCGGGGAAGACCGTGTCGCTGTACACCGGGCTCGGCATCCTGAACACCGCCGACCGCAACATCTCCACTGCGGAAGACCCGTCGGAAATCAACATGCCCGGGGTCAACCAGGTCAACATCAACCCGAAGGTCGGGCTGACCTTTGCCAGCGCGCTGCGCGCGTTCCTGCGCCAGGACCCGGACGTGATCATGGTCGGGGAAATCCGCGACCTGGAAACCGCCGAGATCTCCATCAAGGCGGCCCAGACCGGTCACCTTGTGCTTTCCACGCTGCATACCAACGACGCCCCGCAGACGCTCACCCGTCTGGCCAACATGGGCGTGCCACCGTACAACATCGCCTCCTCGATCCTGCTGATCATTGCCCAGCGGCTGGCGCGGCGGTTGTGCCCGAACTGCAAGGAACCGGAAAAGCTCCCGGAAGAGGCGCTGCGCAAGGAAGGCTTTACCGACGCCGACATCCAGACCGGTGTGGTCTCCTATCGCGCGGTGGGCTGCGACCAATGCACCAACGGCTACAAGGGCCGGCTGGGGATCTACCAGGTCATGCCCATCAGCGACGACATGCAGCGCGGCATCCTGGAGGGCTACAACTCCATGCAGCTCGCAGAACAAGCAGAAAAGGAAGGCATCGAGGACCTGCGACGCGCCGGCCTCGTGAAAGTAATGGCGGGGCTGACCAGCCTCGAGGAAGTCAATCGCGTGACCAAGGACTAGTGCCGCAACCGGCACGGGTCACCAGCTACAGGGGGACAGGGGGATGGCCGACTCCGGGACGATCTACACCTGGGAAGGACTGAACAAGAACGGCGCCCGGATCAAGGGCGAGACTCCGGCCGACAACGAGGCCACGGCCCGTGCCGAGCTGCGCAAGAATGGCATCAACGTCATCAAGATCCGCAAGAAGCCAAAGTCGCTTCTCTCCGGTGGAAAAAAGAAGGTCGTCCCCGCGGACATCGCCTACTTCCTGCGCCAGATGACCACGATGCTGGAGTCCGGCGTGCCCCTGGTGCAGGCCTTCGAGATCGTCGGCCGCGGGAACGAGAAGCCCGCGATGCGCGATCTGGTCCTGAAACTGAAGGCAGACGTCGAGGGCGGCGAGACGTTTGCCCAGGCCCTGTCCAAGCACCCGAGACATTTCGACGACCTGGTCACCAATCTGGTCGAGGCCGGCGAGCAGGCGGGGACACTCGAGACCCTGCTGGACAAGGTCGCCACCTACAAGGAAAAGACCGAGGCCCTGAAGGGCAAGATCAAGAAGGCCCTGTTCTATCCGGCCGCGGTGGTCGTGGTGGCCATCGTGGTGACCGCGATCCTGCTGATCTACGTAGTCCCGCAGTTCGAGGCCCTGTTTACCGGCTTCGGTGCCGACCTCCCGGTATTCACCCGCATGGTGGTCGACCTCTCGGAGTTCACCCAGAGCTGGTGGTGGGCCATCCTCGGGGTCATGGTCGCCATCGGGTTCGTCTTCGTTCAGGCCCGGCGGCGGCTGCCACGTTTCGCCCGTTTCCTCGACATCATGGTCCTCAAGGCCCCGGCTTTTGGCCCGATCCTGCGCAAGGCCGCCATCGCCCGCTTTGCGCGAACGCTGTCGACCATGTTCTCCGCCGGGGTGCCGCTGGTGGATGCCCTGACATCGGTCTCCGGCGCCACCGGCAACGCCGTCTACCGAGAAGCCACCCTGCGCATGCGCGACGAGACCGAGGCCGGCGGCCAATTGCAGTGGTCCATGCGCAATACCGCCGTGTTCCCCAACATGGTGGTGCAGATGGTCGCGATTGGCGAGGAATCCGGCTCGCTGGATTCAATGCTGTCGAAAGTCGCGGATTTCTACGAGGAAGAGGTCGACAACGCCGTGGACAGCCTGTCCAGCCTGCTGGAACCGCTGATCATGGTGGTCCTCGGCGTGCTGGTCGGCGGCCTGGTCATCGCCATGTACCTGCCCATCTTCCAGATGGGTCAGGTGATCTAGGGGATGCTGGCAGAGATCGGAGCCCAACTGGGCAGCTGGGCACTGCCGATTGCCGGGGTGTTCGGGCTGCTGATCGGCAGCTTCCTGAACGTGGTGATCGCGCGCCTCCCGGTGATGCTGGAACGCGAGTGGGAGACCGAGGCGCGCGCGATCCTCGAGCACGCGCCGAACGACGAGCGCGAGCGCTTTGACCTGATCCGCCCGCGCTCGCGCTGCCCGCAATGCCAGCGCCCGATCCGGGCGCTGGAAAATGTGCCCATTCTCAGCTTCCTGTTCCTGCGCGGTCGCTGCCCCGGGTGTGGCACCCGCATCAGCTGGCAGTATCCCGCAGTGGAGGCACTCACCGCGCTGCTCTTCGTGGTAACGGTCTGGCACCTGGGGCCCGGTAGCGCCGGGCTGCTGGCGCTGGTCTTCACGGCCGTACTGATCGCCGCCTCCGGGATCGATGCCCGGACGACGCTACTCCCCGATCAGCTCACCCTGCCGCTTTTGTGGCTCGGGCTGCTGGTCAACATCCCCGGTACCTTCACCGACCTGCAGTCCGCCGTGATCGGTGCTGCGGCCGGTTACCTGACCTTGTGGCTGATCTTCCACGGCTTCCGCCTGCTGACCGGCAAGGAGGGCATGGGCTTCGGTGACTTCAAACTGCTGGCGGCGCTGGGCGCGTGGCTCGGCTGGCAGGCGCTGCCGGTCATCCTGCTTCTGGCCTCACTGGTCGGCGCGGTGGTCGGGATCGCGCTGATCCTGCTGCGCGGGCGCGATCGCAACATCCCGATCCCATTCGGGCCCTATCTCGCCGCTGCCGGGTGGCTCGCCTTGATCTGGGGCGACGAGCTGCTGGCCCTCTATTTCCCGCAAGGGTTTTAGGCGAACGTCATGCTGCGGGTCGGACTCACCGGGGGGATCGGCTGCGGCAAGAGTCGCGTTGCAGGGCTCTTCGCCAGCCTCGGGGCACCGGTACTGGATGCCGACACCCTGAACCGCGAACTCCAGACGCCGGGACACGATCTCTACGCGGCCATCGTGGACCGCTTTGGCCCCGGCATACTCGATGCCCGCGGCCACCTGGACCGCGGTGCCTTGCGCAGCCGGATCTTTGCCGACCCGGCCGAACGCCAGGCCCTGGAGGCACTGGTTCACCCGGCGGTGGAGGCCGCTATCGAACAACGCCTGGCCGCGCTACCAGAGACCACACCCTATGCCGTGATCGTGGTGCCCCTGCTGTTCGAGGCCGGCTGGGAGGCGCGTTTCGATCACGTCGTCGTGGTCCATTGCGAGCCCGGCGAACAGATCGCACGCGTAACCCAGCGGGATGGCCGCAGCAGCGCAGAGGTAGAGGCCATCCTCGAGGTCCAGATGAACCCGGACGAGCGCCGCCGACGCGGGGACAGCGAGATCCTCAATACCGAACAGACGTCGGATGCCGAACTGGCGAACCAGGTAGCAGAACGCGACACTGCCCTGCGCGAGCTGGCCACCGCCATCCGCTCGCGGGTGGAAAACCGCCCCCCGAATAGCTGATACTGCGGAAGTTCCTGGACCAGCATGCGCCTCCAGTCCTCCTGCCCAACGGGTCCGTCGTGAGCCAATCCCTGACCTTTGAACAACCGCTGCATGAACGTGTACGCCTCCTGCTGCGGCTGGAGGCCCTGAACGCACGCTTCGGGGATGCACTGGAGTCCGGGCGGGCCTTCGATCATCACGAGGCCCTGGTCTCGCTGGTGGACATCTACGCCCTGGTCACCCGGGTAGACATCAAGCGCGAACTGATGGGCGAGATCGAGCGCCAGACGGTCAACCTGACCCGACTGGCCAACCAGCCGGGCATCGATGCCGATCGCTTTCGCGAAACCATGGATGCACAGAAGCGGTTGCACGATGCCCTGGAGGAACAGGCCGGCGCGCTCGATCACCGCGTGCGCGGCAGCGAGTTTTTCTCCAGCGTGCGCCAGCGCATGGCCCTGCCCGGCGGGGCCTTCGACTTCGACCTGCCGATCTACCACTACTGGCTGGCCCAACCGAATCAGGCGCGCACCGAGCTTCTTCTGGAATGGTTCCAACCGCTGAACACCGTGGCCGAGGCGACCGCCCAGGTGCTGCGCTACATGCGCCACTCGGGCAACGCGGAGCCGGTGACCGCCGAGGACGGGTACTTCGAGCGCAATCTCGATACCGCCCACGCGTGGCAACTGATCCGGGTGACGGTCGACCCCGCTCTGGGGGTCTACCCGGAAATCAGCGGCGGGCGCCAGCGCTTTACTGTGCGCTTCTTCGCCCCCGGCGATTTCCGCGAACGCCCCGTACCGGCGCATGTCGACGTGCCGTTCCGGCTCTGCTGCTGCGCGATCTGAGGCAGGGCCCTGGGCGCCTGGAAGGCCCGGATTCAGTCCAGCAAGCCCCGAATGGCCGCAATACCCTGCGCACCGGCCGCCCGCGCCCGGGGCAGGCTGACGGCAGACATCCCGCCGAGCGCATAGACCGGCAGCGCCGCACCCCGCACCCAGTCCGCAAAACGCCCCCAGCCCAGCGCCTCGGCACCGGGATGCGTCGCGGTCGCCTGCACCGGCCCCAGCACCACGAAATCCAGCCCCAGGGCCGCCGCCCGCTTGAGACCGGCACGGTCGTGAACCGAGGCGGCCACCCAGCCAGCGGACGCCGGACGCGCATCCAGCTCGCGCCAACGCCGCTCGGGGAGATGCAACCCCACCCGCGGAAAATCCGCCAGCCAATCCGGTGGCGCATTCGCCAGTACCGGGATGCCCAGGGCATCGGCGGGCCCTGTGATCGCCGCGAGAAAGTCGCAATAGTCGACCCGGCCCAAGTCCGGCGCACGCACCTGAACCATGTCAGCCTGGCCCGCACGCAGGGCCTTGGTTACTCGGCCGGCGATGCCAGCGGCCTGCGCGGCGTCGCCCGGTGACGGTGTGATCAGATAACGCTCGGGCAGGCGCAAGACGTTGAGCATCGCGCGATTCGCCGCCGGGAAATCCGCGGGGTCCAGGTCCACCGGGGCACGCCACTCCATAGGCTGGGCCTCGCGGCCACGGGGCGCACCCGACCAGGCCGTCACGCGGAACACATGCAGACGAACCGCGCACTGCCCATAGTCGTGTTCGACCGTCAGACACTGAACCGCCGAATCGACACCGACGCCAAGCTCCTCGTCGAGTTCGCGCTGCAGAGCCACCGCGGGGGATTCGCCGCTCTCGACCTTGCCACCGGGAAACTCCCACAGCCCGGCCAGGTGCTGCGCGTACCTGCGACGCGTAACCAGCACGCGACCCTGGTTGTCGCGGATCAGTCCGATCGCGACCTCGACCGGAGGGGAAGGCGCCGGCTCAGGACCGGTATTCGGCATTGATGCGCACGTACTCGTGGGAGAAGTCGCAGGTGTACTTGCGCGTCCGCGCGTCACCCCGGCCCAGGTCGATCCGGATGTGGATCTCCTCGGCGTCGAAGGCACGCTGGCCGTCGGCCTCGGCGTATTCCGGGGCACGCCCGCCGTCGCGGACAATCTCGACGTCATTCACACGGATCGCCACGCGCTCGATCACCAGATCCGGCACCCCGGCGCGCCCCACGGCCGCGAGGATGCGGCCCCAATTGGGGTCGGAGGCGAACAGCGCAGTCTTGACCAGCGGGGACAGCGCGACGGTCTCGGCGACCTGCGCCGCCTCCTCACGCGACCGCGCACCCACCACCTCGACGGTCACGAACTTGGTGGCACCCTCGCCATCCCGGACGATCGCCTGGGCCAGCTCCAGGCAGACCGCGTCCAGAGCCGCGGCAAAGGCGACCCGATCGTCCGCTGTGACGAGCCCCGCCCCACTCGCGCCACTGGCCATCACCACCACGGCGTCGTTTGTGGAGGTATCCCCGTCCACGGTGATCGCGTTGAAGCTGTCGCGATTGGCCTCGCGCAGCAGACCGTCCAGCGCCTGCGCCTCGATGGCAAGGTCGGTCCCGATAAACGCCAGCATGGTCGCCATGTCGGGGTGGATCATCCCCGAACCTTTGGCGATACCGGTCAGGGTCACCTCGCCCTGCGACAGTGCGACCCGACGGCTGACACCCTTGAGCACGGTGTCAGTGGTCATGATCGCGCGTCCCGCCTGCATCCAGGCATTGGGCGCCAGGCCCGCGTGCAGCACGGGCAGCGCCGCGATGATGCGTTCCACCGGCAGCGGCTCGCCAATCACCCCGGTGGAAAATGGCAGGACTGCCTCCGCCGGGTCGCCCGTAACCGCGGCCAGGGCCTCGCAGCAAGCGCGCGCGGCGGCGAGCCCGGGCTCGCCGGTCCCGGCATTGGCATTACCGGCGTTGATCAGCAGCCAGCGTGCCCCGCCCGCTGCCTGGTGCTCCGCGGCAACCACGACCGGCGCGGCGCGAAAGGCATTGTTGGTATAAAGCGCCGCAACGGTCGCGTCGGGGCCGGCATCGATCAACACCAGATCGTCGCGCCCGGGATAGCGAATCCCTGCCGCGACCGCGGCCACGCGAATCCCCGGTACCGGTTGCAGTGCCTCCGGGGCGTTCAATCCTACGGCCATGGGCTCAGTGTCTCCCTACAGCTTGCCGTGGCAATGCTTGAATTTCTTGCCCGAACCACACCAGCAGGGCTCGTTGCGGCCCAGCTTGGGCTCGTCGCGTCGGTAGGGGGCCTCGCCGCTCGCAACCGGTTCGCGCGGCTCGGCGTCACCTTCGGCTCCAGCCTTCAGGGGGCTGTCGGGGTTCTGGTGCTGGAACTGCAGATCATCCTCGGCGGGGGCCGCCTTCTTCGGCTGCAATGCCTCGACCTCCTCCGGTGAGCGCAATTGCATGCGCAGCAGGAACTTCACCACGTCGTGCTTGATGCGTTCCAGCAGGGACTGGAACATCGCGAAGGCTTCCTTCTTGTACTCCTGCTTCGGGTTGCGCTGGGCGTAGCCACGCAACCCAATACCCTGGCGCAGGTAGTCCATCGCCGCCAGGTGTTCCTTCCACTGGCTGTCCAGGACCTGCAGCATCACGTCGCGCTGCAGGCGGTTCATGGTCTCGTCACCCAGCTGCTCGCGCTTCCGGGTCAGCAGCGCGCGGGCATGCCCGATGATCCGCTCGCGCAACGGCTCCTCGTGCAGGTCGTCCTCGTCGTCCAGCCACTGCTGGACCGGAAGGTCGAGCCCGAACTCGCCGTTCAGGGCCTGCTGCAGGCCCTGGATGTCCCATTCGTCCTCGATCGATCCCGGCGGCATGTACGGGTTGATCAGGGCGTTGACCACATCCTCCACCAAGGTGTCGATGGTTTCGCTGATGTCCTCGGTGGTCAGCAATTCAGCACGCTGGTCGTAGATCACCCGGCGCTGATCATTGGCGACGTCGTCGTATTCCAGCAGCTGCTTGCGGATATCGAAGTTGTGCGCCTCGACCTTGCGCTGCGCATTCTCGATGGCGCGCGAGACCCAGGCGTTCTCGATCGCCTCGCCCTCCTTCATGCCCAGACGCTGCATCAGGCTGCGCACACGCTCGGATGCAAACACCCGCATCAGGTTGTCTTCCAGCGACAGGAAGAAGCGGCTGGAGCCCGCGTCACCCTGGCGGCCGGAGCGCCCGCGCAACTGGTTGTCGATCCGTCGCGACTCATGGCGTTCGGAGCCAATGATGTGCAGACCACCGGCCTCGATCACCGTGTCATGACGGGCCTGCCAGTCGGCCCGGATTGCCTCCTGCTGGGCGCTGTCGTCCGGGTCGACTTCGGCCAGTTCGGCATCCAGCGCCCCCCCCAGCACGATATCGGTACCACGCCCGGCCATGTTGGTTGCCAGCGTCACCGCCTTCGGGCGACCCGCCTGGGCGATGATCGCGGCCTCGCGCTCGTGCTGCTTGGCGTTCAGCACCTCGAACGAGATCCCGGTCTTCTTCAGCGCTTCAGCCAGCCGCTCGGAACTCTCCACCGAGGCCGTCCCCACCAGGACCGGTTGACCGCGATCCACGCACCACTGGATCTCCTTGATGATGGCGGTGTACTTCTCCTCCTGGGTCAGGAAGACCAGGTCCTGCATGTCGTCGCGCACCAGCGGCTTGTTGCCGGGGATCACGACCACTTCCAGGCCATAGATGGTCTGGAACTCGTAGGCCTCGGTATCGGCCGTACCGGTCATGCCTGCGAGCTTCTCGTACAGGCGGAAATAGTTCTGGAAGGTGATCGACGCCAGCGTCTGGTTCTCGCGCTGGATCGGAACCCCTTCCTTGGCCTCGATCGCCTGGTGCAGTCCCTCCGACCAGCGCCGGCCACCCATGATGCGGCCGGTAAACTCGTCGATGATCTGGACCTTGTTGTCGCGCACCAGGTAGTCGACATCGCGGTGGAACAGCGCGTGGGCACGCAGGGCCGCATTCAGGTGATGCAGTACCGCGATGCTCGCAGAGTCGTACAGGGTCTGGTACTCCTCCAGCAAGCCGGCCTGGCGCAGGAGTTCCTCGGCCTTCTCGTGACCCTCCTCGCTGAGGAAGACCTGCTTGGCCTTCTCGTCGACGAAGTAGTCACCCTCGCTCTCTTCGTCTTCCTGACGGGTCAGCTGGGCCGGGATGGTGTTCAGCCGCTCGTAGAGCTCGGAGCTGTCGCCGCTGGGGCCGGAGATGATCAGCGGGGTCCGCGCCTCGTCGATGAGGATGGAGTCGACCTCGTCGACCACCGCAAAGTTGAGTGCGCGCTGCACGCGCTGATCGGCCGAGAAGGCCATGTTGTCGCGCAGATAGTCGAAGCCGAACTCGTTGTTCGTGCCATAGGTAATATCGGCGGCATAGGCCTCGCGCCGGGTCGCCGGACGCATCTGATCGAACCCGCCTTCTTCTGCGTGGTACTCCGGGTCAAAGAGATAGGAGGCGGAATCCACCCCCAGACCGCCGGAGCTATTCACCACGCCGACCGTCAGACCCAGTGCGTCGTACAGCCGCCCCATCCAGGCCGCATCGCGGCGGGCCAGGTAGTCGTTCACCGTCACCACATGCACGCCGTCGCCGGTCAATGCATTGAGATAGGCGGGCAGGGTCGCGACCAGGGTCTTGCCCTCACCCGTGCGCATCTCGGCGATGCGACCGTCGTTGAGAACCATACCGCCGATCAACTGGACGTCGAAGTGGCGCAGCCCCAGGACCTGGGCACTCATCGCGCGACAGACCGCGAAGGCCTCCGGCAGGAGCTTCTCCAGATTCTCGCCCTCGCCCAGGCGGCGCTGGAATTCCTGTGTCTTGTGACGCAGCTCGTCCTGCGACAACGCCTCGGTGGAGTCGGCCAGGGCATTGATGCGCTCGACCGCGCGGGTGTAGCGCTTGAGGATGCGATCGTTGCGACTACCGAAAATCTTCTGTACGAGCTGCTTGACCATGGGGATCCGAAAGGGTTGGCTGAAACCCGGCTAGGATAAACGATCCGTCAGGGAAACGCTGTGGCCAAGAGACGCGCAGCCGGTCATGCCCCTGCGGGGCCGAGAAGGACCGCGGAGGGTCAGTCCCGATCCTGGAGAAAATGATAGGGATTCAGGGCCTGGCCGGCGTCGACCACCTCGTAGTGCAGGTGGGTATCGGTCGCGCGACCGGTGCGCCCCATCTTCGCGATCACCTCGCCAGCCTCCACGCGCTGCCCGGGCTCGACCAGGATTTCCGCGTTGTGTGCGTAGCGCGTATTCAAGCCGCCGCCGTGCGCGATCTCGACGAGCTTGCCGTAGCTGCTCCGGCGGCCCGCGAATACGACCAGACCACCGCCCGCGGCGCGGATGTCCGAGCCTGGCCGCCCGGCAAAATCCATCCCCGAGTGGAAGCGGCGGTTCCCGGTGAACGGGTCTTCGCGATAACCAAACGCCGAGCTAATCCAGGCGTCATCCTCCACCGGGCGAAACTGCGGGGACAGCGCCTCGCGAGCCGCCTCCTGGCGTAGCTCGGAACCTACCGTCTCTACGGCGGCGCTGCGACGACCCAGAAGGTGTTCCAGCGCCAGCAAGCGGTCATGGATCTCCAGCGGAGAACCCGGTCCGTCCAGCAGCGGGCCGCCCTGGCCGCCAACTTCCGGCTCCAGTGCGGCCACGTCCAGCCCTAGGGAGTCGCCAACCGAGCGGAGGCGCAGATCCACCCGCGTCAGCTGGCGTTCCAGCGCGACCACACGGTCAACCAGGTAGTTCAAACCTTCACGTGCTGCCTCGCGTTCGGCCGTCTCCACCACGATCGGATCCAGCGTGTTTGCGACCGGGATCCTGACCACCTCGCGCTGGCTTTGCCCCGCCAGGTAGGCGGTCACAACCGCCGCCACCACCAGCAGCGCGAGCAGGGTGCCCGCCAGCGCCACGCCCCACAACGGAAGACGTGCACAAAGACCATCCGGACGTAGTACGATCAGCTGCATGCGATTCCTCTCACTCCTTCCGCCGCGGACTGCCGGAGTCCCTCGATGACGCCGCAGCGGATTACCCGCTTCATCGCCCGCGACTTTTCCGCGCACTCCAGCCGCGACCGCGGCGTGGAACGCGCCCTCGAGGGACTGGTCGGCAACGCCCTGCAGGCTGGCCGACTGGCGTTCACCCTGCGCGAGGACACCCTGGTCGCAATCTGCGCGAACCGCGGGCTGGCCACCGAACTGCGCTTCCAGCAGCGCGAACTGCTCAAGACCTTGCGTGCCGCGGGCTTCGAGGGCATCGAACAGATACGTATCCGGCTGACCAACACCCCACGCCCCCCCCAGCCCACCACGCGACTGGAGCGCCGCGAGATCCCGGATGCGGCCCGCCGCATCCTGGCCGATACCGCCAGCAGCATCCAGGACCCCGGGCTGGCCGGCGCCCTCGAACGCCTCGCCCGGGCGGCCAGGCCGTCACCGAAGCGCGACTGACCTACCTCACCCTGGAACATGTGTTCCAGGGTGAGGTCAGCCCGCTGGAGTCGGTGCCAGCTGACCGAAGGAGATCGGCAGGCGTTCGCTCGGGTCCTCGAAGGTCACCTTCTCCCAGGCGGTCTCGTCGGCCAGGAGCTGACGGATCAGCTGGTTGTTCAGCGCATGCCCGGACTTGTGGCCAGTGAACGCACCGATCAGGCTGTGACCGAGCAGGTACAGGTCCCCGACGACGTCGAGGATCTTGTGCTTGACCAGTTCGTTGTCGTAACGCAGCCCGTTTTCGTTGAGGATCTTGTAGTCATCGAGGACCACGGCGTTGTCCAGGCTGCCGCCCAGCGCCAGCTGATTCGCCCGCAGGGCCTCGATGTCGCGCATGAACCCGAAGGTCCGGGCACGCGAGACCTCCTTCACAAAGGAGGTGGACGAGAAGTCCAGCTCTGCGCGCTGGCTTCCGTCGGTAAACATCGGGTGTTCGAAATCGATACAGAAACCGACCTTGAACCCCTCGTAAGGATCAAAGCGCACCCACTTGTCGTCCTCGCGGACTTCCACGCTGCGCTTGACCCGAATGAATTCCTTGGGCGCGTCCTGCTCCTTCAGCCCGGCGGACTGCAGCAGAAACACGAAGGGACCGGCACTGCCGTCCATGATGGGCACCTCGGCGGCGCTCACATCGACATGCAGGTTGTCGATTCCCAATCCGGCAATGGCCGAGAGCAAATGCTCCACGGTCGAAACCCGGACGTCTCCATTGACCAGCGTGGTGGACAGCCGCGTGTCGCCGACATTGTCGGCACAGGCGCGAATCTCCACGGACGGATCAAGATCGCAGCGATGGAACACAATCCCGGTATTCACCGGAGCCGGACGCAGGGTCAGCACCACCTTTTCTCCGGTATGCAGTCCCACTCCGGTCGCCCGAATGCTGTTCTTGAGCGTTCTTTGCCTGATCAACGAATTGAGCCTCTCTCTTCCAGGAGAGCGCATAAGGGGAGCCCGGGCCCTCCCGGGCTCCTCATGCACACAACGATTACCGCATTATTGCAGGATTCCGCTCGCCCTGCATGTACAGCCGCGCTCAGTCGGCTTGTTTACGCAGGAAGGCCGGAATATCCAGCACATCAATGCCTTGCTGCTGATTGTAGTCGACCGCCAGGTTGTCACCGCCGCGCCGCTTGACGGTCGGCTGGTCGAGGTCGACTTCGACATCGGAACCGACGGCCCTCTTCGGCTGGGCATCGACCACTCGCACCTGCGGCCGTTCGGACTGCGTCGCTGGCGCGCCAAGCCCCGTGGCCACCAGGGTCACCCGCAGTTCATCGGTCATCTCGGGGTCGATGACCGTCCCGACCACGACATTGGCATCTTCCGAGGCCAGGGCCTTCACCGCCTCGCCGACTTCCTCGAACTCGCCGATCCCGACATCCATGCCACCGGTCACGTTCACCAGGATGCCGCGGGCACCGGAGATATCGATGTCCTCCAGCAAGGGGCTGGCGATCGCCGCTTCGGCGGCCTCGCGCGCACGATCCTCGCCGGTGCCGGTGCCGGTGCCCATCATCGCCATGCCCATCTCGCGCATCACGTTGCGCACGTCGGCAAAGTCGACGTTGATCAGACCCGGACGGGTGATCAGCTCGGCGATGCCCTGCACCGCGCCGAACAGCACGTCGTTGGCAGCCTTGAAGGCATCCAGCAGCGTGGTGTTCTTGCCCAGCACCGTCAGCAGCTTCTCGTTGGGGATGGTGATCAGGGAATCGACCTGTTCGGTCAGCGCCTTGATCCCGGACATCGCGACCTGCATGCGGCGCTTGCCCTCGAACGGGAACGGCTTGGTGACCACCGCGACCGTCAGGATATTCATCTCCTTGGCGATCTGCGCCACCACCGGGGCGGCACCGGTACCCGTACCACCGCCCATGCCGGCGGTGATGAAGACCATGTCGGCGCCCTGCAACAGATCCTGGATGCGTTCACGGTCCTCCAGTGCAGCCTCGCGACCGACCGACGGATCCGCCCCGGCCCCCAGGCCCTTGGTGATGTCGCCGCCCAGTTGCAGCAGCGTCTTGGAATCCAGGCTCTTCAGAGCCTGGGCATCGGTGTTGGCACAGATGAAATCGACGCCTTCCAGCTGCGAGTTGACCATGTGCTGCACGGCGTTGCCGCCGCCGCCCCCAACGCCGACGACCTTGATCGTCGCGTTCTGGCTATAGGTGTCCATCAGTTCGAACGTCATGATTGCGTCCTCTCGTTGCGTGTGTAGTACATAAACTTCTGTTTACCTGCGTCATGGCCGGAGAGCGGTCCGGCCTCCTAAAATTCCGGGGCCCCGATCATCAGAACTGTCCGGAAAACCAGCGCTTCATGCGCGCCCATACGCCCTGGAACCCGCTGCTCACGGGCCGGGCCTCCTGCTCCGCGCGCGACTCGCGGGCGTAGAGCAACAGCCCCACCCCCGTCGCGTGGATCGGATTCTTCACAACATCCAGGAGCCCGGTGACGCGTTGCGGCACCCCCAGGCGTACGGGCATGTGAAAGACCTCTTCGGCGAGGTCCACCACACCTTCCATTCGGGACGAGCCACCGGTGAGCACCACTCCGGCGGCAATCATTTCTTCGGTGCCGCTGCGGCGCAGTTCCGCTTGCACCAGCTGCAACAATTCCTCGTAGCGAGGCTCGACCACGGAGGCGAGCGTCTGGCGCGACAACCTGCGTGCGGCACGATCGCCGACACCGGGCACCTCGATGCTCTCGCTCGGATCGGCCAGCGAGCGCAGCGCGCAGGCGTACTTGATCTTGAGTTCTTCGGCGTACTGGGTCGGGGTGCGTAGCGCGACCGCGATGTCGTTGGTGACCTGATCGCCGGCGATCGGGATGACTGCGGTGTGCATGATCGCGCCGTGGGCAAACACCGCGATGTCCGTAGTGCCACCGCCGACGTCCACCAGACACACGCCCAGGTCCTTCTCGTCCTCGCTCAGGACCGAGTAACTGGAGGCGAGCTGCTCGAGGATGATGTCGTCCACCCGCAGCCCGCAGCGCTCCACGCACTTGACGATGTTCTGCGCGGCGGAGACCGCCCCGGTCACCAGGTGCACCTTGGCCTCCAGCCGCACCCCGGACATCCCAATCGGCTCGCGGATGCCCTCCTGCTCGTCGATGATGTATTCCTGCGGCAGCACGTGGAGGATGCGCTGGTCGGCCGGGATGGCGATGGCGCGCGCGGCGTCGATCACCCGGTCCACATCGCCGGCGACCACCTCGCCGTCCTTGATCGCGACCACCCCGGTGGAGTTGTAGCTCTTGATGTGCGAACCGGCGATCCCGGTATAGACCGAGTGGATCTCGCAGCCGGCCATCAGCTCGGCCTCCTCCACCGCGCGCTGGATCGACTGGACGGTGGACTCGATGTTGACGACCACGCCCTTCTTCAGCCCGCGCGAGGGCGAGGAACCGATGCCGATGATCTCGATCTCGCCTTCCTCGGTCAGCTCCCCGACCACCGCCTCGATCTTCGAGGTCCCGACGTCGAGGCCGACGATCAGACCGGGTTCCGACTTCTTTGCCATCATCTTTCTGCGTCCTGTCGTTCGTGTCATCGGGCGTTCCCCGCACCGTCATCCGCCGCATCCGCCCAGGCCACCGCCAGCCCGTGGGGGTAACGCAGGTCGATCCGTTCCACCGGGGCGTCGCGATAGTCGCGAATCGCCGGGGCCGCGCGGACCAGTTGTCCCAGTCGTGCCAGATCGGCATCGCGCCCCATCAGCACGCGTACGCCGTCCGCCAGGTGGATGGTCCAGTCGTGGCGTTCGCCCTCTTCGAGACCGGCGACCTCCAGCCCGGCATCGGCCAGGCGTGCGGAGACCTCCAGGTAGCGATGCATCAGCACCACCTGGCGCCCGTCGGTCCCGGCGAGTGCCGGCAGGCCCTCCCAGTCATCCAGCGCCACCGGGCCAAACAGGCGCCCGTGGCGATCGACCAGATGGTCCTCGCCCCACTGCGCCACCGGCACCGGCTCGTGAATCTCCACCACGAGGGTGTCCGGCCACTGACGCCGCAGGCGCACCGCGTCCACCCACGGCTGGCCCTCAAGCGCAACGCGCAGGCGTTCGAGCTCGACACCGATGAAGCCCGGCGCATGGGTCCGGACCATCTCGTGCACCGCGGCGACATCCGCATGCTGCGGATTGCCGGTCACCTCGACATGCTCGATCGGCAACCAGGCGTCCGGGTCGAACTGCAACCAGGCCAGCGCGCCCAGCACCAGCACCGCGGCCAGCCCCATGCCCGACATCAGGCGCAGCCCCGGGCCAGCCATCCGGCGCAGCGGCGACGGTCCCCGCGCCTGCGGGCGGCGCGCGGGTCGCGTTGTGCGGCGTGCGTTCAACGCAGTCCCCCACACTCGAAACTGGAATCGAGGATGCGCAGGCACAGCTCGTCGAAGTCGATGCCCGCCTGCGCGGCGGCCTTGGGCACCAACGAGTGGTCGGTCATGCCCGGGATCGTGTTCACCTCGATGAGGAAGTTCTCGCCATGTTCGTCCTGCAGGATGTCCACTCGTCCCCAGCCGCAACCCTCCAGCGTCGCGAAGGCGGCGATGGCCATGGACTGCAACTCCAGCAACGCGCTGGAATCCAGCGGCGGCGGGCAGATGTAGCCGGTATCGTCGGCCTCGTACTTGGCGTGGTAATCGTAGAAACCGTCCGGGGTGCGAATCTCCACCACCGGCAACGGCTCGTTGCCGAGGATCGCGACGGTGTACTCGCGTCCGCTGATCCACTGCTCCGCGAACACCTGCCCCGGCTGCAACCGCGCGGCCTCGAAGGCGGCCGGCAGATCGGCCACCCGATCCACCCGTGTGATCCCCAGGCTGGAGCCGCCGCGCGCGGGCTTCACGATCAACGGCAGGCCCAGTGCATCGGCCACCGCGTCGGGGTCGAACCCCGGCGTGAGCAGACGATAGGGGGCGCTCGGCAGATTGCTCCCCGCCCACAGCCGCTTGCAGGCCAGCTTGTCCATGCCCAGTGCGGAACCGAGCACGCCGGTCCCGGTGTAAGGCATGCCCGCCATGTCCAGACAGCCCTGCAGGGTCCCGTCCTCGCCGCACTCCCCGTGGAGCACGATGAAGACCCGGTCGAAGTTCTCCAGGGCCAGGCAGCGAGCCGTCTCGCGGGTCAGGTCCAGGGGATGCGCATCGACGCCCTGGCGCTGCAGTGCCGCCAGCACCGCCTGACCACTGTGCAGCGAGACCTCGCGCTCGCCAGACCAGCCACCCATCAGGACCGCGACACGGCCATAATCTTGTGCACTTCGCTTGCTCATGCCGTTCCCTCGCTTGCCTCGTGCGTCGCCCCTGGCCGACCCAGGACCCGGACCTCGGGCTCCAGGTGCACCCCGAACTGCCGCTGCACCTCGTCCTGGGCATGACGCAGCAACCATTCGATATCGGCGGCGCGCGCGCTGCCGTCGTGGGTGATGAAATTCGCGTGCTTGGGGGAGATCTCCGCCGCCCCGTGGCGCAGTCCCTTCAGACCGGCGGCCTCGACCAGGCGCGCGGCGTGATCGCCCTCCGGGTTGCGGAACACCGACCCGCAGGACGGCAACCCCAGCGGCTGCTTCGCGGATCGTTCGCGCAGCAACTCGCGGATGCGCCGGGTCCCGACGTCAGGGTCACCCGCGGCCAGCTGCAACACGCAGCCGGTGAACCACTCCGCCTCGGGACCGTGGACACTGCGGTAGCCGATCGTGTAGTCCGCAGGAGTGCGGGTATGCAGTTCGCCGCGCGCATCCACCGTGGAGACCGCCTCCACCAGCGGCCAGATCTCGCCACCCCAGGCGCCGGCGTTCATCCGCAGCGCGCCGCCCACGGTCCCAGGGATGCCGGCCAGGAACTCGGCCCCGACCAGCCCCTCGCGGGCCCCGAAACGCGCGGCCTGGGCGCAGGCCAGCCCGGCCCCAAGCAGCAGGCGATCGCCGTCCAGGCGCCGGCGTTCGTTCAGCACTCCGGAAAGATGCACGACCAGGCCGTCCAGCCCGCCGTCACGAATCAGGACGTTGCTGCCCAGGCCGAGGAAGGTGACCGGCATCTGCGGCGCGTGCGTCGCGTGGTCGCGCAGGGCAGCGACCAGGTCGTCAAGGTCCGCCGGCTGGAACAGCCAGTCGGCCGGGCCGCCTGCGCGCCAGGAGGTCAGCCCGGCCAGCGGAACCTGCGCCTGCAACCGGCCACGCGTGGCCTGCGCGAACGGAGTCATCGGCGAGTCCACAGCGCGGGCAGCCATCATGATTCCTCCTCGCCGGCGGTTCCCAGCTGCTGCGGGAGCAGACCGGCCAGACGGCCAATATCGCCGGCACCCTGGGCGAGCACGACATCGTCCGGCCGCAGCATCCCCGCGAGCACACCGATCACATCCTCTGCGCGCTCGACAAACACCGGCTCCACCCGCCCGCGCAGACGAATGGCGCGCGCCAGGCTGCGGCCATCGGCGCTGGGGATCGGGTCCTCCCCGGCGGCATACACCTCGAGCAGGATCAGGACATCGGTCTCGGACAGGGCCTCGGCGAAGTCCTCGAACAGATCACGCGTGCGGGTATAACGATGCGGCTGGAAGATGGTGATCCGGCGGCGACCGGGCCAGGCATCGCGCGCGGCCGCCTGAGTGGCAGCAATCTCGCGCGGGTGATGGCCATAGTCGTCGACCAGGGTCAGGGCCCCCTGTGCGGTCCGCAGCTCCTGCACCTGGAAGCGCCGCCCAATACCCTGGAAGCGCGCCAGCGCGGCCTGGATCGCCTCGGGGGCGACCTCCAGCTCGTGCGCGACAGCCGCCGCCGCCAGGGCATTGAGCACGTTGTGGCGCCCGGGCAGGTTCAGCGTCACCGGGAACGCAGCCTGACCGGGCAACGCGAGGTCGAAGTACATGCGCACGCCTTCCTGGCGCACATTCAGGGCGCGCACGTCGGCGTCCTGTTCGATGCCGTAGGTCAGGCGCGGGCGCTCCAGTTCCGGGTACAGATCACGCACCTGCGGGTCGTCGGCGCACAGCACGGCAATGCCGTAGAACGGCAGGTGGTGGAGGAATTCCAGGAAGGTCGCCCGCAGCTGGCCAAAGTCGTTGCCATAGGTCCCCAGGTGATCGGCATCGATATTGGTCACGATGCTGATCATCGGCTGCAGATGCAGGAAGGACGCGTCACTCTCGTCGGCCTCGGCCACCAGATAGTCCCCGGCGCCGAGATTCGAGTGGCTCGCCGTGCTGTTTAGGCGTCCGCCAATCACAAACGTCGGGTCCATCCCCGCCTCCGCCAGCACACTGGCGACCAGGCTGGTGGTGGTGGTCTTGCCATGGGTCCCGGCGACCGCGATGCCATAGCGAAAGCGCATCAGTTCGGCCAGCATCTCGGCGCGGCGCACGATCGGGATGCCGCGCCGACGCGCCTCCTGGACCTCGGGGTTGCTCGGATTGATCGCACTGGAAACCACCAGCACGTCGGCATCGGCCACGTTCGATTCGGTATGGGCCGCCACCACCGGGATGCCCATGCCCTTCAGGCGTTCGACCATCGCCGACTGCCCGAGATCGGATCCCGAGACCTGATATCCCAGTTGATGCAGGACCTCGGCGATCCCGCTCATGCCGGATCCCCCGATCCCCACACAATGGATCCGGCGGATACGACGCATCGCATGGCGTGGCAGGCGCGGGGCATTCATGACGATCCCTCCCGGCGGGCGCCCGCCATTTCCATGCAGGCATCGGCCAGGCGCCGTGCGGTGTCGGGGCGGGCCTGTGCGCGGGCCAGCAAGGCACGCGCACGCAGGGCCTCGCGGTCCAGCGGGGCGACCAGCTCGTAGACCCGCTGAGCGTCCAGCTCGGCATCCGCGACCCGCCAGGCGGCACCGGATTGCACCAGGGCCTCGGCATTCGCGGTCTGATGATCGTCCACCGCATGTGGATAGGGCACGAAGATCGCCGGCACGCCGGCCGCGGCCACCTCGGCCACGGTGAGCGCCCCTGCGCGGCAGATCACCAGGTCCGCCCAGGCATAGGCCGCGGCCATGTCTTCGATAAAGGCGCTGATCTCCGCCTCCAGACCTGCCTCCGCATAGGCGGCCTGGGCCTCGTCGAGGGTGCGCTCGCCCGCCTGGTGACGGATGTTCAGCGGCTGCTCCTCGGCCACGCGCGCCAGCCCGGCGGGCAGCGTGCGGTTGAGCGAACGGGCGCCCAGGCTGCCGCCCAGGACGAGGAGGTTCAGGGCGCCCTCGCGCTCGTCGAAGCGCGCCTCCGGCGCCGGGAGTTCCGCAATCGCGGCGCGCACCGGGTTGCCCACCACCGTGACCGCCACCCGCTCGGGGAAGCTGTGCTCGGAGCTGGCATAGACCCGGTCCGCCACCTTCGCCAGCCAGCGATTGGTCAGACCGGCCACGGCGTTCTGTTCGTGGATCGCCAGCGGCCGGCCCATAGCGGCCGCCATTAGTCCCCCGGGGCCGGCGGCAAACCCACCAAAGCCAATCACGGCATCCGGGCGCAGACGCGTCATCAGACCCAGGGCGGCCCACAGCGAAATGCCGAGCCGCCAGGGTGCGAGTGCCAGCCCGACCAGGCCCTTGCCGCGGATGCCGGCGATTGGAAGCGTATGCAGCTCGATCCCGGCCGCCGGCACCAGCCGCGATTCCACGCCGCGGGCCGTGCCCAGCCAGCGCACCTCGGCACCGCGTTCCCGCAGCAGGGTGGCCACTGCCAGGCCCGGGAACACATGGCCCCCGGTGCCGCCGGCCATAATCAGGATGCGCGGGGCCCTCATGCGGCACCCCCACGCCGGCGGCGCGCCGGGGGTGCGGCGCGCGGGGCGGGCACCTGGGCCTCGCGGTACACGCGCATCACCAGGCCGATAGCCGCCAGCGAGACGATCAGCGAACTGCCGCCGTAACTGAGAAACGGCAGGGTCAGGCCCTTGGTCGGAAGCAGCCCCATGTTCACCGCGAGGTTCAGGAACGCCTGCAGGCCCATCCAGATGGCCACGCCAAAGGCCAGATGCGAGCCGAAGGCGTGCCCTGCGCGCTCGGCGTACAAACCGATCTGGATGCAGCGCCAGACCAGGACTCCGAACAGCGCGATGAGGGCCACCACACCGACGAAGCCGAACTCCTCGGCAAACACTGCGAACAGGAAATCGTTGTGCGCCTCGGGCAGGTAAAAGAGCTTCTGCACACTGTTGCCGAGCCCGGCCCCGAACCAGCCGCCGGAGCCGATCGCGATCAGCGACTGGGTCAGCTGGAAACCGGTGGCGAATGGATCCTGCCAGGGATCGAGGAAGGCCGTCAGGCGCGCCACGCGGTAAGGCGCCGCGACCGCGACGACCGCCATCCCCGCCGCGATGGTGCCCGCCAGCGCGGCGAACTGCCAAAGCTTCGCACCGGCCAGGAACAGCATGCCCATGCCAATCGCCAGCATGATCGCGGCGCCGCCGAAGTCCGGCTGCAGCAACAACAGGATGGTGCCCACCCCAAGCACGATCAGCGGGCGGATAAAACCGAGGAAGTGCAGGCGGAGCGTCGAATAGTGACGCACGATGTAGCCGGCGAGGTACATCACCACCAGCAGCTTCACCAGCTCGGCGACCTGCAGGTTGAACATCCCCAGCGGGATCCAGCGGGTCGCGCCGTTGACCGTGCGCCCGACACCCGGGATCAGCACTGCGATCAGCAACGCCATCACCAGGATCAGCAGCCACGGCCCGGCGCGTTCCCAGCGCGCCAGCGGGACCACCCAGAGGAAGGTCGCCACCGCAAGCCCGATGGCGGCGAAGATGACCTGGCGCTGGAAGAAGTGCCAGGTGTTGCCGAAATAACGTTCGCCCAGCCCCATGGAGGCGGACGCGACCATCACCAGGCCGATCCCCAGCAGGATCGCCGCGACGGCGAGCAGGGGCAGGTCCACATGGTCGCGCAGGCCGGCGACCAGGCCGCGATCCGGGAGTCCGAGGCGGGTGCTGGAGATACTCATGCTGCCAGCTCCCGCACCGCGTGCGCGAAGTCGTCGCCGCGCGCCTGATAATTCGGGTACATGTCCAGGCTGGCGCAACCGGGCGACAGCAGGACGGTATCGCCCGGTTCCGCCCAGGCAGCGGCCTGCGCAACCGCGGCGGCCATATCGTCCACGCGCTGGACCGGGACCACGGAGGCCAGGGCCCGGGCGATCATTGGCGCGTCCTCGCCGAGCAGCACCACACCACGGACCTTGCCCGGGACGTAATCGGCCAGCGGCGCAAAGTCCTGCCCCTTGCCCTGCCCGCCCGCGATCAGCACCAGCGGCCCGGGCGTACCGCGCAGGGCCGCCAGGGTCGCGCCGACATTGGTGCCCTTGGAGTCATTGATGTAGGCGACACCGCCCACTTCGGCAATCCACTGCGAGCGATGCGGCAGACCGGCAAACTCGGCCAGGGCCGCCATGGCGCGTGCGCGCGGCTCGCCCGCCTCCAGCCACGGCCAGACCAGGGCAAGCGCGGCCAGGGCGTTGGCCCAGTTGTGCTGTCCACGCAGACGCAGATGGCCGGTCGAGAGAAGGACCTGGTCACCGCGCACCAGGTCCGGAGCATCCGCGCTGGACGGGCGCACCCCGAAATCGTCCGGGCCGGCCGGCGCATCGAGACCGAAGGAGATCACCTTCAGACCCGGCGGCAGGGTGATCTCGCGCAGCCAGGCGTCCTCGCGGTTCAACACACCGCGCTCGGCGCGATCCAGGATGCGGGCCTTGGCACGCACATACGCATCCAGATCGGCGTAGCGATCCAGGTGATCAGGCGAGATATTCAGGATGGCGGCGGCCGCTGGCGCCAACATGTCGCTGCGCTCCAGCTGGAAACTGGACAGCTCCAGCACGTACAGGTCCGGGGCCTGCTCCAGCAGGTCCAGCGCCGGGGTGCCGTAGTTACCACCCACCGCCACCCGCAGGCCGGCGGCGCGCAGCAACTCGCCGACCAGCGCGGTCACCGTGCTCTTTCCGTTGGAGCCGGTAATCGCGATGACTGGGGCGCCCGCCTGCTCGGCGAACAGGTCGATGTCTCCGGTCAGGCGGGCACCGGCGGCACGCGCCCGTTGCAGGACCGGGTGCTCCAGTGCGACCCCGGGCGAGACGATGATGCGGGCAAAGCCCGCGGCGTCCAGTCGATCCAGCGGCCCGACCCAGGCATCGGCCAGCCAGGCCTTGGCACCCTCGGTCTCCAGCGCGGCCGGCGCCATGCGGGTATCGGTGATCGCGAACGGCTCACCCTGCGCACGCAGGAAGCGGGCAACCGACACGCCGGTCGCCCCCAGGCCCACGATCAGGTTGTTGTCGCCGGTTCGCGTCATGGGATCAGCGCACCTTCAGGGTCGCAAGACCGACAAGGACGAACACCACGGTCAGGATCCAGAAACGCACGATCACGCGCGGCTCCGGCCAGCCCTTGAGTTCGAAGTGGTGGTGCAGCGGCGCCATGCGGAAGATCCGCCGCCCAGTGAGTTTGAAAGAGGCGACCTGGAGCATCACCGAAAGCGTCTCCAATACGAAAATGCCCCCCATGATCAGCAACACGATCTCCTGACGGGTGATGATCGCCAGCATGCCCAGGGCCGCGCCCAGCGCGAGCGCCCCGACGTCGCCCATGAAGACCTGCGCCGGGTAGGTGTTGAACCACAGGAATCCCAGCCCGGCGCCGACCAGGGCGGAGGTAAAGATCACCACCTCGCCCACGCCGGGTACCGCCGGAATACCGAGATAGTCGGCGAATACCGCATGGCCCGCCGCGTAGGCGAACACGCCCAGGGCGCCGGCCACCAGCACCGCCGGCATGATCGCCAGGCCATCCAGCCCATCGGTCAGGTTCACGGCATTGGAGGACCCCACGACCACCAGCCAGACCAGCGGGATGAACAGCCAGCCCAGGCTGAACTGGATGTCCTTGAACACCGGCAGGTAGAAGGTCGTCTCCACCGGCCCCTGCGCGGTGTACATAATCACCCCCGCGGCGACCAGGGCGAACAGCGTCTGCCACAGGAGCTTGGCGCGCGCCGAGAGGCCCTTGCTGTTGCCGTAGCGCAGCTTCAGGTAGTCATCCCAGCCACCCACGGCGCCGAACGCCAGGGTGGTCAGCAGCACGAGCCAGACGAAGCGGTTGGTCAGATCGCTCCACAGCAGGGTCGCCGCCGCCACTGCCACCAGAATCAGGGCACCACCCATGGTCGGCGTGCCGGCCTTGGTCAGGTGCGACTCGGGACCGTCATCGCGGATCTGCTGGCCGACATTGCCGACCGTCAGGCGGCGGATCATCGCCGGCCCGATCAACAGCGCGATCGCCAATGCGGTAACCACCCCGAGGATGGCGCGAACGGTCAGGTACTGAAAGACCGTGAAGCCGGAATAGAACTGGCTCAGGTATTCAGTCAGCGCGAACAGCATTCGCCACCTCCGGCGCTGACGAGGCCAGGTCCAGCCCCTCGATGATCTGTTCCATGTGCTGGCTGCGCGAGCCCTTTACCAGGACCGTGGTGCCCTCCCCCAGGAGGTCCTCCAGGCGCGAGCGCAGCGCGGCGTGGTCGGCAAACCACTCGCCGCCGTCGCCAAAGCCCTCGGCGCTGTCGCGCGCGGCATCGCCCAGCGCCAGGCAGTGTTCGATACCCACCGCGCGGGCCAGGTGCCCGGTTTCCCGGTGCAACGCCGGCGTGGCGGCGCCCAGTTCACCCATGGCACCCAGCACCAGGATGCGCCGACCGGGCATCGCCGCCAGCACCTCGAGCCCGGCCCGCAGCGAGTCCGGATTGGCGTTGTAGCTGTCGTCCCAAATCCGCGCGCCGCTGACGTGCCACAGCTCCTGCAGACGGCCGCGCACCGGCTTCCAGCGGGTGAGCCCGTCGACGATTCGGTCAATCCCGATACCGACCGCGTTCGCCGCGGCCGCGGCCGCCACGGCATTGGCTGCGACGTGGCGACCGGGGCCGGCCAGGCGCAGATCGCGGACGGCGCCGAGGATGGACAGACGCAGCCGGTCCGGGGCCTGCCACATGCCTTCCACCTCGCCGCCACCCTCCAGCGAGAAGCGCTGGCAGTGGTGATGCTCGTTCAGCGACAGCCAGTAGTCGGCAAACGGATCATCCAGATTGATGACCGCGGTGCCGCCCTGGGCCGGGAGACCGGAGTAGATCTCGGCCTTGGCATGGGCGACGCCCTCCAGGCTGCCGAAGCCCTCGAGATGGGCCCGACCGGCATTGGTGATCATGGCGACCTGCGGTTCGACCCAGCGCGCCATGCGCCCGATCTCACCGGCATGATTGGCGCCCAGTTCGATGACCGCGTAGTCGACTTCACAGGGCATCGCCAGCAATGTCAGCGGCGCGCCGATCTCGTTATTCAGGTTGCCCGCGGTGGCATGCACCGACCCAACCCCCTCAAGGATGCAGCGGAGCATCTCCTTGGTCGTGGTCTTGCCATTGGAGCCGGTCAGGGCAATCACCCGCGCGCGGCTCTGGCGCCGCCAATGGCGGCCCAGGCGGCCCAAGGCCTCGCGGGTATCGGCCACGATGATCTGCGGCTGTGGCACATCGAGCGCCCGCTCCACCAGCAGCACGGCCGCCGGCAGGTCGGCACCGACCTGTGCGTGGGCATCGAAATTCGGCCCCTTCAACGCGATGAACAGCGCTCCCGGGCACGGCTCGCGAGTGTCCGTAAACACGCCCTCGAAGGCCGTGTCGGGGGCCCCTTGCAGGCGCCCATGGACCGCCTCGGCCAGTTCCTGGCTGGTCATTCGAATCATTGTCCCTCCCCCCTGATCGCGCGGTCCTGGCCACGCCTGTCCTGCGGGTGCCGGCACGCCCGGGCCTGCACCTGTTCGCGGTCGCTGAACGGATAGCGCTGACCGCGGATCTCCTGGGTCGTCTCGTGACCCTTACCGGCCACCAGCACCACATCCCCGGCAACGGCCTCGGCCAGCGCACTGGCAATCGCTGTTGCGCGATCGCCAATCTCGTGGCATTCGGCGGAATCGGCGCAGCCGGCAAGGATCTCGGCGCGGATCTCGGCCGGGTCTTCTCCGCGCGGGTTGTCATCAGTCACGAAGATCACGTCGGCCTCCCGGCAGGCCACCTGGCCCATTGCCGGGCGCTTGCCGCGATCGCGGTCGCCGCCGCAGCCGAACACCACGCTCAGGCGCCCGCGTACATGGGGTCGAAGCGCCTGCAATGCAGCCTCCAGGGCCTGGGTGGTATGTGCGTAATCGACCACCGCCAAGGCCCCGTTAGCGAGCGGGAAGCGCTCCATGCGGCCGGGCACGCCGGGGAGTTCGGCGACTGCCGCGATCGCCTCCTCGCGCTCTACCCCGAGGCCCTGCAGGGTGGCGAGGGTCGCCAGCAGATTGCCGACCTGAAACAGGCCGAACAGGGTGGAACGAACCGGATAGGCCCGGCCATCGGCCTCGAGGGTGAAACGCAGCCCTTCGGCAGTGGCCTCCACGTCTCGGGCGCGCAGATCGGCGGGTGCGCCCAGGGCACTGTAGGTCAGGGCCTGAACGCCCGCCGGCAGATGCTCCACAACCTGGCGTCCAAAGGCATCATCGATATTCAGGACCGCCGTTTGCAGGCCAGGCCAGACAAACAGCCGCGCCTTGGCTGCCGCATACGCCTCCTGACTACCGTGGAAATCGAGGTGATCGGAGCTCAGTCGGGTGAGCACCCCGACGCTGATCGGGGCTCCGGCGAGGCGCCCTTGTGCCAAACCGTGCGAGGAGGCCTCCAGCGCCACGGCACCACAACCGGCCGCGGCCAGCTCGGCCAGGTGGCGATGCAGGTCCAGTACGCCCGGGGTCGTGTGTCCGGTATCCACCAGGTGGCCCGGTCGCCCGACGCCGAGCGTGCCGATCAGACCGGTGGGCCGACCCAGGGTCTCCAGGGCCAACGCGATCAGGTGCGTGACCGAGGTCTTGCCGTCGGTACCGGTCACCGCCACCAGCGGGGCCGCCTCCGGCCAGCTACCGAACAATCCGCGCGCCATCTGCGGCAGCCGTTCCCGCAGGCCCGGCACATGGAGCATCGGCACAACAGGGAATGTTTCCGGGGTTCCGGCCTCGTCCCACAGGATCACGCCGGCACCCCGTGCCACGGCATCGGCAGCATGCGCCAACCCATGGCCGTGCGTGCCGGCCAGGGCCACAAAGGCGGTGCCGGGCGCGACCCGGCGGCTATCCTGAACCAGGTCGGCGACCGGCAAGTCCGCCAGGTCGGGGCGCAGGAGATCGGCCGGCAACAAATCGCCCAGCACCGGTCCGGCCTCGCCTCGGGTATCACGGGCGGCCATCATGTCGTCCCCTCGTGATCTGCGGCCAGGCGCATGGGGACCTCCGGCATCGCGTCCGGGCGCACGTTGAACATGCGCAGGGCCGAACCGACGACATTACGGAACACCGGCGCCGCGACCGCCCCACCGTAGTAGACGCCGGCATCCGGCTCGTCGATCACCACGGCCATGACAAAACGCGGATCGGAGGCCGGGGCCAGGCCGACGAAACTCGAAAAATAGCGGTCCTCGGTATAACCGCCCGGACCGCTCTTGCGGCTGGTACCGGTCTTGCCGGCCACGCGGTAACCGTCGATCGCCGCCTGACGCGCGGTGCCCTCGGTACCGATCACATGTTCCATCATTGCCAGCACCTGGCGGGCAGTACGCGGAGTCATCACCTGCGCCGACTCGCGCAGATCGTCGGCAGTGCGCACCAGACGCACCGGCACCCGCTCGCCGTCATTGGCAAAGGCGGTGTAGGAGGCCGCCATCTGCAACGGCGACAGCGACAGCCCGTAGCCATAACCGAGCGTGGCCTGTTCGACCTCGCGCCAGGTGGTGAAATCGCGCAGACGCCCCGTGGCCTCGCCCGGGAAATGGGTACCCAGCGCCTGCCCGAAGCCCGCCTGATGCAGGGTCTTCCAGAAACGATCCGCGGGGGTATCCAAAGCCAGCTGTGTGGCCCCGACATTGCTCGAACGGGCGATCAGGGTGGTGAGGTCGATCGTCCCGTAGTCGCGCAGGTCGCGCACGGTCAGGCGCCCCACCCGCATGGTGCCGGGGCCGGTCTCCAGCGTGGTGTTGGCATCCACCACACCGGCATCCAGGGCGGCCGCCACGGTAAACGGCTTCAGCACCGACCCGGGCTCCATGGTATCGGTGATGGCCCGGTTGCGGGCGCGATCGGAACGGATAGCACCGCGATTGTTCGGGTTGAATCCGGGCTGATTGACCAGCGCCAGGATCTCGCCGCTGCGGGCGTCCAGAAGGACAGCGGAGCCGCCACGGGCATTGTGTTCGGCGACCGCGGTCTTCAGTTCGCGGTACGCCAGATATTGCAGGCGCTGATCCAGGGTCAGGGCCAGGGTGTTGCCGTCACGCGCGGGGCGGATACTGGCGACATCACGGATGCTGCGGCCATAACGGTCGCGCAGCACCCGCTTGGCGCCCGGATGACCGGACAACCACTGGTCAAAGGCCAGTTCCACGCCCTCCTGGCCCTGATCGTCGATATTGGTATAGCCCAGCACATGCGAGGTGGCCTCGCCATGCGGGTAATAACGCCGGAATTCGCGGGTCAGGCCGACGCCCTGGATGCGCAGGGCCGCTACGCGCTCGGCCTGATCCGGCAACATTTGGCGGCGCAGGTAGATGAATTCGCGCGAGGCACGCGCCTCGATACGCTCCGCCAGCCAGTCCGGCTCCACCTCCAACGCCGCGGCCAAATCCGGCCAGCGCTCGCGCTGGCCCATCAAGTCCTGCGGGTTGGCCCAGGCGGTCTGCACCGGGGCCGAAATGGCCAGGGGTTCGCCGTGACGGTCGGTAATCATGCCGCGGTTCGCGGACTCGGTCAGGGTGCGCACCTGGCGCTGCTCGCCCTGCTTGGTCAGGAAGTCGCGCTCCAGGACCTGCAGATCGACGGCGCGCAACAGCAACGCGGCGCTCGCGACGGCGAACACGGCGATCACGACCTTCAGACGGCCACCACTGATCTGCCGCTTCAGCGCGCCCACGAGCTACCCCCGATCACCACGATGCGATCCGAATCGGGCTGAATCATGTCGAGACGCTCGCGCGCCTGCTCCTCGACCCGGCCCTGGGTCGCCCAGGTCGATTGCTCGATCTGCAACTGCGTCCACTCGAGATTCAGGACATCGCGCTGGCTCAATGCCTGCTGCTGGTCGATAAAGGCCTGGCGCGACTCATGCTTGGCCGCCACCACCCCAACCGCCGAGGCAAACACCCCGGTTGCCAGCGCCACCGCCAGGAGCCCGCGCGCAACCATCAGAGTCGCTCCCCGACACGCAGCACGGCCGAGCGCGAACGCGGATTGATGCGCTGCTCCTCGCGATCGGCATGGATCGGCTTGCCGACCGGGCGCAGCTTGCGCTCCGGCTCCTCCGGCATCACCGGAAGGCCGCGCGGCAGGCGCACGCTGGACACCGGCTTGCGCAGGGCCTGCTTTACCAGTCGGTCTTCCAGTGAATGGAAGCTGATCACCACCAGCCGCGCACCAGGCGGGAGCACATCGGGGATCGTCGCCAGCCACTGCTCCAGCTCGGACAGCTCCGCGTTCACGAAGATGCGCAGCGCCTGGAAGGTTCGAGTGGCCGGGTGCTTTCCGGGCTCGCGTTTCGGGACCGCACGGCGAACGATCTCGGCCAGTTCGCCGGTGCGGCTAAGCGGTGCCTCGGTGCGTGCAGCCACAATGGCCCGGGCAATGCGCCGCGAGTGGCGCTCCTCGCCGTATTGATAGATCACATTCGCGATCTCGGTCTCGTCGGCCCGCGCCAGCCACTCCGCCGCGCTCTCGCCGCTGTTCGGATCCATGCGCATGTCCAGCGGGCCGTCGTGCTGAAAACTGAATCCGCGCTCGGGCGTATCCAGCTGGGGCGAGGACACGCCCAGGTCCAGAAAGACGCCGTCCGGACCCCGGTCCGGCGAACGCCGTTCCAGCGTGGCGGCCATGGTCGAGAACGGCGCGGCCTCGAAGGCAAAACGCGGATCATCGGCAAACGAGGCGGCCGCCGTGGCGGCCTCCGGATCGCGATCCATGGCCAGCAGCCGGCCGTCCGGGCCCAGGCGATCCAGGATCGCCCGGCTGTGTCCACCGCGGCCGAAGGTGCCATCGACGTAAAAGCCGTCAGCGCGCACGGCCAGGCCCTCCAGCACCGCGTCGCGCAGCACCGGGATGTGGGAGACGGCTTCCATGTCCGTCACAACGCGATGGACTCGAGCGCTTCATCATCCACGTCACCCCCCAGCACCTGGGCGCAGGTCTCCTCCCAGGCGGCCTCGCCCCAGATCTCGAACTTCTTGCCCTGGCCCAGCAGCACCACCCGCTTTTCCAGGCCGGCGTACTGACGCAGGGGCGGGGGCAGCAACAGGCGGCCGCTGCCGTCCAGCTCGCACTCGGTGGCATGGCCCACCAGCAGGCGCTGCAGATTGCGCACCTTGGGATTCATGTTGGGGCGGGACATCAGGTTCTGCTCAATGCGCTCCCACTCGGGGAACGGGTACAAGAGCAGGCAGCGGGAGGGATCAACCGTGATCACCAGCTGACTGTTGCAGCTCGCAGCGAGGTCGTCGCGATACCGCGCCGGCATGGCCAGGCGGCCCTTCGCATCCAAATTGAGCTGGCTAACGCCTCGAAACATCGCTGATAACGGTGGTTACCCACCTTTCCCCACTTTGCCCCACTTTCCGACACTATAGGTACGGGCATCCTCCAGAGTCAAGAAAATCGACCCCGAAAAACGAAAAATAAGCGTTGAATCACAGAGACTTAGCGCACCCACCCCGAGGCGGACGAAAGAGCGGGGAGAAGGGCATTAAAAGCCTCGCGTTGAGGCTCAAACTTAATGCATCACCTTACAAGTTTGCCGCACACACAGCCGTGTACGCGCAGACCGGGGCGGCCGCGGGGGCTTGATCGTGGGAAAAAGTGGGAGCCGGCCGTAAGCCGGGTTCTGTCGAGGACAGTCATTCATCTGGGACGTCCGTCACCGGACGCCTCGAGCAGCCTACCCGGGTGCGATGCGGGCCACACCATGCACCCCTATTTGGCCTTGCTCCGGACGGGGTTTACCCTGCCACGAACTGTTACCAGTCGCGCGGTGCGCTCTTACCGCACCATTTCACCCTTACCTGTACCCGGCGAACCGGACCATCGGCGGTATGTTTTCTGCGGCACTTTCCGTCGGCTCGCGCCGCCCAGGCGTTACCTGGCGTCCTGCCCTATGGAGCCCGGACTTTCCTCCACATCCGAGGATGCAGCGACTGCCTGGCCGACTCCCGCGCTCCTTGTACGCCGCCGCGTGCGCGAACGCAAGCCTTTTCAACGGCCTGCCGGCCTCCGTCCACAACGAAGCACACCAAGACACGAAGGACGTCAAGAGCAGCCCACAGGAAGAGGGGACGATCGGAAGGCAATCAATTCAACGAACGACAGGGTTATCGCCACGATGCCGGAACGCAGCCAGCCATCCCCGCCAACAATGATTATTTCCGTTCTTCCAAACCTTCCTGCCGATGGCTTCTAACCTAGATCCGCTGCGTGTCTGCGCACGCTTCATTGCGGACCCAAACCGTCCTATCCTCCGGCGTCCTTGAGGGCGAGGGCGCGGGCGTAGACGCGGTTACGCGGCAGGTCGGTGGCATCGGAGAGCAGGCGGGCCGCGCGCTTGAGGGGGAGTTCGTGCAGCAGTGCCGCGAGCAGGCGCTCGTGCTCGTCGGACAGGGGCATGTCGGCCTCGCCGCCCGTGTCGGGCGCGGGCGCCGGGGCCAGGATCAGCACGAACTCGCCGCGGGTGCGGTTGCTGCCGGCATCCAGCCAGGCCGGCAGTTCGCCGGCGGGGCCGCGATAGTGTTCCTCGAACTGTTTGGTCAACTCCCGCGCCAGGAAGACCTCCCGCCCCGGTGCCAGCTGCGCCAGGTTGGCGGCGGCCGCGCGAACACGGTGCGACGATTCGAACAGAATGGTGGTCACCGGCTGGACCAGCAATGCCTCCAGCCGCCGCTGGCGCGCCCCGGCGGCATGCGGCAGGAAGCCCTCGAAGCAGAAGCGGTCGGACGGCAGCCCGGCAACCGCCAGCGCCGCCAGAGGCGCACTGGGACCCGGTACGGCGCGCACATCCAACCCGGCCTCGCGCGCCGCCCTCACCAGCCGAAACCCCGGGTCCGACACCAGCGGCGTGCCGGCATCGGAAATCAGCGCGACGGACTCCCCCGCCCTCAGCGCCTCCAGCAGCGAGGGAATACGCTCCGCCTCGTTATGCTCGTGCAGGCTGACCAGCGGCGTGTGCACGCCCAGATGCGCCAGCAGCCCGGCGCTGTGTCGCGTATCCTCCGCCGCAATGCGCTGCACCCGACCGAGGACCTCGCCCGCCCGCGGGCTCATATCTCCAAGATTACCAATCGGGGTAGCCACCACCCACAACGTGCCCCAGTTCGTTGACACGGCCTGATGCGCTTTCAATACTGACTCCTCATTCGCTGACGAACCGCTATCGTGACCCGAATCCCCGAACGCGCCGGGCATACCCGGCCCCTGTCCCGTCTTGCCCTGTTGCTGCTGGCCACGGCCATCGTGGCGGGCTGTGCCACGCCGCGCCCGGATCCGGAGCCGCCCCCGGACGCCGAGGTGCGGCCGGACCTGGCCGAACTGCCTCCCGAGGTACGCGCCAGCCTGCTGCTGAGCGAGGCCCGCTCGCGGCCGGAGCCCGACCTGGTGCGCCGCGCCATCGAGGCCGTGCTGGCGCTCGATCCCGCGACGCCGGACCAGCTGGACCGGGCCGAAGCCCTGTGGGCCGAGCTTCCCGACGCCGCGCGTGACACCCAGGAAGCCCGCCTTCTAGGGGCGCGACTCGCAGCAGCGCAACGGGATTGGGAGCTCGCCCGCGAACGACTGGGTGCAGACGACCCGGACGACCCCACGCGATCCCCGGAGGTCTATCGCCAGGGGCTTGCCCTGCACGCCCGGATGCTGGAACAGGAGAGCCAATGGTATCAGGCCCTGGACACCCGGCTGCGCCTGGACCGCCTGCTGATCATGGAGCCCGACACACACGCCGAGAATCAGCAGCGCATATGGGGGCTGCTCGCAGCCCTGCGCCCGGCCCAGCGCGACCGGATCGTGGGCAACCACCCGCCGGATGGGGATGCCTGGGTCAGCCTGTTCCGACTGCTGCGCGCCGCCGATACCGAGGAACAGGCGCACCTGGCCGCCGGATTGTGGCGCGAGCGCCATCCCGCGCATCCGGCCAACAGCCTGCTGCCGGAACTCGTCGCCAGCCACCCGCTGGTCGCGGACGCGCCTGGGGACACCCTGGTGCTGCTGCCACTGTCGGGCGACCTGGCCGCACTGGGCAACGCCATACTCGACGGAATCACCCGCGCCTACTACGCGGAGGGTGGCGGCAACGGCCGGCTGATCGTGCGCGACACGCGCGGCGAGCCGGACGGCGCGGCCGCCCTGTACCGGCGTGGCGTGGACTCCGGCGTCGCGCGCATCATCGGTCCGCTGCGGCGTGAGTCGGTAAGCCAGGTGGCCGCTAGCGATCAGACCCTCCCGACCATCCTGCTGAACCGCACGGAAGTCTCGACCCCCAGCGAACTCACAACGCTGGCCTTGAATCCGGAAGAGGATGCCCGTGCGGTGGCCGACCGGGCGGCCCGCGCCGGCTGGCATCACCCGCTGGTGCTCCTGCCGGAAGGGGCCTTCGGCGATCGCGTGGCAAGTGCCTTCCGGGCGGCATTGGCCGACGAGGACCGGCGCCCGCGAGACGTCATTCGCATCCAGCCCAGCGCCGGGGAGCTGAACGCCACCATTGGCAACGCACTCGGCATCCAGCAGAGCGAGGCGCGCATTCGCGATGTGGCACGCCGGACCGGACTGGAACTGGAAGGCGACCCTCAGGTGCGCGCGGATGTGGACCACATCTTCATTGCCGGCACGGCGCCGCAAATTCGGCGCATCGTGCCGCATCTCCATTTCCACCGGGCCAGCCAGCTCCCGATGATGGCCACGCCCCATGTCTATTCCGGACGCCCGGATGCCAATCGCGACGCCGATCTTAACGGGATCGTGTTCCCCGATACCCCCCGGCTGTTCGACCGGGTGAGCCCCCTGGCGAACGACGGACAAACGCCCGACGAGGCACTCCCCCGGTTCGTCGCCCTGGGCATGGACGCGATGCGCCTGAGCCTGCGCCAGGACGGGATTCGCAACGCCCCCCATCATCAGCTAACCGGCGGCGCTGGCACCTGGAGCCTGAACCCCTTCAACCACGAGTGGGTGAGAGAACCGGCCTGGGCGCGCTTCGAGGGCGGCGAGCCCCGACGCATCGACGTACACCCCGGAGAATCCTGAGTGTTTCGCCCGGGTGCCTCGGGGCAGGCCGCCGAGAAGCGAGCCGCGGACCACCTGGAGGCACACGGGCTGCAGATCCGTGCGCGTAACGTCCGCCGCCCTTACGGCGAGCTCGACCTGGTCGCACTCGAGGACGATACCCTGGTGCTGGTGGAAGTACGCAAGCGGAGCCACCCGAGCTTTGGGGGCGGCGCAGAGAGCATCGACCGGCGCAAGCGTGAACGCCTGTTGCGGGTGGCCGAGGCGTACCTGCAGGAAAGCGCCTGGAACGGCCCGGTCCGCTTTGATGTGATGACCCTGGATGGCCAGGACCGGATCGAATGGCTGCAAGACGCCATCCAGGCATCCACCCCGTGAGCGCCCACCGATGACCCCTCTGGCTCGCGAACTGGAACAGCTCCTGGCGCCCGGCGATCGCCTACTCGATCCCGCGGACTGCTGGACCTACGGTGCCGACAACTCGAAGCTGCATGCGGTGCCCGACGCCGTCGCCTTCCCACGGGACGCCGATATGGTGCGCGAGCTGGTGCGCCTTTGCCGGCGCCTCGGCGTGGCCCTGACCAGCCGCGGACGCGGCACCGGCACCACCGGTGCCGCGGTCCCGGACCATGGCGGGCTGGTGGTGTCATTCGAGCACATGAACCGCATCCTGGAGGTGGATCCGGATAATCGCTGGCTGATCGCGGAGCCGGGCGCCACCAACGGCGAGATCCAGCAGGCGGCAGGCGCCACGGGCTTCTTCTGGCCGCCGGACCCCACCAGTAGCGCCTATTGCACGCTCGGTGGCAATCTCGCCTATAACTCCGCCGGCCCGCACGCGGTCAAATACGGCACCCCGCGTGACAACACCCTGGGCCTGTCCGGCGTGGCCGGAACCGGCGAGGCATTCCGCACCGGCGTCCATACCACCAAGGGGGTGGTGGGCTACGACCTCACCCGTCTGCTGATCGGATCCGAAGGGACCCTGGCCGTGCTCACCGAGGCCACGTTGCGCCTGACACCCAAGCCGGAAGCGACCCGCCTGATCCAGGCGGTCTACCGCGATGTCGACGCCGCGGCCCGGGCCGTATCGCGGCTGATGGCGCGCGCCGAGGTCCCGTCGGCGCTGGAGTTCATGGACCATTCCGCGATCACGATGATCCGCGCCTACGCGCCGGATTGCCCCCTGCCCGCCGCTGCCGGCGCGATCCTGATGATCGAGACCGATGGCACCGAAGCCGGCATCGAGGCCACCACCGCCGGCATCCGGCGCGCGGCCGAGGGCGAAGGCTGCGTGCAGACCCTCAGCGCCGACACCCCGGAAGAGGCCCAGGCGCTCTGGGCCGTGCGCAAGGCCCTGTCACCGGCGTTACGCACGGTGGCGCCGAAAAAGATCAACGAAGACGTGGTCGTGCCGGTCTCGCGCATTCCCGACCTGATTGCCGGGCTCGACCGGCTGGCCGCGGAACACGCCATCAAGATCGTGAACTTCGGCCATGCCGGGAACGGCAACATTCATGTAAACCTGCTGGTGAACCCGGATGACCCGGCAGAACTCGCGGCGGCGGAGCGTTGCCTGGACGGCGTCTTCACCCTGGTGTTGTCGCTGGGCGGGACGCTCTCGGGCGAACACGGCATCGGGCTGGTGAAGCGACCCTATATCAGCCGGGAACTGGACCCGGTGGCACTGGGACTGATGGCCGGCATCAAGCGAACGTTCGACCCGGACAACATCCTGAACCCTGGCAAGGCGCCCGGACCCGCCTAGCCAGGTACCGGGCAAGGGAATCCCCTCCCCAGCAGGGCCCGGAAAAGAAAAGGGCCCCCGTAAGGGGCCCTACTTCACGACCTTCAGTGCCGGCCCCTTGCGCTTCGGGGTCGGCGAATCCTCCCCGCCCCCGTCATCACCAGAGCCGTCCGGAGGCGTGCCCGGACCGTCGTCGTCGGGGCCGGGCCCCGGCTCGCTGCCGAACATCATCCCCTGACCGTTCTCGCGCGCGTAGACCGCGAGCACCGCTTGCATCGGCACAAAGACATCCATCGGGCTGCCCGCGAACCGGGCCGAGAAGGCCACCGCCTCGTCACCGATGTTCAGGGCCTGCACTGCGGTCGGACCGACATTGAGCGTGATCTTGCCCTGGTCGACGAACGCCTCCGGAACAATCACCCCTTCGACTGTGGCGTCGACCAGGAGATGCGGCGTGAAGCCGTTATCCGTAACCCACTCCCACAGAGCCCGGAGCAGATAGGGGCGCGACGAAGTCACAGGCGAAGCTCGCGCTCGGCCTCGGTCAGACTCACCTGGAACGATTCACGCTTGCAGACGCGATCGGCATATTCCTGAATCGCCTGCGGCAACGCCGTCAGATCGATGCCCACGGCGGGAAGCCGCCACATCACCGGGGCGATGGCACAGTCCACGATCGAGAACTCGTCGCTCAGGAAATACGGCTTGAGCTCGAAGATCTCGGCCGAGCTGACCAGGCTTTCGCGCAGGATCTTGCGCGCCTTGGTCAAGCCGGAGCCTGAGGCCTGGTTGACGGCATCGAGACCCTCGTACCAGTCACGCTCCACGCGATAAAGCGCCAGCCGCGCGGCCGCCCGCGAGACTGGATCCACCGGCATCAGCGGCGGATGCGGAAAGCGTTCATCCAAGTACTCGGTGATGACGTGCGTGCCGTACAGGGCCAGGTCGCGATCCACCAGGGTCGGGACCTCGTTGTACGGGTTCAGGTCGGAGAGATCCTCGGGCAGTTCATCGGGCCCGAGATTGACGACATCCACGGCGATGTCCTTCTCCGCAAGGATGATGCGCACCCGGTGGCAACGCACGCAGTCGTGAGCAGAAAACAGGGTCATAACGGAACGACGGTTGGCGACCAGCGCCATGGCTTTCTCCCTAGGGAAACACTGATTGATGTACACGCTCGCGCTCGAGTCGCTTTTGCGTGCGAACAAGGCGCGGTGACTGCCGTGCAGTCATTCTGCACAAAGGAGCCGCAACGCCGTTCCCGCGCAAAAGCGGCCGAGCCCCTGCTTTCAATCGTTTGTGGGGTTGGTACCCCAGGTTCCCCGATCCTGCGGTGCGGCCCTTGCCGGTAGAACCACTACCGGCTGCGCACCGCTCCTTGTCTCGGAAAACCTGGGGTGCCAACGCGAGTGTGTACATTAATCAGCGTTTCCCTGGCCCGGCCGAACGGTTTCCGGTGCCGGGCAGACGGTCAATAACACCGGCGCGCGATCATCCCTGATCGGCGCGCCGGTTACGGTTCATGCCGCCTAGTGTACGTCTTTCCAGTACTCCTTTTTCAAGAAGTAGGCGAGAATCGTGAAGATCCCGAGGAAAATCAGTACGTACAGGCCAATTCGCTGACGATCCAGCTGCATCGGCTCGCCCATGTACGAGAGATAGGTCACGATGTCGCGCACGGCACGATCGTACTCGCTGGGCGTCATCTGGCCGGAGCGCACCAGTTCGAGACGCTCGTTACCATCCTCGTCGACGACCTTTTCCTGCCAGCCCTGCAGTTCCCACAGCACGTGGGGCATGCCGACGTTGGAGAACACGTCGTTGTTCGCGCCCAGCGGGCGCGACTCGTCGATGTAGAAGCTCTTCAGGAAGGTATAGACCCAGTCCTCGCCATTGATGCGCGTGGTCATGGTCAGGTCCGGCGGGACCACACCAAAGGCCTCTTCGCCATAGTCTTCGCTCATGGCGTTGGTCATCAGCGAACCGACGCCAACGGGATCACCGGCCTCGTCGGTGATGAAGATGAAGTTCTCCTCCACCTGCTGCTCGGTCAGGCCGATATCGCGACCCACGCGGTTGTAGCGCATGTACTCGGTCGAGTGACAGGCCATGCAGTAGTTCATGAACAGGTTGGCACCGCGCTGCAACGAGGCCTCGTTGGTCACGTCGATGTTGGCCTTTTCCAGGTCACCGTCGTACCCTGCCGCCGAGGCGGCCGGGACGGTGAACAAAGCCGCAGCGGCCAGGAATGTAGTTGCAATCAGCGTTTTCATTACGAAGTCACCCTTTCCGGAACGGCACGGTCACGGCCCAGGCCACGTGCGAAGGCAGGGACCACCATGGTCACGAACAGATACACGGTCGGAATCAGCCAGGACCACATCAGCAGGCCCGCGCTATCGGGGTCGAAGCGCAGGATGTCGTAGAAGGAGTAGATACCCACCACCACGGCAAACGCGATCAGGCTGAAGACCATGGACCGTTCCTTGCTGAGGAACCACAGCACGAAGAAGAACGCGAAGTAGACCGTGGAGAAGCGCAGGCTCATCTCGCTGACCTCGCTGGTGGCCTGCTGCAGGCCCAGCCATCCGAGGATCACGAAGGCCACCACGAACACCGCCAGGTTGAACTTGGCCGCGAACGAGCGATAGCGCATCGACAGGACCGGGTTGCGATCCAGCCAGGGGATGAAGAACAGCATCACCACCGCGGCGCCCATCGCCATCACACCCAGGAACGGATCCGGCACCGAACGCAGGACCGAGTACATCGAGGTGAAGTACCAGACCGGCGGAATCAGGTCCGGGGTCACCAGCGGATCGGCCGGGATCATGTTGTCGGCCTTCAGGAACAGGCCACCACCGGTCGGGAAGAAGAACATGATCACGGCGAAGACCATCAGGAACACGCCGACGCCCACCAGATCCTTCACGGAATAGTAGGGGTGGAACGGGATGCCATCCTTCGGGATGCCATTCTCGTCCTTGTGGTCCTTGATGTTGATGCCGTCCGGGTTGTTGGAACCCACTTCGTGCAGCGCGATGATGTGCGCGGCCACCAGCATGATCAGCACCAGCGGCAGGGCAATCACGTGCAGTGCGAAAAAGCGGTTCAGCGTGGCGTCGGACAGCAGGAAGTCACCGCGAATCCAGGTCACCAGGTCCGGCCCGATGTACGGGATCGTCTGGAACAGGTTCACGATGACCTGCGCGCCCCAGTAGGACATCTGACCCCACGGCAGCAGGTAGCCGGCGAAGGCCTCGGCCATCAGTACCAGGTAGATCAGCACACCGAAGATCCAGATCAGCTCGCGCGGCTTCTTGTAGGAGCCGTAGAGCAATGCCCGGAACATGTGCAAATAGACGACCACGAAGAACATCGAGGCGCCAGTGGAGTGCATATAGCGGATCAGCCAGCCCCACTCCACATCGCGCATGATGTACTCGACCGACGCAAACGCGAGTTCGGCGTCGGGCTTGTAGAACATGGTCAGGAAGATGCCGGAGACCACCTGGATGACCAGCACCAGCAGGGCCAGGGAACCAAAGAAGTACCAGAAGTTGAAGTTCTTCGGTGCGTAGTACTGCGCCAGATGCTCGTTCCACATCTGGGAGAGCGGGAAGCGGGCGTCCACCCAGCCCAGCACACCGCCCTGGATCTTGGTATCAGGATTGCTGGCCATCAGATCGCCTCCCCGTCTTCATCTTCACCAATGACTAGCAAGGTATCGTTCCGATACATGTGCCGCGGGATCACCAGATTGGTCGCCGCGGGCATGTTGCGGTACACGCGACCAGCCAGGTCGAAGCGCGAACCGTGGCAACCGCACAGCCAGCCGCCCTGCCAGTCGGAACCCATCTCGGGATCGCCGATCTCCGGGCGGTAGCTCGGCGAGCAGCCCAGATGGGTGCAGATACCGATGACGACCAGGATCTCCGGCTTGCGCGAGCGGTACTCGTTCTGCGCATATTCCGGCTGCTGGCTTTCCACTTCGGAGTCGGGATCGCGCAGGCGATCGGCCACCTCGGCCAAACCGGCAACCATCTCGTCGGTGCGCCGCACTACCCAGATCGGCTGGCCACGCCACTCGACGCTGACACGCTGACCCGGCTCGACAGCGGCCACGTCGAACTCGACAGGGGCCCCGGCTGCCTGAGCGCGCGCGCTGGGCTGCAAGGACGCCAGGAACGGGGCCGCGACTGCGGCGACCCCGGCTCCGCCTACGACGGATGTCGCGGCGACGAGGAACCGGCGACGGCCTCGGTTTACGCCTTGGTTTGCCATGTTTGTCTCTCCAAACAACGTGTTGAAATCGTGTTCCCGCGGCCGCAAAGGAGGGCGCGGCTGGCACGCGAAGGGGCTTGCCGCACGCGCGAATACCCATCTGGGCGGGCTGTAAAATGCGATAGAATTCCCGAACACGCTAATAAGGTCAAGTAGATTGCCGCCTTAAGACCGAGCATTGCACTCGGTCTCACGCCCCCGAAAACCTTATAAGCAGTTGATTATAAATTTGCTTGTTCCGGGCGCTGCCAACGCCCCGAAACCGCACATTCTGCACCACAATCTCGCAGCGCGCGGCCCGTGAGGGCGACATCGCTCAGGCGGGATTGTCGATCTCGATGAACTCGTGTTCGAGGCCGAAACGCTCCCTGCACCACTGCCCCAGGGCCTGGGCCCCGTAACGCTCGGTCGCATGGTGTCCGGCGGCGAAGTAATGCACCCCAAGCTCGCGCGCCTCGTGGGTGGTCTGTTCCGAGATCTCGCCACTGACATAGGCATCCACCCCCAGGGCCGCCGCCTCGGTCAGTAGCGACTGCGCCCCGCCGGTACACCATGCGATGCGCCGGATCGGGTGATCACCGGCCTCCACGCAAAGGGCCTCGCGTCCCAGCACGTTGCTGATGTGCGCCTGCATATCCGGCGCCGATAGCGGTTGGGCGGGGGTTCCGATCTGGCCGACACCGTCCTCGCGCAGTACGCCGTCGATCGCGAACCCCAGGCGTCCCGCCAGCTGGGTATTGTTGCCGAGTGCCGGGTGGGCATCCAGCGGCAGATGGTAAGCCACCAGATTGATGTCGTGCGCGAGCAACTGCCGCAAGCGCTCCCGCTTCATGCCGGTCACCTCCTGCGGCTCGCCCTTCCAGAAGTAGCCATGGTGCACCAGGATCAGGTCGGCCCCGGTCTCCACGGCCGCCTCCACCAGCGCCAGCGACGCGGTCACCCCGCTGACGATCCGGTGGATCTCGCGCCGTCCCTCGACCTGCAGCCCGTTTGGACAGTAGTCGCGGAAGCGCTCCGGTTCGAGTTCCGCATTGAGTGCCTGCATCAGTTCGTCGCGATCGACCACGGCGGGATCCCCTGTTGAGCGATGATTCGGTATATTCGGCATATGGTGAATTTCTCCCGCTTCCTGCTGCAAGCTGCGCTGACCGGTATCGCCCTGGCGGTGGTGATCGCAGTGTTCTTCCCCGAGATCCTCGGCCGCGGCGACCCAGGTGCCGAGCTGCGGGTCGCCGAGCCGGTGGCTGCGCCTGCCGCAACCGGCGCGCCAGCCAGCTATGCCGACGGCGTGCGCCGCGCCGCACCCGCGGTGGTCAACATCATGACCTCGCGCACCATCGATCGCCCGTCCGGCTTCGGCCTGCACGAGTTCTTTGGCCAGCAACTGCCACCGGGCGAACAGGAACAGTCCAGCCTCGGCTCCGGGGTCATCATGACCGATCAGGGGCACGTGCTCACCAATCACCACGTGATCGAGGAGGCCGATGCCATCGCCATCGTGCTGCCCGGCGGCGAGGCCCATCCCGCGGAGATCATCGGCATCGACGCGGACACCGACCTCGCCGTGCTGCGCGTGCGGGTGCCGGATCTGGCCGTGGCCACGGTGGGTCACTCCAGCGACCTGCAGGTGGGTGACGTGGTCCTGGCCATTGGCAATCCGTTCGGGGTCGGCCAGACCGTGACCCAGGGCATTGTCTCCGCCACCGGACGCAACCAGCTTGGCATCAACACCTTCGAGGACTTCATTCAGACCGACGCGGCCATCAACCCGGGCAATTCAGGCGGCGCGCTGATCAATGCCCGCGGCGAGGTCATCGGCATTAACACGGCGATCTTCTCGCGCTCCGGCGGCTCCCACGGCATCGGCTTCGCGATCCCCGTGGACCTGGCGCGCAGCGTGATGACCGACATCATCGAACAGGGCTTTGTCGCCCGCGGCTGGCTGGGGATCGAGGTCCAGGCGATGAACCGCGAACTGGCCGAATCCTTCGGCCTGGATGCCCCGCGCGGCGTACTGGTGGCGGGCATCCTGCGCGAAGGCCCTGCCGAAGACGCCGGCATCCGCCCGGGGGACGTCATCACCCACCTCGACGACAGCAGCGTGAACACCCCGCGCGAGGCCCTCAACGCGATCGCCCGCACCGCGCCGGGCGCAACCCTGGACATCCGCATCCAGCGTGAGGGCGAGGACATCGAACTCTCGGCGACTGTCGTCCAGCGCCCGATCTAGGCAACACCCACCCGGGGTCTTTCTCAGCCGTTGGCCGGCGAGCTGACCGTGGTCAGTACCGCGGTCAGCAGCAGGATCAACGCCACCAGGGCACCCTCCAGCGCAATGCTGCGCCGCAGACGCCGCGGTGCTCCCGCTTCGCCGCGCTCGAAGGCCGGTACCAGCCGCCACTTGTTCGCGGCCGCCAGCAGCAGGAGCAGTGCGACGATCAGCACCTTGCCGATCAGGAACTGGCCATAGCCGGTGGTCAGCAACGGCGTGATGCCACCCAGCAACCACCAGGCGAGAACCACCCCCGCCAACACCAGCAATCCGACCCCAACCATCGCGACCTGCCCGAAACGGGCCAGGATGCGCGCGGCATCCGCACCCTCGGGAGGATGCCCGGCCAGCCGGTACAGTGGCGCCAGCGACGCAACCCAGAAGGCGGCTGCCAGCAGATGCACGATCAGCAAACCGGCCAACAGAACACGAGGCTCATCCACGGTATGGCCCACCTGCACGAAGGCGAACATCACCAACAGCACCCCGGCCAGGCTCAGGCCATAGCCCACCCCTGGCAGACGCCGGGCATCCAGCAGGATCGCCTGAACCAGTAACAACCCGGTTACCGCGAGGATCAGCCGAGTCCCCTGCGCGCCCTCGAACACCATGCGGAGCAGCATCGGATCCATCGCGGAGGCGACGTTGCCACCCCCGAGGTACCCGGCCTGCAACGGCCACTGCAACATGGCCAGGGCGATTGCCACCCAGGCCGCGACCGCCCCCATCCGGGCGAGCACCCGGCGATCCGGATCGGGCAGATCCGGAAACGCCAAGCGAAAAAGCACCGCCCCGGTCGCCAGCAGGGCCCCAAGGTAGAGCCCGGCCGTCACGAGGATCATCGCGACGGTCCAGGCCTCCACCCCGGCGAGTGCCGACATCCAGGCCATGAATCAGTCCTCCACCGTGAAGCGGAAGCCATCGGACATCATGTGCCCGTCGCGCGCCAGACCGCGCCAGCGCACCTGATAGCTACCGGCCGGAAGCGGCTCCGCAGGCTCCACGAAGTAGCGCTCGGTCGGCTCGTTGCCCGGCCGATTCGCCATCCTCACACGGCCGTTGGGGCCGGTCACGTCGAACTGAGTAATGCGCATCGCGCCATCGAACTCGATGCCGATCGCCTCCGGCGAGCCCTGCACGGTGGCGCCGTCCTCCGGCATGCTGCCCAAATCGCCCTCATGGGCCAGCAACGGCATGGCCAGGGCCAGCAGCAGGGCCGCCAGGGCGGCTCGGGTGGTGTTGTGAATCGCATTCTTGGTCTGCATGTCGTGTCCTCTTGCTGTTTAGCCGTGTGGCAAACGTTGTTTGAAACAGGTGTGGGTAACACGGAGGGTCCGACTGGACCCTCCGGCCGGTTTTCCATACCGGAGACTAGTGGTCGTGACCTCCATGCCCCCCGTGACCACCATGGCCGTTCGCGTCGCGGCTGGGGGTCGGCAGCGCATCCGAGCCCTCGCCGGCCAGCTTGCCGCGGCGAACCGGATTGCCGAAGTCCGGGTCATCGCTGACCATCCAGGCGACCTCGCCCTCCGGATGCCAGTACCAGCCCGGGTCACGGAAGTCGCCCGGCTCCAGGTCGTCACGGACCTTGATCAGGGTGAACATCCCGCCCATACCGATGCTGCCGAAGGGCCCCTGTCCCATGGCCATCGCCAGGGTGTTCTCCGGGCCGGTCATGTGACCACTGTCGGTATGCTCCTGATGATCGGCCATGCCGTGCTCGCCCATCGCCATGTAACCGGGGAGGATCGAGCGGATCTCCTCCTCGATACCGGACTGATCCACGCCTAGCGGGTTGGCAATGCCGTGGCCCATCGGGTTCATGGTGTGATGCGACATGTGGCAGTGGAACGCCCAGTCGCCCGGCGGTGCGACGAACTCGATATCGCGGGTCTGGCCGACCGCCACGATCTCGGTGGTCTCCTTGCGCCACTGGTTGCGTGGCCAGCGCCCGCCATCGGAGCCGGTCACCTCGAACGACACCCCGTGCACGTGCATCGGGTGGTTCCACATCGACAGGTTGCCCATGCGGATACGCACCCGCTCGCCGGTCTTCGCCACCAGCGAGTCGATGGCCGGGAACACCTTGGAGTTCATCGACCACAGGTCGAAGTCCACCATGATCGACGGATCCGGCGTGCGCGTACCGGGATGCAGGCCCCAGTTGTGCAACAGGATCGCGTAGTCGCGGTCCACCGGCTCGATCTCGCCATCCTTCGGGTGGATGATGAACATCCCCATCATCCCCATCGCCATCTGCACCATCTCGTCGGCATGCGGGTGGTACATGTGCGTGCCGTGCTGGTTCAACTCGAACTCGTAGACGAAGGTCTCGCCCGGGTGGATCGGCGGCTGGGTCACGCCCTTCACCCCGTCCATGCCCGAGGGCAGGTGGATGCCGTGCCAGTGCACCGAGGTGTACTCGGGCAGCCGGTTGGTCACGTAGATGCGGACACGATCGCCCTCCACCGCCTCGATGGTCGGCCCGGGGGTGGTGCCGTTGTAGCCCCAGCACTTGGCCACCGAACCGGGCGCGAACTCGTGCTCGATCTCCTCGGCCACCAGGTGAAACTCCTTCACCCCGTCGTTCATCGTGTAGGGCAGGGTCCAGCCATTAGGCGTGTGCACCGGCATGTAGCCCTGCTCGGTGCGTTCGCCCGGCGTGTGATCGCCCTCGTTGTGGTGCTCATGACCCGTTTCGGCCATCACCCGGGTCAGGGTGGTCGCCGGCAGCAGGGCGCTGGCGGCAATCAGAAAGTTACGTCGCTTCATCAGTGATGCCCTCCATGCCCGTGGTTGGAATGATCGCGATGGTCCTGATCCTGCTGACCGTGGTCATCGTGATCCATGCCCTCGTGGCCTTCGTGGCCCTCGTGGCCTTCATGGCCTTCGTGGCCTTCGTGACCTTCATGACCTTCATGGCCTTCGTGGCCTTGGCCATGATCCATATCGTCATGGGCCCCGTGATCCCCGTGGTCCATACCGGAATGCCCTTCATCGCCGTCGCCATGATCCATGCCTCCATGGCCTCCGTGATCCATGGCACCGTGATCGCCATGCCCCATGGACCCGTGGTCCATGGCCGTCGGCTCGTGCTCCAGCTGGGCGGTCGCGAAGGTTCCGGCGCTACCCGGCTCGCCGCCCGGCAACTCGCCGGCCACGGCATGCGCCAGCGCGGCGCGGGCCTGCCAGTAGTCACCCAGGGCCGCGACAGTCTTCTGCCAGGCGGCCAGCTCTTCCTGCTTGATCGCGAGCAGGTCGAACACGTCGTCGAACATGAAGTTCACGCGTTCCTGGAGCCGCTCGGTCGCCAACTCGCGAGCCGGCAGCAGGTCGTCCTGCAGCACGCCGAAACGGTTGCGGTGGTGGGCCAGGCGCTCGAAGTGCTGGTGCACATCATTGGTGACCGCCTGCACCAGCGACTCGCGCCGCGCCTCGCCGTCCGCCAGCCGGGCCTCGGCGCGGCCAATACCGGCCTGGTTCTGGTTGAAGATGGGCAGCGTGAACGAGATGCCCCCACCCCACAGGCGGGTCCCGTCACCCTCACGCTCGAACTCCAGCCCCGGTTCGATATCCCCCATCCAGCGGTAACGCCGCACTAGGGCCACGCCCTCGGTCAGCCCATCCAGGGCATGATCCAGGGCGCGCAGATCCAGGCGCTGTTCCAGCGCCTGGTCCACCAGGGCCTGACGCTCCTCGACCTCTGCCAGCGGCAGCGGCAGCTCTTTCGGAAGCTCCCAGTCATCGACCTCGCCAGGCAGCCCCATCAAATGCGCCAGACGCAGCCGCGCCTCGCGCTCGCGCTGGCGGGCATCCTCGAGCTTAAGCCGTGACTCGGCCGCCCGGATGCGCAGGTGGGCGCGCTGCAGGTCCGAGATATTGCCGGCGTCATAGAAGCGCTCGCCCAAACGTGCGCCCAGATCCGCGGCCCGGCTCTCCAGGCGTTGCACCTCGGCACGCTGGCGCGCGGCCACCGCGTCATACCAGGCGCGTTCGGTGTCACTGGCCAACGCGACCATCCCCTCGGCCAGTTGCAGACGGGTGGATTCCCAGTGAGACCGCGCCATCTCCTGGCGCGAGCCGCGCATCAGCAGCCCGGAGATCCCCCAGGCCAGGCCAACGCCGTACTCGTTGCCACCGCCACCCTCGGGGCGCATGACCGACAGCGACAGCGATGGATTGGAAAACTGGGAGGCCTCGACCACGTCGGCCGCAGTCAGATCCAGCTTGGCATAAGCCTGCTGCATGCGCGGGTTGCGCCAGATGGCCTGGTGAATGGCCTCGTCGAGCGTCAGCTCGCCGGAGGGTCGGGGCATCTCCGACTCGGGCAGGTCGATCCCCTGCACCGAGAGGTCCTCCATCAGATCGGACCGGTCCAGCTCGGGCGCGGTAACCGCACAACCGGCGAGAAACAGTACCGACACCACGGGGAGCAGCAATCGGGTTGCTCGCATCGTGAAAATCTCCTTGATTCCGTACTCGATTCCGAACCGCGCGCAAGCGCACGACACGGCCATACTGCCCGCTGCCGGGGGGCACCCAGGCAGCACACGGGCAGGAACCGGCCAAACGGCCGGCATTACGGGATCAGGAGAGGATTGGAGGGCGGTGCAACGCGGCCGTGGAAGGACCACTCTGGAAGGAATGCAGGCTTGCGCCCGGCGCTTCAGTCGCCACGACACTCATGCCGGTGATGGACGGCATGCCCTGACAGTGGCTACAGGCGGCACATGCAGCCAGACAAGCCGCATCCACGCAATCGGCATGTGCAAGCAGCTCGCTGGCCTGGGAATGTCCCGACGAAGACGCATGGTCCGAACCATGATGAGGCGACGCGGCGTGGCCCGCCCGGTCACCATGCGCATGGTGAACATGGGCAGCGTCGTGCCCGTGATCGTGGGCCCCGTGCTCGGCGTCGCCCTTGGACTGGGCACTATGCATCGTGTGCCCGGCGTGACCGTCTTCCATACCCACGGCCGCGGCCAGCGCCGGCAGGCCGGCAATCGCCAGCACCAGCATCCAGCACAGCAGTCGGTAGAAGACTCGCTTCACGTCGGTCCGAACCTCGTCTCGAGGGGCGTCGCGCCCCCTATAACCTGACATCAACCTACCACAACCCACAGCCCCCGTAGGTAGCGTGCTTGCACGCGAAGCCCCAGCCAAAGCCGGACGCGGGCAGGGGCTTCGCGTGCAAGCACGCTCCTGCATTCACCCCCAACGCGATCGGCTACGGGGCCAGCGCGCGTTCGATCACGTCGCGCAGGTCGCGCGAGAGTTCGAGTGCGGCCAGACGCTCGAGTTCCGCTCGCATCAATTCACTGCGCACGGTGTCGACCTTGCGCCAGCGGGTCAGCGGCTGGGCCAGGCGTGCGGCGGTCTGCGGGTTCATCGCGTCCAGCTTCTCGACGAAGCCGCCCATGCGGCGGTAGCCCTCGCCGTCGTCCTGGTGGAAGTGGCGTTCGTTGCGCGCCATGAACGGCCCCAGCACCGCGCGCACGCGGTTCGGGTTGGTCCAGCGAAAGCCGGGGTGCTCAAGCAGCGCGTCCAGGCGCTCGAAACCGCCGGCGACCTGGCTGCCCGCCTGCAGCCCGAAGTACTTGTCCAGCACCAGCGGGTCGTCGCGGTAGCGCTTTTCGAAGTCCGCCAGCAGCACCTGGCGCGCCTCGTGGTCCAGCTCGTTGACCGCGTTCAGTGCGCCCATGCGCATGGTCTGGCTGCGGGCCTTCTGGTACTGCGCCAGGGCCTCCGGCACCGCGGCCTGGTCGCGCGCGGCGACGCGCAGCGCCAGCAGCCGGTTGCGCAGCTGGCGCCGGCCCATGGCCTCGGCGGTGAACGCACCGTTGTCGACGTCATCCAGCTTCGGCTGGATCTGCTGCATCGCCTCGGTCAGCGGCATGTACAGGCGCTTCTCCAGGTCGTCGCGCTCGTTGCGCAGGCGCACCGGATCCACGCGCTCGAACAGCTCGGCCAGCTCGCGGGTCGGCGGCAGCTGCAGGATGGTCGCCAGCAGCACCGGCTCGATCGCCTCGTCGCGCAACAGCGCTGCCAGGGCATGCTCGATCGCCGCCTCCAGCGCGGTATCGGCCGCATCGTGCTCGATGCGTGACCGGATCGCGCGGCGGAACAGCGTCTGCGCCGCCTCCCAGCGGGCGAAGGCGTCGTCGTCATAGGCCAGCAGGTGGGCCAGCTCGTCCACGCCCTGGTTGGCGTTCAGGATCACCGGGGCGGAGAAGCCGCGCAGCCAGGAGATCGCGGCTGGCGAGTCGGACAACTCTTCGAAACGGAAGGTCTGCTCGCCCTCGCTGAGCTCCAGCACCCACTCGTCCTGCACCTCGCCACCCTTCTGGTGGGCCGTGATGCGCCGTCCTTCGGCATCCAGAAAGGCCACCCGCATCGGGATCACCACAGGCTCCTTGTGCTCCTGCCCAGGAGTTGGCGGCGTCTCCTGCGTGAGCGTGATGCGCGCCTGGCCACCGGGGCCGTCAAACGACGTCGCGGCCGTGACCCGCGGGGTGCCGGCCTGGGTGTACCAGCGCTTGAATGGCGTCAGGTTGCGCCCACTGACCTCGGCCATCACCGCCACGAAGTCGTCAGTGGTCACCGCCTGACCGTCGAAGCGCTCGAAATAGACATCCAGCCCACGGCGGAAGGTCTCGCGCCCGATCAGGGTGCGCAGCATGCGAATCAGTTCCGCGCCCTTTTCGTACACCGTCAGGGTGTAGAAGTTGTTGATCTCGGCGTAGTGGTCCGGACGCACCGGGTGCGCCAGCGGGCCGGCGTCCTCCGGGAACTGGAAGGCGCGCAGCATGGCCACGTCGTCGATGCGCTTCACGCCAAACAGGGTGCAGTCGGTGGTGAACTCCTGGTCACGAAAGACCGTGAGCCCCTCCTTCAGCGACAGCTGGAACCAGTCGCGGCAGGTCACGCGGTTGCCCGACCAGTTGTGGAAGTACTCGTGGGCGATCACCGACTCGATGGCGACGAAGTCGTCGTCGGTGGCGGTGTCGGGGCTGGCCAGCACGTACTTGGCGTTGAACAGGTTCAACCCCTTGTTCTCCATCGCCCCCATGTTGAAGTCGTCCACCGCGACGATCATGTACACATCCAGATCGTATTCGCGGCCGAAGGCCTCCTCATCAAAGCGCATCGCGCGCTTCAGCGAGGCCAGCGCGTGATCGCAGCGATCGGCGTTGTGTGCCTCCACGTACAGCTCGAGCTGAACCTCGCGCCCGGACATCGTGGTGAAGGTGTCGCGCTGGCAGGCCAGATCCCCCGCGACCAGCGCGAACAGGTACGACGGCTTGAGGAACGGGTCCTCCCACACGGCGTAATGCCGGCCACCGTCCAGTTCGCCGGCCTCGACGCGGTTGCCGTTGGCCAGCAGCACCGGGTACTGCGCCCGATCCGCCTCCAGGCGCACGCGGTAGGTGGTCAGCACATCCGGGCGATCGGGGAAAAACGTGATGCGGCGAAAGCCCTCCGGCTCGCACTGGGTGCAGAGGTTGCCGCTGGAGGCGTACAAGCCCTCCAGCGCGGTGTTCTGATCCGGGTGGCAGCGGCTGACAATCTCCAGCCGCGCGGCCTCCGGCAGGCTATGGAGCAGCAAGCCCTCGGCGTCCTGTTCCAGCAAACCCTCGGCCGGCTTGGCGCCGTCCACCGTGAACGAGACCAGTTCCACGCCATCGCCATACATGCGCAGCGGCGCATCCGGCTCCACCGCCTCCGGGTTGCGCCGCACCGCCATGCGCGTCGTCACCTCGGTGGCTGCTGCCGCCAGATCAAAGTCCAGCTCCAGGCTCTCCACCACAAACGCCGGCGGCTGATAGTCGTTCAGATAAACCGCCAGGGGGCTCGCATCACGCATTCCAAACTCCAAATCAAAAGCACTGCACAAGGTTTAACACGCCGGCGCGGCCTCAGCCCCAAACCCGGACCACCACCCCGTCATTGCGAGGCGCCGAAGGCGCCGCGGCAATCTCCCAAAACTGGCAGAGCGATCGGCCCGCCCTTCGGGCCGGCCTGCGGCCGTTCAACGCGCTTCGAGCTTTTTTGCCACGGCACCGACGGCATCTCGCAATGACAGGCCCGGGAACTGGCACCACGCGTCCAATCCGTTAGCATACCGCGCATGGAATGGATCGATATCTGCTTTAACCTCACCCACGAATCCTTCAACAAGGAACGCGACGAGGTCCTCGAACGCGCCCGCGAGGCCGGTGTCTCCTGGATGCTGATCACCGGCGCCGACGCCCACCAGAGCGAAAAGTGCCTGGAGATCGCCGACCGCTACCCGGACTGCTGCCGCGCCACCCTGGGCGTGCATCCACATCTCGCCAAACAGTGGACCGACGCGATCGCCGCCCGGTTCAGTGACCTCGCCCGCGCGGACGCCAACGTGGTCGCCATGGGCGAGATGGGTCTGGACTACAACCGTGACCACTCGCCGCGGCCGCAGCAGCGCAGCGCCTTCGAGGCCCAGCTGGAACTGGCCGCCGATCTCGGCCTGCCGGTGTTCCTGCACGAACGCGACGCCCACCACGACTTCGCCCAGATCCTGCGCCGCTGGCGCGACAAGCTACCGGCGGCCGTGGTGCACTGCTTCACCGGCGAGGCCGACGCCCTGGCCGAATACCTCGACCTCGACTGCCACATCGGCATCACCGGCTGGGTCTGCGACGAACGCCGCGGCCACCACCTGCACCCGCTGGTCCCGCGCATCCCGCGCGGCCGCCTGATGATCGAGACCGACGCCCCGTACCTGCTGCCGCGCAGCCTGCCCAAGGGCACCGGCAAGAAGATCGGCAACGGCCGCCGCAACGAACCCGCCTTCCTCCCCCACATCGGCGAATACGTGGCCAAACTGCGCGACGAAACCACCGAAGAACTCGCCGCCCACACCACCGCGACCGCCCGAGCCTTCTACAACCTTCCGCCGGCATCAGGCGAGTAATACGGTGAGAGCATCCACCCGGCCAGCTGGTGACAGGAAACACAGCCAGGAACAAGCTATAAAACAGCAACCCCTCAAGGAAGAGGATCCGACATGACCCGGGAAGACGAAACCCCGATCGTCATTTACGAAGATGATGCCGACCACATCGTGGAAGTCCGACTGGACACCGGACGCGATACCGTTTGGTTGACGCAGCGGCAGATGGCCGAGCTCTTTGACACCTCAACCGACAACGTCGGTCTGCATCTCAAGAACATCTACAAAGACGACGAACTCGATGAACCGTCAACTACCGAGGATTCCTCGGTACTTCGACAGGAAGGCGCTCGCCAGGTCTCACGACGCATCAAGCACTACAACCTCGACGCCATCATCTCGGTTGGCTACCGGGTCAACTCCCGCCGTGCTGTGCACTTCCGCCAATGGGCCACCCGCGTGCTGCGCGAACACCTGACCCGGGGCTGGACCCTCAACCGCCAGCGCTTCGAGACCAACGCCCGGGAGCTGGAAGCCGCACTGGAGCTGGTGCGCCGTACCGCCCGCAGCCCGGAACTGGGCGTCGAAGCCGGTCGTGGGCTGGTCGACATCGTCACCCGCTACGCCCAGACCTTCCTGCTGTTGCAGCGCTACGACGAGGGCCTGCTGACCGAGCCCAGGGCCGAGAGTGGGGGCACACTTCCAACACCCGACGAGGCGCGCAGCGCCCTCGCCACGCTAAAGAAAGACCTGGTCGCAAAGAAACAGGCAACCGAACTCTTCGCCCAGGAGCGCGGCGACGGCTTCGAGTCGCTACTGGGCAACCTGGACCAGTCCGTATTCGGCGAACCGGCCTACCCCACGGTCGAGTCCAAGGCGGCGCACCTGCTGTACTTCGTGATCAAGAACCACCCGTTCTCCGACGGCAACAAGCGCAGCGCCGCCTACCTGTTCGTCGACTTCCTGCATCGCAATCACCGTCTCATCAGCCCCGCCGGCGAGCCCGTGATCAACGATGTAGGCCTGGCCGCCCTGACCCTGCTGGTGGCGGAATCCGACCCCGACAACAAGGAAACGATGATCCGCCTGATCATGAACATGCTCGCGCACGAGACCGAAACCGCATGACTCATGTCGCCCCGCCTATCGCGCCAGCCGTGGGCAGCAAGGCTCACCCGTGACCTTGAATGTCTGAGCACACGCCCCGTCAAAGTCATTCTCGGGTCGCGCTGGTCACCGGCGCGGCGCGCGGCATCGGCCTCGGCATCGCCGAGCGCCTGGTGCAGGATGGCTGGAAGGTCGTGCTGGCCGATATCGATGGCCCCGAATGCAAACAGGCGGCCACGCGCCTGGGCCGCGCCGCCCGGGCCATGACCCTGGATGTCCGCAACGAGGATCAGGTACGCGCAGTGATCTGCCGCACGGATGAATGGCACAGCGGCCTCGATGCCCTCGTCAACAACGCCGGCATCAGCGACCCGCACTCCGGCCCCCTGGAAGAACTGGAGCTCGTCGACTGGCAGCGCTGGCTGGACACCAACCTGACCGGTGCCTTCCTGCTCGCCAAGCACGCCCTGTCCCTGCTGCGTCGCCGCCATGGGGCCATCGTGAACATCAGCTCCACCCGCGCCCTGCAGTCGGAACCGGATACCGAGGCCTACGCCGCCAGCAAGGGCGGCCTCGACGCCTTCACCCACGCCCTGGCCATCAGCGCCGGGCCGGACGTCCGCGTGAACGCCATCCGCCCCGGCTGGATCGACGCCCGCAGTCCCGACCATCAACAGGCCGAGCCCCTGTCCGCACAGGACCACGCCCAGCACCCGGCCGGGCGCGTCGGCCAGCCCGCCGACATCGCCGCCCTCACCGTCTTCCTGCTCGGGCCGGACGCCGGCTTCGTCACCGGCCAGATCTGGACCGCCGACGGCGGCATGACCCGCCGCATGATCTACACCGACTGACCGTTTTTTGGGCAGATACACAAACCCTAAGCCCGTAATCGACCTTCCACGCACGCCGTTTCTCCGGGATATTCGGCAATTACCGCGGCCCGACCCCGTTATGCGGCTCGCGCTGGTCTCGAGAGACTTCCACCCGAGTCAGCTCGGACCGCAGGCTGGAAGCGGGTACCTCGAAACGCTCGAGCGAAGCCCCCCAGCGCAGGTGCTCCGCAAAATCCACGTCAGTTAGCCGATAGGCCCGCCCGAATCGTTCGGTCGGCATCACCCGCTCGCCAACCTCAAGCTCGTTATCCAGCACGGCCAGAACCTGCATCAACGCGTCGCTCGTCGCGTCTCGAAATATGTAGCCCTCGCGGAAACCGAAAAGCTGACGGGCCTGCCCCTGGCTGCGCGCTTCCCAGATATCGACCGCCCGATCGACATACGCCCGGCGATGCACCGCATGCTTCGCCCGTTCCTTGGGGTCGGTCATCCCCTCCGCCTTCAGGCGATCCCGCAGCGCTTTCGTCTTCTCGCGGTGCACGAGCAACGTGCTGACCACCCCAAGGTTCTCCCAGTGGTGCCGGCCGATCTGATAGGCCCAGTCGGCAAAATATTTCCACGGATCCTGAATTTCTTGGGTCTTGGCCATCAGTACGTTTCCGGTATCAGGTGTTCCATGTGTTGGAGAAACGCCTCGACGGCCGCAGATGGCCGTACAAAACGCTTCGAGAGGTTCGGGCCGGCAATGGTCCAACGCTTCGGGCGGGGTGGATCAACACAGAGGACGTAGACCGGGTTCTTCCTTGGAGCACCGTTCTTCTTCGACTCATGCAGCCCCACACACCCCCCTTGCGGAATCACATGCCAAGGCGCGCGGGTTAGTCGAGATCCAATCACCAGGCCGGCTTCCTCAATCGCCACTTCCGGCCGCATACGGTCCAGCGGGTGAAGATCCGGGTCGTGCGACTCATCGGGAGACTTGAGCCACCCCGCATCAATGCTATCGAGCCCCAGCATCTGCTCACGTGGCCACAACTCCCCCGTTTTCACGCTCACCACGTCCGAGCGGATGTTCGACCCCCGAAAGCATCGGTGCTGATTGCGCAGAATCGACCACCCCTCCACGTACAGCACCGCGTCTTTCACGAACAGCCTCTTCGCCACCAGGTCCCGCTCGGTGATCGCGCCATGGGCGTCCTGGTACATGAAGCGTAATCGATGATCCCCCACCCACAAGTCCATTTTCGCCTCCGCACGAAACCTCGGCTCTACGCCCGAGCATGACCCGGATGTACGCCAGGGTCCACCTTCGGATTTTGAGTCGCCTTCGAGGATCAGACCTTGCCTTTTCCCTTCCAGAAAAGAACATCGGACTAGACGAGGCAACGATGGATCGATTGTGCATTCAGCGGGCCTGGCGCGCGAACGCTCCTGGCCGAACTTGGGCACCCCACCGTCCGAGCGTTGGAGGATCATTCATTCGGTACGAAACTCCCAGCGGGCGCGTTGCCTCGGGCGGCGAGGGCGCGCAGGATGATGGGTCTGTTTACGATTGGAGGGCTGTGCGTATGAAGACTTCGATCATTTTGACGGTGATTGGGCCGGACCGGCCAGGGCTGGTCAGCGCGGTGGCGGCGCGGGCGCGGGCGGCGGGCGGCAACTGGCTGGAGAGCCGCATGGCGCAGCTGGCCGGTCAGTTCGCCGGGGTCGTGCTGCTGGAGGCCGAGGCGGATGCCGCGGACCAGCTGGAGGCCGCACTGCGCGAGCTGGAGGGGGACGGTCTACAGGTCCAGATCCAGCGCGGGAGTGAGCTTCCGGCACCGCCCTGGCACCGGGTGATGCTCGATCTGGTCGGACACGACCGGCCGGGGATCGTGCAGGACATCACCGCCATCCTCTCGCGCCACGGCGTCAGCGTGGAAACCCTGGATACGGCCTGCAAGCCGGGCTCAATGACCGGCGAACCAATGTTCCACGCGCAGGCGCAGCTCGGCGTCCCCGAGGACCTGGATCTGGACACCCTGCAGGACGCCCTCGAGGCACTGGCCAACGAACTGATGGTCGACCTCGAACTCCACGACCCGCAACACGAGCCGCCCGAGGCAGCCTGACCTGGAATCCGAGCAAGCTGGATCCCCCTCGCCCGTAACGAGCGCGCCGGAAAGCCGCATCAGGGGGCGGCGCGGTGGCGACGAGCGGCGTCGAGGCGGCGGACGAAGTCCTGCATCAGGGTGGTGTAGAGGGCTTCGCCGAGGACCTTGTCCTCGATGCCGGCGTCGAGGTTGGGATTGTCGTTCACCTCGATCACCATCACGCCGCGCGGGGTCTGCTTGAGGTCGACGCCGTAGAGGCCGTCGCCGATCAGGTTGGCGGCCTTGACGGCCGTCTTGACCACCGCGGCGGGCACGTCCGCAAGGGCCTGGGTGCGAAAACCGCCTTCGCGCGGGCCGCCCTTGGCGTCGTGGTTGACGATCTGCCAGTGCTTGCGCGACATCAGGTATTGCGAGCCGTACAGCGGCTGGCGGTTGAGCACGCCGATGCGCCAGTCGAACTCGGTGTAGACGAACTCCTGGGCGAGGATCAGATCGCTCTCCTTGAGCAGGCGCCGGGCGATGGATTCCAGCTCGCCGCGGTCGTTCGCCTTGAATACGCCGCGCGAGAAGCTGCCGTCCGGGATCTTGAGCACCACGGGATAGCCGATCGACTCCTCCGCGCGCAGGATGGTCTCGCGGTTGAGGATCACCGTCTTCGGTGTGGGCACGCGATGAGCGGCCAGGCGCTCGGCCAGGTAGACCTTGTTGGTACAGCGCAGGATGGAGTCGGCATCGTCGACCACCACCATGCCCTCGGCCTCGGCCTTGCGCGCGAAGCGGTAGGTGTAGTGGTCGATCGCGGTGGTCTCGCGGATGAACAGGGCATCGAACTCCGCCAGCCGCGGCAGGTCGCGCGCCTGGATCAGCTCGACATCCATCCCCTGCTCCTGTCCAGCGCGGACGAAGCGCTTGAGCGTCGCCGGCGTGGACGGGGCCAGGGCCTCGTCCAGGTTGTGCAGGATAGCCAGCTCGTAGCGTGCGCTGCGGGCCTCGCGCCGGCGGCGCCAGGGCTTGGAGAGGTAGCGCTCCAGGGCGGCAAAGAAGGCCGGCTCCTGCTCGGGCTCGAGCGCGTTGAGCGCGAACGGGCGCAGGGCTTGGATCTGCCACCGCCCCTGCAGCCGGAACTCCACCCGGAACATCGGCGCGGGGAACAGGGCGAACAGCTGCCCGGCGATCTCCTGCAGCGCCGGCTCGGCGCACTGGCCGAACAGCACGGTCAGTTCCAGCCGTTCCGGCTGCGTGCCCTGGCGGCTGCGCCCCAGTACGCGCGCCACACGTTCATCCAGTTCTTCGGTGTCCAGGCTATAGATCGACTTGCGCGACAGGTCCTGCAGGGTGCGCACGCTGGGGATCACCCGATGCCCGCGCGCCTCCGCCAGCAACGAGCCGTAGTAGCCCGCCGACAGGTAGCGCTGGCTACGGCACAGGTTGATCACCCGCAGGTTGGCCGGGTCGTCGACGGCCGGGCCGCGCAGGTAGTCGTCGATGGCCATCACCGGCAGGTCGGGGAAGTGCGGCTTCCAGTCCGCCCGGCGCTCGACCAGGATGCGATGCTCAGGCATGCGCCACCCCTGGCGTCTTGCGTGGGCCGACGATCACCGCCGCCTGCAACCCCGCGCGCCCATAGCGCGCCATGCGCTCGAAGTCCGCGCGCGCGATCGGCATGTTGACCGAATCCAGCGCGCGCTCGCCCTGCTCGGTATCCACGAACGGGTCGTGCACGTAGACAAAACGCTCGTCGAACCCGGTCACCGTGACCCAGTGCGGGAAGCGTTCGGCATACAGCCGCACGCTGCTGATCAGCACCACCGGCACCCCGCCCTCGGCAGAACGTGCCGCCAGCTGGGCCACGTTCACCGGACCATGCACCACGGGGACCCCGAGCTGCTCCAGCTCCTCGATCATCTCTTCCTGCACCAGCTGCATGACCGCCTTCTTCTCCGCGCTGCGCACCGAATCGGCGAACGCGACGCCGCGATCGCGCACCAGCAGCTCCACCTTGAAGCCGCGATGGGCGGCCGCCAGCGCCAGCCCGTAGGGCCCGCAACCGCCGTGGCCGGAGGTCATGAATATGGTGGTGGCGTCACGCCACAGGCGCAGCTCCAGGCGCCGGTCCAGCTTGAGTTCGGGGTCGATGGCGCGCATCGCCATCATCAGTGCAGCCGGGCCGCAGGTGAACTCCAGCGTCTGTGAGTAGTACGGCGCGCGCACCAGCGCCGGATCGGGGCCGGGCGCCAGCGACTTCTGCAGCCGCAGCGCGTCCATGTGGTCTTCGTAGTAGTCGTCGAGGGTGCCAAAGTCACGGTACCCAAGCCCGCGGAACAGGGCCAGACTGGCGGCATTGTCCCGCCGCACCTCCAGGCGCAGGTCGGTCCGACCGTGCGCCCGCGCCGCGTCCTCCGCGGCCTCCACCAGGCGCCGCCCCAGCCCCTGCCCGCGCGCCCGCGCGCTAACCGCAATCGAGTACAGCCGCGCCAGCGACGTGCCCCGGCTGAACAGCAGCATCACGTAGCCCAGCAGGCCGCTACCGGTCGGGTCCTCCGCCACCAGCGTGGCCGCATGCCCGCGCGTCAACAGGTAACGAAACTGCCGCCGGGAGATACGGTCGATCTCGAACGACGCCTGCTCCAGCGCATCCAGGTCCTCCAGTATCGCCGGACGGATCAGGGGCGTTTCCGTAGCGGGCGCGACCCGTTGCTTGACCTGCTGGCTAACGCTCATCTCCCGGCGGCTGCCCGATCCCCATCGTACTCCACGGCCACGCACGGAGTGACGGCGAGCACCGAGAAAAAGACTACTCAGATCCAGCCGTTCTCACTGCCTGGAGCTGCGCGATGACCTGACGGATGCGCTGACGAACCTTGCGGTAGTCGATCTCCCCCCAGACCTGCAGCAACGGGATGAAGTCGGGATCATGGGAGGCTTCGACGAGATCCAGTAAGCGCCAGATCATCGACCGGTTGCGATCGCGCAGCATCTCCACCTCGAACGGCGGGCCACGCCGGGCGTTCTCGGCCAGCTGATCGAACAGCTCCCGAGCGCGAACCTCCCGCTCGATGGCCCAGCCGCGGTCCGTAAAGATCAGCAAGGGCAAGCGGCCGTCGTACTCGATCGCCAGCCAGCCGTCCACAATGGCCCGATCGATCCGCGCGAGGGTCGCGTCTTCGGAAAGGGAGCGGTAGAAACCATGCGCGGGGTTGTCATCCAGGCCGAGTTCCAGGACCTTCTTCGCCCGTGATCCCTTCAATACCTTAGCCAACAGGTTCCGCCCACCGGATATGATCAGGTCGTCCGCCGCGCGGAGGATGGCGCGCAACTCCTCATCCGAGAGATCATCCGGGCAAGGACGCAGTTGCAAGGAGACGCGTTGACGGGAACGGCTCATGTCGCTACACCCTCGAGAGACGCCCCGCTTCTCACCGATCTCAACCGAGCACTTTCCAGGCCACGGCCTGATCGTAAAACACACTCTTGCGGACCTCGCGGGTGCGCTCGAACGGCAGGAGGGAATCGGGCTCGTCCGGGTCGTCGCGCTCTTCGATCAGGCCGAAGGGGTGAGCAAACCGCATGAAGGTTCGAAGGGACCAGACATTGCGCAGCACCTCCTGGGCGTTGAAGGGGCCGTCATACTCATATGCCTCGTCCAGCACCATCGGGAAGGCCCGCGCGAAGGCGTCGATGTAGAACGATACGGGGCGCCACTGATCGCCATAACGTGCAAGCAGATAAAGCGAAAACATCGCCCCCTGCTGGACGGTCGGAAGGGACGGATACCCGTCCTGGTAGGCCCAGTTGAACTCGCGGCTATGCCAGCGCAGCATTTCGCGATAGATCGCCGCCCAGTCCCCACGCTCCAGTTTCTGTTGCGTCGGGCGCACCAGTTGCAGGCGTCCGCGGTATTTCCGCCCAAGCCCGCTCATCTGCACCAGCAATCGGGTCACATGCAGTTCCGGGAAGTCATCCTCCTTGCGGCGCGACCCGGGGCGCCATTCCGGTTCCAGCCCCGCGGCTTCCACCGCGGCCCACGCATCTGCCACGACTCGAAGCGGGAGATTGCCTTTTGGAGTCAACGGGATGCCGTCCTCGGCACGAATGGCATCCGACAACACGCGGAACAGCACACTCATCACGGTGATCGGGCACTCCGCTACACCCTCGGCAAAACTCACCAGATCCGGATGCTCGAACGGCGAATAGAGAAGCGCCCCCATTTGCTCGGGCGACAGACCCGAGAAATCCTCCAGCGCCCGGGCGTTCACCTCGGCGACCGCCGCGGCATCCAGGTCGGCCCCGTCGTCAATGGGCCCCTGCCCCAAAGACCGTTCGATGGCCGCAACAATGGCGTTCACTGCATCCCCACGCGGTCGGTTCGAACCGGATTTCGCCATGGATGGATACCTCGCGACCGCAGATACTGCTCGGCAGTGTTTGAATCAACCTGGAAGACCGACCCTAAACCAGATCACCCCATCCAATCACCCTCCTGATCAGCAACGAGCGTCCGCCCGTCACGGGGGTCATCCGGACGAGGTACAAGGTCCGCACCGGGCCATTTTAATCCGGGCCATTCCGGGAACACCATCTCCCCCGGTCCTGTCATCCCGGCCGGAGCGAAGCGACGAGCCGGGATCTTCCCCGTCAGTGCAACCCCACCGCAGAGACCCCGGATACCCGCTACGCAGTTTCCGGGATTACAAGGCAGGAGGCGCGGTACAACCCCCTTCAGCCGCCGGGCGCTGTACAACCGGGCCCGTACGGTACCGGGTCTGGTGGACGCTTGATGCCAATCAGGATCATCCATCCTTGCCTCGCGAATCACTCAGCGCCGCGGCCAGCCCGCCCAGACCCCGTATCGTGGTCGTGGGCGCCCCACCCCAGGGGTCGAACAGCCTCTGCGCCGACCGGTCGAGCCAGGCCGTGCGCATACCCGCGGCCTGCGCGCCGATCACGTCGAACGGGTTACCCGAGATCAGCCAGGCATCCGCCGGCAAGACATTCGCCCGCTGCAGGAAATGTCGATAGACCCGTGGATCGGGCTTGAAACAGCCGATCTCGTCCACGCTGACGACACCCTCGAAGCGATCCTCAAGCCCGGCGTGGCGCAGCAACCCACTCACCGTCTCTGCCGTCCCGTTGGAAAACGCGAACAGGCGGTACCCGTCCGCGCGCAGGCGATCCAGGGCCGGAGCCGCATCGGTAAAGGCGGGGAGTTGGCGATAGCGCTGCAACAACTCCACCTCCTGCTCAGGGTCGAGCTCGATATCCAACGCCTGGCAGCAATAGCGCAGCGCCTGCTCGGTACAGGTATCGAAGTCCGCATACGCCCCCATCAGCCCGCGCCGGAAGGTGTATTCGAGCTGCTTCTCGCGCCAGGCACGCGCCAGCACAGGTGCCCGCTCGCCGATCCAGCCTTCGAGCGTCGCCGCAATCCCCTGCGTATCAATCAGCGTCCCGTACACATCGAACGCCAGTGTAGTCTGTCGCATGGATCCCCCCTTCCTCCGGTCGCGAGCATGGCGCATCCCGTCCACCAGATGGCAGTTCTGGACATCGCTGCCTGGCGGCGAAACACTGCGCGTGTCGAGTTCAATTGTCGGGAAATATCCATGACCATGCAGGAGACCATTACCCGGAAGCTGGAGGAACGCTTTGCGCCCGAGCATCTGGAGGTGGTGAACGAGAGCCACATGCACAACGTGCCTCCGGGTTCGGAGTCGCACTTCAAGGTAACCGTGGTATCCGAGGCCTTTCGCAACCAGAAGCTGATCGCGCGGCACCGGCTGGTGAACCAGGCCCTGGCCGACGAGCTGGCCGGCGGCATCCACGCCCTGGCGCTGCACACCCTGGACCCGGACCAGTGGTTCGAGCGCGCCGGAAAGGTCGCGGATTCCCCGCCCTGCATGGGCGGCGACGGCGGCGCGAAGGCCTGAGGTCTTGTCGGTCACTGCCACCCCCACGGCCCACTCGGCCGTGGACGCCATTCTGCGCGCGCGGCTGGAATCCCCCGGGCTGATGGACCTGCTCGGCCAGATCGAGGCGAGCCTGAACGCGGCGGCCTCGCACCCGCCGCTCGCGGGTGTCTCCGAGCACCTGGGCCCGGACCGCCATATCGTGCTGTGGCTCATCGACGGCTTTGCCGCCCGTTACCGCCGCCACACGCCGCTGTTGGGCGCGGACCACGTGACCGATCTGGAGACTGTGTTTCCCAGCACTACGGCCACCGCGATCACCAGCATCCTGACCGGGCGCCACCCCGCACGGCATGGCCTGCTCGGCTGGCATACCCGCCTGGCGGCCGCCGAACGCACCCTTACGGTACTGATGGGCCAGGAGCGCGGCGCCGACGACCACCCGGCCACGCTCGGCTACCGCGAGCTGACCGGCCGCGTGCAGCCCGACCGCCTGGGCGACCGGCTTGACTGCGGCATGACCTTCATCGGCCCGGAATGGATCGGCGGCACACCCTACAACCGCATGATGAACCGCGGTGCCGACTTCATCGGCTTCGAGGACCTCTCCGAGCTGCCGACGCGGGTGGCCGCGCATGTGAACGCGACACCGGGACCCCACTTCACCTACGTCTACTGGTCGGAGCTGGACCATCTGGGCCACGAGTACGGCCCGGACAGCCCGGAGGTGGAGCGCCACCTGAAACAGCTGGACCTGGCCTACACCGCCACCTGCGCGCAGATCCAGCGCCCCGAGAGCGTGTTCCTGACCACCGCCGACCACGGCATGCGCACGGTCGAACGCCGCCTGGACCTCCGCGAGCATCCGGCGGTACAGGCCTGCCTGCGCCACCGTCTGACCGGCGAGCCACGCGCCGCCCTCGCCCACATCCGAACCGGACAGCACGCTGACTTCCTGCAGGCACTGGAGCGGGCGTTCGGTGACGACGTCCTGGCCATCCCGCAGGCCGAGTGGCTGGGCCACGGGACCCTCGGCCCCGAGCCGCAACACCCGGAACTGCGCGCGCGGGCCGGCGACTACCTGCTGCTGCCGGTCGAGGACGCCTACCTGGTGGACCCGCCGGCCGATGACGAGGGGCCGTTCTTCGTTGGCGCCCACGGCGGCCTGTCCCCGGAGGAGCGTCATATTCCCCTGTTTCTTCGGAATATCGGCCAGTCGCGGTAAACTGCCGGGTTCTGTGTCAGTCAAACCGACTGGCGCTGGCTAAACAAGACTGTCCCGAGACCCCATGAACGACACCACCGACCAGACCTACAACAACGCCGCCCAGCACCTAATCGAGCTGGCCAACCGCCTGGCGGATGACGGCCAGGCCGACGAGACCGGTGATGTTGCCGACGGCCTGCTGGCCGGTGCGATCCACTTCTGGCTGTACAGCCGCCAACCGTGCGGCGACCCGTTGTGCGAGGACTGCGCCCCGTTCGCGGATGCCGAAAGCCGGCTGGCCATGCTGCACGAGCTGATCGACGAGCTGGCGCGCGACAGCGACTACTTCCATTCCACCACCGACAGCACCGTCGGCCACGCCTGACCCGCCAGCTCGGGGCCCCAGCCGATGCCGGTCACGCCCTTTCGTCCCGCGACCGACACCTGGTTTCGCGAGGCCTTCGAGCAGGCCACTCCCATCCAGTCCCGCGGCTGGCCCGCGATCCGCGCCAGCCACCACTGTCTGCTGATCGCTCCGACCGGTAGCGGCAAGACCCTTGCCGCGTTCCTGAGTGCAATCGACCGCCTGACCGGCGAGCCGGCCCCGAAACCCCGCACCGGCTACTCGGTGCTCTACATCTCGCCCCTGAAGGCACTGGCCACCGACATCGAGCGCAACCTGCGCGCCCCGCTGACCGGCATCACGCGGACCGCCGCGCGCCTGGGCGACCAGTCGGCCCGCGAACCCGTGGTGCACATCCGCACCGGCGACACCCCGCAGGCCGAGCGCCGCGCCCAGGCGCGCGAACCCGGCGACATCCTGGTGACCACGCCGGAGTCGCTCTACCTGCTGCTGGGCTCGAAGGCCGCGGAGAACCTCGAATCCGTCCATACGGTGATCATTGACGAGGTGCACGCCCTGGCCGGGAACAAGCGCGGCGCGCACCTGGCCCTGTCGCTGGAACGCCTGGCCGAGTGCTGCGGCGAGGACCCGCAACGCATCGGGCTCTCCGCGACCGTGCATCCGATGGAGGTCGCGCGAGGCTTCCTCGGCGGCGACCGCGAGGTGGAGGTGATCGACGCCGCCGAGGCCCCACGCCTGGATCTCGAGATCCTCGCTCCGGAGGAGCCGCCAGCGGCACACGCACCTCCCACCCTCGAAGCGTCCGAAGGCGCGGAAACCATCCCGTCCGGCTCTATCCTCGGCGCGGTCTACGGCCAGGGCACCGGACCACTCCCGGGCGGGGGCGGCGACCGCGCCGCGCGCCTGGAGCCGCGCCTGCTGGCGGCGATCCTGGAACACCGCTCGACCATCGTGTTCGTCAACAGCCGCGGGCTGTGCGAACGCCTGGTCCAGCGCATCAACGACGCCTGGCGCGAACAGCATCCCGAGGACGCCAAAAAGCCCGAAGACCTGGTCGCCGCTCACCACGGCAGCGTCTCCCACGAGCGCCGCGCGGAGATCGAGGGGCGACTGAAGACCGGGCGCCTGCGCGGCATCGTCGCCACCAGCTCGCTGGAACTGGGCATCGACATGGGCGCGGTGGATCTGGTGATCATGGTCGAGTCGCCGGGCTCGGTTGCCCGCGGCCTGCAACGCGCCGGACGCGCCGGGCACGGGGTCGGCCAAGTCTCGCGCTCGCTGCTGCTGCCGCGCTTTCGCGGCGACCTGCTGGAATGCGCGGTGATCGGCGAGCGCATGCAGGTCGGCGCGCTGGAACCAATCCATGCCCCGCACAACCCGCTGGACGTGCTCGCCCAGCAGCTCGTCGCGATGGTCTGCGAACGCCCGCGCACGGTGGACGAGCTGCACGCGCTGATACGCCGCGCCGCACCCTGGCGCGAGCTGTCGCGCCCACTGTTGGAGGCGACCCTGGACATGCTCTCCGGCCACTACCCCAGCACCGACTTCGCCGACCTGCGCCCGTGGCTCGCCTGGGACCGCGCGCGCGACGAATTGACGCCGCGCCGGGGTGCGGCACTGGCCGCGCGGCTGAACGCCGGCACCATCCCCGACCGCGGCCTGTACGGCGTGCATGTCGGCGAGGGCGGCCCGCGCATCGGCGAGCTGGACGAGGAGATGGTGTTCGAACTGAAGACCGGCGAGAACGTGACTCTGGGCGCCAGCACCTGGCACGTGGAGGCGATCACCCGCGACCGCGTGCTGGTCTCCCCCGCGCCTGGCGAGGTCGGCAAGCTTCCCTTCTGGCACGGCGACGGCCCCGGCCGGCCGATCGAACTCGGGCGCGCAATCGGCGCGGCCACCGAACGCCTCGCGCGCATGGACCGCGCCGAACGCGCGACCTGGCTCAAGGAGCATGCCCCGCTGTCGGAGGCGGCGGTCGAGACCCTCGGCGACTACATCGACGAACAGCGCGAAGCCACCGGGCAGCTCCCGTCGGACAAGCGCATCGTGGTCGAGCGCTTTCGCGACGAGGTCGGCGACTGGCGCGTGTGCATCCTGACCCCGTTCGGCGCCCGCGTGCACGCCCCCTGGGCGCTGGCCCTGCAGGGGGCGCTGACCAGCACGTCCGGGTTCGAGGTGCAGGTGATGTACACCGATGACGGCATCGTGCTGCGCCTGGCGGACAGCGAGGACCTGCCCGAGCTGGACAGCCTGTTCCCCGACCCGGAGGAACTGGAGGAGACGGTCACCCGCGAGCTGGGACACTCCACCCTGTTCGCCAGCGCCTTCCGCGAGAATGCGGCCCGCGCCCTGCTTCTGGTGCGCAACCGCCCGGGCCAGCGCACGCCGCTGTGGGCCCAGCGCCTGAAGTCGCAGCAGCTGCTCGCGTCGGTGCGCGAGTACGCGAGCTTCCCGGTGGTGCTGGAGACCTACCGCCAGGTGCTGGCCGACGTGTTCGATCTGGACGCCCTGCGCGGGATCCTGCGGGGGGTGCAGGAGCGCCACATCCGGGTGCACGAGGTGGAAACGCCACGGGCCTCGCCGTTCGCGCGCAGCCTGGTGTTCGCCTACGTGGCGGCCTACATCTACGAGCAGGACGCGCCGATGGCCGAGCGCAAGGCCCAGGCGCTGACCCTGGACCGCGGCATGCTGGCCGAACTTCTGGGCCAGGCCGAATTGCGCGAGCTGATCGACGCCGATGCCCTGGCCGAGCTGGAGGCCGAGCTGGCGCACACCACCGAGGCCACACAGGTCCGCGACGCCGACGAACTGCATGACCTGCTGCGCCGGCGCGGCGACCTGACGCGGCAGGAGATCGAAGCCGCAGCGGCCGAAAACCCCGCACCCTGGCTACAGACCCTGGCCGACGGGCTGCGTGCGGTCGAGGTCCGGATCGCCGGCGAGCCGCGCTGGGTCGCGGCCGAGGACGCCGCCCTCTTTCGCGACGCGCTCGGGGTCGTGCCACCACCCGGCCTGCCCGCCGGCTTCCTCGAGCCGCCGCAACGCCCGCTGGAACAGCTGCTGCGCCGCTACGCCCGCACGCATGGGCCATTCCGCGTCGAGGACCTGGGCGTTCGCTACGGCCTCGCGCCCGGCGCGCTGCTTCCGGCGCTGGAGACGCTAGAGAGTGCCGGCGTGCTGCTGCGCGGCGAGATCCGCCCGCAGGGCCAGGGAGAGGACTGGTGCGAACTGGACATCCTGCGCCGGCTGAAGCGCCGCACCCTGGCGCGTCTGCGCGACGAGGCGGCGGCGGTGGACGCCCGCGCGCTGGGCCGCTTCCTGCCCGCCTGGCAGGGCCTGAGCGAGCCCGGGTCGGGCATCGGCACCCTGCGCGAAGTGCTCACGCAGCTCGAAGGCGTCGCCCTGCCCTGGTCGGCCTGGACCACCCATGTGCTGCCGATGCGGGTGCGCGACTTCTCGCTGGACGCGCTGGACCGCATCACCGCCTCCGGCGAGTTCGTCTGGGTGGGCAGTGGCGCGCTGGGCCAGCGTGACGGGCGCATCCGCTTCCTGCGCCGCGAACAGGCGATGGTGCTGCTGGAGCCGGACACACCCGAGGCGGAGACACCGGCCCGCGACGACCCACTGGCCGAAGCCATCCTGGAGACGCTGGACCGGCGCGGCGCCTGCTTCTACATGGAGCTGGAACGCGCAGCGCGCGAGGCGCAGCCGGACGCCCGCCAGGACATGATCGAGGCCGCGATCTGGGATCGGGTCTGGGCCGGGCAGATCACCAACGACACCTTTGCCCCGCTGCGCAGCCTGGGCCAGCGTAAGCCCAGCTCGCGCGGCCGGCGGCGCCCGGGCCAGGGCCTGGCCGGCGGGCGCTGGTCCCGGGTGGCCGACCTGATCGATCCCGGCGTGTCGCTGACGGAACGCGCCCGCGAACAGGCCGAAAACCTGCTGGCGCGCTACGGCGTAGTCAGCCGCGAGATGGCCCGCGCCGAGGGCCTGGCCGGCGGCTTTGGCCGCGTGTATCCCGTCTACCGCGCGATGGAGGACGCCGGCAAGCTGCGCCGCGGCCACTTCGTCGAGGGCCTGACCGGCGCCCAGTTCGCGCGCGCCGGCGCGGTGGACCGCCTGCGCGCGCTGGAACGCACGGCCGACGCCACCCCCGAGCCGCAGTGGCTGGCCAGCGTCGACCCGGCCAATCCCTGGGGCCAGCTCCTGCCCTGGCCGCAGCCGCCGGAGGCCGCCGAGGGCCGCCTGCGCCGCGTGGCCGGGGCCCTGGTCGCGCTGGCCGGCGGTCAGCCGCTGCTCTATCTCGCCGCCTCCGGCCGCCAGCTGTTCGTCTGGGAGGCGTTCCCCGGCATCGACACCGCGGAGGAACACGCCACCCTGGTGACCGACGCCATCCGCCAGCTCGCCGGCAGCCGCTGGCTGCCCAAACGCCGCGGCATCACCATCGAGAGCATCAACGGCGAACCCGCCCGCCAGTCCCCGTTCGCCGACGCCCTGCGCACCGGCGGCGCGATGGGCGAGGTCCGTGGCCTGCGTCTGGAACCGCCCGCCGGCCGACGCTGACACGCCTCGCCGGGAAACGGCCAGAAAAGGCTTTTTACCAGAGAGGGCACGGAGGACACGGAGAAATGCGCAGGGCTGTCAGGGGCTACCGCCGCTCTTGCGCACCGGCCCGGCAGCGCCCTCCTCGTCATCCCGGAAACCGCACAGCGGTTATCCGGGATCTCAGCGGTGTGGCCGGCCGAACACTGGAGGGCAGGATTTACGTCGGAGATCCCGGCTCTTCGCTACGCTGCGGCCGGGATGACCTCCGGTTTTCCGAGGTCGGGACAGGGTGAACGAAAACCGGACCTGGTGCCCCGCCTTCATCCGATCTCGCCGCGGCGTACGCGATGGCAAGACCCCGTGTGCGCTCCACTTAACCCGTTCCGGAAACCACTCCACGAATTTCTCCGTGCCCTCCGTGCCCTCCGTGCCCTCTGTGCACTCTGTGGTGCAACCAAAAGGCGTGGCGCCGGAAAAAACGTCAGGCGGCGAGGACCTGCCCGAGCGCGGCGAGGAAGGCGTCGTTTTCGTCGGGGCGGCCGACCGTGACGCGCAGGCAGTCCACCAGCAGCGGATGCGCGCGGCCGACGTCCTTGATCAGGATCCCGGCATCGCGCAGGGCCGCGAAGGTCGCGTGCCCCTGCCCCGTGCGCACCCGGAACAGGATGAAGTTCGCCTGGCTGGGAAAGACCTGCTCGACCCCCGTCGTCCCGGTCAGACGCTCGCTCAGGCGGTCGCGTTCCTCGACGATTCCGCGCGCCTGCGTGTCCAGCGCCTCGCGGTGCTCCAGGGCGAAGGCCACCGAGCGCTGGGTCAGGGTATTGATGTTGTACGGCAGACGCAGGCGATCCAGCGCATCGATCCAGGCCGGCGTGCCTGCCAGATAGCCAAGCCGTGCACCGGCCAGCCCCAGCTTGGAGACAGTGCGCATCACCATCAGGCCGTCATCCTCGCCGACGCATTTGAGGAAGCTGTGCGCGGCGAACGGGGCGTAGGCCTCGTCGACCACCGTGACCCCGGGGTTCTCGTCGACGATGGCCTGTACGGTCGCGGCATCGTCCAGCGTCCCGGTGGGATTGTTCGGGTAGGCGAGGAACACCAGCGCCGGGTTGTGCTCGGCCATCGCCGCGCGCATCGCGTCGAGGTCCAGGGTGAAGTCCGCGTTCAGGGGGACACCGATGAACGGCACCCCCAGCGCTCGGGCCAGCACGCCATACATCACGAAGGTCGGCTCCGGCGCCAGCACCGGACGCCCGGAACCCGCCACCGCAGTGATCAGGATCTGGATGAGTTCGTCCGACCCATTGCCGAACATCAACCCGGCAGCCTCGGGCACGCCGTGGGCGGCGCGCACCTGTGCGGCCAGACCCAGTGCCTGGGCGTCGGGATAGCGGTTCAGCTGCGGATCGCGCAGGGCCGCCAGCCAGGCGTCTTCCAGCTCCCCCGGCCAGGGATGCGGGTTCTCCATCGCGTCCAGCTTGATCAGGCCCGTCGCGTCGGCCACCTGGTAGGCCGGCTGCGCCAGCACCTCCGGGCGCATCAGGGCGTCCGGGGTCCGGGTCGCGCGGGCGGTCATCGACTGCGCAGTTCGGCGGAGCGCGCGTGGGCGGTCAGGCCCTCGCCATGGGCCAGCGCCGCGGCGGTCTCGCCCAGCTTGGCCGCGCCCTCGGCCGAGCAGTGGATGATGCTCGAACGCTTCTGGAAGTCGTACACGCCCAGTGGCGAGGAGAAGCGCGCGGTACGTGAGGTCGGCAGCACGTGGTTGGGACCGGCGCAGTAGTCGCCCAGGGCCTCGGAGGTATAGCGGCCCATGAAGATCGCGCCGGCGTGGCGCAACCCGGCATCCAGCATCGCCCGCGGGTCGGCCACCGACAGCTCCAGGTGCTCCGGGGCGATGCGGTTGGCGACCGCGACGGCCTCGGCCGAGTCGCGCACCTTCACCAGCGCGCCGCGCTTGTCGAGGCTGGTGCGGATGATCTCGGCGCGCGGCATTTCTTCGAGCAGACGGTCCATGGCCTCGGCCACGCGATCCAGGAACGCGTCGTCCCAGGACAGCAGGATGGACTGGGCCTGCTCGTCGTGCTCGGCCTGGGAGAACAGGTCGGCCGCGATCCAGTCGGGGTCGGTCTCGCCGTCGCAGACCACCAGGATCTCGGACGGACCGGCGATCATGTCGATGCCGACGGTGCCGAACACCTCGCGCTTGGCCGCAGCCACGAAGATATTGCCGGGACCAACGATCTTGTCCACCGCCGGGATCGTCTGCGTCCCATAGGCGAGCGCGGCCACGGCCTGGGCGCCCCCCACGGTAAACACGCGATCCACGCCGGCCACGGCGGCCGCGGCCAGCACCAGATCGTTCAGCTCACCGCCCGGGGCGGGCACGACCATGACCAGCAACTCGACGCCGGCGACCTTGGCCGGGATGGCGTTCATCAGCACGGAGGACGGATAGGCCGCCTTGCCCCCGGGGACGTACAGGCCCACCGAGTCCAGCGCGGTCACGCGCTGGCCGAGAACGGTGCCGTCCTCGTCAGTGAAGTCCCAGTCCCGCATGAGCTGGTGCTCGGCGTAGCGGCGGATGCGTGCGCTGGCCATCTCCAAGGCCTTGCGCTGCTCCGCCGGGATCGACTCCAGGGCGGCCTGCAAGCGGTCGTGGGGGATCTCAAGATCGGAGACTGCGGCGCGGTCGAGCCGGTCGAACTTGGCGGTGTAGCGCAACACCGCGGCATCGCCCTCGGTGCGCACCGCGCCGAGGATCTCGTCCACCGCGTCCCGCACGCCGGTGTCGGCAACGGATTCCCAGGACAGCAGGTTCTCCAGGGCCTGATCGAAATCGGGCTGCTGGGTATCGAGTCGGGCAATGGATGGCATGTCGGGCTCCTCGTTCAGGCGGGTACGGCAGCCTTGCGGCGCGCGCGCACGGCATCGGCCAGCAGGCGCAGGGTGGCCTCGCTGTCGTCCCAGCCCATGCAGGCATCGGTGATGCTCTGGCCATATTGCAGCGGCTTGCCGGGCAGGATGTCCTGGCGACCACCGGTCAGGTGGCTCTCCAGCATCACGCCCATAATGCGCCGATCGCCGCCGGCAATCTGTTCGCCCAGCACACGCGCGACCTCGATCTGCTGCTTCGGGTCCTTGCGGCTGTTGGCGTGACTGCAGTCCACCATCACCGACTCCGGCAGCTCGGCCATGCGCAGTTCCTTGCAGGCCTCTTCGATGCTCGCGGCGTCGTAGTTCGGCTGCTTCCCGCCGCGCAGGATGATGTGGCAGTCGTCGTTGCCGGTGGTGGAGAAGATTGCCGAGCGGCCCGACTTGGTCACCGACAGGAAGTGATGCGGGCGCGAGGCAGAACGGATCGCGTCGATCGCCACGCGCAGGCTGCCATCGGTCGAGTTCTTGAAACCCACCGGGCAGGACAGACCGGAGGCCAGCTCGCGGTGCACCTGGCTTTCGGTGGTGCGCGCACCAATCGCGCCCCAGGCGACCAGGTCCGCGATGTACTGCGGGCTGATCAGGTCGAGGTATTCGGTGGCCGCCGGCATGCCCTTCACCGCCAGATCGCGCAGCAGTCCGCGCGCCACGCGCAGGCCCTTGTTGATATGGAAGCTGCCATCCAGATCGGGGTCATTGATCAGGCCCTTCCAGCCGACCGTGGTGCGCGGCTTCTCGAAATACACCCGCATCACGATATGCAGCGCGTCGGAGAGCTCCTCGCGCAGGACCTTCAGGTGATCGGCATAGTCCAGCGCGGCGTCCACGTCGTGGATCGAGCAGGGGCCGACGATCACCTGCAGGCGGTCATCCTCGCCGCGCAGGATGCGATGGCAGGCCTGGCGGGCCTCGAACACGGTGTTGGCCGCCGCATCGGTGATCGGCAGTTCATCGCGTACGGTGTCCGGGGCGGACACCTCCTGGATTTCGCGGATTCGCAGGTCGTCGGTATCGGCGGTCATGGTGTTCTCGATTACGTCGTCGCGGGGGTGACGGCCTCCCGCAGGCCCTCGATGAGATTTTGAATGGTTCTATGTCGCATCTTCATGGCTGCCTGGTTCACGATCAACCGGGAACTAATGGGGGTAATCAGTTCCAGCGGTTCCAGGCCGTTGGCCTTGAGGGTGTTGCCGGTATCCACCAAGTCGACGATGTAGTCGGCCAGGCCCACCAGCGGTGCCAGTTCCATCGAGCCGTAGAGCTTGATGATATCGACCTGGCGGCCCTGCTGGGCAAAGTAGTTCTGCGTGATGTTCACAAACTTGGTGGCGATGCGCAGGCGTTGCTGCGGGTCCGGTTGCTGGCCCGGGCGCCCCGCCAGCATCAGACGACACTCGGCGATATGCAGATCCAGCGGTTCGTACAGCCCGGCCGCGCCGTGTTCCATCAGCACGTCCTTGCCGGCCACGCCGATGGACGCCGCGCCGTGCTGCACGTAGGTGGGCACGTCGGTCGCGCGCACCACCACGATCTTCACATCCTCGCGGTTGGTGTCGAGGATCAGCTTGCGCGTCTCGTCCGGATCCTCCAGCAGTTCGATCCCGGCGCTGGAAAGCAGCGGCAGGGTGTCCTTGAGGATGCGGCCCTTGGACAGGGCGATGGTCAGGGCGTTGGGATCCATCATGGGTCAGGCGTTCGTCCGGTTCCGTGTGAGTCGCAGCTTCAGACCGGCTCGCGACGAATGGTCGCGCCGATCTGGCTCAGTTTTTCCTCGATGCATTCGTAGCCGCGATCGATGTGGTAGATGCGGTCCACCTCGGTCTCGCCCTCGGCCACCAGGCCGGCGATGATCAGGCTCGCCGAGGCACGCAGGTCAGTCGCCATCACCGGCGCACCGACCAGTTTTTCCACGCCCTCGACGATCGCGGTATTGCCCTCGATGGTAATGTGCGCGCCCATGCGCTGCAGCTCCAGCGCATGCATGAAGCGATTCTCGAACACCGTCTCGACTACCGATCCGGTGCCCTCGGCCACGGTGTTCAGCACCATCATCTGCGCCTGCATGTCGGTCGGGAAGGCCGGGAACGGCGCGGTGCGCAGGTTCACCGCCTTCGGACGGCGGCCCTCCATATCCAGCTCGATCCAGTCCGGCCCGGTCTCGATGCGAGCGCCGGCCTCGACCAGCTTGGCCAGCACCGCGTCCAGCAGCTCCGGGCGGGTATTGCGGCAGCGCACGCGCCCACGGGTGACCGCGGCGGCGACCAGGAAGGTGCCGGTCTCGATACGGTCCGGCATCACGTCGTATTCGCAGCCGTGCAGGCGCTCCACGCCCTGCACCCGAATGGTGTCGGTGCCGGCACCCTGGATCTTCGCGCCCATCGCGGTCAGGCAGTCCGCCAGATCGATGACCTCTGGCTCGCGCGCGGCGTTCTCGATCAGGGTCTCGCCCTCGGCCAGGGTGGCGGCCATCAACAGGTTCTCGGTACCGGTCACGGTGACCTGGTCAAACACCACGCGGGCACCCTTCAGGCGGCCGGCGCGGGCGCGGATGTAGCCGCCTTCGACGTCGATCTCCGCTCCCAGGGCCTCAAGGCCCCGCAGGTGCAGGTTCACCGGGCGGGAACCGATGGCACAGCCGCCCGGCAGGGAGACCTCGGCCTCGCCGAAGCGGGCCAGCAGCGGCCCCAGCACCAGGATGGAGGCGCGCATGGTCTTTACCAGATCGTACGGGGCGACGCACTGGGTCAGCGTGGTCGGGTCGACCTCGATGCGCATGCGCTCGTTAACCGTAAGGCTGACGCCCATGCGGCCGAGCAGCTCCATGGTGGTGGTCACGTCCTGCAGATGCGGGACGTTGCCAATGGTCATCGGCCCGTCCGCTAGCAAGGTGGCGGACAGGATCGGCAACACGGCGTTCTTGGCCCCGGAGATCCAGACCTGACCCTCGAGTCGGCGACCTCCGGTAATGATCAGTTTGTCCATGGGATGCCCGGATTGACCGCCGAACCGACCGTGGTTCGGCGAAACGCGCCATGATAACGAATCCGCGCCGGGCTCGCCCGTTCGCCCGCCGCCGGCACGACTCAGGCGACGGAACGGGCGGCGGAGTCGGTGATAATCGACTCCAGGTCGTACAACTCCAGTAACGGGCGCAACCCCTCGGGGAGGGGCTCGAAGACCAGGGTGCGGCCCTGCTCGCGGGCGCGACGCCAGAGGATGACCAGGAACGCCACGCCGGCGCTGTCGATACGACCCGCCTGCGTCAGGTCCACCCGAGCGTGTTCCGGGAGATGCGCCGTCAGCCCGCGGGCCCGTGCCTCCAGCCCGGCCACCGTCGCGAAGGTCAGTGGCCCGTTGACGACCAGACCGCCTTCATCCGCCCGGATCTGTGCGTCGCTCACCGGTCCGCGGCGCCGTTGTCGGGGGTCACGTCGCCCACGGCATCCTCGATCAACTCCTCGTCGCCATCTTCCAGGCGCTCGATCAGCGCCTCCAGGCCATCGCGGTTAATCTCCTCGTTAAAGCGAGTGCGGAAGTTGCCGACGAAGCTGAGCCCCTCGGCCTCGACGTCGAAGACCTTCCATTCGCCGTTCACCGGACGCAGACGGTAGTTGACCTGGATGTTCGACTGGCCGGAGCCCATCACCACCTCGGTGGCGACCACGGCCATGCGCTCGTCCTGGCGCGAGCGCCGCTCGATGACGCGCACGTCCTTGTCCAGATGATCGGCCAGTTGCACCCCGTAGGCCTGCAGCAGCGTGTTCTTGAAGGCCTCGGCGAAGCGGTCTTGCTGCTCGCTGCTGGCATCGCGCCAGTGACGTGCCAGGACCAGGCGGGCCATCCCGTTGACATCCACGCCGGGCAGGATCTCCTCCTCGATCACGCCAATCACGAAGTCAGGATCTTCCTGCGCACGCGCCTCGTTTGCCCGCAGCTTCTCGTAGACCGCGTCGATCGACTGCTTGATGAGCTCGGCGGGGTTTTCTTCGGCCTGGGCGGGAGCCGCCAGGATCAGGACCAGCAGCGCCAGCGGCAGGATCAGGATTCGTTCATGCAACCATTTCATGTCTCTTGCTCCCGGTTTGGGTAGATCAGTCACTACCCATGTTGGTCATGAAGCGACCGATGAGGTTCTCCAGCACCAGTGCCGACTGGGTGAACATCAGCTCGTCGCCTTCCTGCAGGGTGTCGTAGTCACCACCCGGCTCCAGCGCGATGTACTGTTCGCCCAGCAGCCCCGCGGTGTGGATGGCGGCCTGGGTGTCCATCGGCAGGTAGTCGTGCTCCGAGCGGATCGCCAGGGTCACCTCGGCGCGAAAGCGTTCCGGGTCGTAACGGATATCCGCCACTCGCCCGATGCGCACACCCGACACCGTGACCGGGGCACGCGTCTTGAGACCCCCGATGTTGTCGAAGTATCCGCTCACCGTATAGGTGTCACGGTCGTGGTAGTCGGTCACGTTGCTCACCTGCACCGCCAGGTAGAACAGCGCCCCGATACCCAGGAGCACGAAGACACCGACCGCCAGTTCGAAGAAACGTACCTTCATTATTGCCACCTGTCCTGGGTAAACACTGTTTGGTCAGCCCGCGCCGAACATCAGCCCGGTCAGGATGAAATCGAGGCCCAGCACCGCGAGCGACGACACCACCACCGTCTGGGTCGTGGCGCGCGAGATGCCCTCGGACGTCGGCTGCGCATTGAAGCCCTGGAACACCGCGATCCAGGTCACCACGAAGCCGAACACGATGCTCTTGATCACTCCGGAGAGCACATCCTCGTTCCAGTCGGTCACCGACTGCATCTGCGAGAAATAGGCGCCGCTGTCCACGCCGAGCAGCCCCACCCCGACGAGGTAGCCGCCCATCACGCCCACGGCGCTGAAGATCGCGGCCAGCAGCGGCATGGAAAGGAACCCGGCCACAAAGCGTGGCGCGAAGATCCGGCGATAGGGGTTCACCGCCATCATCTCCATCGCCGAGAGCTGTTCGGTCGTCTTCATCAGCCCCAGTTCCGCGGTCAGCGCGGAACCGGCGCGCCCGGCGAACAGCAGCGCGGTGACCACCGGCCCCAGTTCGCGTACCAGCGACAGCGCAACCACCCCGCCCAGGGCCTCGGCCGCGCCGAAGTTCACCAGCGTGATGTAGCCCTGATACGCCAGCACCATGCCGACAAACAGCCCGGACACGACGATGATCAGCAGCGAGCGCACCCCCACCGAATACACCTGAACAAGCGTCAGGCCGAAGCGGCGAAAGACGATATCCAGGCTCGCCAGCATCCGGATCAGGAAGATAAACGCCCGGCCGAATACCGTCAGGGCATTGATCGTGGTCCGACCCAGCGCGGCAATCGAATCAGTCATCGCGGCGCTCCCCCTGCCCCAGCAGGTCATCGCGGTAGGACGCGCCCGGGTAATGAAACGGCACCGGCCCGTCCGGGCGACCCTGCAGGAACTGCGCGCTCCAGTCGGAGGCGCGCGCCTCCAGTTCGTCCGGCGGCCCGGCATCCACTACCCGGCCATCGGCGATCAGCACCACCTGATCGGAGATCGCCATCGCCTCGGTCACGTCATGCGAGACCAGCACGCTGGTGAGCCCCAGGCTTTGATTGGTCCGGCGGATCAGGCTGACGATCTGGCCCATGGTGATCGGATCGAGCCCGGTGAACGGCTCGTCGTACAGGATCAGGTCCGGGTCCAGCGCAATGGCCCGCGCCAGCGCGACGCGCCGCGCCATGCCACCGGACAGGGTCGCCGGGTCCAGGTCGCGCGCCGCGCGCAGGCCCACCGCCTCCAGCTTCAGCAGCACCAGCGCGTGCAGCACGTCCTCCGGCAGATCCGTGTGCTCGCGCAGCGGGAAGGCGACGTTCTCGAATACCGAGAGATCCGTCAGCAGCGCACCGCTCTGGAACAGCATGCCCATGCGCTTGCGCAGCGCGTACAGCCGCCGGGTGGAGAGCCTCGCCACCTCCTGGCCATCCACCCAGATGCGGCCCTTGTCCGGACGCAACTGACCGCCGACCAGGCGCAGCAGCGTGGTCTTGCCACTGCCGCTGGGCCCCATCACGGTCGTCACCTGCCCGCGCGGGATGCGCATCGACAGGTCATCGAAAATCATCTTGCGCCCGCGCCGGAAGCACAGGTTCTCGATCACGATATGCGGACTGTCTTCCACTGCCGGGTCAGCCACGCGCGCTCCTCGCCCTTAAGGAAACACGGATTAATGTACACGCTCGCGCTCGAGCCGCTTTTGCGTGCGAACAAGGCGCGGTGACCGCCGTGCAGTCAATCTGCACAAGGGAGCCGCAACGCCGTGCGCACGCCCGTTTTTGATGACAACGGGCGGCCGAGCCCCTTCGAGGTTGGCACCCCAGGTTCCCCGATCCTGCGTTGCGGCCCGAATCGGTCAAAAACGGGCCGGTAGACCCACTACCGGCTGCGCGCCGCGCCTGGGCTCGGAAAACCTGGGGTACCAACGCGAGTGTGTACATTAATCCGTGTTTCCTTAGGCCCACAGAACCCCGAAGTCTGGGCGCAGGCCGGGAGACCGTCAAACGGGCGGGTGCGGTGCTCATCCCAATCCCAGCAATGCGGCGATGGTGCGGAAATCCGACAGCCGCTCCGGACGCGCGCGCAGGAACACCGGGGTCTCGCCGCTGCCACCGGCCTGCCCGAGGGCCTCCACCAGCGCGCGCCAGCCCGGCGCATCCAGCCCTGCCTCGGGGTTGACCTGCCAGGCCCCGCCCCCGGCGGCCGACGCTGACCTCGACACCGGGGCGGGGTAAAAGCACGCCGCCTCGGCGCGCGCGATCACCCGCTCCTCGCCGGCGCCGTACACCATCAGGCGCCCCAGTCCGGCCGCCTCCAGTGCCGCGCGGATCGCCTGCACCTGCGCCGGCCCCATCGGCCCCGGCGCCACCGCCTGCAGGCCGTCGCCGACAGCCTCGGCCAGCGCGCGCGCCCGCGTCGCACCCGTCTCGAGGCCCAGCTCCACCGGCCAGTCCAGTGTCAGCCGCAGCGCGGGGGGCACGGCCTCGGCCCAGTCACCAAAGGCCGGCGCCCCGGACTCGGTCCACACCGGGGCGGGCAGCAACAAACGGCTGTGGTAATGGGTGTAGTACTCCAGCTGCCAGTCCTGCGGCAGGTCCTCGGGGAAGAAGTCGTCCCACCAGTCCTCGCCCGGAGCCGCAACCCCGGCCGCCTGCAATACCAGTGCCTCGTAATCCTGCGACATGCCCCAACCTCCACGGCGTAACCGCATCTTTGCGCGGATTGCTTGTATCACCTGCGAGCGCGCGGCACAGTTGGCGCCATGCGTTTCGACCTGTTCCACGAGCTCTCGGTACCGGACTTCCTGCAGACCTCCGAAGCGGAGGTGCTGGAGAACACCCTGCGCCTGTGGGAGCGCGCCGATCGTCTCGGCTTCGGCACCGCCTGGCTGGTGGAGCACCACCTGATGCCGGAATTTTCCCACTCCACCGCGCCGGACCTGGTGCTGGCCGCGGCCAGCCAGCGCACCAAACGCCTGCGCCTGGGGCTGGGCGTGGTCCCCCTGCCCTACCACCACCCCCTGCGGGTGGCGCAACGCGTCGGCATGCTCGACCAGCTCTCCGGCGGACGCCTGGATCTGGGCATCGGACGCGGTTTCTCGCCGCGCGAATATGCCACATTCGGGGCCGAGATGAGCGAGTCCCGCGCGCGGGTCGATGCCGGGCTGGATGCGCTGCGCCAGGCCTTCGCCACCGGCCGCATCACCCAGGACGGGCCGTTCCATCACCTGGACGACGTGCCCGTGATGCCGCGCCCGGTGCAGGCCCCGCACCCGCCGATCTGGACCGCCGCGGTCAGCCCGGAGTCCTTCACCTGGGCGGCGGAGCAGGGCATCGGCGCGCTGGCCGGGCCATTCAAGCCCTGGCAGATGATCCGCGAGGACATCCGCCTGTACCACGAGGCCTGGGACGCGACACGCACGGACGTCGCCCACCCGCCCCGGGTCGGCATGACCCTGGGGGTTCTGTGCCTGCCGGACGGCAAGCGCGCCCGGCGCGAGGCCAAGCCGGCCTTCGAGTGGTTCTATCGCCACATGTTCCAGCAGACCCTGCCGGTGCTGGAACGCCTGATCGAGGGCTACGACTATTACCGCTCGCTCGGCCGCTTCCGCCATCTGGTCAAGGCCGGGATCAACCTGAAGGTCCTCGACATGCTGGGCATGACGCTCGTCGGCACCCCCGCCGAGTGTCGTGAACGCATCGAGGGCCTGCGCGAAGCCGGGGTCGACCAGGTCCTGCTCGCCTTCGGCGCCGGGGCCGTTCCGCATGCACTGGCCGAGGAGTCCATGGACTGCTTCGCGGAAGAGGTCATGCCCGCGTTTGCCGACCCCGCCCCGGCCACCGTCGCCCGCACCGCGACCTGAGCGAAACACGGATGCACGTCGCCGTGACCGGCGCCGCCGGGCGCCTGGGGCAAGTCCTGCTGCCCGCCCTGGCACGCGCGCCGACGATTGAACACATCCTCGCTCTGGACCGGGCCGCGCCGGCGCTGCCTCCCCCCGAAAACGGCACCGTTATCGAGGCCCGGGTACTCGACCTGGCGCAGCTCCAGCCGGACGACCTGGCCGGGGTGGACACCCTGGTGCACCTGGCCTTTCAGTTGATGGGCGGTCACGGGGGACGCCGCCGGCATGACCGAACCTGGGTCCGCCAGCAGAATGTCGCCCTGAGCCAGCGGGTGTTCCACGCGGCGGTGACCGCCGGTGTACGCCACATCGTGTTTCTGTCCAGCGCGGCGGTCTACGGCCCCTGGCCGGACAGCCCGCAGCCGCTCCGCGAGGACCATCCCACCCGGCCGCGCTTCCCCTATGCCGAAGACAAGGTCGCCGTGGAGCAGGCCCTGCTCGCGCTCGCCCGGGAATACCCCGAGTGCCAGGTGACCCTCCTGCGCCCGCCCGCGATCGTCGGCCCGAACGCCCACCCGCTGTTGCTGCAGATCGCCCGCGGGCGGCTGTATCCCGCCGGGGGCGAACAGCCAGTGCAGATCCTGTGGGAGGACGATGCCGCCGCCGCGATCGTGCGCAGCATCACAACGCGCACCGCGGGGATCTTCAACCTGGGGGCCGAACCTGCCTGGTCGCTACGGGCGATGGCGCGCCACCAGCGGCGCTGGGGGATCCCGGTGCCACTGCGGCTGATCCGCACCCTGCACCCGCTGGCCTGGCGCCTGACCGCCCGCGCCGGGGACCCCGGCTGGGTCCACGGGCTGGACGGCCCGCTGGTGCTGGACTGCACCCGCGCCCGCGAGCAGCTCGGCTGGACACCTCAGGTGGCGACCGCCGAGTGTCTGGAGCGCCTGCGCCGCTGAAACCGCAACCCGATCGGCTACAATCGCGGGCCTGACCCTCGCCGGACCTGACTGTCCATGGTGCTACCCGTTGTCGCCATCATCGGCGGGCTGATCCTGCTGACCTGGAGCGCCGACCGCTTCGTGTTCGGCGCCTCGGCCCTGGCCCGCGGTCTGGGCGTCAGCCCGCTGATCATCGGCCTGACCATCGTCGCCTTCGGGACCTCGGCCCCGGAGATCGTGGTCTCGATCCTCGCCAGCCTGCAGGGCAACCCGGGGCTGGCGGTGGGCAACGCCATCGGCTCCAACATCGCCAATATCGCGCTGGTGCTCGGCGCCGCGGCCCTGGTCGCGCCGCTGGCGATCGGGCGCGGCATGGTCCGGCGCGAACTGCCGATTCTCCTGCTGGTCAGCTTCGGCGTGCTGCTCCTGCTGGTGGACGGCGAACTGGGTCGACTGGAAGGCATCGGGTTGCTGGCTGGACTGGTCGCATTCACCGTCTGGATGGCCGTCAGTGCGCGGCGCGCCCGGCCGGCCCCACATGACGACACCCCCGAGGTGGTGCGCGGCATGGTCGAGACGATCCCGGAGGGCAGCCACCTCGCCCCCGCCATCGCCTGGCTGGTCTTCGGACTGCTGTTCCTTCTGGCCAGCAGCCAGGCCCTGGTCTGGGGCGCGGTCGAGATCGCCGAGCAACTGGGGATCAGCGACCTGATCATCGGCCTGACCATCGTTGCGGTGGGCACCAGCTTGCCCGAGCTGGCCACCTCGGTGGTCGCCGCCTTCCGCCGCGAGGCCGGGCTGGCGATCGGGAACGTGGTCGGCTCCAATCTGTTCAACCTGCTGGCGGTACTGGCGGTGCCGGCCCTGATCGCGCCGCTGGCAATCGACGCCGACGTGCTGACGCGCGACTATCCGGTGATGCTGGCATTGACGGTGGCCCTGCTCCTGATCGCGCTGGGGCGCCGCGGGCAGATCCTGCGCTGGCAGGGCGCCCTTCTCCTCGTCGCCTTCGCAAGCTACCTTGTCTACCTGGGAATTACGGCTACCGCATGAACTTCAACCCCGAAACCACCCGTACACTGGCGCTGGCCGTCCTCAATGACGAGGCCGAGGCCGTGCGCAACCTCGCCCAGCGCATCGACGATCACTTCCTCGAGGCCTGCCGCTGCATCCTCGCGTGCAAGGGCCGCGTGATCGTCACCGGCATGGGCAAGTCCGGGCACATCGGCAGCAAGCTGGCCGCGACCCTGGCCTCCACCGGCACGCCGGCCTTCTTCGTGCACCCGGGCGAGGCCAGTCACGGCGATCTCGGCATGATCACCCGCGAGGACGTGGTCATCGCGCTGTCGAACTCCGGCGAGACCGACGAGATCATCACCATCCTGCCGCTGATCCGGCGCCTGGGCGTACCGCTGATCGCGATGACCGGCAACCCCGGATCGCGCCTCGGCGCGGATGCCACCGTACACCTGGATGTCAGCGTCGAACGCGAGGCTTGCCCGCTGGGCCTGGCCCCCACCTCCAGCACCACCGCGGCGTTGGCGATGGGCGATGCCCTGGCCGTCGCGGTGCTGGACGCACGCGGCTTTACCGCCAACGACTTTGCCCGCTCGCACCCCGGCGGTCGCCTTGGCCGGCGCCTGCTGGTGCATGTCGCCGACATCATGCATACCGGAGGCGCGATCCCGCGCATCACCCCGGACGCCCCACTCAAGGACGCCCTGTTCGAGATCACCCGCAAGGGTCTGGGGCTGGTGATCATCACCGACGGTGACGATCACATCCAGGGCGTGTTCACCGATGGCGACCTGCGCCGCACCCTGGACGCCGGGCACAGCCTGGACGGCCTGACCATCGGCGAGGCCATGACCACCGGCGGCTACACTGCGCAGCCCGACTGGCTGGCCGCAGAGGCCCTGGAGACCATGGAAAGCCGGCGCATCAGTGCCCTGCCCGTCACCGACGCCGAGCAACACCTGGTCGGCGTGATCAACATGCACGACCTGCTGCGCGCCGGGGTGGCGTGATGAACCTGGATGCCACCACTCTGCGCACCCACCAGCAGGCCGTTCGCCTGCTGATCCTGGACGTGGACGGCGTTCTAACCGACGGCAGCCTGTTCCTCGGCGACGGCGGCGAGCAGTACAAGGCCTTCAACAGCCGCGACGGCCACGGTATCCGTCTGGCCCTGGACGGCGGGATCGAGATCGCCATCCTGACCGGGCGCACCTCCGGGGTCGTCGAACACCGCATGCGCGACCTGGGTGTGGAGCATCTGATCCAGGGCCGCCGCGACAAGGGCGAGGCCCTGCACGAACTGCTGCAGCGCACCGGCCACGACCCCGCCGAAGCGGCCTTCATGGGCGACGACATCGTGGATCTACCAGCGATGCAGCGGGTCGGCCTCGGGATCGCGGTCGGCGACGCCCACCCGCTGGTGTGCCAGCATGCCCAGTGGGTGACCGAGGCCCATGGTGGGCGCGGGGCCGTGCGCGAGGCCTGCGAGGGCCTGCTGGCCGCGCAGGGCCGGCTCGACGCGCTGTTCGAGACCTACCTGAACGGATGAGCCGCAGGATTCGCAGCCGACTCGGATGGGCCCTGGCCGTGCTCGCATTCGCGTCCGCGCCCCTGGCGCAGGCCGAGGTAAGTCCGCCCGAGGGCGAGGTCACGCTGCAGATTGACGGCTTCACCCTGCATGCCACCGGCGACGACGGCGAACTGAGCCATCGTCTGCGCGGCACCCGCCTGCGCGAGTTTGGACGTGACGGCCCCCAATGGGTGGACGACCCGGACCTCGACCTGTTCGCCGAAGGCGGTATCGAATGGCGCTGGACTGCCCCTGCCGCGCTGCATCAACCGGCCGCCGCGACCCTGGACCTGGTGGGCCCCACCCACGGCGTACAGCCGCCCCGCGGCGAACGCGTGGAGACCATCATCGATTCGCGGGATGTTCGCGTCGCCACCGACACCATGGTCGCCACTTCGGATGCCCTTTCCACCCTGAACCAGCCGGGCCTGTTCCAGCGCGGCACCGGTCTGCGCGTGGACTCGCAAGGGGATACCATAGAGTTGTTCCATGACGTGTACTCGCTCTACAGCGAGACGAGCGAGGAGGATCCCGCGCATGACCCCGAATCCCCATAGCCTTCGCCACCGTCCGGGCCAATCGGGTGCCCGCGTGGCGGCGTTTCTGCTGCTCGCCCTGCTGGCCACGCCCGCGTTCGCCCAGCAGGGCTCGGGCCCGGCGCTGCCGGTGGAGATCACTGCCGACCGCGCGGAGATGGACGAACGCCAGGGGCTGGGGACCTACACCGGCGACGTGATCGTGATCCGCGGCGACATGACCCTGGAGGCCGACAAGGTCTACGTGCGCACCCGCGATCGCCGCCCCTACGAAATGGAGGCCCACGGCGAGCCGGCACGCCTGGAATCACCCGATCCGGAAACCGGGGAGATGCGCATAGCCACAGCGCTGCGCATCGACTACCTGCTGAACGAGGACCGCATGATCCTCACCGACCAGGCCCATGTGGTTACCGCCAGCGAAGAGGCGCGCGGCAAACGCATCACCTATGACCTGACGACCGACGTGATCGAGGCCGAACGCGGCGAAGGCGACAGCGAGCGCGTGCGCATCACCATCCAGCCGCGCGACGACGAATGAACGCCACAGCCCCCAGCCCATCCGCCACACGGGCACAAACCAACGACCGCCTGATCGGACGCGAGCTGACCAAGCGCTACGGCCAGCGCACGGTGCTGGACCAGGTGGACGTCGACCTCGCGCCCGGCGAGGTGGTCGGCCTGCTGGGCCCGAACGGAGCCGGCAAGACCACCTGCTTCTACAGCCTGGTCGGGCTGATCCGCCCCAATGCCGGGCGCATCACCCTGGGCGAACGCGATATCACCCGCGCGCCCATCCACGTGCGCGCGCGCGCCGGCCTCGGCTACCTGCCGCAGGAGGCCTCGATCTTTCGCCGCCTGAGCGTGTGGGACAACCTGCAGGCCGTGCTCGAGCTGCGCCCCGGACTCGATCGCCACGAGCGCCGGCGCATTGGCGATGCGCTGATCGAGGAGTTCCAGCTCGAGACCGTGCGCCACAGCCCGGGCATCGCGCTGTCCGGCGGCGAACGCCGCCGCGCCGAGATCGCCCGCGCCCTGGCCGGGGATCCGCGCTTCATCTGTCTGGACGAGCCCTTCGCCGGGGTGGATCCGATCTCGGTGGGCGACATCCAGGACGTGATTCGGCATCTCGCCCAGCGCGGCATCGGCGTACTGATCTCCGATCACAACGTGCGCGAGACCCTCGGCATCTGCCACAGGGCCTATATTCTGAGCGAGGGACGCCTGCTCGCCGCCGGTACACCGGACGAGCTGCTGGCCGATCCCCAGGTGCGCCGGGTCTATCTCGGCGAGAACTTCCGCCTGTGAAAGCGCCCCATATGCGGCCCGGTCGGTGCACAAACCACAAGGCAGGCTTTAAGATTCCATCAATGCCAACCCTCGCCCCGCATACCCGATGCTGAAACCCGGCCTGAATCTGCAGCTGGGTCAGACGCTGACCATGACCCCGCAACTGCAGCAGGCGATCCGCCTGTTGCAGCTGTCCACGCTCGAGCTCCAGGTGGAGATCCAACAGGCGCTGGAGAGCAACCCCATGCTCGAACAGGTCGAGGACGAAGATGCCGAGGCCGACACCGAGCGCCTGAACCAGGACGGCGAGCTGGTGGAAGGCGATCGCATGGAGGCCACCACTACCAGCGACGACGTGATCCCCGAGGAACTGACGACCGACAGCCGCTGGGACGACATCTACGAGCCGGCCCCGACGCCCAACAAGGGCGTGGATGACCGCGACCCGCTGGAAAACACCAGCGACGACGACGGTGAGGGCCTGCAGGATCACCTGCTGTGGCAGCTGCATCTGAGCCATCTGACACCCCGCGACCAGCGCATCGGGGCAGCCCTGATCGACGCCATCAGCCCCGACGGCTATCTCGAGGGTGACCTGGAAACCCTGGCCGAGACCATCAGCCGAGGCGAGGATGAAACCGTCGGCGTCGACGAGGTCGAGGCAGTGCTCCACTGGATTCAGCAGTGCGACCCGCTGGGGGTCGGCGCGCGCGACCTGCGGGAGTGCCTGGAGATCCAGCTACGCGAACTGGCCCCGGACGCCCCGGCCCGCGAGGCCGCACGGGCGATCCTGGAACACGGCATGGACAGCCTGGGCAAGCGCGACTACAAGGCCCTGCAGCGCCAGTCCGGCGTACGCGACCCGGACGAACTGGCCCGCGCACTGGACCTGATCCGCACCCTGAACCCGCGCCCCGGCGCACAGATCAGCTCCGCCACCTCGGAATACGTGGTCCCGGATGTCTACGTGCGCCATAGCGCCGAGGGCTGGCGCGTGGAGCTGAATCCGGAGATCGCACCGCGTATCCGCATCAACGACCTCTACGCCGGCATGGTGCGCCAGGTCTCGGATGCCCGCGACAGCGCCTTTATGCGCGATCAGCTGCAGGAGGCACGCTGGTTCCTGAAGAGCCTGCACAGCCGCAACGACACCCTGCTGCGGGTCGCCGAGGCGATCGTCCACCGCCAGCAGGGCTTTCTCGAGCATGGCGACGTCGCGATGCAGCCATTGATCCTGCGCGACATTGCCGAGACCCTGGAGATGCACGAATCGACCATCTCGCGGGTTACCACGCAGAAATACATGCACACCCCGCGCGGGGTCTTCGAGTTCAAGTATTTCTTCTCCAGCCATGTCGGCACGAACGATGGCGGCGAGTGTTCCGCCACCGCCATCCGTGCCATGATTCGCGAATTGATTGGCGACGAACCCCCGAACAAGCCGCTCAGCGATGCCCGGCTCGCCCAGGTCCTGTCGGACCGGGGCATCAACGTAGCGCGCCGCACCGTAGCCAAGTACCGCGAGGCGATGCACATCCCTTCATCCAGCGAACGCCGGCAGATGGCCTCGATGCCCACCGGCAGCAAGTAACCAAGGAGTCCTGACCATGCAGATCAACCTGACCGGCCACCACGTGGACATCACCGACGCCCTGCGCGACTACGTCAACGAGAAGTTCGCGAAGCTGGAGCGCCACTTCGACAAGGTCATCGACGTCCACGTCGTGCTGACCCACGAGAAGACCCGGAATCAGCACAACCAGGCCGAAGCCAATCTCCAGGTCAGCGGCAATCACATCCACGCCGAGGCCTCTCACGAGGACATGTATGCCGCGATCGACGCGCTGATCGACAAAGTCGACCGTCAACTGATCAAGCACAAGGAAAAGGTCAAGGACCACCACCGCGCCGAAGGTGCCCAGCGCAACCGCGAGCAGGCCTCCTGATCCATGACGATTGCCGAGTTGATCACCTCCGAGCGCATTGGCCTGCAACCCGAGTGCTCCAGCCAGAAACGGGCCCTGGAGGCCCTGGCGGACCTCCTCGCCGGCGGAGGTGACGGCACGGGACCGGGGAGCAACGCGATCTTCGAGGCCTTGTCCGCGCGCGAAAAACTCGGATCCACCGGTCTCGGCCATGGGGTTGCGATTCCCCATGGCCGCCTGGCCGATCTCGAGGCGCCGCGCGTGGCCGTGCTGCGCCTGGAAAAGGGCGTCGACTTCGACGCCATGGATCACGAGCCGGTCGATATCCTGATCGCACTGCTGGTCCCGGAGGCCGCCACCGGCGACCATCTCGACCTGCTGGCCCAGCTCGCCCGCGGCCTGTCTCAGCCAGACACCATCGGAGCGCTGCGCCGGGCCGGGGACGCGGCGGCCCTGGAACAGGAACTCGTGCGCCGCTTCAGCGAGGACTAAGCCCGTGGAACCCGCCGCCAGCCGCGATTCCGGCGCGCAGCGTCTGCCATGAACGAGGCGCTGGGAGAAGGCGGAATCGCCCGCGACATCAACGTGGAGAGCCTGATCCAGGCCATGGGAAACCGCCTGGATCTTCGCTTCGTACACGGCGAACACGCAGCACCCGACCGCAAGCTGGTCGGCGACGACGGGGACGACCTGCCGCTGGCCGGCCATCTCAACCTGATCCGGCCCAACCGCATCCAGATCATCGGCGACTTCGAGGCCCGCTACATCTCCAGCCTCAGCGCCACCCAATGCAACGACCTGATCCTGGAGATGGCCCGCACTGGGACCACCGCGGTGATCTTCGCCGAGGACACCTGTCCGTTCTCGGAGATGCCCGACGCCCCGCAGGAGGCGCTGCCGCTAATCCTGTGCTCCAGCACCAGCAGCCACGAGATCATCTCGCTGCTGCGCTATTTCCTGCAGCAGCGCCTGGCCCATTTCGAAGTGCGCCACGGCGTGTTCATGGAGATCCTCGGGATCGGGGTGCTGATCAGCGGTGCCTCCAGCGTCGGCAAGAGCGAGGTCGCACTGGAACTAATCTCGCGCGGGCACCGCCTGATCGCCGACGATGCCCCCGAGTTCGCGCGCATTGCGCCCGACATCGTGCGCGGCCACTGCCCGGCCCTGCTCCAGGACCTGCTCGAGGTGCGCGGTCTTGGGGTGCTCAACATCCGCGCCATGTACGGCGATTCCGCGATCAAGGGCGGCAAGTACCTGCGCCTGATCATCGACCTGCGCGATCATGGCGAACCCTCGCCGGTCCCCGATGACCGGCTGAACGGGCGCCGCGGCGAGATCGATATCCTCGGCCTGCGCGTCCCCTTGATCAGCCTGCCGATCGCGCCGGGGCGCAACATCGCAGTGATGATCGAGGCGGCCGTGCGCAACCACATGCTGCACATGCAGGGCTATATCGCTGGCGACGACCTGCGCGCACGCCAGCGCCGCCAGATGAGCGGCGAGACGGAGGAGCCGCCCTACCATCGCGCGGTGCCCGCCACTACGGTCCCCAACCCGGACCCGGAGGGCTGAATCGGCCATGCGCCTGCTAATCGTCAGTGGCCTGTCCGGGTCCGGCAAGACCGTGGCCCTGCACACCCTGGAGGATGCCGGCTACTTCTGCGTCGACAACCTCCCGCTGCCGCTGCTGCCGGACCTGATCGATCAGGTCCGGCAGGGCCACTACGACACCGAGACCGACCGCCATCTGGCCGTGGGCGTGGATGTGCGCAGCGGCCTGGAGGCCCTGGAGGGGTTCTACGATCTCCTGGCGCAACTACGGGCGGACGGGGTGCAGGTGGAGGTCCTGTTCCTGCAGGCGGCCAGCGAGGTGCTGCTGCGGCGCTACCACCTGACCCGCCGGCGCCACCCGCTGGCGCGCGACGGCGTGCCACTGGTCGAGGCCATCGACCGCGAACGCGAGTGGCTGGGCCATGTGGCCGCGGAGGCCGACCTGACGGTCGACACCTCGCGCCTGTCGATGCACGATCTGGCCCGCACCCTGCGCGACCGCATAGGCGAGCGCGGAGAACACGAGCTATCCCTGCAATTCCAGTCTTTCGGCTTCAAACACGGCGCGCCGCTGGATTCCGACTTCGTGTTCGACGTGCGCTGCTTGCCCAATCCGCACTACGAAAGCGATCTGGCCGCCCTGACCGGTCGCGACCCGCCCGTGTGCGAGTTCCTTGAGCGGCACGCGGAGGTCGCGGCCATGTTCGACAGCATCCAGGGATTCCTGTCCCAGTGGCTGCCGCGCCTGCTGGACGATCACCGCAGCTACGTAACCGTCTCCATCGGCTGTACCGGCGGGCAACACCGCTCGGTGTATCTGGTGGAGCGGCTTGCGGAGGCGTGGCAGGATCGGGAACATGTTACTGTTAGCACCCGTCACCGCGAGCTGGGGAAACAGTAACCACTGGACGCGGGACGAGGGCCTTCTGGAACCCGCAATCGGAGCAGATCCATGGGCGTTGGTCTCATTCTGATCACGCATCAAAACCTGGGCGATACCCTGCTGCAGACCGCGCAGAGCATGCTCGGGGGCCTGCCCGAGGACTGCGAGTCCATGGCGATGTCCCAGAACGACGACCCCGACGAGGTCCTGGCCCGCGCCCGCGAGCGCCTGGCGACCCTCGACAGCGGCTCGGGGGTGCTCGTTCTAACCGACATGTTTGGCTCCACGCCTTCCAACGTGGCGATTCGTGTCGCCCGGGGTGCAAATGCCCGCGTGATCGCCGGCGCCAACCTGCCGATGCTCATCCGCGTGCTCAACTATCAACACCTCCCCCTGACCGAACTGGTCAACAAGGCCCTTTCGGGCGGCCATGACGGGATTCTCCTCTGCGATCAGGAGTGCAGCGATGCCGCAGCGCGTAGTCCCCATCGTTAATCGCCTGGGGATGCACGCGCGCGCCGCGGCCAAGTTCGTCAGCCTGGCCAGCAAGTTCGCCGCGGACGTCTCCGTCTCCCGCAACCAGCAGGAGGTGAATGGCAAGAGCATCATGGGCGTGATGATGCTGGCCGCCGCCCAGGGCAGCGAGATCACCATCGAGGCCGAAGGCAAGGATGCGCCGGAGGCGCTGGATGCACTCGCAGAGTTGGTTGCCGATCGTTTCGGCGAAGAGGCCTGAACCTCCGAGTCCCGCCCGCACCGGTCAACAACCACCATCCCCCTGCGGGGCTATCCGGGCCACGCTCCCGGGTCGGAGGCCGCGTCACCCAGCCCGTCCAGGCCGACCTGCTCGAGCTTGCGCTCCGCCAGGCGCACAGCGGCCGTCAAAGCCTGCTCCGGGGGCTCCCCGGAGACCAGCGCGTGGATCAACCCGGCATTGAAGGTATCCCCCGCCCCCACGCTGTCGACCACCCGCAGTCCGGGCGTCGCTTCACAATGGTGGATCGCGCCCCGCACGGCCATCCAGGCCCCTTCGGCCCCGGCGGTCACGGTCAGGATGCGATCCGGGAAGCGCTCGGAAAGCTGCTGCAGCGCAGCCTCGGGAGTGCCCGCCACGCTCGCCGCCCAGTCGCGCGAGAGCATCAGGACATCGGCATAGTCCAGGCATGCGTCGAGCCCCGGCCGGGGCTTCTCCAGCTCCAGCGACACCGGCTGGTCAAAGATGCACTCGCGCACCGCGCGCAGGATGGACGCAAGGGCCTCCGGGTTACGCCCCTCGAAGTGCAGCCAGTCATATTCCGGCCAGGGTACGCCCGCGAGATCCTCCACCCCGAGTTCGGGCAGGTCGCGATGATGGACGATGGTGCGACTTCCCGTCGCCCTAGAGCGAAGAATATGGGAGGTCGGCGTCGCTCCGGGCCGGCGTACGCAGTGACGAACATCCAGTCCGTGGCCCTCCAGGGACTCGCTCAAGGCATCCCCGGCCGCACCCTCGGCGATGACCGCGGCCAGGCCCGGGCGGTGGCCGAACTGCGCCAGGATCGTTGCCGTGTTGGTCGCGTTGCCTCCGGGCTGGGTGGTGCTGGCGAGCGCCCGGACCTCGTCGTCCTCGGCCGGGAAGGCTGCAACATCGAGGGTGTGGTCGAGCGTGACAATGCCGGTCGCGAGGATACGTGCCATACGGGCTCCCGTGATGAATGCGCGCCATTCTGGCGGGTCGCGCCCATTACGTCATCTCGCATATTCGTCATCCGCGGATGCTCCTGCGACAATAACCCCTCTGCCTCAGGAGGCCCCGACCGGTATGGCCACGTTCCCTTCTCCCGAATCCGCCGAAGCCGCCTTTTACGCGGCCTTTCAGGCAGGCGATGCACAAGGCATGCGCGAAATCTGGCACGACAGTGCGGAGTGCGTCTGCATCCACCCAGGTGGCGAGCGCCTGCAGGGAACGGACATCATCCTGGAAAGCTGGGACGACATCCTGCCGGGGATGCGCGGGGTGATCGTACACCGGACCCAGGTGACGGCCATCCCGGGCGAAGACCTCACCCTCCACGTATTGCGCGAAAACCTGTATGTCCAGGGTGAACGGCGCGGCGTCATGCTGGCGACCAATGGCTACCGCCATGATGGGGAAAGCTGGCGCATGGTGCTCCACCACGCTAGCCCGGACCCGGAACCCACGCCGGAATGGCCCACCGGGGGCGTGCACTGATGGCGACGGATGCCGATCGCTGCGTCGAGGCGTATTACGCCGCCTTTCGTGCCGCCGATATCGAACAGATGATGCGCCTGTGGGGCGAGCGTCCCGACATCGTCTGCATCCACCCGGGCAGCCCGCGCGCCCACCGGGGCGTGGCAGAGGTGATGGAGAGCTGGCTGCTGGTCTTCGCGCGTGAACTGAATATCGGGATCGAACCGAAGATCGTGGGCCGCCACGAGACCGGGGAGATCATCAGCCTGGTCATCGAAGAGGCGATCACGCGACCGGGCGACGTCGCGCCCACCGGGACGATCCTGATCAGCCAGACCTGGCGCTGGCTGGACACGGGCTGGCGCCTGCTGTTTCACCACGCCTCGCACGGGCGCCGCTCACCGCCATCGCAGGACGGCATGTTCGTCCCCGATGGCGGCGGCAACACCCGCCACTGACGATCAACGCGACCCGGCGGGAACGACACGCAACCGGTCATACGCGGTTCACAGGAAGGCTGGAAGATCGGAAGGATGTTTTGCGGGTGATGCCGGGGGCACAGGCCCCTTGTGCGCATTTTCCGGCTTTCTGTTGGTGATTTTCTCTTCCTGACTCGCAAAGGCGTTCAGCCAGCCGCCGGGTCGTAGGATGGGATGAGCGCAGCGAATCCCATCAAGGGACGGACACGACGCGGGAACTGATGCGTTTCGCTGCGCTCCACCACACCCGACCGCAGCGGAGGGGACCCAACGCTCCCCGCGATTGGCTGAAGCCCGTGGCTAATCCGATTTGTCTTTGCCTCCTGCGTGGAGGAGCCAACTACCCGTCGGGGCGGGGCTGGCACAGGTCGGGGCGCTGCACCTGCAGGGCCGCGCATACGCCCTTGACCGCGTCGCGCACCCGCCGCCCCTTGCCCTCCAGCGTAAGGTCCGCGACCTCCTGATAGAGCGGATCGCGGACCGCGAACAACTCCTGAAGGCGGGCCTTCGGGTCCGCGGCCTCCGCAATCAGCGGGCGCTTGCGGTTGCGGCGGGTCCGCCGGAACTGCTCCTCTACCGGCACCCGCAGGTAGATCACGAACTGATCGCGCAGCTGTTCCCGGTTCTCCGGGCGTTCGACAATCCCCCCGCCGGTGGCAATCACCGCGCCCTCCTGTTGCAAGAGCGACTCCAGCATCGCCGTCTCGCGCCTGCGAAAACCGCCCTCGCCCTCGAACTCGAAGATGGTCGGGATATCCACACCGGTACGCCGCTGGATCTCCTGATCGGTATCGAAGAACGGCCGACGCAGCAGCCCCGCGAGGCCGCGCCCGATTGTGCTCTTGCCGGCCCCCATCGGGCCTACCAGTACGATGTTCTGCATGGGCGCCAAGGCTACTGGCTGGGCCACCCAAAGAAAAGCCGGGGACAGGCCCCGGCTTTCGAGATCGAACCCATCGGGGGCAAGCCCCGACGCTACACCTTGCGCTCAGTCGAGTACGCGCGGCGTCACGAAGATCAACAATTCCGCTTTGGAATTCTCCGTGGAGCGGTTGCGGAACAGGTTTCCGAGGAACGGGATATCCCCGAAGAACGGCACCTTCTCGAGGTTGGTGCGGCTGTCGATCTCGTACACACCGCCCAGGACCACGGTCTCGCCGTTGCCGACGAAGACCTGGGTCTCCACCTCGCGCTTGTTGATCCCCGGCACCCCAAGGATCACACGCTGGCTGGGCTCGTCCTTTGTCACCTTGATGTCGAGGATCACGTTGCCGTTCGGCGTGATCTGCGGCGTCACTTCCGTCGACAGTACGGCCTCGATGAACTGGGTCGAAGTCGCGCCGGATGCAGTGGCTTCCTGGAACGGGATCTCTTCACCTTGCTTGATCGTCGCCGTCTGGCCATTGGCGGTGATCACACGCGGGCTGGAGATGATCTCGCCGCGGCCTTCCACCTGCAGAGCCGAAAGCTCCAGATCCAGCAGGATACCGCTGCGCAGGATGCTGAGGCCGGCACTCCCCGCGTTACCACCAGCAGGCAGCGAACTGTTCAGACGATCGCCAAGAGCAATGCCGCCAATTCCTGCTGCACCGGGACCCGTACCTCTCCCACGGGCGCCAAGACCACCTTCCTGAAGGTCAGATTCGGTTCCTCCCGCCCCTTCTGAGGAACCCGAAACACCAAGACGAGTTCCTCTGTCTCCGCGAGTCCCACTGATTCCGAAGCGGGCGCCCAGCTCACGGTTGAAGGTATCCTCCGCGATCACGATGCGGGTCTCGATCAGCACCTGCTGAACCGGTACGTCCAGCGTCGAGACCAGGCGACGGACGTCCTCGATCCGGCTCTGGGTATCCTGCACCAGGAGGGTGTTGGTGCGCGTGTCGATGGTGATGCTGCCACGCTCCGACAGGAACTGCCCGCCTTCGTCACTCCGAATCAGGGACGCGATCTGCTCGGCCTGGGCGAAATTGATCTGCACGAACTCGGTGCGCAGCGGCTCCAGTTCCTGACGGTCGCGCTGTGCCTCCATCTCCAGGCGTTCACGCGCCGCGATCTCCTCGCTGGGGGCGACGTACAGGACATTGCCGTCCATTCGCTTGTCGAGCCCGCGGGCACGCAGGATGATATCCAGCGCCTGGTCCCAGGGGACGTTGTTCAGGCGCAGGGTGATGTTGCCACCCACCGTGTCACTGACCACGATGTTCAGATCGGTGAAATCCGCCAGCAACTGCAGAACGGAGCGCACCTCGATGTCCTGGAAATTCAGGGACAGGCGCTCGCCGGCGTACTCCTCTTCCTCCCGTGCGCGGGCCTGGCGTTCGGCCTCGGAAATCGGGGCGACCTCGAGGACGAACTGGCGATCACTCTGGTAGGAAATGATCTCGTACTCGCCGCGCGCCTCGACCTCCATGCGTACACGATTGCGCTCGGCGATGGTGTCGATCGTGTGCACCGGGGTGGCGAAATCGACCACGTCGAGGCGACGTTCCAGCGACTCGTCAACCATCGCGCGCGGGAAGGTCATCTCGATGCGGCCGGCCTGCTCGCGAACGTTGATCTCGGCGCCAGAGCGGGAGAGATCCACCTCGACGCGACCTTCGCCCTCGCTGCCTCGCCGGAAATCGATACCCGTGATCTCCATGGGTCGGGCGCTGCGGGTCGTGGCAGCGGGTTCACCCGCACGATCCACGACCTGCTGGGTGCGTGCATCCGCCTCGGAAACCCCGCGGCCCAGCGTAAGGATGAGATTATTGCCCTCGACTCGAGTCTGGTACTCGGAGGCCTGAGTCAGGTTCAGCACCACGCGGGTGCGGTTGCCCGCCTCGACCGTGCTCGCCCGGAGCACCGGGCCCACATTCAGGTCCGTCTCGCGCCGCGGCAATGCATTGCCGACATTGGGCAGATCCAACGCGATGCGCGGCGGTGAATCAATCGCAAAGGCGCGAATATCGGAGGGCGGCGTCTCCGAGAAGCGCAGGTTCACCTGCACCCGGTCACCGCTCAGACTGCCGGCCCGGATCTCTTCCAGTTCGGTGGCAGCCACCCCCTGGGACACCATGAACAGCAGGCCCGCAACGACCGTGCCTGCGAAAGCGCGCATGGAAGAACCCATGTTGAATCCCCTGTTGGTTGTGCCGACCTTGCGGCGAATGCTCGTCATCATCTTCTTCCCCCCCAACCGCTAGTCGGTCAGCGCCACCGAGTTTTCACGTTCCACGTGACCGCCGAAGGCATCCGGCACGATCTCGACCAGCCGGATCTGGGTCGGCGTGATCTCGATGATCTCCCCGTGGTTCTGGCCCATATAGTTGCCCGCAGTGACGCGCTGAACCCCTCGATCCGGGGTCCGGACCAGGGCGTAGCGCACGCCATGCTGCTCCAGCGACCCGACCATCCGCAGCGAATCCAGCGGAAAGCCCTCGAGGAACTCGCGCGGGCGGTCAGGATCAATCTCGGCGTCTCCTGGCTGCCCCTCGGCCGCGGCGAGCTCCGGCTGGGCGATCACCGACGAGTCGAAAGGCGACCGGGTATGCCCCGGATAGAGATAGGGCTCGTGCGGCTCCAGGGTGGGGATCGGCTCGATCCCGCTCCCCGGGCGCTCCTTGACCTCGGCGATGTACTGCTCGAGGTCACGGTTGTCCTGAGTACAGCCCGACAGCAGGATCCCGCCCGTCAGGACCATGGCCAGTCCCGGCCATACCGCTCGCATGGAAGAATGCCTCATCAGTTCTCCTCCAGGTAGCGATAGGTTCGGGCGACCGCATCCATCAGCAGGTCGTTGTCGGAAGCGCCCGGACGGATATGCATGTTGTGCATGGTGACCACGCGCGGCAGGGCCGAGACACCGCTGACGAACTCCGCGAGATCCTCGTAATCGCCCCGGACGCGCAGACGGATCGGGACCTCGGCGTAGAAGTCGCGGCGGTTCTCGCCGCGCGGCTCGAACAGCTCGATCTCGAGACCCGCCTGCAACCCTGTCTGCGAGACATCGACCAGCAGGCTGGGGATCTCGGCGCTGCTGGGCAACAACTCGAGCAGCGAGGCGAACATGCGCTCCATCTCCTCCAGCTGGTCCTCATAGGCCTGTAGGTTGGCAGCCCGCTGCTGCTTGTCCTCGAACTCGTCGCGCAGCTGCAGTTCGCGGCTCTCCGCGCGCTCCAGCTCTGTCCGCTGATCGCCGATGAAGAGGTAATAGGACAGGCCGAGGATGGCCAGGACAATCACGACCAGGATCAGGCCCTTCACGCCCCAGGAGGCTTCCCCGATGTTGTTGAAGTCGACCTGCTTGAGTTCATTGAGATCCATCAGGAATCCCCCTCTTCGGCATCCGGCCGGGTCTGCGTGGCATCCAGACGGAAGTCACGCACCTGGAGGCGACCCTCCTCGCGGGTCTCGATAATCTGCAGGTTGGAGCTACCCAGCCAGGGCGACCCATCGATCCGGCGCATCAGCGCGGAGATCCGGGTGTTGGACTCGGAGCGCCCGACCAGGCGCACATTCTCGCCTTCCTGGCGGACCTCGTTGAGGTAGGTACCATCGGGCAGGGTCTCGACCAGCTGATCGAAGAGATGCACGGCCTCGGGCCGCTGCGCCTGCAGGGTCTGGATGACTTCCATTCGGGCGATCAGGGCCTCGCGCTGTTCGTCGAGATCGCGAATCCGGGCGATCTGACGATCCAGTTCGCGGATCTCGCTTTCCAGCATCTGGTTGCGCGACTGCTGGTGGTCGATCAACGCGCCGATAAAACTGTAGCCAACGAAGGCAAGCAGGACGCCGACCACCGCGGCGCCACCAACCGCGGCGAAGAACTGCTTGCGCCGCTGTTCGCGTGCCTTCTCGCGCCAGGGAAGGAGGTTGATATAAATCATGACGCATACCCCCGCACGGCCAGGCCACAGGCCGTCATCAGCGCCGGGGCATCATTGGCAAAACGTTCCTGGTTGACCCTTTTGGCCAACGCCATCCCGCGGAACGGGTTCGCGATCGATACCGGCGTGCCGGCGGCCTCCTCGAGCAGTTCGTCCACGCCCGGGATGGCCGCACAGCCGCCCCCCAGGAGGATGTGATCGATGGTGTCCTGCGGGCGGGTCACGTAGAAGTACTGCAGCAGCCGCAGGATCTGGTCGACCATGGTCTGCTTGAAGGGCTCGAGGATGGAGCTTGCGTAGTCGGTCGGCAGGTCGCCACTCATCTTGGCGGAGCCGGCCTCCTGATAGTTCATGCTGTAGCGCCGCATGATCTCCTCGGTGAGCATGCGGCCGCCGAAATTCTGCTCGCGGGTGTACACCACGCCCTCGTCCTGACTGACGACATACACGGCGGTCACCGAAGAGCCGACATCCACGACCGCCACGATCGGCTTGCTCTCGCGGTCGGGGACCTGCTCCATCAGGCGCTCGGCGGTATGCTCGATCGCGTATGCCTCGACGTCGATCAGCTCGGGGGTCAACTTGGCCGCCTCGGCGATGGCCACGCGCGAGTCCACGTTCTCGCGGCGCGAAGCGACCACGAGCACATCGACCATCTCGGGGTTCTTCTCGTTCTTGCCGAGGACCTGGAAATCCAGGTTGACCTCTTCAAGTGTGTAGGGGATGTACTGATCCGCCTCCACGAAGACTTGGCCCTCGAGCTCCGCATCGCCCAGCGCGGCCGACATCTGGATGGTCTTGGTGATCACGGCGGAGGACGGCACAGCCATCGCGCAGTGCTTGAGGCGGGTGCCGGAGCGCTTGACCGCCCGGGCGAGGGCATTACCCACGGCCTCGGTGTCCTGACAGACCTTGTCGACCATCACCCCATCGGGCAGCGGTTCGACCGCGAAGGCCTCGACCCGAAAGCCCTTACCCTGTCGCGTCAGCTCCAGCACCTTGACGGCTGCCGAGCTGATATCCACGCCCAGGAGCCCTTGTTTGGATTTTCCGAGACTCAGCACACATCCCCCTGTATACCCCGACGAAAGTAACTGGTAGCGTTACAATCACGTATGCTAGCTGGTTCACAATATACACCGCGACTTCAGGGTTGCAAGTCGCTTTGAAAGCGACTTCTCATCTTGGCCTCACTTTTCTTGCTGTCATGAATCCGCTCCTTAAGATTATTACGGCGCTGTTGGCCTTGATGCTGGCAGCCGGAATCGGCCTGTCCATCGCGGCGGCCGCTCTCTATGTTTACTACGCGCCGAGCCTCCCGGAGGCCGACGCCGTGCGCGATGTGCGTCTGCAGACGCCACTGCAGGTCCGCAGTGCGGATGGCCGCCTTATGGGTGAGTTCGCGGAAGAACGACGCATTCCCGTGCCGATTGACGCGATCCCGCAGCAAGTCCGCGATGCCTTTATTGCGGCGGAAGACGAGCGCTTCTATGACCATCCGGGTGTGGATGTCATGGGTCTTGCCCGCGCCGGACTGAATGTGATCTCCACCGGCGGCGAGCGCAGCCAGGGCGGCAGCACCATCACCATGCAGCTCGCGCGCAATATCTTCCTGACGCGCGAGCGGACCTACGAACGCAAGCTGCGCGAGATCTTCCTGGCCATCCGCCTGGAACAGGAACTCGAGAAGGACGAGATCCTCGAGCTATATTTGAACAAGATCTATCTGGGACAGCGCGCCTACGGGATCGAGGCCGCCTCGCGGGTATATTTCGGCCGCTCGCTGGATGCGCTGGAACTGGACGAGGTCGCCACGCTCGCCGCCCTGCCCAAGGCGCCATCGACCACCAACCCGGTAAGTAACCCGCAACGGGCCGAGATCCGCCGCAACTACGTACTGCGGCGGATGCTGGAGACCGGGGTGATCGACGAGGATGCCTATGCCTCCGCCATCGAGCGCCCGGTGCTGTCGGAACGCCACACCACAGCCACCGAGATTGATGCCCACTGGGTCGCCGAAATGGCGCGCCAGATGGTGGTGAACCTGTGGGGTGACGACGCCTACCGTCGCGGCCTGCAGGTGCACACGACGATCGACTCCCGCCAGCAGGAAGCGGCCAACCAGGCGCTGCGCGAAGGATTGCTGGAATATGACGAGCGTCACGGTTTTCGCGGTCCCGAAATGCGGCTTCCCGACAATACCCTGGAGGACGCCGAGGCACGCGAGCGCGCGCTGATGGCCATTGGGGTGCACGGAAGGCTTCTGTTCCCGGCCGTCGTCCTGGGGCAGGGCGAAGCCGGGGTACTGCGCGTCGACGGCGGCCGCATTGGCGAACTGGAAGTCCTGCCGGAAGACCGCGAATGGGCCGGATCCCCGGCGCTTGAACGCGGCGACGTGATCCGTATACGTCCCTATACCGACGGCCGCTGGCGCCTGGCGCAAAAGCCGGAAGTCACCGGCGCCGTGATCGCCCAGGCCCCTCAGGACGGCGCCATCCTGGCACTGGCCGGCGGGTTCGACTTCTTTGAAAACCGCTACGACCGCACGACCCAGGCACAACGCCAGCCCGGATCCGCGTTCAAGCCGCTGGTCTATGCCCTGGCCCTGCGCGAGGGCCACCGGCCCGAAGGGACCGTGATCGACGCGCCGATGGTCTTCAACGACCCCGCCCTGGGGGCCGAATGGCGCCCGCAGAACTACTCGCGGCGCTTCCACGGCGAGACCACCCTGCGCGAGGCACTCGCGAATTCCCGCAACCTGGCCTCCATTCGCCTGCTCGACCGCCTGGGCACCGGAAACGTGCACCAGGAACTGACGCGCTTCGGTCTGGACCTCGAAAGGCAGCCGAACAATCTGTCCATGGTCCTGGGTACCGGCTCCCTCACCCCGCTGCAGCTGAACAATGCCTATGGCGTGTTCGCCAGCGGCGGCCGCCTGAACAGCCCCTGGATCATCGCCCGCATCGAGACGGCGGACGGCGAGACCCTGTACGAGGCACCGACCGAACGAGCGTGCCCCGCACCCTGCACAAACCCGAAGGGACAGGATCTGCCGCTGGTCGCCAGCAGTGGCCCGCTGCAGTACACCGATCCGGTACCGGTCCTGGATCCCGGTGTCGCCTGGCAGATGAGCGACATGCTGCGCAGCGTCATCACATCCGGGACCGGCCGGCGAGCCATGGAACTGGGCCGGTCCGACCTGGCCGGCAAGACCGGGACCACCAATGACTACCGCGATGCCTGGTTCGCCGGGTTCAACGCGGAGCTGGTCGCAACCGCCTGGATCGGCTTCGACGACAACCGCGAGCTGGGCCGACGCGAAAGTGGCGGTCGCGCGGCCCTGCCAATCTGGACCCGCTTCATGGGCAGCGTGCTGGCCGACCAGCCGGAGCGGCCGGTGGAGCGCCCCAACGACCTGGTGCGAGTCGCCATCCTGCCGAACGGCCAGCGCGCCCCCAGCGACGACGCCCCGGGCGCGCGCAAACAGTGGCTGCTACCCCACCAGATCCCGGAACGCGGACACGTCATTCCGGGGAACGGCGAGAACGGCAGTAGCGGAAACCAGCAACCCGAACTGGTCTTTTAAATGGCCAGCCCCTCGCGCGCGCGCCAGGAGCTGGCCCAGGAAGCCGCTCGCATCATGCTCGACGACGGCATCCGGGACTTCGGGCTGGCCAAGCGGAAAGCCGCGGAACACCTGGGCGTGGACGCCCGACACGACATGCCCGGCAACCTGGAGATCCAGGACGCCGCCATCGAACGCAGCCGGCTGTTTGCCAGCCCCGCCAGCCGCGCCGCCTACCGCGGCCGCCTGGAAGCGGCGCTGGTCGTGATGGAACGCCTGGAGCACCTGGAACCGCGGCTGGTCGGCCCGCTCCTGCAAGGGCTAGTGGAATCGCAACCGCTGATCAACCTGCATGCCTTCGCCGAGACAGTGGAAGAGGTCATCCTGGAGATGGGGGATCGGGGGATTCACTGCGAGACCGGCGAGCGCCGTTACCGCAGCCGGCAGGGGCGCGAACAGCGCATCCCCTTCCTCGCCTTCCGCGGACCGGACGACACCGATGTTGAGCTCACGGTATTCGCGCTGGACGGCCTGCGCCAGGCGCCACCGTCGCCGGTGGACGGACGCCCGATGCAACGCGCAACCCGCGCGGACGTGGAGAGGATGCTGGCGGAGGCCGGCGCCGAAGAGGCGGCGGCCACGGCGGAATAATAACCGGGCCGTACGCTCGCGCCGGCCGGACTAGCGTCGGTAGTTGGTTACGGTATCCACCATCGCGGCGACCCGCTCCGGATCGATCCCCGGATGAATGCCGTGGCCAAGATTGAAGACATGACCCGTGTCGCGGTCGAAACCATCCAGCACCCGCTGGGCCTCTTCGCGGACTACCGCCTCGGGTGCGTAGAGCACCGACGGATCGAGGTTGCCCTGCAGCGCAACGCGATCGCCGACCCGCCGGCTGGCCTCGGCGATCTCGATGGTCCAGTCCAGCCCCAGGGCATCCGCCCCGGTATCCGCCATCATTTCCAGCCAGGCGCCACCACCCTTGGTGAACAGCGTCACCGGGACGCGGCGGCCATCGTTTTCACGGATCAGCCCGTCGACGATGCGCTGCATGTAGGCCAGCGAGAACTCGCGATAGGCCCGCGGAGTAAGCGAACCACCCCAGGTGTCGAAGATCATCACCGACTGGGCGCCGGCGCGGATCTGCGCATTCAGATAATCGGTCACCGCGGTGGCGACCTTTTGCAGCAGGGCGTGCATCGCCTGCGGCTCGCCGTACATCAGACGCTTGGTCTCGGCGAAGTCGCGCGAGCCCTGGCCCTCAACCATGTAGGTCGCCAGGGTCCATGGGCTGCCGGCAAAACCAATCAGCGGGACCTGGCCGTCCAGCTCGCGGCGGATCAGGCGCACCGCGTCCATCACGTAGCGTAGCTCCTGCTCCGGGTCCGGCACCGGCAGGTTCTCGATCGCCTCCAGCGTACGCACCGGCTCGCGGAAACGTGGGCCCTCGCCCGTCTCGAAATACAGACCCAGCCCCATCGCGTCGGGGATGGTGAGGATGTCGGAGAACAGGATCGCCGCATCGAGAGGAAACCGGCGCAGTGGCTGCATGGTGACTTCGCAGGCCAGCTCCGGGTTCTGGCACAGGCTCATGAAGCTGCCGGCCTGGGCGCGGGTCTCGCGGTACTCCGGCAGGTAGCGCCCGGCCTGGCGCATGATCCAGATCGGCGGACGCTCCACCGGTTCGCGCAGCTGGGCTCGCAGCAGGAGGTCGTTCTTCAGGTTCTGGGACATCGAAAGGCTCAAACGCCGAGGTATTCAAGGATGCCTTCGGCGGCCTCGCGGCCCTCGAAGACGGCGGTGACCACCAGATCGGAGCCGCGCACCATGTCGCCGCCCGCAAAGACCTTCGGATTGCCGGTCTGGAAGGCATGCTCGCCCGCGGTCTGCACGCGGCCGCCCTCGTCGATGCCGATCTTGTAGTCGGCAAACCAGTCGGAGGGAGACGGACGGAAGCCAAAGGCGATCAGCACCCGGTCGGCCGGGATTACGTGTTCGGAGCCGGGGACCGGCTCGGGACGGCGGCGGCCACGTTCGTCCGGGGCGCCCATCTGGGTACGCACGACCTTCACGCCCTCGACCTTGCCGTCGCCGACGATCTCCACCGGCTGCACGTTGAACTCGAAATGCACACCCTCTTCGCGCGCATGCACCACTTCCTTGCGCGAACCGGGCATGTTGTCTTCGTCGCGGCGGTAGGCGCAGGTCACCGATGCCGCGCCCTGGCGGATCGAGGTGCGGTTGCAGTCCATCGCGGTGTCGCCGCCACCCAGCACGACCACCCGCTGGTCGGCCATGTCGATGAACTCGTGGCCTTCTTCCTGCGGCCAGTTCATCACCTGGCGGATATTGGAGATCAGGAACGGCAGGGCGGGATAAACGCCCGGCAGGTCCTCGCCGGGGAAACCGCCCTGCATCGCGGTGTAGGTGCCCATGCCGAGGAACACGGCATCGTATTCCTCCATCAAAGCGTCCATCGCGATGTCGCGGCCGATCTCGATATTCAGGCGAAACTCGACGCCCATGCCCTCGAGGATCTCGCGGCGGGTGCGGATCACGTGCTTTTCCAGCTTGAACGGCGGGATGCCGAAGGTCAGCAGACCGCCAATCTCCGGATAGCGGTCATACACCACCGCCTGCACGCCATTGCGCGCCAGGATGTCCGCGCAGCCCAATCCCGCGGGCCCGGCGCCGATCACCGCGACCCGCTTGCCGGTCGGGGTGACATCCGACAGATCCGGGCGCCAGCCGGCCTTCAGGGCCTCGTCGGTGATGTACTTCTCGACCGAGCCGATGGTGACCGCGCCGAAGCCGTCGTTCAGGGTGCAGGCCCCCTCGCACAGACGATCCTGCGGGCATACGCGGCCACAGACTTCGGGCAACGAGTTGGTCTTGTGCGAAAGCTCGGCGGCCGCGAACAGATTGCCTTCCTCCACCAGCTTCAACCAGTTGGGGATGAAGTTGTGGACCGGGCACTTCCATTCGCAATAGGGATTGCCACAGGCCAGGCAACGGCCGGCCTGCTGACCGGCCGTGGCGGGATCGAACTGACCAATGATCTCGCCGAATTCGTGGATCCGGATCTCGGCGGGAGTCTTCTGGGGGTCCTGGCGCGGGAGGTCCAGGAACTGCATCGGATTGGAAGCCATGGAACACTCGCTCCGACGAAATCGGGATAGGGGCCGCGATGGGCCCGGGGAGTTCGGCCGGGATCCGGCCCGTAGTCAGCCCTGCAGGGCGGCGCGGACCTTCTGGCTCACCTGGCCCATGTCCGCACGCCCGAAGACCCGGGGTTTCAGCACCCCCATGACGCGGCCCATGTCACCCGGGGCACTGGCCCCGGTCTCGGCAATCGCCTCGCTCACCAACTGGTCCAGCGCGGCGGCGTCCAGCGGCTCGGGCATGTATTCCTCGATAATGACGACCTCGGCGGCCTCGCGCTCGGCGAGGTCTTCGCGACCGCCCTTCTGATACTGATCGATGGAATCACGCCGCTGCTTGAGCATGCGATTGAGGATCGCCAGCACGGTGTCGTCGTCGGCCTCGCGCCGCTCGTCCACCTCGAACTGCGATACCTCGGCCTGAATCATGCGCAATGCAGCCAGGCGGTCCTTGGCCCGGGCCCGCATGGCCTGCTTGACGTCATCCTGCAACCGGGCCTTGAGCGACATCTTTGGGTCCTCGGGTCCGGGCAGCCACCCGGACGGGGTTCAGTACAAACGCACCCGACGAGTCATGTCGCGGGAATTCTTCTTCAGCTGACGCTTCACCGCGGCAGCGGCCTTGCGCTTGCGCTCGGTGGTCGGCTTCTCGTAGTACTCACGGCGGCGGACTTCCGCGACCACGCCGGCTTTCTCGCAGGTGCGCTTGAAACGGCGCAGGGCGACCTCGAAGGGCTCGTTCTCACGAATTCGTACGTGCGGCATACAATCTCCGAAACGGATGCAGGATCATCTCGATCAAAAATAACAAAACCGGCCGCCAAACACTCCGGGCGACCATGCAGAACTCCCTATGGTAATCCAACCGGCGCCAATTGCAAAAGTCCGTGAAGCGATCCGCACCATGCGGAATGCCCGGCTTACGCCGCCGTCGGCCCGCACGCTATGATGACGGGCATGGAAAGTCTCAACGTAGAACTGGGCGAACGCGGCTACCCGATCCACATCGGGCCGGGCATGCTGGGCGAACCGGAGCGGCTCCGGCCGGCGCTGCACGGCCGGCGCGTCGCCGTGGTGACCAACACCACGGTCGGGCCGCTGTATGGCGACGCCCTGCGCCGGAACCTCACCGCCTGCGACATCAGCAGCGACCCGCTATGGATCGAACTGCCCGACGGCGAACAGCACAAGACCCTCGCGACGGTAGAGACCATCCTGACCCGGCTGCTGGAGGCGCGCCTGGATCGCGGCAGCCGCATCGTCGCCCTGGGCGGCGGGGTGGTCGGGGATATCGCCGGGTTTGCCGCCGCGATCTACCAGCGCGGTATCGACTTCGTTCAGGTCCCAACCACCCTGCTCGCCCAGGTCGACTCCTCGGTTGGCGGCAAGACCGGTGTCAATCACCCGCTGGGCAAGAACATGATCGGCGCCTTCCATCAACCACGCGCCGTCGTCATCGACACCGACACGCTGAAGACCCTGCCCCAGCGCGAGCTACAGGCGGGCCTGGCCGAGGTGATCAAGTACGGCCTGATCCGCGACGCCGAGTTCTTCGCCTGGTTGGAGGAACACATCGACGCCCTGCGCGCACTGGAACCCGAACCGCTGGCCTACGCGATCCGTCGCTCCTGCGCCTGCAAGGCCGAGATCGTCGCCGCCGACGAGCGCGAGGGCGGCATTCGCGCCCTGCTCAACCTGGGCCACACCTTCGGCCACGCGATCGAGGCCGGCATGGGCTACGGCGCCTGGCTGCACGGCGAGGCCGTGGGCACCGGAATGGCCATGGCCGCACGCATGTCCGAACGCATGGGCTGGCTGGATACCGCTGGTCGCGAACGCGCCGAGGCCCTGATCCAGCGCGCCGGCCTGGCCCTGGAACCGCCGGGGGCGGTGACCCCGGACCGCTTCCGCGAACTGATGGCGATCGACAAGAAGGTGGCCAGCGGCCGCCTGCGCCTGGTACTGCTGCGCGGCATTGGCGAAGCCGTCCTCACCGACGCGTTCGATCAGGACGCCCTGGACGACACCCTGCACGAGCATGCCCGTGTCGCCTGAAACCATGGCCACCCCCAGCGCCGCCACACCGGGCCTGGCGCCCTACGCCTGCGACCCCGCACGTTCGCGCGGCCGCGCCCAGGCCGAGGCCGCGCCGCGTCACCGCAGCGATTTCCAGCGCGACCGCGACCGCATCGTGCATTCCAGCGCCTTTCGCCGGCTGGAGTACAAGACCCAGGTCTTCATCAGCCACGAGGGCGATCTGTTCCGCAACCGCCTGACCCACTCGCTGGAGGTCGCGCAGATCGGGCGCTCCATCGCGCGCGCCCTGCAACTGAACGAGGACCTGACCGAGGCCGTCGCGCTGGCGCACGATCTCGGCCACACCCCGTTCGGGCATGCCGGACAGCACGCGCTGAATGCCTGCATGCGCGAGCACGGCGGCTTCGAGCACAATCTGCAGTCGCTGCGCATCGTCGACCTGCTGGAGCGCCACTACGCCGACTTCGACGGCCTCAACCTCACCTACGAGACCCGCGAGGGCATCCTCAAGCACTGCGCACCCGAGAAGGCGCGCCAGCTGGGCGAGATCGGGGTGCGCTTCCTGCAGAAGGAACAGCCGAGCCTCGAGGCCCAGCTCGCGAACGTCGCCGACGAAATCGCCTACAACAATCACGACGTCGATGACGGCCTGCGCTCCGGGCTGCTCACCATGGACCGCCTCGCCGAGGTCACCCTGTTCCGCGACTGCCGCGAGACGGTCCAGGCCCGGTACCCGAACCTGGACCCGCGTCGCATCCAGCACGAGACCGTCCGGCGCATGATCGACGCCCTGGTCGGCGACCTGATCGAGACCAGCCAGGCCGCGATCGACCACCAGCGCCCGCAAACCCCCGACGACGTGCGCCGCGCCGGCGAGGCACTGATCCGCTTCAGCCCGCAGATGGCGGAACAGGCGCGCGAGCTCAAGGGCTTCCTGCGCGAGAACCTCTACCATCACCACCAGGTCCACGGGGTAATGCACAAGGCCCGCCAGCTGATCCACGATCTGTTTGCCGCGTTCGAGTCGGAGCCACGCCTGATGCCCGAGCACTACCAGCGGCATGCCGACGAGATGGCCACCCACGACGCGCACGGGCCGCAACGCGCCATCGCCGACTACATCGCCGGCATGACCGATCGCCACGCCATCCGTGAACACCACCGCCTGTTCGACCTGGGCACGCTGACCTGAAAAGGAATTCGATGGCGCTTTCCGAACAATGCCTGGAACACCTCGGCCTGCACGCGCCGCCGTTTGACGACGCGCCCGACGAGACCTTCATCTACAGCGACCCGCTGCTGGATGGCCTGCTCGAGTCCGCGCGGGCTGCCCTGAACGGCCCCGGCGCAGTCGTGCTGATGACCGGCGAGAACGGTTCCGGCCGCAGCCTCCAGCTAATGCGACTGCTGGCGATGCTGCCCGACCCGTTCGAGCTGATCGCCTTCCGTGCGCGCATCAACACCCAGTTCGAGTCGGTGGACAACACCATCCGCAATTACCTGCGCTCGCAGAACGCGGACGATCCCGACCGCCCACTGACCGAACTCCTCGGCGACCGCGTCGCCGAAGGCGTCGACCCGGTTATCGCGATGGATGACGCGCACCTGGTCGGCACCGACATCGTCAACAACCTGATGCGCATGCGCAGCGAGATCCTTGCCAGGCAGGGCCGCGCCCCGCGCATCATCCTGGTCGGTTCCAGTGGGCTACTGCGCCGCCGCCTATACCTGCCCGACCCCTCCGACGAGGACCAGGTCACTCGCGTCAGCCTGCGCGCGTTCAACCTGGAGCAGACCGCGGCCTACCTGCGCCACCGCCTGCAGGCCGCGGGCCTGGCCGACCCCGATCGCCTGTTGGATGCAGACGCCATCCATCACCTGCAGACCACCAGTCAGGGCCTGCCCGGCAACCTCAACCGCGAAGCCAACAGCTTCCTCGAACGCCAGTGCCGCAGCGAGCGCCGGACCGTCGCCGCAGCCACAGCCGCCGGCAGCACTGCCCCGGGGGTGGCCGCGGGCGAGGCGGCCGAGACAGACACCGACATCGAACCGCAAGACGGGGAGCCCGCGCTCACCCCCTCCACCCGCGAGGCCGAGCCGGCGAGCGAAACGCCCCCGGAGACGACGATCCGCGCCAGCCGCGACCCGGACGACGACCGCTTCACCCCGGCGGCCGAGGCTCTTGCCGCGTCCACTCCGCGACCCGACCCGCCCCGCGCGACAGCCCCCGAGGCGCCGCCGGGCGAGCCGGGCGGCATCGACGCCGATCACCGCATCCCGGAGCCGCCGGCGGCGGAGAACGTCGCCTTCTGGAACCAGCGCTGGTTCGTCCCGGCGGTAGCCATCACCGTGGCCCTGGGCATCGCCGCCCCGGTCGCCTGGCAACTGCTGGAGACGGAATCCGCGCCGACCGATACCGAGATCATCGAACTACCCCTGCCCGAGCCGCGCATCACCGAGGCCGAGCCGGAACCCGCGCCCGAGGGGCCGGCAGCCATCACCGACGACGAGGTCGTCGTGGCCGCCCCCCTGGACCTGCCCCCTCCGGCCGAAGCCGAACCGACCGAGCGGGAGACCGCCCCCCAGGACCCGGCCGCGGACGAACCCGAGACGGCGGCGGAACCCACGGAGACGGCGCCCGCATCCGAACCGCCGGCCGAGCCAGAAAGCACTCCGGAACCGGAGCCTGAACCGGCACCCGAACCCACGCCCGAGCCGGAAGCCGCCACCGAAGAGCCGGCCGCAGAGGATGCCGACGCCGAGCGCCTGCGCAACGACCGCGCCTGGCTGAACGACCAGGACGGAGGCGCCACGACCATCCAGCTGCTGGCCGCGCCGAACATGGGGGCCGCACGGGCGTATGCCGATCAGCACGACCTGGGCGGGATCCGCTATATCCCAACGCGCGTCAACAACCGCGAATTCGTGGTCATCCTGGCCGGAGTCTTCCCCGACCGGGCCGCCGCCCAGCGCGCCGCGGAGGACCTGCCCGCCGCCGTGCGCCGCGACGAACCCTGGATCCGCTCCATCGGCTCGGTCCAGAACGCCGTGCGCGACTGATCCCCGCGCTGCTTGGTCACCACGACTTAACCTGCGTCGATGTCGTGTCTTCTTGACCGGCCCCGGTTTGCCGGGAGAATAACGGTTCGGCTATATTCCTGCGCCTTTTTCCGTGTTCTTTTTCCAGGGACGGCCCTGACCAACGTACCGCGCCCGCGTATGGCCCCGCGCGCTGCGACCGGAGTTGACCGATGCGACAGAACCAACTGAACGGCACCCTCTACCGCCCCGAATTCGAGCGCGACAACTGCGGCTTCGGCCTCATTGCGCACATGGACGGCGTAGCCAGCCACTGGGTGGTCGACACCGCGATCAAGGCCCTGGAACGCATGACCCACCGCGGCGCGATCGCCGCCGACGGCAAGACCGGTGACGGCTGCGGGCTCCTGATGAAGACCCCCGAGGCCTTTCTGCGCACCCTCGCCTCCGAGTCGAACATCGAACTGGCCGAGCGCTTCGCCGCCGGCATCGTGTTCATCAACCCGGCAAAGATCGCCGAAACCCGCGCCGCCGTGGAGAGCGCCATCGAGCGCGGCCCGCTCCGGCTTGCCGGCTGGCGCGAGGTGCCGGTCAATCCGGAAGAGGCCTGCGGCGCCGAGGCGATGAAGAGCCAGCCGCACATCCTGCAGGTGTTCATCAATGCCCCGGCGGAGATGGACGCGGCCGACTTCGAACGCGCGCTGTTCGTGGTGCGCCGCCGCGCCGAGATCGCGATGGGCGACGACCCCGTGTTCTACGTGCCCAGCCTGTCGGCGCACGTGCTCTCCTACAAGGGTCTGGTGATGCCGGCCAACCTGCCGGTGTTCTACCCGGACCTGAAGCGCCCGGAACTGGAGACGGCAATCTGCGTGTTCCACCAGCGCTTCTCCACCAACACCTTCCCGCAGTGGGGCCTGGCGCAGCCGTTCCGCTTCCTCGCCCACAACGGCGAGATCAACACCGTGCAGGGCAACCGCAACTGGGCGATCGCGCGCCAGCACAAGTTCGCCACCGAGAAGCTGCCGGAACTGGCCGAGCTGGAACCGCTGGTCAACCTGGCGGGCTCCGACTCGCAGAGCCTGGACAGCATGCTGGAGGTGCTGCTAGCCGGCGGTATGGATCTGTTCCGCGCGATGCGCCTGCTGGTCCCGCCGGCGTGGCAGAACGTCGCGCACATGGACTCCGACCTGCGCGCGTTCTACGAATACAACTCCATGCACATGGAGCCCTGGGATGGCCCGGCCGGCATCGTGCTGACCGATGGCCGCTACGCCGCCTGCACCCTGGACCGCAACGGCCTGCGCCCGGCGCGCTACGTGATTACCAAGGACCGCCACATCACCCTGGCCTCGGAGATCGGCGTGTACGACTACGCCCCCGGGGACGTGGTCGCCAAGGGGCGCCTGAAGCCCGGGCAGATGCTGGCCGTGGATACCGAGTCCGGCGAGCTGCTGCAGCCCGAGGACGTCGACCGCATCAACCGCACCCGCCAGCCCTACCGCCAGTGGCTGCGCGCGCACGTGAAGCACCTGAAGAGCCAGCTGGACGACAACCAGCTGTTCTCCGGCGAACCGATGCCGCCCGAGCGCCTGGAGACCTACGAGAAGCTGTTCGACGTAACCTTCGAGGAACGCGACCAGATCCTGCGCGTGCTGGCCGAGGCCGGGCAGGAGGCCGTGGGCTCCATGGGCGACGACACCCCGTTCGCAGTGCTCTCCAGCCACACCCGTTCGCTGTTCGACTACTTCCGCCAGCAGTTCGCCCAGGTGACCAACCCGGCGATCGACCCGCTGCGCGAAAGCATCGTGATGTCACTGGAGACCTGCTTCGGCCGCGAACAGAACCTGTTCGAGGAGACCCCGGACCACGCCCACCGCCTGGTGTCCGACTCCCCCGTGCTGTCCGAGGCCAAGTTCCGCGAGCTGTGCAACCAGACCGAGGACGCCTTCCGCGTCGAGCGCATGGACCTCAACTACGACGTCCATTCCGGCTCGCTGGAGAACGCCGTGAAGGCCCTGACCGAGCACGCGGTCGAGGCCGTGCGCGACGGTGCCGTGGTGCTGGTCCTGTCGGATCGCGGCATCGACCCGGAACGCCGCCCGATCCCGGCCGCGCTGGCCGTGGGCGCGGTTCACCATGCCCTGATCGGCGCCAAGCTGCGCACCGACGCCAACATCGTCGCCGAGACCGCCACCGTGCGTGATCCGCACCACTTCGCGGTGCTGCTGGGCTACGGCGCCACCGCGATCTATCCGTACCTGGCCTACTCCGCGCTGCATGGCATGTGCCAGTCCGGCGAGATCCCGAACGCGGACCCGCTGACCCTGGCGCAGAACTACCGCCGCGGCATCAACAAGGGCCTGTTCAAGATCCTGTCCAAGATGGGCATCTCCACCATTGCCAGCTACCGCGGCGCGCAGCTGTTCGAGATCGTCGGCCTGTCCGACGAAATCGTGGAGACCTGCTTCAAGGGCACCACCAGCCGCATCCAGGGCACCCGCTTCGCCGACATTCAGGCGGATCTGGAGACGCTGTCGAAGCGGGCCTGGAACCCGCGCAAGAGCGCCGGCCAGGGCGGTCTACTGAAATACGTCCACGGCGGCGAGTACCACGCCTACAACCCGGATGTGATCCAGACCCTGCACCGCGCGGTGCAGTCCGGCGACTACGGGATCTACAAGGAATACGCGGACCTGGTGAACGAACGCCCGGTGACCGTGCTGCGCGACCTGCTCAAGGTGCGCGACGACATCGAGCCGATCGAGCTTGACGCGGTCGAGCCCGAGGCCGACATCCTGCCGCGCTTCGATTCCGCCGGCATGAGCCTGGGCGCGCTGTCGCCGGAGGCCCACGAGGCCCTGGCCACCGCGATGAACCGCCTCGGTGGACGCTCCAACTCCGGCGAAGGCGGCGAGGCCGTCTCGCGCTACGGTACCGAGCGCATGTCCAAGATCAAGCAGGTGGCCTCCGGCCGCTTCGGCGTGACCCCGCACTATCTGGTCAACGCCGAAGTCCTGCAGATCAAGGTCGCCCAGGGCGCCAAGCCCGGCGAGGGTGGCCAGCTGCCGGGGCACAAGGTCAACAAGATGATCGCGGAGCTGCGCTTCTCGAATGCCGGCGTGGCCCTGATCTCGCCGCCGCCGCACCACGACATCTACTCCATCGAGGACCTGGCGCAGCTGATCTTCGACCTCAAGCAGGTCAACCCGGATGCGCTGGTCTCGGTGAAGCTGGTCTCCGAGGCCGGGGTCGGTACCATCGCCGCCGGCGTGGCCAAGGCCTATGCCGACTTGATCACCATCTCCGGTTACGACGGCGGCACTGGCGCCAGCCCGCTGACCTCGGTGAAGTACGCCGGCACCCCGTGGGAGCTGGGCCTGTCCGAGACCCACGCGACCCTGCGCGGCAACGACCTGCGCGACAAGGTGCGCCTGCAGACCGACGGTGGCCTGAAGACCGGCCTGGACGTGATCAAGGCGGCCATCCTGGGCGCCGAGAGCTTCGGCTTCGGCACCGGCCCGATGGTCGCGCTGGGCTGCAAGTACCTGCGCATCTGCCACCTGAACAACTGCGCAACGGGTGTGGCCACGCAGGACAAGGTGCTGCGCATGAACCACTTCATCGGGCTGCCCGAGATGGTCATGCACTACTTCCAGTTCGTCGCCCGCGAGACCCGCGAATGGATGGCGAAGCTGGGCGTGCGCAGCTTGACCGACCTGATCGGCCGCACCGACCTGCTGGAGATCCTGCCTGGCGAGACGCCCAAGCAGCAGCACCTGGACCTGAACGGCCTGCTGGCCAGCGGCGACCTGGCCGACAAGCCGCGTTTCTGCAAGGCGCCGAAGAACGAACCGTTCGACAAGGGCGAGCTCGCCGAGAAGATGGTCGCGGAGATGCTCCAGGCCATCGAGAGCAAGGCGGGTGGCGAATACCACTTCGACGTGGCCAACACCGACCGCTCGATCGGCGCGCGACTGTCCGGCGAGATTGCCAAGCGCCACGGCAATCAGGGCATGGCGGACGCCGCGATCACCGTGCGCATGAAGGGCACGGCCGGGCAGAGCTTCGGCGTGTGGAATGCCGGCGGTCTGCACCTGTACCTGGAGGGTGACGCCAATGACTACGTCGGCAAGGGCATGACCGGCGGCAAGCTGGTGATCCGGCCGCCGGAGGGCTCCGGCTTCGCCAGCCAGGACACCACCATCATGGGCAACACCTGCCTGTATGGGGCGACCGGCGGCAAGCTGTTCGCGGCCGGCCAGTGTGGCGAGCGCTTCGGCGTGCGCAACTCCGGCGCGATCGCCGTGGTGGAAGGCATCGGCGACCACGGTTGCGAGTACATGACCGGCGGCGTAATGGTGGTGCTGGGCAATACCGGCATCAACTTCGGCGCGGGCATGACCGGCGGCTTCGCGTTCGTGCTGGACCGGGAGAACGACTTCCCGGACCGCATCAACAACGAGCTAATCGACCTGCACCGCCTCGACACCGAGGAGATGGAGGCGCACCGGAACTACCTGGAGGAACTCGTCACGGAATTCGTGCACGAGACCGACAGCGCCTGGGGCCGTGAAATCCTTGAGCGCTTCGACGACTACCAGGGCTCGTTCTGGCTGGTGAAGCCCAAGGCCTCGGAACTCCGGGGCCTGCTGGCCAACCTGCGCCAGGCCGCCTGACCCGCCATCCGGCAGCACCGCGATTCGGGCCCCTCACGGGGCCCGTTTTGTTTGGACCCGCGAAAATGCGTCATTGCGAGCGCAGCGAAGCAATCGGTTGATGAGGGCAAGCAGTGGGGATCGGGTGACTGGCCATGGAGATTGCTTCGCTGCGCTCGCAATGACGGAGTTGATGAGCTCGGACTGGCGTGAAGGGATCGATGCCCTGACGACCACCGGGCCCTCCGGGCTATCATGCGAACCCAACCACCGGCACGACTCCGAGGAACACGAAGCGACCCCATGGCAGGCCTCATCCCACAGGCGTTCATCGACGATCTGCTCGAACGCAGTGACATCGTCGAGATCATTCAGCGCCGCGTCAGCCTGAAGAAGGCCGGGCGCGAGTTCGCGGCCTGCTGCCCGTTCCACGGCGAGAAGACGCCATCGTTCTACGTCTCCCCGCAAAAGCAGTTCTATCACTGCTTCGGCTGCGGGGCGCACGGCACGGCCATCAGCTTCCTGATGGAGTACGAGAACCTGAGCTTTCCCGAGGCGATCGAGCAGCTGGCCGAACAAGCCGGGCTCGAGGTTCCGCGCGAGGCCGGGGACGACGACCGCCGCGAGGCCCATGCCCCGCTGTATGACGCGCTGGACGCGGCCGCCGAATGGTACGTACAGCAACTGCGCCAGACCCCCAGGGCAGTCGAGTACCTGAAAAACCGTGGCATCGACGGCGCCACCGCGCGCAACTACCAGATCGGCTGGGCCCCGCCCTCGGGGCTGATCGAGGCGCTCAAGCCACGTTTCACTCCGCAGCAACTGGTCGATGCCGGCCTGGCCGCGCGCCGCGACGACGGCGGTATCCGCGAGCGCTTCCGCGCGCGCATCATGTTCCCGATCCGCGACCGGCGTGGGCGCATCACCGGCTTCGGCGGGCGCCTGATCGAGGACGGCGAACCGAAATACCTGAACAGCCCGGAGAGCGAGGTCTTCCACAAGGGCCAGGTGATCTATGGCCTGTTCGAGGCGCGCAAGGCCGGCACCCGGCTGGACGACATCGTGGTGGTCGAGGGCTACATGGACGTGGTCGGCCTGGCCCGCGCCGGGTTCCACCGCGCGGTGGCCTGCATGGGTACCGCGCTCACCCGTGCCCACCTGGACAGCCTGTTCCGTCAGGTCTCGCGCATCACCCTGTGCTTCGATGGCGATGCCGCCGGCCGCCGCGCCGCCTGGCGCTCGCTGGGCGAGGCGCTGCCCGCGATCCAGGGCCTGCGCGAGGTGCGCGTGCTGTTCCTGCCGGAGGGCGACGACCCGGACAGCCTGGTCCTGCGCGACGACCTGGCCGGCTGGGAGGAGCGCCTCGCCGGCGCCCTGCCCTTGTCCGAGACCCTGATGCGCCTGCAGCGCGAGGAGCACCCCACCGACACTGCCGAAGGCCGCACCCGCTTCGCCCACGCGGCGATGAAGCTGGTCGCCACCGCCCGCGATCCGCTGTTTCGTGACCAACTCGTCGAACGCATCGGACAGGAGACGGGGCTCAGCCAGGAGCGACTGGAACAGGTCCTGTCGGAACAGCCACCCCAGCCTGCCCGCAACCCTGAACCGGGCCCGGGTCACGAGCTCCCCGCCACGCCCGGCGGCCGTGCGCCCGCGCGCGGCGAGAGCGCCCCGGCCTTGTGGGGTGCCCTGCTCGCCCGCGTCCTGCAACACCCCGAACTGGACTGGTCACAGCCCGAGTTCCGCCAGGTCGTCGAGCTGCCCGGAGCGGCCGCCGAGACCCTGCGTAATGTCCTCGCGGCCCTGGACGAGAGCCCTGGACGCCACACGGCCGGCCTGCTGGAGCGCTTTCGCGATCAACGCCACTTTCAGCGACTCATGGCCCTGGCCCACCAGGAGCTCAACGACGGCGAGCCAGCGGTCACCCGCCAGACGGCGCTGGACTGCGCCCGCCAGCTCCTGCGTCAGCACTATCGATTGCGAATTCGTGAACTGACTCGCCCCGGTTCCGAACTCGGAACGGAACAACGCGCCGAGCTCGCCCGTCTTACCCAGCAGTTGCAGCGGTTCGACCTGCCCAAATAGCGCCGCCGGGGGCTTGAAGCGCCCGGATTCGCCCTCAACATAGCGGTCAAGGAGGTCTCCCCAGAGCCGGGTCGCGACCCAGCCTTGACCCGAGAATCCATCAGGCCACCGGCAATATAAGAATCTTCTGCTACAATGTAGGATTGTTTTTTCTGCGTCCCACTTTCCTTGAGCCGTCTTGCCACGGCTCAAACAAGCACCTCGGAGTACGACCGCAATGAATCGTGAAGAGCAGCAATCCCAGCTCAAGGAACTGATTGCCAAGGGCAAGGAGCAGGGATACCTCACGTATACCGAGGTGAACGACCACCTGCCCGACTCCATCATCGACTCCGACCAGGTCGAGGACATCATTGCGATGATCAACGACATGGGCATCGCGGTGCATGAGCAGGCCCCGGACGCCGACAGCCTTCTGCTGTCCGACGGTTCGGTCTCGGCCGACGACGACGCCGAGGACGCCGTCGCGGCGCTCGCCTCCGCCGACAGCGACTTCGGCCGCACCACCGACCCCGTGCGCATGTACATGCGCGAGATGGGCACGGTCGAGCTGTTGACCCGAGAAGGCGAGATCCGCATCGCCAAGCGCATCGAAGAGGGCCTGATGCAGGTCCTGTTCGCGCTCGCCCACCATCCGGGCGCGATCGAACGGCTGATCCGTGAATACGACCGGATCGTCGAGAACAATGGCCGCCTGACCGACCTGGTGGTCTCCTTCATCGACCCGAATGATCACGCCAACGGTGAGGCCGTGGCCCGTGGCCTGGTGACGCCGGAACAGGCCCAGAAGGCCCAGGACGAACAGAAGGCGGCCGCGGCGGCCGCCGCCGAGCAGCAGGCCAGCGCCGAACTGGATGCCATCGTCGACGAGGTGGAAGACGCCGAGGAAGACGAAGAAGCCGCCGAGCCGGTAGACACCGGCCCGGATCCGGAAGAGGCGCGCGAGCGCTTCGAAAAGCTGCGCAAGCTGCACGCCAAGGCGCACAAGGCCTTCGAGAAGGGCAACCGCGAGGCCTACGCTGTAGCGCGCGAGGCCACCGCCAAGTACTTCATGGAGTTCAAGCTGATCCCGCGCATGGTCGACCAGCTGACCACCCAGCTGCACGGCAGCATCGACCACGTCCGCCGCCACGAGCGCCGCATCATGGCGCTGGCCGTCGAGCAGGCCCAGATGCCGCGCAAGGCCTTCATCGACAGCTTCCCCAAGAACGAGACCAATCTCGACTGGATCAAGGAAGCCTGCAAGGCCAAGGGCAAGTACACCAACGCCCTGGCCCAGCACGAAGAAGAGATCGTGCGCCTGCAGAAGAAGCTGGCCGAGATCGAGCGCGAGGCCAGCCTGAACATCGCCGAGATCAAGGAGATCAATCGCCGCATGTCCATCGGCGAGGCCAAGGCCCGCCGCGCGAAGAAGGAGATGGTCGAGGCCAACCTGCGCCTGGTGATCTCCATCGCCAAGAAATACACCAACCGCGGCCTGCAGTTCCTCGACCTGATTCAGGAAGGCAACATCGGCCTGATGAAGGCCGTGGACAAGTTCGAATACCGCCGCGGCTACAAGTTCTCGACCTACGCCACCTGGTGGATTCGCCAGGCGATCACCCGCTCCATCGCGGACCAGGCGCGCACCATCCGCATCCCGGTGCACATGATCGAGACGATCAACAAGCTCAACCGCGTCTCCCGCCAGATGCTGCAGGAGATGGGCCGCGAGGCCACCCCGGAAGAGCTGGCCGAGCGCATGGAGATGCCCGAGGACAAGATCCGCAAGGTGCTGAAGATTTCCAAGGAGCCGATCTCCATGGAGACCCCGATCGGCGACGACGAAGACTCGCATCTGGGCGACTTCATCGAGGACGAGAAGGTCGCCTCGCCGTCCGACTCCGCCGCACAGGAGAGCCTCACCGAGGCCACCCGCGAGATCCTGTCGACGCTGACCCCGCGCGAGGCCAAGGTCCTGCGCATGCGCTTCGGCATCGACATGAACACCGACCACACCCTCGAGGAGGTCGGCAAGCAGTTCGACGTCACCCGCGAGCGCATCCGCCAGATCGAGGCCAAGGCCCTGCGCAAGCTGCGCCACCCGACCCGCGCCGAACTGCTGCGCACCTACACCGACGCCGAGTAACCGGCGTCCCGGCCGCGCGGCCGGCCCCTGCCTCACGCTGCGGCGCCATCCCTGCCTTTCCGGGTAGAATGGCGCCGCAGTCGTTTGTACCCTCCCCGAATACGGGCCTGTAGCTCAGTTGGTTAGAGCAGGGGACTCATAATCCCTTGGTCGTCGGTTCGAGTCCGACCGGGCCCACCATTCGCTTCGCTCTTGTTGGGCGGGTCGGACTATCCCAGTCGCGCGCCTCCCGGCGCACGCCGTTCCGGCCTCGCGAAGCCAGGCTACGCGGCCGGCCTCCACCCAACCGGGCCCACCCCTCCCATCCGAGACTTACGGCACAAGGCCGTCCCTGAAACGAGCCGGCATGCATCCATGCCCATCTGCACGGGCAATCCCTGCTGCGGCGGCGACCCCGCACGGGACGTTTTGCTCAGGGCGCCTCGGCGGTGATGAGACCGCGCTGGAGGTCGACGGTGATCCGCTGTCCCTCGATGACCGTGGCGCTGGCCAGCAGGAAGATCTCCACGAACTCGTTGCGCTCCTCCTCGGGCATCTCCGAGGAGGCACCGGAGGCATTAAAGGTGCCGAACATGGTGTCGTGGGCTCCGGCCGAGTACAGGATCAGTCGCTGCATGGCGGTCTGGTCGTCCGGCGATGGTGCAGCAGTATCCAGGACCGGTTCGCCCAGCTTCTGCTTGATGGTGGAATAGAGATGAAACAGGTATTCCGCCGCGCTTTCGCGCCCGCGCCGATCCTGCAGAGTGAAATTGGCGGAGACCGCCTGGCCACTGCGGGCACGTAGCACGATGCGCTTCGACTCGGGCTGCTCGTCGGCGTACGGATTCAGGATGGTGGCCACGATGTCTCCAGAGCGGAATGGATGAGCCGGGGAGACTACGAGACCCCCTTTGAGATTGCCACGGCGGCCCCGTCAGTCGAGGGGTTATCCATGCGGGCGGATATGCGATGGGGGCCAAGTCGCCCTCCGGTCAATGATGCACCTGATGAGCCACGAGGTTCGGCCAGATCCTGGGGCCGCGCGGGCCCGGGTGCGTACAACACCCGACGGTCGAAACGCGCCCCAGGGCTCCACGCGCCTCCTGCTTCCTCATCCCGGAAACCGCGCAGCGGTTATCCAGGATCTCGGCGGCTGGGGTTGCCCCGACGGGGGAGATCCCGGCTCTTCGCTTCGCTCCGGCCGGGATGACAGTGCAGGGGCTTGTATGCGTCGAGTTGCGCAGAATTGGGGCGACCATGTTCGGTTGGTCTCGGGCTCAGACGGCCTCGGCAGGCAGGCCGGAACGAGCTCGGTGATGAGTAGCTCCTCGGGCTGCGGGAGAGGCAGATTCACGTGCAGGGGGCGCCCATCGGGCCGCCGCGGAGGCACACAACAAGTGCCTGCCGAAGCGATATATCGGGCAAGTATCTGCTTAAACGGCATAGACCCCCGATTCACGGGACCCCAGCGCGTTAACGAGGGGGTAACGGGGTGCCTTCCACGGCGTTCATTCATCACTATTCTTGGGCAGAAGGGAGCCCTCCGGACGACAGGGGTTCTGGCACGGACGGGTCGCCTATGTTCGGCACCGCACGGACCCAGTTCTCGTTCTTCCACTAGATTTTCTCCGTGATCAGGTTCCCGGCGGACACCCCCACTCGCCGCCTGACCGTTCCCGGCGCCCGCAACCCTTGCAGGGCACCGACCCGGTCACCCCGCCCATCGATGGAGAAACAAACCCATGACGCTTGCATACGGAAAGTCCCGACTCCTGCTACCAGCCCTGCTGGCGGCGTCAATCGGCCTGATTGGCTGCGGTGGTGGTGGTGGCAGCGGCGGCAGTGGCAGCACACCGGAAACCCGGATCACGGTGATCCCGGAGCGTTTCGATTTCGGGACCATTACGGAAGGCAACGAGGATCAAGCGCTCCCTCGACAATTCATCATCCGCAACGAAGGAACGACGTCCTACAACATCGAAGACATCAGGGTTCGCCGGGATAACTTCGATGCGTTTTTCCTTGACAGATCGGGCGGCAGCGCCCCCTGCGGAACGCGCCCATTTGACCTCGCACCCGGCGACAGCTGCACCGTTGTGGTCGAATTCAAAACACAGCATTTACCACTGCATGTCGGCAAGTTCGACGGCTTATTGATCGCGGAGAGCGATAACCCCAACATCCGCACGGTCGGGAGCACTCTGGCCGGCACCTACGAACCAATCAAGTCGATCCACGTCACCGTCAACCAGGTCAATGACTGCGCCCTTCCCGCCCCTCAAGCTTTTCAAGCCTTTGTGTCCGTCACCGACCAGGCGCAATTCCCAATCTCGCACTTGGCTGAAAAGCATTTCACTCTTGTGGAGCTCGAATCCGGGCCAGCGTCGAACCTGCTCGACGTCATAGACGTCGGACAGGTCGGCGACATCAACCTCTCTCTCAGCATCGCGATGGACTACAGCGGCAGTATTACCGACTTCCCCGATGCTGTAGGCAACATGGAGGCGGGCGCGACGTCGCTGGTGGACGCGATGAAGGACGACGATGACGCGGACATCATCAAGTACGCCGACGACGTCCAGCCCATGACGACCGAATTCACTTCCGACAAGGACATACTGAAGGCCGCAATCAACAATCCGCCCGCCCTTGACAGGGACACCGCGTTCTACGACGCAACCGTGGAAGCCATCAAGCGTTTCGATACCGCAAACAGCACCCACGACAGGAAGGCGGTCATCGCCTTGACCGACGGCGAAGATACTATTGTTGACGACACGGAGGCCGCGCTGGGAGGCGCTATCGATCAGGCCCTAGGGGCGGATATCCCCGTCTTCACCATCGGGTTCGGGGAATTCCTTCAGGAAGCTCAGGAAGATGAACTACAAAGACTCGCGGACGGCACGGGTGGCTTGTTCTACGAGTTGGCGAGTGATGCCAACCTCCAGCAGGTCTTTCAGCAATTGGCCAGCCTGCTCTTCAAGTATCAATATGTAATCGACTTCGACGGCCTCTCAGGTAAAGAAGGCTCCTCACTTGAGGTCACCGTAGAGTATGTCGATAAGTACGGTGAGACGCTCAAGGCAGACGGGGACAAGCCCATTCAGGCTTGTTCGGTACCGTAATTGCGGCATTCGCCCGAAAGCCATTTTCGGTGCGGGGACGGCGCTCGTTGCGGAAGCCGACGATATCGGCGGTGATGTCCGTCAACCAGGCCGCGTTCGGACACGATGGATGGAGCCTCCGGTCCAGGTGGCTCCATCCACCGGCCGGCGCGGCCTCATCCCATGGTCGTCACGACGAACGCCCGCTTCCAGACCGGGCGCAGCCCCTGTTCCCGAATCCGATGGCAGCCCCGGCAGCGGCCGGCATCCAAACGTGGACTTCACCAGGAGAAATCGACTTGGGAGCCGCAAGACACGACACCTTCGCGCCTCCGGGGCGTTCGCCTCCGCGCACGGGCACGGGGCGTCTCGGGAAAACCGGAAGCCGCATGGCCCGGGACTCGACCCCACTTGGCGAAAGCGGCATGCTGAACCATGCAGGATCGGGGAATCAGGGGCATCCACGCGAACGGGTACATTAAACCGTGTTCCCGCCAGGCCCTATTTCAAGACGCGATCCGACTCGACCTAGCGAGAACCGCCGGGGCCAGCCAACCGAATAAACCGCGAACGCCGTTGACGATGCCACCTTCGCCCCGACTTGTGCGATTACTCCCGCTCTGGATCCTCAGTGCCGGGCTGCTGGCGGTCACGGCATGGCTGATCGCGGGTCTCGTCTGGTCGATCGCCGTTCCGGGGTACACCTACCCGCCGGGCACCACGGCCCACGCAGAACGGGCAACCGCCAGTCGCCCCAGCACGTCTCCCGCAGCCGATGCCACACCTCGGTCCGGCTTTACCCGAAGCGCCGAGTTCTCCCCCTTCGGCACCCCCCGGGAAACCGCGCCACAGGCCGTCGAGAACGCGCCGGAGACCCGCCTGAGTCTGGAGCTCCTCGGCGTTCTGGCGACCGGCCAGGGCAACGGTAGCGCGATCATTTCCGCAGGGAGGGCCAATGTCGAGCTCTACCACGTGGGCGACACCATCGGGAACCAGCTGGCGACGCTGCACCAGGTACACGCGGACCGGGTCATCCTGGAGCGCGAAGGTCGACTGGAGACGCTGCGGCTCCCGCGGGGCGACGAACTGCGAGTCGATGGCAGCCGCTCCGATACCGATCAGCGGTCGTCACAAACCGCTGCCTCCCCCGCGCCGATCACGGCCAACATCAGCCGATCCCGCTGGCTCGAGGACCCGCAGCGCGCCATGAATTCGCTGCGCGCCCAGCCCGTACTGCGGGATGGTGCCCTGCTGGGGATTCGAGTCACCCCGACGCGCAACGAACGTGAATTCGAGCGCGCCGGTCTTCAGGAAGGCGACATCATCACCTCGGTGCAGGGCCAGCAGATTCGCGACATCGAAGACCCCGAGCAAATCCTCGCTGGACTCGGCAACACCGACCGGGTGAACATCACTATAGAACGTGACGGGCAGACCCTGCCGCTGACCATCGAGTTAACCGAATGAGCCTCCGACTCCGCCTTTTTGCCCTCGCACTGTCCCTGTTCTGCGCAGCGGGGTCCGTCGCGGCGGATGAGCTGACACTCAATCTTCGCGACACCAGCATCAGCAACCTGATCGATCTTGTGTCCGAGGAAACCGGGACCAATTTCATCGTGGACCCACGGGTGCGCGGCAACATCACGGTCATTTCCAGCCGCCCCGTGCCCCGGGACGAGCTGATGGATCTGTTCCACGACATCCTCAAGATCCACGGATTCGCGGCCATTCCGGGCGAATCGTCCACGCGCATCGTGCCCGACGCGCAGGCCAAGCAGGATACGCCCACAATCCTCGACATCGAGGCAGAACCGGACGCCGCCGTGCGGGGCGGGAGCATCGTCACCCACGTGATCGCGTTGCGACACGTTTCTGCCGCCCAACTCGTTCCCGTCCTTCGCCCGCTGATCCCGCAGGGGGGGCACCTTGCGGCGGCCACCGAGCCCAATACGCTGCTGATCTCGGATACGCGCAGCAACGTGCATCGCATCCGCGCCCTAGTCGAACGCATGGACCGGCCATTCGCGGACGATTTCGAAGTCATCGAGCTCCGGCACGCCCGCGCCGGGGAACTCGCCGAGCAACTGCAGATCCTGGCCCGGGAGGGCACGGGAGAGCTCGCCACACCCCAGGTCCTGGCGGATCGTCGCAGCAACGCCATCATCCTCTCCGGGCGCGAGGAGTCTCGCTTGCGCCTGCGCGGGCTCATTGCCCAGCTCGACCGAGAGATGGAAGAAGGGAACGCGCGCGTGCACTACCTGAAGTATGCGCGGGCCGAGGAGGTTGCCGAACTGCTGCGCAACATCGCCGAGAAAAGCCCGGATATCGACCCCGATGCACGGGGCGGAAGCGGGATCCATATCGAGGCCCACGAGTCCACAAACGCCGTGGTGACCTACGGCCCCTCCGACTTCATCCGCGACTTCGACATCATCGTGGATCAGCTCGATATCCGCCGGGCGCAGGTCCTGGTCGAAGCCGTCATCGCGGAGGTCTCGTCGGATCGCGTGCGGGATCTCGGTGTGCAGTGGGGCGCGATCGGAAACAGCGGTGCCGGAGTCCTCAACTTTTCCGGCCCCGGTTCACGCGGGATCCTCGAACTCGCGGCGGGCGTGGAAGGATTCCTGGACGGGAGCGTGTCCTCTCCCCCGGACATCGGGGACGGCCTGACCGTCGGGGGCGTGGGGTCCACCGGAAGCACGCGGATCGCGGCACTGGTCAACATGCTGCAACGCGACACCTCCAGCAACATCCTGTCCACCCCCAGTCTTCTGACGCTGGACAACGAGGAAGCCGAGATCGTGGTGGGCCAGAACGTACCGTTCATCGTCGGGCGCTCGATCGAGGATTCGGGCCAGGCCTTCGACACGATCCGTCGCGAGGATGTCGGGGTGAAGCTTCGCGTGCGGCCTCAGATCAACCAGGGCAATGCCGTACGCCTGGAGATCGAACAAGAGGTGTCGCAGCTGGCGCCGGGTACTTCCGACGCCGCCGACCTCATCACCAACACCCGCACACTGAAGACCCACGTCCTGATCGATGACGGCGACATGCTGGTGCTCGGCGGGCTGATTGAAGAACAGCAAACGGACAGCGAGGCGCGCGTCCCGGGGCTGGGGAGCATCCCCGGAGTCGGACGACTGTTCCGGGCGGATCGCAACCAGACCGAGAAGCGGAATCTGATGGTGTTCCTGCATCCACGCATCGTCCGCGACAGCGCCCGCGGCGCCGAACTGACCAGCGAGAAGTACAGCTTCATTCGCGGCGAGCAACTGCGCGAGCAGGCGCGCACCCAGCAGCGCGCCAGCCCGGTCCTGCCGGAATGGGAGCGCCTGACCCAACTCCCGCCCAGCTTCGAAGATGTCCATGGCCGTCGCGACTGAATGGCCGAGGGACCCCAGGCCATGAGTGCGGGGGCGATTCGGGAACACGCGCCAGACGTCCCGAACGCGTCCGGGACGCCAGTGGGCGGCACGTTCGCAGTGAGCTACACCTTCGCCCGTCGGGTCGGCGCCGTGCCCGGCAATCTGGTCGCGGGCAAGCGCCAGATTTTCCTGCGCCACGACGCTGATCCGCAAGGACTCCTGGAACTGCGCCGGCGCAGCCCCGAGCCGCTGAACCTGGAAACCGTCGATGACAAGACCTTCGAGCAGCGGCTGCGCGAGCGCTACGAATCCTCCAGCTCGCGGGCCATGCAATCGATGGAGGAGCTGGATGGCAACCTCGACCTGTCGAGCGTGGCGGAATCCCTCGCCGAGCCGCAGGACCTCCTGGAGGCCGAAGACGATGCCCCGATTATCCGGCTCATCAATGCGCTGCTGACGGAGGCAGTACGGGAAAACGCATCGGACATTCACATCGAGCCCTTCGAGAGCCGCCTGGCCGTCCGGCTGCGCGTGGATGGCGTCCTGCGCGAGATTCTGACCCCGCCCGCGGGGCTTGCATCGCTTATCGTCTCGCGCATCAAGGTGATGGCGCGGCTGGACATCGCGGAGAAGCGACTGCCGCAGGATGGACGCATCTCCCTCAGGGTTGCCGGACGCGCGGTGGACGTGCGCGTCTCCACCCTGCCCTCGGGCCACGGAGAACGCGTGGTGATGCGACTGCTGGACAAGCAGGCCGGTCGCCTCGACCTCACCCACCTGGGCATGGATCCGGATACCCGTGACACCCTGGAACGGATTGTCACGCGGCCGCACGGTATCGTGCTGGTCACCGGCCCGACCGGGTCGGGCAAGACGACGACGCTGTACGCGGCGCTGACTCGGCTCAATGACCGCAGCCGCAATATCCTGACCGTCGAGGACCCGATCGAGTACTACCTCGACGGGATCGGACAGACCCAGATCAACAGCCGTATCGACATGACCTTTGCCCGCGGGCTGCGGGCCATCCTGCGTCAGGACCCGGATGTGGTGATGGTCGGCGAGATCCGCGATGTCGACACCGTCCAGATCGCGGTGCAGGCGAGCCTGACCGGGCATCTGGTGTTTTCCACCCTGCACACCAACTCAGCGATCGGGGCCATCACGCGCCTGCGCGATATGGGCGTGGAGCCCTTCCTGCTCTCCTCGACCCTGAACGGGATTCTCGCCCAGCGGCTGGTACGGGTCCTGTGCAAGGATTGCCGCGAACCGCACCCGGCATCGTCACGGGAATGCGAACTGCTGGGCGTCGCTTCAACGGAACCTCCCACCCTCTACCGTGCGCACGGCTGCCCGAACTGCAACGACCTCGGCTATCGGGGCCGGACCGGCATCTATGAGCTGGTGGAGGTGAACGAACGCCTGCGCACACTGATTCATGACAACGCCAGTGAACAGGCCATGGTGCGGGCCGCGCGCGAGAACAGCGTGAGTCTCCGCGCCGATGCCTGCCGGCGGGTTCTCGACGGCACGACCAGCCTCGAGGAAATGCTGCGCGTCACCGAGGCGGGTTAGGGCCATGCCGGCCTTCGAATACCAGGCGCTGGACGCAGCCGGCCGGACCCACAAGGGCGTGACCGAGGGGGATACCGCCCGCAGCGTCCGGTCCCAGCTGCGCAGCGAAGGCCTGACCCCACTGGATCTGCTCGAAATCGGCGAGTCCTCGGCCGCCACCCGGGGTACCCGAACCCCCTCGGGACGCGGCGGGGCCGGCAGCATCGGTGCCCTCGACCTCGCGCTTGCAACACGCCAGATGGCCACGCTTGCGCGCGCCGGCCTGCCGGTGGAGGAATGGCTGGCGACCGTCGCACGCCAGTCCGAAAAGCAGAAGGTGCGCAACATCCTCAGTGCCGTGCGCACCCGGGTCATGGAGGGGCACTCGCTGGCCCAGGCGCTGGGCGCATTTCCGCGCGCGTTCCCCGAGATCTACCGCAGCACCGTCTCGGCCGGCGAGGCCTCCGGGCATCTGCACCTGGTACTGGAGCGCCTGGCCGAATACCTCGAGAATCGCCACGCGTTGCGGCAAAAGGTCATGCTCGCCCTGATCTATCCGGTCATCCTGACCCTGGTGGCCCTGGGCGTGACCGTGGGCCTGGTCGTCTATGTCGTGCCCGAAGTGGTCCAGGTCTTCGAGGGCCTGGACCAGCAGCTGCCGACACTGACCCGCATGCTGATCAGCACCAGTGATTTGTTGCGAACCTATGGCCTGTACGCGCTGATCGCCCTGGGCGTGCTCGTGGCACTGCTCGCCCACTGGCTGCGCAAACCCGGGCCGCGCATGCGCTTCGACCGGCTGGTCCTGCGCCTCCCGCTCGTGGGGCGCCTGGTCCGGGGGCTCAACACGGCCCGGTTTGCACGCACCCTCAGCATCCTGTCCGCCAGCGGGGTGTCGCTCCTGGATGCGCTGCGCACCGGCGCCGAGGTCATCGACAGTCGGCCCATGCGCGCCGCGGTGGAGGATGCCTCGCTGCGAATCCGCGAGGGCCGCAGCATCGGTCAGGCCCTGGAAGAGACGGGATACTTCCCGCCGATCACCGTACACTTGATCCGTAGCGGCGAGTCCAGCGGACGGCTCACCGAGATGCTGGAACGGGCCGCCGAGACCCAGGAACAGGAGGTCGAATCCCGCATCAGTATCAGCATGGGGCTGTTCGAGCCCTTGCTGATCCTGACCATGGGCGGCATCGTCCTGACCATCGTCCTCGCCATCCTGCTCCCGATCTTCGAACTCAACCAGCTGGTGAATTGAACATGCAAGAACCCCGCTCTGCCTGCCTTGCGCGTACCGGATTCCGCGGTGCCCGAGGTTTCACCCTGATCGAGATCATGGTGGTGGTGGTCATCCTCGGCATCCTTGCGGCCATCGTGGTCCCTCGCGTGATGGATCGCCCGGACGACGCCCGGATCACCAAGGTCAAGCAGGATATCCGCACCCTGGAAAGCGCCCTGAATCTCTACCGTCTGGATAATTTCCGGTACCCGACCACCGACCAGGGACTGGATGCCCTGGTGGAACGCCCGCGCAGCGGGCCGGAAGCCCCCCAGTACCGCCAGGGCGGCTACATGGACCGTCTGCCGAGCGACCCCTGGGGCAACCCGTATCAGTACCTGAACCCCGGGCGACATGGCGACTTTGACGTCTTCAGCTATGGCGCCAACGGACGCCGCGGTGGCGAGGGCATCGAGGGCGAGATCGGCAACTGGAACATGGACGAGTTCTGAGGACGCCAATGGCGACCCGCCGCGCATGCCCCTCCGGCTTCACCCTGCTCGAACTGCTGGTCGTGATGTTCATCATCGGCGTGGTGGCCAGCATCGGCGTGCTGTCCATGAGCCAGCTGGGCAGCCGGAGCCTCGAACAGACCGCCCGCCAGCTGGCGGGCCAGATCGAACTCGCCCGGGAACACACCCTGTTGACCGGCCAGGCGCTATCCATCGGCATTGGTACGGAGGGGCTGGTCATTCTGGAGCGCCAGTGGATCGACGATGCCCAGGTCACCTGGACACCGATCGAGCGGGGGCCGCTGGGTCCGCGGGACTTTCGGCAACACGGGCTGCAACCACGGCTTTATGTGGACGGGCGGCGCAGCAGCCTCCGCGAAGGGCCGGAGCATAACCGCATCGCCATCAGCAATAGCGGCGACATCGAACCCTTTGAATTGGTGCTGGAACACCCCGACGGGCAAAGCGGTCTCGTGCTTCGGATCGAACGGGGGCAACCCATCCAGGCCTTCGAACACCCGCCACCGGTACGCGGCGAGCCGCGCCACTTGCTGATGGCCCGTCCGGCACAGCCCAACTAGCCATGCTGGCACGCGGCGCACGGCGCGGATTCACGCTACTCGAGGTCCTGATTGCCCTGGTCGTGCTCGGCGTCGCCCTCGGGGCTCTCATCAAGGCCGGCAGCGAACACGCGCGCAATACCGCCTACCTGCAGGAACGCACGCTGGCCGGATGGGTGGCCAGCAACCTGCTCGCCGACTACGAGGCCGGGTTGCGGCGAGTCGATGTCGGTACCGAGCGCATTCAGTCCACCCTCGCGGACCGCGAATGGGAGGCCCGCATCGAGATCACCGATACGGTTATCGACGCCCCGCTGGAGCTGCCGGCGGTTCGCCGTATCGAGGTCCGGGTGTGGCCGCTCGATGGCGACCCCGACCATCCTCTCGTCCAGACGACCGGCTATGCATTGCCCTGACGTGCCGGCACATCGGTCATGTTCTGTCGGCGCCTCTCGCGGTTTTACCCTGCTGGAGCTGCTCGTAGCCGTGGCCGTGTTCGCGACCGTTGGCGTGCTCGCCATTGGTGGACTGCGTGCCGTGCTGATGGCGGACCATGCCACGCAAGCACAGAGCCAGCGCCTGGCGGAGCTGCAGGTCACGCTGGCCGTGCTGGAACGCGATCTGCGCCACAGCATCGAGCTGCACCCCCGCGACGGCTACGGCGATCGCCTCCCCGCCCTGCGTTACAGCCCGGTCACGGACCCGCGACAACTGGAACTGGTACGCGCGGGAAGCGGGGAACACGGCCGCCTGGCGCGGGTCGCCTGGAGAGTCAGTGACCGGGGGCTGGAACGGGTCACCTGGCCGGTGCTGGACGGCGCCCTGCCGGAATCCGAGCAGGTGCGCTTGTTTCTGGGCCGGGATGCACACGCCGGGCGAGCGTCCACGACGAACGGCCGGATGGCGCGGGACACGGGCGATGAACTGGAGATCCACTTCGACTTTGTCGATGGCGACACCCAGGAGGTCACGGACAGCTGGCCACCGCTGGATGGCGGCGACCGCCGACCGGCGCAGGTGATCGTCCGCCTGGTCGTGCCGGGACTCGGACCCGTCGAGCGCCGCATTGCCCTGCCGGGGGCCCAGTGAAGGGGAGAACTTCAGGTGCCGCGCTGATCACCGCCCTGCTGGTGGTTGCGATCGCCAGCGTAACGGCAGTCACCATGACCATGCGCGACAGTCAGCAGGTGTTCCGCGCGGCCACCATCCAGGACCAGGATCGGGCGCGGCACCTGACCCAGGGGGCCGAAACCGTCGCCCTGCACATGCTGGAGAGGCTGCCCAGTTACGAAGATCTTCCGTGGGAGGGCTGCACCTCACCCGCATTGCCGCTAGAGCTCGAGGGTGTCGGCGTGCGCGCTCGCCTGGAGAATCTTCACTGCCGCTTCAACCTCAACAGCCTCGGGCGCGCCGATGACCCGCCCCTTGAGGCCTTCGCCGGCCTGATCGAACAGGCCCTCGCGGCAACCGAGGGTCAATCGGGTAACGCCCAGCGCCTGGCGGTCGCCGTACACGACTGGATGAACCCGGAAACGGACGACCCGGTATACCGCGGCCTGGAACCGCCCCGGCTCAGCGGCAACCGTCCGATGCGCCTCGCGTCGGAATTGCTTCAGGTACACGGTTTCGATCCGGAGCTCTGGCAGGCACTGGCGCCCTGGGTTGTGGCCCGGCCGGGCACGGACAACGCCATCGACATGGAGCGCGCCCCGGACCCCGTCCAAACCGCAGCGCTGGGTCAGGCGACCGAACAGAGCCGCGACATTCGCTATTTCCGTCTGCAACTGGTTGTCCGCATCGCCGGACGGGATTATTTTCACTGCGCGATCCTCGATGGCCCCAACGGGCGTACCATTATTCGCGAACACGCCCCCTGCGAACCCTGAACAAGAAAGCCGGATGCCTGCAGACGCCTTTCACTCACCGGACCCCGCATGAACTGGTTCCTCTTCCAGCTGCCAGAACCCGAGATGCTCGGCGCGGATACGCCGCTTCGGCTGCGCTGGCTGCGGCTGCGCAGGAACGGCGCGCTCGCGGATCAAGGCGAGGCGGCACCGGACGAGCTGCGCGCCCTGCTCGCCGCGGACGACCATGCGGTTGCGCTGCTCCCCGGGGAACGCGCGCCTCTCCATCGGGTGTTCGTGCCCGGGAAGTCGGGCCGCGTGCGTCGCCGCGCGCTTCCGTTCGCCCTGGAGGACCGTCTCAGCGAGGACCTGGAACAGCTCCGGATCGTTGCCGGCCCTCGCCACGGCACCGACACCCTGGCCGGCGTGGTCGCGCATCGGGACCTGGACCGCTGGCAAGACTGGCTTCGCGAGCACGGCATCCGCGTATCGCACATGATCCCGGATATTGCGCTGCTGCGAAGCCTGGACCCGGGCGATCAGGTCTTCCTGTTGTCGGGAACACAACGCAGCATCGTGCTTTCGCCCGAGGCCGAACCCCTCGCGATGCCCCGCGAGGTTGCCAGCTGGTGGTTGCAACAATGCTCCGCCGCCACCACGGCCTCCGATGACACCAGCGCCGACGAAACGCAGTCTCCCCAGGCTGCGGTTCATGTGGTGGATCCGGCCGCCGAACCCGACCCACGCGCACCCCTCCAGCCCCCACCCGAATGGTCCGGCGACGTCCTCGAGCTCCTGCTGGCCGGGGTGCAATCGGGGAGCCTGCCGCCACCCGAGCTGCAGCGCGCCGTACGGGCTGCACTGGCCTTCGACTTCGCATCCTCCGCCGAAAGCCCGACCTCGCTCGGCGCCCTTCCCGCACCATGGCGCGCACCGGCGGCACTGGCGCTCGTGCTGGTGGCAGTCTGGCTTGGGTCCGTGTGGCTGGAGGCCTGGCAGCTCGAGCGAGAATACCGGGCGACCGAACGGGACATCGCGGCCCTGTTCGAGGAAACCCTGCCGCAGGCCCGCATGGTCGACCCCGTGGGCCAGTTCGAGAGCCTGCTAGGGCAGGCCGCGCCAGGCGCGTCGACCCCGACCGTACACAACCCCCTCGGCGAAGCCCTTGCCAGCATCATGGAGGGCCTCGCCCCGCGCGACCTCACCCTGCAGCGTCTGCGGGGCGACCCGGATCGCCTTGAACTCGAACTGGAGGGCAGCGGAATCGCGGAGCTGGAACAGTTGCGCGAGGCGCTGCGCGAAGCCATGTCCGCGCGTGTGCGGATCGTCTCGGCCGAAACCGGCGAGCAGGGTGTCCGGGCACGCATGACCATCGAGAAGGAACCATGAAGGCCTACTGGGACGCCCTGCAGACGCGCGAACAACGGATCCTGCTGGCAGGCGGCTTGGTCCTGCTGATCGCGGTGGCGTTCCTGGGCGTCGTCGAGCCCCTGCTGGAAAGCCGGGAACAGTCGCGCGACCGACTCGCCGAGGCGCGCGCGGAACTGGCCTGGATGCAAGCCAATGCCCCCGAGGTCACGGCTGCCCACAGCCGCGAACCGACACAGGACAATCGACGTCCGCGCCTTGAAGGCCGCTCGCTGATCGCCCACGTGGATGCCTCCGCGCGGGCCTTCGGCCTGGGCGAGCACTTGGCGCGCGCCCGCCCTGGCGAGACCGGCGTCACCCTGCACCTCGAAGGGGCGCCCTACAGCGACCTGATGCGCTGGCTCGGCGAACTGGAACAAGAAGACGGCGTCGTGCCCGGACGCATCTTGCTGGAACGCGTCGTCGAACCGGGGCGCATCAATGCCGAACTCTTTCTGACCCGCGAGTCGTAGCGTGACCGTCACCCCCGACAACCGCGTCGATGAACGGCTGCGGGATCGCCCTGCATGGTTCTCGCTGGGGGCATTTTTTGTTCTCGCCCTGGTGCTTGCGCTGGTCGTGCGCGCGCCCGCCTCCGTCGCGCTGGCGGGTGCCGAGCGGTGGGCCGGCTTGCCGGACACGATCACCTGGGAACGGGTGCACGGATCGCTCTGGCAGGGTAGCGTCGAGGGGGTTCAATCACCGGTGGGGCCGATGGGCCGACTGCACTGGAATGTACGACCCGGCGAGCTTCTGCGCGGGGGGCTGGGCGCCGACATCCACTGGGCCCCGCCCGGCGGCGGCGATCTCCGTGGGGGCCTGCGGCTCGGCCTCGACAGCGTGCAGCTCTCCGGGCTCGAAGGGACCCTGCCCGCGGCCGCCCTGCATCAGTGGGAGACGGGCATCCCCCTCGTTCTGGACGGCCGGTTGCAGACCAGCGGCCTGCACCTCCGGGTCCATCGGGACGGAACGGTGGAACACGCCTCGGGGCGGGTCAACTGGCAGGAAGCGGCCGCGGGCCTCCCCCGCCCCTTGCCCCTGGGCGAGCAACGCGCGACCCTGCGCGAAGAGGACCAGCGCCTGGGGATCGATCTGGATGCCTCGCCAGATGCCGAACTGGGCATCACCGGCACGATTCGCCTGGACCTGCGCACGGATCCCCCGGGCATGGATGCACGGGTTTTGCTGGACCCGCGCGCCCACGCCGATGCCAGCATCCAGCGCCTACTCGAAAACAATCTCCGCCGTGACGACCAGGGACGGTATCTATGGACCGCAGGATCAGCCCCGTGACACCCGAACCAAACCCGATAACGCCCCGCCGGTTCCGGCTTGCGACCCCGACCGCCGCGCTGACCGCCAGCGCACTGTTCGGCCTGATGCTGGCGGGTTGTGCCACCACCCCGCCAAACGGGTCCGAGCCCCCGCCAGAGGATATCCGCTATGCCCTGGAACGCGGGGACTGCCGTGCGGCTTACAGTGCGCTGGATTCTGCCGACGCACCCGCCTCGGTTGACGTCCGCCTGTCGGTCGCCCGGGTATGCCTGCAGCGCGGGGAATTCGCGCGCACCCGCAACCTCACCGATACCATCCGCCAGGAGAACCCGGATCATCCGGATATCGACTACGCCGCGTATCTCGGTGCCCTGGCGCATCTGGGAACTTGGAACCGGGCCACGTCCGCGCCGCCGAAGCAACGCAGCGAACAGGGCCGCCAGGTCTTCCTCCAGCTGGCCGCCTTCCTCAACGACTACCCCATGTCGGAGTACGCGGAGTCCATTGCCCCACGCCTGGCCCGTATGCGCGAGAACCTGGCCAGCATCGAACTGGAGATCGCTGACCGATCCGCCGCGGCCGGGCACGCAGACGAGGCCCGCGCACGAATCGAGTACGTGCGCGACTACTATCCGGGTACCACCGCTGCGCAAACCGCCGCCGAGAGACTCGAGGCACGCCAAGCCGACAAAGACGATGCCGAGAACTAACCGGCCAAGCGACATACCCTGACATGCCGGCATGGTCCGTCGGGTCTACCAAACGTCGGTAACCGGCCCCGCCATCATGCAGAGTTTCCCCCTTCCTTCGTTGCGAGGGTCAAGAACGGGTCACCAACCTTCGCCATCGCTCCCGTTTGCAGAACCGGCATCGCCGGACGACCCGCCACAGTGTGGCGCCACGACAACTCCTACAGCCGCGAGGCCATGCCTCCCTTGCGGCCGTTCTCGCTTGCAGTCTTCACCCTTGAACCTGTGCGAATGAATCAGCCCCCCGAGGAAACAACCACGGATTCAATCCGTGGCCGCGCGTACAGACCGCATCCGGTCGGAAGGCCACTCTTGAAATACCGCATTGGGCAGGGGTTGACGGCCACATACCGTTCGAACCTGCGATTCTTGATCGATCTCAGCAAATTCCTTTTCGCGTCTGCGGTCCGCGGGGAATGAGGGACCGATTGCGGGTCGAAATCGCCGATGTCCCCGAATATTCTGGTCATCTGGAGGAGCTTTGGAGTGAAGCGGTCATTGCGCCCATCAAATGGCGACTTGCTTCGCCATGAACCAGCGCGATCGATGCGGCAGGTCTTCGCATGGATTGCACTGGCGTTGTCTTCGGCGCTTCTGGCGGTCGGGTGTGGGGGTGGGGGCGGCGGATCATCCAGTAGGGGTTTCGTCGTTTCCGGGAGCATCGAGGTGCAGGCCTTGCATCATGTCGATTCCGATACGAACGACCCGGAAAGCCGGATCTCCAGCAACAACGGCCTCGCCAGTGCGCAGGCGGTACGCATGCCCGCCATCATCGGCGGATTTGTGGCCAGCCCCCTGACCGACAGCCGCTTCGGCTCGGCCGGAGACCCGGATGACATATTCGTGGCCGAGTTCGAGGCCGGCGACCAGGCCTTGCTGGAGTTCCCGGATCCCGCACGGGCCGATCTCGACCTGTACCTGATTGATGAAGACGGGATGCTAGTGGATGCCTCCATCGGGATCGACGGTTTCGAACGCGTCGTCGCACCCGAGGCCGGGCTTTACTATGTCCGGGTATCGGCCTATTCGGGCCAGTCCGCGTACCACTTGCGACTCGACTCGTCGCAGATGCTGGACCCCGCGCATGCGGCAAGCCTGCGTGTGGCGGATGACTTTGTGCCGGGCGAGATCATCGTGCGCAGCGCGGACGAGATGCGCCCCTTCGCACAGAGAAAGACCCCGGCCGACATGGGCCTGAAGAGGGCCTCCGGGGCTCCGGGACGCGAGCAGCTCTGGCGCATCCCCGAGGGTCATGCGGAGGCAGTCATCAGTACGCTGGGCCTGCATACGCCCTCGATCTCGCCGGCAGTGGCCTGGCGCACCCCGGAACACGCCGCTCGCCATGACACCCTGCGCGTGATCAAGGCGCTGCGGGGGCAGCCGGATATCGTCTCGGCATCGCCCAACTACCGGATGACTCCCCTGCGGACGACGCCCAACGACCCACACTGGGGAGATCAATGGTTCCACGAAGCCATCAACCTGCCGGAAGCCTGGGACATCACCACCGGCCAGGAAGCAGACGAAGAGGTTGTCGTGGCCGTCATCGATACCGGCGTCTACCGCGAGCACGAAGACCTGGACGCGGACCGGCTGTTCCCGACAAAGCGGTTTGTCTGCGATCCGGCAGACAGCACCTGCGATGAAGAGCGTTCCTGGCATGGCACACACGTCACCGGAATCATCGGGGCGGCAACCGACAACAGTCTTGGCGTCGCCGGCGTCTCCTGGGGAGTGGACATCCTCCCCGTCTGGACCCTGAACGGCACCGGAACCCTGAACGACACGCTACAGGGGATACGCTACGCAGCCGGTCTGCCGAACGACTCCGGCACCGTCCCCGAAAAGACGGCCGACATCATCAACCTCAGCCTCGGGGGTGGTGGATACAGCGCGGAGGCCGATGAACTCTTGCAGGAGGTCCGCGAGCTCGGAATCCTGGTGGTCGCGTCCTCGGGCAACGATGGAACCAGCACGGTCGGTTACCCCGCAGCCTACGAATCGGTACTTGCAGCGGGCGCCACGGACCGCAACGCCGAACGCGCCTGGTACAGCAACTACGGCCCCCGTCTGGACCTGGTGGCGCCCGGGGGCGTCATGATTCACCCCGAAGACGGCATCCTGAGCACCTGGGTCAATGACACGGGCGAAACCCTTGCATCGGACTACGCATTCCTTCAGGGCACTTCAATGTCCACAGCGGTCGTTTCCGGCGTCCTTGCACTGGGCCGCGCGGTGAATCCGGAGCTCTCCCCGGGGTTGCTGCTGGAGCTGCTCGAATCGGGCGCGCTCACCAACGACCTGGGACCCACCGGTTGGGACCCGGAAACCGGATGGGGCGAGATCGACGCGTATCAGGCGGTCCAGGCGTTCGCGGAGCGGACCGACACGGGAGAGCTGGCGCCCCGGATCTCGGTCACCCCACAATTCCTGAACTTCGGCTTTACCGGAACGAGCCTGGATCTGCGGCTGCGCAACGGGGGCGATGGCAGCTTGCAGATTGAAGACATCGCCACGCCCGCGACATGGCTGACCGTGGAACCACACAACGTCACCGAAGACGGCCTGGGGCTTTATCGCTCATACGGACAGCGCGATGCACTGAGCCCGGGCGACTACGAGTCTCGCTTGCGCATCACTGCCGACAACGGCGACCAGCGCGACATTCCGGTCGGCATCCGGGTCGCCGAGCGCGACCCGCAACGCGATACCGTGGGACGGGTCTACGTACTACTGCTCGACCGCGATGATCGCGTCGTGGCGCAAACGGCCCTGGAACCCGAGTACGGGACCTACCGCTATCGCTTCGAAGGGGTGCCCGCCGGGGATTATCGCCTGGTCGCCGGCACCAACATCGCGGGCGATGGCCGGATTTGTGCCGGCGCCGAGGCCTGCGGAGCCTGGCCGCAATATGAAGCCCGCGAGACCTTCCGGGTGGATCGCGACCGTACCGGACTCGACTTCGGAATCGCCTGGCGGCCGTTCACAGACGGTGGTTTTGCCCTGTAGCCCCGTTGGCCAGCGCCTGGGGTGAACTGGATCACCGGGCCTCGCAACCGGGATACGGGGACTGATTCACCCCCACCAACAGAAGGGGCGCTGAGTGAAAACCCGGCGCCCCTGTGGCTTCCCCTACTGCAGGGCAGCGGCCCAAAGCCGCAACCCACTCGGACGATCGATACTAGCTATCCGGGAAATTCACTTCCGTCGTCTCACCCGCCTCGACTTCGGCGTTGGCCTGATCGACGAACTCGATGGGAGTGGCCTCCTCCGGATCGTCCTCGCCCGCCTCGAAGGTCAGGGCCACCGTGTAATCGCCCGCCTCCAGGAATCCTGCGGTGTAGCGGTACTCCCAGTCACCGGTCGCCTCGACATGGCGGTAGTGCACGTTGGCCGTGGTCACCGCATCGTCATCGTCGTCGCGGAGATCACGCGGCTCACGGTCAGGGCCCTCGAAGACATAAACCGCCGCGCCCGGGCAGGCGTACAGCCCCGGTTCGCGCTCTTCGCAGGTGAAATCCGCGGGGAGCAGCCCGGGATCCACTGTCCCCGTAATGGCGCCCGCTTCACGGTTATCCACCAAACGCAGCGAACGCCGCATGCGATGGTAGCCCTCAAAGCGAGTGTCTTCGCGGATCGCTTTGCGCAGATCAAAGTCCACGGTGAACGAGGCCTCTTCGTCCTCCGCAATGCTGAAGCCGCTGGATAGCTGCAAGCCCGCCTGCAACCCACCCGGGATGATCAGGTTCTCGCTGTAGCCATCCACGAACTCGATGAACGAGCTGGTCGCGAAATTGGAGAGCGGCGGCGCACTGACACCCTCTTCGCGCTCCAGATGAAAACGGATCCAGTCGTAATCGCCTGCCGGGACTTCTGCGTCCTCGAACAGGAATTCAGAGTCTTCGCCTTGCAACGCGAGCAAATCGATCTCGCGAACGGATTCGTCCTCACCCAGATCGATGCGAATGCGTTCGCCGTCGGAGGGCTGGAGCTCGATATAGGTGAAGCGGACCACGACCCGGCTGGCCGAATCGACAGGGGCATCCGTCACGGCAAGGCTCATCTGTCCGGTCCCGCCACCGCTGCTCCCGCCGCCGCCACAGGCGACGAGCCCCGCACTCGCAATCCCCAAACCCACCAAACGAGTCAAATTGCCAATCTTGTGCATCACGGTCTCCCTCTAGCCAGAAACGTCCTTTGCAAGCCTAGGCAGTTTGCCAGGCCCAATGACGCACAAAGCCGCATGGACCGCGGAAAGGCTGGAAAACCAGAAGCGCATCACACGAAACGAACCGCACGGAGCCGCTGTCGGGGCGAGTCCCGCGTCGCGAATGGGCGGGGTCGACTTGCGATTTCGGCGAGAACGCGGCAGGCGTCGGCCCGTCGCGCAGGTGCTCGCCTCAGGCAACCAGGACCGTCAGAAGCGGTCGAGGCTGGCGAGGGGGCCCGACAGATCGCGGATGCGCATCCAGGAGGCGATGCTGGCGCGCCAGCGGCGGGTAGGCAGGACGGCATGGGGTACGGTCTGACTGAGGAACATCACCAGCGTCCCCGCGCGTGGCTGGATGCGGCGGATCTCGCGCCCTTCGCTGTCGTAGATTGCGAGCTGGCCGCCGTCGCGTTCGCGCCAGTGACGGTTCAGGTAGAACACCAGCGACAGGCGGCGGCAGTTGCCGGCCTGGAAGGCGTCCACGTGCCGGGCGTAGTGCGTGCCAGGCGGATAGAGGGCGAAGTGGGACTCGGTCTCGAACAAACCCGGAATCAGCGCCCGGCTCGCCTGCAAACGAATCTCGTCGAGGCGCGCCATGAACGCCTGCTGCGCGGGACTCGCGCCATCCAGCCAGTGAATCCAGTCGCCGCGGGTCGCCCGGTCCCGATGGCGCTCGCCGGCGCGGCCGATCCGCGCCTGCGCCAGTTGCGCCGCATCACGCAGCGCATAGACCTCCTCTCGCAGGGCGTCGACGATCTCCGGCGGCTGGAAATCGGGCCAGACGAGCAGATGCTCGCGCGCCAGCGCATCCAGCCAGCCGTCGGGCGCGCAAAATTCGGAGGAGGAGTCGGCCACGACCGGCGCCAGGGTCGGCGCGGCGGTCTCGGCGGCTTCCAGCCATTCGGGGCCAAGGGCAGGCAGGTTCACGTACTCGGGTCTTCCATTCGGGCCGCGATCGCGGCGCGCAGGCGGGCGCCTGTCAGGCAGACGCCCAGATCAGCGTCTTCCCCACAGGATATATACCGGGAACGCCGGGGTGCGCAAGGGCTTTATAGCACCGTTGCCCTGCCAGGAGGCTGCAGACTAGTACGCCAGAAAACCGCCGGCGATCAGGTGCTGGCGCAAGGCGGCCTGGGCCTCGGTGACGCGGGCGCGGGCGCCACGCAGGCCCAGCTCGACCTGCGGCGCCTGGCGGTCCATGCGCGGGAGACAGGAGATACGCAGGTCGGGGAACGCGGCCTCCATGGCCTCGAGCACCGGGACCAGGCGGCTCTCGGTGACATTCTCCAGGCGCAGGACCTCTTCCACGGCACCCGCTGCCGCATCGCGGTCGGGGAAGCGCTGCTCCAGGACCCAGCGGGCCATGGGCTCGGCCATGGCCGGGAAACCGGGTACGCAGTGATGCTGCGCACAGCTAAAGCCGGGGATGCCGTTGACCGGGTTCGGGATCAGGCTGGCCCCCTCGGGGAGCTCGGCCATGCGTACGCGGTGGGGCCAGGCGTCGGCACCGAAGCGCTCCTCGAGGATGGCCATGAACTCGGGATGAGGCGCCAGCGGCTGGGCCAGTGCCTCGGCCAGGCAGGCGCGGGTGCGATCATCCGGGGTCGCGCCGATGCCGCCGAAGCTGAACACCTCGGCGCCGCTCACCAGCGTCTCGCGGAAGGTTTGCGTCAGCAGGCGGGCGTTATCACCGACGATACGGATCCACGCGAGTTCCAGCCCCCTTTCCGCCAGCGCCGCAGTCAGGTGCGCCTGATGCCGATCGCGGCGCTTCCCGCTCAGGAGCTCGTCGCCGATGATCACGGCGCCGATCTCGATCGTGTGCGATCCCCGGACGTCCATCGTGGGTCGATCCATCGCCGATCTACTGCTTGGCACCCATGGCCAGCGCGCGCTCGCGCGCAGCCGCACGCGCCTCGGGGGCGTTGTCCGGATCGTCGAGCCACGGCGCCAGGTGCTGCTGCAGCAGCCCGGCCAGGAAGTCGAGATGATCGGCGCGGTCGTTCAGCGCCGGGATGTAGTGGAAGCGCTCGCCGCCGGCCTCGGTGAAGATCTCGCGGTTTTCGTCGCCGATCTCCTCGATGGTCTCCAGGCAATCCGCCGAGAAACCGGGGCAGATCACGTCCACCGAGCGCACGCCCTGCCCCGGCAAGGCCTCCAGGGTCTTGTCGGTGTAGGGCTGCAGCCATTCCTCGCGACCGAAGCGCGACTGGAAGGTGACCTGCCACTGGTCGTCGTTCAGCCCCAGCGCCTGCGCCAGCTTGTGCCCGGTGGCGTGGCACAGGCAGTGGTAGGGGTCGCCCTGCAGCAGGTAGCGTTTGGGGATGCCGTGGAAGGACATCATCAGGCGATCGGCCTGACCATGCGCCTGCCAGTGCTCGCGCACACTGTTGGCCAGGGCCTCGATGTAGCCGGGCTGGGCGTCATAGGCGGCGATGAACTGCAGATCGGGCACCCAGCGCCAGCCCTTGAGCACGTCGGCCACGGCATCGAAGGTGGAGCCATTGGTGCTGGCCGAGTACTGCGGGTACAGCGGCAATACGACCACACGACGCACGCCCTGGCGGCGCAATTCGTCCAGGCCGGATTCAATGGACGGGTTGCCGTAGCGCATGCCCAGGGCGACCGGGACATCCTCGCCGACCTGCGCGGCCAGGCGCTCGCGCACACCGGCGGCCTGGCGTTTCGAGATCGCCAGCAGCGGCGAGCCCTCGTCGGTCCACACGGTTGCGTACTTCGCCGCCGAGCGCTTGGGCCGAATGTTCAGGATCACGCCGTTCAGAATCAGCCACCAGATGGGTCGCGGGACCTCGACCACGCGCGGGTCCCAGAGGAACTCCTTCAGGTAGCGCCGCAAGGCGGGCGCGGTGGGTTCGTCCGGCGTCCCCAGGTTGGTCAGCAAAACGCCGACGCCGCGCGCCTGGCCATGGCGATAATCCGCTTCTCCGAAATACTTCATGGGGCTCCTTGCAGGCATGGGGGACGGTGACTCCCTGTCGGAGTCACGGAGCGTCGCTTTGGTTCACACGCCAAGGATACCCGCGGGCACGAGTGGGCGCGCGCCCGGGACGGATCAGACGCTACGACCCCGCAACGGGCTGGTACGCGGGAAGTGCGCCTGCAGGAACTCCATCTGGTCGGCCAGCACGCGCTTGCCCTTGAGGAAGATGTATTCCGCGTGGGTGGGCGTGAACGGGATGGCGAGCAACTGCATCCCGGCCTCTTCCGGCGTGAACCCTGCCTTGTGGTTGTTGCAGCGCTTGCAGGCGGTGACCACGTTGGTCCAGGTGTCTTCACCGTCCTGGCTGATCGGGGTCACGTGGTCGCGGGACAAATCGCGTTCGGGGAACGCGTGACCGCAGTAGAGGCAAAGGTGGGCATCGCGGCGGAACAGGGTGGTGTTATTGAGCGGGGGGATGTAGTCGTTGAAGCGGGACTTGCGGGTGCCGTGAGTGGCGATGATCGAGTTGACCTCGACCCGTGACTGCAACCCGGTGCGCGCGTTGATGCCGCCGCGCATGCGATATAGCGGGCTGCCACAGGTGTAGGCCACCTGCTCGGTGTAATAGAGCCGCACGGCCTGCTCCAGGCCGATCCACTCCAGCGGCATGCCCGCGGCATCCGTGCGCAGGACCTGATGCTCATTCGGCAACATGACCCCGTCCCGTCTCAAGGAAACACGGATTTGCTCACGCGGCGTAAGGGTGAACAAATCCATGCCGCCTTCGATACCCGAAAAACAATAAACAGCCTTCAGGAACAAAGCAATTACAACGCCATGACCCGCGGTATCGTAAGCTCGCCCAACCTGACGGGCCCGGCAACGAGGGTGGACACGGTTTAAGCACGAGGCCGGATCCGCTACACTCGCGGGTCGTTTTTTGTGCGGCACGCCCGAATCACGCGTGCCGCATCCGATTTCACCACCCGCGAGCGCGGCTGATCGTCCCATAGGGAATACGGGAACGCTTGGCCCGGGGAGAGAGCGCATGGCAATCAAATTATCCGTTCCCAGGGAATCCGCCAGTGGCGAGCGCCGCGTGGCCCTGGATCCGTCGGTAGCGGCCAAGTTCAGCGATATGGGCATCACGGTGCAGCTGGAAAAGGGTGCCGGTTCCGAGGCCCATTTCCCGGATGCGGCCTACGAGAAGGCCTCCGTGGTCGACACCGAGACCGCCTACGGCCAGTCGGATCTGATGGTCCGCGTGGCACCGCCGACAGTCGAGGAGATCAACCAGCTGCCGGAAGGCTCGACCGTGGTCAGCCTGTTCCACGCTCACCGCAACCCGGATGTGGTCAAGGCGATGCAGGAGCGCAAGATCCTGAGCTTCGCGATGGAGCTGATCCCGCGCATCTCGCGCGCCCAGAGCATGGACGTGCTGTCCTCACAGGCAGCCGTGGTCGGCTACAAGGGCGCGATCATGGGCTCCGACCTGTCCTGCCGCTTCTTCCCGATGCTGACCACCGCGGCCGGCACCATCCGCCCGGCCAAGGTCATCGTGATCGGCGCCGGCGTGGCCGGACTGCAGGCGATTGCCACGGCCAAGCGCCTGGGCGCGATGGTCGAGGCCTATGACGTGCGCTCCGCCACCAAGGAGCAGGTCGAGTCGCTGGGCGCGAAGTTCCTGGATCTCGGCGTCTCCGCCGAGGGCGAGGGCGGCTACGCCCGCGAACTGACCGCGGAAGAGAAAAAGCAGCAGCAGGATGCCCTGGGCGAGTACATCGCCAAGGCCGACGTGCTGATCACCACCGCCGCGATCCCGGGACGCGATGCACCCAAGCTGATCCCCAAGATCATGGTCGAGGGCATGAAGCCGGGTGCGGTCATCATCGACCTGGCGGCCGAAGGTGGCGGCAACTGCGAGCTGAGCAAGCCCGGCGAGACCCACGACCACAAGGGCGTGATCATCCATGCCCCGTTGAACGTGCCCTCGCAGGTCCCGCTGCATGCCTCCGAGATGTATGCCAAGAACCTGCTGAATTTCCTCACGCCGATGATCGCCGAAGGCGGCGAATTCCAGCCCGACTGGGATGACGAGGTCATCGCCAAGAGCGTGCTGACCCGCGATGGCGAGATCGTGCACGAGGCCACCCGCGAGGCCCTGAAGGGAGCTCAATCATGATCATCGAAGGCTTTATCGCGCTGTACATCTTCATGCTCGCGGCCTTCACCGGCTACGAGATCATCTCCAAGGTCCCGGTCATCCTGCATACCCCGCTGATGTCCGGTTCCAACTTCGTCCACGGCATCGTGCTGGTCGGGACCATGGTCGCGCTCGGCCACGCCACGACCCCGCTGGAACAGGCCATCGGCTTTGTCGCCGTGATCCTGGCCGCGGGCAACGCCGTGGGTGGCTATGTCGTCACCGAACGCATGCTGGAGATGTTCAAGACCAGCAAGAAGGACGACAAGAAGGGAGATAACGCATGAGTCTGATTATCAACCTCGCCTACTTTGCGGCGGCGGTCCTGTTCATCGTCGGCCTCAAGCAGATGTCTTCGCCGACCACCGCGCGGCCGGGCATCATGTGGGCCGGCGTGGGGATGGTGCTCGCCACGCTCGTGACCTTCGTGCATCCGGAAGTCTCCGGGGGCGTGAACTACACCCTGATCGTCCTGGGTATCGTCATCGGTGGCGGTCTCGCCTGGTGGAGCGGCAAGAAGGTCGCCATGACCGACATGCCGCAGATGATCGCGCTGTACAACGGCATGGGCGGCGGCGCCGCGGCCGGCATCGGTGCGATCTACCTGCTGCAGGCCACCCCGGAAAGCGTCACCAATACCGGCCTGGCAATCGCCACCACCGGCTCGCTGATCGGTGCGGTGGCCTTCTCCGGTTCGCTGGTGGCCTACGCCAAGCTGCAGGGCCTGATGAAGAAGACCTTCCACTTCCCGGGCCAGCAGGTGGTGAACATCGCCATCTTTGCTATCACCGTGATCCTCGGCTTCATGCTGGCGACCGGCGGCGGCGAGATCGGCTCGGCCACACTGCTGCTGTTCTTCGTCCTGTCGCTCGCCTTCGGCATCCTGATGACCCTGCCGATCGGCGGCGCCGACATGCCGGTGGTCATCTCGCTGTACAACGCCCTCACCGGCCTGGCAGTCGGCCTCAAGGGCATCGTGCTCGACAACCCGGCCCTGATGATCGCCGGTATCGTCGTCGGCGCGGCCGGTACGCTGCTCACGCAGCTGATGGCCAAGGCGATGAACCGCCCGATCAAGAACATCCTGTTCAGCCAGTTCGGGGGCAGCAGCGGGGGTGCCGAGGAAGCGATCGAGGGCACCATGAAGGAGATCCAGGCCAACGACGCCGGGATCATGATGGCCTTTGCCGAGAAGGTGATCATCGTGCCGGGCTACGGCATGGCCGTGGCACAGGCACAGCACAAGATCTGGGAATTCACCCAGCTGCTGCAGAAGCGCGGCGTGGACGTGAAGTTCGCGATCCACCCGGTCGCGGGCCGCATGCCCGGGCACATGAACGTGCTGCTGGCCGAGGCCGGCGTGCCCTACGACATCATCTTCGACCTCGACGAGATCAACGAGGAGTTCAAGACCGCGGATGTCGCCATGGTCATCGGCGCGAACGACGTCGTGAACCCGGTGGCCCGGACCAATCCGGACTCGCCGATCTACGGCATGCCGATCCTCAACGCGGACCAGGCGCACAACGTCATCTGCGTGAAGCGCGGCAAGGGCTCCGGTTTCTCGGGCATCGAGAACCACCTGTTCTATGCCGACAACAACCAGATGTTGTACGGCGACGGCCAGAAGGTGGCCGCCGAACTGGTGGCATCGGTCAAGGCCCTCGGCTAGTCGGCCCACCCCACTCGCGGGGCCCGGACACCGGGCCCCGCAACCGAAACCCGGCCACCGTTTTGCGGTGCCGGGTTTTTTTTGTTGCTCACCCAACGGGCCAGGATTGAAACCCGAAATCTGTACGTTTCCTGTACAAACTACCCACAAGGGCCGGGGTCAAACCCCGGTTAGCACACACAGCGCGCACTCGGTTTCACATAGCGATCATAACTCGCTGTTTTCCATATATTAAATGGATATGGTCGATTTTTGCCCAATCCAAGTTGCCCTTAGCAGTAACAAGCATTTAGGGATGTTCATACCGATTCACCCACAGAGTTATCCACAGCTTTTGTGGATAACCCCCTCCCGAAGTGCGGCGGCCACTCCCCCTCCCCGGGGTCCGACACAGTAGACTGTGCGCATGCCTGCCGCGCCCCGAATCGCCTGCATCGCGCTGGATCGCCCTCTGGACCGGCTGTTCGACTACAGCATCCCCGAGGACCTGACGCTTGCACCCGGCCAGCGGGTGCGCGTGCCCTTCGGGCGCGGGTCGACCATCGGGGTCGTGGTCGAGCTGGCATCCACCAGCGAGGTTGCACCCGGCCGCCTGCGTGCGATCCAGGAAGCACCCGAGGCAGAACCGATCCTGGGGCCCCGCCTGCTGGAGCTGCTGCAGTTCGGAGCCCGGTACTACCACCACCCCCTGGGCGAAGCCCTGCTGGGGGCACTTCCCCCGGCCCTGCGCCATGGCGACCCGCTCCCCGCCCTGACCCCGGAGACCCTGTGGCGGATGACACCCGCGGGCAGCCAGGCGCTGGCCGACGGTGACGCCCGCGGGCGACGCCAGCAGGCCGTCCTCCGCACGCTGGCCCACCCGAATACCACACCGCATGCCTCACCGGCCCTGGATCGCGCCACCCTGGCCGCCGCCACCGGGCTGCAACTCGCCCCGCGCGAACTGCGCGCGTTTGCGGAACGCGGCTGGCTGGAGGCGACCACGCCCGACCCGAAACAGCCACCGCCCCCGAACACCAGCGACCACACCCTGACCGCCGAACAACGCGCCGCCGTCGACGCCCTGACCCCGGATACTGGCGTACCCCTCCTGCTGGAGGGTGTCACCGGCAGCGGCAAGACCGAGGTCTACCTGCAAATGGCCGAACGCGTGCTGGCACGCGGGCGCCAGGTCCTGTTCCTGATCCCCGAGATCGCCCTGACGCCACAGCTGAGCGCGCGCATCCAGCAGCGCTTCCCCGGGCAGGTTGCCCTCCTCCACTCCGGGCTGTCCGAGGGCGAGCGCCTGCGCGCCTGGGAGTCGGCCCGTCAGGGGCAGCGACGCATCGTCGTCGGCACCCGTTCGGCGCTGTTCACGCCCCTGCCCGATCTCGGCCTGATCATCGTTGACGAGGAGCACGACAGCGCCTTCAAGCAGCAGGACGGCTTTCGCTACAACGCCCGCGACCTGGCCATCAAGCGCGGCCAGCTGGAACAGGTCGCGGTGGTCCTGGGCTCGGCCACGCCGACCCTGGAGACCCTGCATGCGGCGACCACTGGCCGCTACGCCCATGCCCGACTGGCGACGCGCCCGGACGGCTCTCAACCGCCCGCCGTCGAGGCCATCGACACGCGTGTGCACACCCCGGACGAGGGCCTCACCGCCCCGCTTTTGGATGCCATGCAACAGACCCTCGCCGCCGGCCACCAGTGCTTCCTGCTACTGAACCGGCGCGGCTTCGCCCGCGTGCTGGCCTGCGACGCCTGCGGCTGGGTCGCCGAATGCCCGGACTGCGATGCGCGCCTGACCATCCACGCGCACAACCCGCGTGCCGTCTGCCACCTCTGCGGTCACCAGGAACCGCGCCCCCAGCGCTGCCCGCAATGCGGCGAGGCCCTGGCCCAGCGCGGTCTCGGCACCCAGCGCCTGGAACAGGCCCTGGCCCGCCACTACCCGACCACTCCGCTGATCCGCCTGGACCGCGACAGCATCCGCCACAAGGGGGCGCTCGAGGAGGCGCTGGACCGTATCCGCCAGCTGGATGCCGCCATCGTCGTCGGGACCCAGATGCTGGCCAAGGGCCACGACTTCCCGCAGGTCGGACTGGTCGGCGTGATTGACGTCGACCAGGGCCTGTTCAGCGTCGACCTGCGCGCGACCGAAAACACCCTGCAGCTGATCGTGCAGGCCGCCGGGCGCGCCGGACGTGGTTCCGGCGGCGGCCGCGTCCTGCTGCAGACAGGGCATCCGGACCACCCCCTGATCCGCGGCCTGAACGCCGCGGACTACCCGGCGATGGTCGCGCCCCTGCTGGAGGAGCGCGCTGCCGCCGAGATGCCACCCCACGGCCACCTGGCCCTGGTCCGTGTCGAGGCGGGCGATGCCGAGACCACCCGCCGCCACGCCGAGCGCGTCGCCACCCACCTGCGCAACGCCGCCGCCGAAGGCCTGCGCGTACTCGGCCCGGCCCCCGCACCGCGCCACCGCGTCAATCGCCGCTTCCGCGAACAGATCCTGCTGCAGTCCACCCAGCGCGGCCCACTCCATCGGGCCCTGACCCGCGCCCGCCACGCCTGGCAGACCGACGACCTCCCGCGCGGCACCCGCATCGCGATCGACATCGACCCGGTCTCGCTGGCGTAAACCGCCGCCCGGTTCCCTTCGAGCGCCCCGTACCGGGGCGGCACGACCAGCGCTTCCGGGTTAGAATGCGGCCCTTTTTACCCGACGGATCGAGCTTCCCTTGAAAGACACCCTGACCGAGGCCCTGGCGGCCGCACTGGAGACCCTGGTGGCCGAAGGCCGCGTACCCGCCGACCACGGTGTCGAGGTGCAGGTCACGCGTGCGCGCGACCGCGAACACGGCGACTTCGCCGCCAACATCGCGATGCAGCTCGCGCGCCCGGCGAAATCCAAGCCACGCGATCTGGCCGAGGCCCTCAGCGCAGCCATGCCCGAGGTGCCCGGCCTCGCCGCCACCGAGATCGCCGGCCCCGGTTTCATCAACTTCCGCCTGGCCGCGGATGCCCGCACGCTGGTGCTGGGCCGTGTCGCCACCCAGGGCAGCGACTTCGGCCGCTCCAGCGTGGGCGGCGGACGCCCGGTGCAGGTGGAGTTCGTCTCCGCCAATCCCACCGGGCCGCTGCACGTCGGCCATGGCCGCGGCGCGGCCTTCGGCGCCACTGTCGCCGACTTGCTGGATTTCTGCGGCTTCGATGTCACCCGCGAGTACTACGTGAACGACGCCGGGCGGCAGATGAACATCCTCGCTGCCAGTGTGTGGCTACGCTACCTGGAGCAGCACGGTGTCCAGGTGCCGTTCCCGGCCAATGGCTACAAGGGCGACTACATCCACCCGGTCGCCGAGACCCTGACCGCGCAGATCGGCGAACAGGGCGTATACCCAGCCGAGGCCGTCACCCGCGACCTTCCGGCGGACGAACCGGACGGCGGCGACAAGGAAACCTTCATCGACGCGGTGATCGCCCGCGCCCGCGAGCTCCTGGGCGAGACGCTCTACCGCAAGGTGTTCGACTGCGGCCTGAACGCGATCCTCGATGACATCCGCGACGACCTGCGCGAGTTTGGCGTCGAGTACCAGTGCTGGTTCTCCGAGCGCAGCCTGGCCGACTCCGGCGCGATCGACGCCGCGGTGGAGGACCTGCAGGGGCGCGGCGCGCTGTACGAGCAGGACGGGGCCCTGTGGTTCCGCTCCACCGACTACGGCGACGACAAGGACCGCGTGGTGCGCCGCGAGAACGGCGACTACACCTACTTCGCCTCCGACATCGCCTACCACCGCGAGAAGTTCCAGCGCGGCTTCGAGCGCGTGATCAACATCTGGGGCGCTGACCACCACGGCTACGTCCCGCGCGTGCGCGCCGCGCTGCAGGCCCTGGGCCTGGACCCCGGCCGCCTCGACGTGCTGCTGGTGCAGTTCGCGATCCTCTATCGCGGTGGCGAGCGCCTGCCCATGTCCACCCGCGCCGGACAGTTCGTGACCCTGCGCGAACTGCGCGACGAGGTCGGCTCGGATGCCGCGCGCTTCTTCTACGTGCAGCGCCGCTGCGACCAGCACCTGGACTTCGACCTCGACCTCGCCAAGTCGCAGTCCAACGACAACCCGATGTACTACATCCAGTACGCCCACGCGCGCATTGCCAGCGTGCTGCGCACCGCCGCCGAGCGCGGACATGCCCCGGCCGCCGCCGACGCCGCAGGCCTCAGCACGCGCCTGACCGAACCGCAGGAGGATGACCTGCTGGATCGCCTGGACCGTTTCCCGGAAGTGATCGCGGCGGCCGCCGAGGCCTGCGAACCGCACCAGATCGCCCAGTACCTGCGCGAGCTGGCCGCCGGCTTCCACGCCTACTACAACGCCGTGCCCTTCCTGAACGCGGACGACCCCGACGTGATCGGCGCGCGCCTCGCGCTGCTGACCGGCGCCAGGCAGGTGCTGCACAACGGCCTGCGCCTGCTGGGCGTGACCGCCCCGGAACGGATGTAGACCATGGCCCAGGCGCGCAAGACCCGTCGCAAGTCCGCCCCACGGAAGGCCTCGCGGCCGATCCCCGGCTGGGTATGGATGTTGCTCGGCCTGCTGATCGGCCTGGGGCTTGCCGCCGTGCTGTACCTGCAGGGTGCCGACCGCTCGCCGGATCTGGGCGCGCTGTTTGGTGACCCGGATCCCGCGACCGAGACGGCCGCCCCGACCCCGGCACCGGTGGAGCGGGACACCGTTCCCTCGGACGACGAGCCCCGCTTCCGCTACTACGAGCTGCTGCCCGAGGACGAGATCCGGGTGCCGGAGTCCGAGCGCGACGCGCCCGCCCCGGCTGTGCCACCGGCCGTATCGCCCAGTGAAGGCGATCCGGTCGTCCTGCAGACCGGCTCGTTCCGCCGCTTTGCCCAGGCCGACGAGATGAAGGCACGACTGACCCTGCTCGGTCTGGACCCGAAAGTGCACGAGGTCGAGATCCAGGGCGAGACCTGGTACCGCGTCTACCTCGGCCCGTTCAGTGACGAGGACCGCGTGCGCCAGGCGCTGGAGCGCCTGCGCACGGAGAATATCGAGGCCCTGCGTCTGCGCTACCAGGGCTGAGCGTGAAACCGGCCCCCGCACCGGATCTCGACGCCCTCGCGGCCCGCATCGAGGCGTTGCCTGCCGGCGGCGAACGCAAGGACCTCGCGGACCTGCTGCGCCGGGCCCGCCAGCGCCAGCGGCGCGGGCAGCCGTGCGACCGCATGGCCCGCACCCTCGCCGAACGCCTGGCCACCACCGAGGGGGCCGGCCCCCAGGCAGGCAGCGACGAGCGCGCCCGCCTGCGCCCGCAACCCGTCTACGCCGGCGACCTGCCGATCCACGCCGAGCGCGAACGCATCGTCGCCGCCATCCGCGAGCACCCGGTACTCGTGCTGTGCGGCGAGACCGGCTCCGGCAAGACCACCCAGCTGCCCAAGCTGTGCCTGGAGGCCGGGCGCGGCGAGGCCGGGCTGATCGGTCACACCCAGCCGCGCCGGATCGCCGCGCGCTCGGTGGCCAGCCGCATCGCCGAGGAACTGGGCACCACCCTGGGCGGCAACCGGGACTCCACGGTCGGCTTCAAGGTGCGTTTCTCCGACCAGACCGGGGCAAACAACTGGATCAAGCTGATGACCGACGGCATCCTGCTGGCGGAAATGGCGCATGACCCGGAGCTACGCGCCTACGACACGCTGATCGTCGACGAGGCGCACGAACGCAGCCTGAACATCGACTTCCTGATGGGCGTGCTCAAGCGTCTGTCGAAGAAGCGCCCCGAGCTGCGCATCATCATCACCTCGGCCACCCTCGACCCCGAACGGCTGTCGGCGTTCTTCGACGACGCCCCGATCCTGACGGTGGCCGGACGCACCTATCCGGTAGAGCTCCGCTACCGCCCGATCGAGCCGGAGGATGCTGGAGACGAGAGCGACGAGCAGGGGCGTGGTGAACGCGACCTGTTCGACGGCATCCGCGACGCGGTGGCCGAGTGCGAGCGCGCCGGGCCCGGCGACGTACTGGTATTCCTGCCCGGCGAACGCGAGATCCGCGACGCCCACCAGGCCCTGCGCGGCCAGGTCCGCGCCGACACCGAGATCCTGGCGCTCTACGCACGCCTGTCCGCGCGCGAGCAGTCGCGGGTATTCCAGTCACACAGCGGCCGCCGCATCGTGCTCGCAACCAACGTCGCCGAGACCGCGCTGACCGTGCCCGGCATCCGCTTCGTGATCGACTCGGGGCTCGCGCGCATCTCGCGCTACTCCTGGCGCTCGCGGGTACAGCGCCTGAGCCTGGAGGCCATCTCGCAGGCCGCCTGCGACCAGCGCGCCGGGCGCTGCGGGCGGCTGGGCCCCGGCATCTGCATCCGGCTGTTCGCGGAAGACGACTTCAACCTGCGCCCGCCCTTCACCGACCCGGAGATCCAGCGCTCCAACCTCGCCTCGGTGATCCTGCAGATGGCCGCGCTCAAGCTCGGCCAGCCGCGCCAGTTCCCGTTCCTCGACCCGCCCGACCCGCGCCTGGTCAAGGATGGCTACCACCTGCTCGACGAATTGGGCGCAGTAGACGACCGTGGCCGGATCACCCGGCGCGGGCGGCAGCTCGCGCGCATGCCCATCGACCCGCGCCACGCGGCGATGCTGCTGGCCGGCACCGAGCACGACTGTGTCACCGAGACCGCCACCATCGCCGCGTCCCTGTCGCTGCAGGACCCGCGCGAGCGCCCGGCCGAGGCCACCCAGGCGGCGGACCAGGCCCACCGCGAGTTCCAGGTCGAGGGCTCCGACTTCATGGGCATGCTGCGGCTCTGGGACGCCTGGCACACCGCCCGCGAGGACCTCGGGTCCAGTGCCCTGAAGCGCTGGTGCCGCGAACACTTCCTGAATTTCCTGCGCATGCGCGAATGGCAGGAGCTGCGCGTACAACTCCTGCGCCTGGCGCGCGAGATGGACCTGCACCCGAACCAGCAACCGGCGGACGCCGAGGCGGTGCACCGGGCGCTGCTGACCGGGCTGGTCAGTCAGGTCGGGCAGAAGACCGAGCGCGGCGACTACCTGGGCGCGCGCAACCGCCGCTTCCAGATCCACCCCGGCTCGGTGCTGGCGAAGAAGAAGCCGGCCTGGGTGATGAGCGCGGAGATCGCCGAGACCACGCGTGTCTACGCCCGCGACAACGCACGCATCGAGCCCGACTGGATCCTGACCGCCGCCCCGCATCTGCTTAAGCACCACATCTTCGAGCCGCACTTCCAGGGCCGCAGCGGGCGCGTCGGGGCCTTCGACCGCATCACCCTGTACGGCCTGGTCGTGGCACCGAAAAAGCCAGTGGACTTCGCCAAGCACGACCCGGCCGAGGCACGGCGCATCCTGATCCGCGAGGGCCTGGTCGGTGGCGAGCTGCGCTCGCGCTCCAACGGCGTGCGCGCCAACCGCGAGGCGGTGGCCGAAATCGCCGAACAGGAGGCGCGCGGGCGCCGCCGCGATCTGCTGGTGGAAGAGGAGCGCCTGTTCGACTTCTACGACGCCCGTCTGCCGGCCGCGATCACCGACGGCACGACCTTCGAGACCTGGGCGCGCAAGACCGAAAAACACGATCCGGAGGCGCTGAAGATCGACCGCGCCGAGCTCCTGAACGAGCCAGAGGCCACGCTCCCGGAAGGCGCCTATCCCGACCATCTGGAGCTCGAGGGCCTGCGCCTGCCACTGGCCTACCGCTTCGAACCCGGCCAGCCGGACGACGGCGTGACCGTCACCATCCCCATCGCCGCGCTGAACGCGGTGCCCGACTGGCTGGGCGACTGGCTGGTGCCGGGGCTGCTGGAGGATCGCGTGACCGCCCTGCTGCGGAGCCTGCCGAAGGCCCTGCGCCGCCAGTTCGTGCCCGCCCCGGACTTCGCCCAGGCCGCCCTGGCCCGCATCGAACACCGCCAGGGCCCATTGATTCCCGCACTGGCCGCAGCCCTGCGCGCCATGACCGGCACCGACATCCCGCTGGATGCCTGGCGCCCGGAGACCCTGGAGCCGCACCTGGTGATGCGCTTTCGCATCCTCGACCCGGAAGGGAAGGAAGAGACCAGCGGCCGCGACCTGCCCGCGCTCAAGGCACGGCTGGGCGGGAGCGCCGAGGCCCACTTCGACGCCAGCCGTCCGGACGAGATCACCCGCGAGGGCATCACGGAGTGGGATTTCGGTGCGCTGCCGGAGAGTGTCGAATTCGACCACCAGGGGGCACAGCTGCGGGCCTTCCCGATCCTGGTCGATCGCGGCGATTCCGTCTCGCTGGAGCTGGAACCCGACCCGGCCAAGGCCGAACGCGCCCACCGCGCGGGCCTGCGCCGGCTGTTCCTGCTCGGCGCCCGCAAGACCGCGCGCGATCTGCGCCGCCAGCTCCCGGAGATCGAACGCGCCTGCCTGAACTACTCGACGCTGGGCAGCTGCGAGGCCCTGCGCGACCAGATCCTGGAGGCCGCTGCGGACCGCGTGTTCCTGGCCGAGCCCTGGCCACGCGCCGCCGAGGCGTTCGCCCAACGACTCAACGAGTCGCTGCCGGCGTTCTCGCCCACCGTAATGGAGCTCTCGCGCCTGACCGCCGAGATCCTGCGCCGCTGGCACGACCTGCGCACCCGGCTGCAGGGCGACCTGCCGCTGTCCTGGATCGAGGCCGCGCGCGACATCCGCGGGCAGCTGGACGCGCTGGTCCCGGCGGATTTCCTGCTGCGCATCCCGCATGATGTCCTGCCCGAACTGCCGCGCTACCTCGAGGCGATCGACAAGCGCCTGGAGCGTCTGACCCAGGCCCCGGACAAGGACCGCGCCCGCCGCGTCGCCGTGGAGCCGCTGTGGCAGCAGGCGCAGGAACTGATCGCCCGCGCCCCGGACCACCCGGACGTCCTGGCCTTTCGCTACCGCATCGAGGAATTCCGCGTCTCGCAGTTCGCCCAGGAACTGGGCACCCGCGAGAAGGTTTCGCCCAAACGCCTGGAACGCGAATACGCGACACTGATCCAACGACTGGCCAGTGGCACATGAGCCACGACAACGGAAGGACCAACGGATGCGCGTAGCGGTCATCGGCGCCGGGGTGATCGGTGTCACCACAGCCTGGTACCTGCAGGAGGCTGGAGCCGAGGTCGTGCTGCTGGACGCCGCTGCGGCGCCGGCCAGCGGATCCAGTTTCGCCAATGGCGGCATGCTGCATGCCAGCCATGCCGAACCCTGGAACGCCCCGGGCGTGGGTCTCGACCTGCTGCGCTATCTCGGGCGCCGCGATTCGCCACTGCTGGTGCGCCCGCACGCCATACCGGGACTGATCGGCTGGGGCCTGCGCTTTCTCGGCAACAGCCGCCGCGCGCGCTTCGAGGAACACACCCGGCTCAATGCGCGCCTGGCGGCCTTCTCCCTGAAGGAGATCGACCGCCTGCAGCGCGAGCTGGCACCCGAGGGGCTGGACTTCGACTTCCGCCGCAGCGGCATCCTCAAGCTATTCCAGGACCCGGCCAGCCAGGCCCGCAATCGCACTGCCAGCGAGGACATGACGGACGCCGGCGTGCGCTTCGAGGACTGGACCGTGGAACGCATCATCGCCGAAGAGCCGGCGCTGGCCCCCGTGCGCGATCAATTGTGCGGCGGGCTCTACTTTCCCGACGATGCCATCGGCGATGCCGCCCGCTTTACCGCGGCCCTGCTGGCCATCGCCCGCCGCCGCGGACTGACCTATTGCCCGGGCGTGGCGGTGCGCCGCCTGCGCACCTTCCGCGGCCGCCTCGATGCGCTGGAGACCTCGGAAGGCCCGATCGCCGCGGATGCCTGTGTCGTTGCCAACGGCTACCACGCGCCCGATCTGCTGCGCCCACTCGGGATCCGGCTGCCCGTGGCACCGGTCAAGGGCTACTCGCTGACCCTGCCGATGAACGCCGGAACCCGGATTCACCTGCCGCTGATCGACGACGCCAACAAGGTCGTGATGACCCCGCTGGGCGATCGCCTGCGCCTGGCCGGCACCGCGGAGTTCGCGGGTCGCGACGGCAGCCTGAACCCGCAGCGGGCCGCCAGCGTACTGGATCATTGCCGGCGCACCCTGGCCAGCCTGCCCGAGCAAATGGATGCCGAGACCATGGCCCCGTGGACCGGCCTGCGCCCGATGAGCGCACGCGGCACCCCGATCCTCGGAGCGACCGCGGTACCCGGCCTTTATCTCAACACCGGCTCCGGCCACCTCGGTTGGACCTTCGCCTGCGGCGCCGCCGCGCTGGTGCGCGACAGCGTGCTGGGCGAACCCCCGGCGTTGCCGATGGAGGGCCTCACACTCTGATTTCGCACGGTTTGGGGAGCGACACGCCCTGGTTGATGCGTTTCGCGGTGCTCAACGCATCCTACGGGGGCGATGTCCAGCCGCGCGGTGTCGTTGCGGAGCTTTGTAGGATGCGTTGAGCACCGCGAAACGCATCATGGAGTAGCCCCCGACCCCGCCCGCACTGGCTTCAGGACGCGGAAAAAACCATGCGGATGCGTGCGCCGTGGAGCTCCGGGGCCTGCTCGATGAACAGCTTTCCACCATGGTCGATGACCAGGGTGTGGATGATGCTGAGCCCCAGCCCCTGCCCCTCGGCGCGACCATCATCCTGGTCGCCGCGGGTATCCGCGCGCTGGCCGCGTTCCAGCACCCGGGCGCGGTCGGCCGGCGGGATGCCAGGCCCATCATCGTCGATGATTAGCATCACCTCGCCGGGCTGGCAGCGAGTGGTAATGCGCACCCGCGTGGTCGCATGGCGGATGGCATTGTCCAGGGTATTGCCGAGGAGCTCGAAGATCGCCCCGCTGTCCATGCGCAGGACGCAGCCCGCAGCCAGATCGGTCTCCAGCGCCACCCCTTCCTGGGCCGCAAGCCGTCCCAATGCCTGTCCGGTACGCTCGATGATCGGCCCCAGCGGCTCGGCAGCCTGGAACGGGGCCGGCCCAAGCCGCTGGGCCTGGTTGAGCTGATGCTGGACGATGCCCTGCAGCCGGTCGACCTGGCGCTGCATGTCGTCATTATCCGGTCGCGCGCTCTCGAGGTTCAGGCGCAGGGCGGAGATCGGGGTCTTCAGGCTGTGAGCCAGATCCGCGAGGGCATTTTGCTGGCGCGCCAGGCGGGCGCGTTCGAACTCGACCAGGTCGTTGATGCTGCCGGTCAGGGCGCGAACCTCGGTGGGATAATCGCCCGCCAGATGCGCATGGTCGCCGTGGCGCAGGGCATCGAGGTCACGCCGGACCTGGCGCAGCGGGCGCAAGCCCCAGAACCACAACGCCAGCGAGAGGACCAGGATCATGGAGAGGGTCATGGTCATCAGCCCCTGCCAGAGGCTGGTGCGGTACTGCTCGACCTGTTCGCTGAAGGCCTCACGGTCCTCCAGCATCTGGAAGGTCAGGCCGACCTGACCGCCGTCCAGCTCCCACTGCACCGGCAGGCTGAAGCTGAAGTAGTCGTCTTCCGTCCAGCCGCGCAGGGAGACGCCGACCGCCGACGGCGAGCGCCACAGGGTCTGCCCCTCCTCGCCCAGGATGCGCGCGTAGAGCCCGCTGACTGGCAACTGCAAACGGCTCTCGGGAAGCATCTCGGGGACGCGCACATCGGCCGGGCCGACCACCTCGGCCAGCCCCATCAGCAGCAGGACTTGCGCCTCGAGGCGGGTTTCTACCGCATCCGCCGCATTGTCGCGGAAGGCGGCCTCCAGCACCCAGGCGGTCAGCAACGAGAAGATCAGCACGGTGATCGCCGTGACCCCCGCCAGGCGCAGGACCAGACTCCCACGCAGCTTGCGCAGGGCCGCTGTCATGCGGACCCGGCAGCCTCGCGGCAGGTCATCGGGTGCTTTCCGACTCGTTTTCGGGCGCAGCGTCAGGTTCGCGGGCGAAGCGGTAGCCGCGTCCGCGCAGGGTCTCGATCAAACCCAGGCTGCCGTCGGCATCCAGCTTGCGCCGCAGGCGCCCGATCAGGACCTCGATCACGTTGCTTTCGCGGTCCTCGTCGTGATCGTAGAGGTAGTCCGCCAGCGCATCCTTGCTGAGCACCCGGCCCGGCTGGCGGACCAATGTCATCAGCAGGCGGTATTCGAATGTGGTCAGGGTGACCGGCTCGCCATTCAGCCAGACCTCGTCACCTGCGGTGTCGATCACCAGCGGCCCGAACGCCAGCCGCTCCTGGCCCGACTGCAGGCTGCGGCGTGCCAGGGCGCGCAGCCGCGCCAGCAATTCCTCGATGTGGAACGGCTTGGCCAGGTAGTCGTCAGCCCCGGCCTCCAGGCCCTCGACCTTGTCCTGCCAGCGGTCGCGCGCGGTCAGGATCAGGATCGGCAGGCGCGGCTTGGACTCGCGCGCCTTGCGGATCACGTCCAGCCCATCCATGCCCGGCAGGCCCAGATCCACCACCGCGATGTCGCAGTGGTACTCGGTCAGCAGGTAAAGCCCGGTCTCGCCGTCCGAGGCGGTATCCACGCGGCAGCCACTGCGGTCCAGCTCCTCGCCAATCTGGTTGCGCAGCGCCACGTCGTCTTCAATCAGTACCACGCGCAGGTTCATTCCGGGAGCTCCACTTCGGTGCCTTCCTCGATCCGGAGGGTACGCACTTGTTGATCGTTGGTCAGGATACGGATGATGAACAGACGCGCCCCGAACTGGCTCACATCCTCGCGCGCGTGGAGCACCCGGCCGGGGTAGTGCGCCTCGATCTGGGCAACGGCCTCGTCGAGATCCCAGACGGCGGCCTCGGGGTCATCCGTGTTGAACTGGCCTTGCGCCGGAAGCGCCACGAAGAGCAGCGTCGCCAGCACCAGTGCGTGGCCCGCGCGGGGCCGCGTCAGGTCCCGCCCGCGGTGTCCGGGCTGGAGATCCGGCGTGGGTCGCATATCGGTGCATTCTCCGGACGCGTGCGTGGGCAGATGTTGAAGATACAAGGGTATCGGCCTAGCCTGAACGATATCTGAAACCGACTGGAACCGTCATGCACGAGGCCTCTGCCGAACAACCCGAAGTCCCACTGGAAGAACAGGCCGGCCCGCTGCCGTGGAAAGACCTGATGCCGCATTTCGCGCGCGGCGTGGTGATCCGCGTGGCGCCGGAGCTGGATCTGATCGAGGTCGCTCGCGCCATCCGCGACGATGCGACCCACCAGGTCAGCGAATGGCTGGCCAACGACCAGGTCGCGCGGGCCTCGGATGACGATGCCCGCCGCTGGGCCGCGAACGACCCGATCTTCACCGCGATCGTGGCCGCCCCCTGGGTCCTGGCCCAGGAACGGACGCCGGCCCACTAGATGGCCATCTCCCTCGGCATCACCGGCGAGACGATGGAGCGGTTAATCCAGGCCGCGCGGGAATTCCATGCCAAAGAGGATGTGGTCTTCCCGGATACCGGAAACGAGGGTAGCGACAACGACTGGGCGATGCAGATCCTGGCTGATCACGCCAGCGACCTGACCCTGCAGGAACTGGAGGGCACGCTGCGCGACCTGGGTCCGGACCAACAGGCGGAGCTGCAGGCCCTCAGCACCCTGGGGCGCGGGGATTACACGGCAGCAGACTGGGAGATCGCCCTGCAGGACGCGCAGGATGACTGGAGCCCGGACACCGTGAACTGGCTGCTGACCAATCCGCTGATCGCCGACGAATGGGCCGCAGGGCTGGAACAGATCGAGCGCGAGGCGTAACGCCCGTTCCCGGTGGCTATTCCAGCTCTTCGGGGTCAAAGCGCACCGCAATACCCCCGTCCATCACCCGCACCACCTGGGCCTTGACCCGCGGCGCCTCGCCGCCGTCCCCCAGCATGCCGAATACCTGCAGCATCAGTTCGTCGTCCGAGGCGAGCTTCATCAGGTGCCCCACGCAGGCATTTTCCGGGTCTTCCCACTCGAGGAAGGCCCCCCCGCCGGAGATATCGTTCGTGGTCAGGGTGACCGCATCCCCGCTCTCGCACTCGGCCACGACCTCGACCGTCATCGGGATCCTTGGATGACGACGTCGTTCTCCTGTCATGGCACTCCTCCTGGCGGCATATGCCTTTGCAATGCATCGAAAAGGCGTTTTTTCTGTGCTATACGAGGTTCATGATCGTTGGTTTTCGCGATCAGGCGCAACTACCGGGCTCGAACCCGGTGGCGTAATCACAACCCGGATCTTCACACCGGGCCAAAGGATGAAGGCAGTACGTCATAGCTGTCGCTCGCAAAAAGCCACTTCTTACGGAGGAGTCCGTTTCAATGAAGAAATCGCACTTGTACCTGGTGGGGCTTGTCGCCTCGCTGGCGATGGCGGGCACTGCTACCCAGGCCCTCGCCGACGACGAAATCACCCGGGGCCAGCTCATGGCCGCCTCCTGCAAGGCCTGCCACAACGCGGCCGCTGAAGATGATGGTGTGCTGAAACTGAACCGCATTCCTGCTGACGTCATCGTGAGCCAGATGAAGGCATTCCGCGACGGTGACCGCGACGCGACGATCATGGATCGTCACGCCAAGGGCTACACCGACGAGGAAATCGAATCGATGGCCGGCTACTTCAGCCGCTTCTGATCAGGGGGAAACGAATCATGCATGACTTTAATCGACGTAATTTCCTGAAGGTCGCGGGCATCAGCAGCGCCGCGGCCCTCACCGGTATCGGCTGTGCCGCCAATGGCATGCGCGGGGCCGAAAAGGCCCACATTGTGGTCGTCGGCGGCGGCTCCGGCGGCGCGACCACCGCGAAATACATCAAGCAGTTCTCGCCCGACATGCGCGTAACGCTGATCGAGCCCAACGCCACCTACTACACCTGCTACGGCAGTAACTGGGTGATCGGCGGCTTCGCTGGCATGGACGACATCGCCCAGGGCTACGACACCCTGCGCGATGAATACGGCATCGAGATCATCGAGGACCGCGTCACCGCGGTGGACGCCGATGCGCGCAGCGTGCGCCTGAGCGGAGGCGACCGCGTGAGCTACGACAAGCTCGTGATATCACCGGGCATCGACTTCCGCTACGACGACATGCCGGGCATCTCCGAGTCCGATGCCGAGCGCATCCCGCATGCCTGGAAGGCCGGTTCGCAGACCGAACTGCTGCGCTCCCAGCTGCAGGACATGCCGAACGGCGGCGTATTCGTCATGGTCGCCCCGCCCAACCCGTTCCGCTGCCCGCCGGGGCCGTACGAACGGGTATCGCTGGTCGCGAACTACTTCAAGCAGGAGAAGCCACGTTCCAAGATCATCATCCTCGACCCGAAGGATGGCTTCTCCAAGCAGGGCCTGTTCGAGGAAGGCTGGGCCGAGCATTATGGCGACATGATCGAGTGGCGGGCCGGCTCATCGGGCGGACGCGCCGAGGAGATCGACGTCTCCAACATGACCGTACTGGCCGACAGCGGCTTCGAACGCGTCCGCGCCGACGTGCTGAACTTCATCCCGGCCCAGCACGCCGGTCAGATCGCCCATGACGTCGGACTGACCGACGACGCCGGTTGGGTGCCGGTAGACCAGCTGACCTTCAAGTCGGAGATGGACGACAACATCTACGTCCTGGGGGATGCCAGCGTGGCGGGCGCCATGCCGAAGTCCGGCCACTCGGCCAACAACCAGGGCAAGATCGTGGCGGCCGCCATCGTCCGCGAACTGGCGGGGCAGGAGCCCATCAACCCCTCGTCCGCCAACACCTGCTACAGCCTGGTGACCCCCGATTACGCGGTCAGCGTAGCCGCGGTCTACCAGTACCAGGACGGTGCGATGGCCGGGGTATCCGGTGCCGGTGGGGTCAGCCCGTCGGGTGCCAGCACCAGCTTCCGTCGCCGCGAGGCGGAATACACCCGCGCCTGGTACAACGGCATCACCCACGACATCTGGGGCTAAACCCCGGAGTTCCACTATGGAACACACTCAAACGGCGCCTCCGGGCGCCGTTTTTTGTTGGCCACCACGAACACGAAGAAGGGCGATTTGCACCACAGAGGTCAGCAATGAAACCGGAGATGACATACAGGAAGGGTAGGATGCGGATGAGCGCAGCGAATCGCATCGGCTCTGCGGAACGGCCGGCCCCTGATGCGTTTCGCATGGCTCAACGCATCCTACCCGCTGCCCTTCTCCGTGACCTCTGTGCCCTCTGTGGTTCAACCGATCTTGACCCTGCCCTTCTTCGTGCCTTCATCCGCTTCGTGATGAATGCACCCGGGTCAGGCGTTGAGGTCGGGGATCAGGCGGCTGCGCAGGCGCTGGATAGAGTCCTTCAACTGCAGCTTGCGCTTCTTCAGGCGCTGAATGGCGAAGATGTCCGGTGCGGCCTGCTCGTGCATCACGCCGATCGCGGAATCCAGAGCCCGGTGCTCGGCCTCCAGCTCGGCCAGGCGTGCGCGAATCTGACTCTCGGTTTCCAAGCCGTCCCCCAGTGGTCCCGTGAAGTGGTGGCCGCATACCGGGAGACACCCCGCGTGGCCATTCGGATCATCAAACCCGTATGATCGCAGACCGTCCCCGGTGGGACCATAGCGAATACCATTCATCCGGAGCCCCCCCCGATGGCGACCCACAACACGCCGCTGACCATTCAGACCCCGCGCGGCGTCCGCCTCGGCGGCGTGATCGTCGCGCCCGAGGCGGATGCCATCCGCGGCCAGGCCTGCATTGCCCACTGTTTCGCCTGCTCCAAGGACTTCCCCGCCACGGTGCGCCTGGCGCGCGCCCTGGCCGCGGAAGGCATCGCCACCCTGCGCTTCGACTTCATGGGGCTGGGCGACTCCGAAGGGGAGTTTCGCGACAGCACGCTTGCAACCTACTGCGAGGATCTGCACTCCGCCATCGAGGCGCTGGAGACCTACACGGGGCGGCATACCAACCTGCTGATCGGCCATAGCTTCGGCGGCGCCATGGCGATCTATGTGGGGGCGCAGCGCGAGTCACTGGACGGCATCGTGACCATCGCCGCCCCCAGCCGCCCCGGCCATGTCGCCCACCTGTTCGGCGATACCGCGGAGGAGATTCGGCGCGAGGGTTCGGCCCGCATCAGCATCGGCGGGCGCCCGGTGGAAATCGGCCACGCCTTTATCGAGTCGATCGAGGAGCCGACCCTGGATGCCGCACTGGAGACCCTGGAGCAGCCACTCCTGCTGCTGCATGCACCGGGCGACACCGTGGTCAGCGTCGACCACGCCCGCAAGATTTTCCAGCAGGCCCACCACCCGAAGAGCTTCGTCGCCCTGCACCAGACCGACCACCTGCTCTCGCGCCCGGAACACACCCGCTATGTCGCCGGCCTGATCCGCGCCTGGTCGGCGAACCTGCTGGACTAGCGCCAGGGCCCGCCCCGGGGGCTTGATACTCGCAGGAGCGTGCTTGCACGCGAAGCCCCTGCCCACTTCCGACTTTGGCAGGGGCTTCGCGTGCAAGCACGCTCCTGCATATCCGGGGACCTACCAGTAGTTCTCGGTCGTGATCTGCCCCGGCTTGCGTCGGCGGTTCTTCTCCAGGCCGCGCTCGCGCAGGATCGCGGCGGTATCCTTCACCATGTCCGGGTTGCCGCACAGCATGACCTGGGAGTGCTCCGGCGTGATCTTCAGGCCCGCGTGATGCTCCAGGCGGCCCTCGGCAATCGCGGCCGGTACCCGGCCCTCGAGCCCACCCGGACACGGTTCCCGGCTGACAAACGGGATGTACTTGAACCGTTTCGAATCACGTTCCTGGAACTGCCGGATCGTGTCCTGATAGGTCAGTTCTTCGGCCTTGCGCGCCGCGTGGATCAGGCGGATGTTCTCGAAGCGTTCCCAGGGGGTATCGGTCTTCAGCATGGACAGGAACGGCCCCAGCGCAGTGCCCGTGGAGAGCAGCCACAGGTCGCGGCTGTCCGGTAGCTCATCCAGGGTGAAAAAGCCGGTCGCGCGCGGCATCAGCTCCACCGTGTCGCCCGGCTCCAACTGCACCAGACGATTGGACAGCGGTCCATCCGGAACGGTGATCAGATAGAAGTCCAGCGGCGTTTCGCCCGGCGCATTCACATAGGAATACGGCCGCGCCACCGGCTCGCCGTCGATCTCCAGACGCAGGCGGTTGAACTGCCCGGCCTTGAACAGCTCAACCTCGGCATCCACCCGCAGCGAGAACAGTCGATCCGTCCACTGCTTGCGCTCCTGTACGACACCGGTCACCCAGCCCATATTCCTTACTCCATTGCTCGGGTATTATCTCGAAGAGTGCTGGCGGGGCCGGAAGGTTTCAAGCACCCCCGGCCAACGCCGTATAATTGTCGCAAATCCGAACACTGGAGCAGTCATGGCCCGCACCCCCTCGCAGATGATCGAACTCGGCACCGAGGCACCCCGCTTTTCCCTTCCGGACGTCGTCTCCGGCGAGACCATCAGCCTCGACAGCTTCCCCGACGCGAAAGGCTACATGATCGCCTTTATCTGCAATCACTGCCCGTTCGTGCAGCTCATCCGTCACGAATTCGCCCGCTACGGCCGCGAGTATTCGAACAAGGGCATCGCGGTCATCGCGATCAACTCCAACGACATCCAGGCCGTGCCGGACGACGCCCCGGACAAGATGAAAGACGACGCCCGCCGCTTCGGCTACAACTTCCCCTACTGCCTGGACGAGGACCAGTCCGTCGCCAAGGCCTATCACGCCGCCTGCACGCCGGACTTCTACCTGTTCGACGCCGAACGCAAGCTCTACTATCGCGGCCAGTTCGACGAGACCCGCCCGGGATCCGACGTCCCGGTGACCGGACGTGACCTGCGCGCCGCCAGCGACGCACTCCTGGCCGGCAAGCCGGCACCCGAGCCCCAGCACCCGAGCCTCGGCTGCAACATCAAGTGGCGCCCGGGAAACGAGCCCGACTACTTCGGCTGAACCGGGCACTCCTGTTCAAACAAGGCTTTGTGGGAATCGCCCTGTGGGAGCGAGTCTGCCCGCGAATGCCCCTGCCCGCGCCCAATCCTGGCCGCGGCATTCGCCCGCGGGCCATCCCCAACAAGCCCCTCGCCGCGCCGTATACTGACCCCATCTATTTTCCGGGGAGCGCCGCATGCCGCCCAATAACGTAATCGACGGCCCGCGAGTCTCAACATGGCGCTGCCCCTCCTGCCAGGAGTCGGTCCCGCGCCTGCTTCCGAACGGCAAGACCAACCGCATCCCGGTCGCCCCGGAACGCATGGCGCTGCCAGACGGAACGGTGCGTCAAGCCTGTGCGCGCGTGCAGGGCCTGCGTGCACCGGAAATCTGCTATGCCTGTGACCAGGCCTATCAGGAGCTGTTGGGCACGCTGGTGCGCCCCCCCGCCGAGCTGGGCGATGCCCGCAGCGACCCCGGGCTGAACGACACCGGCCTCATCGGCGCCCTGCTGCCCATCGCCGACCAGGGTACGCAGATCCTCATCTTCAACGTGATCAACGAGGAACTGCGCTGCACCGAGATCGAGCGCCTGATCACCTTCAACCCCGACCGCCTCACCTACCCCGGCTCGCGCGGCGCCATCGCCCCACGCATCTGGGCGCTCTACGAAGACCACCTGGCCCAGCTCCACGCCCGCGCACCCGTCCCCTACCACCCGGAGTAGAAGCACCTCAGCCCCCGGTGGAGCCCCCCACGACGGATTGATGGGTACGTCATCGCGAGGCGCGCCGCGCCGTGGCGACCTCCGCGGACAGCCCGAACGCCACCCCCTCACCCGCGAGCATCGGGGTTTCGGATGGATATTGCCACGGCCCCTCGCGGGGCCTCGCAATGACGGAGGATATCGCCGTCCCGGCGAAGCGGAGCGTAGAGCCGGGATCTCGCCGGAATGGGGACAGGGTCAAGAGATCCCGGATAACTGCTACCCGGTTTCCGGGATGACGAACGTGGAGAGGATGCGTCAGGCGTCGTCTTCGGCGTCCACGCGCGCGAGCATGCGCATCCCCCCAACCATGCAACGCAGCGCCTCCAGGGTCTGCAGGTCGAACGCCGCCCCGGTCTCGCCCGGCAGCGTCCAGTACTTCGGGCGGCAGGTGGCCGGGCGTTCGGCGGGCATCGCGCGGGCGGCCGCCGCGTCGACCGCCACGAGCAGATCGGCCCACGCCAGATCCTCTGCCGTGACCCCGCCCATGATCCGCGCCGGGCGCACCTCGATCCAGTCCTCGAACTCCGCTGCTGCGCCCAGCTCCGCCACGCGTGCAGCACGCCCGTCGGCCCGCTCGGCCGCCACCAGCAGGCGCGCCCGCCGCTTAAACATGTCCGATACCCCGCAAGCCCATTTGTCCAGCCACCGAGGTCAACGCCAAGCTATATTCAGAGACACGAATTACCCACCCCATATGGAGAACGGACACCATGGCCCACCTCGACTGGTCGCATTATCCGGTGAATGAACTGAAGCTCGTCTACAGCACGCTGCACGCGCAACTGACGCTGGAGCCCGAGCTGATGGATTCCGAACTGATGGCCGACCTGCAGACCCACCTGCAGCAGGAAGCAAAGGCTGCCGGCGTGGACGCCTCCACCCACTCGCAGTGGGCCGCGTGGCTTAACGACCGATAGAAACCTATGGAACACATGTCCCACGCAGCTAGCGGCGGACGTCGAAGCCCGACAGGCGGCCAAAAAACCCTAGCCCCTACAACTCCTGGCGCATCTTCTCGAGACCGCTGACCAAATCTGGAAGGTGCTCGTCCACCAAATTCCAGATCGTGTCGCTGTCGATACCCAGATAGGCGTGGATCAACCGATTGCGGGTAGCAACGATCATGCGCCAGGGAATATCCGGATGTGCCTCCCGGACCTCGGGGGGCACATGACTGGAAGCCTCGCCGATCAGCTCGAGGTTACGGAGTACGGCGTCGAAGACGAGCTCATTCTGTACGAACATGTCGCGATCAAGACCATCCGTATAGGCCATCGCCTTGCGAGCGAACCGAATCATGTCGTCCAGATAGAAACGCCACTCGCGCCCGGCCATGGACTCAGACACGGATCGCCTCGCGCTCGACGAATGGACGAAGTTCGGCGCGCAGAGCTTTTTCCGAGACCAGATCCACCGGATACCCCAGAAGATCCTCGAGGTAAAACTGGACACCGAAATACTGTTGTGCGGAGGCCGGGCCGTCGTAACCCACCAGGATATCGACGTCACTCTGCTCTCCGGCCTCGTCGCGGGCCAGCGAGCCAAACAGCGCCAGGCCGCACACGCCGAATTCGCGTTCGAGATACGCACGGTGATCTCTGAGCGCCTTCAAGACGCCGGTACGGTCCAGCCTGCGAGACATTTGGCCCATTACATCGTCCTGTTAATGCCCGTCGGTCATCCCGGCAAAGTGCTCAGGCGTCGCCTTCGGTGGCCTTGCGGTGTTCGGCGGCGAAGTCGAGCATGCGCTGGGTGGCGACCAGGGCCTTCTGGCGCGCGGTCTCGTCGACGAAGATCTCGTTCTTCGCCGGCTCGTTGGTGTCTTCCAGCGTCTCGGCCAGCGAGACCAGGTCGTTCATCGCCATCCACGGGCAGTGCGCGCAACTGGTGCAGGTGGCGCTGTGGCCACCAGTGGGTGCCTCGATCAGCTTCTTGTCCGGCGCGGCCTGCTGCATCTTGTAGAAGATGCCCTTGTCCGTCGCGACGATGAATTCCTGTTCCGGGCGGTCCTTCACGGCCGCGATCAGCTGGCTGGTGGACCCCACCACATCCGCCTGGTGGATCACCTCGCGCGGGGATTCCGGGTGGACCAGCACGGCGGCGCCGGGATGGCGCCCGCGCAGATCTTCCAGCGCCCAGGAGCGGAACTCGTCGTGCACCACGCAGGAGCCGTCCCAAAGCACCATGTCGGCGCCGGTGGTACGGCGGATGTAATCGCCCAGGTGCTTGTCCGGGGCCCAGAGAACCTTCTTGCCCTGGTCGCGCAGGTGCTCGACCAACGGCACGGCGATGCTGGAGGTGACGACGTAATCGGCCTGCGCCTTCACGTCCACCGAGGTATTCGAATACACGACGACCGTGTGATCCGGATACTGCGCGCGGAACTTCGCGAACTCGTCCGCCGGACAGCCCAGGTCCAGCGAGCACTCCGCCTCCAGCGTCGGCATCAGCACGCGCTTTTCCGGGCTCAGGATCTTGGCGGTCTCGCCCATGAAGCGCACGCCGGCCACCACCAGCGTCTCGGCCGGGTGCTCCTTGCCGAAGCGCGCCATCTCCAGGGAGTCGGACACACAGCCGCCGGTCTCGTCCGCCAGGCGCTGCAGGGATTCGTCCACGTAGTAATGCGCAACCAGCACCGCGTTGCGCTCGATCAGCAAGCGCTTGATGCGGCGCACCAGCTCGTCGCGCTGAGTGTCGGTCAACGCGTGCAGCGAGGCCGTCACATGGTCCGTGCGCGGCACGTGGAAAATCGGTTTTTCGGCCACCGGTGCGTTCATCTGCCCTCTCACCCCAGGATCCGGGGTAGATCATCGTCTTCTAATAGTACGACAGGGCCCCGGCCGCTGTCGTTCCTGCACATTGTGGGGTCGTATCCGCGCATCCCAACCGGCCCGCCTATAATGTCGCGGCAATGACCGAACTGAAGCAGCAATACAAGGCGATGACGTTCGAGGAACGCATGGACCTTGCCCTGTCCGCGGACCTTGAGGACCAGTGGCGCCCGCTACTGGTACGCGACCAGCACGCCCAGGTGAAGGCGTATTTCTCGCGGCGCATGGACCTGACGCCGGAAGAGGTCGTCCTCCTACTGGCCGACCCGAACCAGACCGTGCGCCTCAACTGCGCCAAGCGCCCGGACCTGACCCCGGACCAGGTGGAGGCTTGCGTAAACGACCGCGACCCCAACCTGCGCTACTTCGTCGCGCGCAATCCGCTGTTGACCGAGGCACAGAGGGAACGCCTGATGAAAGACGAGGACGAACTGGTACGCATCGCCGTGCGCAAGGGCCCGAAGACCCGCGGCACCCGCGCACGCCCTGGACAAGCCGAGATGATCCGTTGACCGAGACCCCGCCAGAAACGCCGAAACGCCCCAAGCCCTCGCGGCGCCGCCGCGCGCTCAGCTGGGGCATCCAGATCGGGCTCGCGCTCGTGATCTTCCTGGCGGTGCGCGCCTGGATGGCGCGCGACATGGTCGAGGGCCCGGCGCCTCAATTCGAGGCCCTTTTGCTGGACGGCACACCCGTGTCGCTTGCGGACTACGCGGACGAACCCATGCTGCTGCACTTCTGGGCCACCTGGTGCCCGATCTGCCGCCTGGAGGCAGGCGAGATCGTGCGCCTGTCGCAAGGCCACCCGGTTCTGACGGTCGCCATGCAGTCCGGCGTGGACGAAGAGCTGCTCGAACACATGACCGAACAGGAGCGCGAACTCGCCGTGATCAACGACCCGGAGGGCGCCCTCGCCGCGCGCTACAACGTGCGCGGCGTCCCGGCCAGCTTCATCATCACACCCGACGGCGAAATCGTCTTCCGCAAGCAGGGCTACGCCCCGCCGCTCGAACTGCGCCTGCGCCTCTGGCTCGCCCGCTGGCTGTAGCGGCACCGCCCGACACGGTGCAGCTCGCTTCGCTCAGTGCACCCTACGTCCAACCGTGATCACGCGGCGCGGGGTTCGATCTCGCTACGCACGCGGTCGGCGAGTTCGATCTGGGCACGCCGCAATTCGTATTCAACCTGGAGGTTCAGCCAGAAACGCTCGGAAGTACCGAAATAACGCGCCAGCCTCATAGCCGTGTCGGCGGAGACGCCCCGGCGCTCGCGCACAATGTCATTCATGCGCGTCGTCGGCACGTGCAATGCCCCGGCAAGCGCGTTCACACTAAGCCCTAGCGGAGCAAGAAACTCCTCGCGCAGGACCTCGCCTGGATGGATGGGCCGCATACCGTTTGTAGTCATGCTCTAACCTCCTTCGGGAACCCTTCAGTGGTAATCGACGATCTCCACGTCCTCGGCACCCTCGTCCGTCCACCGGAAACAAATGCGCCACCAGGGAAACACTGATCAATGTACGCACTCGCGCTCGAGTCGCTTTTGCACGCGAACAAGGCGCGGCGACTTCCGTGCAGTCACTCTGCACAAGGGAGCCGCAACGCAGTGCGCGCGCCCGTTTTCGTCAACAACGGGCGGCCGAGCCCCTGTGGGGTTGGTGCCCCCTGTTCCCCGACCCGGCGTTACGCCGCTTGGCCGTAGAATGACTACGGCACTGCGCGACGCGCCTTGTCTCGGAAAACAGGGGGCACCAACGCGAGCGCGTACATTGATCAGTGTTTCCCTAGGCATTGATGCGAATGCTGTGCTGTCCCACGCGGTCACCAGACAGGGCCTCCAGCCGGTTCCCCGGCGGTGACCGCAAATCCTGCAGCGTCTCCGCCGCTTGAAGCTGAATCAGCTTGCGTTCCGCGATCGTTCGGACGCTTGACCAACGTCGACTCCTGCCCGTTTCGAACAGCGCCCGGGTTTCCCTACACCGAAAGCTTCTGATCATGGGCACATGATATAACGCTTAACGGTAAGCAGCAAACCAGTGGCGCAGCTCGCTTCGCTCAGTGCACCCTACACCCAGCCAGCCAGCCAGCCAGCCAGCCCCGCGTAGGATGCTGTTGAGCGAAGCGAAACGCATCAAAATGGCCGTTGCCAGCAACCCAGCTTCTTGACCCCCAACGCGCACAAGTTACACTTCAAAGTGTAACCAAGGGAGGCCGCCATGGAAGCCACCACCAAGGACATGCGCCTGCACAGCCGCGAACTGCTCGCCGCCGTGGACCGGGGCGAGGAGATCGAGATCACGTATCGAGGCCGCTTGCGCGCCAAATTAGTCCCATACCGGAGCGCCGCGGCCCCGCAAACACGCGCCGCCCACAATCCTCTGTTTGGACTCTGGCGGGACCAGCAAGGCTCGGTTGACGACTACGTCCGACGAATCCGGCAACCGAGGAAATTCAAGTAATGCTAGTGGACACGGATGTCCTGATCTGGAATCTGCGCGGGAATCAGAAAGCCGGCGAATGGCTCGACCGCTCGCCCGGATTCACGGTGTCCGCCGTAACGTACATGGAGCTCATCCAGGGCCTGCGCGACCAGACCGAATTCCGCGCGCTGCGCCAAGCCGTCCAGTACTGGGATGCCCGCATCCAACCGGTAAGCGAAGCCATCTCGAACCGCGCAACCTTCCTTGTCGAGACCTACGCTCTCAGCCACAACATGCAGATGGCCGATGCGCTGATCGCGGCGACCGCCACACAGCTGGGCCTGCCACTCGTCACGGCCAACGATCGGCACTATCGGCACATTGAGGGCTTGGAAATACACCTGTTTCGACCTGAATAACGGATCGGTGCAGTTCGCTTCGCTCAGTGCACCCTACGCACTCGATCATTACCCGAACGCCGAAGGATGCGTTGAGCGCAGCGAAACGCATCGCCCCCGGGCGAAGCGACTAATCGTCCAACTCGCGCAGGACGCGGAAGCCCAGGTTGGTGTCCATCTCGTCGATGTTGCGGCGGCGCCGGGCGGCGCTGCGCGTGTTCACGGCAGGGTCGAACCAGGAGCCACCCTTGGTCACCAGCCACTCGTTTTCCGGGTCTCGGCGATAGACGCCGTCACGCGGCAGCGACTGGTGTCCGTCGTGCCAAGGGGTGGAGGTGAACTCCTGCACGTTCCCGTGCATGTCGTACAGCCCCCAGAGGTTCGGCTGGAAGCTGCCCACATCCAGCGGCCGCGACAACGGGAAACACGCCGGGATATACCACCTGCGCCGCTGGCGCCGTTCCTCGTACGGAAACAGCGAATTGAAGTGCACGTCGCGGCACCCCACCACCTCGCCAAAGGCGAACGGCGTGCGCGTGCCCGCCCGACAGGCGTATTCCCACTCCGCCTCGGTCGGCAGACGATAGCGCTTGCCCGTTTCCTCGCTCAGCCAGTCGAGATACTGCTGGATGCTGTCCGGCTTGATGTTAAAGATCGGCATGCGCGGGGTGCTGGGCCACACCAGCCACTCCCAGGGTTCCCAGCCGGTCGCGGTCTGGAAGGCCTCCCACTCCTCGCGCGTGATCGCGTAGCGCCCCAGGGCAAAGGACCGCTCCAGCGCCACGAAGCGCCGCGGTGCCTCGTGTGGCTGATGGCCATACTCCGAGGCATCCGAACCCATCTCGAACTCCCCGGCCGGGATCACCTGCAGCTCCGGCGTCGGCGCACCGGAGCGCGCCTCGTCACGAAACCCGACCGCCACGCCCGCCTGGCGCGCCGCCTGCTGCTGCAGATCCAGCAAATCCGCCTGATCCAACCGCTGAACGTCCTTCACCATGGGCCTGCTCACCTCCAACACCTTCAATCTCGCAGCAGACGCAACATCCCGTCACTGCCAGCCCTACCCTGTCATTGCCATCCCCACTCCGTCATTGCGAGCGAAGCGAAGCAATCGCCTGCCTGAACCCAGGCGCTTCTTCGCCACCCATCCCAACCGGCGGTTCGAACTACCCGGCAATGCAGACAACACGATAGCGCCGCCTGCCACCTGCGCCGCCTTCCTGTAGGCAAGCGCCAACGCCCGAGGTTCGCCCCGACACGCCTTCACTTGCAGGCTCTGCAACGCCATTTTACGCTTCGGATCTTGTTTGGACTCAGGGAGGAGTCAAACATGCCGCATATGCGTGGCTTCACGCTCGTGGAGCTGATGGTTACCCTCTTGGTGGCGTCGATCCTGCTCGGCATCGGAGTCCCTGCCTTCAGCAACCTCGCTGAACAGACCCGTCTCACCACCACGACCAACCAGTTCCTGACCAACCTGCACATGACCCGCAGCGAGGCCATCCGCCGTGGCGCCCTGGTCACGCTGTGCACCTCCACCGACGGCGCCACCTGCACCGACACAAACTGGGACGCTGGCTGGATCCTGTTCGCCAATCCGGGCCGCTCCAACCAGCCAACTGACCCTGACAGCATCTTGCGCGTGGGCAACGCCTGGACCGACCCGAGCATCGCGGTAACCGGCAATCAGCCCGTCAGCCAACACATCTCCTACAATCCCCTCGGCCAATCCGAACGACTTTCCGGCGCCCTGCTCATGGGCACCGTCACCATCTGCGCCACAGGAGCCGAAGGCCGGGCCATCGTCATCAGCAGCGCCGGCCGCCCTCGCGTCGCCACTACCGACTGCACCTGAGTAAGGGCTGCTTGCCGATACACCACCGGTAACGCCTCCGCAGCCGTGTCGGCAACCGCTCATCAGCGCGATTCGACCACTAACCCGGCCACCGCTTGCAGTGCATACGCGGCGTGCTTATCACTAGGGTTACGGAAACCCCGAACGGCTGACGCCCAATGACCCGACCCCACGGATTCACGCTCGTAGAGCTAATGATCACCATCGCAGTGGCCGCCATCCTGATGGCAATCGCGGTCCCCAGCTTTATGAATCTACGCATCAGCAACGGCCTGACCACGCAGGCTAACGAACTGATTACAGCCGTAAGCATCGCGCGCTCGGAGGCGATCAAGCGCAACCGCAGCGTTCGGTTTTGCCGCACGACCAGCTCCACCGCCACCCAATGCGCAGGCAACTCGGGCGCATGGACCGACTGGGCCGTGTTAACCAATACCACCGCCGGCGGGACCGAGGTCATCCGTCGGGGAACCGTCAGCGATTTCGGCGGGCGCTTCACGACGACCTCCGATCTCTCTTCCGACGAGATGCTGATCCGCGGGGACGGTCTGACCTACGACGGCGACAACCTCATTCAGGATCGATATATCCAGGTGCAATCCAACACGGGCCCGTCGGAGAACACCCGTTGCATCAACCTGGGCGCCGGCAGCCGCATCTCGATCGCCCGCCAGTCGGGGGACTGTTCATGAATTCGACCGCTAACCGCAGCCATCGGCTGAACCCCGCACACATTCGGGGGGTCGGCCTCATTGAAATACTGATCGCAGTGCTTGTGCTCTCCATTGGTCTGCTGGGTCTGGCCGCGCTGCAAACCCGCGCCCTTGCCAACAACGAATCGGCATTCCAGCGCAGCGTCGCGGTGATGGAGAGCTACTCCATCGCCGACGCCCTTCGGGCCAACCCCGCTGGCCAGCCCCTCTCTTCGTTCGAGATCGGCATCGACGATGACGCCCCCACGGGTAGCAGCTTCGCCGCGACGGCGGTCAGCTCCTGGCGCCAAAACCTCCAGGCCCTGCTGGGCGAGGAAGCGACCGGGTCGATCAACTGCCAGAACGAACGCTGCACCATCTCCACCCGCTGGAACCAGGCACGTGCCACGCAAAGCGCTGACGACGACGAATTGCAGACTCTGACAATCGAGGTCCGGATATGAACAAGCGTCATTCCAGCAAGCGGATGTCGTCCCGCACCCTCCATGGTTTCACCCTGGTGGAGTTGATGATCGCGATGGTGCTCGGGCTGCTTGTGGTCGGCGCAACCATCGGCGTCTTCCTCTCCAACCAGCAGACCTACCGCATCAACGAAGGCCTTTCACAGATCCAGGAAAGCGCCCGAACCTCGTTTGAAATTTTGGGTCGCGAACTTCGCCAGGCGGCCGGAAATGCCTGCGGAGACAGCACCCGGGTCGCGAACGTCCTGAACAATGCGGGTAGCGACGAATGGGCCACCTGGGCCGGCATCCGCGCTTATGAAGGGGACGAGGCAACGGGCATGGCTCCGTTCGGCACTGATCCCGGCGATCGTGTGCAGGGCACCCATGCGGTACACATCCAAGGTACGGATGGCCTCGGGGTTGGATTGGCCGACCGTCAGTCCGCCGCACAGTCAGCGAACCTCTTCCTGAATCTCCCGACCGACGAGTTCGAAGCCGGTGACATCTTGATGGTGTGCGACCCCAATCAGGCAACGATTTTTCAGGTCACTAACTACCAGCAACAGAACACCACAGTCGTCGCCAATTCCGGTGCCGGAAACCCAGGGAATTGCTCTACAGGACAAGGCTACCCAACCGTTTGTCAGAACCCCGGGACCCCCTACATCTACGACACAAACGCCACCGTCGCCTACTTCAAATCTGTCACTTGGTACATCGGCCATAACGGACGCGACGACGAAGGCGGATTCTCGCTCTACCGCGCACGCGTGAATCAGGGAAATGTTGTCCGCGAGGAGGTTGTAGCGGGCGTTAGCGACATGACCATCCGGGCCCACCGCAGTGGCATGGACGGCTGGGATAACCCCAGCGCACTGAATGCCACGGCGTGGGAACAGGTCGACGCCCTTGAACTGACCTTGAGCTTCCTGAGCGCTGCCGATCGAATTACCACCAACCCCAACCAGGACGATGGCCGTCTGTCGCGCGACGTCACCCACGTGATCGCCCTGAGGAACCGTCTGCCATGAATAACCACCCTTACCCCCTGGGCAGCCGACACTTCTCCCTACCGCGCCACCAGCATGGTGTCGCGCTCGTGGTCACTCTGGTCCTGCTGGTCATCATCACGCTGGTGGGTGTTGCCGGCATGCAAGGCGTTACGCTCCAGGAGCGCATGAGCGGCAACCAGTACGACCGAAGCCTGGCCTTCCAGGCCGCCGAAGCCGCGCTCCGTGCTGGCGAGGATGCAATCCGGAGTGACCCGGATCTGCAGTCGCTGACCCACGAAGACTGCCGCCCCGGTGAGCTTTGCGACGTGGTGCCGATGGGAACCGGCGGTGTATGGCAAAACGTCGGGGGCAATTTCATCGTCAATACCGCCCTGACCGACACCACTGCCCAGTACTATGTTCAGTTCCTTGGGGTTGGCTCCGGCGAAAGTGACCTGGGGCAGGACCGCAGCGCAGGTGCCCAACAGTATGGCGCGACCGATGGCACCGCCATCGCCAACTTCTTCCGCGTCACCGCGCGCAACCGCGCACCCAATGTCGACGAAGACCGCTCCTATGTGGTCTTACAGAGCACCATCAAGGTCGCGAACTAGATCTCGGGCCAACCGCCCCGGAGCCAACATCATGAAACCTATCCATCGCTCGACCATCAAGACAAAAGCCCTCATGGCCTTGGCCCTGGCCATTGCGACCTTCACCTGGGGCACTACCGCTCAGGCGAATGTCGACGTGGCACAACAACCATTGATCGTCGCTCCGGCGATTCCCCCGAACATCCTGTTTATCCTGGATGATTCTGGGTCCATGCAATGGTCTTTCATTCCGGATGGGATATTCGGTGCCCGTACCACGGACCGCGCCAAGTCTTCCACATTCAATGCCCAGTATTACGACCCTGAGTACACGTATCAGCCGCCGGTTGATGCCGACGGAGAATCCCTGGGTGATGCCGACTTCACCGCCGCATGGACGAATGGGTATGCCGAAAACCGTGATAACAGTACGGTGGATTTAAGTGCCGACTTCCGGCCTACCTGGTACTACTCTGGGACTGCCCAAGCCTATGCAGGCCCCGAGGAGCCCGCCTACTACTTCGAATACGCCCCCAGCTGCGGCAACGTGAATGATGATGCCTGCTACAGCAAAGTTCAGGTAAGCGCCACATCCGGACCCGGCGGCGCGGACGAACGGACGAATTTCGCCAACTGGTACAGCTATTACCGGACACGACTCATGTCCGCCAAGGCCAGCATGACGATCGCCTTTTCGGAATTTGGCCTAGCGTCAGATGGCACGACAGAGATCGGGCAGGATATCCAGCTCGGATGGGGGAGAATCAACCAAAGCCCATCCGTGGAAGAAGACTTAGCCCAATTCGGGGGCACACACCGCCAGAACTTTTTTCAATGGATCTTCGACACGCCTGCTTCGGGCAGCACGCCCCTACGCCGCGCACTTTATCAAGCAGGCGAATACTATGAAGAGAATGCCTGGGACGATGGCGTATCGTGCCGCCAGTCCTACACCATCCTGAATACGGACGGGTTCTGGAACGGGAATTTCTCGGGACTAGGGAACGCGGATGGACAGGGCGGGGGCGAAATCACCGGCCCATCCGGGCGCGCGTTCCAGTACCAACCTGGACCTCCGTTCGCAGCCGATGACTCCGACATGCTGGCCGATATTGCCATGCACTTCTGGAAAAGGGACCTGAAACCGGACCTGACCAACAACGTCCCAACTAACCGGGAAAATCCAGCATTCTGGCAACACATGGTCACCATCGGCCTCGGCTTGGGGGTAGAACCGGCAGGATTACCGTCTGGCTGGGACGTTGATCGCATCTTCGCGTCCATTCTCGATGACGATGACGAGTTTCCCGAGGATGGCTGGCCCACTCCGGTCGCGAATACAGCAACAACGATCACCGACTTAGCTCACGCGGCGGTCAACAGCCGGGGGCAATTCTATGCCACTCAAAGCCCGGAAGAGTTCGCGGACGGCATCCGCGAAGCCGTTCGCAGAGCAACCGAACGGGTTGGCGCGAGCTCGTCGGTTGCCGCGAACTCTACCGAACTGGAGACGGACTCGCGCATCTATCAGGCCCAGTACGTCAGCGGAACGTGGGCAGGGGATCTGCGCGCATTTGATCTGGACCCGGATACCGGAGTCGCATCGGACAACCCCGTGTGGTCGGCTTCCGAAGAACTCCCCCTCCCGAATGATCGAGGGATTTACTCTACCCGGGTCCAAGGGAATTCCCTGCTGCTGGAGCCTTTTGAGTGGCCGGAATTCAGCGAGGTTGGCTCCGAAGCGGTTCTCGACTACATCCGGGGCGACCAGTCGTTAGAGCAGCAAAACGGCGTCGGCGATTTCCGGGACCGAGAATCGGTTCTCGGATCTCTTATCAACTCTCAACCCGTCTTCGTTGGTGCACCGTCGCTAACACGCTTTCTTGGTGCGGGGTTCTCCGGCTCGGACGACTACCAGCAGTTTGCGGAAGACAACATCGGCCGCACACCGGTAGTTTACATTGGGGGCAATGACGGCATGCTTCACGGATTCAATGCCGACACGGGTGAAGAGCTTTTTGCGTTTATTCCGCGATTCCTCGTGAACGACCTGGCCGCCCTGGCGGATCCCGCCTACGAACACCAGTACTTCGTCGACGGCGAGCTCACTGTGGCGGACGTCTACCTTCCCGGAGGGCAGGGAGGCTGGAAAACGATACTCGTCGGGACCCTGGGCCGCGGTGGCCCAGGAGCTTTCGCGCTCGACGTAACCGATCCCAACGATATCGAAATCCTGTGGGAACTCGACGGCGATGCCTTTGGCGACGAGTTGGGGCAAAACCTCGGCAAGCCGATCATCGCGCAAGTAGCCGATGGTGATTGGCGCGTACTAATGGGCAACGGAGCAAACGCTTCCGACGGCGGTGCCCGACTGGTCTCGGTCGGCATCGACGATGGCGACATCACCACCATCCTGGCGGAAACGGGTGACTCCAACGCGCTTGCCGGCATCGCGGCATGGGATGCCGAAGGCGACGGCTTCACCGACACGGTCTACGCCGGCGACATGGAAGGCAACGTCTGGCGGTTTGATCTGGACAACAACAGCCGGGAACTGCTGTTCGCTGCCGAAGACAGCAGCGGCAACCCTCAGCCCATCACCGCCGCCCCGCTGGTCGGAATTGACCCGCAAACCGGCCGCACCTGGGTGTTCGTGGGGACCGGCCGCTACCTGGGCGAGAGCGATCTCGACGACACCAGCGTGCAGACCTGGTATGGCCTGATCGACGACGGCTCCACAATCGACGACCGCGATGATCTGGTAGAACGCCAGATCGAAGCACAAACCACAGTCAGCGGACGCGAAGTGAGGACTATCGAGGATGGTTCGGCCTCGGACTTCGAAGACGCCACCACTGGAGAACAGCGTCGCGGCTGGTACATCGACCTGGTCGCCAACAGCAATCCCGAGGGCGAGCGCATGGTGACCCCCAATCAGTTCCGCGGAAACGTGCTGGTCGGGCAAACCCGCACTCCCGACGGGAGTGACCCCTGCGAACCGACAGGGCGCGGATTTATCTACGCCATCAATCCGTTTACCGGCGCACGTCTCCCGTTCACATTCTTCGACGTGGATGGCGACGGCGACTTCACCGACGCCGACATGATGGACGTCAACGGCGAACTGGTACCTGTATCCGCCATCGGCACGGTGAGCAGCCCGAACCAGCCAACGTTCGTTGGGGATTCCATGCAGGTCAGCACCGAGGACGGCCAGATCGAATCGGTACGCACGCAAACCGTGGGGACCGACACCGGCCGCATGTCCTGGCGCGAGATCATCATGCAATAGTCGCCCGGGCCTGGGCGGGGCGTTCTGCCTCGCCCGTAACTTGCTGGCTTCACGAGCAAAACAGGATGACACCATGAACCAACACATGCGGAAGGCGAGTCACACACCCGGTCAGCACAAGGGTTTCACCCTCATTGAGGTCATGATCGTGGTCGCAATCATCGCGATCCTGGCCGCCATCGCCTGGCCCGCCTACCAGAACCACGTGACAACATCGAACCGGGCCGCCGCCACGGCCTGCCTGACCGAGCACGCTCAGTTCATGGAGCGCTACCATACGAGCAACCTCACCTACGAGAACGCTGACCCAACCCTGGGTTGCGCTTCCGAAGGCCGAATGGATGATCTGTACGAGTTCAACGTGAACAACGCGGCGCGAAGCAGCTTTGACCTCACGGCTGTTCCGCAAGGCGTCCAGGCAACACGGGATACCCGCTGCGGCACGCTGTCCCTGGATCACACCGGGGAGCGCGGAGTCAGTGGAACCGGCGACGTCGCCAGCTGTTGGTAACACACGGCTCCGTCTTCAACCCGTGCTTGTTGCGTAACCACCACCTCCGGGGCGCACTATGCCCCCTCCCGGGATAATCGCTTAGCGGTTTCCGGGAGGGCGAGGCCTGAATCTTCGGAGTCGCTACACAAAAAAGGGTCCGGCGGATGATCTGACCGGGCACTGTTCTTTACCCTGGCCCCCGGGAAGGGCGTTGGCGCTAACGGTTTCGCCAATGCTCAGCTACGCAGCTACGGGGTCAAACCTTGCCTTTTGCCCCATTACCTCTGCGGTGCACACACCAGTCCGCCGGATCCCCGTTCGGCCTTAACACGCCCCTTGAGCGTCAACGACGCTTCGCAAGGACCAAAGCGAGTTCATCTCTCCCATTCCCCGGGCGGGCAGCGCCGGAATAGCTTGTCAGGTTTTTTTGCACTCGACCGATGCCAAAGCACCCCCGGAACAATAAACGTCTCTCTTTTCATTGGCCTACGAGTTCTGGCGCCAAAATTGCTGGGGCCTCAAGTAGCGGAACCAACCCGTTCGTGGACCGAGGCTCTAGCAACGTCAAAGGGAGAGACGGTAATGAAACGATCCATAAAGTACCTGGCTTTGGTTAGCGCCCTGGGCGCATTTGGCTGGATGCAACCAGCACACAGCGCGCCAATCGACATTTCCAGCTGGACCTGTGTCGGGTCATGCGGCACGTCCACTGCGGATGGGGACGTCACGCTTTCGCCCTTCGGGAGTTCCGAATATGGGTGGATATCGACCAGCAATGGCCCGTCGATCGACGGCCTGGACGTCGGATCGGAAACGACCGGATCCACGATTACCTCGCCCCTGTTCAGCGCCAACGAAGGCGACGAGTTGAGCTTCTTCTTCAATTACGTCACATCGGATGGAGGCACCTTCACCGACTATGCCTGGGCATTGCTCCTGGATAGCAACCTGAACCCGGCGCTCCAGCTGTTCACAGCCCGCACGACACCAGATGGTGACACCGTGCCGGGTTTCAACCTTCCTGAACCGGATGCCGAAGTATCGCTCGACCCATCCGAAACCCCGGTCATTGCCGGCGCCCCGGACTGGTCCCCTCTGGGAGACAGCTCAGGGACTTGCTGGTCGGGTGGCTGTGGCTACACCGGCTGGATCAACAGCAGCTTTAGTTTCCTGGAGACCGGGAACTACGCCCTGCAGTTCGGCGTAGTGAACTGGTCGGATACGGCATACCAGTCGGGACTGGCGTTCGACGGCGCCACGATTGCGGGAGAGGCGATTGGCGGTAACGGACCGCCGAACGAAATCCCTGTTCCGGCGACACTCGCTCTGTTCTTCACTGGCCTGGTCGCGCTGGTTGGAATTCGTCGGAAGGATCTCCAGGCATCGTAACCACACCACATATCAATTCATGTGCACCACACGGCTACAGGGTCAAACCTTCCTTTTGCTCCGAGCGACTGCTAGCCGGACAGCGCGAGTCAAAAGGCATATTGTCGGTGACGTGACGCTGGATCCCGCGCGCGCTGCACGCCTTCATCCCCGGGCCGCGAAACGGTGAACCGGGGTCTCTTTCAGTAGGACGCCTTTCCTACCCTGCCCCCGGGCGGGGCGCCCTATGGAGATCCCGGATAATCGCGCTGCGATTTCCGGGATGACGTAGGCGTTGTTTGCAGCGGCTCGATGCACAAACAAAAAGCGCCCGGCGGCTGAACCGACCGGGCGCTTTTCTTTGCCTTGGCCCCTGGAGGGGCGTCGGCGCTAGCGGTTACGCCGAGGCGCGGGAGGCCTTCTTGCGCTCGTGTTCCACCAGGAACTTCTTGCGGATGCGGAGGCTCTCCGGGGTAACCTCGACCAGCTCATCTTCGTCGATGAACTCGATGGCCTGCTCCAGCGTCATGCGGATCGGCGGGGTGAGCTGGATGTTCTCGTCGGTGCCGGACGCGCGGACGTTGGTGAGCTGCTTGGCCTTGAGCGCATTCACGACCAGGTCGTTTTCGCGCGAGTGCAGCCCGATGACCATGCCCTCGTAGACCTCTTCGCCGGGGCCGATGAACATCTTGCCGCGATCCTGCAGGTTAAACAGGGCAAAGCCCAGCGCCTTGCCGGTGGCGTTGGCGATCAGCACGCCGTTCTGGCGCGAGGCGACCGAACCGGGCTGGTACGGGCCGTAGTGATCGAAAATGTGGTGCAGGATGCCGGTGCCGGAGGTCGCGGTCATGAACTCGGTCTGGAAGCCGATCAGCCCGCGCGACGGGATGATGAAGTCCAGGCGCACGCGGCCCTTGCCGTCGGGGACCATGTTGGTCATGTCGCCGCGGCGTTCGCCGAGCTTCTCCATGATCGTGCCCTGGTGCTGCTCCTCGACATCCACGGTGACGGCTTCGTAGGGCTCCTGCCGCACGCCGTCGACTTCCTTGATGACCACCTCGGGACGCGCAACGGAGAGCTCGTAGCCCTCGCGACGCATGTTCTCGATCAGGATGCCCAGATGCAGCTCGCCGCGGCCGGAGACCTTGAACTTGTCCGGGTCCTCGCCCTCTTCGACGCGCAGCGCCACGTTGTGCTTGAGCTCTTCCTGCAGGCGATCGCGCAGCACGCGCGAGGTGACGTACTTGCCTTCGCGCCCGGCGAACGGAGAGGAGTTGACCTGGAAGGTCATGCTCACGGTCGGCTCGTCGACGGTGAGCGGTTCCATCGCCTCGACGTGGTTCGGATCACACAGGGTGTCGGAGATGAACAGCTTGTCCATCCCGGTAAAGGTGATGATGTCGCCGGCGCGGGCCTCTTCGACCTCCACGCGCTCCAGGCCGTGGAAACCCATGATCTGCAGCATGCGACCATTGCGCACGCCGCCTTCGCGGTCCACCACTTTCACCGGGCTGTTCGGCTTGATGTGCCCGCGCTTCACGCGGCCGATGCCGATCAGACCCTGGTAGCTGTTGTAGTCCAGCGAGGAGACCTGCATCTGGAACGGGCCTTCCGCATCGACGTTCGGCGGGGACACATGCTCGACGATGGTCTCCAGCAGGCAGGTCATGTCGCCTTCGGTGACGCTGGAATCCATGCCGGCAAAGCCGTTCAGCGCGGAGGCGAACACGATCGGGAAGTCCAGCTGCTCGTCGGTCGCGCCCAGGCGATCGAACAGGTCGAAGACCTGATCCACGGCCCAGTCGGGGCGCGCGCCGGGGCGGTCCACCTTGTTGATCACCACGATCGGCTTGAAGCCCATGGCGAAGGCCTTCTGGGTGACAAAGCGGGTCTGCGGCATCGGGCCGTCCACCGCGTCCACCAGCAGCAGCACCGAGTCGACCATCGACAGCACGCGCTCGACCTCGCCACCGAAGTCGGCGTGTCCGGGGGTGTCGACGATGTTGATACGGTAGTCCTTCCACTCGATGGAAGTGTTCTTGGCGAGGATGGTGATCCCGCGTTCCTTCTCGATGGCGTTGGAGTCCATGATCCGCTCGCCGTGATCGCCACGCTTGTCGAGGGTGCCGGACTGGCGCAGGAGCTGGTCGACCAGCGTGGTCTTGCCATGATCAACGTGGGCGATGATGGCGATATTGCGAAGCTTCTCGGTCATGGAATGCAAACTCTAGATACTGGCAAAAGGGCCGACACTATACAGAGTTATGCGTTGGCGCGCTGAGACTTCCACGTTTTCAGCGTAGGCTCCGCGCGCTTGCACCCGTCATCCCGACCAAAGTGGCGCAGTTCGCCCCGACAATGCCGAGCGACCTCGTCATCCCGGACACCGCTCGCCGCGACCATGCGGTGCTCCCATGTCGTCATCCCGGCCGCAGCGCAACGAAGAGCCGGGATCTCCCACGTCGGATACCCCCAAGGCCTGGCCAGACCACGGCGCACAAGATCCCGGATCACCGCTGCGCGGTGTCCGGGATGACGGGGGGGAGAGGCCGGTGCCCAGGACACCGAAGAGGGCGCCAGCGGCAGGGTGACGACGATATGCAACGATCCGGGGTGACGGAGAGGGCCCTGCCCCCCCCGGTCGACGGAAAGGGCGCGCGCAGATGGGTCAGGGCTAGCGGTCTTCTTCCGGAGGCGGGAACTGGAGGTGGAAGCCCTGCTCATCGAGGTTGGCGAGGACCTTCTGCGGGTCTTCCTGGGCCAGGGTGCGTTCCGGGGTCAACTCGAATTCCAGAGCGAACTCCAGGCGACCGAGCGCCCGAACCACGCCCTCGGGGAGTTCGGAGAAATCATCCTTCTCCGGGAGATACACATAGGTATCGGCACGCTTGGTCGCGCGGTAGACGTAACACTGCATGGGTTCAGTCCTCGAGATAGGTGTAGCCGGTCAGGCCGTGCTCCAGTTCCGCCAGCAGGCGCCCGGCGGCCTCGCCGCGCAGGCCGATGGCATCGATCTTGGCGCGGAAGGCGCGGCGCAGGTCGTCCGGGGCAAAGTGCACGTAGGAGAGCAGCTCGTCCACGGTGTCGCCGCGCTCGGGGTTCAGCAGGCGGTAGCCGCCCTGCTCGGTCAGCTCCACGTTCACCGTGTCGGTGTCGCCGAACAGGTTGTGCAGGTCGCCGAGGATCTCCTGGTAGGCCCCGACCAGGAAGATGCCGAGATAGTAGGCCTCGCCCGTTTTCCACGGGTGCAGCGCCAGGGTGGTGTGCGTACCCTCGCGCTCCACGTAGTGCTCGATGTGGCCGTCGGAGTCACAGGTCAGGTCCTGCAACACGGCGCGCCGGGTCGGGGCTTCGTCCAGGCGGTGCAGCGGCATGATGGGGAAGATCTGGTTGATCGCCCAGGTATCCGGGATCGACTGGAACACGGAGAAATTGCAGAAAACCTTGTCCGCCAGCTTGTCCGTCAGCTCGGCTCGGATCTCCGCCGGCAGCGCCTCCGGCTGTGCCAGCAGGCGCTGGCACAGGGCGAAATAGATCGCCTCGGCGCGCGCCCGGTCCGCCAGCGACAGCATTCCGCGTGCGAAACGCGCCTGCAGGTCGGACAGGCCGAAGGCCGCATCGTGGTAGATCTCGGACGCCGGGCGCTCGCGCTCGTCCAGCAGGGCGCGCATCGCGGCGATCTCGGGCAGCTCGTCATCCGGCGCGGGCGGCACATCACCATCCCCGGGGGCCGGTTCGCAGTCGATCACGTTGGTGATCAGCACCGCGTGATGCGCGGTCAGGGCCCGCCCGGACTCGCTGAACACCTCGGGCATGGCGAGATCATGCTCCTCGCAGATGCGCTTGAGCGGGCGCAGGATGTTCAGCGCGTACTCCTCCACCGAGTAGTTGATGGAGCATTCGTTGCGCGAGCGCGATCCCTCGTAGTCGATACCCAGGCCGCCGCCGACATCCACCACCTGAAGCGCGGCACCCGCTTCAGTCAGCGCGGCGAAGTAGCTGGCCGCCTCGCCCATGCCGTTCTGGATGTCGCGGATGTTCGCGATCTGCGAGCCCATGTGGAAGTGCAGCAGCTGCAGCCGATCCAGCCAGCCGAGGCCGCGCAGGCGCTCGAGGATGCCCAGCACATCCGCCGCGGACAGACCGAACTTGGCCTTCTCGCCACCGGTGTTCTGCCACTTGCCCTTGCCAATCGACGCCAGGCGCACGCGCAGCCCCAGCAGGGGCGCGATATCCATGTGCTCGGCCTGGCGGATGACCTCCTCCAGCTCCGAGGGCTTCTCGATCACGATGTACACGCGATGCCCGAGCTGGCGCCCGATCAACGCCAGGCGCACGTATTCGCGGTCCTTGTAGCCGTTGCAGATGATCGCGGCTCCCGGGCGCGACTGCGCGAGCACAGCCATCAGTTCCGGCTTGCTGCCCGCCTCCAGCCCCACCCGTGGGGTAAAGCCATCGGCATCCGGCGTGTCGCCCGCCGCCAGGATCTGATCCACCACGCTGCGCTGCTGGTTCACCTTGATCGGATAGATCGCCGTGAACGCGCCCTGGTAGTCCAGCTCGCGTGCGGCCGCATCGAAGGCCCGCGCCAGGCGGCGCACACGCCCGTCCAGCACATCCTGGAAACGCACCAGCACCGGCGGCCCGATATGCTCCTCGCGCAGCCGCCCGGCCAGCTCATGCAGATCGACACCCGGGTGATCCGGCCAATCCGGTCGCCGCATCACCACATGGCCAGCGTCGTTCAGATCGAAAAAGCCACCATTCCAGTGGTCGATCCCGTAGGTGGCGCGGGCCTCATCCAGATTCCAGGGCGTGACAGACATGGCGGTTCCGGGTTTCACAGCGGGTATATCCCCGTCATTGCGAGGAGCGAAGCGACGCGGCAATCGCCTTCCATGTCCACCGGAACGTCCAGGGCGAGCAGCGCAACCAAACGCACTGCCCTCGTTCAGGAGATTACTCGCTACGCTCGCCCTTCGGGCCGGCCGGCGGCCGTTCAACGCAGCTAAGCTGCTTTTGTGCTTCGTCGCCTACGGCTCCTCGCAATGACGGGGAGGTTCAGAGTTGCCCGCAGGATACAGGGGACTATCATAGCGGCGCATCATACCGTCCACCGCATCCGCAAGGGGAGCCGCCCAATGGCACTCGACGACAACTGGTTCAGCGAACCGCACGAAGACATGGCGCTGTCCCTGCGCATCAAACAGAAGCTGCACGAAGAACAGACCCCGTACCAGAAGATCGAGATCTACGAGACCGAGGCCTTCGGCAACCTGATGGTGATCGACGGCTGCGTGATGCTCACCGGGCGCGACAACTTCATCTACCACGAGATGATGTCGCATCCGGTCCTCTACTCGCACAGCGCCCCGAAGAACGTGGTCATTATTGGCGGCGGCGACTGCGGCACCCTGCGCGAAGTACTCAAGCACGACGAGGTGCAAAAGGCCGTGCAGGTAGATATCGACGAGCGCGTCACCCGCTTGGCCGAGCAGTACTTCCCGGAACTGTGCGACGCCAACGACGACCCGCGCGCCCAGCTCCTGTTCGACGACGGCGTGCAGCACCTGCAGGACGCCACGCCCGGCTCCGTCGACGTAATCATCGTCGACTCCACCGATCCGGTGGGCCCGGCCGAAGGCCTGTTCTCCACCGCCTTCTACAAGGACTGCGTGAAGGCCCTGGGCCCGGATGGCCTGCTGGTACAGCAAAGCGAATCGCCGCTATTGCATACCGAGAGCATCATCCGCCCGATGCACGACAGCCTGCGCGCGGCCGGCTTCATCGATGCATTGACGATGCACTTCCCACAACCCACCTATCCCTCCGGCTGGTGGACCTGCACCATCGCGGCGAAGGACGCCCCGGTGTCCTTCCTGCGCGAGGAAGCAGCCGAGGAGGCGACGTTTGTCACCCACTACTACAACGCCGCCATCCACCGCGCCGCCGGGGCCACGCCCGAGTTCTTCCGCCGCAAGCTGTTCGCCTGATCCCGGCCAAACTCCCCTTAGCGCGGTGCCATCGTCGGGAGATTGCTTCGCTGCGCTCGCAATGACGGGATTCCCTTCCTGTCATTGCGAGGCGCCGAAGGGGCCGTGGCACAAAAGCGCGAAGCGCGTTGAACGGCCGCAGGCCGGCCCGAAGGGCGAGCGCAGCGAGTAACCTCCCGACGCAACCCCGACGTTTGCCCGGGCCGGCGCTGGGGCGCCCACGGAGATCGCCACGTCGCTGCGCTCCTCGCGATGACGGTGCTTGCTGGCCCCGTCATTGCGAACCATGCAGGGCCGCGCTAATCTGACTACATTTGTAGTAGAGGAGGCACGCCATGAGTTTGCCCGTCCGCATTGATGAAACGCTGTATCAGCAGGCCCGGGCCCACGCCAAGGCCGAGCACCGGACCATCGCCGGTCAGATCGAGTTCTGGGCCGAAGTGGGGCGCACCGCCATGGACAACCCGGACCTGCCCATCGACTTCGTCTGCGAACTGCTGATCGCTCGCGCCGAGGGCCGGGAACTCGCCACCCCGTTCACCCCCGAGGGCAAACGCGACTAATGGCCGCGGACGTGGAGGTGCTGCAAAGCACTCGCTTCCGGCGCGCCTACAAGCGCCTCCATCCCGCCCAGAAGACCGACGTGGACGAAGCGGTTGCCGAGATCGTCCGCAACCCCGAGATCGGCACCAGCAAGAAAGGCGATCTGGCCGGGGTCATGGTCTACAAGTTCAAGTCGCGCGAGCAACTGATGCTGCTCGCCTACGAGTACGACCCCACCACCCGCCTCCTGCTACTACTGGGCACACACGAAAACTTCTACCGAGATTTGAAACGCGGCTCGTAGGGTCTGCACGCGCAGGGGGTCGCGAAACACACGCCATGTGATGCGGTTCGCTGCGCTCAGCGCATCCTACGAGGGCTCGGCCGCGCGTCGCAGGGCGCATTGAGCGAATGCGAAATGCACCGTTCGTGGTCGATATGGCTACGTGTGGCGGCCCGGCTTGAGGCGGTCGAGGCGCAGGCGTTCGCGGGTGTCGAACAGGCGGCGGGAGGCGAACCAGACCGCGCCGAGGGTGCCGAAGCCGGTGCCGGCAGTGATCAGGAACATGATCAGGATCTGGTACTTGACCGCCTCCACCGGCGGGGCACCGGCGAGGATCTGGCCCGTCATCATGCCCGGCAGGCTGACGATGCCGGCCGCGGCCATGGCATTGATGGTCGGCATCAGACCGGAGCGAGCAGCTTCGCGGCGCATGGTGGCGACGGCCTCGCTCCAACCCGAGCCCAGCGCCAGCCGGGCCTCGATGGTGCGGCGCTCGCGCCAGACCGTCTGGGTCAGGCGGTCCAGCCCCAGCGCGATGCCGGTCATGGTGTTGCCCAGCAGCATCCCCAGCAGCGGGATGGCGTACTGCGGCTCCCACCAGGGCGAGGGTCCCACCATCGTGGTCAGCGCGAGCACGGTGACGGCAAAAGCCGAAACGAACATGGTGACCGCACCGATCCCGTAGCCCCACAGCCCGGCAAAACGGCGCTGCTGACGCGCCATCACCTCGTAGCCGGCGATCGACACCATGACCAGCGCCATCAGCGCCACCCAGCCCAGGTGCGCGTGGTCGAACAGCGTCTGCAACACCAGGCCGATCAGCAGCAGCTGTATGACGGTGCGCGCCCCGGCGATCAGCAGACTGCGCCCCAGCCCCATGCGCGCCCAGATGGTCAGGCCAGCCAGGGCCACGACCAGCAGCGCCGCCAACGTCAGATCCAGCGCGGAAAGCGAGATCAGCTCCATGCCGTGTTCTCCAGCTGCCCTTCGTGGATGGTGAGGATGCGCCCGCCCAGGCGTTGACGCTGCAGCGTGTCGTGGCTGACCCACAGCGCCGCCGCATCTTCCTCGGCGAGATACGCCCGCACCGCGCGTTCGATGCGCTTGGTGTTCTCCTGGTCCAGGTTGGCGGTGGGCTCGTCCAGCAGCAGGACGCGGGGCCGGTTCAGCAGCGCGCGCACCAGACCCAGGCGCTGCTTCTCGCCGCTGGAGAGACGCTCGACCTCCCACCCCAGCGAGGCCTCCGGCAACGCGACCTGTTCCAGCAGGTGCAGGGCCGCCTCGCGCGAGAAATCCGCCGGCAGGTGTTCGTCCACGCGCTCGCCCCACCATGCGGTCTCGGCCGGCACATAGGCCACGCGCCGGCGCCACTGGACCGGCAGCATGGCGTCGCGCGCCTCGCGGTTCAGCATCACCTCCCCCGTGTTGGGGTCGAGATCCGCCAGAGCGCGCAACAGCAGGGACTTGCCGGCACCCGAGGCGCCGGTGACCTGCACCAGTTCGCCCGGCTGAACCGCCAGGTCCAGCGGGCCCAGCTGTGGCGTTTGCAGTTGTCGAACGTCCAGCAGGCGATCCATGCGACAGGGTTCCGGTGCGGCGAAAACGGGATCGTAACCGAAGCCGGGGTACGGGGATGAATGGCCCGACCGGGAGACCCTGCTTGCTGGGGAGAGAGCCGGCCGGGGTGTTAGTAGCCCGCGGGCATCAGTCGCAAGAACCGCCGCGGGCGGGGGCTTCGCGGGCAAGCCCGCTCCCACAGGGTGAGTCGAACAAAAAAGGGCGCCCGATAAAGGGGCGCCCAAATGCCAACATCCAAGTCCTGGGAGACTGTCTTGTCGGCGTCGGAGGAGACGATGTATCGGGATCGAGCCGGGTTACGGCCCGACCCCGGTTTCAGGTTAACGAGGCTTTATTGCTTCCCGGTGAACTCCGGGTAGGCCTCGAGACCGCACTCGGCGATATCGGCGCCCATGGCCTCGTCCTCTTCGCTCAGGCGGATGCCCATCACCGCCTTGAGGATCGCCCAGACAATCAGGCTGGCCACGAAGACGAACACGAAGATGGCGAGCAGGCCCACGATCTGGCCGAAGAAGGTCGCGTCCGGGTTGGACAGCAGCACCGCCATCACACCCCAGATACCGGCGGTACCGTGCGCGGAGATCGCACCAACCGGGTCGTCGATCTTCAGCTTGTCGAGGGCGACGATCGAGAACACCACGATCACACCACCCACGGCACCGATGATCATCGCCAGGACCGGGCTGGGCATCAGCGGCTCGGCGGTGATGGACACCAGGCCTGCAACCGCTCCGTTCAGGGCCATAGTCAGGTCGGCCTTGCCGAAGATCAGACGGGTGGTGATCAGCGCGGCCACCACACCCCCGGCCGCGGCCAGGTTGGTGTTGGCGAACACGGCGGCCACGGCATTGGCGGACTCGATGTCCGACACCTTCAGCTCGGACCCGCCATTAAAGCCGAACCAACCCAGCCACAGGATCAGCACACCCAGCGTGGCCAGCGGCATGTTGGAACCCGGAATGGCGTTGACCTTGCCATCCGCGCCGTACTTGCCCTTGCGCGCCCCGAGGAGCAACACACCGGCCAGCGCCGCAGCGGCACCCGTGAAGTGGACGATGCCGGAACCGGCGTAGTCCAGGTAGCCGATCTGGTCGAGGATACCGCCACCCCAGCTCCAGAAGCCCTGGATCGGGTAGATGAAGCCGGTCAGCACAACCGCAAAGGCCAGGAAGGCCCACAGCTTCATGCGTTCGGCCACGGCGCCCGAGACGATGGACATCGCGGTGGCCACGAACACGACCTGGAAGAAAAAGTCGGCACGATCGGAGTAGTAGATGTCGCCACCGCTACCCAGCACGTCCGCGACTGCGTTGTCGCCGCTGATCAGGAAGCCCAGCCCCGGGATAATGGAGCTGAGACCATCGCTGTACATAATGTTGTAGCCGATCAGCATGTACATGATGCTGGCGATCGAATACAGGGCGATATTCTTGGTTGCGATTTCGGCCACACTCTTGGTGCGCACCATACCGGCCTCGAGCATGGTAAAGCCCGCGGCCATCCACATCACCAGTGCACCGGCCACCAGAAAGTAAAAGGTGTCCATCGCGTAGGCGAGTTCGACAACTTGCTGTTCAATTTCCATGATTGAAATTCCTCATTCGCTGGAAGGCAAAGGTTTAAAGCGCTTCCGGTCCGGTTTCGCCCGTGCGAATGCGCACGACCTGCTCCACCGGCGTAATAAAGATCTTGCCGTCGCCAATCTTGCCCGTGCTGGCGGACTTTGAAATGGCCTCGACCACCTGATCCACCAGGTTTTCGTCAACAGCCACTTCAAGCTTCACCTTGGGCAGAAAATCGACTACATACTCGGCACCGCGATACAACTCGGTATGACCGCGCTGGCGACCAAAACCCTTCACTTCGGTCATGGTCATGCCCTGCACGCCGATCTCCGAGATCGCCTCGCGAACATCATCAAGCTTGAACGGCTTGATCACGGCGGTAATCATCTTCATGTCAGACTCCTGTGGGCGGGTCCGCTGATCCACGGACCCGCCTTTGCATTAAGAGGTAATAGCCGGCTTCAGAACGTCTTGGACCAGCCCACCCAGGCGCCGAGGTCCTCGTCGGACTCGTCGACGTACTCGAGGTTAAGACTGAACTCGCCCCAGTCCCCGGCGTCGCGCGCCAGGCTGGCGGTGTAGTGGGTGTAGTTTTCGGCATCGGAATCGTCGAAGCGGGTACGACCGACGAGGAACCCGGCGCTGTAGACATCCATGAACGGGATATCCAGACCGGCGTAGAAGTACATGTCGTCATCCTGCAAGGCCGAGTCATCACTGTCGTGAACAACATAGGCCATGCCGCCATAGAGACCGACCGGCCCCGTATCGAAGCTGACTTCACCGTAGATCTCGCCAAAATCGGCGCTCAGCGAACCGGTATCATTTCGGGCGTCAGGGTAGGCGTAGTAGATATACCCCACGTCGTAGCCAAATCCATTATCGAGTTCGTCGGCGAACCCAAGGTAAAGATCCATTTCATAGCTTGTTAGATCTTCCACTCCGTCGTCATCGAAGCCAAAGTCGACGTTCGAGACCCAGGTACCGGCGTAGAATCCGGAGGCGTGCTCGTAATCAATGCCACCCTGAATGGCTGCGCCGTCATTACTTTCGGAAAAGCCACGGAAGTAGTAATTGGACACCGCGCCGATGTTCACGGACAGCTCCGCGGCGGCGGTGGAGGTAAACGCGACGCCACCGGTGGAGCCTACGGTGAGGACAGCAGCGGCCAGGGCGGAACGGGTGAACTTCTTCATGTTGGTCATCTCCCAGATTGGTCAATCGAGTGTCGCGTAGTCGACACCCGGTCCTTGCACGGGCTGTGCCAAGTACCAAAAGGGAGCAAAATCGGCTTTTCACAACACGTGTTGCGGCCGAACCACGAGGTTTTGCCTCTGGATGGTGCGCACTAAAAGTGCACACGCACCAAAAGAGTGCAATCAACAAAAAGTGTGAACACGGTCCGGCGTCCGCACGGGGCAGACGCGGAACAAGAGACAGGAAAGCGGGCCGGAAGGGCCCGTAGGAGAAGAGGGGCTAGTCGGACGTCGCGAGGGTGCCGCGTTCGATCTCGATGCCGACCTCGCGCACACCGGGGACGGCTCCGGGCTTGCCCAGTTTGATGCGCACCCAAGGGGTGCCGAACTGGGCCATCAGGGTCTCGGCGATCTCTTCGGCCAGGGATTCCAGCAGCGCGTGCGGCTCGCGCGTGACGATGGCACGCACCGCGTTGGCCACCGCCTCGTAATCGACGGTATCGCCGATCTCGCCGGAATAGGCGGCGATGCGGGTATCCGCCGCCAGTTCGATGTCGAATCGCAGGCGGCGCTGGATCCGCTGTTCCCAGTCGTAGACACCGACAACGGCATCAATTTCGAGGTCGCGCAGATAGATTCGATCCATGGGCTCGGCGGGCTCCTGTAGGTCGGCGCCTATCCTACTGCCCGGGCCGCACGAGGTACACCGAGCCGTTATCATGGAGCCCTCCTTGCACGGCTTCGAGACACGCATGAGCGAGCCTTTCCACGACCTCCCGTGGCCCGACAGCCCCGAGGGCGAACCGCGTCGCATCGGGGTAGAGATCGAGATGGCCGGGGTCTCGCTGGAAATTATGGCCGAAGCAGTAAAGGCCGAATTCGGAGGGCAGATCGAACCGGACAATGCGTTCGTCGCCCGCGTGCGCGATACCGACGTCGGCGACTTCCAGCTGGAACTGGACGCCCGGGTGCTGAAGGACCGTGCCTACCGCGAGCATCTCGCGCGCCTGGGCATCTCGCTGGACGACTCCGACAAGGCGGCGCTGGATCGCTGGCTGGCCGACGCCGCCGGCCGCCTGGTGCCGCATGAAATCGTGGCCCCGCCGATCCCGGTGGCCGACCTGCCCCGCCTGGACCGGGTACGCGCGGCCCTGCAAGAGGCCGGCGCCCAGGGCACCGAACGCTCGTTTCTCTACGCCTTCGGGTTGCAGATCAATATCGAGATCCACCGCACCGATGCCGAGTGGCTGCTGGCGATCCTGCGCAGCTTCCTGCTGATGGCCGAGGCCCTCACCGCGGCCGGCGCAATCGACCTGGCACGGCGACTGTCGCCCTACATTCGCGCGTTTCCCGGGCCCTTTGTACGCCACATGCTGGACCCGGACTTCCAACCCGATCAGGCCGGCCTGATCGATGCCTACCTGGCGCACAGCCCAACCCGCAACCGACCACTGGACTTGTTGCCCTTGTTTACCCACCTGGACCCGAAACGGGTCAACGCCGCACCGGTGGAACACGACTTGATCAAACCGCGCCCGGCCTTCCATTACCGCCTGCCGAACTGCGAGATCGACGACCCGGACTGGAGCCTGGCGCGACCGTTCAATGGCTGGGTCGAGGTGGAACGCCTGGCGGCAGATCCGGAACGCCTGGAACGCCTGTCGCGGGAATACCTGGACCGCCCCGGCCAGGCCCTCGGCCGCTGGGCCGACGACTGGAGCCAGCGCCTTCGTGACTGGTTCTGACTCGGCTCCCCATGCAACCAGCCGGGTCACGCCCCAAGCCCGTCGCCCGGTGATCGCGATCACCGGGCCGGACCAGGGCGGGGGTCCGGCCTGGCTGTTCACCGCCCTGGCGGTGTGGCGCGCGGGAGGCCGCCCTTTGCGGTTGCGCCCGGGCCGACCGCGCGGCCGTTGCCCGTTCGACGGACTGATCGTGGGCGGCGGGGCGGATGTCGACCCCGAGCTCTACGGCGAGACCCTGCCCGATGGACCGGATGCGGCCGCCATCCGCCAGGCGGAGCGCCGCCTCTCGCAGCGCCTGATCGGCTATCTCTTCTACCCGGCCCTGTGGCTGCTGCGCCGGCTGTTCCAGTCGCACGGCGGCGTACTGGACGTCGACCGTGACCGCCTAGAGAAGGCCCTGATCCATCGCGCCCTGGACGACCATCGCCCGATCCTCGGCATCTGCCGCGGCATGCAACTGGTCAACGTAGTCCGCGGCGGCTCGCTGCAGCGCGATCTGGCCGAGTTCTACGTGGAAACGCCACAGGCCCGCAGCCTGTTGCCGGTCAAGCCAGTACAGCTGGAGCCACGCAGCCGCCTGGCGGACATCTTGGGCGACGCCACGCTGCACGTGAACGCCCTGCACAATCAGGCGGTGGATGGCCTGGGTCGCGGGCTAAGGGTCGCCGGCCGCGAGAGCAGCGGCGTGGTGCAGGCGATCGAGGCCGACCGCGGCTGGTGCATCGGCGTGCAGTGGCACCCGGAATACCTGCCCCAGAAGCGCCGCCACCAGCGTCTGTTCCACGCCCTCGTCCGGGCCGCCGCCAATACAGGCTAAAACCCGATTCACCACCAAGCGCACGAAGACACGAAGAAGGGCAGGCGCTTAGACCGGGTACGGCACGGAGAGGCCGCCGAGGCCGCAGTAGCCGTGGGGGACCTTGGCCAGGTATTGCTGGTGATCCTCTTCGGCGAAATAGAACGCCGGCCCTTCGACGATCTCGGTGCTGATCGTTCCGCCCCGAGCCTTGTCCAGCGCGGCCTGGAAGCGTTGGCGGCTGGTCTCGGCGGCCGCCAGCTGGTCCGCATCGGTGGTATAGATCGCGGAGCGGTACTGGGTACCGACGTCGTTGCCCTGGCGCATGCCCTGGGTCGGGTCGTGGCCTTCCCAGAAGGTGCGGAACAGCGCATCCAGGTCGACTCGCCGCGGATCGAATACCACACGCACCAGTTCGGTGTGCCCGGTCTGGCCGCTGCATACCTCGCGATAGGTCGGATTCGGGGTATAGCCCCCACCGTAACCGACGCTGGTGGAGTACACCCCGTCCAGCTGCCAGAACAGGCGCTCGGCGCCCCAGAAGCAGCCCATGCCGAACTGAATCAACTGCATGCCCTCGGGGTACGGCGGTGCCAATGGAGTTCCCAGCACCATGTGGCGCCCGGGCACCGGCATCGGCTCCTCGCGCCCGGGCAAGGCCTGCTCGGGCGCAGGCATGCGCGGCTCGGAAAATGCGAACATCGGCGACTCCATCAGTCAGCCGGGGTGAGCCGGATCAGCTCCCCCGGGTTGTGGTCGGTAAGTACGTAGATTGCGCCTTCGTGCACGCGCACGTCGCGCACACGGCGATCCAGATCCGGCAGCACCTCGGACTCATTGACCAGGTCGCGCCCGTCGAAGGTCAGGCGGCGCAGCGTCTGGTGCGCCAGTCCGCCGACCAGCAGGTCACCATCCCAGTCGGCAAAGGCCGGATCGCGCAGGATCGCCATGCCGGACGGGGCAATGGAAGGCGTCCAGTGATGCAGCGGTGACTCCATCCCCTCCTTCTCGGTCAGGCCCTCGCCCACCTGGCCGCCACGGTATTCCTCGCCGTGGGTAATGACCGGCCAGCCGTAATTCAGGCCAGGTTCGATGATGTTGACCTCGTCACCCCCGCGCGGGCCATGCTCGTTCTGCCAGAAGGTGCCGGTCTCGGGGTCCATTACCATGCCCTGCGGGTTGCGCACACCCCAGGCCCAGATCTCCGGGCGGGCGTCGGGTTCATCCACCAGCGGGTTGTCATCCGGCACCGAACCATCGTCATGCAGCCGGATGATGCTGCCGATATGGGTGGAGGTGTCCTGCGCATGATCGCGATCGCCGCGGTCACCCACGCTGATGTACACGTACCCGGCCTGGTCAAACACGATGCGGCTGCCGAAGTGCCGGCCGCCGCTGACACCCGGCTCGGCGGTGAACAGTGTCTCCACGTCCTGCAGCTCGCCATCCTGGAAGCGCCCACGCGCCAGGCGGGTCGTCAGTCCGCCCTCCACGCTCGCCGAGTAGGTGAAGTACAGCCAGCGGTTGTCGGCGAAATTGGGGTGCAGCGCAAGATCCAGCAGCCCGCCCTGGTTGCGCGCCTGCAGGTCGTCCGGCAACCCCGGGACCAGCGCGCCCCGCCCGTCGAAGGCCTCGGCGTCCTCGAACCAGCGCAGGGTGCCCGGGCGCTCGCTGATCAGTGCACCGCCTTCGGGCAGGAAGGCGATGGCCCAGGGGTGATTCAGTTCCTCGTGCAGCACGCTGACCTGCAGATCCTGCTGCCCGCCCTCCAGGCCCTCGGCCGAGACCCCGGAGGACCCGGTGCATGCCACCAGAAGGCCCACGGTCATGGGAACCACCGTTACACGTCCCAGGATATGCTTGCGCTTGCTCATGGCTCGCTCCTTGTTCGGTCCGATGTCCATTGGTACCTGCGTTCAGGCGGCGGGTTCCCTCGGCTGGCAGACAGGGCACCAGTACGTCGAGCGGCCGTGTTCGCCCAGCAGGGCATATTCGACCGGTACGCCGCACTGTCGGCAGGGCTCGCCACGGCGGCCATAGACGTTCAGGAACGCCCCCTCCTCCGCGCGCTCGCGGGTGATGCGCGGACCCGGCTTCAAGTTGCGCCGCAGCAACCGCTCGGCATCGCGGTACAGCCCCGCCAGCACTCGCTGCGACACCTGCCCGAGAGGCCACAGCGGGTGACAGCCTTGCAGGAACAGTACCTCTGACTTGTAGATGTTTCCGATGCCCGCCGCCAGCGACTGATCCAGCAGCACATCCAGGATCGGGCGCGCCGGGTCCGCGACGGTCCGCACCCGCATGACCACGGCATCCAGGTCGATCGCCGGGTCCAGCAGATCAGGGCCGACACGGGCATCCAGACGCGGGACATCCGCCGCACCCGCCGTGCGCGGGCGCCACTGCAGCTCGCGAGGATGAAAGCAGACCAGTACCCGCTCCGGGAGGCTGAGGACGGCCCAGGCACTGGAGGCCGGCTTGTGCCAGGCGACACCCGGGGCGTACTGATGCCAGGTCCCGTACATGCCCAGGTGGGTGCGCAACTGCCACGGCCGGCCATCCGCAGCTGCAAGATCCAGCAACAAGTGCTTGCCCCGGGCCTGCACGGTCCCGGCGGTCATCGCGCCATGCTCGAGCAACGGATCGCCGCGCCGGGTGCGGGTCGCTACCGCAGTCAGCGTTGCGCCCTCCAGTACCGGCCGCAACGCGGCGGCCAGCTTGTGGATCGTGTCGCCCTCGGGCATGGCCGGCGGAGTTAGGGAAACACTGATTAATGCACGCGCTCGCGCTCGAGTCGCTTTTGCGTGCGAACAAGGCGCGGTGACTGCCGTGCAGTCATTCTGCACAAGGGAGCCGCAACGCCGTGCGCGCGCAAAAGCGGCCGAGCCCCGTGGGGTTGGCACCCCAGGTTCCCCGATCCTGCGTTGCGCCGCTTGCGGGTAGAACCACTACCCGCTGCACGACGCGCCTTGTCTCGGAAAACCTGGGGTGCCAACGCGAGTGTGTGCATTAATCAGTGTTTCCCTTGCGCTCGCGCGCGGGGTACAGGCGCGGCTCGCCCTCGGGCCGGGTGCGGAACAGGCGCATGGACCACAGGTACTGCGCCGGGGCCTGCTCGATGCCACGCTCGATGGCGGCGTTCATCTGCCGCGCATCGACGGCATCATCCCCCGAGGGATAGTCTTCCAGAGGCGGCCACAGGCGCATCACGTACTGGTCCGCCGCCGCGTCATACCAGGCGAAGCTGGGCAGGACCGCCGCCTTCGACATGCGCGCCAGGCGCGCCAGCGCGGTCAGCGTGGCCTTCTGAACACCGAAGAAATCCACGAATACCGCGCCCTCGGCGCCCAGGTCCTCGTCCGGCAGGTAATAGAAGAAGCGACCGCGCTTGAGCTGGCGAATGGCCGGGCGCAGGCCCTGGTCGCGGGCGAAGATATCGCCGGAATAGCGCGTGCGGCTGCGGTGGTTGATCCACTCCAGCACCGGGTTCTTCAGCGGCTTGGCGAAGGACACGCCGTCGAACATCTGGCTCATGCGCACGCCGCCATAATCCAGCCCCAGGGAATGCGGCGCCAGGATGATCACTGGCGTCCCGCCGGAGCGCAGGCGCTCGTAGTGCTCCAGACCCTCGATGCGAATGCGGGCGGCGTGCTGGCCGGGCTTGCCGAACCACAGCAGCCCGTAGTCCAGCGCCGTCTGCGCCTGGTAGCGGTAATAGGCCTCCAGGCGCTGGGCGCGCTCCGCAGCGGTCATCGCCGGGAAGCACAGCTCCAGGTTGCGCTCGACCACCGCCCGACTGCGCCCGGCCAGCCGGCGAATCAGCCGGCCCAACCCGCCGGCGAGACCGCGCACGGCCGGGCGCGGCAACTCCTGCAGCACCCAGGCCAGGCCCAGCAACAGCCAGCTGCCCCAGTAACGCGGGGCGAAGTGCGCGGCGGTCAGCGGGGCCTGGTAGGCACCAGCGTCCTCGCGCCGCCCGGTTTCGTCGTCGACAGCGCTCATGCGCCCCCGGCACCGTCGGTGGGCCCGTCCGTGGCGGCCTGCTGCTTGCGGGCGCGCTTGGCGTAGACCTCCATCTCCTTCGCGGCCTGCAGATCACCCTTCTCGGTGGCCACGCGGATACCGCGCTCGCAGGTGGACAGGGCCGACTCGGGGCGCTCCAGCTCCACCAGCGTCTTCGCCAGCAGCTTCCAGGCCGCGGAATAACCGCCGTCCAGATCCAGCGCCCGCTGCAGATGGGGCACTGCGGCCTCCAGCTGGCCATCGGTCGCCAGGGCATTGCCCAGCGAGAAACGCAGCATGGCGGAATCCTGACCGCCGTCGAGCATATTCTGGAAGCGTTCGATCATGTCGCTCATGGGGTACCTCCCTCGGCGCGTGCCGATACGTACAGTCAGGCTAACGCCGCCAGAAGGCGGGCGACAGAAGCACCAGCACGGTAAAGATTTCCAGGCGCCCCATCAGCATCGCAACCACCAGGACCCACTTGCTGAAATCGTTGATCGACTGGAAGTTGGGCCCGACCTCGCCCAGACCGGGGCCCAGGTTGTTCAGCGAAGCGGCCACTGCCGAGAACGCGGTCACCTGATCCAGACCGGATGCCATCAGCCCCAGCATCATCACTACGAACACCATCACGTAGGCCGCCAGGAAGCCCCACACCGCCTGCACGACGCGATCCGGGGCCTCCTTCCCGTTGACCTTCACGGCGATCCGCGCGTGCGGGTGGATCAGACGCTTGATCTCGCGCAGCCCCTGCTTCACCAGCAACAGCACGCGCACCACCTTCATGCCACCACCGGTGGAACCGGTACAGCCACCGATGAACGACAGGAGGATCAACAACACAGGCAGGAAACCGGGCCACAGGTAGAAGCTGTCTGTGGCATAGCCCGTCGTGGTCGCAATGGACACGACATGGAAGACCCCGCGGCGCAATGCATCCCCGAACTGATCGGTAAACCCGCTCCAGAGCATGAAACCGACCACCAGGACGATCGCCGAGCCGAGCACCAGGAGGTAGGCGCGTAACTCCTCGTCCCGCCGGTAAGGCTTCCAGGTCGCGCGGTGCAGCACCAGAAAGTGGAGAGCAAAGTTCATCCCGCCCAGAACCATGAACGCGATGGCGACCATCTCGATCGCCACGGAGTCGAAATGACCGATGCTGGCGTCATAGGTCGAAAAGCCACCAATCGCCACGGTGGTGAAGGAGTGCGCGATCGCATCGAAGGCATCCATGCCGGCGGCCCAGTAGGCCAGCGCGCAGGCCACGGTCAGGCCCAGGTAGATGTACCAGAGGTTGCGCGCGGTCTCGGCGATACGCGGCGTCAGCTTGTTGTCGCGGATCGGCCCCGGAGTCTCGGCCTTGAACAGCTGCATGCCGCCCACGCCCAGCAGCGGCAGGATGGCCACCGCGAGCACGATGATCCCCATGCCGCCCATCCATTGCAGCTGCTGGCGATACCACAGCAGCGCCCGCGGCAGATCATCCAGCCCGGTCAGCACGGTGGCGCCGGTCGTGGTCAGGCCGGACATCGACTCGAAGGCGGCATCGGTGAAGGACACCTGCAGGCTCGGGTCGAGGTACAGCGGTGTCGCCCCGGCGATCCCCAGCCCCAGCCAGAACAGCACCACCAGGATGAAGCCGTCGCGCGCCTGCAGCTCCTGGCGCATGCGGTACAACGGCGCCCACAGCAGCCCGCCCATCAGCAACAGGAGGGCGAAGGCCTGCAGGAACACGTACGCGGTGGACTCCCCGTACAGAAAGCCGATGGCCGCCGGCGGCAGCATCGCCAGACTGAACAGCGTCAGCAGGACACCCAGCAGCCGGGCCGTAGAGGCGAGATGGAGCATCCGCGCGCTGCGCCTAGAAGAACAGCGCCGTGGGCTGGAACAGGCGCTGCACCTGCTTCACCTTGCGCCGATCGGTCACGAACAGAATCACGTGGTCGCCGGCCTCGATGACCGTGTCGCGATGGGGGATGATGACCTCCTCGCCCCGCACCACCGCGCCGACGCGAGTGCCCTCGGGAAAGTCGATCTCGTCGATCCGGCGGCTGACCACCTGCGACGTCCGGGCATCGCCGTTGACCACGGTCTCGATCGCCTCGGCTGCACCGCGGCGCAGGGCATGCACGGTGGCGGTTCCGCCCTCGCGCACCCGCGCCAGCAGCGCACCGATGGTCGCCTGCTGTGGCGAGATCGCGACATCGATCGTCCCGCTTTGCAGCAGGTCCACGTAACTCGGCCGATTGATCAGCGACATCACCTTGCGCACGCCCCAGCGCTTGGCCAGCATCCCGGCGAAGATGTTCGCCTGGTCGTCGTTGGTGACCGCGCAGAACACGTCGCTGTGCTCGACGTTGATGGATTCGAGGAAGCGGTCATCCGAGCTGTCCCCGTGCAGCACCAGCACATTGCTGGGTAGCGTCCGCGCCAGATGATCGGCACGTTCGGAATCGCGTTCGATCACCTTGACCCGGTAGCGCTTGCTAAGCGTCTCGGCCAGGCGCTCGCCGATGTTGCCGCCACCGGCCACCATGATCCGCTTGTAGGGCTTTTCCAGCTTGCGCAGCTCCGAGGTCACCGCGCGGATGTTCTTCTTCGCCGCGACGAAGAACACCTCGTCATCGGCCTCGATCACCGTGGAACCATCCGGCTGGATCGAGCGATCCTTGCGGAAGATCGCGGCCACCCGGGTCTGGATGCCCGGCATGTCGTTTTGCAGATTCTTCAGCTCGTGCCCGACCAGCGGGCCACCGTAGTAGGCGCGCACCCCCACCAGCGAAACTCGGCCCTCGGCGAATTCCAGCACCTGGAGCGAACCGGGGTGCTCGATCAGGCGCTGGATGTGGCTGGTCACGATCGCCTCGGGCGAGATCAGCATGTCCACCGGCATCGCGTCCTGGGCAAACAGCGCCGGGGTCTCGTGGTAGTCACGGGCCCGCACCCGGGCGATCTTGGTCTCGATATTGAACAGCGTGGAGGCCACCTGGCAGGCGACCATGTTGGTCTCGTCCGAGTTGGTGACCGCGATCAGCATGGACGCGTCCTGCGCACCGGCTGCCTCCAGCACCGAGGGGTGCGCGGCAAAGCCGTGCACGGTCTTGATGTCGAAACGATCCTCCAGCTCCGCCAGCATCTCGGCGCGGTAATCGACCACCGTAATGTCGATCCCGTCGGCGCTCAGCGCCTCCGCCAGCGACTGACCGACCTGCCCGGCCCCGAGGATGATGATGTGCTTCATGCGTCTCCCGTCCCGGAGCAGGTTCAGCTATCGGATTTCACGCGCTTGGGGTCGATCCCCAGCGCCTTGAACTTGCGGTACAGGTGCGTGCGCTCCAGCCCCACCCGTTCCGCCAGGCGCGTCATGTTGCCCTCGGAGCGCTCCAGCTGTTGCTGCAGGTATTCGCGCTCGAACTGTTCGCGCGCCTCGCGCAGCGGCAGATCGGGGATGGCGACCGTCCCCTCGCCGCCCTCCTCGGCGCGCTGCGGCTGCCCGCTAAGGGTACGTTCCACCTCGTCGCGGGTGATCTCGTCGCCGGAGCCCAAAATCATCAGCCGCTGCACCAGGTTGCGCAGTTCGCGCACGTTGCCCGGCCAGTGGTACTGCTGCAGCCGTTCCAGGGCCGGACGCTGGAAGGCGCGCGGCGGCAGCCCCTCCTGCTGGTGCAGGTGGCGCATATGACACTCCAGCAGTTCCGGGATGTCTTCGGGGTGCTCGCGCAGGGGCGGGATGGTCAGTGGCAGGACATTCAACCGGTAGTACAGGTCCTCGCGGAAGTGGCCCTGCTTGACCGCCTCGGCCAGGTCGTACTGGCTCCCTGCGATCACGCGCACGTTCACGCTGATGGGCTGGTTGCCGCCGATGCGGGTGATGCGCTGGGTATCCAGCGCATGCAGCAACCGCCCCTGGGTCTGCAGATCCATCTCCGCGACCTCGTCCAGGAACAGCACGCCACCCGCCGCCTGCTCCAGCAGGCCATAGCGCACATGTTCTCCCTGCTCGCTGCCGAACAGCTCGGCGATCGCCTCCTCGCCCGAGAGCGACCCCACCGAGACCACGATGAACGGGCTTTCGCGGCGCGCGCTGCGCGCATGCAGCAGCCGCGCGAAGGTCTGCTTGCCAACGCCTGGCTCACCGGTGATCAGCACCCAGGTATCGTGCTGCGCCATGCGCTGCACCTGGTCGCGCAGGTTCACCATGGTGGCGCTGTCGCCCACCGGGTCGGCCACCGTACCGGCGTGGCGCTTCAGGCCCACGTTCTCGCGCTGCAGGCGTGCGGCCTCCAGGGCATTGTTCAGGGTGATCAGCAGCTTGTCGATGGACAACGGCTTCTCGATGAAGTCGTAGGCGCCCAGGCGCGTGGCATCCACAGCGGTCTCGACGTTGCCGTGACCGGAGATCATCACCACCGGGCAGGGCAGCCCCTCGTCATCGCCCCACTCCTTGAGCAGGGAGATCCCGTCACCGTCCGGCATCCAGACATCCAGCAGGATCAGGTCCGGGCGGCGACTGCGACGCTGTGCCTTGGCCTCGGCCACGGAGCCGGCGAGTGCTACCTGATAGCCCTCGTCCTCCAGCACATCCTGCAGCAGCATGCGGATGTCCGGCTCGTCGTCGACTACGAGTATGTAGGCTTCGCTCATTCGGGCTCCTCGTGAACCACCGGACCATGCTCCACCGGGATGCGGATGCGGAAGACCGCCCCGCCCGGCCCGGACTCTGCATTATGGCACTCAATCATGCCGCCATGCTCCTCCACGATCTTCTGCGCGACGGCCAGACCGAGACCGGTTCCACGCGGCTTGTCGGTGGTGTAAGGCTCGAAGATACGCTCGAGGAACTCCGGCTTGATGCCCGGGCCGGTGTCGATCACGCGCAATTCGATATGCGGCCCGGCCGAGTCGTCGAGATACGCCGTGGCGACATGCACCTCCATGTCCTCGTGGCCCTCGCCCGCCTCCAGGGCGTTCTTGATCAGGTTGTGCAGCAACTGGCGCAGACGCCCGGCGTCGCCATGGATTCGCGGCAGGGACGCATCCAGCGTGACATCGACGCGCGAGCGCCCGTCCTGGTCCAGGTACAACTCGCAGACGTCCCGGATCAGCTGGTTCAGATCCACCGACGCGCGCTCCAGCTGCGGGGCCTGGGCATAGTCGCGGAAGGCGTTGACCAGGGTCTTCATCGCCTCCACCTGCTGCACGATGGTACCGGTGGCGCGATCCAGCACCTCGCGATCCGCCCCCTCCAGCACCTTGCCCAGACGCCGCGACAGGCGCTCGGCGGACAGCTGGATCGGGGTCAGCGGGTTCTTGATCTCGTGCGCCAGGCGGCGCGCCACCTCGCCCCAGGCGGCGTCACGCTGGGCCTTCAGGAACTCGGTCATGTCGTCGAACACGATCGCGTGCAGACCGCGGCTGGACCCCGAGGTCGGCAGCCACACGGCACGGGTCATCAGCACCTTGCGCCCGCTACGGGTAAACACCACCACCTGGCGCGACCATTCTTCTTCCTGGCGCACCAGGGCATCGCTGATCGCCTCGAAAAACTGCGCCACCAGCGGGCACTCGGCGCCCACCTCCGACATCACCCGGGTGCGCGCCCGCTGCAGGTCGCACTCCAGGATCTCGCTGGCCGCGGCGTTCGCGGTACGCAGGCGCAGGCTGCCATCCAGCGCCAGCACGCCGGAGCGCAAGTGTTGCAGCACGCTCTCCAGATAGGCGCGCTCGGCGTCCAGCAGGCGGCGGTTGCGTTCCGCCTCGTCGCGCGCCTCGTTCAGGGTGCGCGTCATGGTATTGAACGACTGCACCAGGAAACCCAGCTCGTCGGCGCGCTGCACCGCCAGGCGGGTGCTGTAGTCGCCCTGGGCGACCATGCGTGTGCCCTGCACCAGGTCGGAGATCGGGCGCACCATGCGCCGCGCCACCAGCAGCCCGGCCCAGAGCGCGGCCATCAGCGAGATCGCCAGCGCCAGTGACAGGGTGAACACAAAGCCCTGGATCATCGGCCCGCGCAGGTAGGCGAATTCGCGATAGTCGGCGAAAGCGTCCTGCACCCGTAGCGACAACGCGCTCATGCGCGGGTCCACGGGATAGATGCCCTGCAGGATACGGTTCTCCGAGCCCGGGCGGCGGCTGCTGGTGGTGGCCACCACGCGGATGATCAGCGAGCCGTCGGGCTGCGGCTCCAGCCGCGAATACGGCTGTTCCGGGCGTACCCGCATCAGAATGTCGGACCCGGGCGGGGTCGGCAGACGACGGATTGGGCTGTCGGTGCTGGAGGCGATAATGCGGTTGTTGGAGCCGACCAGGGTCAGCTCCTGCGCCCCGACCTGGCGGCGATAGTCGTTCAGGGCCAGCGGCACCAGCCCCTCCGAGACCCCCTCGAGATCGCTCATCAGTTCCTGGGTCTCGTTCGCCAGCTGGCGCACCCGCAGATCCAGCGACGAGCGCGACAGCTCCAGCGCATCCTCCAGCGCCGACTCCACGCGCACGTCGAACCAGGAATCCACGCCCTCGTTCAGGAACTTGAAGGAGAAGTAATAGACAACGGACACCGGCAGCACCGCCACCAGCATGAACACCGCAACCAGGCGCAGCGTCAACCGGCTGCCGGGGACCCCGCGGCGATACTGGATCGCCATGCGCGCGACCTGATAGATGATCAGCCCGCCCAGCGCCACCAGCACGGCGACGTGGAACACCAGCAGCCACAGAAACAGCTGCTCGAAGCGCGCCTGGTTCTGCGCGGCATCGCCCATCACCACCAGCGAGGTCAGCAGCAGCACGAACAGGAGCCCGATGCCGAACAGCCCCCACGGGAAGCCCCTTAGGGAAACGCTGATCAACGTACACCCTCGCGTTGGTAACCCAGGTTTTCCGAAACAAGGCGCGGTCCGCAGCCGGTAGCCATTCTACCGGCAAGGGCCGCAACGCCGGATCGGAGAACCTGGGTTACCAACCCCACGAACCATTGAAAGCAGGGGCTCGGCCGCCCGTTGTGATCAAAAACGGGCCTGCGCACGGCGTTGCGGCTCCCTTGTGCAGAATGACTGCACGGCAGTCGCCGCGCCTTGTTCGCACGCAAAAGCGACTCGAGCGCGAGCGTGTACGTTGACCAGCGTTTCCCTAATCCAGCGACCATCGCCGCCACTCCTGTCGTGTCGTCAGATCACCGCGCAACCCGGCATCCAGCTGCAGGGGCAGAGGCAGCGCCGAGTACACCAGCATCAGGCGTGCCGCCAGGTCGAACTCCCCGGGATTCGGGCGCGCCGAAGCGGGAATGCCGTCCAGGCGCAGCCGGCCCAGCCGCCGGGCGACCTGGTCCAGGGCATCCCCCAGGGTCGGTTTCAGATCCATGCGCTCGTCGGTCACCGCGGTTACCAGGTAATGCCGGTTCAGCGCAAAATATTGCAGCTGGACCCGGCGGGTCTCGCTCGCCAGGGTGTCGCGCCCCACCCGGCGACCGCGCTCCAGACGGGTTTCCGCCTCGAACTCCAGGGTCACGCCGTTGGCCAGGGCAGCTTCCAGCACGGCGGGCAGACGCATGTCGATATCGAGACGCACCAGCACGGTGGTGTCGTCCAGCCACAGGTGATTGGCGCCGCGGATCTCCACCGCCGCGGCCGGCACAGGCAGCGCCAGCAGAGCAAACAGGCAGCACAGCGCCACGAAGGGCCCGCGCCACGGGGAGGCGCCGCTCGGCATCAGGGGGCCTGCTTCTCCAGGAGCGCATAGTAGAAGCCATCACCGCCCTCGAGACCCAGCGGCAGCGACACGCCGACCTCGCGCGGCCGGCCTCCGGGGATCCCCGCATCGCCGTTCACGGGAAGCACCCGCGCATCCGCGGTCGCGGCCACGAACGGGGCCACAACGGCCTCGTTTTCCGGCGACAGCAACGAGCAGGTGGCATACAGCAGCCGCCCGCCCGGGCGCAGCAGCTGCCAGGCGCCGGCCAGCAGGCGGGCCTGCTCCGCCGCCAGGCGCGGGATGTCCTCGGCTCGACGCAGGGTCTTGATATCCGGATGACGCCGGATCACGCCGGTGGCAGAACAAGGCACGTCCAGCAGGATCGCGTCGAAGGCCTGGCCGTCCCACCAGTCGTCGGCGGCCTCCAGGTCGGCGGCGACCAGCCGGGCGTCGAAGCCCAGCCGGTCGAGATTCTCGCGCACCTGCTCCAGGCGTTCCGGGTCGTTGTCCAGCGCGGTGAGGTCCAGTTGGCCACCGGCGCGCTCCAGAAGGTGCCCGGTCTTGCCGCCCGGAGCCGCACAGGCATCCAGCACCCGCTCGCCCGGCTGCGGATCCAGCAGGTGCCCGGCCCATTGCGCCGAGGCGTCCTGGACCGACAGCGCCCCGTCGGCAAACCCCGGCAGCGCCCCGACGTCGACCGGATTTTCCAGGGTCAGCGCGCTGGCGAGCACCGGGTGCGGCCGCGCCGGCGTCCCCGCAGCGGCCAGCGCCTCCAGCGCCGCCTCGCGGCTGTCACGGTGCAGGTTCACACGCAGGGTCATCGGAGCCGGCAGCGTCGAGGCCTCCAGCAACGCCTCCCAGTCCTCGGGCCAGGCGTCGCGAATCGCCTCCAGCAACCAGTCCGGGACCGCATAGCGCAGGCCCGGCTCCGCCTCGATCCGGGCGGCCAGCGCATCCTGCTCGCGCAGGGCGCGACGCAGAACCGCGTTGATCAGCCCCACCGCGCCGGGTCGATGGATCTCGCGCGCCAGCTCGGCCGTCTCGCGCACCGCCGCATGATCCCGCGTACCGAAATGCAGCACCTCGGCCAGGCCCTGCGCCAGCAGCACGCCGATCACGGCATCCTTCTTGCGCAGCGGCCGCTCGAGAAACCCGCCGACCAGGCCCTCCAGCTGCGGATACCAGCGCAGGGTGGTGTAGGCCAGGGCCTGCACCCAGGCGGCATCGCGCGGCGCGAGCCCCTCGGTCACCAGCTCCACCGCCCGGGTCAGCGACTGCCCCTGCAGCACCACGCGTTCGACCGCCTCCAGCGCACGCTGACGCGGTGAACGCGAATCCACCCGCGAGGGCACCACACGCTTTTGCTTGCCTGCCATCAGACCGCCCCCGTCAGGGTCTGGCCAACCAGGTCGGCATTACGAGCCCAGTCGGCCGCCGCGACCGGGCGACGTCCCGGCAGCTGCACCGTTTGCAGCCGCAGGATGCCGTCGCCCGTGGCCACGTCGACGCCGTCCACCCCAGTATTTCGAATCGTCCCCGGCGCCGCATCGGCCGGTTCGGCAAGAGGGGTCGCGGCATACACCCGCACCACCTGCCCCTGCCAGCCGGTCTGGGCCACCGGCCAGGGGTTGAAGGCACGTACCTGGCGATCCAGGGCGACGGCCGGTTGCGACCAGTCCATCCAGGCCTCCTGTTTCTCCAGCTTGCGGGCATAGGTGGCCTGCGCATCATCCTGCGGCAAGGGGGCGGACTCGCCAGCGGCAATCGCCGGGAGCTGCTCGACCAGCAGTTCGGCACCTTCACGGGCGAGAACGTCGTGCAGGCTTCCAGTGGTGGTCTCCGGTGTAATCGTCACACCCCGGCAGGCATGCACCGGGCCGGTATCCAGCCCCGGGGCCATCTGCATCAGGCAGACCCCGGTCTCGGAGTCCCCTGCGAGGATGGCACGATGAATCGGCGCCGCGCCGCGCCAGCGCGGCAGCAACGAGGCATGGATATTGAGACCGCCCAACGGCGGGATCGCGAGCACCGCGCGCGGCAGGATCAGCCCGTAGGCCGCCACGATCAGGATATCTGGGCGCCAGGCCGCGAGCGCCGCCTGGGCCTCAGGGGATTTGAGGCTCTCCGGCTGCACCACCGGCAGCCCCGCGGCCTCGGCGACCTGCTTGACCGGGCCGGGGCGCAACTTGCGTCCGCGCCCCGCCGGGCGGTCCGGCTGGGTGTAGACCGCGACCGGCGCATGCCCGCTCTCGATCAGGGCCTGCAGCGCCGGGACTGCAAAATCGGGCGTCCCGGCATAGACGATGCGCAGGGAGTCGACGTCCGTGTCCGCCACCCCCATCAGACCGCGGGGACCGCGGCCTTGTCACCCGCCCCGGTGCGGACGCCCTGCTTCTCCAGCTTCTTGCGAATGCGGCCGCGCTTCAGGCTGGACAGGTAATCGACGAACAGCTTGCCGTCGAGGTGGTCGATCTCGTGCTGGATGCACACCGCGAGCAGCCCGTCGATGTCCAGCTCGAAGGGCTGGCCATCGCGCCCCAGGGCGCGCACGCGGATGCGGTCGGCACGCTGCACCTTTTCGTAGAAACCGGGCACGGACAGGCAACCCTCGTCCATCTCCTCCTCGCCGGAGGTTTCCAGGATCTCGGGGTTGATCAGGGCATGCGGCGCGCTCTGATCATCGGAGATATCCGCCACCAGCACACGCTTTTGCACGTTGATCTGGGTGGCCGCCAGGCCGATGCCCGGGGCCTCGTACATGGTCTCGAACATGTCGTCCACCAGGGTACGAATCTCGTCATCCACCTCGGCGACCGGCTCGGCCTTCAGGCGCAGCCGGGGATCGGGGAAGTGCAGGATTTCACGCTTGGCCATGAAAAAACCTCAAACTTTGTACTGTACAGACGTCGCAATTCTGCTAACGTTGGACCGCAATATCCGCGGAGTTGCGTCATCCGAATGGGGCCGGGCCACAGGAAGGCTCGGGGAGCGCGCGGACCTGACAGGGGACACCAAAATGTACAAGACCAGGGCCACCACGACCTTCGTTCTGCCGGGCATTCTCTTCAGTGTAACGCTGTTGCTGAGCGCCTGCGCGGCCACGCCAGAGAATGGCAGCGCCGAAACGGCCGCATCCGGCACCAGCGAAACGCAAGCTGCCGCCCGCGAGTCGCGCAACGCACTGGAACAACGCAGCTCCGCCGAGGCCGAGCCGGAGATCCGCGAATCCGCGCCGGAACGCTACGTCGTCAAGAAGGGCGACACGCTCTGGGATATCTCCGCGATGTTCCTGCAGGACCCGTGGTACTGGCCGGAGATCTGGCTGGTCAACCCCGAGATCGAGAACCCCCACCTGATCTACCCGGGTGACGTGCTGAGCATTCATTACGTGGATGGCCAGCCGCGCATCATGGTCGACGGCGGCCCGCGCGTGCGCCCGACCCATCGCCTGTCACCCGAGGCCCGGGTGGTGGAGCGCGACGAGGACATCTCCCCCATCTCCACCCTGCAGTCGTTCATGTTCCGGCCGCAGGTGCTGGATGAAGAGACCCTGGAGAACGCGCCCTATGTCCTCGCCTCGCAGGACGAGCGCGTGATCTTCGGCCCCGGTGACCGCGTCTACGTGCGCAACGCCGAAGACACCGAACAGTACGAGCTCTACCACATCGTGCGCCACGACGGCATGCTGATCGACCCGGATACCGGCGAGGAGCTGGGCGTCGCGACCCTGCCGGTGGGCGAGGCGGAGATCATCGAGCCGGGCAACGTCGCCCGCGCCGATATCCGCAAGGGCGAACGCGAGGCGATCCGTGGCGACCGCCTGGTACCGTACGCCGAAGAGCAGGATCGGCTGTTCGACATTGGCCGCGCGCCGGCCGGCGCCGAGGGCACGATCATCTCGCTGTTCGACGCCATCAGCCAGATCGGCCAGCTCCAGGCCGCAATCATCAACCGCGGCGAGCGCGACGGCATCGAGAACGGTCAGGTCTTTGCGGCCTTCACCGCCGGACGCGAGGTCCGCGACCCGATCAGTGATCGCGCCAACGACGTCGTCACCCTGCCGGAAGAAGAAGTCGGCACTGTGATGGTCTTCCAGACCTTCGAGAAGGTCTCCTACGTGCTGGTAACCGAGGCCGAACGCACCCTGCGCGAGGGTGACAAGGTTCGCGCCCCCTGACCGGACTTGCGGCCCGGCTTCATGCGTGATGCCGGAACGGCGGCCGCTCCGCACCAGGACTGGCTACGCCTGATCAACACCCCTGGCCTCGGCCCGCGGCGCATGCTGCAACTGGTCGAGGCCTTCGGCACTCCGGGCCACGCCCTCGGCGCCCCGGCCGCCGAATGGCAGCGTGCGGGCATCGACCTCAAGCTGGACGATGCCGCGCGCCAGGCCCGCGACAAAGGGGCCGAAGCCGACCGGGCCTGGCTCGATGCCGATCCCCGGCATCACCTCCTGTGCCTCGACGACCCCGCCTATCCGCCCCTGCTGGCCGAGCTCCCCGACCCACCGCCGGTGCTGTACCTGAACGGCAACCCGGAACTTCTGCGCGCCCCGCAAGTGGGGATCGTCGGCAGCCGCGAGGCGACCCCGCAGGGCGAGCGCCTGGCCAGCGAATTCGCGCGCGAGCTGGCCACGGCCGGGCTCACGGTCACCAGCGGCCTGGCGCGCGGCATCGACGGCGCGGCCCACGAAGGCGCCCTGGCCGCGCCCGGCGGGCGCACCATCGCGGTGGTCGCCACCGGGCCCGACCGCATCTACCCTGCCCAGCACCGGCGACTGGCCCACCGCATCGCGGATCACGGCCTGGTGGTCTCGCTCTGGCCTACCGATACCCGCCCACTGGCGCGGAACTTCCCGCAGCGCAACCGGGTGATCAGCGGGCTTTCGCTGGCCACCCTGGTTGTCGAGGCGGCCCTGAAGAGCGGGTCGCTGATCACCGCGCGGCTGGCCGCCGAGCAGGGGCGCCAGGTCTATGCGGTCCCCGGCTCGGTGCTCAGCCCCGCCAGCCGCGGCTGCCACCAACTGATCCGCGACGGCGCCCAGCTGGTGGAGTCGGCCGACGAGATCCTCGACGACCTGGCGGATTGGCTGGGCGTGGCGCCCAACGCCCCTACAGCCCCGGCCGAACCCGCCGGCGAACCGCTGGACCCGGAGCAGGAACGCGTGCTGAACGCGATGGGTTTCGACCCGGTCCCGCTGGAAACCCTGCGCGAACGCACCAAATTGACCATCGAACAGCTTTCATCCATGCTGGTTTTGCTTGAACTTCATGGCCGCGTGGCCGCTCTCGACCACGGGCGTTACCAGCGCCTCGACGCAGGATCCCCCGAATCATGAACGAGAACGTGCTGGATGTGCTCATGTATCTCTTTGAGCACACCATCGACGAGGAATCCGACCAGGAGCCGGACCGCTCGGAACTGGAACGCCACCTGGTGGAGGCCGGTTTCGCCCGGCGCGAGATCGATCGCGCCCTCGGCTGGCTGGACCGCCTGATGAGCGAAGCCCCGTTGGCAGGCCGCGGCGGGGACAGTGCCGCCCAGCGGATCTACGCCCCCGAGGAGCGCAAGCGCCTGGACACCGAGTCTCACGGCTTCCTGCTGCACCTGGAGCAGAACGGCCTGCTGACGGCCGGCACCCGCGAGCTGGTGCTGGATCGCGTCATGGAGCTGGATGCCGAGGAGATCGACCTCGACCAGCTGCGCTGGGTGGTGTTGATGGTGCTGTTCAACCAGCCCGACGACGCGATCGCCTATTCCCGCCTGGAAGAGGTCATGCGCGACGACTCGGGCCCCAGTGCCGTGGATTATCTGCACTGATTTCGCCGTCTTTCGATGGTTACGCGGTAGCCACGGGCGTTTTCCTCATCTAGTCTTTAGCGCCCGTGAACCCGGTTGCATGCTTGCAACCGCCACCGCCCCGACACGGAACCCGCTGCCACGGAGACGGTCCCGAGCCACATGAGCAAGCACCTCGTCATTGTAGAGTCCCCCGCCAAGGGCAAGACCATCGAGAAGTACCTGGGTCCCGACTACCAGGTCCTCGCCTCGTATGGCCACGTACGCGATCTCGTACCCAAGGAGGGCGCGGTGGATCCGGAAGACGGCTTCCGGATGAAGTACGACATCATCGAGCGCAGCGAGAAACAGATCGAGGCGATCGCCAAGGCGCTGAAGAAGTCCGACGACCTGATCCTCGCGACTGACCCCGACCGTGAAGGCGAGGCGATCTCCTGGCACCTCCACGAGGTCCTGCGCGAACGCGGCCTGCTGGAAAACCGGGGCGTGCACCGGGTGGTGTTCCACGAGATCACCAAGAAGGCGATCCAGGAAGCCATCGAGCACCCGCGCGATCTGGCCCAGCCGCTGATCGATGCCCAGCAGGCGCGCCGCGCGCTGGACTACCTGGTCGGCTTCAACCTCTCGCCGCTGTTGTGGCGCAAGATCAAGCGCGGCCTGTCCGCCGGGCGCGTGCAGAGCCCGGCCCTGCGCATGATCGCCGAGCGCGAGAACGAGATCGAGGCCTTCGTCGCACGCGAGTACTGGACGCTCGACGCCCTGACCGAACGCCAGGGCCAGTCGTTCACCGCGCGCCTGACCCACCTGGACGGCAACAAGCTGGACCAGTTCGACCTCAACAGCACCGAACTGGCGCACGACGCCCAGAAACGCCTGACCGACGCCGCCAGCGGCGAGCTCCGGGTCGCCAAGGTCGAGAAGAAGCAGCGCCGCCGCAACCCGGCCGCGCCGTTCACCACCTCGACCCTGCAGCAGGAGGCCTCGCGCAAGCTCGGCTTCACCGCCAGCCGCACCATGCGCACCGCCCAGCAGCTCTACGAAGGGATCGACCTCGGCTCCGGCGCGATCGGCCTGATCACCTACATGCGTACCGACTCGGTGGCCCTGGCCGGCGAGGCGATCGCCGAAATCCGCGGTCTGATCGAGGAGCGCTACGGGGCCAACAATGTCCCCGACAGCCCGCGCCAGTACAAGACCAAGTCGAAGAACGCGCAGGAGGCCCACGAGGCCATCCGCCCGACCTCCGTGCGCCACGTGCCGAACGAGATACGCGATCGCCTGAGCAGCGACCAGGCACGCCTGTACGACCTGATCTGGAAGCGCACCGTCGCCTGCCAGATGATCCACGCAACCTTCGACACCGTCGCCGCCGACCTGGTCCCGGGCGAAACCAGGCACCAGTTCCGCGCTACCGGCTCCACCCTGGTCGACCCCGGCTTCATCGCGGTCTACCAGGAGGGCCGCGACGACACGCAGGACGACGACGAGGACAAGCGCCTGCCGGAGATGGCCGAGGGCGACAGCGTCAAGCTGAACGAAGTCACCGCCGACCAGCACTTCACCGAGCCGCCGCCGCGCTACACCGAGGCCAGCCTGGTGAAGACGCTGGAGGAATACGGGATCGGCCGCCCCTCCACCTACGCCAGCATCATCTCCACCCTGCAGTCGCGCGAGTACGTGGAGATGGATGGCAAGCGCTTCATCCCGACCGACACCGGCCGGATCGTGAACAGCTTCCTGACCCAGCACTTCGACCGCTACGTGGACTACGACTTCACCGCGAAGCTGGAAGACGAGCTGGATGCCATCTCGCGCGGCGAGAAGGACTGGGTCCCGGTGCTGGAAGCGTTCTGGGGCGACTTCCGCGACCGGGTGAAGGAAAAAGAAGAGAACGTGACCCGCGCCGAGGCCGTGCAGTCGCGCGAACTGGGCCCCGACCCGCAAAGCGGGCGCCCGGTCAGCGTACGCCTGGGCCGCTTCGGACCGATCGTGCAGATCGGCACCAAGGACGACGAGGAGAAGCCGCGCTTCGCCGGCCTGCTGCCCGGGCAGAAGATGGACAAGGTCACCCTCGAGGAGGCGCTGGAGCTGTTCAAGCTGCCGCGCGATCTCGGCGAGACCCCCGAGGGCGAACCGGTGATGGTCAACATCGGCCGCTTTGGCCCGTACGTGAAGTACGGCTCCAAGTACGCGTCGCTGGGCCCGGACGACGATGTCTGGACCATCGAGCTGCCACGCGCGCTGGAGGTCGTCGCCGAGAAGAAGAAAAAGGACGCCGAACGCTTCATCAAGAGCTTCGACGCGGAAGGCATCCAGGTCCTGAACGGGCGCTACGGCCCCTACGTGACCGACGGCAACAAGAACGCCAAGATCCCGAAAGAGACCGACCCCAAGTCCCTGACGCTGGAACAGTGCCAGGAACTGATCGCCGCCGCCCCGGAACGCAAGGGCCGCGGACGCAAGGGGGCGACCAAGTCCACGGGCAAGACCGCTAGCAAGACGTCGGCCAAGTCGACCGCCAAGTCGACATCCGCGAAAAAACCGGCGACCAAGAAGAAGGCCACCGCCAGCAAGACGGGCGCGAAGAAGACCACCGCCAAGAAGACCCCGGCGAAGAAGTCGTCTACTGCGAAGTCCGCCAGCGCTGGCGACAACCGCCTGAGTGCCGAACCCTCCGGCGATCGTGGATCGGAATAACGCCCCGCTGCTGACCGCCGAGATCGATCCCGTCGCGCACCACGTGCGCGACGGCGGGGTGATTGCCTACCCCACCGAGGCGGTCTTCGGCCTTGGCTGCCGCCCGGACGCGCCGGAGGCGATCCAACGGATCCTGACACTGAAGGGTCGACCGGCAGCCAAGGGGCTGATCGTGGTCAGCGACCGGCTCGACCGCCTTGCCCCCTGGCTGGCCCCGCTGCCCGCCGACCGCCAGGCCGAGATCGACGCCAGCTGGCCCGGCCCCACAACCTGGCTGCTGCCCGTAACCCCTGACTGCCCCATCCTACTGCGTGGCGAACACGACAGCCTGGCCGTGCGCGTAACCGCCCATCCAGCCACACGTGCGCTGTGCGCCGCCACCGACAGCGCGCTGGTCTCGACCAGCGCGAACCGCGCCGGCGCGGACCCCTGCCGCACCTGGGATTGCGTTGCCTCACAACTCGGGGCGGGCATCGATGCGATCCTGCAGGCAGAATGTGGCGGGCGCGACGCCCCCAGCGCGATCCGCGACGCCCGCACCGGGGCCTGGCTCCGGGGTGAACCGGACCCCGACGCGAACACCGACCACTGATCAACCGGGACGCAGCATGAGCCAGGACAACGTCTCCATCGAGCGCGTAATCGACTACCTGCAGGGCCTGCAGGACCGCATCTGCCAGGGCCTCGAGGGCCTGGACGGCCGGGCCCGCTTCGAGGAGGACGCCTGGGAGCGCCCCGCCGGCGGCGGCGGGCGCACCCGCGTGCTGCGTGAGGGCGCGGTGTTCGAGCAGGCCGGGGTGAATTTCTCCCACGTGATGGGCGACAACCTCCCGGCCTCGGCCACCGCCCACCGTCCGGAGATGGCCGGGCGCTCGTTCCAGGCCACCGGCGTGTCCCTGGTGATCCACCCGCACAACCCCTTTGTTCCGACCTCGCACGCCAACGTGCGCTTCTTCATCGCCGAGAAGCCCGGCGAAGACCCCATCTGGTGGTTCGGCGGCGGCTTCGACCTGACGCCCTACTACGGCTTCGACGAGGACTGCACCCACTGGCACCGTACCGCCGAGGCCGCCTGCCGCCCGTTCGGCGAGCACCTCTACCCGGCGCACAAGAAGTGGTGCGACGAGTACTTCCACCTCAAGCACCGCGACGAACCGCGCGGCGTGGGCGGGCTGTTCTTCGACGACTTCAGCGAGGGCGGCTTCGAGCATGCCTTCGGCTACATGCAGAGCGTGGGCAACGCCTACCTCGACGCCTACGCCCCGATCGTCGAGCGCCGCCGCGCCACCGACTTTGGCGAGCGCGAGCGCCAGTTCCAGCTCTACCGCCGCGGGCGCTATGTCGAGTTCAACCTGGTCTACGACCGCGGTACCCTGTTCGGCCTGCAGTCGGGCGGGCGCACCGAGTCGATCCTGATGTCGCTGCCGCCGCTGGTACGCTGGGAGTACAACTACCAGCCGGCGCCCGGCACGCCCGAGGCCGAACTGTACGAACGCTATCTGAAGCCGCGCGACTGGCTCGCCGAGACTGCCGGCTGACTCCAAACACGCAAGGACCTGGCATGACCGCACCGATCGCCCCCTATCCCGCCGGCCGCCCGCGCCGAATGCGCCGCGACGGCTTCTCCCGCCGCCTGATGCGCGAACACCACCTGCGCGCGGACGACCTGATCCTGCCGGTATTCGTCACCGAGGGCGAGGGCGTGCGCGAGGCGGTGCCGTCGATGCCTGGCGTGGAACGCGTCTCCATCGACCAGCTGCTGGAAGAGGCGGCCGCCGCCGTGCGCCTGGGCATCCCGGCACTGGCGCTGTTTCCGGTGGTTCCGGGCGAGAAGAAGAGCCTGAACGCACAGGAGGCCTGGAACCCCGAGGGCCTCGCCCAGCGCGCGGTGCGCGCACTGAAGGCGGCGCACCCGGATCTCGGCGTGATCACCGACGTCGCCCTGGACCCGTTCACCACCCACGGTCAGGACGGCATCATCGACGACGACGGCTACGTGGTGAACGACATCACCACCAAGGCCCTGGTGAAGCAGGCGCTGTCGCACGCAGCGGCCGGTGCCGACGTGGTGGCCCCCTCCGACATGATGGACGGGCGCATCGGCGCGATCCGCGGCGCCCTGGAGGACGGCGGGCACGTGCACACGCGCATCCTCGCCTACTCCGCGAAATACGCCTCCGCCTTCTACGGCCCGTTCCGCGACGCGGTGGGCTCGGCCGGCAACCTCGGCAAGGGCGGCAAGGAGACCTACCAGATGGACCCGGCCAACGGCGACGAGGCCCTGCACGAGGTCGCGCTGGATCTCGCCGAGGGGGCCGACATGGTGATGGTCAAACCGGGCATGCCGTACCTCGACGTGGTGCGCCGCATCCGCGACGAATTCCGGCGCCCGACCTTCGTCTACCACGTCTCCGGCGAGTACGCGATGCTCAAGGCCGCCGCCGAGCGCGGCTGGCTGGACGAGCGTGCCTGCGTGCTGGAGGCCCTGACCGGCATGAAGCGCGCCGGGGCCGACGGCATCCTCACCTACTATGCGCGCACCGTGGCCGAATGGCTGGCGGAGGACGCGGCGCGATGAGCGAGCCGCGTCCGGATCGCTACGCGGTGGTGGGCAACCCCATTCACCACTCGCTGTCCCCGCGCATCCACACCCTGTTCGCCGAACAGACCGGGCAACACCTCGTGTACGAAGCCCGCCAGGGCACCCCCGGGCAGTTCGCCGAGGAGGTCAACGCCTGGTTCGCCGAGGGGCTCAAGGGCCTCAACGTGACCGTTCCATTCAAGGAAGAGGCCTTCGCCCTGGCCCGGGTGCTGAGCGACCGGGCGCGCCATGCCGGGGCAGTCAACACCCTGTGGCGGGACGGCGACCACCGGATCCACGGCGACAACACCGACGGCGTCGGATTCTGTCGGGATCTCGACCGCCTCGGCTTCGACGTGCGCAATCGCCAGGTCCTGATCCTGGGGGCCGGAGGCGCCACCCGCGGCCTGCTGCAGCCGCTGCTGGAAGGCGCACCCGAGGTGCTGATCATCGCCAACCGCACCGTGGCCCGCGCCGAGGGGCTGGTGGATGCCTTCCGGGATATCGCCCCGGCCACCCGGCTCTCCGCCTGCGGCCTGGACGCCCTGCCGCAGGGTCCGTTCGACCTGGTGGTCAACGCCACCGCCACCGGTCTCGGCGACGATGCACTGGCACTCCCCGAGCACCTCGTCCACGCGGACAGCCTGGCCTATGACCTGGTCTACGGCGCCGGTGCCAAGCGCTTCCTGGACTGGGCCGCCGGTGCGGGCTGTGTACGCGGCAGCGACGGCCTCGGCATGCTGGTGGAACAGGCGGCCGAGGCCTTCTCCATCTGGCGCGGGGTGCACCCCGAGACGGATCCCATTCTGCGTCAACTGCGTCACGAAATCGCTCCCGAATAGCCCACCCACAACCCGGGTTCATGGACGGTTCACGCGCCACAGCGCAAGCTGAACCTATTGCCCCGTATCCGCACGGGGCCAGCGAATACTGGGAGATTCATCATGCAACGCATTCTCGCCCTGGCCGTCACCAGCGCCCTGGTACTGGTGGTGGGCTGCACCACCACGGATCCGTACACCGGGGAAGAACGCGTCTCCCGAGCCACCATCGGGGCCGGCATCGGGGCCGCCACCGGTGCGGTGCTCGGCAGCGTCACCAGCAGTCGCAACCGTACCCAGCGCGCCATGATTGGTGCCGGCATCGGGGCCCTGGCCGGTGGCGCCATCGGCAACTACATGGACCGCCAGGAGGACGCCCTGCGCGAACAGCTGCGCGGCACCGGCGTGAACGTGACCCGCGATGGCGACAACATCATCCTCAACATGCCGAGCAACATCACCTTCGATTTCGATCGCAGCGAGATCAAGCCGCAGTTCCATGACGTCCTCGACTCGGTCGCACTGGTGCTGGAGGAGTTCGACCAGACCGGGATCGAGATCGCCGGGCACACCGACAGCACCGGCCGGGTGGAATACAACATGGACCTCTCCGAGCGCCGTGCCGAGAGCGTGGGTCAGGCCCTGATCCGCCGTGGCGTACAGCCGGTGCGGGTGCACACCATCGGCCTCGGGCCGCACCAGCCGGTCGCTACCAACGACACCGATGCGGGCCGCGAACAGAACCGCCGCGTCGAACTCACCCTGTTCCCGCTCACCGCCGACTAACCTGCACGTTCCGTGCCCGGCACCCCGGCGCTCGCCGGGGCGCCGGGCCGACCCCATTCTGGCGACGTCTCCAGCGCCTCGCGCTGGACACTCCTACCCTTCCTGCGGCAGAATCCCGATCATTCGCTGCATCGTGATTTTTCGGTGCAATCGCGTCCATTCTCGACAGGATCGCTACCGATTCCCCCTGCCATGGCGTCCATACTGCTGCTCAACGGCCCCAACCTGAACCTGCTGGGACAGCGGGAGCCGGAGCGCTACGGCGTACAGACCCTGGCAGACATCGAGACCGACCTTAAAGCCCGGGCGGAACAGGCCGGCGCGACCCTCGACTGCTTCCAGAGCAATCACGAAGGCGACCTGATCGACCGCATCCACGCCGCCGCCGGCGAGGGCGTGGAGCACATCCTGATCAATCCGGGCGGCCTGACCCACACCAGTGTCAGCCTGCGCGATGCCCTGCTGGGCGTCGCCATCCCGTTCTACGAGATCCATATCAGCAACATCCACGCCCGCGAGCCCTTCCGCCAGACCTCGCGCCTGAGCGATGTCGCCGCCGGCCTGGTCAGTGGCTTCGGCGTCATTGGCTACCGGCTGGCGCTGGATGCGGCGCTTGCAGCTATCAAGGACTAAGAGGCTTCCATGGACATTCGCAAGGTCAAGAAACTGATCGACCTGCTCGACGAGAGCGGCATCCACGAGATCGAGATCCACGAAGGCGAGGAGTCGGTGCGCATCACCCGCTCCGCCAGCGGGACGCCCATGGCCGCCGCCCCGGCCCCATTGCCCCCAGCGGCGCCCGCCGCCGCGGCGGCCCCGACCGCAGCCCCGGCGGGCGCGACGGAGGCCGCACCGGAAATGGACGGTCATCGGGTCACCGCACCCATGGTCGGCACCTTCTACCGGGCGCCGAGCCCGGGCTCCAAGCCATTCGTCGAGGTCGGCCAGACGGTGGAGGCCGGCGAGACCCTCTGCATCATCGAGGCCATGAAGATGCTCAATCCGATCGAGGCCGACCAGGGCGGCACCATCCGCGACATCCTGGTCGAGAACGGCAACCCGGTGGAATACGGGCAGCCGCTGTTCATCATCGGATGAACCCATCCGCCGGGCGTCACACCCCCGGCTTCGCTGGAAACAGGTTCGAGCATGTTTGAAAAAATTCTGATCGCCAACCGCGGCGAGATCGCCCTGCGGGTCCTGCGTGCCTGCCGCGAAATGGGCATTGCCACCGTCGCCGCCCACTCCAGCGCCGACCGCGACCTGAAGCACGTTCGCCTGGCGGACGAGTCGGTCTGCATCGGCCCTGCGGCCTCGGGCGAAAGCTACCTGAACATTCCCGCGCTGATCGCGGCCGCCGAGGTCACCGACGCCGGCGCGATCCACCCGGGCTACGGCTTCCTGTCGGAAAACGCGGACTTCGCCGAACGCGTGGAGTCTTCGGGCTTCGCCTTTATCGGTCCGCGCGCCGAGACCATCCGCCTGATGGGCGACAAGGTCTCCGCGAAGCAGTCGATGCTGGAGGCCAACGTGCCCTGCGTCCCCGGTTCCGGCGGCGCCCTGGGCGACGACGCGGACACCAACCTGGCGCTGGCGCGCGAGATCGGTTACCCGGTCATCATCAAGGCCGCCGCCGGCGGTGGCGGCCGCGGCATGCGTGTGGTGCACACCGAGGGCGCGCTGCTGAACGCCATATCGCTGACCCGCAACGAGGCGCAGCAGGGGTTCGGCAATGACACCCTGTACATGGAGAAGTACCTGGAACACCCGCGCCACGTGGAGTTCCAGATCCTCGCCGACAGCCACGGCAACGCCGTGTGCCTGGGCGAACGTGACTGCTCCATGCAGCGACGCCACCAGAAGGTCATCGAGGAGGCACCGGCCCCGGGTATTACCGATGACCAGCGCCAGGCCATGGCCGAACGGCTGATCCGTGCCTGTCAGGAGATCGGCTACCGCGGCGCCGGGACCTTCGAGTTCCTGTACGAGAACGGCGGGTTCTATTTCATCGAGATGAACACCCGGCTGCAGGTCGAGCACACCGTCACCGAGCAGGTCACCGGCATCGATCTGGTGCGCGAACAGATCCGCATCGCCGCCGGGGAACCCCTGGGCTACACGCAGGACGACGTGCGCATCACCGGTCACGCGATCGAGTGCCGCATCAATGCGGAAGACCCCCGTACCTTCATGCCCAGCCCCGGGACCATCCAGCAATACCACGCGCCGGGCGGACCGGGCATCCGCATGGATACCCACATCTACAACGGCTACATGGTGCCGCCGTACTACGACTCCATGATCGGCAAGCTGATCGCCCACGGCAACAGCCGCGAGATCGCGCTGGCGCGCATGCGCGGCGCCCTGGGCGAGATCGTGGTGGACGGCATCCAGACCAACGTCGCGCTGCACCACGACCTGATGATCGACGCGAACTTCCAGCGCGGCGAGACCGATATTCACTATCTCGAGAAGAAGCTCAAGGCACAGGCCTGACCCTTCCCCCTCGCGCCACGAGCCTGATGCCATGAGCCTTGCCGAACTTGAATGCCAGATCAGCCCGGAACAAGCCGAGCCGCTGGAGGACACCTTGTTCGAACTGGGTGCCGTCAGCGTCGAGCTGTTCGACGCCGCAGACGAACCCCTCTTCGAGCCGCCCCTGGGCACCCATCCCCTGTGGTCCACCGTGCGCCTGAAGGCGGTGTTCCCGGACACCACCCAGGCAGACCTCGCCGCCGCCGCGCTGGCGCGCCAGGCGCAGGCCCCGGAGGCGATCCAGGTCCAGGCGATCGAGGACCAGGACTGGGTCCGCGCCGGGCTGGACGGTCTTGGCGCCATCCATTGCGGCGGCGCACTCTGGATCGTGCCCTCCTGGGAGGACGAACCGGCGATCGAGGAAGGCACCTTCGTGCGCCTGGACCCCGGTCTTGCCTTCGGGACCGGCAATCACCCGACCACCGCGATGTGCCTGGCCGCCCTGGCCCAGCAGCCACCGCGCGATCAAGAGGTCCTCGACTACGGCTGCGGCTCGGGCATCCTCGCGATCGCCGCCCTGAAGCTGGGCGCACGCCATGCACTGGGCATCGACATCGATGAACAGGCCGTGCAAGCCACCCGCAGCAATGCCGACTCCAACGCCATCCCGCCCGCACAGATGGAGACGGGGCTGACCGATCACCCTGTGCCCGACGCGGCCTATGACCTGGTGCTGGCCAACATCCTCGCCAAGCCGCTGATCGATCTGGCACCGGAGTTGGCTCGGGCGGCGAAACCGGGCGCACGCATCCTGCTCGCCGGGCTGCTCGAACGCCAGGCAGACGAGGTCATCGCGGCCTACTCTGACACCTTCGATATCGGCGTCGAGGACTGTCGCGAAGGCTGGGCCCTGCTCGGCGGCCGCCGGCGCTAGGGAGACGCTGAGTCATGGACGCGCCCGGCCGAGTCGATCGCTCTCAACGGCAAGGCGCCGCAAGCACAGGATCGCCCGGCTGCAGCAACGCGCCGCAAGCCCATCAACAGGCCCCATCGGGCGAATCCTCGCGACACCTGACGCCCAGCCCGTAGGATGCTGGCCCGCTGCCCCCAATGCGGCGTCACCCACGCCCTCGCCCGCGGGGCCAAGCTCCGCCAGAGGCGAGTGCACTGCTCCAATTGCGATGCCGAGTTCGATCTGTTCCCGGCACTGGAGATCGGCGGCGCGGGCGAACGCGTGTTGGGCCAGGGGCTCCTCCCGGCACGCCAGGCGCCCCTCCACGCCATCGAGCGGGCCCCGGGCGCGGCAATACCCCTCAACATCGAACGCCACGCAAGCCCCCTGGGCTCGGCAAACACGATACGCCGGCGCTCCTGGCCGGGGGTCATGCTGGCCGCCGCCCTGATGCTGCTGCTGGGCGCGCAACTACTGGCAATCCCGCCCGTGGCACCGGACCGGAGCCCCCAGCTGGACCAGGCCCGGGCGCAAGTGTGCGCGGCCCTCCCCTGCCCGACCTGGCACCCGCGGCGCGCCCCTGGCCAAGTCCGCACCTCGGCGCCCGATTTCTTCACCACCAGCGACGGCACTCTGCACCTGCAATTCGTGCTCGAGAGCCCGATCCGGCAGGCCTGGCCGATCCTCGATATTCGCCTGACCGACCAGCTTGGGACGCCCCATGGCACCCTCCGGCTAACCCCCGACGACTACACCGACACCCACGCACCGATGAATGCCCACTCCCCCCATTCCGTGCGTCTGGCCGTTGCCAGCCCTCATGGCCACATCACCGGCATCGAAATCCAGCCCCGGTAATTCCCGGGTCCAAGCTCGCGCGCATTCACATGGTTTCGCGATCGACCGCACCGGAAACCGCGCAGGTTAGCTGCTAGACTGGCCCGCTTGCTCCCGACCCGATAGCCCCGATGCAGCTCGGAACTCACCACTTCCCCGACCCTGTCGTGTTTCTGGCGCCGATGGCCGGGGTCAGCGACCGTCCGTTTCGGTTACTGGCCCGCCGCCTGGGGGCCAGCGCGGCGGTATCCGAGATGGTGACCTCCGACACCCGACTATGGACCAGCGACAAGAGCCGCCACCGCCTGGATCATCGCCAGGAGCCGCGCCCGCGCATCGTACAGTTGCTGGGTAACGAACCCGAGGCCCTGGCCGAGGCCGCACGCGAGAACGTGCGCCGCGGCGCCGACGTGATTGACCTGAACCTCGGCTGTCCGGCCAAGAAGGTCTGCAGCAAGGCCGCCGGATCGGCGCTACTGGGCGAGCCGGAACGGGTGCGCGAACTGCTCCAGGCGCTCACCACCGCGGTCACGGTCCCGGTGACCCTGAAGATGCGCCTGGGCCTCGACCGCGAACGGATCAACGGCGAGACCATCGCGGCCATTGCCGAGGACTGCGGCATTGCGATGCTGACCGTGCATGGCCGCACGCGGGCCGATGCTTATCGCGGAGAGACGGACTACGCCGCCATCGCGCGCATCGTCCGGGCCGTTTCCATCCCCGTGCTCGCCAATGGCGACATCACCGGCCCCGAAAAGGCCCTGCAGGTACTGGATACGACCCGCGCGGCGGGCGTGATGATCGGGCGTGCCGCCCAGGGCCAGCCCTGGCTCCCGGGCCAGATCCGGGCCGCGCTGGCGGGCGAACCGATACCGCCGGCACCCGGGCGCGCCGCCCGCCTGGCCCTGATCGAGGAGCACATTGGCGAACTGCACGCCCAATACGGCGAACCGCAGGGCGTGCGCATCGCGCGCAAGCACCTGGGCTGGTATCTTCAGGGCCTGGGTCTCGACGAGGCCCGCACCCGGGCGGCCCGGGCTGACCTTCTCGCCGCCCCCACGGCCAGCGAACAACTGTGGCGCCTTCGGGCCCACCTGACGGGAATCGCAAGCGAGGCTGCATGAGCATGAACATGCCACTCGAACAGGACCCAGAGGTCCACGAGACGCCGGTTGCAGGCGTCCTCCCGTCCGACTGTGTGCTGGCCGAGTCCGTGCGCCATGCACTGGACCAGTACTTCGAGACCCTGGATGGGCAGAGCAGCCACGATCTCTACGCGCTGGTGATGAACGAGGTGGAGCGCCCCCTCCTGGCCAGCGTGCTGGAGCGCTGCGGGGGCAACCAGAGCCGCGCGGCGGCCCTGCTCGGGCTCAACCGCGCCACCCTGCGCAAGAAGCTGCGCACCCACGGACTGGTGGGAACCAACGGGAACGGCGCCGGAGAATAACCCCCGGCGCCGGCAACCCCATGCGCCCAAACCGAGCCGCCGGGAAGGCGCTTATCCATACGCGACCAGCAGTCGCTCGGATTTGGACGACTGCTAGCCCTTCCAGCCCAAGCGGGTCAGGGCCGTACGATGCAGTTCCGGGGTGGCCGCGGCCAGGACATTCGCGGTCTGCAGGTCCAGTTCGCCGCCAGAGAGGTTGGTGAACACGCCCCCCGCCTCGCGCACGATCACCGCCAGTGCGGCGATATCCAGGATATTCACGTCCGACTCGACGATCAGGTCGATGCTGCCGCGTGCCAGCAGGTGGTAGTGGTAGAAGTCGCCGTAGCCACGGGTGCGGTTCACCTCGGCCGTGATGCCGCCCAGTGCCTTCCAGCCTTCGGCATTCTGCGCCAGGGACTTGAGGTTACCGGTGGACAGGGAGGCCCGCCCCAGATCGGTGGTCTTCTCGACCGCGATCGGGTCGCCATTCAGGAACGCGCCCTGGCCCTTTTCCGCCCAGGCCCGCTCACCAAACTGGATGCCATTGGACAGCCCCAGGATCAGGTCGCCCTTGTACATCAGCGCGATCTGGGTGGAGAAGAACGGGTAGCGACGCACGAAGCTCTTGGTGCCGTCGATCGGGTCAATCAGCCAGACATAGTCGGAATCCATGTCCGACTGCCCGGTCTCCTCGCCGTAGAAACCGTGATCCGGGAAGTGCTCGCGGATCACCTGGCGGATCGCCTGTTCGCTCTCCACGTCGGCCCGGGTCACCGGGGTATCGTCGGGTTTGGTTTCGACGTCGACCCCCGCCTCGTAATAGTGGCGGATTACCTTCTCGGCGGCATCGGCGGCGGCCTGGGCGGCCTCCATGAACGCGCTTCGCGACATGTTCGTGTCCCCTCGACAAAAGCCGCTATCTTAGCATGTGGCGCCTTCGTCGCTGACCCGGCGCGACCCTGCCGCCTTCGCGGGTTGGTTGTCGCCACCGGGTCATGCCCCGATAATGCCGCCATTATTTCGAGGAGCCCGACATGTCCAAGAAGCTGCCCGACGTCAGCAATATCGAACGCCTGGAATTGTTTGGCGAAGACTACAACCCCACCGCAACCATCGAAAACGTGGAAGGCCAGAGCCTGTCGCTGCAGATCTACTACCAGCTGGCGCTGGACTTCGGCGGCATCGGCCCCAAGGCGGCCAACTCGGGGCTGCTGATGTACGGCAGCCACGCCGATGACGCCCGCGCCAACCCCGGCAAGCACCCGAACATCGATCGTCTGATCGACGTGCTGAACAACGACTTCTACCTGTCGGTGAAGGCCGTCCCCAAACGCAGCAACCAGGCCGGGTAAACCGGAGCGGCGTCCGACTCAAACCCGGTTGGCGTGGATCAGGCGCCAGCCCCGGGTCGGGTGCCGGTGCAGGCGGGTGCGGCTGGCATAGTCGCATTCCAACTGGAACAGCCGCGCGTCCGGCACCCCCATCACCCAGCCCACCAGGGCGCGGATCACCCCGGCGTGTACGACCAGCAGCACGCGCTCGGCCTCCAGGGGCCGCAACGCCACCTCGAAGCCGGTCTCCACCCGCCGCCGAAAGTCCGCCAGCGGCTCGGCCCCTGCCGGCCGCGCGTGGACTGGGTCGGCGTAGAAGGCGCGGTACTCCTCCGGCCGGTCACGCTGAAGCTCAACCCGGGTCCGCCCCTCCCAGTCGCCGAAGCCCACCTCGCGCAGATCCGGCGCCAGGGACAGCGGTAAATCCTGTCCGGCGGCGAAGCGTTCAGCGAAGGCGCGGCAACGCTGCATCGGCGAACTGACCACGTACTGCCAGCCGGCCTCGCCTTTCACCGCCTGCTCCATCTGGGCCCACCCGCGCGGGCTCAGCGGATCGTCGCAGCCATGACCGCGATAGCGCTGACCGCCCTCCGGCTCCCCGTGGCGCAACAGATCCACAATCATGCCGTCACCGCCTGCAATTCCCGCCGCAGGCGCGTCCAGTCGAAGCAGGGCCCGGGGTCCGTCTTGCGCCCCGGCGCGATGTCGCTGTGACCCACCAGCCCATCCGCGCCAATACCGGGGTAGCGCGCCCGAAGCCAGCCCACCAACCGCGCCAGTTCGGCGTACTGCGCCGGGGTGAACGGATCCTCGTCGGTCCCCTCGAGTTCGATCCCGATGGAGAAATCGTTGCAGCGCTCGCGTCCGCACCACTGCGACGCCCCTGCATGCCAGGCACGGCGGGAGAACGGCACGAACTGGGTGGCCCACCCGTCGCGGTTAATCAGCACATGCGCGGAGACATGCAACGCCGCGATCTCGGCAAAGTAGGGATGGGCCTGCGGATCCAGCCGGTTCTGGAAGAGCTCGGCGATATGCGGTCCGCCGAACTCGCCGGGCGGAAGACTGATCGCATGCACCACAATCAACTCCGGGTCCTGTCCCGGCGGGCGGGCATCCTGGTTCGGGCTTTCCACCACGCGCGCGGGCGGCCACCAGTCGATGTCGCTCGAGGTCATGGTGCCTCCTCGGGTGGGCGCGCGAGGCAGGCGGTCAGCGCCTCGCGCAGCAGGGGCAACCGGGGCGGGGCCTCCAGGCGACCGTGGTAGGCGCCCGCCTGGAACACGAACAGCGCCGGCAGATGGAAGACCTCGAATTCGCGCACCAGGGCGGTATCCGTCTCGGCGTCCACCACGAACAAGGCAGGCGCATCCGCGGCCGCCTGCCACTCCGCCAGGACCCGCCCCATCACCTTGCAGGCGCCACAGCCCTGGCGCGTGAACAGAATCACCGCCGAGCCCAGCACATCCATCAGGCGCTGATGAAAATCAAACTGGGTCAGACGCGGGAGCGACCCGTCCGTCCCGGCCGCGGCTGCAGTGCCCGACACATCGGTCAATGGCTTACCCTCACCGTTACTGTCTTTATGAATGCTGGATCGTGGGTTAGTTTACGCGCCCCGCTGAGAAGGAATCGATCACCCCGGTGTCTGAACTGAATCCTCAACAACAGGCCGCCGTGACCACCACGGACCACCCACTGCTGGTGCTGGCCGGAGCGGGGTCGGGCAAGACGCGCGTGATCACCGAGAAGATCGCGCACTTGATCGAGCAGCGCGGGCTCGAGGCGCGCCGCATTGTTGCCATCACCTTCACCAACAAGGCGGCGCGCGAGATGCGCGAGCGCGTGCAGGGCCGCCTGGCGCGCGAGCAGGCACGCGGGCTTAGCGTCTCCACCTTTCACACCTTCGGGCTCAATTTCCTGCGCCGTGAACTGCAGGCGGCCGGGCTGCGTGCCGGCTTCTCCATCCTCGACCCGGGCGACTGCCGGCAGTTGCTGCGCGAGATCACCTACCGCGACGACACCGGCTCCGAGGTGGACGCACTGGTCGGCCACATCAGCCGCTGGAAGAACGACCTGATGACGCCGGCGGAGGCGCTGCACGAGGCGAGTCAGATGACCGATGCCCCGGAGGCCATCGCCGCCGCCAACCTCTACCCACGCTACGAGGACGCCCTGCGCGCCTACAACGCGGTGGACTTCGACGACCTCATCAAGCGCCCGGTGGACTGCCTGCGCGATGATCCGGAGCTGCGTAACCGCTGGCAGGACCGCATCCGCCACCTGCTGGTCGACGAGTACCAGGACACCAACTCCGCGCAGTACCAACTGGTGCGCCTGCTGGTTGGCGTCAGTGATGGACTGACGGTGGTGGGTGACGACGACCAGTCGATCTACGCCTGGCGCGGCGCGCGCCCGGAAAACCTCGTGCGCCTGCAGGACGATTTCCCGCGCCTGGAGGTGATCAAGCTGGAGCAGAACTACCGCTCCACCAACCGCATCCTGCACACCGCGAACGCGCTGATCGCGAACAACCCGCACGTGTTCGAGAAGCGCTTGTGGAGCGCGCTGGGCGAGGGCGAAAAGATCGAGGTCATCGGCTGCTCCGACGCCGACACCGAGGCGGCGCGCGTGGTCTCCGAGCTGATGCGCCGGCGTTTCCGTCTCAACGCGGGCTGGGGGGATTTCGCGATCCTCTACCGCAGCAACCACCAGTCCAGGCTGTTCGAGAAGCTCCTGCGCGAGCAGGGTATCCCCTACCGCCTGAGCGGCGGCCAGTCGTTCTTCGAGAAGGCCGAGATCAAGGACCTGGTTGCCTACCTGCGCCTGCTCGCCAACCCGGACGACAACACCGCGTTCCTGCGCGTGGTCAACGTCCCGCGCCGCGAGATCGGGCCAGCCACCCTGGAAAAGCTCGGCCACTACGCCAACCAGCGCGGCACCTCCCTGTTGCAGGCCGCGCGCGGCGCCGGTCTTTCCGAATACATGGATGCCCGCGCCCAGGCCCGGCTGGAGCGCTTTACTGACTGGATTGACGGCTTTCAGCGCCGCGGCGCGGAAGAGTCCCCGGACGTCCTGCTACGCGCCCTGGTCGAGGACATCGACTACGAATCCTGGCTGTTGGAGAACAGCCCCAACCCGCGCGCAGCGACCCGGCGCATGGACAACGTGCGCGAATTCATCGACTGGGTCGGGCGCATGGGCGGAGCGAACACCACGGCCGAATACGGTGATGACGAGGCCGAGGACACCCGCAGCATGGGTCTTGCCGACATCGTCAATCGCATCAGCCTGATGGACATCCTCGACCGCAACCGGGATTCCCAGGACGGCAACGAGTCGGTACAGCTGCTGACCCTGCACACCGCCAAGGGCCTGGAGTTTCCGCATGTCTGCCTGGTCGGCTTCGAGGAGGAACTGCTGCCACACCGCGTCAGCGTCGAAGACGACTCCATCGAGGAGGAGCGCCGGCTGGCCTATGTCGGCCTGACCCGCGCCCAGCAAACCCTGCTGATCACCTACGCCCAAAGCCGAAGCCGCTACGGCGAAAGCCTCGATTGCGAGCCCTCGCGCTTTCTCGACGAACTCCCCGGGGAGCATCTCGACTGGCCCGACGCCAAGCCGCCGGACCCCGAGACCCAGCAGCTCACCGCCCGCGCCCACCTCGCCGGCCTGAAGGCCATGCTCGAAAAATAGGGATGAGGCTCGTCAGCTGGAACTGCAACGGGGCGTTGCGCAACAAGCTCGATGCAATCAGCAGACTGGATGCCGATGTACTCGTCGTTCAGGAATGCGAGGATCCCGCTCACTCGACTCCGGCCTTCCACCAGTGGGCCGGCAATTACCTCTGGGCCGGCGAATCACGGCACAAAGGCATCGGAATATTTCCGCGAAATGGCCATTCGGTTCGTGCCCTGCACTGGTCCGGAAACTTTCAGCTGCCCGGGCTTTCCGGGACCAGCCCGGCCCTCGAATGGGCCACGAACGATCTGAAACTATTTCTGCCGTTCGTGCTGGACGAGAATCAGGTCTTCATCGCTGTCTGGACCAAGGGCAGCAACCAGCAGGCCTTTCGGTACATCGGACAATTCTGGAAATATCTCCAGATCCACCGCGAACAAATCCGTCAGCATCAGGCGGTCATCGTTGGCGACTTCAACAGCAACACGGTCTGGGATCGCCCCGACCAATGGTGGAATCACACCGACGTCGTGTCCGAACTCGAGGCAATCGGGCTGCGAAGCCTTTACCACCACCAGTTCGACGAATCACAGGGCGGCGAGTCCCAGGCCACGTTCTATCTCCAGCGAAACGCGAACAAGCCTTATCACATTGACTACGCCTTCGTACCCCACGACCAGCTGGCACAGAGCGCGATCGAAATTGGCTACCCGACCGATTACTGGCTGAAAGTCAGCGACCACATGCCCCTGCTTTTAACCTGGCAGGACATGATCACGAAGGCTTCAGCAGCTTCAGGCCGACGCGGGTGATGCGGGCGCCGTCCATCTCGCGGATGACCAGGCGCATCGGTCCGAGATCGACGGCATCGCCGACGACCGGTTCGGCCTGGAGCTCGCGACGCAGATAGACCTCCAGGGTTTCACCCTGGCGTTCGGGCGGGACCGGGGCGCCATAGGCCATGCCGACTGCGCCGAGCTGGGCGTCGCCGTTGAGCGCAAATTCGCCGAACACGCTGCGCTCGGTGAGGCGTTCCGGCACCTCGTCCTTGGGCACGAACAGGCGGTCGAGGTCATGCAGATCCGCGGGCGTGACCATGATGTAGAGATGGTCGCCGGCGTGCAGATCCAGCAGCTCCAGGGTCTCCAGCAATTTGCCCTTGCGCAGATGCGCCACCACCCGTGCGCTGCCCGGCAAGCGGAAGTTCGACCAGGCCTCGCGCACCACCGGGGTGGTCTCCGCCAGACGGTAGCCGACCAGCTCCATCTCCTGCTGCCCCGGGATGTCGAGCTCGGTGCGCTGCACCCGCGCGGTGGTGGGGGGCAACTCCAGCCCCAGCCAGCGTGCCGAGGTGGCGACGGTCCAGCCCTGCACCAGTAGCGAGATCAGCACGACGAAGAACACCACGTGGAAGAAGTAGCCAGCCAGTTCCAGCCCGGCCAGCAAGGGGAACAGCGCGAGGATAATCGGCACCGCCCCGCGCAGACCGACCCAGGAGATGAACACCTGCTCGCGCCAGGGAAAGCGGAATGGGTAGAGGCAAATCCACACCGCCAGCGGCCGCGCGATCAGGATCAGCACGGCGGCGACCAGGCCGGCGTCCAGCGCCACCGGCGGGAGCTCGGACGGGGCGACGATCATGCCCAGCATCAGGAACATGCCGATCTGCGCCAGCGAGGCGATGCCGTCGTGGAAGCGCTTGATGTTCTGCGAGGCCTCCAGCGGTCGGTTGCCGAGCAGCAGCCCCGCCAGGTACACGGCGAGGAACCCGGAACCGCCGACCAGCCCGGTGAGCCCGAAGATGGCCAGTGCCCCGGCCATGGCAAACAGCGGATAAAGCCCGGCCGCCATCGGGACCCGGTTGATCAGCGCGAGCAGGGCAAAGCCGCCACCCACCCCGAGCAACGCGCCCAGGCCCATCTGCTGGATGAACTCGACCAGCACCACCAGGCCGAACTGCTGTTCCGGCAGCAGCAGCAGTTCGATCAGCACAATGGTCAGGAAGATCGCCATCGGGTCGTTGGAGCCGGACTCGATCTCGAGCGTGGCGCCGACACGGCTCTTCAGCTCCAGCCCGCGCGAGCGCAGCAGGGAGAACACCGCCGCAGCATCGGTAGACCCGACAATCGCCCCGAGCAGCAGCCCCTCCAGCCAGGACAGTCCCAGCCACCACACGGCGAACGCCCCGGTCAGCCCCGAGGTGACGATGACCCCGAGTGTGGCCAGCCCCAGCGCCGGCTTCAGCCCGATGCGGAAATTGCGCGCCGGTGTGCGCATCCCGCCGTCGAACAGGATGATCGCCAGCGCCGCCGAGCCGATCAGATAGGCAACGGTGATATTCTCGAACACCAGACCGCCCGGGCCTTCCGGGCCCAGCAGCATCCCGATGACCAGGAACACCAGCAACAGGGGCACACCCAGCCGCGAGGTGATCACGCTCGAAAGGATGCTCCCCAGCAGCACGATCGCGGCCAGGAAGATGATCTGGTTGGAGAGGTCCATGCGCCAATCATACCGGAACACCCCCGCATCCCGACGGCGCTCCACCCGCTGGAGAGAGGCTGGCCTGCTGGCCACGGCACTCCTGTGCGTGGCGGTCGCCAGCCCAACCAGCCTGGCCGGTAGCGGCGTCGATGCCTTGCACTTCGAATTCGAGAACGACCTGTTCGGGGGCGAGGATCGCTACTACACCAACGGGGTTCGCATCGGCTGGACGCGCAGCGAGGAACGCGTGCCACCGTGGCTGCGGACTGTGGCGGACAGCCTGCCGTTCTTCCTCCGTCGCGAGGAGCCCGAACGCCTGAAGGCGGCGATCCACCTGGGTCAGAACATGTACACCCCGGAGGATATCGAGCGCACGACGCCGGACCCGGATGATCGCCCCTACGCCGGCTGGCTGTACCTGAATTTCAGCATGGCCGCGGAACACGACAACCGCCTGGACCGCCTGCAGGTCACGCTGGGCACGGTCGGCCCGGCCTCCCTGGCCGAACGCACCCAGAGGGAGGTCCACAGCTGGTCCAGCGCACCGGAGCCAAAAGGATGGGATCACCAGATCGGCAATGAACCGACGCTGATGCTGGCCTACGAACGCCAGCTGCGGGGCCGGTCACACCGCACGCCAAACGGCTGGGGCGCCGACCTGACCCCGCACTGGGGCGCGGCCGCCGGAACCCCCTTCACCTTCGCGAATGCCGGCGCCATCGTGCGCGCGGGGCGCAACCTGCCGGGCGATTACGGCCCGCCCCGAATCCGCCCGGCCCTGTCCGGCACCCACACCTTCGAGACCACCGCGCGCGTCGGCGGCTATGCGTTTGCCGGTATCGACACGCGGCTGATGCTCTACGACCTGTTCCTGGACGGCCCGGTCTTTCGTGACGGGCCATCGGTGGACAAGCACCCCGTGGTGGGCGAACTCACCGCCGGGGTCGTGTTTCATGTAGGCGGGTTGCGCCTGGGCTACACCCATGTCTGGCGCTCGCGCGAATTCAGCGGGCAGGCCAAGGGCGCCGCCGAGTTCGGCTCGCTGCACGCCACCTGGCAGTTCTGAACACGGGGATTCAGAACACCGCGGCCTCGACATCCGGGTACGTGGTAGCCACCGAGCGGTCGATCTTGTCGTCGAAGCCGGGGTAGTGATCGATCAGGTCACCCATGCGCTCGCGCACCAGCGGCACGGTCTCGAAGTCGGCCAGCCCCTGTTCCACACCTTCCTCGATCCCCTCCCAAAGCGTGACCAGATAACGCTGCAGCCGGGCCAGCGTCTGCGCATCCTCCAGCCGACCGTGGCCGGGTACGACCACCGCCGGCTCCAGCGCGATCAGCTCGTCCAGCAGGTCGATCCATTGCGCGACATCGCCATCCCAGACCGACGGCGCACGATCGCTGTAGACCACGTCCCCGGCCAGCAGGACCCGCGTCTGCGGCAGCCAGATGCTCAGATCGCCCGGCGAATGGGCACCCCCGGAGGGAAGAATCACCACCTCGGTGCCGCCAAGGTCACGGGTGATACGCTCGTCCACCGCAACATTCGGCAACAGCGGCGTGGTGTCACCGGTCGCGCCCTCGGTCATCTCGCGGAAATTCTCGACCCAGCCTTCGGCCTCCGTCTCCATACGCGCGGTCGCGGCGGAACCGGCCATGATCTCCGGGTCGGAATCGGCGAAGGCGTGGTTGCCCAGCCAGTGATCCCCGTGGCTGTGGCTGTTCACGATCCAGCGCACCGGCTGATCGGTGACCTCGGCGATCGCCTCGCGCAGCGCCACACCCATGGTCTCGGAGGAACCCGTGTCGAACACCAGCACCCCGTCGTCGGTCACCACAAACGCCATGTTCGCGTTCCAGCCGAGGTTCTCGCGACTGGGGAGATCCCGCGCCGGCGTCATCACCGCATAGACGCCCGGCGCCACCGCCTCGGGCGTCATCGCGTAGTCCTCGGGCGCGGCCGCGTCCGACTCCCCCGCGATGGAGGCCTGCGGTAGCACAACCGCCGAGACTACCAGCGCCAGCACACCCAACCCGGTCCATCTACTCATGATTCACTCCCTCTACCGGCAACAATGCCACTCAAACCCAATTCATAGACTGCACCCGATCACGGAAGTGCCGCCCCGAGCAAGCGTGGACCGGCAGCCGACCGTACTGCGGACGCGGATGCGTTAGCATTCCGGAGACCCCCCTGCACGGAGCCTTTTGTGCGCCGAATCTCCCGCACCTTCCTGACCGGCCTGGCCGCGATCCTCCCGGCCGCGATCACGCTGGCCCTGCTGTGGTGGCTGGGCAGCACCGCCGAGGATGTCCTCGGGGGCCTGCTGCAGGCCGTCCTGCCGGATCTGCTCTACTTCCCGGGCATGGGGATCCTGGCCGGTATCGGCCTGATCTTCGGCCTCGGGGTGTTGCTGCAGGCCTATGTCGTGCGCTGGCTGTTCGACTGGCTGGAGGGCCTGATGCAGCGCATCCCGGTGATCAAGACGATCCACGGCACCGTGCGCGACGTCACCAACCTGCTCTCCGGCGACATCCATCAGCGCTTCGGGAAGGCCGTGCTCGTCACGTTTCCCGGCACCGACTTCAAACTGGTCGGCTTTGTCACCCGCGAGGATTTCGAGGGCCTGCCGGACAACCTGGGGGGGCCGGAGACGCTCGCGGTCTACATGCCCATGAGCTACCAGATCGGCGGCTACACCCTGATGCTGCCGCGCGAGCGGGTCGAGCCGCTGGACCTGCCGCTGGAGGATGCAATGCGCTACGCCCTGACCGCCGGCGTCTCCGCGCGCAAGGACAAAGGCTAAGGAGACGCTGATCAATTCGCACGTCCGCGTTGGTGCCCCATTTTTTCCGAGACAAGGCGCGGTGCGCAGTGCCGTAGTCACTCTACGGTCAAGCGGCGCAACGCAGAATCGGGGAAAATGGGGCGCCAACCCCTTGAGGGCTCGGCCGCCTTGCCTTCTGGATTCGGGCCCGCTGACGGCGTTGCGGCTCGCTTATGTAGCTCGGCTACACTTCGCTCGCCGCGCCTTGTCATCGAGCAAAATCGACTCGAGCGCGAACGTGCGAATTAATCAGCGTCTCCTTAAGGGGTAGAATCCGCCACATGACGGATCACGACACCCAGCCCCGGATACTGGTCGGCGTCAGCGGCGGCATCGCCGCCTACAAGGCCTGCGAGCTGGTGCGCGAGCTCAAGCGCGCCGGCTGCGCGGTGCGCGTGGTGATGACGGCGGGTGCCCGCGCCTTCGTGACCCCGCTGACCTTCCAGGCCCTGTCCGGCGTGCCGGTGCGCACCGAACTGCTGGATGCCGAGGCCGAATCCGGCATGGACCATATCGCCCTGGCGCGCTGGGCCGATCGCATCGTGGTCGCCCCCGCGAGTGCCAACCTGATTGCCCGCTACGCCCAGGGCCTGGCGGACGACCTGCTGAGCACCCTGCTGCTGGCCACCACCGCGCCGGTCACCCTGGCGCCGGCGATGAACCACCGCATGTGGGCACACCCGGCCACGCAGGCCAACATTGCGGCCCTGGTCGAACGCGGCGTGACCCTGATCGGACCCGACAGCGGCGACCAGGCCTGCGGCGAGCAGGGCGAAGGCCGCCTGAGCGAGCCGGCCGCGATCGCGCGCGAGCTGCTACAGCCGGCCGACGCCCCGCTGGCGGGCCGCCAGGTGCTGATCACCGCCGGCCCCACCTTCGAACCGATCGATCCGGTGCGCTTTATCGGCAACCGCAGCTCCGGGCGCATGGGCTTCGCCCTGGCCGCGGCCGCGCGTGATGCCGGGGCACGCGTGACCCTGGTGCATGGCCCGACCGCGGAAGCCATGCCCGCTGGCGTCGAGGGCGTTGCCACCGAAACCGCCGCCGCCATGCATACAGCGGTCATGGAACGCCTGCCCGCGACCGACATCCTGATTGCAGCGGCGGCCGTGGCCGACTACCGCCCGGCCGCACCACACGCCCAGAAGATCAAAAAGTCCGACCCCACGATGAACCTGGCCCTGGAACGCACCGAGGATATCCTCGCCGACGCCGCGCGCCAGGCGGCCACGCTCCCCCGGCGCCCATTCCTGGTGGGCTTCGCCGCCGAGACCGAGCACCTGCGCGAGCACGCCGACGCCAAGCGCCGAAACAAGGGGCTCGACCTGATCGCGGCCAATCGCGTCGGTGAGGGCCTCGCCTTCGGCACCTCCGACAACGAGCTGCTGTGCCTGTGGGAGGGCGGCGAGCGCACGCTACCGAACCAGCCCAAGGCCCAACTGGCGCGCGCGCTGATCGACCTGGTCATCAAGCGCCTGAACCCACGCGAAACAGATTAGTCATTGCCAAGGAACCCCGAATGTCCGTCCCCGAGATTGACCTGAAGATCCTCGACCCACGCATGGGCGCGGACTTCCCGCTGCCCGCCCCGGCCACCGACGGCTCTGCCGGCGTGGACCTGCGGGCAATGATCGAGGCCCCGCTGACGCTGGAGCCGGGCACGGCCGAGCTGATCCCGACCGGGCTGTCGATCCACATCGAGGATCCGGGCTATGCCGGGATGATCCTTCCGCGCTCCGGGCTCGGGCACAAGCACGGCCTGGTGCTGGGGAATCTCGTGGGCCTGATCGACGCCGACTACCAGGGCCCGCTGATGGTCTCCTGCTGGAACCGGGGCGCGAGCGCCTACACACTCGAGATCGGCGAGCGCCTGGCCCAGCTCGTCATCGTCCCGGTCATCCAGCCGAAGTTCCGCGTGGTCGAGGACTTCGAGGAAACCGTCCGCGGCGCGGGCGGCTTCGGGTCTTCGGGCCGGGGCTGACCCCGGCCCGGCACCCCAACCGCATCAGGTCTCCAGCGCGGAGGCGGGCCCGAAGAACTCGTAGTTCACCCGGTCGTCCGGGATACCCAGCCCGCGCAGGTGGGCGCGCACCTGCTGCATGAAGGGCTTCGGTCCCAGGAAATAGACATCCACCTCGCGGCTGTCGGGCAGCCACTCGGCGAGCTGCTCCCGGGTCAGGAAGCCTTCCGCATGCGGCTGGTCGCCGGCACGCGGTTCGCTGTAGCAATAACGACGCGTCAGAGCGGACACCTGTTCTGCCTGACGTTCCACCCAGTCATGGAACGCATGCACGCCACCGTGTCGGGCACAGTGGAGAAAGTGCACCTCGCGACCGTCCGCCAGCGCCGCCTCGGTCATCGCCACCGCGGGCGTAATCCCGACCCCCGCGGTCACGAAGGCCACGGGGCGATCCGACGCCCGCAGCACGAAATCGCCGGCCGGCGGGAAGACATCCAGCACGTCGCCCTCCTGAACCCGGTCATGCAGGAACGTCGAGGCAACACCGCCCGGCTCGCGCTTGACGCTGATGCGCAGGCTCTTGCCGTTCGCCGCCGCCGACAGGGAATAGTTCCGCCGTACCTCCTTGCCGTCGATCATCAGGCGCAGCCCGAGGTATTGCCCTGGCTGGTGCGGCGGGACGGGCTGACCGTCCACCGGCTGCAGATAGAACGAGGTGATCTCCTCGCTCTCGGGGGACTTGCGCTCCACATGAAAGGCGCGGGCACCACGCCAGCCGCCGGGTTGCTGCTCGTGCGCGGTGTACACGCCCTCTTCGGCCTCGATCAGGATGTCGGCCAGTTGCTGATAGGCCGCGCCCCAGGCCTCCAGCACCGCATCGGTCGCGACCTCCTCGCCCAGCACCTCGCGCATGGCCTGCAACAGGCAGGTGCCGACAATCGGGTAATGCTCGGGCTGCACCTGCAACGAGACGTGCTTGTTGACGATCTGGCCCACCAGCGGGCCCAGGGCCTCCAGTTGGTCGATGTGCCGTGCGTAATTCAGGACCGCATTGGCAAGTGCCCGTGCCTGTTCGCCACTGGCCTGATGCGCCTGGTTGAACAGCGGCTGCACCTCCGGGTAGTCGCGCAGCATGATCTCGTAGAAGTGACGGGTGAGGGCTTCGCCGCCGGATTCCAGCAGCGGCACGATTTGCTGGATGATCGCCTTCTGTTCGGTCGAGAGCATGGGACACCTTCATTTGCTGTATGTGATGCGCAGCTTTATACCCGCCACGGCGTCACCGGTCAAACCATGCATATAGAATCGACCTTCAAGGAGACGCTGACCCATGGCCGCCCCGACGCACCCACAAGGCGGGGTGCTAAACTGCGCGGCTGCGAAACCCGACAACCGGACCCGCCATGGATACCCAGACGGCCCATTCCGTTGCCCACGTACTAATTGAAGCGCTGCCCTATATCCAGCGCTTCGCCGGCAAGACCATCGTGATCAAGTACGGCGGCAACGCCATGACCGAGGACCACCTGAAGGCCTCGTTCGCGCGTGACATCGTTCTGCTCAAGCAGGTCGGCGTGAATCCAGTGGTCGTGCATGGCGGCGGGCCGCAGATCGGTGAACTGCTGAAACGCCTGGGCAAGGAGACGGAATTCGTCAACGGCCTGCGCGTGACCGACCGCGAGACCATGGACGTGGTGCAGATGGTGCTCGGCGGGCTGGTGAACCAGGAGATCGTGTCGCTGATCAACCGCTTCGGCGGCCGGGCCGTCGGCCTGACCGGCAAGGACGGGCAGATGATCCGCGCGACCCCGTTGCGCGACTACGGCGCGGCCGAGGGCGAACCCAGCGTCGACCTGGGCCATGTCGGCCAGGTGGAAGGTGTGGACCCAAGCATCGTCCACACCCTGGATCAGAGCGACTTCATCCCGGTCATCGCCCCGATCGGCTTCGACCGCGACGGCAAGGCCTACAACATCAATGCCGACACCGCGGCCGAGAAGCTCGCCGTGGTGCTGGATGCGGAGAAGCTGTTCCTGCTGACCAACACCCCGGGTGTGCTCGACGGCAGCGGGGCGCTGCTACCGCGCCTGGCCGCGCCGGAGGTGGATGCCATGATCCGCGACGGCACCATCCACGGCGGCATGATTCCGAAGATCCGCTGCGCCCTGGATGCCGTGCGCAGTGGCGTGAACGCCACCCACATCGTGGACGGCCGAGTGGAACACGCGGTACTGCTGGAGCTACTGACCGACCAGGGTGTGGGGACGTTGATCAGTCGTTAACGCGGCCGTTCAGCACCAGTTGCTGAAAGTCGCGGCGGTCCAGATCCAGGCGCTCGTGGATCGCGGACAGGCGCTCACGCTGACCCCGACGATACTGGCGCTCGCGGGCAATGCGCGCGTCCAGCTCGTCCAGCTCCGCCCGGTAACGATCCGCCAGCGGGGAGTTTTCATTGACGCCGTCCAGCTGCCGGCGGATGCGCTCGCGTTCACGCAACAGGGTCTTTTCCTGGGCCTCGCTGCGCAGGACGTTGCCGCCAATCGATCGCTCGCGGCGCTCGCGCAGCTCCTCGATCTCCTCCAGCGAGGTGTAAGCCCGGCGCAACTGGTGCTCGCGCGCAACTCGATCCTGTCGCGCGCGCTGCGTCGCCTCCAGGTTGCGTTCCGCCTGCTCGCGCTCGGCCGCGGCCTGCGCCCGCTCCTCGGCGCTCATCGGGGCCGGCAGGATCTCGCGCATACGCCCCTCGGAGTCGTAGATGCGGCGTTCGCGCTGGCTGGTCTCGGGCTGCGGAGTGCTGGAATAGTGTACGGTCCCGTTATCATCCACCCAGCGGTAGATATCCGCCTGGACCGGGACCGCGAGCCCCAGCAACAACGCACCGGCCAGCGCCGGGCGAAAAACCCCTGACCGCTGCCCGTTCCACACACCCCAAATGACCATTTTCGAACACCTCGGACTCGTCTTCATCGCCATCGTGGCCAACGGGTTCTCCGCGTTGGCCGGTGGCGGGGCGGGCCTGTTGCAATTGCCCGCCCTGATTTTTCTGGGCCTTCCCTACCCCGTGGCACTGGCCACCCACAAGATCGCATCCGTGGCTCTGGGTGCCGGTGCCGGCCTGCGCCACTTCAAGAAAAGCACATTCGAGCCCACGCGCCTAGCCATTATCCTGCTGGCCGGTCTGCCTGGGGTGTTAATCGGTGCCTGGCTGGTGTTGGGGATCCCGCCGCGGGCCGGCGAAATCGCCCTGGGCCTGCTGACCATCGGCCTCGGCTGGTACTCCTGGCGCCGCCCGCAGCTCGGGCAGGTGGTGCGCGAGATCGGCTTTTCCTGGAGCCACGCCCTGATCGGCGCGGCCGGTCTGTTCCTGATCGGCATCCTGAACGGCTCGCTGGCCTCGGGCACGGGGCTGATGGTCACCCTGTGGCTGGTGCGCTGGTACGGCATGAACTATACCCAGGCGGTCGCCTACACCATGGTCCTGGTCGGCCTGGTCTGGAACGGGGCGGGCGCCCTGATGCTCGGGACGCTCGGCACGGTGCAGTGGAACTGGCTGCCGGCGCTGCTGGTGGGCAGTTTTGTTGGCGGATATCTGGGCGCCTGGGCGGCCCAGCACTACGGCAACCGCCTGGTCAAACGCGCCTTCGAGGTCGTCACCGTCCTCACCGGGATCGCCCTGCTGCTGCCCGTGCCCTGACGCCCTGCCTCACCAGGGCAATCCACCATGAAGCACACGAAGGCACGAAAGGCGACCATGCGCTTCGTGCAGGAAGGGCATGGCCTGGAAGTGATTGGCCGTCCCCGCAAATCCGCAGAGCGAAATGGGTTTGGCGGCAACATCCACCCACTCCGCGATCTTCGAGTCCTCTGTGGCGCAACGGCCTTGGCCCTTCTTCGGGCCTTCACGCGCTTGGCGCTAGCAAACGCGGGCTATTCTTCGGCCTCGGCGTCGCCCGGGCTTTCGCAGCGGTTGAGGAGGTCGAAGTGCTCGATCCCTTCGAGGAGGCCCCGCGCGTGCGTGGCCCCGGCGAAGAAGATGCGCTGGAAGCCGCGCAGGCTCTCCAGCTCTGGCTGGTGGTTGCCCACCACCGTCCCCAGCAGGCGCCCGCGCAGCATGTCCTCGTCGTTACCGGAATCGCCGGCGACCAGCACGTGCTCCAGCGGGATGCCCCACTTGTCGGAGAGATAGCGCACCGCCAGGCCCTTGGAGGCGCGCACCGGCAGCAGGTCGAGGAACCGGTCGTGCGAGTAGATCACCCGGGCGTGCAGGTCCTCGCGGTACAGCCGGGTCTCCACCGTCTTCGCATCCAGACTGCCGGGCGGCTCGACGAAAAAGCTGACCTTGAATGCGCGCTGGTCGACATCCGGCTGAAGGACCAGATTTTTCTCCTGCTGCAGACATTCACGCAGCCGGTCCGGCTCCCAGCGATGACTGATATGTCGCGCCCAGCCGCGATCCTCGGTCTGCTTGGTGCCGTAGTGGATCTCGCTGCCCACCGAGGTGATCCAGACGTCCGGGGTGGGCACGCCATGCTCCTCGAGGATCGCCGCGGCCGAATCGATGCGCCGGCCGGTGGCGACACCAAAGGCAACCCGCTTGCGATTGCGCTTGAGCCAGGCGACGAAGGCACGAGTGGCCTTGTCATCGCCCAGCAGGGTGTTGTCGATGTCGGTGATCACGGCGCGATCCATCTGCGCCAGGTGGCCGGAGACCCGGCGCTCGTGGTGGCGCTCCTGGCGCACCTCGCGGGTCAGCGACTTCACCAGCTTGACGTATTTCTCGGCGTGGCCGTCCCAGGAATAGTGCTGGCGCACGCCCTTGAGCCCGGCGCGCGAGTAACGCTGCCAGCGCGGACGATCCGCCAGGATGCCCTGGATCGCGTCGGCGATGCCTTCCGGGTCCAGCGGATCGATCAACTGGCCGTTGTGGCAGCGCGAGATGATCTCCTCCGGTCCGCCGTCGTTGGTGGCCACAATGGGGGCGCCGCTGGCCGCGGCCTCGATCAGGGTCAGGCCGAAGGGCTCGGTCAGCGCCGGGTTCACGAACACGCCCTTGCTGGAGGCCACCAGGCGGTAGAGATCCGGCACGTCGTCGGAGTCGTGGTGCTTCGGGTATGCCACCAGGCCATGCAGGTCGTGGCGATCGATCCGCAGGAGCAGATCGGTCATGACATCGCGCGCGCCCTTGTCGAGGTCGGCGATGTCGTCACGGTTACCGGCAACGATCAGCAGGTTCGCGTTCTCGCGCAGCCAGTCATTCCCGGCGTAGGCCTCCAACAGGCCGCGGATGTTCTTGCGCTCGTCGGCGCGCGACAGGGCCATGATCAGCGGGCGATCGGGGGTTTCCAGGAAGCGCCGGACGGCGGCCCAGATCGGGGGCTTGCGCTGGCCCCGTTTCGGCGGATGGAAGCGCGTCAGGTCGGTGCCCGGCGGAATCACCTCCATGCGCTCCGGCTGATAGTTGTCGTAGGTCGCGTACTGTTCGCCAATCTCCTGGCGGGTACTGGCAATCACGCGGTGGGCATGGGCCAGCGCCTCCTCCTCGGCATGAATGCGGGTGGAGATGTTGTAGCGCGCCTCGATGTCGGCGTCCGACATCCCGCTCTCGCGCAGGCGTTCGCGCTTGACCCGCCCCAGCGAGTGGCCGGTCTGCAGCATCGGCGCGCCCAGCAGGTTCGACAGCTGCACCGCGACATGCCCGGCATCGGCGTAATGCCCGTGGATCACGTCCGGCCGCAGCCCCACCCGCCGGATATGCCCCAAGGCGTTGTCGGCGAAGCAGTCCAGATAGGGCCAGAGCTTCTCCTTGCGCAGGTAGCGCCGCGGGCCGCAGTCCAGGCGCACGATATGGGCCCCGTCGCCCAGGTCTTCTTCCGGTTCGGCGTAGTCGGCGGATACCTTGCTGTCAACCACCCGCCGGGTCAGCAGGTCAACCCGGCCGACCTGCGGGTGGCGGGCCAGCGCGCGCGCGAGTTCGACCACGTAGAGCGTCTGCCCGCCGGTGTCGGCGTCGCGACCCAGCTCCAGCTCCCGTCCGCGGACCAGGCCGTGGACACTGATCAGGACGAGATAAAGGCCTTCACCGTCGCGTGACTTGCTCTGGGTCTTTTTCATGGCACCTCGGGTTCCGGGCTGTCAAACAGGCTGAGGGTCTCGGGGTTGTCGATCAGGCCCTGCGAAACAAGCACCGCGGTCGCCGACCAGGTCTGGCGATAGTTGGCTCGCCGGCCGACCAGACGACCATGGCGCCCGTCGTAGTACTCCGGCCAGTTATCGCGATACAGACGCTCGGCCGCGACCGCATGCACGCTACGCGCGAGATCCGGCCGCCCGACGCGCAGGGCCGCGCCGGTGAACGCCCACAACAGTGCCGGCCAGTTGCCGCCGTTGTGGTAGGACCACGGGGTGTTCTTGGGATCGGACCCGGTCAGCAGGCGCCACTCCTCGCCCACCATCGCCGGATAGCAGATCTTGACCGGCATGGTCCCGATCAGGTCCTCGAAGCGCTGCTCGAAGGTCTGCATGATCGACCGCGACTGGTGCTCGTCGGCCAGCCCGAACAGCACCGCCAGCAGGTTGCCGAAACTGAAGAAGCGAAAGTCCATGCGTCCGGGGCCGAGGTTGCCGACCAGGTAGCCGCTCTCCGAGGGGATCCAGTCCACCAGCCAGTCGGGGATGCTCTCGGGATAGATGTTCAGCGAGTTCTCTGACTCGTGGCCGAAGTGCTCGGTGCGATAGCGATGGATATCGTTCAGCCGCTCGAGATCCAGCCAGTAGTAATTGCGAATGTAATCGGACAGCTGCCGCGTACGAATCGCGGACTGCTCGCACAAGAGCTCCGAGTCCTTGTCGCAGGGTTCGAGCATCGCCAGCGAGGCCTTCAGCATCCCGTAGAACAGGGCCTGGATCTCCAGCGGGTGGCCGAACACCCCCATGCGCCGATCGATCATGAAGCTGCCGTCCGGCACCAGCAGGGTCGGGAAGACCTCGAAACGGTCCTGCAGGCAGATGCTCAGGATCAAGCGGATGCCGCGCTGCACATCGGCACTCTTGATGAAATCGGTATCGCCCGTGCGGTTCTGGTAGGCCCGCAGCAGCAGCACCCACCACATCATCGAGTCGACCGGCGCCACACGCCCGATCGCGCGATCGCCGAAGTCCGCCGCCAGGGACTCGCGCCCGTTCTCGTCGGTGAACACGCGGAAGCTCGCCGGCATCACCCGCGGCAGGCGGCGATGGCCCTCGATCTCTTCCTGGGTATCGCGGATCTGCAGGATCAGCGCGAGGAAGTCGCGCACCACCTCGGGCTCGTCGTTCAGCAGATAGACCAGCCCCGACGGCACAAAGTCACGGATGAAGCAGTCGGCATAGTTTTCCGCAGGCGCCCGCTCGTCCAGGCTGGCCACCGTGCCCACCGTGCGCCCGCGATAGCGCACCTCGGCATCGTGCAACAGCTGGTAGGCGGATTCGAGCGTCGGATTGCGGGCGTCGGGCGGGAGCTGATTCATAAACACCGGGTTCAGGGAAACGCTAGTTGATAATGTACTCACTCGCGCGCGAGTCGATTGTGTTTGCAGACACGGCTCGGCGAATGAGGTGAAACCATGCTACATGAGCGCACCGCCGCGCTGGATGCGACCACGCATCGACCGCCTCCTCTTTCACTGGTTCGAGTCGCATCACTCCGATCAGGCCTGCTCGGGGTGACGCGGCAGCGGCGGCTCCGCGGCCGGGCGCGCGAACAGGTAGCCCTGACAGAGATCCACGCGTTCCTTGAGCCAGCGCCACTCGTCCACAGTCTCCACGCCCTCGGCCACCACCCGGATATCCAGATCCTTGGCCAGCTCGATGATCTTTTCGAGGATCTTCTGCTGGTAGATGTCCTGGTCGATCCCGCTGACCAGTTCGCGGTCGATCTTCACGAAATCCGGGCGCAGTTGCGACAGCATGTTGAGCGATGCGTACCCCGCCCCCAGGTCGTCCAGGGCGACCTGGAACCCGGCGCGGCGATAGCGCTCGACGATCCGCGACAGGTGCTCCATGTCGTTGACCTGGTCGCTCTCGATCACCTCGAACACGAAGCCGGCGGGCCCCGGCTGGCCCGGCACGCGAGACATGATCTCGCGCACGGTCGTTTCCAGGCAGAAGGCCGGGTCATAAATCGCGGTCGGGTTGAAGTTGATGAACAGATGGCTACGGACCCCGCGCTCACTGGCACGACGGATGGCATTGATCCGGGCGGAACGATCCAGATGGAACAGCAGCTCGGCATTGCGCGCCGTCTTGAACAGGTCCAGCGGCGGGATGATGTCGCCATCCGGTGTGGAGGCGCGCACCAGGGCCTCGTAGGCAAAGACCTCGGTGGGGTTCGCGGCATGCACAATCGGCTGGAAGTGGAAGTCCAGGGTGTCGTTGGCCAGGATCGCCGAGAGATCGCGCGCGTTGTGCCGCGCAATCAGCGTGGACAGCAGATGGGTGTCCTGCAGATGCGCCAGCCCGAAGTCCTCGCCTTCCGGCACGAAGGTCGCGCGGCAACCGGCCTGCTCGGAGCTGCTCAGGGCCTGCTCCAGCCGCACCAGCATCTCGCCCAGCCCGCCGGCACCCTTGACCGGCAGGGCCAGGATGCCCGAGCTCGGCTCTGCGCAGGGCAATTGCTCGTCCACCATGCGTTGACGCAGGGCCGCGCGGGTGTGCGCCAGCACCGGTGCCAGGTAAAGAGTGCCGGAGGCCGCCGGCAGCAGATCGATACGTTCGCAATCGGGACAACCCACGACCACCTCCAGCGGTCCAGTCTTTGGTCACCCGGCCGAGAACCGGGGATAATTTTCCCGGTCCACCGGAAGACCCATTCTCGGTTCGCAAACAATAGCATCAACCCGGAGATCACATGAGTTCATCCCCACGCCCGACCGACGCCGAACTGCGTGACCGCCTGACACCGGAGCAGTATCACATCGCCCGCGAGGGCGGGACCGAGCGGCCATTTACCGGCGCCTACAACAACCACAAGGCCGACGGCCTCTATCACTGTGCTGCCTGTGGCGCGGCGCTGTTCGATTCAAAGGCCAAGTTCGACTCGGGTAGCGGCTGGCCCAGCTACACGGCCCCCGTGTCCGCTACTGCCGTCGACGAACACCGCGACCGCACTCTGGGAATGGAGCGCACCGAGGTACGCTGTGCCGCCTGCGACTCCCACCTGGGCCACGTCTTCCCGGACGGTCCGGAACCCACCGGGTTGCGCTACTGCATCAACTCGGCGGTGCTCGAGTTCCATCCGCGCGGCTGACCCAGTTACCCGAACCGGGCCATGAGGCCCGGGCCCAATGCCGAAGGGAATCTCATGTCCGGCCAGACCACCCCGCGCGAGCGCGCGAACGTCCTGATCCTTGCCCTCGGCCAGGCCCTGTTCCTGATCGCCGCGGTCACCGTGATGACCCTGAGCGGCGTGGTCGGCGAGCGCCTGGCCAGCGACCCGTCGCTGGCCACCCTGCCGGTCGCCGCGATGATGATCGGGACCCTGGTCATCACCCTGCCGGCGTCGCTGTTCATGAAACGCTTCGGAAGGCGCACAGGCTTCCTGCTGGGGGCGGGTGTCGGCGGCTTCGGCGGGGCGGCAATCGCCGCGGTCGGGGTATTCGCCGAGGCCTTCTGGATCTTCGTGCTCGGCAATCTCCTGCTGGGCGCCTACCAGGCCTTCGCGATGTACTACCGTTTCGCCGCGGCGGATGTGGCCAGCGACGCCTTCCGCCCGCGCGCCATCTCGCTGGTCATGGCCGGCGGCGTGGCCGCGGCCTTCCTCGGCCCGTGGAACGCCCACCATGCCCAGGCCCTGCTGCCACAGACGCCGGAAGCCGGTCCCTACCTTCTGCTCGGGGCACTGGCCCTGCTGGCCATGCTGCTGCTGGCCTGGCTGCGCGTACCAGCACCCCCGGCAGCAGAACGTGCCATATCCCGCCCCCTGCGCGAGATCATGCCCCGGGGCCGGTTCGTCGTTGCGCTGACGACGGCCGCCCTAGGCTACGCGGTGATGATCCTGCTGATGACCGCAACCCCGCTGGCCATGCGCCAGGCCGGCTTCGACATGGGCCAGGTCGCCCTGGTGATGCAGTGGCACGTGCTCGGGATGTTCGCCCCCTCCTTCGTCACCGGCCACCTGATCACGCGTCTCGGACTTACGCGCGTGCTGGCGCTGGGCAACGCGCTGGTGCTTTTCAGTGTCGCCATCGCCGCGCATGGCGAGACGCTGGCGCACTTCTGGCTGGCGTTGTTCCTGCTGGGGGTCGGCTGGAACTTTCTGTTCATCGGCGGTAGCACCCTGCTCACCACGACCCATACGGCCGGCGAAAAGGGCAAGGTCCAGGGCGTGAACGACCTGACGGTGTTCACCCTGGTCGCCGCCGGTTCGTTGCTGGCCGGTGCGCTACTGCGACCGCTGGGCTGGGATGGCCTGAACCTGGCGATGCTACCGGTGATCGCGGTACTGACCGTCGCCATCCTCTGGCTCTGGCGCGACGACGCCCACGCCCCGGAACGCGCCTGACCGGTCCATTCCCGCCGACCACGCTCGTCCTCCCGCCGTGCGGTCCGCGATCATGGCGCATCATCGGGTGTTTAAGGTGGCTTCGGTCTGCCACCTGCCATGTTGTGGCAGGCCCCGGTTCGTCATCGGTGTTTACGTGCCTTCGTCCGGCCGCCTGCCGAGCGCTGACTCGCCAGCGCGCCGCGAGGTACTTTCTTGCTTGCCCAAGAAAGTACCCAAAGAAGGGCACCCGGATTCCGCCCGGGAACCTTGCTCCAGGGCCCTCGGGCCGGCGGCGCTGAACTCGCTACGCTGCGCTTCGCTCAGACATCCAGCGCCTTCTCCCGGCCCGAGGACCCTTCCGCAAGGGGCTCCATACGGGAGGGGAACGTCAAAACAGCAGATATTCCGGCCCCGTGGCACAACAAAAGGCACAGCCGCTCGAACACCCCCGGCGCCCGCTACGCGGGCGCGGCACGCCATGGCCGCAGGCCGAGCGTGCCGAAGATGTATGAAGACCTAGCCATTATCCGCTGGCAAGAACGCTGGGATCGCCGTTGTTTGGACCTGCCTCCCCGTTGTCGTCGCGCCGAGTGGAGAGGCTTTTCGCGGGAGAAAAGGCGCTGGATGTCTGAGCGAAGCGCAGCGTAGCGAGTTCAGCGCCGCCCGCGAAAAGCCTCGGAGCGAGGGAAACCCCGGCCCGCGCAGCGGGCCGGGGTCGCGGCAGTCGGGCGTGTTTCTTGGGTACTTCTTTGCACGAGCAAAGAAGTACCTCGCGGTGCGCTCGCGAGAGAGCGCGTGGCAGGCGGTCAGACGAAGGCACGTAAACACCGGAGGATGAACCAAGCCTAGCCACAACCGTCGCCGGCAGCAGTCCGCAGCCGTCTACCGAAATCCTGAGCGATCAGGGCGAGGCGCGGGCGCCCCTACGCTCGCCATCGACGTCATCGACCTCGGCGTCGAGGTCATGCAGGCGGCGGGTGGTCGCCAGCGGCGAGGTCGTGCCGCGGGCGACCAGGCGGTAGGCCGCGGGGATCACGAACAGCGTGAACAGCGTGGCGAACAGCACGCCGGAGAACACCGCTACCCCGATCACGAAGCGCGTCTCCTCGCCCGGGCCGGAGGCCAGGATCAGCGGAATCGAACCGGCCACGGTGGTCAGCGCTGTCATCAGTACCGGCCGCAGACGCATGCGCGAGGCCTCGAGGATCGCGGTATCGAAATCGCGCCCGCGATCGCGCAATTGGTTCGCGAACTCCACGATCAGGATGCCGTTCTTCGCTGCCAGCCCGATCAGCATGACCATGCCGATCTGGCTGTAGATGTTCAGCGTCTGACCGGTGACCGTCAGTCCGATCAGCGCCCCGACCACCGCCAGCGGCACGGTCAGCATGATCACCAACGGATGGACGAAGCTCTCGAACTGCGCCGCCAGGACCAGGAACACCACCAGCAGGGCCAGCGCGAACACGAACAGGATGGCCTCGGAGCCACTGCGCAAATCCAGCGACTCGCCCTTGTAGTCGATCCCGGCCTCGGCCGGCAGCAGCTCGGCCGCCTTCGCGTCCAGGGCGTCCAGGGCCTCGCCCAGGGTCATGCCGTCACGCAGCCCGGCGGTCAGGGTCACCGCGCGCGAACGGTTGTAGCGCTCCAGCGACGACGGGCCGGCCTGCTCCTCGTAGGTCACCAGGCTGGACAACGGCACCATCGAGCCAGAGCTTGAGCGCACGTAGAGGTTGTCGATATCCCCGGGCGTGCGGCGCTGGTCGGCCAGACCCTCGATGATGACGTCGTATTCCTCGCCGCGATCGACAAAGGTGGTCACGTCGCGACCGCCCAGCACGATGTCCAGCGTGCGCCCGACATCGCGCATGGAAACGCCCAGGTCCCCGGCCCGATCCCGGTCCAGACGCACGTTGAGCTGCGGCTGGGTGGGTTCGTAGTCCAGGTCCACACGGGTCAGACCGTCGATGCCCTCGGCGGCCTCGCGCATGATCTCGCCCCATTCCTCGAGCTGATCGTAATCCGGCCCGGAGATGACAAACTGCACCGGCGGACCGATACGGCCACTCGAGAGCCCCTGACGCATGATCACCCGCGCCTCGACTCCCGGCATCTCGTCGATGATGCCGCGGATCTGGTTGATGACCTCCTGGCCCGAGACGTCACGGTCATCCCAGTGCTCCAGGATCGCGATCACGAAGCCGTTGTTCATCAGCTCCGAACCACCAAAACCGCGCGGCGTGCGCACCAGTGCACGGCGAATCGGGCCATCCTCGATCAACGGCTGGATGCGTGCCTCGACCTCGGCCATCTGCCGGCTCATGTACTCGAAGTTGGCGCCCTCGGGGCCATCCACCAGCACGAAGAAAGATCCGCGATCCTCCTGCGGGGCAAATTCTTCGGGCAGTTCCGCAAACAGGTACCAGCCGCCCGCCAACACGGCGGCGAGGAGCGGCAAGACCAGCCAGGAGCCCTTGAGCCCCTTCGCCAGTATCCGACCGTAGCCAGCCTCCAGCGCGGCAAAGCCGCGGCCGATATAACGCGCCACGCCGGTCTCGTCGTCGCCCTTGTGCATGAGGCGCCCGGCCAGCACGGGGGCCAGGGTCAGTGCCACGATGCTGGAGAAAAACACGGCAATGGCCATGGCGATGGCGAACTCGGTGAATAGCTGGCCCACCGTGCCGTCGAGGAAGGCCAGCGGCACGAATACCGCGATCAACACGGAGGTCGTCGCGACGATCGCGAAGCCCACCTGCCCGGCGCCGCGATAGGCCGCCAACAGTCCCGGCTCGCCGCGCTCGATGCGCCGGTGGATGTTCTCCAGCATCACGATCGCGTCATCCACGACCAGGCCGACCGCCAGCACCAACGCCAGCAGGGTGAGCAGGTTGACCGAGAATCCGAACAGGCTGATGCCGATGAAGGCCGCGGTGATCGCCACCGGGACGGTCACCGCCGGGATCAGGGTCGCGCGCCAGCTGCCCAGGAACAGGTAAATCACGAACACCACGGCCGCGGTCGCCACCGCCAGGGTGATGTAGACCTCGCGGATCGCGCCCTCGATGAACACCGATTCGTCGTAGGTGGTCACCAGCGAGGTACCCTCCGGCAGGGAATCCTGCAGGCTGGCGGCCATGGCCTTCACCCCATTGGCCACCTCCAGCACGTTGGCATTGGACTGGCGGATGATCCCCAGCCCGATCATGTCCTCGCCATTGCCGCGGAACTCGCTGCGCTCGGTATCCGCGCCCACGTTCACCTCGGCGACATCGCCCAGGCGCACCAGTTGTCCGCCCTCGCCACGCTTCAGCACCAGACCGGAGAAATCCTCGGGCGTGCGGTACTGGCGCTCCACGCGCACGGTGAATTCGCGCTCCAGCGAATCCAGGCGCCCGGCCGGCAATTCCACGTTTTCCTGCTGCAAGGCGTCAGCGATGTCGGTCACGGTCAGCTCGCGCGCGGCGAGGGCCTCGCGGTCGACCCAGATACGCATCGCGTAACTGCGGGCGCCGCCCCGGCGCACCAGCCCCACGCCATCCACTACCGAGAGGCGGTCGATCAGGTTGCGCTCGGCGTAGTCCGCCAGCTCCAGCGCATCCATCGTGGTGCTGGCAAGGTTCAACCACAGGATCGGGTTGGAATCGGCATCCGCCTTGGTCACTTCGGGCGGGTCGACTTCGTCGGGCAGATCGCCCAGTACCCGGCTGACCGCCTCGCGCACGTCATTCGCGGCGGCGTCGATGTCGCGACTCAGATTGAACTCGATGGTGATGCGCGAGCGCCCGTCCTCGCTGGAGGACTGCATGAAACGGATCCCCTCGATCCCCGCGATGCGGTCCTCGATCCGCTGGGTCACCTCGCGCTCGATGATCTCGCCACTGGCGCCCGGATAGATGGTGTCCACCGACACCACCGGCGGATCGACATCGGGATACTCGCGCAGAGGAAGGCTGTCGTAGGCGATCAGGCCGAAGGTGATCAGCAGCAGGTTGAAGACAATCGCCAGCACCGGCCGGCGATTGGCGACGTCCGAGATAATCATGTGTCGGCCCCGGCCTCGCCGTTGCCGTTATCGGAATCCGGTGCGCGCGGCGGGAGCACACGCACTTCCCGCCCGTCACGGACCCGCGAGACCCCTTCGGAAACCACGGTATCCCCCGGCTCCAGGCCATCCAGCACCTCGGCGTAGCCCGGGTCGCGGCGGCCAATACGGATGCGCACGCGCTCCACCGTGCCGTCGTCGCGCAGCCGGAACACGAAGTGCTGATCGGCGACCTGCTGGATGGCACCCTCCGGCACCCCCGGGCGTTCGACCGGGTCCAGCGGCAGACGGATGTTTACCAGCATGCCGGGGCGCAGCAATAGATCGGGATTCTCGACCAGGGCGCGCACGGTCAGGGTACGGGTAGCCACGTCCAGACGATTGCTGACCGCCGCCACCTGCCCTGCGAACTCTCCGCTCGCGCTGCGGCCCGCTACTTCCATACCCAGACCGATGGCGGCGGCATGGCGCTCGGGCACGGCGAAATCCACTTTCACCACCGATACATCATCCAGCTCCACGATCGCGGTACCCGGACTCACCAGGGAGCCGGGGCTGACCTGGCGCAAGCCCAAACGGCCACTGAACGGAGCCCGGATCACCCGGTTCGCAACCCGCGCCTCCGCGGCGGCCAGACGGGCCTCGGCCTCGTTCAGCCGCGATCGCTGCTGATCCACCTGTTGCTGCGTGACCACGCCATCGGCCACCCGGTCGCGCACACGGTCCAGTTCGCGCCGGGCCTCGTCCACCTGCACGCGGATCTCGCGCAGGGCGGCGCGTTCTTCGTCGGCGTCCAGGCGCACCAGCACGTCTCCGGCCTCGACCGCATCGCCATCATCGAACAGGATTTCGACCACACGCTCGGTCACGCTCGCGGTCACCACGACCGACTCGTTGGCCTCCACCGTGCCCAGGGATTCGACCATGGTCTCGAAGGTGCGCGGAGCCACCTCGCTGACCCGCACCGGCGTGCGCTCGTCGCGTTGGGACGCGGCGGGGGCATCGCCTCCCTCGTCACGGGCGCCATCCTCGGGGCCGAACGCAAACCAGGCCGCGGCCACGATCGCCACAACCAGGACCAGCCCCAGGAACCCGCCTATCGCCTTCACTTGCCTTTCCCCCGACACGAATGCGGCCCGGCATCTAGCCGGGCCACGGTTGAACCTCCCAACAGTGTAACGACCGTCACGTTTCGTCGACGTTCCGCAACACGGCCGGCAGCTCGCCCAGGGGGCGGCCATGCGGCCGGGTGTAGTCAATCATTGGCCCCTTCGGCACGATGCCGCTGGGGTTCAACATCGGGTGACTGCCGTAGTAATGCGCCTTGATGTGGTCCATGCGCACCGTCTCGGCCACCCCCGGGCGCTGGTACAGCATGCGCAGATAGGCGGAGAGGTTCGGGAAGTCCAGCAGCCGCTGGCGATTGCACTTGAAATGGCTGTAGTACACCGGATCGAAGCGCAGCAGCGTGGTGAACAGCCGCCAGTCGGCCTCGGTCAGTCGCTCGCCAACCAGGAACGGCTGGCGTGCCAGGCGCTCCTCCAGCCAGTCCAGGGTCTCGAACAGACGGTCGAAGGCCGCCTCGTAGGCCTTCTGGCTGGTCGCGAAGCCGCTGCGATACACCCCGTTGTTCACGTTCTCGTAGACCCGCTCGTTGACCGCGTGGATCTCCTCGCGCAGATCTTCCGGATAGAAATCCAGGGTGTTGCCGGTAATACCGTCGAACGCGCTGTTGAACATGCGCACCATGTCCAGCGACTCGTTGTTCACGATGCGGTCGGTCTGGGTATCGAACAGCGCCGGCACGGTGATGATGCCGGTGTAGTTTGGATCGGTACGGGTGTAGAGCTCGTGCATGTAGCGCGAGCCGTGCACCCGGTCCCCGGTGCAACCGTCGCAGTCATCAAACGACCAGCCGGCGTCACCCATGTAGTGGTGCACCACCGAAACCCCGATATGCGGCTCCAGACCCTTCAGTTTGCGCAGGATCAGCGTGCGGTGTGCCCAGGGGCAGGCGTAGGAGACATACAGGTGATAGCGCCCTGACTCGGCCGGATAGCCGCCGTCACCCATCGGGCCCGGCGAACCATCCCTGGTGACGTAGTTACGATACTGCTGGTCCTGGCGCACGAACTCGCCGCTCTCGTCCGACTCTTCTTCCAGCCAGCCCTCGCGCAATTCACCGTTGATCAAAAGACTCATGCCATGCTCCTGCCGTCTGAGCCCGGCACCGAATGCGCGCACGCCTCAACGGCTGAATGTATGTGATAGCCCGATCATCCCATCGATTTTATCGAAGATAAATCGCGTTAAATGCGGTCAACCGTTCTACAAAATCGAACGAACCCGGTTCAGGAGGCCCGCAGGGTGCCGTCGAAATAGCGCGTCAGGAAGGTATCGAAGTCCAGCTCGTCCGCCTGCTCGATGGCCGCCTGATCGGCCAGGCTCTCGCGGGCCAGGGCCTCCAGCGTCTCGGCGCGCGGCAGCGGCCCGTTGAAGCGAAAGGCCTCGCGGTGCTGGGCCGACAGGCGGCGCGCGTAGGAGTAGAACCCCTCCTCGCGCGCCATCATGTCTTCCAGCATGCGCGCGGACGGGGTCAGATCCGCCTGCTCGACCTTGCCCCACTGCTCACTGAGCGCCCGGCGGTAGGGGTCACCCGGCAATTCCTGATCCAGAACGGCCGCCACCGGTCGCATCAGCGCCAGCAGCTCGCGCGCCCAGGCCTGGAGCGCAACGCTCTCGCCCCCCCGGCGCAGCTCGAGGCCCGGGCGACGCCCGTAATGCGCGACGTCCAGCAGGTTGCGGTCGATCGCGTCCAGCTCGCCGTCGGCCAGCAGCGGGCTCGGCTGCAGCAGACAGGCCAGCGCGAACACCTCGAGAAAACGCAGCTGGGTCTCGTCCACCCCCAGTGGGTGCTGGGCGTTGATGTCCACCGAGCGCAGTTCGACGTATTCGATGCCACGCGCCTCCAGGGCGTCGGTCGGCTTCTCGAAACGCTCCAGCGGCTGCTTGGGCCGCACGGTGGAGTAGTACTCGTTCTCGATCTGCAGGATGTTGGCATTCAGCTGGCGATACTCGCCATCCACCTTCACCCCGATGTGCTCCCACTCGGGGCTGGGGGTATTGATCGCACAGCGCAGGGAGTCGACATAGCCGGCCAGCGAGTTGTAGTCCGCCTTGATGCCGGTGTCCGCCTCCTTGCGGTTGGTGTAGCCGATATCGCCCATGCGCAGGCTGGTGGCATGCGGCAGATAGGAGGTGTCGTCGTCGAAATCCTCCAGCACCGCGCCGTGGCCTTCGAGAAAGGAGTTGCAGACGGCCGGCGACGCCCCGAACAGATAGGGCACCAGCCAGCCAAAGCGCAGCAGGTTGCGGATCATCCCCATCATGCGCTCGTCGCGGAAGGCGCGGCCGTCGGGCGCACCGAGCACGTCCGCCAGGGCCGGCCAGAATTCCGGGCGCGGGGAGTAATTGAAGTGGACCCCGGCGATCACCTGCATCTTGCGTCCGTAGCGATGCCCGAGACCGATGCGGTAGACGGTCTTCATGCGCCCGGCGTTGGAGGCACCGTACTGCGCGACCGGAATCGCATTGTCATCGGCCGTCACACAGGGCATGGAGGTCGACCACAGGGTCTCGTCGCCGACGTTGGCGGCGGCGAAGGCCTGCAGGTCGTGCAGGAAGCCGAGGGTCTCGCGTACATCCTCGAACGGCGGCGTCACCAGTTCCAGCAGCGCCTCGGAGTAATCCGTGGTGATGTATGGATGCGTCAGCGCGGATCCCAGCGCGGCCGGGTGCGGCGTAAGCGCCGGCGAGCCTTCCGGCCCGACCCTCAGGGTCTCCTTTTCCAGCCCGATCTGCCCGTGCAACCCGACACCCGCCAGCGCCTCGGCCAGCTGGTGCGTCAGATCCTGCAGCTTGCGCTCGTCCGTACTCACGTGATGGTAACCCTGCGGTCATCGAAACCCGGCGAACATACCCGAATGCAGCGCCACGGTCACATACGACCCGGCGCGGTCCGCGAGGTTCGTGCGACGCCTGCACCGCAAGCGGTTCCCAAATGGCCTATAACAAAGTTGCGGGGTACACGGAATGCTGCAACGTTCATCCAGCATGCTCGACTTCTTCGCCCGGGGACGTGACGCGCCGTTCCTGGAGGAGGCCCGTGCGCGACCCGATCTCCCGGTGCCGATGATCGAGAACGCGCACCCGGCCGGCCACCTGAGCACCCCGCCAGTCTGCGAACTGATGCTGAGCCAGTCCGTGGGCACCCCCTTTCGCTACCACTGTGACATCGGGGCCGGTCCGTTCTCCGGTTGCGCCGGCCCGCGCGAATTCGTGGTGATCGCCCCGCAGGTCGCGGGACGCTGCCATATGCGGGACCCGGCACGCATGCGGTTTTTCGGCATCCCGCCCGAGCTGGCCCGGGACTGCCTGGAGCGCGACCCCGGCGATCCGCTGGACTTTGGCCACCTGCATACCCGCCACCACCGGGACCCCCTGATCACCCAGGCCCTGGATGCCCTGTGGCAGGAGATGGACCGTGACGACCCGGCCGCGCAACTGTTCGTCGAGAGCATGCTCGCCGTTCTGGTTGTGCGCCTGGCCCGCATGGCCGAACACGACCGGGACCTGGACAGGCGCCGGGGCGGCCTGGCACCGCACCAGTCGGCACGGGTGATTGACTACATGCAATGCCACCTGGATCAGCGCATCACGCTGCGCGATCTGGCGGCCCTGACCGGACTCTCGCCCTGGCACTTCGCGCGCGCCTTTCGCGATACGCACGGCCTGCCACCCCATCGCTATCTCACGCGCCTGCGCGTGGAGCACGCCCGCGACCTGCTGACCCGAACATCACTGAGCATCACCGAGATCGCTGCCGCGACCGGCTACTCCCCGCAACAGCTGGTCCGCCATTTCCGCCAGGCCCTGGGTATGGCCCCCGCGGCATACCGGCGCCAGCATTAAAACGGATTCATGCGCCCCTGAACTCCACCGCAAGATTCGCCCCACCCCCGCAAGATCGTGACCGCCCGCAAGGGCTTCCCCGCCTAGGCTCGAAGTAACGCCGACACCCGGCCCGGCTTGTCCTGGCGGAGGTCCACTGTATGCCGTCAGCCCCGCAATGCCTGTCACCCCCATCTGCCGCCGAGGCCTTCGGCGAGCATCTGGTCAACGTGCTCAACCACGGCGCGCTGTGCCTGACCCTGTCGATCGGGCACCGCACCGGGCTGTTCGACCACATGCGCGACCGGCCGCCTGCCACCTCCGGCGAGATCGCCGCAGCCGCGGGCCTGAACGAGCGCTACGTACGGGAATGGCTCGGGGCCATGGCCACCGGCGGCATCGTCACGGTGGATGCGGATGGCCCACGGTTTGCCCTGCCCGCGGAACACGCCGCCTGCCTGACGCGCGCGGCAGCGGCCGACAACCTGGCCGTGTTTGCGCAGTACATCGGCCTGCTGGGTGGGGTGGAGGACACGATCGTTGCGAAATTCCGCACCGGCGGTGGCGTGGGGTACGAGCACTACACGCGCTTCCACGAGGTGATGGCCGAGGACAGCGGCCAGTCCGTACTGTCGTCACTGGAAAGCGACATCCTGCCCCTGGTTCCGGGCCTGACCGACCACCTCGAGCGCGGCATTCAGGTCCTGGATATCGGCTGCGGCAGCGGGCGCATCCTCAACCAGTTGGCCACGCTCTACCCGCACAGCCGGTTCACCGGCCTGGACCTGTCCACAGAGGCTATCGAGCGCGCCCGCGCCGAGACACGCGCCACCGGGCTGGGGAACGTCGAATTCATCCAGGCCGACGCGGCCGAACTGGATCGGCATGTCGCCGCGCAACAGTTCGCGCTGATCACCACCTTCGATGCCATCCACGACCAGGCCGACCCGCTGGGCGTACTGACGGGCATTCACCGCGCGCTCGAGTCCGAAGGCATCTACCTGATGCAGGACATCCGCGGCTCCGGACAGATTCATGGCGATCTCGAGCATCCGCTCGGACCCTTTCTCTACACCATCTCCTGCATGCACTGCATGCCGGTATCGCTCGCCCGGGGCGGACCCGGCCTGGGCGCGATGTGGGGCGAGCCCCGGGCACGTGACTACCTGGAGCGCGCCGGCTTTCACGACATCCGGGTCCACCAGCTGGTCCACGACCCTCAGAACAACTGGTACGTGGCCACCCGTTAACGACGGCGCGAGGAGGACTCATCCATGACCACAGCCAATCCCTACGAACGCCTGGGCAGCAAGGCAGCATCTTCGACGAGGGGAACACGGATGCATCTGCAACGGCACCGGCGGCCTGCAGGGACCGCGACAGGCTGACCATCCATCGCGGCATGAACATCCGCGAGGAGGCGTTCGCCGCCGTGGTCGACGACCTCGCCGAGACCCTGGACGGACTCGGGATTGGGCAGCGCGAAAAGGAAGCGCTGCCGATGATCTCCGAGTCACTGAAACCGGAGATCGTTCGCGTCTGACGCGCCTTCACCCACCCACCTGGAGGACACGATCATGAAAACACTCACACCCATCGCCGCCTTCACGCTGGCCACTGCACTGGCGCTGTCCGCCCCGCTGGCAGCCACCGAGCCAGACGACCACTTCATCATCCGCGACTGCGAACAGTCGCGCGCGGACCTGGCGGGGGCGATTCGCGAATACGCCGAAAACGAGGAGGACTGGATCTTTCTGGCCGAGTTCGACCTGGCCGGCGGTGACATCACCGCGCTCAAGGTCTGCTACCTGCCGCTGGGACCGGACATCCTGGATGCCGGGCTGCATGTCGGGGCGATGATGCCCTGCGGCCACATCGGCCTGTACGAGGAGGACGGGGGCACGAAACTGTCCATGCTGCACCCGAAGTTCATGACGACGCTGCAGCCGCACCCGAGCCTTGAACGTGCCGTGGAAAACGCCGAGCCCGCCTTCGAGGCGCTGCTGGATCATGTCCTCGGTGGGTCGTAGGGACGCCGCGCCAAGCCACCCCGTCGGTTTGCCACGAGGCGCCCAATGCCCGGCCCAGGGTTGACGGTCGTCGCATGGACGCTTCTGGCTCTGGCGGGGCTGGCCCTTCCGGGCGGCACCGGGACGGCGGAGGAGATGCAGGTGGATACCGACCCCGACAGTGGGCTGATGACCTGGCACTGGCAGGGCGAGGGGCTTTCTCTGGACCTCGCACAGCGGCTCCCGGACCAGACCCGCGCGTTCTTCCTGGGCCGCGGGTTCGACACCGAGGATGCGACGTTCATCGCCGGCCACTGCGTGTTTCAGGGCGTCCTGCGCAATACCGACCGCAGCGCATCGGCCACCGTGGACCTGCGCCAATGGCGCAGCCAAACGCCCAACGGGGCCGCGCGACCGCTCCCCAACCGCGACTGGCAGGACAAGTGGGCGAGCCGGGAGGTTCCGGAAGTAGCCCGCATCGCCTTTCGCTGGGCCTTGTTCCCTGGCGAACACCGGTTCCAGCCCGGCGACTGGCTGATGGGCATGATCGTCTTCAAGCACCCGCCCAGCACGACATTTGATCTGACCGTGCACTGGCGGCAGCAGACGACCCTGCGGCAGTCCACCCTGCCCGATCTGCGCTGCGCCGGGGAACCGGAACGGGACGAGGCCGAACCATGATGAACCGGCGCCGCTTCCTGGCTGCAATCCCCGGTGGCCTGCTCGGCCTTTCGCTGCGGTCCGTGTGGGCGGAGGCCACGCACCTGACCGCGCTGGATCCACGCCCCAAGGGCCCGCCCCTGGCACTGGAGGACATCGATGGGCAGCACCACCGACTGGAGGACTATCGCGGACGTGTGGTGGTGGTGAACTTCTGGGCCACCTGGTGTCCACCCTGTCGCGACGAGCTGCCGTCGTTGCAACGGCTCTGGGAGCAGTTGCGCGATGCGGGCCTGGTGGTGCTTGGCGTGAACGTGGGCGAAGACGCCGATCGCATCTTCTTCTTTACCGCCGACTACCCGGTCGATTTCCCTCTGCTGCTGGACCAGGATTCCGCCACCATCGACCGCTGGCCGGTTCGCGGCATCCCCACCACGTTCATCATCGATCCCGAGGGCCGCATCGCCTACCGCGCCATCGGCGCCCGCGACTTCGATCATCCACGCCTCCTCGAGCGCCTGCGCGCGCTCGGGCTCGACTGACAGCCCGCTGCAGCGCCCATGGCGCTTTCTGCGGGGCGGCGGCCTTCCCGGATATCGCGGCCGCCCGGTATCCCGATGCCGGCCGATCTTGTAAATTAGCAATCCCTAATAATCAAGGGATGAGACGTGGAGTCGTCCGGAGAACACCGCAGCTGGGAGGACCGGGTCGTGGATGCGCTACGCGCGCCCGCGACCTGGCTGTTCGTGCTGGGGCTCGTGCTCGGTGCCGCCGCCGTGCACTGGGGCGTCGAGCGCCCACCGGCCGAGGGGGCGTTGATGGTCACGGTGCACAATGACAGCGACGTGCTGATCCAGGCGATCCACTTCGACTTCGGCCACGACCTGTCGGAATCGAGCATCCGCGAGGGCCAGATCCGCCCCGGGGAACACCGGCGGGTGGCACTGAACCATGTGCCCGCCGCCGGCTTCAACATGGAAATCCGCTACGCCGACGGGCAGGTACAGGAGTTTTGCGCCAACCGCGGCGTGGAAGGCTGGGAACAGGAAGTCCGGGTCTACCGCTAAGGACACACCGCCCCGGCCAGGTGTTCAGGTGCCGGCCAGCACCGGGGCGACATCGGCGAATGCAAAGACTGGGTCGAACACTGCACCGCGTTGGTGGAGGACCGCGCCGGCAACCTCAGCCTGCTGCACTGGTCCGATCATGGCACTGTGCAACACGCGCAGACGGACACCCCCGCGGTCAATACACTCGATCTTGATTCGCTCCTGGCCAAACGATAGGCAGGCGCCTGTCACCGGGCTGTCATGGCCCTGTAGTACCGTGGCCACAATGAACGAATCGCGATCGCGTCACTGGGCGGGAGCCGGCGCCGACCTGCTCCTGCTGCTGCAATCCGTCGAGAACCACGAGCAGGCCCGGCGCCTGGCGCGTGTGGCCGGCTGGGTGCTGGTGTTCGCCGGGGTCGTGGTGGTGATGCTGGGTGTCCTGGTGCAGCACACGCCCACCATGCTCGAGGGCACGCTGGTCGCCCTGCTGGCACTGGTGGGCGGCTGGCTGCGCAGCCGGGTCGCCGCCACACTGCTGATGCTGCTGATGGCACTGGGGCTGGCCACCGGCCTCGCGATGGGCGCGGCAACCGGCGGACTCCTCCTGCAGGTCGCGCTGTTCGGCGTGGCCCTGCGCATGGTCGAGGGCAGCTTTCGCTTTCGCAAGTCCGTCACAACCCAATAGGCCGTATTACGAGGCAGCGAAGCACGAGGGGTCGAAGCACGTTAAGAGGCAATGGTGGCGCCGGACAGCGATTGCTTCGTCGCTGCGCTCCTCGCAATGACGGGGACACAACAAAACGCGATATCGGCGGGCCACTCGCGGGCGCGGATACTTGAATCCAGCCGGCGGGGCGGACAGGATGAGCGCCTCCATACCCCGCCAAGGAAGCGCGAACGCGATGTCCGTCGTCGGCCGCCTGCAAACCCGCCTGCGAGCCTTCATCTGGCCGGCCTGGGCCACCCGCATCCTCGGGACGCTGTCGATCCCGGGGCTCATCCTGGCCACGCTGTTCTTTGCCGCCTCGCTGACCCCCAGCCTGATCCCGCGCACCGACGACGTCCAGGGCATCCTGTCCGGGGTATCGCTGGCGGCCGGCTACGGCCTGGGCGTGTTCTTCCACTGGCTGTGGTCATACCTGGAACTGCCGGAGCTCGGCGAACGCACCCACAACACCCTGGTCGTGATCGCCGGCGGCGGGGCCATGCTGATCGTGCTGATCTTCCTGTGGCAGGCCACCGAGTGGCAGAACAGCATCCGCGCGCTCATGGAACAGGAGCCGGTGGACGGTGGATTCCCCATCCGCCTGGGGCTGATCGCAGCGGCGGTGTTCATCGCCACGCTTGCGGTGGCGCGGCTGTTCCAGTTGCTGGTGCGCTTCCTCGCGCGGCACCTGCGCCGCTTCATCCCGCGCCGGCTGTCCAACGTAATTGGCGTGCTGGTGGCGGCCGGGGTGTTCTGGGCGGTGATCGATGGGGTCATCCTGGAATACAGCCTGCGCGCCGCCGATCGCAGCTTCCAGCAGTTCGACGTACGCGAACACCCCGGGGCGGAGCAACCGGGCGCGACCTTCCGCACCGGCAGCCCGGCCTCGCTGATCAGCTGGGACGAGGGCCTGGGGCGCCAGGGCCAGCGCTTCATCGACCAAGCCCCGGACGCCGCCGCGATTAGCGACTTCTCCGGCGAGACCGCGCTGGACCCGATCCGCGTGTATGTGGGGCTGAACGCCGCCGAGACCATCGAGGAACGCGCGCGACTGGCCCTGCAGGAGATGCTGCGGGTCAATGCCTTCGACCGTTCGGTGCTGGTGCTGGCCACGCCCACCGGACGCGGCTGGGTAGACAACCGTGCGATCCAGCCGGTCGAGTACCTGCACGGTGGCGATGTGGCCACCGTGGCCGTGCAGTACTCCTACCTGCCGAGCTGGTTGTCGCTAATGGCGGAATCGCAATACGGTCACGAGACCGCCCAGGCGGTGTTCGCGGAGATCTACGGCTACTGGAAACAGTTACCGCCGGACGCCCGCCCGGACCTGTACCTCTACGGCCTTAGTCTGGGCGCGCTGAACTCCGAGCGGGCCGCGGACCTGTACGACGTGATCGGCGACCCGTTCTCCGGCGCGCTGTGGGCCGGCCCTCCGTTTCGTAGCGAGACCTGGCGCGACATCAAACGCCAGCGCCAACCCGACTCGCCGGCCTGGCTGCCGCGCTTTCGCGACAGTTCGGTGGTGCGCTTCACCAATCAGGGAAACCACCTGGACATCCCCGGCGCCGAATGGGGCCCGATGCGCATCGTCTACCTGCAGTACGCGAGCGACCCGGTCACCTTCTTCGAGCCCCAGGCGCTGTACCGCCAGCCAGAATGGATGCAGGCACCGCGCGGCCCGGACGTCTCTCCGGACCTGACCTGGTACCCAGTCATCACCATGCTGCAACTGGCGGTGGACGTAGCGATCGGCGATGCCGCCCCGCGCGGCTACGGCCACGTCTACGCCACCGAGCACTACATCGATGCCTGGCAGGCAGTGACCAACGCAGACCGGTCCGCGGACGAGATCGAGTGGCTCAAACGCCACCTGGCCGACTGACCGACAGGGTGCCTACCCCGGGCTTTCCCCGGCGACCAGGCCTCGCTTGCGCAGGTTGCGGCCCGTGAAGTTAACCATTGCCACCAGGGTCCCGGCATACAACAACGCGACGCCCCCCACGATCCCGAGCATCACGGCGTCCCGTGCAATCCCCTCGGCCCACATCACCAGCAGGGTGAGCGGAATCTGTGTACCGAGGAGCACCGCGATCATGGCGGCGATCACGCGCCACTTCTCGGCGCGCGACAGATAGCGCCCGTTCCTGCGCCCGAAGGACTCGCAGGGCCACACCACCGCCAGCGCCAGAATACCCATCCCGATCGCCGTACCAGCTTGATCCAGATCGAAATAGGCGCCCGCTACCATGGCAGCGATCGACAGCGCGAAATAAAGCAGTACAAATCGAAACAGCAGATCCTTGATGGACATCGTCTCCCCTCCCTGGGATATCTGAAAGCCGCACCACCCTGTGCGGCCTGGATGCATGTCGGAGTACCCCGACATACACGATCATGACATGCGGCTACTGCTCGGTGAACTTGGCACCTTCGACAATCACCGGATAGCTGTAACCCGCCCCGAAGTCGCGATCCAGGATCAGCGTTCCGGTCACCGCGACCCGGTCACCCACCTCGGGCATTTCGGTGGAGGTGATGGTGATGTAATCACCCTCGCTGCCCGTACCGTCGACGAAGTGGATGAAGTTGCGCCCCATGATGTCGTCGTTCACCCGGCCCACAATGCCTTCGAGCCGGACCTCTTCCCCATCCAGCTCGGCCGGGGCCTGATTCAGTTCCTCCACCGTATGCATCGGTTCGGCGCTCGCCACGCCCCACCCGAGCAACCCCACCAATAGTCCCGCCAGAATTCCCGCTTGTCCGCGCATTGCTCGACTCCTGTTCTTTTTACTTTCTTGTGTGCGTACGGGAGGCGCTGATCAGCGCCTCCCTGGGTGAACCGCCCCGGGATCGCAGGAACCCATGCCATAAATGGATGCGTGGGGCACCCACACGCCCGGCGCTCTATCGTCCCATTCTGGCACACAAGGGCGGGCGCCCCATCTAGCCGCCTATGCCACTATGCGCCCGGACGGGGCACCCGTTCACTTCCGCCACCACACCACAAAGGAGAGCCACCATGTCCAGCTATTATCGCCTTGCCACCGCCGTGACCGGCACCTGCATCCTCTTGGCCTCGGCCGGAGCGGTTCAGGCGAGCCCCTTTCACGGTTCCTACATCGGCGGCCAGCTCGGCTGGGTCGGTTATGACATCGACTACCGCGAAGGCGGCGACGGAGGTATCTCCGGCCTTAGCGCCTCTGGCCTCACCGGCGGCGTAATGACCGGCTGGGGCACTGTCCTGGACAACGGGCTTTACCTGGGCGTCGAGTTCGATGCACAGACCGAGGATGCCGATCTGACAGTTCGGATTGACGACGCGGAACTTGGCATCGACAGCAAATACAGCTATGGCATCACCGGCCGGCTGGGCACCACGGTAAACGACAACGTCCTGTTCTACGGCCTGGCGGGTTACCAGCGTTCGCGTCTGGACTACCGGCTGACGGAAACGGACGAGGACATGTCCATCCGTTTCAAGGACAACCTCGACGGCGCCCGCGTCGGCCTGGGGGTCGAATACCAGATGGACAGTCGCCTGTTCATGCGCGCCGAGTATTCCTACACCTTCTACAGCAGCGAACGCTACCGCATCGAGGACGACGTTGTGCTGCGCTTCGACCCCGACGCCTCGCGCTTCATGGTCGGTCTCGGCTACCGCTTCTAGCATGCTGTCACGGCCCGCGAGCCACTCGGTAGCGGGCCTTTTTTCAGGCTGTGCGGGCAGCGGCGTCCCGCATGCCTCCGGTCAGGCGCCGCTTCACCCCCTCCGCGGCCCGGTTCACCACCAGGTACAGGCAGGGCACCACCAGTAGCGTCAGGATCATCCCGGCGATCAGGCCACCCACCACGGTCAGCGCCAACGGGCGCATGATCTCCGCCCCTTCGCCGAGGCCGATGGCCAGCGGCAACATGCCCAGCACCGTCGTCAGCGTGGTCATCAGGATCGGGCGCAGGCGCAATGCCCCGGCCTCCACGACCGCCCGCGCCGGGCTCAGGCCACGGAGTCGACGGCCCTGCTCGATGTACTCCACCAGCAGAATCGCGTTGTTCACCACCACCCCGATCAGCAGGATCGCGCCAATCATCACCGGGGCGGAGACCGGGGTGCCGGTCGCCCACAGGATCGCGACCACCCCGGTCAGCGACAACGGCGCGGCCGCCACGATCACCAGCGGATTCGCCAGGCGCTCGTACTGCACCGCCAGCACCACCAGCACCAGGAAGATCGCGAGCGCCACCACCGTGGCCATCTCGCGCTGGGTCTCCTGGATGGTCTCCCACTCGCCCCCGATCAGCAGACTGTAGTGCTCGGGCACATCCACCTCGGCCAGACGCTGCTCGACCTCGGTCATCACCGAGCCGACATCGTTCACTTCGGTATTGATATCGCCGTTCACGCGCACCACCCGGCTCTGGTTCTCGCGTTCGATATGCGCGGGCCCCTCGCCGATCTCGAACTCGGCCACGTCCGCCAGCCGCACCGGGTCTCTGTTGTCGCGGAACAGGATCATCCGCCCCAGGGTGGCCGTATCCTGCACATCCTCGCGCGGCAGGCGCACGCGCAGGTCGTACTCGCGATCGTCACGGACGTACTGCGTCGGCACTGATCCCTCCACCGCGTCGCGAATCGCCTGCCCCACCTGGCCCACCTGCAAACCCAGCGCAGCCGCCCGCTCGCGGTCCACATGGACGCGCAGAATCGGGCTCTGGTCCTCGCGCCCGACCTCGACGCCCTCCAGGCCCCGGATGCCTTCGAGGCGCCCGGCGATCTCGCGGGCAATGCCGCGCATCTCGGTCAGATCCGCCCCGACCACCGCAATCGAGAGGTCATCCCCGGTGATACTGAACTGCAGCCCCTGGATACTCGGCGGTCGCACGGTAATCCGTGCCCCGGGGAGTTCCAGCGCATCCATTGCCGCCTGCGCCTCGGCCACCCATTGTCCCGCGCTCATCTCGCGCTGTCCGGCCGGGGTCAACTGGACGGTGATATTGGAGGTGCCCGGGCGCTCGTTGACCACGCCGCCACCTAGGTGCCCGCCGACCATCGCGAACACGCTCTCCACATGCGGCAGATCTTCCAGCGCGGCCTCGATATCGCGTGCGGCGGCATCGGTCTCGTGCGGCGGGGTTCCCGGCGGCAGGACCATGCGCACGCTGACCTGACCATCGTCCACCTGCGGCAGGAACTCGGTACCAAGCTCCCCGCCGACCTGCACCGCACCAGCCAGCAACACGACGGCCGCCCCCAGCACCGCCCAGCGCAGGCGCAAGACCTTCGGCAACAGACGCCGGTAACGTCGGCGTAGTCCCTGCACCCCGCGATCAAACCCACGCAGCAGCCAGGTCCGGTCCAGCCCACTCTCCCAGCGGATGCGCGAAAGAAGGGCCGCGAGCATCGGCACCAGGGTGATGGCCACGGCCAGGGTCGCGATGATCGCAAACGAAAGCGTCAGGATCAGCTCGCGGAAGATCAGCGCCCCGATCCCGGTGATCAGCAGGAACGGGAGCACCGCGGCCAGATTGGTCAGGGTGCCGGCGGTCACCGCCGAGACCACCTCGCCGGCCCCGTCATGGGCCGCCTGCTCCGGCGACTTTCCGAGTTTGTCGCGATGGCGGACGATGTTCTCCAGCATCACGATGGCGTTGTCGAGCAACAGCCCCACCCCCAGCGCGAGCCCGCCGAGGCTGATGATGTTCAGGGTGAGCCCACCCAGGCCCATCATGGCGAAAGTCGCCATCAACGCGATCGGGATCGACAACCCGATAATGAAGCTCTTGCGCAGGCTGCCGAGAAACAGGAACACCGCCAGCATCGCCAGCACGCCGCCCAGGATCGCAGCGGTACCCACCGAACTGACCGCGCCACGAATGAACGGCGCGGAGTCGCTGACGACCTCCCACTGGATGTCCTCGGGGATGAACCCCGAGCGCTCGAGTCGTTCGAGCGTGGCGCGCACCGAGTCCACCGACTCGACTGTGTTGGCGTCCGGCAGCTTGAACACGGACACGCGCGCGGCCGGCGTGCCGTCTAGGCGGATGAACAGGCGCTGCTCGCGGTGGCCATCGCGCACCTCGGCCAGCTCGCCGAGGCGCACATGCGCGGACTGCGGCCCCGGCAGCGGGATCAGCACATTGCGCACGTCCGCCTCGGAGGTAAACAACCCCTCGGTCTTGGCCATCACGTCAAAGGTATCGGAGGTCACCCAGCCCCCGGCCACCTCGCGGTTCTCGTCCTCCAGCGTCGCGCTGATCGCCGCCAGCGAAAGGCCATAGCCGCGCACCCGCTCCTGGTCGAGGATCACCTCCAGCTCGCGCTCCTGCCCGCCGGAGGCCTCCACCGAGGAGATGCCGTGGATCGCGATCAACTGCGGCGCCAGCTGGTGTTCCACCCAGTCGCGCACCGCGGTCTCCGAGCGCACGGTAGAGGAAAACCCCGCCTCCCAGATCGGGTCCTGCGAGGGGTCGTACTTGTACAGGCGCAGGGATTCGAAATCGTCCGGCAGCTGGGTGCGCGCGAGCTCCAGGTGGCGCGCTGCGTCCTGCAACGCCAGATCCAGGTTGGTGCCGTACTCGAACAACAGATTGACGTTGGTGCGGCCCTCGGAGGCGCGGCTGTAGATGCGGGTCAGGTTCTCGGTGGCCGCGAGGTTGCGTTCCAGCACGCGGGTCACCTGTTCCTCCATCACCTCCGGCGAGGTGCCGGGATGGTTCACGGTCACGCGGATATGCGGATACTCGACGTGCGGCAGCAGGTCCACCGGCAGACGATCGACAAAGAACATGCCGAGCACGATCACCACCGAGGCCAGCGCCATGATCGCCACCGGTCGGCGGATGGAGAAGCTGGTCACCCGCCCGCGCGGACGGTCCTCCGGCTCGGCGGCCATCTTCTAGCCCCGCCAGCCGACGATGCGCACGCGCTGGCCCTCGCGCATGTCGATCGGGTTGGTGGCCAGCACGATGTCGCCGTCCTCCAGGCCGTCCGTGATCTCGGTCCATGGGCCTCGGGTCACGCCGGTCTCGACCGTGCGTCGCTCCAGCTGCTCGTCCACCACCGCGTAGACATAGCGTTGGTCGCCGTCCTCGCCGATGGCGGCGGCCGGGACCGCCAGCACATCCGGGCGTTCGTCGACCGTCATGCGGATGCGCCCGAGATTGCCGGGACGCACGCCGTTGTCGGCCGCCCCGGCCGGCAGGGCAATCTCCACCGTCACCTGCTGGGAGTCCGGCGAGGCGGCCGGAAAGATGCGGCGGATCTTCGCGACGTAATCGGCATCCGGAAACGCGTCCAGCTGAATGGGCACATCCTGGCCCACCACCAGATCGCGCACGTCCAGCTCGGACACCCCGGGGCGCAGGACCAGCGTAGTGGTATCGACCAGCTCCAGAAGCGTGTCGCGCGCGGCGACCGCCTCCCCGGGCTCGACCATGCGCTCGGTGATCACGCCGTCACGGCTGGCGGCGAGCGCGCCGTAGTCCACCCGCGCCTGCCACAACGCCTGTTCGCTCTCGGCCGAGCGCAACGCGGCACGTGCCCGTTCGTAGCTGGCTCGGCTGGCAATCCCCTCGTCACGCAACTCGGCACTGCGCGCGTATTCCAGCCGGGCCTCCTCGACATGCGCCTCGGCCCGCACCAGCTCCGCGCGCTCCTCGGCCACGTCCAGCTCGACCAGGGTCTCGCCCTGCTCCACGCGATCGCCTTCCTCGACATGCACCGCCTCGACCACACCATCGGTGCGCGCCGCCAGGCGCACCCACGCCCGCGGCTCGACCCGCGCGGACACCATCAGCTCGCGCGACAGATCCCGCGGCTGAAGCTCCACCGCCGCGATCGGCGTCGCGGCCTCGGCGGCCGGCTCGTCACCCGCCTGCGAGGGCTCGCCCCCGCAGCCTCCCAGCCCCAGGGCAAGCACCACCAGCAACAGACCACCCACCCAGCGCGGCAATGGCACAGCTCGCGGGGAGCGCGGCAGAAAAGGCCGGGGCGACCGCCGCCGAAGGAACAGGGTATCGAGTCGCATGCGCCGGATCGCTCGTGGGGAGTGGACGAAAGCACAGGGTAGCCGCTATGTACCCCTCGACGCAGGAATGGCCCTGCGGGTTCCGTCAGGCGCTCAGGTCGATCTGCTGCACACTGCCGCTGCGGCCATCCTCGCCCACCCAGACGCCGGTCGACTGCACCTGCCCCAGAAGGCTGTTGTCGCCGCCGCGACGGAGATCAAAAGGCGTGCTGACATGCCCGAGGTAGATCGCCCCGACGCCCACCTCGCCCAGCGCCAGCAACTGATCGCGGCCCTGGGCGTCGCGGGTCCACACGCGCAGGCGGTCGTAAACCGGATCCGCCGCATCAATCCAGCCATTGCCGTCATGATCGAACCGTCGCAGTTCGGCGAAGCCATCACCGGTCAGCGGGCCAAAGAGCTCGGAGCCGTCATCGACCTGGCCGCTGCCAGACCGGTCGATCGCGAGAAAACCACTGCCGGGTTGCAGAAAGGCCACCTGTTGCGGCGAACCGTCGGCGTCCAGGTCGAATTCGAAGCGGGTGTCCGTAAGAGCGGCCGCCGGGGCGTCGAAATTGATCACCAGCGGATCGTGCAGCTCCGCATCCATGCCACCCTGCAGACGGCTATGCTCGATGAACTCGCGGCTCATGGTCAGCGCAATATCCAGGTCGATGGTCTTGCCGTCAGCCGTGTGCACGCGCCCCTGAGCCTGGAACGATGTCCTCTCGACCTCGACCCGGGTCTGCTCCACGGACCAGGCGACACTGAACCCTGCCGCCGGACGAGGGGGGCGCGCAACGGGTCGCTCGAGGGGTTCCGGCGGGGTGTCGGCCGGCTTGAGGTCGGCGGGATCGATCACCCGGATCTCGCGCCCGGTAAAGCGCTCCAGAATCAGTCGCAGGAGCTCGGTACGCAGCTGGTCCACCGAGGTCAACTCGCTGTCCGCCGGGGCTACGTCCACGAAGGAGGGCCGTGCGGCCGCGGCAGGAGAGGAATTCTGCAAGGCACGCGCTGCCGGGGCCGGATTCGCGGGCGGCTCCGGCACCTGTCGGGGACGCACCGCACTTCCCTCGACCACGGTCATGCGAGCCTCGCGCCGCGTCGCCTCCAACGCAAAACGCTGGCTCGATAACTGCATGGAATAATCGGCAATCTGCATGATGCCCCGTCAGTTTTTCCGGTTGCAGGGCATAACGGCCGCGGGGCGGCAATCATTAGCCGCCCCGCGGCAATCGCCGGCCGCAGGCGGACGCATGCCCGCCAAACGTGCGACGATTGACGGATGGATTCGACGCCGAATTTTCCCTTGCGCGGCCTGTTCCGGCGCATCCTCGGGCCCTTTGCCGGCCTGGAACCCGAGGCCGTGCAACTGGACAACGACGAGTGGGAGGCCCTGCGTCGACGGGCCCCGTTCATCGCCCGCCTCACGCCGGAAGAGCGCTCCCGGCTGCGCGAACTGGTCGGCCAGATCCTGGCGCAAAAGGAATTCATCGGCATCGCCGCGGAACCGGAACCCTGGCAGTGCCAAGTGATCGCCGCCTACGCCGCGCTGCCGGTGCTGGAACTGGGCCTCGAACCGTACCGCGACTGGCGCACGCTGATCCTGTATCCCGACACCTTCGTGCCCGAACACGAGTGGGTGGACGAGGCCGGCATCGTCCATCAGGGGGCGATACCCCAGTCCGGCGAGGCCTGGGAACGCGGCCCGGTCATCCTGTCGTGGAACGATGTCGAGCGCGACGGCGCTGTGGTCGTGCACGAGATGACCCACGTACTGGACGCCGGCAACGGCGAGGTGAACGGGTTTCCGCCACTACGCCGCGGGCAGTCGGCCGGTGCCTGGACGGAGGATTTCTCGCGGGCCTTCGAGGCTTTCGTGGAGGCCGTGGAGTCCGGCGAGATCGACGAAGCGGAGCTGCCGCTGGACCCCTATGCGGCCACCGCCCCGGAGGAGTTCCTGGCCGTCGCAACAGAGTCCTTTTTCTTCGAGCCGGCGCGCCTGCGCGAGGCCATGCCCGAAATCTATGAACATCTGGTGGCATACTTTGATCAGGAGCCTCATCGACGCGGCGACCTGATCGCCTCCAGCACGCAACCCGCCCCGGAGCACACACCATGACCCGCAGCCCCTTTCGTTCCCTGCACCTTGCTCTTCTGGGGATTGTCCTGATGCTGACCGCGCCCCTCGCGCTCGCCGTGGACGACCTGGACAGCCATTACGTGACCCTGGAGCCGGTGGTGGTGAACATGGCGTCCTCCGACCGCGGACGCTACCTGCAGGCCTCCATCCAGCTGGAAGGCAACGACCTGGAAGACGCCCGCGCGATCCGCGAGCACATTCCCGCAGTGCGCGACCGACTGATCCGCATCCTTGGCGGGCGCAGTCCGGACAGCCTGACCGGCGGTGGCGCGCGCGAGGATCTGCGCAACGAGGCCACGGAGGAGCTGAACGAGTTGCTCGAGGAGATTACCGGCTCGCCCCGGATCGCAGCCCTCTACTTCTCGGATTTCATCCGCCAGTAACGCTCGCTCTCCAGCGAACCGCTCACCGGCAAGGAAAAGCCCCCGGCAGCACAGGCTACCGGGGACCGATGCTCCCGCCAGTACATGACGGGATCGAGCCCCGCTGGGGGCTCACTCCATAATCGATCATCGCTCCTTGATGGAACGATCAGTGCGGCCGATGCAGCAGCGGCATCTCGCCACGCTCCATCATGTGCCGGATCAATGCAGCCCGACCGGGCTCTTCCTGCTCCAGCTCGTCGGCGCACTGCGAAGGCTCGTGCGCGGCCTCCGATAGCATGACCTCCAGCTCGCGCAGGTCGACCTTGGGTTCCTGCAGGTCTTCCGGCTTCGGGTTCTCCAGCATGTTGGTTTTCCAGAACATGCGCGGGTGCCAGCAATGCAGCTTCGCATCCGGGTTGTGAAAGAGCTCGACACAGCGACGATTCAGTTCCTGTGCATTCATGGGGATCACTCCTCGCTCCAATGCATTCACCCTTATGTATAGACCCCGCAATACCCGAGTTCAAGGGTTGGTCTTTGAAGAGGGCCTCACTCCGCAGTCTCACCCTGGGCGGATTCCAGCGCCTCCAGCGCCTCCATCCACTCGGCCTCCGCCGTCTCCAGCCGACTGCGCAAATCGCCCTGTTCGCGGGTCAATTGGGCCAGACGATCCGCCGCCTCATCGGCGTACAGCGCCGGATCGGCCAGCTCGGTCTCCAGCGCATCCAGTCGTTCCTGAACACGGACACATTCCTGCTCGGCTCGGTCCGCACTCTTTTTCAGTGGCTTGAGCGCGGCACGCGCCTGCGCCGCCTGCTGCCGCCGTTCCTTCTGTGACAGTGCCGGACCACTCGGGGACGTCGTGGCGGGCGTTCCAGGGTCTTTCGCGGCGACACTTTCCCGCTCGCGGGCCTTCAGCTCGCGGGCGTAGTCATCCAGGTCCCCCTCGAAGTCGCTCAGGTGGCCGCCTTCCACCTTCCAGAAACGGTCGCAGACGCGAGCCAGCAGTTCACGGTCATGCGCCACCACCACCAGGCCACCGGCATAGTTCTCCAGCGCCTCGGCCAGCGCCTCGCGCATGTCCAGATCCAGGTGGTTGGTGGGTTCATCCAGCAACAGCAACGAGGGCGCCTGCCAGATCAACAGCGCCAGTACCAGGCGCACCCGCTCCCCGCCGGAACACTGACCCACCGGAGCGTCCGCTTTCTCGCCGGGAAAACCCATGCCACCGAGAAAGTTACGCAGGCGCTGCTCCTCGGCGCGCGGGTCCTGACGTTGCAGGTGCACCAGGGGCGAGGCCTTCAGGTCCAGCTGCTCGCTCTGGTGCTGGGCAAAATAGCCGACCTTCAGGTTCGGCTCCACGCGGCGCTCGCCCGCGGTCGGGGCCAGCTCGCCGGCCAGCAGCGTCAAGAGTGTCGATTTCCCGGCACCGTTCGGGCCCAGCACGCCGATCCGGTCCTCGGGGCGCAGACGTAAAGTCGTCGGATGCAGGCGGACGCGATCCCCGGATCGGACTTCGGCATGATCCAGCGCCAGCAGGGGGTCGGGCAGACGCTCCGGGGTCGGAATCTCCAGGTGAATCGGCCGGGCCGCGCGGATCACCGCAACCTCGTCGAGCTTCTCCAGACGCTTCAGTCGGCTCTGGGCCTGGCGGGCCTTGCTCGCCTTGGCACGGAAGCGACGGACAAAGTCCTCCAGGTGGGCGCGCTCGGCCGCCACCTTTGCGGCCGACGCCTCGCTCTGGGCCATGGCCTCGGCGCGCTTGGCCTCGGCGTGGGTGTAGCTGCCGGCGTACAGCGCGATACCACCGCGCTCGATGTGCGCGATATGGGTGCAGACCGAATCAAGAAACCGACGGTCATGCGCAATCACGATCACCGTCCCCGGATAACGCGCCAGCCAGTCCTCCAGCCACAGGATGGTCTCGACATCCAGGTGGTTGGTGGGCTCGTCCAGCAACAAGAGATCCGAGCGCGTCATCAGCGTGCGCGCCAGGCCCAGGCGCATGCGCCAGCCGCCGGAGAAATCGCTCATGGGCCGATCCGCATCCGCCGCAGCGAATCCGAGGCCCGCCAGCAGTCGGCGCGCACGGGCATCGGCCGTCCAGCCGTCAATCGCCTCCAGCGCGCCAAACAGGCGGGCCTGCTCGGCGCCATCGGACACCTGCTCCAGGCGCTGCTGCAGGTCGCGCAGTTCGGTATCCCCATCCAGCACGTAGTCCACGGCCGAGCGCTCGCTCCCCGGGACCTCCTGTGGAAGGTGCGCCACCACCCATTCCGCGGGCTGGTCGATTTCGCCGGCATCCAGGCTCAATTCGCCCTGCAACGCCGCCAGCAGGCTGGATTTTCCGGACCCGTTGGCGCCGGTCAGGCCGACGCGCCAGCCCGCATGCACGGTGAGGCTGGCGTGCTGCAGCAGGATCTGGCGGCCGCGACGCAGCTCGATATCTTGTATTCGAATCATGCGGCGCAGTGTAGGGCAAGCGCGCGTCCGGCTCATGTAGACCGGCCGTTCCTCGGGAAACGCCGCCCCGGCGCAGGGTGTCAGAATCCTGCCACCCCTTGCCGCCTGCAGCGGTGAGGACCTGCCGGGGGCGGCGAAAAATCGCCGATTTTCCGTCAATGCCTCCGTTATCCGTGACACAAGTCTCTGTTTTCACTAAACATACGATAAGTGGCATGGATCTGGCTTTACTCTCGATCCAACGATCGATGCAAGCGAGACGGCCATGAACCGCGACGGGAACGCCCACAACCTGCGACTGGTATCCGCCAAGGGCAAGACGACTGGCGATGCCGGGACGCCCTTTGATGCCCTTGCCTTCGTGCAGGCCCTGTCCTCCAGCCTCGAGCTCGGGACCGTCCTCGCCCGCCTGCAGGAACACCTGCACGCCCAGGTCCACCACAGCGGCTGGTTCTTCATCCTGCAGGAGAGTGACGAGACCTGGTCCGGCGGCGACGAGGATCGCCATCGCATCGAGTACGGCATGAGCTTCCACAACGAGACCATGGGCTCGCTGATCCTGATGCGCGGACGCCGCTTCAGCGACGACGAACAGCAGTTGATTGAGGCTTTGCTGGGGCTGGCCGCCCCGGCACTGGCCAACGCCCTGCGTTTCCAGCGCCTGAACGAAAGCCTGGAGACCGATGAACTGACCGGTCTCGGCAACCGCCGCGCCTTCGAGAAACAGGGCGCCCAGTGGCTGGCCGACTGCCGCCGCCAGGATCGCCCGATGTCGGTGCTGGCGATCGATCTCGATCACTTCAAGCAGATCAACGATGAATACGGCCACAGCGTGGGCGACGACATCCTGCGCCTGGTGGCGCAGACCCTGCGCAGCACCACCCGCGAATCCGACCTGTGTGTGCGCATGGGCGGCGAGGAGTTCCTGGCGGTGCTGCCCGGCGCGGATCTCAGCCGCGCCATGGAATGCGGCGAGCGCATCCGCCTGGCTATTGCCGCCCTGCGCGCCTGCGCCAAGGCCACCGACAAGTCCGCGCTGGAGAGCGACGGCGCGGTCAAGGTGACCGCGAGCATTGGCGTGGCCGGCGTCGGGCGCGGCGCCACCCTGCAGTCCGCCTACCAGGCGGCGGACGAGGCCCTGTATGCGGCCAAGCAGGCCGGGCGCAACCGCGTCCTTGCCGGCAACTGAGCCCCGGCAGCCCATCCCGCGCGAATCCGCATTGCCTTGAAGCCGCCTACCCCGCGCCGGGCTGGATAAAATCGACGCAGGTCAGCGGGGTCGAGAGCACCGCGCGCCGCAGCGCCTCGATGGCCTCCGGACGCGGGAAGCTGGTGCGCCATGCCAGGGCCACACGGCGGCTGGGCGCCGGATCCTGAAACCGCCGCACGGCCAGCAGTCGCTGGGCATAACGATCCGCCCCCACCGCCGTGCACGGGAGGATCGTTACCCCCATCCCCGAGGCCACCATGTGGCGGATTGTCTCCAGCGACGACCCCTCCAGATTGCGCGGCGTACTGCCATCCGCAGTCACCGTACGCTGACAGTCCGGGCAGCGCTCCAGCACCTGGTCGCGAAAACAGTGTCCGGCGCCCAGCATCAGCAGGGTCGCATCGGCCATGTCCTCCAGGCGCAGGGGTTCCTTGTCCTTCAGCGGGTGCGCCGCCGGCAGCACGGCCATGAACGGTTCGTCGTACAAGGGAAGCGTGACCACGCCCGGCTCCTCGAACGGCAACGAAATGAGGATCGCGTCGAGCTCACCCTGCTTGAGCCGCTCGCGCAACCGCCCGGTGTAGTTCTCATCGATCACCAGCGGCATGTTCGGCGCGCGCTCGTGCAGCGCGGGGATCAGCTCCGGCAGCAGGTACGGACCAATGGTGTAGATCGCACCCAGGCGCAGCGGGCCGGAGAGTTGATCCTGACTCTGTACGGCAACCGAGCGCAGCTGTTCGACCTCGGCCAGCACGCGCCGCGCCTGCGCGATAATCTGCTCACCTGCCGGCGTCACGTTGACCTCGCCGCGGCCGCGCTCGAACAGTGTCACGCCCAGTTCTTCCTCGAACTTGCGCACCGCCACCGACAGCGATGGCTGACTGACATGGCTGGCCGCGGCCGCCCGCCCAAAGTGGCGGGCATCGGCGACGGCGACCACATACCGCAGCTCGCTCAGGGTCACCGGGGCGCCCCTCCGCTGTTGTCATCGCTGTCCAGCCCCTGAAACTCGCGGCCGCCGTCCGGCCAGTCCAGGGTCACGCGCTTCAACTGTCGGCCTTCCAGCGAGATCTCGCCGGGATGTCGCCCCGCCCCATCGGCGGAAAACTCGAAGCGGTAGCGGCGTTGCAGGGCCAGGCCGCGGTCGCCCCAGACCAGGCGCTGACCGGTACGCACGACGGTGGCATCGAGCAACTGCACCCCTGCCCGCTCGCAGGCCTGCCGCCCCACCCGACGGGCACGTTCGTTGGCACGCCAGGTGTCATTAACGTAAAACCCTATCAAGGCAATGGATATGATTATGATCAAGCCTGTCATGGACCGGTATGATAAGCGCAAACGAACCCGAGTTTTTCCGGGCATGCCCGGCCGTCTCCGGTTCGTTTACCTTGCCACCAGCGTTTCCGGGTCTGCATGACTACCACTGCCATCCCCTTCTCCGATCTCGCGCAGGGCCTGCGCGAGATCGGGCAGCAAGAACTGCTGCCCCGCTTCGAGGCCGATATCGCCGTTGATTACAAGGCAGACGGCAGCGTAATCACCGAGGCCGACCACGCGGTGGATGCGCGTGTACGCACCCTGCTGGGCGCATACGGACAGGACACGCCGGTACTGAGCGAGGAACAGGCACGCGGCGAACAGGCACGCGTACTGGAGACCGCCCCCGCCTTCTGGCTGGTGGACCCGCTGGACGGCACCTCCAATTTCGCCGGTGGCATGCCCTTCTTCGCCATCTCCATCGCCCGCATCGAGGGTGACCGGGTCACCCATGGCGCGACCTACGATCCGGTACGCGAAGAACTCTTTACCGCCACCGAAGACACCGCGCTGGAACTCAACGGGGTCACTCCGCCGGCGACCACTCGCCCTCCCGTCACGGAGCTGGGCCGCGCCATCGCCCTGGTGGACTACAAGCGCCTGGATGCCCCCCTGGCGGGTGAGCTGGCCTGCAACGCGCCGTTTCGCTCGCAACGCAACCTCGGCGCCTGCGCCCTGGAGTGGGCCTGGCTGGCCGCCGGGCGCGCCGATCTGTACCTGCACGGTGGCCAGGCCCCATGGGACAGCGCGGCTGGTGGGCTGATGCTCGCCCGCGCCGGCGGTGCCATGTGCAACCTCGCGGGCGAGCCCGTATTCGAACGATCGCTGACCAAGCGCTCCGCGGTGGCGGCGCGCTCCGACACCCTGCTCGCCGACTGGCGGGCGTGGCTGGCCCCTTGGCTTGCCGCCCCGGAGCCCCCCTCGTGATCCGCCGCCGCAAGTCCGGCGGTGGCGCCCGCCTGGGCGTCGGCAGCACCGACTTCACCCCACGCTACCTGCCGATCGCATGGAAGATCGTCGCGGCGATCGCCGGGCTGACACTGGCCGGGATCGTGACCCTGTCGGCTGTGGTGCTGAACCAGGTCAGCAACGTGCTGGACAACCAGATTCGCGCCCAGGCCGAGAGCACCGTGGCGCCGGTCGCGCGGACCTCGGCGGAACTGATGCTGGCCGAGGACTACCTGACCCTGGAGACCCTGCTGAACTCACTGGTGGAGGAGGGGCGCGTCGAGTCCATCGCCGCCTACGCGATCGACCGCGGTCAGGTTGCCCGCGCCGGGACACCCCCGGAGCAATCCCTCACCGACGGGGTGTGGCCGCTGGCACCGACGATGGAACCCTACCGACGCAACGTGCGCTTTCAGGATGTACAGGTGGGCTACATCGAGGCCTACATCGACACCTCGCCAATGCAGGAGCTAATCCGCAACACCCTGAACGCCGGGATCGCCACGGCCGTCGGGGTGTTTCTGCTGAGCCTGATCCTGGCAATCGACATCAGCAAGCGCCTGGTGCGCCCACTGGAACGCCTGGCCGAGAGCATGCGTTCGCGCGCCCGCCCCATGGATGACCAGGGCAACACGCTGCCGATGGTGCGCCAGGACGAGATCGCCCAGCTGACCGACGCCTTCAACGATATGGCGCGCGACCTGCTGCGCAAGGACCAGGTCGAGGCCGCCCTGCGCCGCTACGTGTCGGACGCCATCGCCCAGGACATCCTGGAGAATCTGGACCGGGTGGAGCTGGGCGGACGCGCACTGGAGGGATCGGTACTGTTTGCCGACATCCAGGGCTACACCGCGCTTTCGGAGCGCTGCAGCCCGGAGGCCCTGGGCCGCATGCTCAACGAATTCTTCGGTCCGATGTCGGAATGCATTGCCCGTCACGGCGGCACGGTGGACAAGTACATGGGCGACTGTACCATGGCGGTCTTCGGCCTCGGGGCGGATGCCGGGAACCATCGCCTGACCGCTGTGCAGACCGGCCTGGCCCTGCTGGACACCGTCGCCTCGATCAACGCCGAGCGTGAACGCCGCGGCGATACCCGGGTGGAGTTCCGTATCGGCCTGAATGCCGGCGAGATGCTGGCCGGCAACATGGGGGCCGAAGACCGCATGCAGTTCACCGTGGTCGGCGACACCGTCAACCTCGCAGCCCGCCTGGTCACGGTCGCGCCCGCCGGCGGGCTGGTCACGACTGCCGCATTCATGGAGCACGAGCAGGTGAAGGGACAGTTCCGCACCGAAGACTGGGGCACCCACGAGCTGCACGGGGTCAGCGAAGCCGTGCCCACCACCCGGGTACTGAACGCTACGGATCGCACATGACTGCAGCCCGCGGCCTGTTCCCGCTCGCGAGCATCCTGCTGGCCCTTCTGCTGGTCCAGGGCTGCGCCGCTCTGGACCCCTTCGCCCCGCCCGAGCAGCGCATCGAACGCGCCCTGGAGACGGGTAACTACCAGCATGCCCTCGAGCTGATCGACGAGCACGATCCGGAACCGCGAGCCCGATGGGCCGAGCGCCGGGCAGCCATCGAGGACGAGGCCGCGACCGCCGCGGCCGAGGCGATGCACGAGGCGCGCGCCGCCTCGGCCGAAGGCGCGGTCGCTCAGGCCCTGGAGATCCTCGAGACGGCCGAGGCACAACTGCCGCCGGACAGCGAACGTCGGGAATTCATCAGCCAACTGGAACGCCAGCGACAGGTTGGATTGCAGACCCTGCAGCAACGCCACGACATCCTCGAGGCGCGGGCCCTGGTCCAGCGGCTGCGCCTGCTCGAGGTGATGCGTCCGTTGGTGCGCCACAGCGAACGACTGCCGGACGATCCCGACCGCCTTGCCAATCGTCGCGAGCCCCTGGCGCGGGCGCTGGATGGCTACGCCGCCGACACCGATGGCGAGGAACGCTTGGAGCTACTGCACCTGGCCCAGGGCCTGGCCTCCGACTCCGAACGCGCAGAACGCATCGCGCGCCTGGAGCGGGAACTGCGCCAGGCCGAAGCCCCCGAGATCGAGGAAGAGGTCCCGCGTTCCACCATCAATGCACGCCTGCGTCAGGCCCTGGAGGCGGGCGAATTGGCCACGGCGGCGCGCTGGTGCCGCAACGAGATCACCCCCGACACCGACGCCTCCGGCCCGGACCAGGCCGCCCAGCGAGCCCATCGCGCGCTGTGCGAGGAATGGCGCGAGCGCCGAGACGCGCGCGCCGAGACGCTGCTGGAGGAGGGCCGCAGCCATTATTCCGCCGGTGACATCGAAGAGGCCCTGAGACACTGGGAAGAGGGGCTCGAACTGGCGCCCGACCATGCCGGACTCCTCTCGGCCCACGAGCGTGCGCTGCGCGTGGTCGAACGCCTGGAGAGCCTTCGCGTGCCGGAACCGCTCCCCGAAGCGGAGGCAGACAGCCCGCCCGACGACGTGCCACAGGCCGAGCCCGATGCCCCGTAGCGCGCGATCCGGCGGCCGGCGCTGCGGGCCGCGCGTATTCGCCGTAGAATACGGCCCGCCCACCGGAGCAAGAGCCCGCCACGCATGAATCCCGCCGTCCAGGAACTGATCGCCGACGAACCCCACCGCGTCCTGCAACTGGGCGACACTGAAGTCGTGGTGCTGGGCACCGCGCACGTGTCGCGCGCCAGCGCCGACAAGGTCCGTGCCCTGATCGACACGGGGGCCTTTGACAGCGTGGCGGTCGAGCTGTGCGAAAGCCGTCAGCGCGCGATGCTGGACCCCGACGCAGTCGGGCGCATGGATCTGTTCAGCGTGATGCGCAAGGGCCAGGCCCCGATGATCGCCGCCAGTCTGGCGCTCGGGGCCTACCAGCAACGCCTGGCCGACCAGTACGGCATCGAACCCGGCGCCGAGATGCGCGCGGCCATGGACGGCGCCCTGGATAATGGCCTCCCCCTGGCCCTGATCGACCGGGATATCGGCCTGACCCTGCGCCGCACCTACCGCGCAGTGCGCTGGTGGGAACGCATGGGGCTGATCGGCGGACTGTTCAGCTCCGTACTCTCGCGCGAGAAGATCGACGAATCCGAGATCGAGCGCCTGAAGGAAGGCGACATGCTGGAGTCCACCTTCAGCGAGTTCGCCGAGCAGTCCGAGGACCTCTACCGCACCCTGATCGAAGAACGCGACCACTACATGGCCGCCCACCTGCGCCGCCTCGCGGCGAGCCCGGAGACCCGCTGCATCCTCGCGGTGGTGGGGGCCGGGCACCTGCCGGGGATTGCCGAACAGGCCGAGGATCACCTGACCCCGCCGGACGCGATCCTCGACGCCCTGGACCAGGCCCCGCCCAAGGCGCGCTGGCCCAAGGTCGTCCCGTGGGTGGTGATCAGCGTGATCCTTGCCGGCTTTGCCATCGGCTTCTCGCGCAACCCGGATATCGGCCTGCAGATGGTGACCGACTGGGTGCTGATCAATGGCGGCCTGGCGGCCCTCGGCGCGATCATCGCCATGGCCCATCCGCTAACCGTACTCACCGCGGCCCTGGCGGCCCCGCTGACCTCGCTGAATCCCACCATCGGGGTCGGCTTTGTCGCGGCCGCGGCCGAGCTGTTCCTGCGCAAGCCGCGGGTCTCCGACTTTGCCAGTCTGCGTCAGGACACCACCACGCCACGCGGCTGGTGGCGCAACCGCGTCTCGCGCGTGTTGCTGGTGTTCCTGCTGACCACGCTGGGCTCGGCCGCCGGCACCTACATCGGCGGCGCCCGCATCTTCAGCCATCTCTTCGGCAGCTAATCTCCTCCCCCGCGCGCTTCAGGAGTCCACCCCGAAGCGCGCGAAGGGCGCTTTCACCACAGAGGGCACGGAGAGGGGTGTGTTGGCAGCACGACGTGGTCGAAGCCGTGGCCCTCGCAATCCTGCAATTTCTGAGGCCGCAGTGCCCGTCGTCATCGCAAGCCGCGAAGCGGCGTGGCGATCTGCGCGGACTGGCGCGACGTTTGGGTAATGCCTCGATCGCTAAACAACGCCCCGACGGAACCGCCGCCTCGCCTTTCTCCATGCCCTCCGTCGTGAATCGCCCTTGACCTTGCCCTTCTGCGTGTCTTCGTGCGCTTCGTAGTTGCAAGACCCGCTTATTCGGGGATGCGCAGCACGAGCTTGCCGCGGCGGCCGCCGGCTTCGATGCGCCGGTGGGCCTCGGCGGCTTCGGCCAGCGGGAGGGTATCCTCGACGTTGACCTGCAAGCGACCGCTGGCCAGCCGGGCCAGACCCTCGGCCACCAGGGTGGCCTGGTGCTTCAGACGGCGGCGATCATTCTCCAGCATCGGGGTCAGCATCAGCTCCAGGCTGATGCTCGGGTTGCGCAGCCGCGCCGGGTTCCAGTCGGTATCCTCCGGGGGGGCCAGAAGGGTCACCAGATCCCCGCCATAGGCCACCTGCGTCAGTCCCTCGCGGAAGACCTCGCCACCAACGGTGTCCAGCACGATGTCGAAGCCACGCCCATCGGTGTACTGCATGATCGCGTCCGCGGCATCCGGCTTGCACAGGTCGACGACATCGCCCCCAAGTGCGGTGACAATCGTGCCCGCCTCGTCGCGCCGCACCAGCCCCAGTACCCGGCCGCCGGCGGCGCGTGCGATCTGTACGGCCATCTGCCCGACCCCGCCGGCCGCCGCGTGGACCAGCACGCTCTGGCCGCGCTGCAGGTCGGCCCGCTCGAACAGGGCCTCCCAGGCGGTCAGCCAGGTAAGCGGCAGGGCGGCGGCCTGGGCATCGGATACCGCCGCCGGCACCGGGACCACCGCGGCCTCGGGCACCACGACCTGTTCGGCGTAGGTCCCCGGATCAGCCCCGACCCCACCAAAACAGAAGGCAACCCGCTGCCCCGGCCGCGCGTGATGCACGGCGCTGCCACATTCCTCGATGATGCCCACCCCATCGCAGCCCGGCGTGTTGCGCGGCGCACCGGGGACGATCATGCCCCCGGCGCGCACCTTCGTATCCACCGGATTGACACCGGCCGCCAGCATCCGGATGCGGACCTGGTCGGGGGCCGTGAGCGCCGGCTCCGCTACTTCGTCCAGACGCAGGGCCTCGGCGGCTCCGGGTTCGTCGAACACGACTGCTCGCATGAATACTCCTCGTTGCATGGGGATTCGTGGAAACGCGCGCCGGCCGCCCCGAGTGCGGCCTACAGGCCGATCCCGATGCCTATGCCAAAGCGCACACCACCGGAAGATCGTGCCGGCTCGGGCTCCGGCCACAGGTGCACCGAGTGGGCCTCCAGCACCGGGAAGACGTAGTCCAGCTCGCCGATCCGGCCGTCCTCGACCCCGGTCACCGTGCCGACACCGGTAACCCGGCGCCCGGCACGATAGTCCACCGGGTCGGCGAAGCCCTCCACACGCAGGCGGAAACGCCCGGTGGTGGACTGCCGCGTCTGTGGCTCCTGACGACTGAGCGGGTACCCGACCACCTCGATGAAGGTCGCCTCGGCGCGATTGTCCACGCGCGCGATGACCCCGCCCCATACCTGCTCGTCGGGCGGCAGGCTATCGGCGGTGACTGCACGCGGCTCGACCTGCACGGCCGGGTCATCCGGGGCCTCCAGCGGGCCGGACGCGCAGGCGGCCAGGAACACGGGCAGCAGCAATGCCAGAAAAGGATGCAGGAATCGGGTCATGCTCACCAGTACCAGGGATGCGGGTGATAGCGCCCATAGAGGCCGTAACGCGGGCCCCAGGGGCTATAGAACGGGTCATAAAACGGGTCGTAGAACGGATCGCGATAGCCGCGCTCCGTCGGTGGCGGGCGCCGCGACCACAGGTAGACCGCATCCGCCTGCAGCGTAACGAAGGTATAGGCGTAGTCACCGATGCGGCCCTCCTCGATCCCGTGGATGACACCCCGCACGGTCACCTCGCGGCCTTCCTTGTAAATCTGCGGGTCGAGGAAACCGCTGCTGACCACGCGGAAGCGCCCGGGTGAGCGATCCGCCTCCTGCGGTCGCCCCTGGCGATCGAGTTCGCGGGCCACCACCTCCAGCCGGGTACCGCCCGAGGTGTTCTCGATGTCCGCAATCACCCCGCCCCAGACCACGGTCTCGCCCTTCACGGCCTCGGGATCCGCCAGCACCTGATCACGATCGGGGGCGGTAACAGGCAACGGGGAAAGCGCCGCCGGAACCCCGGCACACCCTGTCAGCAGGAGCAGCAGCCCCGCCAGGACCAGCGCGCGCAATCGTACCAGTGGCAATGCCCGACTCTGCATAGCCGATGGGACTCGAGCGCCAGCCTCAAGTTCACGGCGAGCAGTCATGGCCGCGGCTCCCCCTCGTGCGCCGGATCGCAAAGGTCCTGCACCGCCAGCACCTCGTGCTGGGCCTCCTCCACTGCGGAGAGCAAGACCTCGGGGGCCAGGTGCAGGGCGTCCCACACCGCCGGATCTACCGGGGGTGCATCCGCCCAGTCGCGCGAATCGATCTCGGCGAGATGGGCACCGGTGTTGGCCAGATGCACCAGCATCACGGCGGTGCGATTGCGCTCCGGCGCCTGCAGCGGCTGATGGTGACCGGCGAGGCAGTCGACCAGGAGTTCCGGCAGACCCCAGTGCGCGGCCAGGGCCCCACCCAGCTCCGCATGATCGAAGCCCAGTTGCGCGCGCTCCGCGCCCTGCGGGCTCAGGCCGTCGCCAACATCCAGACTGGAGAGGAAGGCCCGGTGGGCCGATTCCGGCGACTGCGAGAACAACAACAGCTTGCCAAGATCATGCAGCAGGCCAGCCAGGAAGATCCCGCTGGCCTGGCGCGGCGACACGCGCATCGCCAGTTGCCGCGCGATCACCGCGCAGTAGGCCGAATGGCGCCAGAACACCTCCAGCGGCAGGCGTTCCTGATCGGGGATGCTGGCCGTGGCGCGGGTGATCGCGCTCGCCACCACCAGACGCTGCAGGGCATCGCGACCCAGCATGGCAATCGCGCGGTCCACCGAGTCAACCGGACGCGCCGGGGCATAGGCAGGGCTGTTGGCGATGCGCAGGACCAGGGCCACCAAGCCGGGATCGCGTCCCAGGCTGCTGGCGATCCTGGCAGCCGTGGCGTCATCCTCCTCCAGCAGGCGCGCAACCTCGAACACCACCTGTGGCATGGCCAGAAGCTTGTCAGCCGACTGGACGCGGGCCTCAAGGGAATCGTTGGCAGATCGGTCGGACATGGGTGGATCCTCTTGCCGAGGCGGAACGGGGATCGCTGCGCCTCACTCGTCCTGTTTCGAGGCCACCTCGCGCACGTGGCCCCGACCTCTCTACTGTAGCCGCTGTCCCCTTCGTTGTAACCCGGCCGGGCGCGAACCATACTCGCAAGCCCGGGTCGAAAAAACGACGCGTCGACCACCAAGGAGGTGCCCATATGTTTAGCAAGCCCGCATTTGCGCCGCTGGCCGTTTTGCTCGCCGGCCTGCTCCCCGGCATGGCCCTGGCCGGTATCCAGACCGAAGAGATCGCCTACGACCATGACGGCGACGAGATGACCGGCTACCTGGCCCACCCCGAAGGCGACGGGCCGCACCCGGCGGTCCTGGTCATTCACGAATGGTGGGGCCACAACGACTACGCCCGCGACCGTGCCGAACAACTGGCCCGCGAGGGTTACACCGCCTTCGCCCTGGATATGTACGGCAGCGGCAAGTTGGCCGATCACCCGTCTACCGCCGGCGAATTCGCCGGGGAAATCCGCGAGAATCGCGACCTGATGCTGAGCCGCTTCCAGGCCGCCTACGACTGGCTGCGCGCGCATGATGCCAGCGCGGATGCGGCGCCCTCCGCGGTCGGCTACTGCTTCGGCGGCACCGTGGCCCTCGAGGCCGCGCGCGCGGGGATGGACCTGAACGTGGCGGCGAGCTTCCACGGCGGCCTGGGAACCGAGCACCGGGCCGAGGCCGGCAAGGTGTCGGCCGAACTGCTGTCCTTCACCGGCACCGCAGACCCGATGATCCCGCCGGAGCAGGTCGCCGGTTTCCAGGAGGAGATGCAGGAGGCCGAAGTACGCTACACCGTGGTGGAATTCTCCGGCGTGAAGCACAGCTTCACCAATCCGGGGGCCGATGCCATTGCCGAGGAGTTCGGCATGCCGGTCGGCTATGACGCCCGCGCCGACCACGATTCCTGGAACCACCTGCTGGGTGTCCTCCGCGATCGGCACTAAACCCGATGTACGGCGGGCACTGCCAGGTGCCCGCCCCTTTCACGCGGAGCCTCAGGTCCCGCGCAGGTAGATCGCCACCCCCAGGACCACGATCACCGCCAGCACCCCGACAAACGCCAGCCGGAACCAGCGACGCCCCGCCAGACGTGCGGGTCGCGCGTGTTTCGCATCGAACAGGGGCGCCCGCAGGCTGTCCTCCGGCTCCGCCTTGACCGTTTCGCCCCGACTTGGCTCGCTCGCCGGCTCCGCCGCAGCAGTGGTGCTGTGGCCGGTCAGGGCATGTTCCAGATCACGGATCCGGCCACGCAGGTCCTGGTTGCGTTGCTGGGCCTCCGCCAGCTCCCGCTCGCGGGCCACCAGGCGGTCACCCAGATCCGAAGCCGAATCCTGGCTATCCGAACAGCGCTGCTCGGCCTCGGCCTGGGCCTTCTCGGCCGCCGCGGCGCGCTCGCACTGCTGGTTGCGCTCGCGGCGCAGGCGTTCGGCCTCGCCCCGCGCGACCTTCAGCTCCGTCTGCTGCTCCTCACGCTGGCGCTCCAGGTCGACGAGCTCGTGGTCCAGGCGGACATTCTCGCTCTCGAGCTCGCGCACCCGGCTACGCAGTTGTTCGGTCTCGCGGTCGGGCTCGGTCGACTCCGGGGGACCCTCAGCCTCGAGTTCTTCCACGCGCACACGCATGGCCGCAAGCTCCTCCTCGCGGGCCGCGGCCTGTTCCGCTGCTGCCGCGACCTCGTCGTCCCGCGCCCGCGCCTCGGCCAGCGCCGTCTCGGCCTCCTCCAGACGCCCCTGCAAAGTCTCGATCTCGCGATCCCGCTCTTCCGCGCGCTGGAATGCCGCCGTGGACTCGTCGCGGGCCTCGCCCAGGGCGGTGCGCAGACGCTCCAGCTCTTTCTGCGCCTCGCGCTCATTGGAGGATTGCTGCCGCAGCATCAACTCGCGGCGCAGGCGCTCGACCTCGTCGCGCAACGCCTGGTTCTCGGCGGAGTCGGGGGCCCCTCCGGAGGGGGGCGGCTCGGGGACCGGCGGCGGTGGCAGGAGTTCGGCCACGACCTCGCGCACACGGGTGGGAACAAACGGCTTCATCAGGACGGCATTGGCCCCCAGTGAGCGCCATTCGTCGCTGGCCGCCTCGTCGCTCTCCTGACCGGTCACGATCACCACCGGGAGGTCCGTGGGGAGGTCATCGACGCCATCACGAATACGCAGCAGGAGATCCTGCCCGTCGATGCCCGGCATCGAGAGATCGGTCAGCACCAGCCCGATATCGGGATACTGCTGAAGCAGCTCCAGGGCCTGTTCGCCGTCGGCCGCCTCGTAGACGGTGTTCTGACCCTGCAGAATACGTTGCAACGCAACCCGGATGACCTTGGAGTCATCCACCACGAGGATCGCGGCGCGTTTTGGGTCCGGTATCTGATCGCTCATGCTTCCCCCTGACTGACATCCGCCCGCCTGACAGCGGCACGGCCGTAGACCACGCTGTACCCCCAGTGGCCGAGCATCCCTAGACTCGCAAGACTACGGGCCCCCGCGTCCGGATGCCAGTGGGGTCGCCGGGGCAACCGGACGCGGTTCACACTTTCTCGCTTCGGGCGATTGGCCCGCGGAGCGTCATGCGCGACCACCGGTCCGTGTTTGCTACACGGGCTTCGACTTCCACTTGACCGAATAGAGGTCGCGCCGACGATCACGCAGATTGCGCACCGAGCCGTGATTGCGCAGTTCTTTCAGGTTGTCGAGGTCGAGATCCACGATCAGGGTCATCTCGGTGTTGGGGGTCGCCTCCGCGGCCACCGCGTCGTGCGGGAAGGCAAAGTCGGACGGGGTGAACACCGCAGCCTGGGAGTACTGCATGTCCATGTTCTCGACCTTGGGCAGGTTGCCCACCGAGCCGGACATGACCACGTAGCACTCGTTCTCGATCGCGCGGGCCTGGGCGCAGCGCCGTACCCGGAGATAGGCATTCTTGGTGTCGGTCCAGTAGGGCACGAACAGGATCTGCAGGCCGTGATCGGCCATCACCCGCGGCAGTTCGGGGAACTCCACGTCGTAGCAGATCAGGATCCCGATCTTGCCGAAGTCGGTGTCGAAGACATGCACCTCGTCGCCGCCCTGCAGTCCCCAGTAGGACACCTCGTCCGGGGTCACGTGGATCTTGTACTGGCGGTCCCAGGTGCCATCGCGGCGGCACAGATAGGAGACATTGCGCAGGACATCATCCGTGTACTCGGGCATCGAGCCGGCCACGATGTTGATGTTGTAGGCCAGCGCCAGGCGCACCATCTCCTCGCGGACCGCCTCGGTGTACTCGGCCAGGCGGCGCACGGCCTCGGCCGGGTAGTCCTGGTTGAAGGCCCCCATCAACGGGCCGTTGAAGAATTCCGGGAACAGCACGCAGTCCGAGCGATAGCCGGAAACCGCATCGACGAAATACTCCACCTGCTGGAACAGGGAGTCCAGGTCCACCGTCGGGCGCATCTGCCACTGGACGACGCCGATGCGCACGTCCGAGCGGCTGCCGCCGATCAGCTTTTCCTTCTCCTCGTAGTAGATGTTCAGCCACTCGATCAGCGTCGCGTAGGCCCCGGACTTCTCGTCGTCCGGCAGGTAGTTGGTGATGATCTTGCGGACGTGAAAGTCGTTCGCCAGCTGGAATGTCAGGATCGGGTCGATGATCTCGTGGTTCTTCACCCGGCGTACGTACTGCTGCGGCGTCAGCTCGTCGCGGTACGGCTCGTAGCCGGGGATACGCCCACCGGCGACGATCGCCCGCAGGTTTAGCTTCTCGCACAACTCCTTGCGCGCGTCGTACAGGCGCCGGCCCAGGCGCAGCCCGCGATAGTCCGGATGCACGAAGATGTCCACGCCGTACAGCGTGTCGCCGTCCGGGTCGTGGGTGGTCAGGAAGCCATTCCCGGTGATCTGCCAGTAATTGTGCTGATCGCCGAAGCGCTTGTATTCGACGATCAGGCTGATCGCCGCGGCGACCACCTTGCCATTGTCCTCGATGCAGATCTGGCCCTCGGGGAAGCGCATCACCTGGGAGCGGAACTGCGCCTCGCTCCAGGCACCGTCGAGGTCGTGATAGACCCGCTCCATGATCTCGCGGATGTCCTCGTAGTCCTCGATCCGGGTCGGGCGCAGGGTCAGATGGTGCTGGGGATTCGCGTCGTTGTCGGCGTCAGTGGTCACGCTCGGGGCTCCGGGGCTTGTCGGGGACGGGAAGGATGCACGGGGAGCTGGCCCGGATCAAAAGATCCAGGCCAGCATCAGCCAGAAGAACACAAAGAACAGGAAGAAACCGGGGATCATGAACTGCAGCTCCCCGATCAGCCCCTCGCCGGCGGCCAGGGCGAACACGATGGACACCAGTACGGACACGATGGCCGCCACCAGCGCCGCGTTCTTGAGCCCCATACCGTCATCGAACGTCAGCGCGACCCAGTCCGACAGCCCCGGGAGGGACACGGCCGCCGCCAGCACCAGCAGGGCGACGAGCAGGGCCACCAGCGCCGAGGTGCCGAGCAGGATACGCAGCGCCAGACGGCTGTCCCGCCGGTCCGCACGGCTCACGCCACGCCCTCGCGACGGCCTCGCACATATTCGCGCACCCGGTTGGGGTCCGGGATGCCGTTAACCCGGAATTCCGGATTGTCGCCGGTGGTGTACACCGCGATGCGGCCCACGCGGAAGATGCGGTCGAAGAAACTCTGATCCACCTTCACCGTGCGGATCTGACCGATGTCGAGGTCCACATGCGACTTCGACAGCAGGCCCCGTTCCAGATGCACCTGATCGGCGTCGATGCGCAACCGTACCGAGCGCGTCTGGAGGTACCACCACAACAGGATCAGCAAGCCGAGGCCGAAGGCCGGGATCAGTAACACGCTAAGGATGAAGCCGAACGGATGATTGCGGAACATCGCCGGTCGAGCGTCGATCGCGGGTTCACGAGCGGACATGCGCGGACTCCAGTTGGGGACAAGCCCGTCCAGTTTGGCGCGGTACCCCAAACAAAGCGAGCCCCGCACGGGGCGGGGCTCGCAGTTTTCCGGGCAAGGGCCAGTCGGCCAGCCCACCCGGGGCAGGATCGCGAAGTTACGCGGTCCGGGCGTCGCGCTCGGCCTTGGCTTCCGCCTTGGCCTCGTCGCTGTCGTCGTAGCCGAGGTTTGGCGCGAGCCACCGCTCGGCCTCCTCGAACGACATGCCCTTGCGCTTGGCGTAGTCCTCGACCTGGTCGCGGTTGACCTTGCCGAGACCAAAGTAGCGCGATTCCGGATGCGCGAAGTACCAGCCGGAGACGGCCGAGACCGGCAGCATGGCGAAGCTCTCGGTGAGCGTCATGTCAGCATGCTCTTCCGGCTGCAGCATCTCCCACAGGGTCGCCTTCTCGGTGTGCTCCGGGCAGGCCGGGTAGCCGGGCGCCGGACGAATACCCTGGTACTTCTCCTCGATCAGGTCCTCGTTCTCCAGCGACTCGTCGGGGACATAGCCCCAGTATTCGCGGCGCACATGGTAGTGCATGCACTCGGCAAAGGCCTCGGCCAGACGGTCCGCCAGGCTCTTCACGAGGATGGCGTGATAGTCGTCGTTGGCCTTTTCGTATTCCTTGGCCTTGGCGTCGACATCACCACCGGCGCTGACCGCGAAGGCCCCGATGTAGTCCGGACCACCGGCTTCCTTGGGCATCACGAAATCGGCCAATGAATGGCTCGGCTGCCCGCGACGCTTCTCGGTTTGCTGACGCAGGTGGTGCAGCTTCTTCAGGACCTTGGAGCGGCTATCGTCGGTGTACACCTCGATGTCGTCGTCATCAACGGTGTTCGCCGGGAAGAAGCCGACCACGCCACGGCAGGTGACCCACTTTTCGTCGATCATCCGCTTCAGCATGTCCTTGCCATCCTTGAACAGCTTGCGCGCCTCTTCGCCGACCTTCTCGTCATCCAGGATGCGCGGGTAGGCGGCGTGCAGCTGCCAGGAGTGGAAGAACGGCGTCCAGTCGATGTACTTGGCGACCTCGTTGAGATCGTAATCATCGAAGCGCAGCAGTACGGTGCCGTCGCCATGCGGGTGCAGCACCTTCGGCTGCCCCGGCAGTTCGTCGGTTTCCAGCGCCTTCGGTTTCGGCGGCGTGTAGTCAGACCAGTCGATTGTCGGCTTGTTGGCGCGCGCCTTGTCGAGCGTGACCCATTGGGTCTTCTTTTTGCGCCCGGCGTTCTGCACGCGCAGCTTCTCGTACTCCTCGCGGACGTCGGCGGCGTACTTCTCGCGCAGCTCGGGGCTGATCAGACTCTGGGCCACGCCCACGGCACGCGAGGCGTCCTTCACCCAGACCACCGGACCGGAGTAGTTCGGCTCGATCTTCACCGCGGTGTGGGCGCGCGAGGTCGTCGCGCCGCCGATCATCAGCGGGGTCTTCATGCCTTCACGTTCGAGGTCGGCGGCGAAGTTGGCCATCTCCTCCAGCGAGGGGGTAATCAGACCGGACAGGCCGATGACGTCGACGTCGTGTTCCTTGGCGGCCTTCAGGATCGAGGCCCCCGGCTGCATCACGCCGATGTCGATGACCTCGAAGTTGTTGCACTGCAGCACCACGCCCACGATGTTCTTGCCGATGTCGTGGACGTCGCCCTTCACCGTGGCCATCAGGATCCGGCCGTTGTTCTCGGTGCCGGTCTTCTCGGCCTCGATGTACGGGATCAAATGAGCCACGGCCTTCTTCATCACGCGGGCGGACTTGACCACCTGCGGCAGGAACATCTTGCCCTCGCCGAACAGGTCGCCGACCACGTTCATGCCGTCCATCAGGGGGCCTTCGATTACCTGGATCGGGCGGTCATACGCCTGGCGTGCCTCTTCGGTGTCGTCGACCACGTAGGTGTCGATACCCTTGACCAGGGAGTGCTCGAGACGCTTGGAGACTTCCCATTCGCGCCACTCGAGGTTCTCTTCCTTCTTGCCGCCGCCCTGGCCCTTGTACTCCTCGGACAGTTCGAGCAAACGGTCAGTGGCGTCGTCGCGGCGGTTCAGGACCACGTCCTCGACCGCTTCCTTCAGCTTCGCGTCGATATCGTCGTAGACCGCCAGCTGGCCGGCGTTGACGATACCCATGTCCATGCCCGCCTTGATGGCGTGATACAGGAAGACGGCGTGGATCGCCTCGCGCACCGGCTCGTTGCCGCGGAAGGAGAACGATACGTTGGACACGCCACCGGAGATCAGCGCGTGCGGCAGGTCGTTCTTGATGCGGCGGGTGGCCTCGATGAAGTCCACGCCGTAGTTGTTGTGCTCTTCGATGCCGGTAGCGACCGCGAAGATGTTCGGGTCGAAGATGATGTCCTCGGCCGGGAAACCAACCTTCTCGGTCAGCAGCTTGTAGGCCCGGGTGCAGATCTCGACGCGACGCTGCTCGTTATCCGCCTGGCCGTCCTCGTCGAAGGCCATGACCACGATCGCGGCGCCATAGCGGCGGCACAGCTGGGCCTGCTTGATGAAGTTTTCCTCGCCCTCCTTCATGGAGATCGAGTTGACCACCGGCTTGCCCTGCACGCACTTCAGGCCCGCTTCGATGATCTCGAACTTGGAGGAGTCGATCATCACCGGGACGCGGGCGATATCGGGCTCGCCGGCCAGCAGATTCAGGAAGCGGACCATTGCCTCCTGCGACTCCAGCATGCCCTCGTCCATGTTGATGTCGATGATCTGGGCGCCGCCCTCGACCTGGTTCAGCGCGACTTCCAGCGCGACGTCGAATTCCTCGTTCTGGATCAGGCGCAGGAACTTGCGCGACCCGGTCACGTTGGTGCGCTCGCCGACGTTCACGAACAGCGAATCATCGGTGATGTTGCACGGCTCGAGACCCGACAGGCGGCAGGCCGGGGCGATCTCCGGCAGCTTGCGCGGCGCGTGCTTCTCGACCGCCTCGCGCATGGCCCGGATGTGCTCCGGCAGCGTGCCACAGCAACCGCCGATGATGTTCAGCAGGCCCTGCTCGGCCCACGGGCCGACATCCGCGGCCATCTGCTCCGGGCTCTCGTCATAGTCGCCGAACTCGTTCGGCAGGCCGGCGTTCGGGTGCGCGGACACAAAGGTATCGGCGATGCGCGAAAGCTCTTCCACGTACTGGCGCATTTCCTTGGCACCCAGCGCGCAGTTCAGGCCGATCGAGACCGGATTGGCGTGACGCACGGAGTTCCAGAAGGCCTCGGTGGTCTGGCCGGACAGGGTACGGCCGGAGGCGTCGGTGATCGTGCCGGAGATCATGATCGGGAGGTCCTTCCCGAGCTCGTCTTCCAGCGTCTTCACCGCGAAGATCGCGGCCTTGGCGTTCAGGGTGTCGAACACCGTCTCGATCAGCAGCAGATCGACGCCACCCTCGACCAGGGCCTCGGCCGCTTCCTTGTAGGACGCAACCAGGGTGTCGAAATCGACGTTACGCGCGCCGGGGTCATTCACGTCCGGGGAGATCGACGCGGTGCGGTTGGTCGGGCCAAGGATGCCGGCGACGTAGCGCGGCTTGTCCGGGGTCTTTTCGGTCCAGGCGTCGGCCGCCTTGCGCGCGAGCTTCGCGGATTCGCGGTTCAGCTCGGGGACCAGGTCCTCCATGTGGTAGTCCGCCATCGCGATGCGGGTACCGTTGAAGGTGTTGGCCTCGATGATATCGGCACCGGCCTCGAGATAGTCGTTGTGGATCTGCTCGATGATATCCGGGCGGGTCAGCGACAGCAGGTCGTTGTTGCCCTTCAGGTCGGATTCCCAGTCCTTGAACCGCTCACCGCGGTAATCGGCCTCGTCCAGCTTGTACAGCTGGATGGTGGTACCCATACCGCCGTCCAGGATCAGGATGCGCTCTTTCAGCGCGTTCTCGATGTCTTTGCGTGTTGCCGTCATGTGCCGTACACCATTGGTTTCGAATGGGATAAGTGTACACGCCGGGGTTCCATCCCGTGCGTGGAGCCCACCCTGGTGGCAGGCTCTTTCAAATTGCGTCGCAGCCCCGGATGCGGCCTGGTTGCGCCCGTGAACAGAGCTGTCACGATAGCGCCATGCAGGAACATCCGATCCGCTGGTTCATTACTGCCCCGCAGGCCTGCCCCTATCTGGACGACCGCGAGATGCAGAGTTTGCTGGTCGACCCCGCGGTCAGCCTGGGCGGCGCGCGCTTCGGCCAGCTACTGGCCGAGGGCTTTCGCCGCAGCGGTCAGTTTGTTTATCGGCATCACTGCCCCGAGTGCGCGGCCTGCGTGCCCGTACGCATCCCGGTTGCGGCCTTCCGCCCGAACCGGAGCCAGCGCCGCTGCCTGGATCGCAACCGCGATCTCGCGGTGACGATCCGCCGGCCGCCGGAACAGCCCGGGACATCGCCCGCCGCCGATCTCGACGAGCACATGCTGCTGTTCTCGCGCTACCAGACCGCCCGTCACACGGGCGGTGGCATGGAACAGATGGGACGCGAGGAATACGCGGGAATGCTCGCCCACCGCAACGGCCCAGTGGATCTGATCGAATTCCGCCAGGCCGACATGCTGGTCGCGGTGGCCGTCACCGATCGCACCCCCCAGGGGTTGTCGGCGATGTACAGCTTCTTCGATCCGGATCAGCCGCGCCGCGGCCTGGGCACCCTCGCAATCCTGACCCAGGTGGCGCATGCGCACCGCCTGGGTCTGCCCCATGTCTACCTCGGCTACTAGATCGACCAGGCGCCGAAGATGGAATACAAGACCCGGTTCCAGCCGCTCGAAGGCCGCATGGACGGGGTCTGGAGGCGGCTGCCCGCCTGACGGCGGCCAGCCACCCCTCGCGCGCGGCCTAGCGGGCCGGCTTGCGGAAGCGGAAGATGCCCCAGGTCAGGTAGCCCGAGTTGCCGCCATCGACCCAGTGCTGCAGGCCCTGCTTCATGCGGTCGATGTAGTCCTGCGAGATGTAGTTTTTCAACTCGTCCTCGCGGGACTCGAGCTCCTGCTTCACGCGACCGTAATGGGTCGAGATCTGGCTGGAGTGTTCCTCGAAGCTGACCTCTTCCAGGCCGGCCGCCTTGGCCGCCTCGCGGTACAGCGCCGGGCTCGCCAGCGAATCCAGGTGGATGCGGGCCAGAATCGGGTCCAGCACGCCATCCGGGCAATCGTCGGTCTGCATCGGATCGGTGAAGATCAGCCAGCCACCCGGCTTCAGGACGCGCGCGGCCTCCTGGATCACCTTTTTCTTTGCCTCGTTCTGGCTGTGCAGGAAGGAGTCCTCGGACCAGACGACATCGTAGGATTCGTCCGGCTCGTCGACCTTCTCGAAGGAGCCATCGACCACGGTGATCTTGTCGTCGAGGTGGCGCGCCTTGTTGATCTCGCGATCGCGCTCGTTTTCCTTCTCGGACAGGTTCAGCGCGGTGACATCGCAACCGTAGTTTTCCACTAGGTAGCGGGCGACACCGCCGTAGCCGGCGCCCATGTCGAGCACGCGCCATTCCGGCTGCGGCTCGCCCAGGAGGTCGGACATGTGCGCGACCGTGCGACGGCTGGCGTCGCCGATCGGCTCGTCCTTGTACTCGTACAGCCCGATATGGAGGTCTTCACCGCCCCACACCATCTTGTAGAAGGTGTCGGCGTCCTCGCTGTTGTAGTAGTCGCGAGCGGTTTCGACTACGTCGGAGTAGTTCTCGCTCATCGTTCCTCACCCTCGATATAACGCTTGTCGGCCACGTGGATGAAGAAGTCCGGATCACTCTCGCGATAGGTCTCCTGGAAGTCCCCGTAGGTCTCGATCTTCTGGAAACCGACCTCGCGCATCAGGCGGCGGACATAGGCCTTGCGCAGCGGGAACATGTTCAGGAAGTACTCGGAACCATCCGGGAACTTGTACTGGAAGCGCGCCAGGCCTTCGTCAACGTGGGCCGGCTGCACCTGGACGTTGTCGCCGCAGTAGTAGTAGGTGTGCTTGGACGAGTAACCGTGGTCCATGATGGTGTCGTAGTTGCGCTGGTCGAGGATCAGCACGCCATCGTGGTTCAGGGCGGAGTAGAACTCGGCCAGGGCCTTGCGGCGGTCGTGTTCATTGAACAGGTGGGTAAACGAGTTGCCCAGGCAGACGACGGCGTCGTAGCGGCCGTAGATGTCGCGATTCAGCATGCGCCAGTCGGCCTGCACGGTGCGCAGGATGTGACCCCGCTTGCGACCGTTCTCGAAGGCCTTGACGAGCATCTCGGGGGCGCCGTCGGCGGTCACCACGTCAAAGCCCGCTTCGCGCAACTGTACGGAATGGAAGCCGGTGCCGGCGGCGACGTCGAGCACGCGCTTGGCGCCGCGCTTCTTCAGTTCTTCGATGAAGAAGGTGCCTTCGCTCTTGGCGCGGTTGTCCCAGTCGATCAGGTCATCCCACTTGTCGACGAAGCCGGTGGTGTACTCGTTGAGATAGTTCTCGGTATCGCGACGTTCGGTCGGCTTCTCGCCGAAGTCCTGATCATTCTTGATATTCGCTGCCATGCTGGTTCCTCTTGGCTTTGCTGCTGTTGTAAGCGTGACTGGACCGGCCTCTGGGCCGATCCGTCGGCACAACACCCCGCAAACGCAGTAAACCGCGACCTCCGCATCACACGGCGGTCTCGCCAGCAGCCCGATCGAGCCAGGCGGGTGCCGCCCGGTGTTCGGGTATCAATGCGCCGGGTGCGTTGTTCGCAGCACCCGACACCGGCCTGGCCGGTTCTTCCTGCACATCCGGAGGGCAATCGGTACCCGGATGCCGAGCCGTGGTCTGGCGGGCCCATCCCGCCTGGCTCGGGGATCGTTTACGGCGCCGCGCGATGCGTCTGAACGCGGGCGTTGTGTCCGAAATCGTTTTTATACCCTGAAGGTTTTGCGCAAAAATTACAAGCTGAGGGCCCGTCTGGCGACCTCGGCTTCGCGACTGCGAATGCCGATCCATCCGGGCCGCGCGTTCGATATAATGGTCGTTTTGCAGCGATCCCGAGGCCCCGCATGACCCCCAGCCGCCCTATCCAGCGCGCCCTTTTGTCGGTCTCCGAGAAGACCGGCGTCGTGGAGCTCGCCCGCGCCCTGCATGAACGCGGCGTCGAGCTTCTGTCCACCGGCGGGACCGCCCGCCTGCTGGCCGAAAACAACCTTCCGGTAATCGAGGTTTCCGCGCACACGGGCTTCCCCGAGATCATGGATGGCCGAGTCAAGACCTTGCACCCGCGCATCCACGGCGGGCTGCTCGGCCGGCGCGACATCGACTCCGCGGTGATGGCTGAGCAGGACATCCCGCCGATCGACCTGCTGGTGGTGAACCTCTATCCCTTCGAGGCGACGGTGGCCCGTCCCGGCTGCAGCCTGGAAGACGCCATCGAGAACATCGACATTGGCGGCCCGGCGATGCTGCGCGCCGCGGCCAAGAACTACCGCGACGTGGCCGTGGCCACCAGCCCCGACCAGTACAGCGAGATCGCCGCGGCCATCGGCGACCATGGCGAGGTGCCGCAGTCGCTGCGCTTCCGCCTGGCGGTCGCGGCTTTCGATCACGTAGCGCGCTACGATGCCGCGATCAGCAACTACCTCTCGGCCCTCGACGAGGATGGCGAAGCGGCTCCGTTCCCGGGACAGCTGAACGCCACCTTCGAACGCGTCGAGACCCTGCGCTACGGCGAGAATCCGCACCAGCGCGCCGCGTTCTATCGTGATCCACAGCCTGCACCCGGCACCCTGGCCAGCTACCGCCAGCACCAGGGCAAGGCACTCTCTTACAACAACCTGGCCGACGCCGATGCCGCCTGGGAATGCGTGCGCCAGTTCGAGGCCGGGGCCTGCGTGATCGTCAAGCACGCCAACCCCTGCGGCGTGGCCGTCGCCCCGACCCAGCTGATGGCCTACGAACGCGCCTTCCAGACCGACCCGACCTCGGCCTTCGGCGGCATCATCGCCTTCAACCGGCCGCTGGACGGCGATACCGCGCATGCGATCGTCAGCCGTCAGTTCGTCGAGGTGGTCATCGCCCCCGAGGTCACCCAGGGCGCGCTGCGCGCCCTGACCACCAAGAAGAATGTTCGCGTGCTGGAGATCCCGCCGGCGGGTGTCGGTCCCGGCCTCGACTACAAGCGCATCGGCGGCGGGCTCCTGGTACAGGATGCCGATCGCGGCAGCCTGGCCGATGTGGAGCTGAAGACCGTGACCGCGCGCGCGCCCTCGGAACAGGAGATGAAGGACCTCTGCTTCGCCTGGCAGGTGGGCAAGTACGTGAAGTCCAACGCGATCGTCTACGCCCGCGACGAACAGACCATCGGGGTCGGTGCCGGGCAGATGAGCCGGGTGTATTCCGCGCGCATCGCCGGCATCAAGGCCGCCGACGAGGGCCTGCAGGTGGCCGGCTCGGTCATGGCCTCGGACGCCTTCTTCCCGTTCCGCGACGGTATCGACGCGGCGGCCGAGGCCGGCATCACCGCGGTGATCCAGCCCGGCGGCTCGATGCGCGACCAGGAGGTGATCGACGCCGCCAACGAGCACGACATCGCCATGCTGTTCACCGGCATGCGCCACTTCCGTCACTAACAGGGAGACACTGATCAATGCACACGTTCGCGTTGACACCCCAGGTTTGGGGGGACCAGGCGCCTCGTGCAGTGGGTAGCGGGTCTACCCACAAACGACGCAACGCAGGATCGGGGAACCTGGGGTGCCAACCCCGGAGGGGCTCGGCCGCTTTTGTGCGCGCACGGCGTTGCGGCTCCCTTGTGCAGAATGACTGCACCGCGGTCACCGCGCCTTGTTCGCACGCAAAAGCGACTCGAGCGCGAACGCGTGCATTGACCAGTGTCTCCCTGACCCGGGGCCTCTCATGAACGTACTGGTAATCGGCAACGGCGGACGCGAACACGCCCTGGCGTGGAAGCTGGCGCAGTCCCCGCGCATCGAGCGCGTCCTGGTGGCCCCCGGGAACGCCGGGACCGCGCGCGAGGCAAAATGCGAGAACGTCGAGATCGGCGTCACCGACATCGACGCGCTACTGGCCCTGGCCGAGCGCGAGGCAGTGGCCTTTACGGTCGTCGGCCCGGAGGCCCCGCTAGTCGCCGGTGTAGTGGATGCGTTCCGCGCCGCCGGCCGGCGCTGCTTCGGCCCCACCGCGAAGGCGGCGCAGCTGGAGGGCTCGAAGAGCTTCGCCAAGGACTTCATGCAACGCCACGGCATCCCGACCGCCGCCTACGGCAGCTTCGAGGACGAGACCGCGGCGCTTGAGTTCATCGCTACCCACGGCGCACCCATCGTGGTCAAGGCCGACGGCCTGGCCGCTGGCAAGGGCGTCATCCTGGCGCAGACCGAAGACGAGGCGCGCGCCGCCGTTCACGACATGCTGGCCGGCAATGCCTTTGGCGAGGCCGGGAACCGGGTGGTCATCGAGGAATTCCTGCGCGGCGAGGAGGCCAGCTTTATCTGCATGGTGGATGGCGAGCATGTCCTGCCGCTGGCCTCCTCGCAGGACCACAAGGCGCGCGACAACGGCGACCGGGGCCCCAACACCGGCGGGATGGGGGCCTACTCGCCCGCCCCGGTGGTGACAAATGCCCTGCACGAGCGCATCCTGCGCGAGGTTATCGAGCCGACCGTGCAGGGCATGGCCGCCGATGGCGAACGCTACACCGGCTTTCTCTATGCCGGCGTGATGGTCGACGCCGCAGGCAACCCGAAGGTGCTGGAGTTCAACTGCCGCTTCGGCGACCCCGAGACCCAGCCGATCCTGAGCCGCCTGGATTCCGACCTCGGCGAACTGGTCGAGGCCGCGCTGGAAGGCCGCCTGGACCAGGTCCGGGCCGAGTGGGATGCGCGCGTGGCGCTGGGCGTGGTCCTAGCCGCCGGCGGTTACCCCGGAACCTACCGCAAGGGCGACGCCATCACCGGCCTGGAGGCCGTGGAACGCGATCCCAATGCCCACGTGTTCCACGCCGGGACCGCACAGGGCGAAGACGGAACGATCGTCACCGCCGGGGGCCGTGTGCTGTGCGTGGTCGGCCTCGGCGAGGACGTGAAGGCCGCGCAGAAAAAGGCCTACGCAGCCGTACAACAGATTCATTTCGACGATATATACTGCCGAACAGATATCGGCTATCGCGCCGTCGCCCGGGAGGGATAACCCCGGGCAACGGCGCGTCTACCCCCTCCTGGAGAACCACCCGATGGCCGCCCCCGAAGTCACGCACCTGCCCAACCTCCCCAACGACGCGGAGGGCCTGCGGCAATCGATCCGCGATGCCGTGGTCCGCGTGGTGGGGGAAGACCCGCGCGAAGCCACCGAACGCGACTGGATGGAAGCACTCGCCTTCGCCATCCGTGAACGCATGGTGGAGCGGCGCCTGTTGACCCGCCGGCAATTCGCCGACGAGGACGTCAAGCGCGTCTACTACCTGTCGCTGGAATACCTGATCGGGCGCATGCTCGAGGCCAACCTGCGCAACATGGGCATCCTCGAGCCGGCACGCCAGGCGATGGCGGACCTCGGCGTGGACCTGGATACCATCCTCGACCTGGAAGACGACGCCGCCCTCGGCAATGGCGGCCTCGGGCGCCTGGCCGCCTGCATCCTCGAGTCGCTGGCGACCCAGGGCTACCCCGGCTACGGCTACGGCATCCGCTATGAATTCGGGATGTTCCGGCAGGAGTTCGAGCCCTACCAACAGGTCGAGCACCCGGACAACTGGCTGCGCTACGGCAACCCCTGGGAATTCCCGCGCTCGGATCGCAAATTCCCGATCCACTTCTACGGCTACGTGGTCGAGCATCATGACCCCGACGGCTCCACCCGTTACACCTGGGAGGACGGCGAGGAAGTCCTGGCCATGGCCTACGACTACCCGACGGCGGGCTACGGCCGGCGCAACGTGAACAATCTGCGGCTGTGGGCGGCCAAGGCCACCCGCGACTTCGACCTGCGCTACTTCAACGAGGGCGATTACATCCGCGCCGTCTCGGACAAGGCCGAGTCGGAGACCATCTCGATGGTTCTGTACCCCAACGACACCATGGCGGTCGGCAAGGAACTGCGGCTGAAACAGGAGTATTTCTTCGTCTCCGCTTCGCTGCAGGACATCCTGGAGCGCCATCTGGCACTCGGCTACAGCCTCGATGAAGTGCCCGACAAGATTGCGATCCAGCTCAACGACACCCACCCGGCGATCGCCGTGGCGGAACTGATGCGCCTGCTGGTGGACCACCATGAACAGTCCTGGGACCATGCCTGGGACCTGAGCCGGCGCACCTTCGCCTACACCAACCACACCCTGATGCCCGAGGCCCTCGAGACCTGGCAGGTGGAGTTGATGGAGCGCGTTCTGCCACGGCACATGGGGATCATCTACCGTATCAACCAGGATTTCCTGGAAGAGGTCCGTCACCGCTATCCCGGGGACAACGACCGCCTGACCCGGCTGTCCATCATCGACGAGGACCATGGCCGCCGCGTGCGCATGGCCCACCTGGCCGTGGTCGGCTCGCACCACGTCAACGGCGTGGCCGCGCTGCATACCCAGCTGTTGCAGGAGACCCTGTTCGAGGACTTCTACGCCCTGTGGCCGGAACGCTTCGTCAATGTCACCAACGGCGTGACCCCGCGCCTGTGGATGATCCAGTCCAACCCCGCGCTCACCGAACTGCTGGGCCAGCGCATCGGCAACGACTGGCAGTACAACCTGGACCGTCTGCGCGCGCTGGAGCCCTACGCCCAGGATCCCGAACTGCAAAAGGCGTTCATGGACGTGAAGCGCGCCAACAAGCAGCGCCTGACCGACCTGGTCCGTGAGCGCACCGGCGTGGAGTTGAACCCGGACGTGATGTTCGACGTGCAGATCAAGCGCATCCACGAATACAAGCGCCAATTGCTGAAGCTCCTGCACGTGGTGGATCTCTACCGGCGCATCCGTGCCGGCGAGGACGTCCCGCCGCGCGTGGTCCTGTTCGGCGGCAAGGCGGCGCCCGGCTATGCCCGCGCCAAGGGCATCATCCAGGTGATCAACGAGGTGGCCGACATCGTGAACCACGATCCGGCCGTGGGCGACCGCCTGAAGTGCGTGTTCTTCCCCAACTACGAGGTCAGTTCCGCCAGCATCATCATCCCGGCGGCCGATGTCTCCGAACAGATTTCCACCGCCGGCTTCGAGGCCTCCGGCACCGGCAACATGAAACTGGCACTGAACGGCGCCCTGACCATCGGCACGCTGGACGGCGCCAACATCGAGATCCGCGACGCGGTGGGCGAGGAGTCTATCTTCATCTTCGGCATGACTGCCGACGAGGTGGTCGAGCATCGCCGCAACGGCCCGAGCCCCGAGGCCATCCTGGCGCAGCAGCCCAACCTGGCCGCCGCGGTGGAGATGATCGAATCGGGGTTCTTTACCTGCGACGACCCGGGGACCCATGGCGACCTTGGGCGCTACCTGCGCCACGAGGACCCGTTCTTCGTGATCGCCGACTATCCAGCCTACGCCGCGGCCTGCGACCGGGCGGATGCCCTGTACGCCGACCGTACCGCATGGGCCGAGGCAGCCATCCTGAATGTCGCGCGCATGGGGTACTTCTCCATCGACCGCACGGTGCGCGACTACGCCGACCAGATCTGGGATATCACGCCGGAGCCGGTGGCCCCGTCGCGGACCAACGGCGCCGCCTGACGCGGAGCGGGGGACTCAGGCGTCGGGAAGCCCCAGGCGGCGCAACCAGCCGTCGGGGTTGCCCGCGCACACCAGGAATTCGGGGTTCAGCAGGCTTTCGCGCGTGTTGTAACGCAGCTCCTGCCCGTGGAGATCCGTCACCCGTCCGCCTGCGGCCCGGACCACGGCGTGCGCCGCGCCGGTATCCCACTCGCTGGTGGGCCCCAGACGCGGATAGATGTCGGCAGCTCCCTCGGCCACCAGGCACAGCTTCATCGAGCTGCCCATGCTGACCAGGTCGTGGGGCCCCAGACGGTCCAGCGCGACCTTGAGTCGCTCCGCCCCGTGCGAACGGCTGCCCGCCACCAATGGGTGATCGGTGCCAATACGGTCGCGCGCCACTGCGATTTCCCACGGGGGCTGATCCTCGTCACGGCGAATGGCCACGCCATCGCGATGACCGGCGTACAGGCGCTTGAGCACCGGGCACCAGACGACGCCCAGCACCGGCTCGTGGTCGTGGATCAGGGCCACGTTCACGGTAAATTCGCCGCTGCGCTTGACGAACTCGCGGGTGCCGTCGAGGGGATCAATCAACCAGTAGGTCTGCCACTGGCGACGGCGCTCGAAGGGCACGTCCTGCCCCTCCTCCGACAACACGGGCCAGTCGGGGTCGATGTCGGCCAGCCCATGGGCAAGGATCCGGTGGGCAGCCAGATCGGCCTCGGTGAGCGGCGAATGATCGGCCTTTTCGGTGACCGCAAAGCGCGTCTCGTAGAGTTCGAGGATCGCGTGGCCGGCCTGGTCGGCCAGCGCAGCCACCTCGTGCATCAGGGCAGTAAGAGCCGAATCCTTCGGCGGAGCATGCATGGGGAACTCCCGTTTTCCCGAAACGTTCCGCCTAGCTTGGCAGGGTTGCGCTCAGGCGTCGAGGTAATCGCGCACCATGTACAGCGCGGCGATGGAGCGCGCCTCGGTCAGATCTTCCCGGGCGACCAGCTCGGTCAGCCGGTCCAGCGACCAGGGGACCACCTCGAGCGCCTCCGGCTCGTCGCCTTCCGCGGCCTGCGGATACAGGTCCTCGGCCAGCACCAGATGGGTCTGGTGGGCCATGTAGCCGGGTGCCACGGTCAGCGCGCCCAGGTGGGTCAGGCGATGCCCGGCGTGGCCAACCTCCTCCATGATCTCGCGGTTGGCGGCAGTCAGGATGTCCTCGCCCGCCTCCATCCGCCCCTTGGGCAGACCCAGCTCGTAGCGGTGGGTGCCGGCGGCATACTCGCGGATCAACAGGACGGTCCGGTCGGTCTGCACCGGGGCGATGATCACCGCCCCATGGCCGCGACTGACCAGACGCTCGAAGCAGGTGCGCGCACCATTGCTGAATTCGAGATCCAGCTCCTCCACCTCGAACAGGCGGCTGCTGGCGACCGTACGGCGGCCCTGGACATCCGGCTTGTCTCGGCTCATGCGCCCTCCGGGAGACATGTAGGAAAACGCTGCTTAATGTACACGCTCGCGTTGGCACCTTAGGGGGTCCGCCGCCTTTTCGCGCGCACGGCGCCGCGGCTCACCTCTGCCGCACAGGGACTGCACGGCAGCGCCGCACCTTGGTTGCACGCAAACACGTCAAGCGCGAGCGGGTAAATGCGTCAGCGTTTCCCTAATGGCTGTTGCGTAGCCGCACCAGGGTACGCAGTTCGCCCTCGAACAAGGTGTCGAACATGAAGCCATGATCGGAGGTGACCACCTCGAACCCCTCCTGGTCGGCCGGATCGGTCTCCGCCAGACGCAGGTCAAGATCGCCCCAGCTCACGGCCATGGTGACGCGCATCGGGAAGTAGCCATCCAGGAAGCGGCGCACGAACGGGCCGTTCTCCAGGCGATAGACGCCGTCCCCCTCGTCTTCGACGATCTTCATGCGCGCGGTCACGCAGACCTCGGCGTCCCGCTGCACCCCGCGCAGGTCCACGCGATCGCCCTCGGCACGCGCGGATTCGATGTTGCGGGTGGACTCGACCTGGAGCTCGTCGATTCTGGCTTCATTGTACACAATGACCATGCGCCGAATGGCCGCCACATCATTGTGACACTGGCGCAGATCGGCCCAGCCATCCTCCAGCGAGGACTGCGTGATGCGGATCTGGTTCTGGTGGTGATGCGGAGTCCGGTCCGGCTCCTCCAGCAGGAAGGTCAGCTCCGGACTGGTGGTCTGGGTCTGGTCCGGGGAGACCGTCTCGCCCCACAGGCTGTCGTCCTCCAGCGGGTCGTAGTCCGAGTCGCCGGGGTCCATTCCCTGCACGGCCAGCGGCAGCGCCATCAGCGCAAGGAGCAGGGGCGCGGGAAGGAACCGCGATTGGGGTACCATGGGGGCCATCGTCGTCACCCTCTTTCGTGTAGCCGTTAGCTGTGGACCTGCAAAACCCCGAAAAAAATCCGCGCCCGCCCGCGGCCCGCGCCGCGATCGCCTGGGATCGCATCGACACTGTGCTGTTCGACATGGACGGGACGCTGCTGGATCTGCACTTCGACAATCGCTTCTGGCGTGAACTGATCCCGCAGGAATACATCCGCTGCCAACCGGATGACCCGGAATGCGCGCGCCGCCGCCTGGAGGACGAGATGCAGCGGGTGCGCGGCAAGCTGGAGTGGTACTGCGTGGATCACTGGACCCGCTTTACCGGTCTGGACATCCTCGGCCTGAAACGCGAGCTGGCCCACCACATCGCCCTGAAACCGCATGCCGATCAAGTCCTGGGTGCCCTGCAAAGGGCCGGGCGGCGGCGGGTGCTGGTCACCAACGCCCACCCGCAGGTCTACGCCTTCAAGCACCAGCTCACCCGCATTGGCGACCGCCTGGATACCATTGTCTCCGCCCACGACCTCGATTGCGCCAAGGAAGACGGCAGCTTCTGGGAACGCCTGCAGCGGGTCGCACCGTACGCTCCGGAACGTACGCTTCTAGTCGACGACAACCTGCTGGCGCTGGCCAGCGCCGCCGGAGCAGGGATCGCCGAACTGCGGGGGATGCGCTACCCGGACGAGCGCGGCGAGCCCATGCACTCGGGGGACTTCGAACTGCTGGAATCGCTCGCGGACCTGTTGCCCGGCCTGAGCGACCCGGGAGGCGTGGCGGCTGCTACTTGACCGGTGTCGGCAGGTTGCGGATCAAGTCCAGTCGGATCTGCACCGTACGGCCCTCGCATTCCCCGTCGAGCCAGTGGCACCCGTCCGCCTCGCGCACCTCGCGCGGGGTCACCTTGCCCCACCAGGCCTGGCTGGAATTGGGCTCGACCCAGTTCAGCTGCAGGGTCTCACCGGTAAGGATGGCGATCTCCAGACGCTCGGAGACATGACGGGGAATGGCGGGATCGGTCATCGGGGGGCTTCGCGGTAGTCGGTCGGGTCGGGGATGCCGGCCGCGGCGAACGCGGCACGCCGGGCCTGACACTGCGGGCAACGCCCGCACTGCCGCGATTGTGCCAGAAGGCAGCTCCAGGTGTGACGCCAATCGATCCCCAGCGGGTCGGTGGCGGCAATGATCTCGGCTTTGCTCCGGTCGATCAGCGGGGCCTCGACCTGCAGGCCGGGCACCAGACCTGCGGCCAGCTCCGAGACCTGCTGCACAAACCCCGGTTGCGAACCCGGACCATGCCCCTGATCCTCGCGGTTCAGCGCCAGCAGGATGCGTGCCGCGCCGTGGTGCTCGGCCAAGTTGACCGCCAGAGCCAGCACCAGCAGATTGCGCTGGGGCAGCGGCACGTGCCCGACCCAGTCGTTGCGGCGGGTGAAGGCCGTGCGCAGGGACTGGAGATCCAGCGCGATGGGGGCGCAACCGTAGACCGCCGACAGATGCTCCACCGCGGTCCATTCGCGCGCGGCATTGCGCTGGCCGTAGTCGACCCACACGGCACGCAACAAACGACCGGCGGCATGCTCCTGCGCCAACAAGGCGCTGCTCTCGATGCCGCCGGAGAGCAGGAGAAGATCGGGGGATTCGGGCCGGGCGGATTCCATTCGGGCACCATACCGCACAGCGCAAGACCACGGAGACCCTGACTTGATCGAACAACTACGCAGCCACTGGCAGCGCCTGCTGGGCGCCGAACGCAGCGACCGCCCCGAGGGCGCCTCCGAGGAGCGCCTGCAACGCGCCGCGGCGGCGCTGATCATGGAGGTCTGCCGGGCCGACTTTGATCTGCACGCCGAGGAACTGGAGTCCGTGCGCGCCAGCCTGATCGAACTGTTCCGGCTGGATCGCGATACCGCCGATGCGATGCTGGAGATCGCCCAGGAGGATAGCGACGAACTGATCTCCATCCATCCTATGGTGCGCGAAGTGAACGCGTCCTTTGATGCCGGGCAGAAGACCGACATCATGCGCGCCCTGTGGCGTGCCGCCTGGGCCAACCGCGACCTCAACAAGCGCCAGGAAGCGGTAATCCGGCACCTGGCAGACCTGCTCTACATCCCGCACGCGACCTTCATCCGCACCAAGCACGAGGTCCTAGGGAAACACTGATTCATGTACACGCTCGCGTTGGCACCCCAGGTTCTTCGAGACAAGGCGCGTCGTGCGGCGGGTAGTCGTTCTACCCGCAAGCGGCGCAACGCCGTATCGGGGAACCTGGGGTGCCAACCCCACAAACCATTCAATGCAGGGGCTCGGCCGCTTTTGCGCGCGCACAGCGTTGCGGTTCCCTTGTGCAGAATGACTGCACGGCGGTCACCGCGCCTTGTTCGCACGCAAAAGCGACTCGAGCGCGAGCGTATACATGAAGCAGTGTTTCCCTGGGCGATGCGGCCGACCCTCGCTGACCGAGGCGCTTTCTGATGAGTGATCCGGGTACCCTGCTGGCGGCCCTGGCCGTGGGCATCCTCGGTGGCGTGCACTGTCTGGGGATGTGCGGCGGCATCGTCGGCGCGATCTCCATGGGCCACGGCCGCCGCGGACCCGGGCTCGATCTCCTGCTGGCCTATAACCTCGGGCGCATGGCGAGTTACGTGGTCGCCGGCGCGCTGGCGGGATGGCTGGGGGCCAGCCTGCTCGGCGGCCTGCCCGCCGGGCAGGCGATCCTCCAGGGCATCGCCGCCGTCTTCCTGATCCTGCTCGGGCTCTATCTCGGGGGCTGGTGGCCGGTCCTGGCCCGTCTGGAAAAGGCCGGTGGCGTACTGTGGCGCCGCATCGAACCGCTGGGCCGGCGTTTCCTGCCAGTGCGCCATGCCGGTCAGGCGCTGATGGTTGGCGGGCTGTGGGGCTGGCTGCCCTGCGGCCTGGTGTACAGCGTGCTGGCCTGGTCGCTCAGTGCCGGCGGCGCGCTGGAAGGGGCCGCCCTGATGGGCGCCTTCGCCCTGGGGACGCTGCCGAATCTGCTGCTGATGGGGGTGTTCGCCGCGCGCCTGGCGGCCTTCGTGCGCCGCCCCTGGGTCCGCCGGATCGCCGGCGGCGGGGTCGCACTGTACGGCGCATGGATGCTGCTAGGCCTGGTGCTTTGATGCCCCGCCCGAACGAGCGGGGCATCGTTCGCAGGCCCCGCGGCGGGGCTCAGTCGGCGTAAAAGTCGCGGGTGAAACGGATCGGCAGCGTGCGGTCGCTGTCCGCCGGGGTAATGTCGATCTGGAACTCGAGCGTTTCCCCGCCACGCACCGTCACCTCGGAGAGGTGATAGATGGCATCACCGTCCTGAATCTCGCGGAAGCGCAGACTGCGCATCTGGTCATTCATGTTGGTGGCCGAACCACTGACTTCCGCGGAAACCGCCTGCAAGCCGTTGTCGCCCCGCTCCATCACGCTGATGTTGACCATGGCCCGGTTGGAACTGCGCCGCACGTCATAGGCCCGCGCGACCTCCGGGGACAGGAAGGTGGTGTTGATCACGTTGTAGTAGACGACGTAATTGTCGAATTCCGCCTCGTTGGCGGATGCGATCGAGCTTCCGAGAGCAACCGCCGCCAATGCGACGAGAAAGCCGGTGATGACCCGATGCACTCTTGCCATGACTGACTCCTGTTCCGTTTGAGAAACGGGGACCTGGCGGCGGCATTGCCACAGGGGCCCCTCGTCCCGAGTCTAGCCCGTTTTGCACCCGAACTGGCAAGGCCGCCCCGCGCATTTCGCCCGGGCGTCGATCTACCTCAAAAAGAGCGCACGATAATCAGCAAGATATAAAGCCCAACCAGGGCGATCATTGGCGAAAAATCGATCGCGCCGGTATTCGGCAGGGCCCGGCGCAGAGGGCCGAGGATGGGGCGGTTCACCGCTCCCGCCAGCCGCATGATGGGGTTGTTGGCGGAACCGCCCCCCGCCTGAAGCCAGCTCATCACCACCTCGGCAATAAGCGCGATGATGAAGACCCAGATCACCGTGGTCAGCAATTCCCGGATTGCCACGGCCAGGATAATCCCGACCCCGGCATCCACACCCACAATCAGCACGCGCAACCAGATTTCGATGAACTTGAGCACGATCATCAGCACGATCGCGGCCAGATCCACCCGCCCGACCGAGGGGATCACGGGCCGCAACACCCGCAACGGCGGGTCGGTCAGCATCACGATGGTCTGCGATATCGGGTTGTAGTAATCGGCCCGCACCAGGCCGAAGATCGTCCTCAAAATCAACAGGATGATATAAATCCCGAAGACAACGCCAACGAGGAAGATGGCGATCTCTTGTCCGGTTCCGGTGGCGGGCATGCAGACTCCTTGCGATGCAGCGAGTTAACCGCGCCCATTCTCCGGCAAGCCCGGCGGGATGCCAAGCGAGGGAGACGCGGATCCAGTCGCCCGTACGCGCTCGACTCGATTTTGTTCGGTGACAAGGCTCGGTAAGTGAGGTGTAGGCAAGCTACATAAACGAGCCGCAACGCGCTCCGTGGGCGCCAACGCGGACGAGCGAATGAAGCAGTGTCTCCCATGGGAGACACTGCTCAAACGCCGCGGCGGGTATCCATGCAGTCGCGTACGCGAGTCGCGATCTCCTCGATCGACAGCTCGGTCACGTCCAGATGCGGGATCTGCCAGCTATCGAGGAACTCCTGGATCGCCGCACACTCGGCCCGGCACTGGGCCAGGCTGGCATAGCGGCTGTCGGGCCGGCGGCCCTCGCGGATCTGGGCGAGCCGCTGCGGGGTGATCGTCAGCCCCACCAGGCGCCCACCCAGGCCGCGCAGCCCTTCCGGCATGTGCGGGATGTCGCCCTGGCGCAGGTCCTCCGGGACCAGCGGGTAGTTCGCCGCGAACAGCCCGTAGTTCATGGCCAGATAGAGGCTGGTCGGCGTCTTGCCGGAACGCGAGGCACCCAGCAACACTACGTCGGCCACCGACAGGTCCTGCACGGCCAACCCATCGTCGTGCGCCAGGGTGTAGTTGAGCGCTTCGATGCGCCGGTCATAGCGGCTGACGTCACCCATGCCGTGGGCACGCCCGGAGACCGACTGCGCCGTCGCCCCCAGCAGATTCTCCAGCCGCTCGAGCTGCTCGCCGAAGACGTCGATCACCGGCACCGGGCTCTGGCGAAGATCGGCCCGCAGATCGGCATTGGCCAGGGTGGCCACCACCAGGGCAGGCTGCGGCCCGGCCTCGACCCGGGCGAACACGGCGGCCAGGCGCCCGGGCGTCTGCACGAAGGGCAGCCTGTGCCAGGCGGGGTCGACATCCGGAAACTGGGTGAACAGCGAGCGCGCCAGGGTCTCCGCGGTAATCCCGGTGCCATCCGAGACCAGGTAGACCTGCGGGCACTGGGCGACGGAATCAGCCATCATCCGGCCCCCCGACCTTGGCCAGCTGCTCCCAGGTGGACAACAGCGAATCGGGGTTCAGCGACAGCGAATCGATACCCTCGTTCATCAGCCAGACCGCCAGCTCCGGATAGTCGGAAGGGGCCTGCCCGCAGATCCCGACGTACTTGTCGGCGCGGCGGGCAGCACGGATCGCCATGCTCAAGAGCGCCTTCACCGCGTCGTTGCGCTCGTCGAAGGAATCGGCCACCAGCCCGGAATCACGGTCGACCCCCAGGGTCAGTTGGGTCAGGTCGTTGGAGCCGATGGAGAAGCCGTCAAAGTGCTCGAGGAAACGCGCCGCCAGCAGGGCATTCGACGGGATCTCGCACATCATCACGATCTTCAGACCTTGTTCGCCGCGGCGCAGGCCCTCCTCGCCCAGCACCCGGATCACGTCCTCGGCCTCGACGAGGGTGCGCACGAACGGGACCATGATCTGCACGTTGTCCAGGCCCATCTCGTCGCGGACCCGGCGCAAAGCCTCGCACTCCATCGCGAACGCCGGACGAAAACTCTCCGAGCGATAGCGCGAGGCCCCGCGAAAGCCGAGCATGGGGTTCTCTTCCTGCGGCTCGTAGCCAGCACCACCGATCAGATGGGCGTACTCGTTGGACTTGAAGTCCGACAGGCGCACGATCACCGGTTCCGGCGCGAAGGCCGCCGCCAGCGTCGCGATACCCTCGGACAGCTTGCGCACGAAGAACTCGCGCGGACCATCATCAAAGCCACGCAGGTGCTCGGCGATACGCTCCTGTACCTCGGGCTCCAGGCGATTCGGGTCCTCGGCATAGTCCAGCAGCGCCAGCGGGTGCACGCCGATGGTGCCGTTGATGATGAACTCCAGCCGCGCCAGACCGATCCCCGCGTGTGGCAGCTGCGAGAAGGCGTAGGCCCGCCCGGGGTTGGCCACATTCAGCATCAGCTTGACTGGCAGCTCCGGCAGTTCGCCGATCTCGGTCTTCTTGACCGCGTAGTCGAGTCTGCCGGGGTACACATGCCCGTCGTCGCCCTCCGCACAGGAGACCGTCGCCTCCATCCCGTCGCTCAGCACCTCGGTTGCGTTACCGCAACCGACCACCGCCGGTATGCCCATCTCGCGGGCAATGATCGCCGCGTGGCAGGTACGTCCGCCGCGGTTGGTCACGATCGCAGCGGAGCGCTTCATTACCGGCTCCCAGTCGGGATCGGTCATGTCCGCGACCAGAATGTCGCCCTCTTCCATGGTGTGCATCGCATCCGGCGAATCCAGCACGCGCACGATACCGGCCCCCACCTTCGAGCCGATTGCACGGCCGGTCACCACCGGCTCGGCGTCGTGCGGCGCCAGTTCGTAGCGCTCGCCCGCACCCAGCTCGACCCGGCTTTCCACCGTCTCCGGCCGCGCCTGCACGATGAACAGCTCGCCGGTCTCGCCATCCTGCGCCCATTCGATGTCCATCGGCCGTCCGTAGTGCTGCTCGATGGCAACCGCATAGCGGCCCAGCTGCTCGGCATCGGCATCCGAGAGGCAGAAGCGGTGGCGCAGGTCCGTCGGGGTGTCCTCGGTGCGGGTACCGTCCTCCGTGAGCACCATGCGCACGGCCTTGGTGCCCAGGGCACGGCCGATGATGGCGCGTTTTCCGGCCGCCAGCGCCGGCTTGTAGACCTGATACTCGTCGGGGTTCACGGCACCCTGCACGACCGTCTCGCCCAAGCCCCAGGCCCCGGTGATGAACACCGCATCGCGGAAGCCGCTCTCGGTATCCAGGGTAAAGATCACGCCACTGGCGCCGACGTCGGAACGCACCATGCGCTGGATGCCGGCCGACAGCGCGACCTCGTCATGGGCAAAGCCGTTGTGCACGCGGTAGGCGATGGCGCGGTCGTTGTAGAGACTGGCGAAGCACTCGCGCAGCCGCTGCAGCAGGGCATCAATGCCGCGCACGTTGAGGAAGGTCTCCTGCTGCCCGGCAAACGAGGCCTCGGGCAGATCCTCGGCGGTAGCCGAGGAGCGCACCGCCACCGGCACGTCATCGCCCAGCTGCGCGTAGTGCTCGCGCACCGCCTGTTCCAGTTCGGCCGGCAGCTCGGCCTGCTCGACCCAGCCACGCACCTCGCGCCCGGCCGCGCGCAGCGCCTCGATGTCGTCGATATCGAGGTCCGCCAGGCGGGCCTTGATCTGCGCGTCCAGCCCGTCCTTCGCCAGCAAGGCGCGATAGGCATCCGCGGTCGTGGCAAATCCGCCCGGCACGCGCACCCCGGCGGCGCCAAGCTGGCCCAGCAGCTCGCCCAGCGAGGCATTCTTGCCACCCACCCGGGCGACATCGTTCATGGTCAAATTGGCGAGATCGACTACCCAGCGCATGGCAACTCCTGGACTCCGGGGAAACAGTGATCGGCGTTTACCCGGCTTTGTGACCCCCTTAACGGAGGACGGGAACTGTGATCAGCTAGACTTCACTATTTTGTAACCTTCAGGAGACTGCGTGACTGCCCCAGCCACCCGTCGTTCCAGCTTAACCGAATCCATCCTGCTGACCATGCTGCTTGGCCTGGCGGTCCAGACGCAATCCGCCGCGGCCCACGAGTCGGGGGCCTCCTTGGCCATCCTCGGTGTCGTGGAGAACGTCCTGATCGTCGAGGAAGGTGTTGCGCTGGAGGCGCGCATGGATACCGGCGCCACCTCCTCCTCGCTGAACGCGCTGAACAAGGAGCGCTTCGAGAGGGACGGCGAGGACTGGATCCGCTTCGAGATCATCGATCCGGAAGACGAGGACGCACGCATCACCCTGGAGCGACCCATCGAGCGCATCGTGCGCATTCGCAGGCACAGCGGAGACTCGCAGGAGCGTCCGGTGGTGCGAATGGAGTTCTGCATCGGGGACCAGCTCCTGACCGCCGACACCAGCCTGATCGACCGCACGGCCCTGACCTACCAGGCCCTGATCGGGCGCAGCCACATGGCCGGACACATCCTGGTGGACTCCGGGGAGGAACATCTGCGCGCACCCAATTGCGCGGCGGATGACCAGTGAGGCGCTTCCACCTGCCGATCCTGATCGTACTGCTGAGTGCGATCGGACTCGGAGTCTTCGCCTACAAGGTCAGCGCGCTGGGGATGCCCCTGCAGCCGGACGCCACCGCCGAGACCTGGCAGGTGGAGGCCCGCGTGCGCTTTCAGGCCACCGGCGAGGCCACCACGGTGCAGCTTCGAATCCCACACCGCCTGCCGAATTTCTCCATCCTGGACGAAGGCTTCGTATCCCGCGGCTACGGCCTGAACACCGTCCTTCAGACGGAGGACCGCCTGGCCCAGTGGACAACCCGTCAGCCGCGCGGCGAACAGGTGCTGTACTACCGCGCCACGCTCTACCGTGACGGAGACGACCGCTCGGAATCCGACTACCCGGGGCCAGTGGCCGTGCCCGACTGGACCGAACCCTTCCGTTCGGCCGCCGAGGCGCTGATCGATGACGTCCGCGGACGCTCCTCGGACATCCAGAGTTTTGCCTCGGTACTGGTCAATGACCTCGCCAATGCCGCACCGGCTTCCAATGCGGCCGTGTTTATCGAGAGCGACGACAATCGCGCCCGCCGGGCCGAGACCCTGATCGAGCTGCTGGCCACCGCGCGCATCCCGGCCCGGCAGGTGACCGCCCTGCGCCTGGTCGACGGGCGCCGCGACATCGAGCCGCAGACCTGGCTCGAGGTTCACAACACGCGGCGCTGGGTGCCCATCGACCCGGAGAATGGCGAAATCGAGTACCCCGCCGACGTGGCCGTTTGGTCGCACGGCGACGCCCCGCTCCTGGAGATATCCAACGGCGAGAACGCGGAGGTGCGCTTTGCGGTGGCCCGCGGGGTGCAGGATGCCCTGGCGACCATCCAGCGCTTCGGCGACACCCTGGACAGTCGCTTCCTCGACTTCTCCACCCTGAACCTGCCGCTGGGCACACAGAACACCTACCGGGTGCTGCTGATGGTGCCGCTGGGCGCGATGATCATCGTGTTCCTCCGCAACGTGATCGGCGTGCAGACCTTCGGCACCTTCATGCCAGTGCTGATCGCGCTGTCCTTCCGCGAGACCCAGCTGCTGGCCGGGATCATCCTGTTCACGCTGATCGTGTCGTTGGGTCTCGTGGTGCGCTTCTACCTCGAGCACCTCAGACTGCTACTGGTCCCGCGCCTGGCGGCAGTGGTCAGCGTGGTCATCATGCTCATGCTCGGCATCAGCATCTTGTCGCACCAGCTCGGCTTCGAACGCGCCCTGGCGCTGTCACTGTTCCCGATGGTCATCCTCGCCATGACCATCGAGCGCATGTCGGTGGTCTGGGAAGAACACGGCCCCGCCGATGCCATCACCCAGGGAATTGGCAGCCTGGCCGTCGCGGCCGCGGCCTACGGGCTGATGGCCAACCGCCAGCTGGAACACCTGTTGTTCGTGTTCCCGGAATTGCTGCTGGTCCTGCTGGCCATGACCCTGCTGCTGGGACGCTACACCGGCTACAGGCTCAGCGAGCTGTTCCGCTTCGGACGCATCCAGGATGCGATGCGGAGGACCGACTAATGCCGACCTGGCTGCCGCGCTTCGTGCGCCCGAAACTGTTGAAGGAACAGGGCATCGTCGGCATGAACGCCCGCAATGCCCGCTATATAGCCGCCTGGAACGCACGGCGCTTCTACCCGCGGGTGGATGACAAGCTGCAGACCAAACAACTCGCCCTGGATGCCGGGCTCTCGGTGCCGGATCTGTACGGCGTCGTACGCACCCTGCGCCAGATTCGCGACGTGCGGAAGCAGCTGCGGAACTATAAAGACGGCTTCGTCATCAAGCCGGCCCACGGCGCGGCCGGCGACGGCATTCTGGTGATCGACGGCTGGCGCGGCGATCGGCCTCGTCGGGCCGGTGGCCGCGCCATGGAGCTGAGCGAACTGGACGATCACATCGCCAACGTCCTCTCGGGCATGTACAGCCTGGGTGGCCGACCGGATGCCGCCATGATCGAGCAGCGGGTGCGCTTCTCCTCGATCTTCGATGAGGTCTCGCATCAGGGCGTGCCGGATATCCGCACCGTGGTCTATCGCGGCTACCCGGTGATGGCGATGATGCGCCTGCCAACCCAGGACTCCGACGGCAAGGCCAATCTGCACCAGGGTGCCGTGGGAACCGGCATTGACCTCGGCTCCGGCCGCACCATCGGCGGCGTGCGCTACAACCGGCCCTGCCGCGAGCACCCCGACAGCGAAAAGAGCATTGTCGGTCTGCAAATCCCCGGTTGGGACCAGCTGATGGAACTGGCCGCCGGCTGCTTTGAGCTGAGCGAGCTCGGCTACCTGGGGGTGGACGTGGTGATCGATGCCGACCGCGGGCCGCTGATCCTGGAACTCAACGCCCGGCCCGGGCTCGCCATCCAGATTGCCAACGGCGAAGGCCTGGACCACCGCATCCTCGCGGTGGATGCACACATGGTGGCCCGCGACATCGAGCCGGCCGCCGAACGCGCCCGGTGGTCCGCCGAGGTCTTCGCGCGCCCCGAGGCGACCCATCCAACCGAGCCCGACACCGAAACCACCCGCGCCGCCGAACCCGCCTGATCAGCGAGGCGGTTACGGGCACCGTGATCGTTTGGGCTATCCTAGGCGCATGACTGCCGCCGCCGAGACCAAGACGCCGGACATCGAACAGGCCCTGGCCGACGCCGAACGCGTCTGCGCCACCCGTGGTGCACGCCTGACCGAGCAGCGCCGGCGCATCCTGGAGCAGATCCTGCGCACCGAGGGCGTCATCAAGGCGTACGACCTGATCCACGCGCTGTCCTCCGATGATCACAGCATCAAGCCGCCAACCGTGTACCGCACCCTGGCCTTTCTGCTCGAGCAGGGCCTGATCCACCGTATCGAGAGCCTCAACGGCTTCGTCGCCTGCTCGCACCCCGGCGAGCGCCACGAGTCGGCCCTGATGATCTGCGACGGCTGCGGCCAGATCACCGAGTTCCACACCCCGGAGCCGGCCAGCCAGGCGCTGGAGCACGAGGCCGAGGCCCAGGACTTCGCCATCGACTCGCGCATGGTGGAGCTGCATGGCCAGTGCGGGGACTGCCGCCGGGGTCAGCAGGACCGCGCCTGACGCCGCGCCTCTGCACAACAGCCCACCTGAACCCCGCCCTCCAATGACCGCCGCCACGCCGACCCTCGAGGCGTTCCCGCCCATCCTGCGTGCGGACACCCGCCTGATCGTGCTGGGCAGCTTTCCCGGCGTCGCGTCGCTGGAAGCCCGGGCCTACTACGCCCACCCGCGCAACCAGTTCTGGCCGATTGTCGGGCAGATCCTGGGCGCCCCCTTCCCGGAAATGGATTACCCCGAGCGCATCGAGCGCCTGCTCGACCACGGCGTGGGCCTCTGGGACGTCTACGGGGCCTGCTCGCGCGAGGGGAGCCTGGACAGCGCCATCCGCGCCCCGGTCCCCAACGATCTCGCCCGCCTGACCCGCGAGGCCCCGGGCCTGCGCGTGATCGTCCACAACGGCGCCGAGAGCGCGCGGCGCATCCGCGAGACCCGCGCCCTGGGCGTCGAGGCCCTGCGCCTGCCCTCCACCAGCCCCGCCAACGCCCGCCTCAGCCTGACCGAGAAGCTGGAACCCTGGCGCAACGCCTTCGCCCTCGCTGGCCTTCCACGCGACTGACCGGCACCGCACCGGCTCGCAAGATTAGGGTTGAATCGCGAATTGTTATTGTATAACGTTTATTAGCGTTTCGTTACGCTATAACAGTCCATTTCCGTTGATTGGCACTGCCCAGAACAGCAGACTGCCGCGCAACCAGGAGCCCAAAATGCCTCGCACTCCGCACTCCCGCCCGGTCCTCGCCGGCCTGACCGCCCTGACCCTCGCCGCCCCCGGAGCCGCTGCGGCGCAATGGACCGCCAGTGACGACAACTCGTCCTGGGGCCTGGATGTGTCCCTGATTCTCGAGGGCGTCTACTACAACGAGCTTTCGCACGGCATAAGTGATCCCGCCGGCTTCGACGATGGCCACGACCACGGACATGACCATGGGCATGGTCACGACCACGGTTTCGACGATGGCTTCAACCTCGGCCACAGCGAACTGGTCTTCGAGGCCAATCTGGGCGACCTCTTCGATGGCGTGCTTATGCTCGGCTTCGACGACAGCGACGTCGAAGTTGAAGAAGCCTACCTGACCACCCGCGCCCTGCCCGGTGGCTTCCAGATCAAGGCGGGTAAGTTCCTGTCCGACATCGGCTACATCAACAGCCGCCATGTGCATGACTGGGACTTCGTCGATCGCCCGCTGGTCAACGAGTACCTGTTCGGCGACCACGGCTTGCAGGAGACCGGCGTTCAGGCGACCTGGGTTGCCCCAACCGAGACCTACACCCAGCTGGGCATCGAGCTCCTGCAGGGCGACGACAGTTTCATCCCCTATCAGGGTTCCGGCGGCTCCCACACCACTAACGCAGGAGACGAGATCAATTCCTCGTTTTCCAATGTATCCGGGCCGCGCCTGATCACGGCCTTCGCCAAATTCGGACCGGATCTGGGTCCCGATCACGCCGCGCAATTCGGCATCTCCGGCGGCTACGCCCGCACCTGGCAGCAGGAAACCGAACACGGATCCGGCCTTGAAGAATGGGACGGCGATGCATGGTTCGCTGGACTGGATGCGGTCTACAAGTACAGCTCCGGCCGTGCCTACGGTCATGGTGACTGGCGCGTACAAGGCGAGTACTTCTACCGCGAGATCGACGTCGACTATCAGCGTCGACAGGATCAGACCACGATCGCAGATAATGCCGTAGGCAGCAGCAAGGCCAAGCAGGATGGTCTGTATCTGCAAGCGGTATACGGCTTCGCACCACGCTGGGAAGCTGGCCTGCGCGCCGAGGCCCTTGGCCTGACCAACGACGGACTGCCCGGTAACGAACGCGATCAGAATAGAGTCCGTCAGTTCGCCACCCCATCCTTCGGCACCTCCTATCGCCACTCCGCCCAGGTGACCTTCCGCCCGGTGGAGCCGGTGTTCCTCCGGGCTCAGTTGTCGCAGAACGACTTCATCGATGACGACGGCCATCGCGACCGTGGCCTGGAGTTCATGCTGCAGCTGAACGTGGCCCTCGGCGCCCACGGCGCCCACCGCTTCTGATCCGTATTGCCTTGTTCAGGGTCGGCAGGACCGTTGATGCCCTGCCGACCCCATCCGTATCCCGTTATCACCAGGAGTCCCGCATGTTTTTTAGCAAGACTCGCACCCGTATCACCCGTACGCTCGCCGCTGTTGCCTCGGTGGCGGCGCTTACCCTCATCCTGCTGCCGTCGCAGGCCGCCGCCGGACTGAACATCGTCGCCACCACCTCCAGTCTCGGCGCCATCGCACGCGAGATTGGCGGCGATGAGGCCGACGTCCGCGTACTCGCACCGCCGGACCGCGATGCCCATTACCTCGACGCCCGCCCCAGCTTCATGGCCGCCCTGCGCCGCGCCGACATGCTGCTGGAGCTGGGCGCCGGCCTGGAAGAAGGCTGGCTCCCGGCCGCCCAGCGCGGCGCCAACAACCGCGCGATCAACTCGGGGCAGCCGGGCCACTTCCGGGGCGCGGACAAGGTCGAACTGCGCCGCTCCATCACTATGGACGGGCCGAACATGGGCCACGTGCATGAAGAGGGCAACCCGCACTTCAACGCCGATCCTTTGCGTATGGCCGAACTCGCTCTAGCCCTGGGCGCGCGCATGGGCGAGCTCCGCCCCGACCAAGCCGACATCTTCATGGAGCGCGCCGAACGTACCGCCGAACGCCTGCGCGAACATGCCGAGGCCCTGGCCGAACAGGTAGAACCGGATCAGCGCATCGTGGTGTATCACGAGGATCTCGACTACCTGGAAGAATGGCTGCCGGTGGAGATCGTCGGCTACCTCGAACCCGCCCCGGGCATCCCGCCGACCGCGCGCCACCTGCGCAGCCTGGTCAGTGATCTCGAAGGCACCGAGGGCACCGTCCTGTACGCCGAATTCCAGCCGCCGCGCGGCGCCGAGTTCCTGGAGCGCAATCTCGGCTGGCCCACCCATGCCGTGCCGCTGGATCCGCCCGCCGATTCGGCGCTGGAGGGTTATCTGGATCTGATGACCACCTGGGCGCAAAGCCTGCCCCAGCGGTAACCTGCCGGCACAAGCCTGCTGAAGGTTCGGACCCGGAAAGTCACTTTCCGGGTCCGTTATCATTTGCGCCTTCCCAACTCTGTCGAGCCCACATGCCGCCGAACGCCACCCCTGCCATCCTGAGCGTGCAGTCCGCCCGGCTCGGATTTGATCGTCCGGTGCTGGGGCCATTGTCAGTTGATATACCCAATGGTGCGCGCTGGGCCTTGACCGGCCCCAATGGCGTTGGCAAATCCCTGCTACTGAAGGCCGTTACGGGCCAGGCACGGGTGCATGGCGGCCGGCTGCACCTCGCACCCAATGTTGATGTCAGCTTGCTGGGACAGGACCATCCCCGGCGACAGCCTTGGCCCTTGTCCGGACACGACTGGTTCCGGGCGATGGGGGCAAATACTCCGGATCAACCCCGCATACAGGCACTGCTCGATCGCCGGCTCGACCGCCTGAGCGGCGGTCAGTGGCAACTCCTGCGTCTCGCCGCCGCGTTGCACAGCGGCAGCGCACAACCGTCACGTGAGCGCTTGGTCCTGCTGGACGAGCCGGCCAACCACCTTGACGCCGAGGTGCGGGGTGACGCCGTCGACCTGATCGCCGCACTTCCAGCCAACGCGACACTGGTCATGACCAGCCACGATGATGACTTCCTGCGAGCCATCGGCGTGGAGAACCACCCACTAGAGGGCTACTTCGATGCTGGGTGACCTCCTGCTCGTTCCGTTCGTCGCCGGGCTGCTGGTCACGGCTGTACTCGCGCTGGCCGGAGCCGGGCTGTTCCTGCGCGGCTCAGTCTGGCAGGCACTGGCACTTGGCCAATGGGCGGCGGCCGGCGGGGTCCTGGCCTCCGTGCTGCACTGGCCGGTACTGCCCGTGGCACTGGCCCTAGGCGCTGGCGTAATGGCGCTGCTGCAACGCACTCCGGACCGCGAGCGTCTACCGCTTGCCGTTTTCCTAGCCGGACTGGCCGCGGTCACGTTGCTCGCGGCCAATTTCTCGCAGGCCAGCCTCGCCGCCGCGGCCTGGGCCGAGGGTCAGCTGTACTTCGCGGGACCGCAGGAACTCTGGGCTGTTGCGGCACTGGCACTCGCCAGTCTCATGTTAGTACCCGGCTTGCTGAAGGTATGGCGCCATGCTCAGCTCGCCCCCGACGTGCCCGCCAAGCGCGCCCCGGCAGCATGGCTGCGCCTGACGGAGATTGCCTGGCTGGTGGCGGCGATCGTGCTCGGCAGCATGGTCCTGGGCCTGCCAGCCGCGCTAGCCAGCCTGCTGCTCCCAGCCTGGGGCGCCGCCCATCTGGCGCGCGACCTTCGCGGCCACTTCCTGTGGGCGCAGTCGCTCGCCCTGGCAGGATTCCTGATCGCCTGGAGTCTAAGCCTCCCGCTGGACCAGCCCTTCGCCCCGGTACTCGTACTGGTGAACGTCGTACTCGCTCTCGTCGCCCGCATGGTCGCGATCTGGCGCTGAACTGACGGCCCTCGGCCTATTCAATTCGAGGGCCGACCCAGGAGTTGAAAAATGCCTCTCAAAACTACGCACAAGAAAAGCTCCCACACGACTTCATCGACCGCCAAGGCAGCGGATTCGCCGATCTTCCAGGCGATCGAGAAGCTCCAGGGTGAGCGTCCCTGGGGCAGTTTTCTGGATGCCGGAACCGGGCGGAAGTCGGTCGAATGGATATGCGGCCTGGACACCGAGCGCTGGACGGCCGTAACTGCCTCCAATCAGATGGCGACGACCGTGAAGAAGGCAGCGGGCACGGCCCGTCGCCGCCAGGACCGCATCATGGTCGGCAACTGGATGTCGGAGCAGCTGCTGTTTGGTGAACGCTTCGATACCGTCCTGCTCGACTACTTCATCGGCGCGATCGAAGGCTTCGCCCCCTACTGGCAGGACCGCGCACTGCACCGGCTGCGACCCCACGTGGGCGAGCGGCTGTATCTCGTCGGCGTGGAACCCTATGTAATGACCGAACCCAAGACCGAGTCCGACCGCATCGTGCGCGAAATCGGTCGCCTGCGGGATGCCTGCCTGCTGCTCGCGGGGAACCGCCCCTATCGCGAATACCCTTCGTCCTGGGTCATGCGCCATCTCGGGATCGCCGGCTTCCGAGTTCTGGATGTCCGCTATTTCCCGATTCACTACCGCGAGCGCTTCGTCAACGGCCAGCTCGACCTGTGCCTGCGCCAGCTGTCGCACTTCAATGACGATAGCCTGGCAAAGGCCATGCACCAGAAGATCGAGGCGCTGCGGGAAACCGCCCTGCCGCTGGCCCGAAGCAAGGAGGGCCTCCGGCACGGGGCGGATTACCTGATCGCGGCCGAGCCGATGGCCGACCGGCATCGCAGCCTGCCCGACGCGGCAGGCACCCCGCAGTCAGTGCCGTCCGGGCCGTAGCACGGGCTACGCCATCGTCACCCTGGGCCCGAACAGGCCTCAGTCCGTTTGACAATGCACCGCAAGTGCGTATGATTCTCATTTAGATGCGCAGCCCGGACAGCTGTGTGTCGCCAGGACGAAAGGTGACTTCCTGCCTTTGGTCTCTCCAACCTCCGTAAGCATTGCCGCCGGATTGCGTATCCGGCGGCTTTTTTACGTGTCCACACACTTGCCGAAAAGCGACGTGGCAGATGCCTGACCAACCCCACCGCCTTGTGGCGGTCCACGGTCCGACTGGCTGCTTCAGCGTTCCGCTGACGGCAGACGCACGACCCGCGCCACGGCGTCGTGTGCATGCAGGCTCTCGCGGTGGCGAACCTGGATGCGATAGCCGCGGGCGGAGTACTCCGGGCGCAGGGTGCTGTCCAGGCGCCGTACGGCGTCTTCGCAGAACATCAGGTTGCGGCCGTTGGCGAGCGCGAAGGCCTTCTCGTCGATACGCTTTACCGCGGTCTGCAGGGCGGTGCCCAGCGCCTGTTCGACGCGATCGATCAGGTCGGGCAGGGGCAACCTCGATACCAGCGGATCCAGACCGACCGTGACGGTTGCCTCGCTGCGCTGGCTATGGGGCGTCGCGACAATGCCCTCGGCCCGGCCCAGCCATTCGCGCACGGTTGCCGCATCCACGGCCGAGCGTGTGAAGTCGCGGTCGAACTGTTCCTGGATCGCCTGCCGCGCCAGGGCGGCGGAGCAGGGACAGGTGGAGGAATAGCCCACCTGAACCTCCAGCTCCAGGGACACCGCCCCGGACTCGCTGCGTGCAGCGATCCGGAACGGGTAGCGCTTCCAGCCCGCGGCGGCACTGACCAGGGCCGGCCGTTCCAGCGGCAGCTCCCCGGCAAGACGGACCTCGGCCACGCTGGACAGACCATCGTGCGAAGCCAGAAACGCCTCGAGCACGCCACACAGGCGCGCAACGTCCAACTCGCGGGACTCCAGCTGCCGTAGGGCCCCGTAGAGCCGTGACATATGGATGCCGCGCGCGCCCGCGTCGTCGAGGCTCACTCCCGCGCTAGCCCGGGCGATCACTGGCTGGCCGGTCAGATACAGCGGAAGGGTGATGTCTTCCATACCCACCCAGTCGAGCGCGGAGGCGTGCGTAGCAGCCGACGCGGCAATATCCGGTAGCGGATCCGGCGCGGAGGTTTCCCTATCCGGCGAGACCGGAGACACACATTTAGAGGACATAAGACACCTTGTTGCAGGCGGGTCGACCCCATCACAGGACGGTGGCCGATCCGTGTTGTCGGGGCTCAATCGAAACGTTATGGTATAACATCCCACGCGCAACCGACGGAACCCCATGACCCGTGACGAACTGCTGGCCATGCCTGACGAGGCCTACATGAACGAGGCCCAGCTTGCGTACTTCCGCGAGCGCCTGCTCGACATGCGCGAGGAGATCCTGGCCGACATGGAGGGCGCCCGGGACGGACTGCGCGACAACGAACGCACCCCGGACGAGCTCGACCGGGCGGCAATGGAGGAGTCGCGTCTTCTGTCGATGCGGGTGCAGGAGCGCGAAGGCCGCCTACTCCGAAAGATCGATGCGGCCCTGTTCCGCGTCGAAACCGGCGATTACGGCTACTGCGAGGTAAGCGGCGAACCGATCGGTCTGCCCCGCCTGCTGGCACGCCCGACGGCGACCCTCTGCATCGAGGTCAAGGAACGCCAGGAAAAGACCGAACACGTCTACAGCCGATAGCCCCGAACACTGCCCGCAACCGAATATCAGGAGGCACCATGAAACGTCTGCCCGTTACCGTCCTTTCCGGCTTTCTCGGAGCCGGCAAGACCACCCTGCTAAACAATATCCTGCACAATCAGGCAGGCCTGCGCGTCGCCGTGATCGTCAACGACATGAGCGAGGTGAATATCGATAGCGCCATGATCCGTGGCGGTCAGGATGCGGTCACCCGCACCGACGCCCGCATGGTCGAGATGACCAACGGCTGTATCTGCTGCACGTTGCGCGACGACCTCCTGGTCGAGGTTCGCCGTCTCGCCGAATCCGGCCAGTACGATTACCTCGTGATCGAGTCCACCGGCATCTCCGAACCCATGCCGGTGGCCGCCACCTTTGCCTTCCGCGACGAGGATGGCCAGTGCCTGGACGACGTGGCGCGTCTGGACACCATGGTGACGGTCGTGGACGCCGGCGCGCTGTTGCAGGATTACGCCTCCAGCGACTTCCTGGGCGAGCGCGGCGAGTCCCTGGGTGAAGACGACGAACGTACGGTGGTCGACCTGCTGGTGGACCAGATCGAGTTCGCGGACGTAATCATCCTCAACAAGATGGACCGTGCCTCGGCGGATCAGGTGGATACCGTGCGCGGTGTGGTGCGCGCCCTAAACCGCGAAGCCAAGGTCATCGAGACCACCCACGGCAAGGTATCGCCGCAGCAACTGCTGGGCACCGGGCGTTTCGATTTCGACCGCGCCTCCCAGGCCGCCGGCTGGGCCCAGGAAATGATGGGTGGACATACCCCGGAGACCGAGGAATACGGCATCTCCAGCATCGTTTACCGCGTCAATCGGCCGTTCCACCCGGAGCGCTTCTTCGCCCTCCTGCACGAGGAGTGGCCCGGCATCATCCGCAGCAAGGGCTGGTTCTGGCTGGCCTCGCGCCCCGACTGGGTCGGCACCCTGTCTCAGGCTGGCGGCGCGCTGACTCACCACGCCGCGGGGTTCTGGTGGGCCTCCGTACCCCCCGAAAAGCGTCCGACCGACGAAGACTGGTGGGCAACCGCAATCGCTCCCGTCTGGGATGAACATTTCGGCGACCGGCGCCAGGAAATCGTGCTGATCGGCATCCACATGGACGCGGATGCGATGCGCAAGCGTCTCGACGCATGTCTCCTGACGGACGACGAGATGACAGCCGGTCCAGAACGCTGGCTGAGCTACGCGGACCCCTTCCCGGTCTGGCACCTGGGGCCCGAGGCCGCGGAGCGCGAGGCGGAAGCCCCGGCCGCCAGCGACACTCGGTCGGACGTTCCCGCATGACGGCTACTCAAACCTCGCCACCAGCCGCGGCGCGTTCGCGGCACCGCTTTGTTGACCGGGCTGCCGAGCTCAAGGGCATTCACCGCAACGATGTGAATGCCCTCATATGGCGGCGGTGCATGAATGCACCGTTGCAGGAGCAGGCCCGCGCACTAGCCGCAAGTGAAAGCGACATGGTCCTGAACACCTGCTGCCGGCCAGACCAAGTGCGTGAACGGCTTCTGGAGCACACCGCCCTGTCCCCGTTCAGGGTCCACCGTCTGGCATACGACCTCGAGCGGCTGGCACACAACTTCGCGGTGGCCGCCCACGCGCTCAGCGTTCGCATCCAGCTCGAGGTTCTGCACGGTCAACCGTGTCCGATGTTCCATGTCGACAACAACGTCCTGCGGATGGTCTGCAGCTACACCGGACCCGGGACCGAATATGCAGACGATCGCTACGTGAACCGGGACCGGCTGCGTTGTGGCGACAACGAGGGCGTTCTCGGGGGGCATCCGCCGGTGACGCTGGATACCGGGGCCGTCATCCTCATGAAAGGCGAGCGCTCACCCACTTGCGCAGGCCTGGGGGCGGTCCATCGCTCACCGCCACTGGCGGACAATGCCCGACGCCTGCTCGTGCGGCTCGACCACCCCTGATCGAACACCATCCCATAGCTCCAAAAGAAGCCCGGGAGACGCGGAGCGATCACAGGATCCGCATCTTGCCGCAAAAACTGCGATTCATTGCTTGACTCCCGCCTCCCCTTCGAGGAACATAAATGCGAATCGTTCTCGTTTGCAAGGAGTTAACATGTTCACCCTCGACGCATGGCTTGAAAACCCCGACCCCTCGCTGCGGATCATCGACGATCACTCCCGCCGGGTCGTGGCCGAGTGGCGCGGGCAGGAACTCCGGGATCTGCTGGACTCGGGCATCATTGCCCCGACCGATTGCTGCGGCCCGCATAGCCGCGACACCGTCCACGAAACCATCCGGAACCTGATCCTGGAGGCCTGCCTCGAAGGCATTACCGTCCAGCGCAGGGCGCCGCAGCCACGCCCGGACGCCCAGGCACCCCCAATGGCGAACCGATCCAGAGTTAACGCTGCAAACCCTGAAAAGCGCCATTGCCGCCCGCACTCCGGCCGACCAGCCGACCCACAGCGCAACCGCCAGCGGCGAGTCACCTGTGCACAAGGCCCAGCAGGAGCCCCCCGCCCCACGAAAAAGACTCGCAACGCGGCCAAGGGGCATGTCCTCCACCTGGTGTTTCGGAAGCACCCACCACTTCACTGATTCCGATGAACCGCGCCGGGCGCATCGTTCACCCGAAGTCACCGAGGCAGGGACTCGCGTGCCGATGGCCCCGCCCCTCGCCCCGCTACGGGTCAGAAGTGTGCGCGGGCCTGCTCAGAACGGACCAAGGACACGCATATGCGCCACCACACTGCGTCCCAGGGCGCTCAGGGCGTAGCCACCCTCCAGCATGGAGACCACGCGCCCATCGGCGTGACGCTCGGCCAGGGCCACCAGCTCACGAGTGATCCAGGCGTAGTCATCCTCGGCCAGCAACAGGCGCGAGAGCTCGTCCTCGCGATGGGCATCGAATCCGGCGGAGATCAGCACGAGTTCCGGGGCAAAGGCGTCCAGCGCATCGAACCAGGCCCCAGCCACCGCGTCGCGCCACTGCTCCCCCGACGATCCGCCGGGTACCGGGACATTCAGGCAGTTGTCGGCCAGCGGCGGGATGCCCGACCCGGGATAAGCCGGATGCTCGAAGGCGGAAGCGAACAGGATGGCGTCATCACCCGCCACCAGGGACTCGGTGCCGTCGCCATGGTGCACGTCGAAGTCGACGACGGCGATGCGCCCCACACCATGGCGCTCCTGTGCATGGCGGGCGGCAATCACCACGTTGTTGAACAGGCAGAACCCGGCCGCCCGGTCGGCACGGGCGTGGTGCCCCGGTGGCCGCACCGCGCAGAAGGCCCGCCGGTTCGCCGCCCCCATCACCCAGTCCACCGCGCCAATGCCCGCGCCGGCCGCCAGCAACGCGGCCTCGCGACTCCCCGGCGACAGGGCCGTGTCGCCATCCAGCATCACCCGCCCCCCTTCCGGGACGTGCTGCTGGATAGTGTCGATAAAGTCGCGTGTGTGAACCCGGCGCAGGTCCGCCCGCGTCGCCGGGAACGCCTCGCGATGCAGGACCCACGGATCCAGCCCGCTGGCCACCAGCTGGTCACGGATTGCGCTCAGCCGCTCCGGACATTCCGGGTGGCCGGGACCATTGTCGTGCTCAAGGCCGGCGTCCGGCGAGAAGAACGCTAGATTCATGTTATGAAGACACTTGGCACGTCATAACCGAGAGCATGCATGGGAACCCATATCCTGGACAAGCTGTTCAATCCGCGCGGTGTCGCCGTGTTCGGCGCATCCGAACGCGAGGGCAGCGTCGGCCGCACGGTGCTGGCCAACCTCCTGGCGGCCGGCTTCAAGCGCACCCTGCTCCCGGTAAATCCCAAATACGCCGAGGTACAGGGCCTGCACTGCGTGCCCGAGCTGAAACCCGGCGAGCACATGGTGGACCTGGCGCTGATCGCCACCCCGGCTCGGGCCGTCCCCGGCATCCTGCGCAACTGTGGCGAGGCGGGCCTGCGCGGCGCCGTCATCCTCTCGGCCGGCTTCGCCGAAGCCGGCCGAGAGGGCGAACGCCTGCAGCAGGAATGCGTCGAGATCGCACAGCGTTACCGCATGCGCCTGATCGGCCCCAACTGCCTGGGCATCATGCGCCCGGGCATCGGGCTCAACGCGACCTTCAGCCACAACCAGGCGCTGCCCGGCAAGCTCGGGCTGATCTCCAGCTCCGGGGCGCTGATCACCGCCGTCCTGGACTGGGCGGAGCCCACCGGCATCGGGTTTTCCAGCGTGGCCTCGACCGGCGACGCCGCAGACGTCGACTTCGGCGAGCTGCTGGACTACCTCGCGGTGGACCCCGAGACCCAGGGCATCCTGCTGTACGTCGAGGGCATCCGCCACACGCGGCGCTTTCTGTCGGGCTTGCGCGCCGCCGCGCGCATGAAGCCCGTGGTAGTCCTCAAGTCCGCTCGCCACGCGGCCACCGCCCAGGCGGCCGCCACCCATACCGGGGCGATGATGGGTTCGGATGCGGTGTTCGACGCGGCCCTGCAGCGCGCCGGCGTGGTCCGGGTGGAGCGCGTGTCGCAGTGGTTTTCCGCAGCCCAGACACTGGCCAGCGGCGTGCGCCTGCGCGGCGAGGATCTCGCCATCCTCACCAACGGCGGCGGACCCGGCGTGATGGCCGTGGACCGGGCCGCCGACCTCGGCCTGAACCTGGCCACGCTGGCCGACGGCACGCTGGCGGCGCTCAACGCCCTGCTGCCCGCCCACTGGTCGCATGGCAACCCGGTGGACATCCTCGGCGACGCCACCCCCGAACGCTATGGCGAAGCCCTGCGCATCGTGCTCGCGGACCCCGGGGTTCACATGGCGAGCGTCCTGCTCACCCCCCAGGCCATGACCGACCCCGACGCCTGTGCCGAGGCCGTGATCGAACAGGCCCGCAAAAGCCACAAGCCGGTGCTGGCCTGCTGGATGGGCGACCCGCTGGTGGCCCGCGCACGGAATCGCTTCGACGCGGAAGGGATCCCCCAGTTCCGCACGCCCGAAGGCGCGGTCGAGACCTTCGCCTGGCTGATCGAACACCGACGCAACCAGCGCATGCTGCTGCAGGTCCCCGGCCCCCGCAGCGATGACCAGCCCGCGGATATCGAGGGCGCGCGCCTGATCCTGCAACACGCACGCAGCCAGGGCCGCAGGGTCCTGAGCATGCGCGAGTCCCGGGCCGTGCTGGCCGCCTTCCACATCCCCTGCAGTCCCAGCATCCTCGCCCGCGATCCGGCCGACGCGATGCTGGCCGCCGAGACCCTGGGCTTCCCGGTCGCGCTCAAGATCAGTGCGCCCGACCTCACCCACAAGAGCGACTTTGGCGGTGTACGACTCAACCTGCGCAGCGTGCAGGCCGTGCGCCAGCAGGCCCAGGAGATGCTCGACCAGATCCACGAGCAATTCCCGGAGGTCGAAGTTGAAGGCGTGAGCGTGGAACGCATGGCCGAGGTCGGGCATGTTCGCGAACTGCTGGTGGGGATCTCGCGCGACCCGGTGTTCGGCCCGGTCATCGCCTTCGGACTGGGCGGGACCGCGGTGGAGGTCATCGGCGACCAGGCCGTCGCCCTGCCGCCGTTGAACCCCTCGCTGGCCCGGCGCCTGATGGCGCAGACTCGCGCGGCGCGCACCCTTGGCACCTTTCGCGGCGCGCCCCCGGTGCGCGAGGGCGCGGTGGAACAGGTCCTGCTCCGGGTCTCGGAGATGGCCTGCGAGCTGCCTGAACTCGCCGCGCTGGATATCAACCCCCTGCAGGCCGGCGAGAACGGCGTGATGGCCGTGGACGCCCGCATCGAACTGGCCGATCCCGCGCACGACGGCCGTGACTACGCGCACATGGCCATCCACCCCTATCCCGGCCACATGGCCCGGAAGGTCACCACCCGCGACGGCCATGAACTCGAGCTCCGGCCGATCCGGCCCGAGGACGCTGCCATCGAGCAGGAATTCGTGCGCAGCCTGTCGGAGAAGTCCCGCTATCTCCGGTTCATGCGCTCGATGGACGAACTCACGCCCGAGATGCTCGTACGCTTCACCCAGATCGACTACGACCGCGAGATGGCCTTCATCGCGGTCGACCACCACACGGGCCGGGAGGTGCAGGTCGGCGTCGCCCGCTACACCACCGAACCCGACGGCGAGAGCGCGGAGTTCGCCGTGGTCATCAGTGACGCCTGGCAGGGCCGCGGCGTGGGCAGCCTCCTGATGGAGGCCGTCATCGATTCCGCCCGCAACGCCGGCCTGCGCGAACTGTTTGGCGAGGTGCTGCGCCACAACGGCGGCATGCTCGCGCTCGCCCAACGCCACGGCTTCCAGCGCGAGATCCTCGCCTCCGACGAGGAGATCATCCGCGTCAGCCGGCGCCTCCACTGACCACCGGGACGGTCGCCCGCAGCCGCCGCACCCGACTCGGCGGGCATCCGGCACCCCGGCGCGTCGCTTGCGAGTGCCCGGGCGAATGGGTAGCGTCCCCGGGCATGCATCGACCCCTGGCCCGCCCGTGAATCGCGCCGAGCGCATCTTTCACCTGCACCGATTGTTGCAGGGGCGGCGGCCGCCCTCACTGGCGGACCTGATGGAGCGTCTCGAGGTCTCGCGCGCGACCGTCAAGCGCGACCTCGAATACATGCGCGACTTCATGCAGGCGCCCATCGAATACGATGCCCAGGCCAATGGCTACCGCTACGCGCAGGATGCCCCGGCGTTCGAGCTGCCGGGGCTGTGGTTCAACGAATCCGAGCTGCTGGCGCTGCTGACCATGGAGCAACTCCTGGAGGACGTGCAGCCCGGGTTGCTGGCGCCCACGCTGGGGCCACTGAAGGGCCGCATCCGCGAGCTGCTCGCCAGCGGCGGGCACCAGCCGGACACCGTGCGCCGCCGCATCCACATCCAGCCGCTGGCCCAGCGCGGCAGCCGCGGCGAAAGCTTTCAGGCCGTGGCCACTGCGACCCTGGACGAGCACCCCGTCGAGATCGAGTATCACGGCCGTGCCCGGGACGCCGCGAGTTGTCGCGTCGTGCACCCGCAGCGCCTGCTCTACTACCGCGACAACTGGTACCTGATCGCCTGGTGCGAGCAGGCCCGGGACCTGCGCACCTTCGCCCTTGAGCGCATCCGCTCGGTGCAGCCGGTGGAGTCTGCCTACCGCTCCATCGACGAGGCGACCCTGGATGCTCATACCGGGGACGCCTTTGGCATCTTCACCGGTCCCGCACAGGAATGGGCCGTGCTGCGCTTCACCCCGGAACATGCCCGCTGGGTCGCCGACGAGATCTGGCACCCGGAGCAGATCGGCGAATACGAGGGCGACGCGTATCGCCTCCGTATTCCCTACGCCGACCCGACCGAGCTGGTCCAGGAGATCCTGCGCCACGGCCCGGGCGTCGAGGTGCTGGCGCCCGCCGACCTGCGCCAGCGCGTGGCCAGCGACCTCGCGCGCGCCGCTCACCAGTACACCTAGGGAAACACGGATAAGAACCGATTTCGGGGGTGGCTCATCCTGTGAGCCACCCCCGGTGCTACAACGGACACCCAGGCCACACCGAGGAGTCCGAACATGTCGCACAACCGCCAGGCACGCCCCGTCCCGCCGCTCGCCGGCTACTACGCCGAGCGCGGCACCTACAACCGCACCGCCACCACCGAGGAACTGCTGGACCGCATCCCCCTGGCCGGCTTCCGCCACCACGAGGCGCCCCGGCTGTGGGAGATCCTCAAGCGCGGCCAGGCCCTGACCGTGGAACGCGAACGCACCAACACCCACGACGGCCAGGCCGTCGCCGTGCGCTGGATGGACCATCACCTGGGCTATCTGCCTCGCGACCGCAACGGCCTGGCCGCCCAGCTACTGGACCAGGACCAGCCCCTGATCGCCCGCATCCTCGAGAAGCGCGATCACGCCGACCGCCACCACCGTCTCGAGCTCGGCCTCTACCGCGCGAAGTCGAGGCCCACCCCGGCCCACTAGACCCATGCACTCAAGGCGACGCGGATCAACCTTCAACGGGCATGAATCAACCCACCCAGATGGTCTTGGCGTTCTGGAACTCGCGGATGCCGAGCTCGGAGAGTTCGCGGCCGTAGCCGGAGTCCTTCACGCCGCCAAAGGGCAGGCGCGGGTCGCTCTTGACGATGCCGTTGACGAAGGCGCAGCCGCATTCCAGACGCCGAGCCAGGGCCTCGCCACGTACCGGATCGGCGGTCCAGACGCTGCCACCCAGGCCGAAGCGCGAGCGGTTGGCGAGCTCGATGGCATGATCCGCGCCGCGCGCCCGGGTGACCGCCGCGACCGGGCCGAAGGTCTCCTCGTCGAAGGCCGCCATGCCGGGTTCCACGGCATCCAGTAGCGTGGGCGGGTAGAAGTACCCCGCCCCGTCGCGGGGCTCGCCACCCGCCACCAGGCGGGCGCCGGCCGCCACGCTGCGGGTCACCTGGTCGTGCAACTCGCTACGCAGATCATCGCGCGCCAGCGGCCCGATGTTCGTTCCCTCGGCCATCGGATCCCCGATGACCAGGGCCTCGATGGCCGCCTGGAAGCGCTCGACGAAGGCATCCGCGATGGCCTCCTCGACGATGAAGCGCTTGGCGGCGATGCAGGTCTCGCCGTTGTTCTGGAAGCGCCCGCGTACCGCCTGCTCCACGGTGTGATCGAGATCGGCATCCGCCAGCACGACAAAGGCATCCGAGCCGCCCAGTTCCAGCACCGAGGACTTCAGGGCCTTGCCGGCCGCAGCCCCCACCGCGCGGCCGGCGCCTTCGGAGCCGGTCAGGCTGACGCCCTGCACGCGACGGTCAGAGATGATGCCCTCCACCGCATCGGAGCCAACCGGCAGGTTGCGGAACACGCCCTCGGGAAAACCGGCCGCCGTGAACACCTGCTCCAGGTGCTCGGCGCAACCGGGGACGTTGGAGGCGTGCTTCAGCAGAACGGTATTGCCGGCCAGCGTGGCCGGGATCGCCTGGCGAAAGGCCTGCCAGTAGGGAAAGTTCCAGGGCATCACCAGCAGCACGGTCCCCAGCGGCTGCCAGGCGATGAACGACCGGCTCGCATCCGAGGCGACCATGGTGTCCTGCAGGAAGTCCGGGCCGTGCTCGGCATAGTACTCACAGGCGTTGGCACACTTGTCGACCTCGGCGCGCGCCTCGACCAGCCGCTTGCCCATCTCGCGGGTGGCCGTAGTCGCCAGGGTCTCGCGCGCGTCGCGCAGCACCCCGGCCAGGTCGTGCAGGCGGGCGGCGCGCTCCGCCACCGGTCGTGCCGCCCAGTCCGGTGCGGCGCTGGCCGCGCGTGCCAGGGCGGCCTCCAGCCCGTCCCGATCCATGCGGGGATAACGCGCGAGCATGTCGCCGGTCGCAGGGTTGATCGCGGTCAGTTCGGTCATGTCGGCGCCTCGGTTTGGTGACCCGGAAACAGGCCATGGGAAACACAGGTCCACTATTTGCTAGTTTGAACAATGCGGGTCACCCGAGTATAAGACGATCCGCATTCGCTTTCGGAAGGACCTTGCCCCATGTCGATCGATTCGATTCGCAATGTCTGCCTGCTCGGCGGCACGGGCTTTGTCGGCCACCACATCATCCGCCGACTGATTGACCGCGGCCTGAAGGTCCGCGTGTTGTCGCGCCGCCCGCACCGCCATCGCGACCTCCTGGTCAACCCCGAGGTCGACCTGGTCGAGGGCAGCGCCCATGATCCCGCCACCCTGGAACGCCTGTTCGCGGGCCAGGACGCGGTGATCAACCTGGTCGGCATCCTCAACGAACGTGGCCACAGTGGCGCCGGCTTCCACGCCGCCCACACCGAGCTGACCGAGAAGGCCCTGGCCGCCGCCGAGTCGCAGGGCGTGCGCCGCTTCCTGCAGATGAGCGCGCTGAAGGCGGACATGGACGACGCCCCCAGCCACTACCTGCGCAGCAAGGGTGCGGCCGAGCAGGCCGTGTTCGCCAGCGAGTCCCTGGCGGTCACCGTCTTCCGTCCCTCCGTCATCTTCGGGCCGGAAGACTCCTTCCTGAACCGCTTCGTGACGCTGCTGAAATTCTCGCCCGTGATGCCGCTGGCGCGTGCCCGGGCGCGCTTCGCCCCGGTGTTCGTGGGCGATGTGGCCGAGCACTTCGTCGAGGCCCTGGAAGACCAGGATACCTTCGGCCAGGGCTTCGAGCTGTGCGGCCCGAAGACCTACACCCTGGGCGACCTGGTGCGGTATGTGGGCCGGGTCTCCGGCCACCGGCGCCCGGTAATCGGCCTGCCCGACTGGGCTGGCAAGCTGCAGGCCAGCGTGCTCGAGTTCGTGCCCGGCAAGCCGTTGTCGCGCGACAACTTCGCCTCGCTGACCATCGACTCGGTCTGCGACGGCGAACAGCAGCTGCCCTGCCCGACCCGCCTGGAATCCATTGCCCCCAGCTATCTGGGCGGTGGGGGCGCGGGGCGCGAGGCCCGCATGCAGCACCTGCGCACGCTCAATCGCGGGGCCAGCCGCGGCTGATCGAAGGGTGAACCGGTAACCGCCATGCAGACCTATCTCGTCGGCGGTGCGGTTCGCGACCGCCTGCTAGGGCGCCCGTTCACGGAGCGCGACTACGTCGTTGTCGGCAGCTCGCCGGAGGCGATGGAGTCCAATGGCTTTCGGCCGGTCGGGCGCGACTTCCCGGTCTTCCTGCATCCCGAAACCCACGAGGAATACGCGCTGGCGCGCACCGAGCGCAAGACCGCACGCGGCTATCACGGCTTCCAGTTCAATGCCTCGCCCGAGGTCACCTTGGAGGACGATCTCGAACGCCGCGATCTCACCATCAACGCGATGGCCGAGGACGCCGACGGCCGCTTGATCGACCCCTACAACGGCCAGGCCGACCTGGAGGCGCGCCGACTGCGGCATGTCTCCCCCGCCTTCGCCGAGGACCCGGTGCGCCTGCTGCGCGTGGCGCGGTTTGCCGCCCAGCTCGCGCCATGGGGCTTCGAGGTCGCGCCCGACACGCTGACGTTGATGCGCGAGCTCGTCACCTCCGGCGAGGTCGACGCCCTGGTACCCGAACGCGTGTGGGCGGAATGCGAGAAGGCCCTGAAGAGTCCGGCACCACGGCGTTTTCTGGAGGTGCTGCGCGAGGCCGGGGCGCTCGCCGTCCTGTTCCCCGAGATCGAGCGGCTGTTCGGCGTGCCCCAGCCGGAGCGCTACCACCCGGAGATCGACACCGGCGTGCATACCCTGATGGTGCTGGACCAGGCGACCCGGCTTTCCGACGCACCCGAGGTCCGTTTCGCCGCGCTGGTGCACGACCTCGGCAAGGGCACCACTGACCCGGAGATCCTGCCCAGCCATCACGGGCACGAGGAACGCGGGGTGGACCTGATCCGCGCCCTGACCGAACGCCTGCGCATACCCAACCGCTACCGCGACCTGGCGGTGCGCGTGGCGCGCTACCACGGGCTGGTGCATCGCGTATTCGAGCTGCGCCCGAAGACCGTGATGAAGCTGGTCGACGGCCTGGACGTCCTGCGCCGCCCGGAGAACGTGGAGCCCTTCCTGCTGGCGGTGGAGGCGGACTTCCGCGGCCGCACCGGCTGGGAAGACAAGCCCTATCCACAGGCCGACGCGGTGCGCCGCGCAGTGGCGGCCGCGCAAGGCGTGCAGCCGGCGGCCCTGATAGCCGAGGGACACAAGGGCAAGGCACTGGGCGAGGCCCTGCAGCGCGAGCGCGTTCGCGCCGTTGCCGACGCCCTCGACGAACACCCCGACGCGTAGGAACCTGCTCGCAGGCTCCTACTTGCCTGTTTCGGCCCGTGAACGTACTCTTTCGCGGCTGTCGAGCGCACTGAGGAAACCGCGATGGATTACGCCAAGGCCCGGATCAACATGGTCGAACAGCAGGTCCGCCCCTGGGACGTGCTGGACACCCGTGTACTGGACGTAATGGAAACGCTCCCGCGCGAGCGTTTCATGCCCGAGCCCTATCAGGCCCTGGCGTACGCCGATTCCGAGATCCCCCTGGGGCACGACGAGAACACCCTGCCGCCGGTCGTGATCGGCCGCCTGCTGCAGGCCGTGTCGCCGCAGCCTACCGAAACCGTGCTGGAGATCGGCACCGGTTCCGGCTACGTCACGGCCTGCCTGTCCCATCTGGCAGCCCAGGTCGACAGCGTCGAGCGCATCGACGAGCTGCGCCTGGCCGCCCGCAACCGCCTGACCGATCTCGGCATCGAGAACGCGCAACTGCGCACCGCCTCGGTGACCCCCGACTGGACCCCGCCGCGCCCGCGCTACGACGCGATCATCCTGACCGGCGGCATGACCGAATATGACGACTTCCTCGAGCCCTACCTGACCCTGGGCGGGCGACTGTTCGTGATTACCGGTGACGGTCCGATCATGGAGGCCCAGCTGATCATCCGCACCACCGAGGACGGCTGCCGCCACGAGGAGCTGTTCGAGACCCGCGTGAAGCCGCTGGTTGGATTCGAGCCGAAGCCCGCCTTCGAATTCTGAGCGGCACCCGAGGGGCCCGTTTCAGGCGCGGGCAACCAGGGGTGAAGGTCCCATGCCCGAACCGGCTCTGATAGGATAGGCTTTTCCTAATATCCTTCCGGAGTCGCGTCCATGAACCGTCTGCCGTCGCTTCTCGCCACCGCCGGGCTGGTCCTTGTGATCTCGGCCCCCGCCGCCGCCTCGAGCCTCCTGGAGGTCTACGAGCGCGCCGCCACGGAAGACGCGGAGCTGCGCACCGCCGAGGCGGAATACCGCGGCGTGCTGGAAAATCGCCCGATCACTCGCTCTGCCCTGCTGCCACAGATCTCCGGGCAGGCCGAGGCCGGCGCGTTCTACCGCGACGACCGCGATTCGCAAACCGGCAGCCTCGACGGTCGCCAGACCAGCTTTGGCGTCAATCTCTCGCAGAGCATCTACGACCGCCGCAACTACATTGATCTTGTGCAGGTGGATCTCGAGATCGCCCGCGCCGAGGCGGAACTGGATTCCGCCCGTCAGGACCTGATCCTGCGCGTCTCCCAGGCCTACTTCGACGTGCTGATCGCACAGGAGACCCTGGCCTTTCGCGAGGCCGAGGTCGAGGCAATCGAGCGCCAGCTGGAACAGACCGAGCGCCGCTTTGAGGTCGGCCTGGTCGCACGCACCGACGTCACCGAGGCCCAGGCCCAGCGCGACCTTGCCGAGGCCGAGCGCATCAGCGCCGAGAACCAGCTGGACCTGACCCGCGAACAGCTCGCGGTGATCACCAACACCTACTGGGACCAGCTCGACATGCTGCGCGACGACGCCGAGCTGACCCCGCCGGATCCGGCCGATCCGCAGGCCTGGGTGGATATCGCCCTGGCGAACAACCTGGAACTGGCCGCCCAGCGTCTGAGCACGGAGAGCGCGCGCGAGCAGATCCAGCGCCAGCGCGCCGAGGGCCTGCCACGCATCAATCTGAACGCCTCGGTCAACGAGAACCGCTATCACGGCCTTGATGCCGGCACGACCGGCGGGGCGATGTTCTTCGAGGGCACCGAAGCCCAGGTCGGGATCCAGCTGGAGATCCCGTTCTACACCGGCGGTCGTGTCAGCGCCCTCACCCGTCAGGCGCGCGAGAATTTCCAGGCCGCGCAGGAAGGCCAGTCGCTGGTTGAACGCCGCACGACCCAGGACACCCGCAGCGCTTATCTGTCGGTGATCTCCAACAACTCGCGCGTGCGCGCCCTGGAGCAGGCCCTGGCCTCCACCCAGTCCGCGTTCGAGGCGGCCGAGGCCGGCTTCGAGGTGGGCACCCGCACCCAGGTGGACGTCCTGCTCGCCCTGCGCGAGGTCTTCCGCGCCGAGCGCGACTACGCCGAGGCCCGCTACGGCTTCCTCAGCGAGTCGCTGCGCCTGCAGCGCGCCGCCGGCCGCCTGAGCGTGACCGATCTCGAGGCCATCAACCGCCTGCTGGAGTAATGGCCGCTGCCGCTTCCAATCCGCGAGCCCGCTGCGAACGTGAGCGCTCGCGTCTGGTCCTGATCGACCTGCAGGAACGCCTGCTGGCCGCCATGCCGGACGCGCGGGACGAGGTCGAGCGCAATACCGCCCGCCTGATCGAGGCCGCGCGCAAGCTGGATATCCCGATCGAGGTCTCGCGTCAGTATCCGCAGGGCCTGGGCGAAGTCACCGCCACTCTGCAGCAAGCGCTCGACGGCTACGGCACGGTCACCGACAAGACGTCCTTCTCCTGCTGCGCCGAGGATGACCTGCGCGCGCGCCTGACAGGCGGCGACCAGGTCATCCTGACCGGTTCGGAGACGCATATCTGCGTGACCCAGACGGCGCTGGAGTTGCTGGACGCGGGCGTAACCGTGTTCGTGGTCGAGGACGGGGTCTGCTCGCGCGACGCCGGGCGCAAGCGCAACGGGCTGGAACGCCTGCGCGCTGCCGGCGCCATCATTACCAACCACGAATCGGTGCTGTTCGAATGGCTGCGCGACGCGGCCGATCCGCAGTTCCGCGAACTGAGCCAACTGATCCGCTAACCGGAGGATTCCGCAGGGATGCGCATACTCGGCAACATTCTATTGGGCGTCTGGCTGATCCTGTTCGGCCTGCGCGGCCTGCTGGGACTGCAGTTCCAGTACGACCATTACGTCATCAGCGGCCTGGCGGTGATCGCCGGTATCCTGTTCATCCTGCGACGCTAATCGAGTCCCCATGCGCCTGACACCCGACGAATACCGCAACCAGGAGCACCGCCGCATCACCCTGCTGGGGATGTCCGGTGTCGGCAAGACGCGCCTGTCCAACATGCTCCGGCGCGAGGACTGGTTCCACTATTCGGGGGACTACCGCATCGGCACGCGCTACCTGAGCGAGCCGATCCTGGACAACATCAAGGCCCAGGCGATGGCGGTGCCGTTCCTGCGCGACCTGTTGCGCTCGGACTCGATCCAGATCATCAACAACATCACCGTGGACAACCTGCACCCGGTGGCGAGCTTCCTCGGCAAGCTCGGCAACCCGGAGCTGGGCGGCCTGCCGCTGACCGAATTCAAGCGCCGCCAGACCCTGCACCACCAGGCCGAGGTGCAGGCGATGCTCGACGTGCCGGACTTCATCCACAAGGCACAAACGCTGTTCGGCTACCCGCATTTCGTCAACGACGCCGGCGGCTCGGTCTGCGAACTGGACAGCCCCGGCGTACTCGAGACGCTGGCCGAGCACACCCTGATCCTGTACATCAAGGCGACGGACGAAGACGAGCGCCAGCTGATCGAACGCGCAGAGCGCGACCCCAAACCGCTGTACTACCGCGAGGCCTTCCTCGACCAGCAGCTGGCCGAATACATGCGCGACGAGGGGCTGGACTACGTCGCCCAGATCGACCCGGACGCCTTCGTGCGCTGGGTCTTCTCGCGCCTGTTCCGCGCACGCCTGCCGCGCTACGAGGCAATCGCCGAGACCCACGGCTACACGATCAGCACCACCGAACTGGCACGCGTACGCAACGCGGGCGAGTTCGATGACCTGGTCTGCATGGCCCTGGAACGGGAGGCACGCCTCTAATGCCACTTGTCGCCTATTCCGATCTGCCCACCTTTGCCCGTCTGCGGAGCGAGGGCGAGACCGTACTGCCCAGCGACTTCGCGCAGCAGCAGGAGATCCGTGCGCTGCACATCGGGCTGCTGAACATGATGCCGGACGCCGCCCTGTCGGCGACCGAACGTCAGTTCTTTCGCCTGATCGGCGAGAGCAACCAGATCGCGCAGTTCTATATCCACCCGTTCACCCTGCCGCAGCTCAAGCGCGGGCCGAAGGGGCGCGATCACATCAAGCAGTACTACGAGGACTTCGAGGACCTGAAGAAAGAGGGTCTCGACGCGCTGATCATCACCGGGGCCAACGTCACCCAGCCGGACCTGGCACTGGAACCCTTCTGGGAGCCGCTGGCCGAGGTGGTGGACTGGGCCTGGGAAAACGTGACCTCGACGCTTTGTTCCTGCCTCGCCACCCACGCCGTGCTGCAGGCACGCTACGGCGAGCGTCGCGTGCACATGGGCGAGAAGCTGTGGGGCGTGTTCCCGCACCGGGTGGTGGACCGCGGTCACCCGCTGGTCACCGGCGTCAACACCCGCTTCGATGTGCCGCACTCGCGCTACAACGATGTCTCGCGCGAACAATTCGAACGCCACGGCCTGCGCGTACTGGTGGACAGCGAGCAGTCCGGGATTCACCTGGGTGCCTCGCCGGACGGCTTCCGCATGGTCTTCTTCCAGGGCCACCCGGAGTACGACTCCATCAGCCTGCTCAAGGAATACAAGCGCGAGGTCGTGCGCTACATCCAGGGCGAACGCGACGCCTACCCGCCGCTACCTGAGAACTACCTGATGCCGCAGGCCGCCGCGATCCTCGGCGAGCATCGCGAGCAGGTCGAGGCCGCGCTGGAGCACTGCACCGAAATCCCGGCGCTGCCCGAGGCGCTACTGCTGGACCGCCTGGACAACACCTGGCATGACACCGCCCTGGCGGTGATCAACAACTGGCTGGGCAACGTTTACCAGCTGACCAACCTCGACCGGCGCAAGCCGTTCCGCGACAGCGTCGATCCGAGCGATCCGTTGGCCGGACGGCGTTAGTCAGCCGCCGTCATTGCGAGGAGCCGAAGGCGACGTGGCAACCTCCCGAAGTTGGCAACGCGCCAGGTCCCGGTGGCTCCGGTGGGAGATTGCCGCGTCGCTGCGCGCCTCGCAATGACGGGGGGCAACGCAACGGAAGGACTCCATGGCCGAACATGACCCGGACAAGCTGCCGCGCCCGCTGATCTCCCTGTACGAAACCATCGCCGGGGACGAGGATGCGCGCGTCTGCAAGGACATTCCGGAAAACGCCTGCAGCGCCCAGCCGACTAACTTTTTCGTCCACCTGGTCTCCAACACCCTGAGCAAGATCGGCGACGAGCTGGCCTCGGCCCGCCTGGTCCTCGCCTGGCTCTTGGGCGCCCTGGGGGCCCCGGCCGCCTTCGCCGGCTTCCTGGTCCCGATCCGCGAGTCCGGCTCGCTGCTGCCGCAATTGTTCGTGGCCGCCGCCATCCGGCGGCGGGCCATCCGCAAGGGCTTCTGGATCCTCGGCAGCCTGCTCTCCGGGCTCGCGGTGGCCGGCATGGCCGTGGTCGCGCTGACCCTGGAGGGCGCAGCCGCCGGCTGGGCCATCCTCGGGCTGCTGGTGGTCTTTGCGCTTTCGCGCGGGATCAACTCGGTCGCGGCCAAGGACGTGCTGGGCAAGACCATCGCCAAGCATCGCCGCGGCACGGTGATGGGCTACGCCGCGTCGCTGGCCGGGTTCTTCACCCTGGGGCTGGGCATCTACCTCACGCTCGCGAACCTGGAAGAGGCCGGCATTGGCGTGTTCGTGGCCCTGCTGGCCGCCTCGGCCGGGGCCTGGTGGGTCGCCGCCGCGACCTTCACCCGGCTGCGCGAGGATCCGGGTGCCACCGAGGGTGGCGGCAACGCCGTCACCGAGGCCATCAAGTCGATGCGCCTGCTGTGGACCGACCGCGCCTTCGGTCACTTCGTCCTGACCCGCGCGCTGCTAATGAGCACGGCCCTGGCACTGCCCTTCTACGTCCTGCTCGCGGAGGACGCGACCGCCGGTGATCTGGGCACCCTGGGCCTGCTGATCCTCGCCAGCGGCCTGGCCTCGGCCGTCAGCGCCCCGGTCTGGGGCCGGCTGTCCGACCGCTCCGCCCGCTGGGTCCTGATCCTCTCGGGACTCCTTGCAGCCGGCCTCGGCATCGCGGTCGCCCTGAGCGTCTGGCTCGCGCCCGTCGGCACCGACCATGCGCTGGTTCCCGGCGGCTGGGTCTATGCGACCCTGTTCTTCCTGCTCGGGGTCAGCCATGCCGGCGTGCGTCTGGGCCGCAAGACGTACCTGGTCGACATGGCAACCCAGGAAACGCGTGCCGCGTTCACCGCCGTCAGCAACTCCGTCATCGGCGGCCTGCTACTGATCGGCGGCCTGTTCGGCCTGCTGGCCCAGCTGGCCGGCACCGAAGTCGCCATCTTCGTGCTCGCGCTGATGAGCCTCGCCGGCGCCGTGAGCGCCTGGCTCATGGGCGAAGCCTGACGCCCGCCTCGTCCCCGCCGACTCCGCCGGCTGGCCACGGCTCGTCGTCGGTGTTTACATGCCTTCGCCCAGCCGCCTGCCTAGTTGTGGCTGGTCCGGGTTCGTCCTCCGGTGTTTACGGTGCCTTCGTCCGACCGCCTGCCACGCGCTCTCTCGCGAGCGCACCGCGAGGTACTTCTTTGCTCGTGCAAAGAAGTACCCAAGAAACACGCCCGACTGCCGCGACCCCGGCCCGCTGCGCGGGCCGGGGTTTCCCTCGCTCCGAGGCTTTTCGCGGGCGGCGCTGAACTCGCTACGCTCAGACATCCAGCGCCTTGAATCCCGCGAAAAGCCTCTCCACTCGGCGCGACGACAACGGGGAGGCAGGTCAAAACAACGGCTATCCCAGCGTTCTTGCCAGTGGATGATGGCTAGGTCTTCATACATCTTCGGCACGCGTGGCCTTTGGCCATGGCGTGCCGCGCCCGCGTGGCGGGCGCCGGGGGGGTAGGGGCGTAGGATGTGATGAGCGCAGCGAATCGCATCAGGGTTTCGCACGGCGTGGGAGATGGTGCGTTTCGCTGGGCTCAACCGCACCCTACGAGATGCCGACTGTTTTGACCTTCTCCTCCCGTATGGAGCCCCTCGCGGAGGGCGTGATGGGCCGGAAGAAGGCGCTGGATGTCTGAGCGAAGCCGTAGGCGTAGCGAGTTCAGCGCCGCCGGCCCAGCACGTCCGGAGCGAGGTTCCCGGGCGGAATCCGGGTGCCCTTCTTTGGGTCCTTTCTTGGGCAAGCAAGAAAGGACCTCGCGTTGCGCTCGCGAGAGAGCGCGTGGCAGGCGGCGGACCGGAGCCACCGCAAACACCAGATGCCGAACCATGGTCTGCCACAACGCGGCAGGAGGCCCGACGAAGGCACCGTAAACACCGACGACGAACCAGGGCCAGCCTCTCCCGGCAGGCAGTAGAAAGAACGCAATTCGCGCTCCGGGATGGCGAGCCTGAAAGGCCTCACGGTGCGCGCTACGGCACGCCAAGGTGATAGTCTTGGCGCCCGCAACAACACTTGCTCGCGACCGGAATTCGAATGGCACTGCTCACCCTGCGCAACATCCACCTGGCCTACGGCATGGCCTCCCTGCTCGATGGCGTCAACATGAGCCTGGAGCCCGGCGAACGCGTCGCGATCGCCGGGCGCAACGGCGAGGGCAAGTCCACCCTGCTCAAGGTCATCACCGGCGAGGCCCAGGCCGATTCCGGCGAACTGACCCGCCAGGATGGCCTGACCACCGCCTACCTGACCCAGGAACTACCGCCCGGGATCGAGGGCACCGTTTTCGACGTGGTCGCCGAGGGCCTCGGCGAGGCCGGCCGGTTGCTGGAACGCTTCCACCACCTGAGCCAGGCCGCGGCATCGGGTGACATGGACGCCCTGGACAAGATGGGGCCCGTGCAATCGAAACTCGACGCCATCGACGGCTGGAGCCTGCAGAACCGGGTGGAGACCACGATTTCGCACCTGAGCCTGGATCCCGAGGCGCAGTTCGCCGCGCTGTCGGGCGGGCTGAAGCGACGGGTGTGGCTGGCGCGCGAGCTGGTGCAACGCCCGCAATTGCTGCTGCTCGACGAGCCCACCAACCACCTGGACGTGGCCGCGATCCGCTGGCTGGAACAATTCCTGATCGAGAGCGGACTGACCGTGGTGTTCATCAGTCATGATCGCCAGTTCATGGAGAGCGTGGCCACGCGCATCCTCGAGCTGGACCGCGGGCATCTGTACGAGCACCCACCATCCATCGAGGCCTTCCGCGAGCGCCAGGCCGAAAGGCTGGAAACGGAGGCCACCCAGCGCGCGGAGTTCGACCGCAAGCTGGCCCAGGAGGAGGTCTGGGTGCGCCAGGGCATCAAGGCGCGACGCACCCGTAACGAAGGCCGCGTGCGGGCACTTCAGGCATTGCGTCGCAAGCGTGCCGAACGCCGCGAACGCGGCGGCCAGGTGAAGATGAAGCTGAGTCCGGAGCAGCGCTCCGGACGCCTGGTGATCGAGGCGGAACACGCCGATTTTGGCTACGACACCCCCATCGTGCGCGACGTGAACCTGCTGCTGCAGCGCGGGGATGCCCTGGGCATCGTCGGACCCAACGGGGCGGGCAAGACCACCCTGCTGCGCGGGCTCCTGGGCCAGATGGAGCCGCTCGCAGGCAGCGTCAAGCTGGGCACCCAGCTGGAGATCGCCTACTTCGACCAGGCCCGTGCCCGCCTGGACGAGGCGACCACGGTTCAGGATGCGGTCGGCGAGGGCCGCGACCGGGTCATGGTCAACGGCGAGAGCCGCCACATCCTGTCCTATCTGGAAGACTTCCTGTTCCCGCCCGCGCGTGCCCGCCAGCCGGTATCGGCGCTATCGGGGGGCGAGCGCAACCGCCTGCTGCTGGCGAAGCTGTTCCTGCGCCCGGCGAACCTGCTGGTGCTCGACGAGCCGACCAACGACCTCGACGTGGAGACCCTGGAGCTGCTGGAGCAGCTCCTGATCGAGTACACCGGCACCGTTATCGTGGTCAGTCACGACCGCTCGTTCCTCGACAACGTCGCGACCTCCACCCTGGTCCTGCCGGGCGATGGCGCGGTCGAAGAGTTCGTCGGCGGCTGGTCCGACCTGCCCGAACGGGTCACCCGGCGCCTGCTGGAGGGCGAGTCCGGAGCGACCGCGAAGGCCGAGCCCGCGGCCAAACCCGCGGCGCCCGCACCCGAGCCGGCACCGGCGACCCCACGCAAACGGTCCTACAAGACCGCGCGCGAACTGGAGGCCCTGCCGGCACAGATCGAGGCCCTGGAACAGGAACAGCAAAGCCTGACCACGGCCATGACCGAGCCGGATGCCCTGCGCGACGGTGACCGCATGCGCGAACTGCAGACGCGGCTCGAAGCCGTCGAGTCTGAACTGGCCCTCTGCTACGAGCGCTGGGAACAGCTGGAATCCGACTGAGCCCCGGCACGTCTATCCTCCGGCGACTCCCTGAATAACCGGCTCAACTCTGAGCGCGGCCGGCCGTAACAGGGGTTGAATCACCACCTTTCGAGTCCGCGGTCGTAATGGTCGCGGCCGGTTCGTGAAGCGCCGGACACAAGGCGCCCAGAAGGAGTCATCGCATGCTGGACAAACTCTCCATTCGGGGGCTACTGATCGCCGGCTTTGGCCTGGTGGTCGCCATCCTGATCATCAACTCCCTGCTGGCCCTGCGCGCGATGAGTACGGGCAGCCAAGGGGTTGAACAGCTCACCCAGTCCGACTACCCGGCGGTAGCCCGGGTCAATGACGTCGAGCAATTGCTGCAGGAGAGCGCGGCGTTTCTCGGGTTCTACCTGATGAGCGAGGAGCAGTCCCACCGCGACGCGTGGCAAAACGCGATGCGTGACCTCGATGGCGCAACCCGCGCCCTGAACGAGAACCCGGTGATCGCCGCCGACGAGGAACTGTCCGCCAGCGCGACCGAGGTCCGCCGGCTGGTCAACCAGTTCGCCAGCTTCGAGGACCGACTGATCGAGGTGGCCGAAAACCCCGCCGAAAACATGCCGGCGCTGGGCATCGCCAATGCCCGGGCCAACCCCGCCAGCCGCGAGATGACCCAGCAGACCAACATGATGATCAGCGCCGAGATGGGGCTCCCGCGCTTCCAGCGGTCCTGGGATCGTCTCGACACCCTGCATGACCTGCGTATGTCGGTGGTGCAGGTCACCTCGAACCTGCGCGGCTTTATCGCCTTCCGGGACGATGCCTTCCGCGAGAATGTCCGACTGTTCTCGACCCGCACCAACGACATCACCGCACAGCTGATGGACCAGTTCGACGATCTGGACTTCGAACAGCAGATCGCGCTGGAGGACTTCCAGGGGGCGCTGGACACCCAGAACACGGCGCTGGATGACCTGATCGAGATCCACGGCAGTGAACAGGCACTGCAAGACGCCTACCTGATCCGTACCGAGATCGGGCCCGTGCTGATCGAGGCGCGTGACCACCTGCAGGGACTCAGCGAGCGGATTACCAATCGCGCCGAGCGCAGCGCCGCCGCGCTGACCGCCGACATGCGCGCGACCCAGACCACCCAGGGCGTACTGGCCCTGATTGGCGTGATCCTGGGCTTGGCCGGCGCGGTGTTCATCATCCTGGTGGTCCGGCGCGCCCTGGCCCACTCGACCGCGGCACTCGAGGAGATCGCGAACGGCGACGGCGACCTGAGCCGCCGCCTGGACGAGAACGGCCTGATCGAAACCGCACAGCTGGGCCGGGCCTTCAACCGCTTCACCGACAAGATCGCCCAGGCCATCGGCAATGCCCGCGGCGGCACCGAGACGCTGAATCGCGCCACCGAGAACCTGAACCAGGAGGCCTACCAGGCCCGCGAGGCCGTGTCGCGCCAGCGCGACGAGACCGACCGCGTCGCCACCGCGATCAACGAACTGCAAAGCAGCGCCGAGGAGATCGCCCGCAACACCGATGCGACCTCCCAGGCGGGCCAGGAGGCCGGGAATGCAGTGAACAACGGCTCCGAGGTGATGAGCAAGAACATCGAGTCCATGGCCTCGCTGCTCGGGACGGTCGAACAGGCGGCCGACACCGTGGCCAAGCTGGGCGAGGACTCGAAGCAGATCGGGACCATCCTCGAGGTGATCCGCGGCGTGGCCGAACAGACCAACCTGCTGGCCCTGAACGCGGCCATCGAGGCCGCCCGCGCCGGTGAACACGGCCGCGGCTTCGCGGTGGTGGCCGACGAGGTACGCAAGCTGGCGACCCGTACGCAGGAATCCACCGACGAGATCGAGACCATGATCGCGCGCCTGCAGTCCGCCACCACCAGCGCGGTGAAGGCCATGCAGCACGGCCAGGAAGAGGCCGAGGCCACCATGGAACACACCTCCGAGGTGAACGGTGCCCTGCAACAGATCCGCCAGTCGGTGACCACGATCGTGGAGATGACCGAGCAGATCGCGGTCGCCTCGCGCGAACAGAGCACGGTAGTCGAGGACATCAACCGCAACATCGTGCAGATCTCCGACGAGGCGGATCAGTCGGCCAATACCGCCGACCGCGTCAGCGCCGCCTCCGACGAGCTCAAGCAGGTAGAGAAGGAGATCCAGCAGGCACTGGCCCAGTTCCGGCTCTGACCGGGCGGGTTACAGACTCCGGGCCTCCAGCCAGTTCCGGGCGGCGCGACGCAACCTTCGGGTGACGCCGCGCCGCCCGGAAACCTCCAGCTCGCGTGCCAGTCGGTCCCAGTCGATGGGCTGCGCCAGGCTCGCCTCGAGCAGCTGACCTTCCGGCTCGTCCGGCGGCGCCACCGCCAACTGCCGCAGCAACGCGGGAAGCGCCCACTCCAGGGGCCGCGCCCGCTGGGAAAAGGCACGGACCTCCTTCAGATCCGCCACCGGGTCAACCGGCGACAAGGGACCATCTCCCTCCGCATCCTGATCCCCAAGGACTTCACTCACCATGGCTGCGGTCGTGTCCGGCAGGAACTGTGGATGCCAGGCCGGCCAGTCGCGCCGAAAGGCCGCCAATGCTTGTTGCAGCCGGGGCTGCAATCGGGGCGCGGTCGCACGCAGGACCACACCGCTCACCTGGCCACTGGCCGCATCCGGCTGGATGCCGACTCGCACCAGGCCATAACCCGCGCGCTGCCAAAGGTGCAGCAACACAGGTTGCAGCCCGAAACTCGCGCCAATCAGCGCCACCCCCTTGGCACCAGCCCGGTCCTCGACCGCACGCAACAGACGGCTCCCCAGGCCGCGCCCCTGCCAGTGCGGATGCACCGCAATGCGCTGAATGCGCCACGCGCCCTCCCCCGCCAGGTCGAAGTCACCCCGGGCCGCAACGGTGCACGGCAGGAAATGCCCCTGCGGGCGCCGTTCGCCCGACCAAACCGCTTCGGCTATCGCGCGCTCCAGTCCGCCCTCTTCCTGGATCAGAACCACCCCGAACAGGGCGCCATCCGCCGCCCCTTCCAGCAGCAGCAGGTGAACACCCGCATCATCCAGCCAGCGCGCCAGATCGGAGGGCCGTGTGCGGTAATGGGCGTCCGCCAGCAGGCCCATTACCGCCTCCAGGGTTTGCGGCGTGCCCGCGAGCGCCGCGCCCGTGCTCCAGCGCAGCCGCACGGCCTGGGAGACCGGGGGGCGACTTGCCGCCTCCAGCAGGAACAGCCGATTCAGCCAGTCCTCGAGCGGATCGCCCGGGGCCCAGCGAACCGGTGTATCCAGGGTCTGTAGCCGTACGCGAAAGCCCGCCCCCTCCAGGGCCGGCAGCGCACGCAGCCGAAAGCCCTGGCCGCTCCCCTCGAAGCCGCCGGTCGTGGTCGCCAGCACCAGGCGCCGTGCCAACCGGGCCAGCTGAAGCAGGCGCTCGACCGGCATGCTCGCAGCCTCGTCGATGATCAAGGTATCCAGCGGTTCCGCCTGTTCCAGCAAAACGTCCGGGGCCCGGTAGTACCGTTCCGGCGCGGGTGTCCAATGTCGGGCGCGTGCCAGCAATGCGTCCACGGCCCGTGGTCCCGGCGCCGTCAGCGTGATCGTGGATTCGCCGCGCTGCAGTGCCGTGCCCAGGAACTCGCCCAGCAGGGTCGACTTGCCGCGGCCACGCGGGGCGGTCAACGCCACACATGCGCCCGGCGCGAGTCCCGCCAAATGCCCCAGCGCGACGGCCTGATCCGGCGTCCACGCAAACGGGCCCGCCGCCCTCGGCATGATTCCGGGCCGTCGATCCGCCGACGGTGGCTCCACCGTCCGCACCCACGGCTCGGCCAGCGCCGCCTGCCAGCGGCGGGCAAACGCCCCGTCTCCGCCGGTGCCGTCGAGGATGACCAGGGTGCCACCGCCGAGCAGCAGGCCTGCGACCTTGACCAGCGCGTCCACCGCGAGCGGTTGCCCGGCCTCGAATACCAGGGCCTGTACCTCGTGCCCCAGCCAATGCCCAGCCTGCGCCGGTGCCACATGTGGCACCCCGTCGGGCGGCGAGCGGCCCACCCACAGCACCGGCCCCTCCACCGCCGCAGCCCGCAGCCAGTTCGCAGCCACCTGACAGGCTGCGGCATCGGTGGTCAGGCGATAGAGCGTACGGGCCTGCATATCGGCGGCTCCTTCCGATCAAATGACACGTGAGACAAGCGGGTTTCCTGAGCTGAAAGCGGCGAGATGTCCAGACTGTCGAGCCAAAAATCCAGCCCTTTATCGGCTGATCAAGGTGAAGCGCGTCTCAAGTTTTCTTGCTCCCAGCCGTACAAGATTTCTACACAGGACTGGAACAAGCCTGTACAAAACCTGTACAGTGCTCACCCAGACAAGAGAAGGTTACTGCAGATGAACCCCATTGCGTTGCCGGAACGCCTGCGCATCGATACCGCAGCCGAATGCTGGCAGGAACTGCGCGCGGCACTGGATGCCGGCGAAGACCTGCAGCTGGATTCGGCGGCCGTGAATGATGTGGACGCCGCCGGCGTGCAGGTCCTGCTGATGGCCCGCCATTCCGCCGCCCGCAAGGCGCAGGGCTGTTCGCTCATCGGGACCAGCGCGGTTCTGGCCCAGGCCCTGCAGGCACTGGGCGCACCCGAAGACGGTTTTGCGTCGAGCGGCGCACAACACGACGACAAGGATTCAGGAGACATCAATGGCTAAGGTTCTGGTGGTGGACGATTCCGCCTCGATGCGCCAGATGGTCGCATTCACCCTCAAGCAGGCCGGGCACGAGGTCGTCGAGGGCCGCGACGGCAAGGATGGCCTGAGCAAGGCCCAGGGCGCCAAGGCGGATCTGGTGATCACGGACGTGAACATGCCCGCCATGGACGGCCTGCAGCTGACCCGCGAGCTGCGCAAGCTGGGCGACTACAAGTTCACCCCCATCCTGGTGCTCACCACCGAGGCCGGGCCGGAGAAGAAGCAGGAAGGCAAGGCGGCCGGCGCGACGGGCTGGCTGGTCAAGCCGTTTGACCCCGACCAGCTGATGAACACCGTGAACCGGGTGCTGCGCTAGTCATGTCGATCGACATGGCCCAGTTCATCGATGCCTTTCTCGAGGAGAGCTTCGAGGGGCTGGAGCGCATGGAGACCGAGCTCCTCGCGCTGGACGATGGCGACCCGGAGACGCTGAACACGATCTTCCGCTGCGCCCACTCGATCAAGGGCGGAGCCGGGACCTTCGGGTTCGGCGCGATCTCCGGGTTCACCCATGGCGTGGAGACCCTGCTGGACCGCATGCGCAACGGCGAGCAGGAGGCGGCCCCGGACACGGTGAACCTCCTCCTGCGCGCGGTGGACACTCTGCGCGCGCAATTGCACGCCGCCCGCGATGGCGGCGAGGCCGACCCCGCCGAGGTAGCCGAAGTGCGCGCCCTGATCGAGGCCCATCTGGGAGATGCCGCGCCCGCCAGCGAAGCCGGAAACCCGCCGGCAGCCGGTGGCAACGATGGTACCGATGCCTCCAGCGGCGGGGACCACGGTGGCCCGCGCGGCTGGCGAATCCACTTCCGGCCCTACGCGGACCTGATGCGCACCGGCAACGACCCCCTGCGCATGTTCGAAGTGCTGGAGGAACTGGGCAGGCTGACCGTGCACTGCGACACCGACCGCCTGCCGGACAGCGTCGATGCCTTCGATCCGGAGGACTGCCACCTCGCCTGGACCCTGGAGCTGGAAGGCGATGCCACCCGCGACCAGATCCAGGAGGTCTTCGAATGGGTCGAGGACGAATGCGATCTGGAGATCGAGCCTCTCGAGTCGGGCGGCGAATCGGGCGACGAACCGACCGCTGATGCGCCCGCACTAACCCCCGAGACGGCTGCACCATCCGACAGCCAGCCGGAGACACCGGCCGCACGCGGCGCCAGTGGCGCACGCGGCTCGGAGTCCAGCTCCATGCGGGTGAACACCGGCAAGATCGACGCCCTGATCGACATGGTGGGCGAACTGGTCATCACCCAGTCGATGCTGACGGACATCAGCGAACAACTCGAGGAAGACCCTTCGCAGATGGAGGCGCAGATCGAGCGCCTGCGCACCGGCCTGGGCGAACTGGAACGCAATACCCGCGAGCTGCAGGAAAGCGTGATGAGCATCCGCATGGTGCCGATCGCGCAGGTCTTCAACCGCTTTCCGCGGCTGGTACACGACATCTCCGGGCAGCTGGGCAAGCAGATCGAGCTGACCCTGAAGGGCGAATACACCGAGGTCGACAAGACCGTCATGGAACACCTGGGCGACCCGCTGGTGCACCTGGTGCGCAACGCGGTGGATCACGGCATTGAAATGCCCGAAGAACGCGCTGCGGCCGGCAAGCCGGAGACCGGCCAGGTCACCCTGGAGGCCTTCCACCGGGGTGGCAACGTGGTCATCGAGATCCGCGACGACGGCAAGGGCATGGACGCCGACCGCATCCTCGCCAAGGCCCGCGATGCCGGCCTCGTTGGGCCCAACCAGCATCCGGACCGCCACGAGATCCTGCAGCTGATCTTCGAACCCGGCCTGTCCACGGCCGACCAGGTCAGCGACCTGTCGGGTCGCGGGGTCGGCATGGATGTGGTCAAGAAGAATATCCGCGGTCTCGGCGGCAACGTCGAGCTGGAGTCGGAACCCGGCAAGGGTTCGCGCCTGACCATCCGCCTGCCGCTGACGCTGTCGATCATGGATGGCCAGTTGCTGAAGATCGGCGAGGAGACCTTCGTGATCCCGCTGATCGCGATCGTCGAGTCGCTCCAGACCCTGCCAGAGAGCGTGAAACAGGCCTTCGGCAAACTGCCGCTGTACCGCCTCCGGGACGAATACATTCCGATCGTCGACCTCGCGGCCCTGTTCGGTCGTACCGAGCCCAGCCCACTGCCGGAGCGCGCCCTCCTGGTGGTCGCCGAGGCCGACGACCAGCGCGTGGCGCTGCGGGTCGATGACCTGCTCGGTCAGCAACAGGTGGTCATCAAGACGCTGGAAACCAATTTCCGCAAGGTCCCCGGCACGGCCGGCGCGACCATCCTCGGGGACGGCCAGGTGGCCCTGATCCTGGATGTCGCCGGGATCGCGCGCATGGCCAGCGGGCGCGATACCCGCGCGGCCTGATCATCAAGGAGCCGAACGCAATGGCGAACGACGCAACCCAATCGATCCACGACCCGGCCACCGCCGGCGAGGACCAGTACCTCACCTTCATCCTCGCGGAGGAGGAATACGGCGTGGACATCCTGCGGGTGCAGGAGATCAAGGGCTGGGAACGCCCCACACCCCTGCCCAACACGCCGGACTACATCCGCGGCGTGATCAACGTGCGCGGCATGATTGTGCCGATCATCGACATGCGTCTGCGCTTCGGCATGGAGCCGCTGGAATACGGCCCCACCACGGTGGTCATCATGCTGCGCGTGGTCGGCGAGGAACGCGAACGCGTAATGGGCGTGGTCGTGGATGCAGTCTCCGAGGTCTACAACATCGGCTCGGACAACCTGCAGCCGGCACCCGACTTCGGGACCCGCATCGGGGTCAACTTTGTACGCGGTCTGGCGACCGTCGAGGAACAGATGATCCTGGTGCTGGACATCGACACCCTTCTGGGTCCGGGCCTGATCGCCAGCGCCGATGCCATCGAGGCCGAGGCGACGGCGTAAGCCCGACCTCGCACACGGACCATGCGAACCATCGCGGTGATCAACCAGAAAGGCGGGGTCGGAAAGACAACGGTGACCCTGAACCTCTCCCATGCCCTGGCCCTGCAGGGCTACCGGGTGCTGGCGATCGACGCCGACCCGCAAGGCCACCTGAGCATGGCCTTCGGGCTGGAAGACCCCGCCGGCCTGGACCGCGTACTGCAGGACGGGGCCCGGTTGCAGGATGCCTTCAGCGAGGCCGGCAACGGACTGCAGATCGTCGCCGCCGGGGATCAACTGCAGGAGGTCGAGAACCTGAACCAGGGCGGCGCCGAACGCGGCTGGCGCCTGAAAAAGGCCCTGGACGCACTGGATCAGCCATTCGATTTCGTGCTGATCGACTGTCCGCCTTCGGCGGGCTTGCTGGGAATGAACGCGATCATCGCGGCCGACGAGATGCTGATCCCCGTGGCCGGTGACTTCCTGGCCCTGAACGGCCTGTCGCGTCTGATGCGCATCCTCCAGGGCGTCGAGGCGCGCCTGGGCTCGACCCGCAAGAAGTGGATCGTGCTGTCGCGCTTTGTCGAGCAACGCCGGCATGCCCGCGAGGTCCGCGAACGCATCCGCGAGCACTTCGCCGAGGCGCTGCTGCCGACCACCATCCGCGAGACGGTGGTGCTGGCCGAGAGCCCGAGCTTCGGGCAGACGATATTCGAGTACCAGCCGCGCCACCGCGCGGCCGGGGACTTTCAGCAACTGGCCGCCGACCTGGTCGCGGCCGGGGCACCAACAACCACCCGCCCGACGGCGGCACACGCCTGAGCCTCGAGCCAGGGAGAACGGGCCATGACGACACGCAAACGCAACAAGCTGGGCAACGACCCGCTGGGCTGGCTGGACGAATCCGGCGCGGCCGGCGAGGCGAGCGGCGACGAGCCCTCGACCGCGCCCCAGCCGACCGCTACGGCCACGCCCGAGCCCCTATCCGGCCCGCAAACCGACACTTCCAAGAAAACGAACAAACCCGCGCGTCGCCGCACCCCGGCATCACGCCAGACGAACAAGCAAAGCGAGGACACCCCGATGGCCGCCACTCCGCAAACCGACGCCGCACACAATGCCCCGAACGAGATGATGGACGGGCACTTCATGCGTGCCGCCTGCGAAGGCTCGCAGATGGCCGTGATGATGTGCGACACCGACATGAACATCATCTACGCCAACTCGGCCGTGATCAGCCTGCTGCGGAAACGCAGCCATGTCCTGCAGCAGCACTTCCCGAACTTTGACCCGGATAACCTCGTGGGGCAGTCCATCGACCAGTTCCACAAGGACCCGTCGCATCAGCGCGCCATCCTGTCGAACCCGGCACGCATGCCGTACACCGCCGAGATCGAGGTCGGTGGCATCGATTTCAAGCTGCAGGCTTCCGGCATCACCGATGACAACGGCGCGCTCGTCGGCAGCATGGTGGAGTGGCAGGACATGACCGAATGGAACCAGTCGGAACGCGAGCGCGCTCGCTTCAAGGCGGCGATCGATGGCGCTACATCGTCACTCATGATGTGCGACGAGAACATGACCATCACCTTCTCCAACGCAGCGCTGACAACCATGTTCCAGAAGCATCGGGCAGCCTTCACCAAGGCGTTCCCAAGCTTTGATCCGTACAACATGGTTGGCCAGTCCATTGACCAGTTTCACTCGGTTCCGTCGCATCAGCATTCGATCCTGAAAGACCCCTCCAAGCTGCCCTACCAGACCGAAATCAGCCTGGGTGATCTGCGCTTCTGGATTAACGCCACAGCGATCATTGACGAAGACGGCAATTACGCCGGCAACATGCTGGAGTGGCGGGATGTCACCGAGATGCGAAACGCCGAGGCCGAGATCGATACCCTTATCCGGGATGCCGCAAGCGGCAAACTGGGTGAACGCCTTGAGGCCGAGCGCTACAGCGGCTTTACCCAGAGCGTTGCGGAAAGCGTAAACGAACTGCTCGACGCCGTCGTGCCGCCCGTTCGCGAGGGCTCCCGCGTCATGCAGGCCATGGCGGAGGGCGACCTCAGCGTCCGCATGGAGGGCGAATTCCAAGGCGAATTCGGCGAGTTCCGCGACGCCATCCACACCTCGCTGGAAAACCTCGACGACCTGGTCGGGCAGATCCTCGAGGGCGCCGGCAACGTGCGCTCGGCCTCGGCCGAGATCGCCCAGGGCAACACCGACCTGTCCCAGCGCACCGAAGAGCAGGCCTCCTCGCTGGAGGAGACCGCCTCGTCGATGGAGGAGATGACCTCCACGGTGAAATCCAACGCCGACAATGCCCGCCAGGCCAATCAGCTCGCCAGCGCCGCGCGTGACAAGGCTCAGGAAGGCGGCCAGGTCGTGGAGAAGACAGTCTCGGCAATGGGCGAGATCAACCAGTCGTCGAAGAAGATCGCCGATATCATCGGCGTGATCGACGAGATCGCATTCCAGACCAACCTGCTGGCGCTCAACGCGGCAGTGGAAGCCGCCCGCGCCGGCGAGCAGGGCCGCGGCTTCGCGGTGGTCGCCACCGAGGTGCGCAACCTCGCACAGCGCAGTGCCCAGGCCGCCAAGGAGATCAAGACCCTGATCAACGACTCGGTGGAGCGCATTGGCGAGGGCAGCAAGCTGGTCGACAACTCCGGCAAGGCGCTGGAGGAGATCGTCGACTCGGTGAAGAAGGTCTCCGACATCATTGCCGAGATCGCCGCGGCCAGCGAGGAGCAGTCCACCGGCCTCGACGAGATCAACAAGGCCGTGACCCAGCTCGACGAGGTTACCCAACAGAACGCCGCCCTGGTCGAAGAGGCCGCGGCCGCCAGCGAGTCACTGGACGACCAGTCACGCGAACTGCTGGACCTGATGAGCTTCTTCAAGGGCGAACAGTCCGCGGCCGCTGGCCGCTCGATGAAACAACCGAACGCCAAGCCGGCACCGCAGCCCGCCTCCGGGAGCGCCGGCGGGCTGAAGCGCCCGGCCTCTGCCGGTGGCAACGCCGCCGCCAAGCGTCCGGCTGCAGCGCCCTCGCGCCAGGAAAGCTCGGAAGAATGGGAAGAGTTTTGAGTCCTGACACTCAACCCATGCCAGGGAGAGACTGATTGGCCGCCTCCGATCGCCTGAGCGAACGCGACTTCCGGCGCGTAGCCCGCCTGACCCAGGAACGCACCGGGATCATGCTCAACGAGAGCAAGAAGGAGCTGGTGTTCAGCCGGCTCTCGCGGCGGCTGCGCGTGCTCGGTCTCGACGCCTTCGACACCTATCTGGACCGGGTCGAGGGGGGGGACGAGGGCGAACTCGAGGAGTTCATCAATGCGCTGACCACCAACCTGACCGCGTTCTTTCGCGAACCGCATCACTTCGAGATGCTGGGTGGCCCAGTGCTGCAGGAGATCCGACGGCTCAACCCGAACGGCCCGCTGAAGGTCTGGTCGGCGGGGTGCTCCACCGGCGAGGAGCCCTACTCCATCGCCATGACCCTGGCCGAGGCCCTGCCCTCGCCGGATGACGTACGCATCCTGGCCACCGATATCGACTCGCGCGTGGTCGAACATGCCGACGCCGGGGTCTATGACGCCAAGCGCGTCACCGGCATCCCGCGGGCACGCCAGAAACGCTGGCTGCTGCGCGGCAAGGGGGCTAACGAGGACCGGGTGAAGATCCGCGACGAGCTGCGCGCCATGGTGCACTTCCGCCAACTGAACCTGTTCGATCCGTGGCCGATGAAGGGCCCGCTGGACGTGATCTTCTGCCGCAACACGCTGATCTACTTCGACAAGCCGACCCAGAAGCAGCTGGTGGAGCGTTTTGCCACGCTGCTACGCCCGGAGGGCTACCTGTTCATCGGCCATTCGGAGTCCCTGTTCCGCGTGACCGAGGACTTCCGGCTGCTGGAACAGACGCTGTACCGGCGGGCCGGCTGATGTCCGCCCTGCCGCAGCTGCACGATGGCGCCTTCGCGCACATCAATCGCTACTGGGATCGGGTGCATGCCTGCCCGGCGGCGAAGCTGCTGCCGGGCGAATGCTATGTCTCGGTCTCGCATTCGGAGCTGATCACCACGGTGCTTGGCTCCTGCGTCTCCGCCTGCGTGTGGTCATCCGAAGCCGGGGTCGGGGGCATGAACCATTTCATGCTGCCGGATGGCGACCGCGACAGCGGCTGGGGGCCGGCCGTCTCCAACGCCACCCGCTACGGTACGCACGCGATGGAGTTCCTGATCAACGAGCTGCTCAAGCTGGGAGCCCGGCGCGAGGATCTGCGCATCAAGATGTTTGGCGGTGGCCGCGTGATGGCCGGAATGAGCGATATCGGCGCGGGCAACATCGCCTTCATGCGCCGGTTCCTCCGTGACGAGAAACTGGAATTGGTAGCGGAAGACGTGGGCGGGCGCTGGCCGCGCAAGGTCGTGTTCTTTCCCGCCACCGGGCGGGCACGGGTCAAGAAACTCGTGTCCCTGCACAACAACACCCTGCTCGAACGCGAGCAGGACTACCGCCGCCGACTGCAGGACGACCCCCTGCAGGGCGACGTGGAGCTCTTCTAGATGTCTGCCACCTCCAAGCCCATTCGCGTCCTGGTCGTCGACGACTCGGCCCTGATCCGCAAGCTGCTTACGGAAATCCTGTCCCAGGCGCCGGACATCGAGGTCGTGGCTGCCGCAGCCGACCCCTTCGACGCTCGCACCAAGATCAAACAACACGAGCCGGACGTGCTGACCCTGGATGTGGAGATGCCGAAGATGGACGGCATCACCTTCCTGCGCAATCTGATGCGGCTGCGCCCGATGCCGGTCGTGATGGTCTCGTCACTGACCGAGGAAGGGGCCGACGTGACCCTGGAGGCGCTGGAGGTCGGCGCGGTGGATTTTGTCACCAAGCCCAAGGTGGATGTCTCCCACGCCCTGCAGGACTATGCCGACGTGCTGATCGACAAGGTCCGCACGGCGGCGCGCGTCCGCCTGCAGGCGCGCAGCGCCACCCCCGCCCCGGCACCGCAGCGGCTGGCCAGCGCGGGCAGCGGACGTTTCCGAACCACCGACCGGGTCATCGTCCTGGGCGCCTCCACCGGTGGCACCGAGGCCCTGCGCGAGGTCCTGGTCGCCCTGCCACCGGACGCCCCGGGTATCCTCATCACCCAGCACATCCCGGCGGGGTTCAGCCGCGCCTTCGCCGAGCGCATGGACCGCAACACCGCGCTCAGCGTAAAAGAGGCCGAGGACGGCGATATCGTGATGCCGGGGCATGCCTATGTGGCCCCTGGCAGCGACTACCACCTGCGCCTGGCGCGCGACGGTGCCCGCTACATCTGCCGGCTCGACCAGGGCGGCCCGGTAAACCGCCACCGCCCCAGCGTCGACGTGCTGTTCAACTCCGCCGCCGAGCAGGCGGGGGCCAACGTCGTCGCCGCCCTGCTGACCGGCATGGGCGACGATGGCGCCCGCGGTCTGCGAGCGCTGCGCGACGCCGGCGCCCACACCATCGCCCAGAACGAGAACACCAGCCTGGTCTGGGGCATGCCTGGCGAAGCGGTCAAACTGGACGCCGCGGTGCAAGTCCTGCCGCTGGGAGGCATCGCCGCGTCCCTGATCCGTGACCACCGCAACGCCGCCGCATCCGGCCAATAGGAGCAATGTGAATGGACGACCGCATGCAATGGCTCACCCGTGATTCGGCCCAGAAAGGCCTGGCGCTGGCACTGACCGCCCTGCTCCTGCTCGCGGCCATCATCGCCGGCTTCTACGCCGCCTGGTGGCAGGCACTGGCCGCCGCGATCCTGGCCGGGCTGGCAGCGCTGCTGGCCCTGGGCATCCAGCAGCGCGGGCCGACAACCGCTGACACCGTGTCCGATGAGCGCGCATCCCCGGGCCAGCCCACCGGCGGGAGCGAACTCTCCGACGAGCTGGATCAGGCAATGGACTTCGAACTGGGGCAGCTGTCGGCCGAGATCGGCCGCCAGCGCGGGCTGATCGCCGAGGCGGTGAAGGAACTGGGTTCCAGCTTCAACGAGATGCACCAGATCGCCGGACGCCAGATGGAACTGATGACCAGCGAGGTCGCCCAGGACGGTGACGACGAGGGCATGACCCATGCCGAAGTCATCACTGAGCTGACCCGCAAGTCCGACCAGACCCTGCAGATGTTCATCGACACCCTGGTCCAGATCAGTCGCCAGAGTGTCGAGAGCGCCCACCACATGGAAGACATGAGCCAGCACATGGACGGGGTGTTCAAGCTGCTGGACAGTGCCGGCGCGATCGCCGGGCAGACCAACCTGCTGGCGCTGAACGCCAGCATCGAGGCGGCCCGCGCCGGCGAGGCCGGGCGCGGCTTCTCGGTGGTGGCGGACGAGGTGCGCTCGCTGTCGCAGCGTTCGGCAACCTTCCACGACGACATCCGCAAGCAGATCGACCAGGCCCGCGAGTCGATCAGCAAGGTGCATGGCACGGTGCACGACATGGCGTCGCGCGACATGAGCGAAAGCATGGGTGAAAAAGAGCGCATTACCCACCTGTTCGACTACGCCCGGCGCGCCACCGACGAACTGGACGAGCGCATCCGCGAGGAGGCCGAGTTGAGTGAGCGCATGAATCAGGCGGTTTCCATCGCCGTGCGCTCACTGCAATTCGAGGACATTGCCCGGCAGTCGCTGGGCACCGCCGAAGAGGCGGTTACCCACCTGCAGGAACTGCAGGGTATCCTGCACGAGGCCCGCTCGACCGAAGACGCCCGGGCCATGGCGCAGCGCGTGCGCGAGTGGCGCGACCGGCGCCAGGAGAACTACCACCGCGCGGTGGACCAGCAAAACATGGGCACGGGCGAGGTGGAATTGTTCTGAGCTTTTGCCGTCCTACTCTCCCCTGACGGCTACCTTGTTACGAAACGCCTGTTGGTCATTTTTCGGCGGGGCTCAGATCCCGCTTGCCGTGCACCATACGCTGAGGCCACCAGAAAGGGTTGCGTCAGTGTTTCCATTACCGGGCAGCAAGCCCGCCAGAACGCCAGGAACCACACATGAGCATCGAGCAACACGCCTCCGACGATGGCAAGGATGTCCGCATTCGGATCAAGGGTCGGTTCGACTTCGAACAGCACCAGGACTTCCGCGCCGCTTACCGCGCAACCGCCGGGACCGGCGTGCGCTACACCGTGGACCTCTCGCAGACCGAGTACATGGACAGCTCGGCGCTGGGCATGCTGCTCCTGCTGCGCGAGCACGCTGGGGGTGAATTTTCCGATGTCACCATCGCCGGCGCCTCCGAGGGTGTGCGCAAGGTCCTGGATATCGCCAATTTCGGCCGCCTGTTCCGCATCCAGTAACGCGGCATCGTGAACCAGCCGACCGATACCTCAGCCACCTACCCGCCCCCTCCGGATGAACTGATCTCCGGCCAGGGCTTGGTGCTAGTCGCGGACGACGACCCCCACAACCGCCGCCTCCTGCGCATGATGCTGATGGGGGCCGGATACCGAATCCGCGAGGCCAACAACGGCCTTGCCGCGGTCGAGGCCTGCCGCGAGCAGGTACCGGACCTGGTCCTGATGGACGTAATGATGCCGGAGATGGACGGCTACCAGGCCACGTCCATCATCAAGACCGAGATGGGAGATCACTTCGTGCCGGTGATCTTCCTGACTGCCCTGGATGACGAGAACGCCCTGCTGCGCGGTATCGAGTCGGGCGGCGACGACTTCCTCAACAAGCCGCTGAATCTGGCGATCCTCAAGGCCAAGATCCATGCGATGGAGCGCCTGCGCGATCTGCACACGGGGCTGCAAAGCCGCAACGAGGCCCTGCTGCGGGCCCAGGCGCGTCAGGCCTGGGAGGAAGAAACCGCCGAGGGCCTGTTCTCGCGCGCCATCACCCGCCGCAATCGCGGCCTGGATCGGTTGTGGCTCCACCGCTGCGCCGCTTCCACCTTCAGCGGCGACGTGGTGCTCTCCGATTACACCCCCGACGGGGCCCTGCGCGTGCTTGTAGGAGACTTCACCGGCCACGGCCTGACCGCCGCCATCGGCACCTATCCGGTCAGCGAGACCTTCCACACCCTGACCCAGGAGGGCGTGGACGACCAGGAGTTGTTGCACGAACTGAACCACGTCCTGCACGACTTCCTGCCCGCGGCGATGTTCATGGGGGCGGTTCTCGCCACATTCTCCCCCGACGGGCACCGCGTTCGCCTGTGGAACGGCGGCATGCCCGACGCCTGGCTGTGCAACACGCACCAGGACCGCGTGCGACGCATCCAGTCGCAGGCCATGCCGCTGGGTATCCTCGACCGTCTCGACCACGATACCGGCGCCCGTTCCTTCGATCTCGACGAGGGCGACTGGCTCACCCTGGTCAGCGACGGGGTGCTGGAGGCAACCGATGTTGCCGGGGTCGCCTTCGGCGAAGACACCGTCTTTCGCCAATGCCGCGCCAGCCATTCCGCTGCCGACGCCTTCGAGCACATCCGCGAGGCCCTGGACACCCACTGCGGGGACCAGACACCCGCCGATGACATGACCCTGGTGACCATTGACTGCACCCCCACCGTGGTGACCGAGAGTGGCCGCCCGCAAGGCCGCCAGCTGCGGGGCACCCTGCGCTGGTCGCTGGATGCCAGCGACCAGCGCCTGGCGGAAGTCGATCTGGTCGGCGCGGCCCGCACCCAGCTACTCGAATGGCTGCCCAACCTGGGGGGCGGGCACGCCGAGGCACTGCAAACAGTGATCGCCGAGCTTTGCAACAACGCCTTCGAACACGGCGTTCTGCGCCTGGACTCCGACATGAAGGCCACGGTGGAAGGCTTCGAGCAGTACTACCAGCAGCGAGCCGAGGGGCTGCGCGACATTCGCGGCCGGATCGGCGTATCCCTGCGCTACCGACCGATGGCCACCCAGCACTGCATCCGCATTCGGGTCCGCGACAGCGGGCCGGGCTTTGACCACCAGCATCTCCAGGAAACACTGGAAGGCCGGGGAGACAAGCGGCTGTGGGGCCGCGGGCTGACCCTCGTACGCCAGCTCTGTGAAGACGTTCGCTACCACGGCAGTGGCAACCTGGTGGAGGCGGATTACCGCTGGGATGTCGCCCCGGGCGTGACGGACAAGAAGAGGGCATCCGCATGACCTACGCCCTGGAGTCCGTGCGCAGTCCGGCACCGATCAATTTGGTCAACGCCCTGGGCGAGGCGGTCCTTTTCGTGGCAACGGATGGCCACGTGCGTTACGCAAACCCCGCGGCGGAGCGCCTTTTCGGTGCTACCGCCTGCAGCCTGGACGGATGCGATCTGACCACCCGGATCACCCCCCACGACTCGGCCTTCGATCTGATTGAACAGCTACGCGAATCGACCCTGGCCGATGGCCTGATCCCCCGCCGCGACCCGGTGGAGATCCTCTGCGAGGATGGACAGACGCGGTCCGCCCTGCTGGACATCGGAAGCTGCCAGCACCCGCATGAAAGCGTGCAATTCGTGGTGCTGCGCGAGCCGCACACGGACCAGCCCTACGACACGCCGGAACAGGTCGAACACCTGCGCGAGGCCATCGACCTGCTGACCCGCCAGGTGCAAGAACGCATGCGCGCCGAGCAGGCCCTGCAGGATAGTCACCGACGCCTGCTGGCCGCCCAGCGCGTGGCCCGTATTGGGCATTGGGATCTGGACTTGGTGACCGACGAAATCCAGCTTTCTCCGGAAGCCAGTGTGCTGTTCGGGCATGACGACCGCCCCCGCTCCATGACCCGCGAGGCGCTGATCGAAGCGACCCACCCGGATGACCGCGCAGCCCTGGCCTTCGCCCTCCTGCGTCTGGCCAACGGCGAAACCCCGCGGTTCTCCATCCGTCACCGCCTGCTACTGCCGAACGGCGAAGAACGCTACATGCTGGCCGAGGGTGAACGCGCCGGAGACACCCCCGGCCGCATCCTCGGGATCCACCAGGACCTGACCGACCGCGAGAAGACCGAACAGGCGCTGTTCAAGCTGGTCAACTTCGACGCCCTCACCGGCCTACCCAACCGCACGGGTTTGCGCACCCGTCTGCGGGCGGCCCTGGAAGACGCCGAACGGCAGGGTGAATCGCTGGCGGTGCTGCTGCTCGACATCGACCGGTTCACCTCGATCAACAGCACCCTGGGACACGACGCCGGGGATGCGCTGCTGCGCGCCTTCGCCCAGCGGCTGCAAAACCTGCTGCGCCCGCGCGACACCCTGGCCCGCCTGGCCGCCGACGAGTTCGCCGTGGTCCTTACGGAAATCGACAATCTCGAGCAGGCGAAAGAACGTGCCAACGCCATCCTGCAACACTGTTCGGAACCGTTTGCCGTGAGCGGCGGCCAGCATGTAGCCACCAGCAGTATCGGCGTCAGCCTGTTTCCTCAGGATGCCCATGGCAAGGACGACCTGTTGCGGCATGCCACCGGCGCCCTGCACGAAGCCAAGAACCTCGGGGGCCACACCTACCGCTTCTATACCCAGGAGCTGAACAGCTTGGCGCGCGAACAACTGGAGCTGGAGCAAGCGCTACGCGCCGCGATCCGCCAGCAAGAATTCGAGCTCCACTATCAGCCGCAGACCGGGCTCAATCGCGGCGACACCGTCGGCGTCGAGGCCCTGATCCGCTGGCATCACCCCGAGCGCGGCATGGTATCGCCGGGCGACTTCATCCCGCTGGCGGAGAAGACCGGGCTGATCGTGCCCATCGGCGACTGGGTCCTGCGCACCGCCACCCGGCAACTGGCGGAATGGGATCGCCTGGGCCTGCCACCGCTGCGCCTGGCCATCAACCTGTCCGCCCGGCAGTTCGCCGACCCCGAACTGCCCGAGCGCATCCTGGAGACCCTGCAGGCGGCCGGGCTCGCCCCCGAGCGCCTGGAAGTGGAGATCACCGAGAGCGTACTGGTCGAGGATATCGACGCGGCGGCCGCGATGCTCCAGCGTCTGGTGCACCTGGGCGTCTCGGTGGCGATCGACGACTTCGGCACCGGGCAGTCGTCCCTGCGCTACCTGCGGCGGCTGCCGCTGACCACGCTCAAGATCGACCGTGAATTCACCTGGGGCATCGGCAACGACCCGGACGACGAGGCGATTACCCGGGCGATCATCGGCCTGGGCAAGACCTTGAAGCTCCGGGTATTGGCCGAGGGCGTGGAGACTGAACAGCAGCACGCCTTCCTGCGCGACATGGGCTGCGACGAGGTCCAGGGCTTCCTGCTCGGCCGTCCGATGCCCGCCGCCCAGCTCGAACGCGAATGGAAGGAACACTCGCACACCGGGGTAACCGCATTGGGTGTACACCACAGAGGACGGGGCGAAAACCGAGGATGGCCTTGAAGCGAGCAGGATGCTGATGAGCGCAGCGAATCGCATCGATCCCACGGGGCAACCCGCCCCCGATGCGTGTCACATAGCTCAACGCATCCTACCGCTGCACGCCGCGAATCCGCCTGAAGGCCTTGTGGTGTCCTCTGTGCCCTCTATGGTGAAAACGCTTTTCACCTGACCCTTCTGCGTGTCTTCGTGGGCTTCGTGGTAGACAATCCCTCCATCGGCAAAACCAAGGAGAAAGAGCATGCAGGACGGCAGTTTCGGTTCGGCACTCGTCACCGGTAACTCCAGCGGTCTGGGCCTGGGCCTCACCCGGGCACTGCTGGAACGCGGCGCGAAGGTCTACGGCATGAGCCGGCGCGGCTGCCCCGAGGCCGGGGTGAGCGGCGACGAAAAAGTGGATCTGGGCGATTTCAACGCCACCGGGGCCGCAATGGAGCGGCTGCTGGGCGGCGTGGACCGCGTTGATCTGGTGGTGCTAAACGCCGGGCTACTGGGCCACATGCAGCGCATGCAGGACGCGCCGATGGACGAGTTGCGCCTGCTGATGGACGTGAACACCTTCGCCAACAAGGTCATCCTCGACGCGCTGCTGAAGCAGCGCGTGGCCGTCGGCCAGATCATCGCGATCTCCTCCGGCGCGTCGGTCTCCGGGCATGCCGGCTGGAGCGGCTATTCGCTGTCCAAGGCCGCGCTGAACATGATGATGCAGCTCTACGCGCACGAGTTCCCCGAAGAGACCGCCATCAACGCCTTCGCCCCGGGCCTGGTCGACACCGCGATGCAGGACTACCTGTGCGACGAGGCCGACCGCGAGAGCTTCCCGGTGCTCCAGCGCCTGAAGGCGGCGCGCGGCACCCCGGACATGCCCGACCCGGAAAACGCCGCGCGCGCCATCCTGGATGCCCTGCCGCGCCTGCGCCACACGACCCGCGGCAGCTTCGTCGACATCCGCCAACTCTGACGCCCGTTTCGGTTTCGCACGCAGAAAACTGCGGTGGAAACGCTCTTGACGCTGCCCTTCTTCGCGGCTTCGGGCGGTTGGGGCGCGGACCGCGACCCAACCCGGAAAATCGGCTTCGCAGCGCCAAAAAAGGTTCATGAAGGTGCGTTGGATTTTGCCTGGGATGGCGCGTATAGTCGGGAGCGTGATTCGTGGTTGAGCGACAACACTAGGAAGTTTCTAGTTTCTGAACCAGTGCTCCCGTTGATCTGTTGGCAGCATGCCGCGAACACATTTGTTAGTTACATGAAGAGGTTACAAGTTGTGAATACTGGTGTTGTGAAGTGGTTCAACGAGAGCAAGGGTTTTGGTTTCATTACCCCCGATGATGGCGGCAAGGACGTGTTCGTCCATTTTTCCGCGATCAGCGGTTCGGGTTTCAAGACCCTGGCCGAAGGCCAGAAGGTCTCCTTTGAAATCCAGGAAACCGCCAAGGGCCTGGCCGCCGGCGAAGTGACCGCCATCTAAGGCGCCACTCCCAAGGCTGACGGCTCCTTCGTTGGACCGTCCGAAAAGGCCGCCTCCGGGCGGCCTTTTTCGTGTCCGGCGTTCTGCATTCACCACGAAGCACACGAACAGACGGATTCGCAGTGCTCATCCGCAGTGCAATCGCCCTTGACCCGGACCTCCTGCATGTCTTCGTACGCTTCGTGGTGAATGCAGAAGTTCATCGAGAATGATTCAAGTACACTGCGGGGCTTTCCCGAAGGCTGCTCCCGCACGCGATGAACCGCCTGTTTCGCTCCACCGCCGTCGTCAGTGGCATGACCATGATCTCCCGGATCATGGGCTATCTGCGCGACATGGTGCTGGCGGTCACCTTCGGCGCCGGGCCGGCCACCGACGCCTTTTTCGTCGCCTTCCGCATCCCGAATTTTCTGCGCCGACTGTTCGCCGAAGGCGCCTTCAACCAGGCCTTCGTTCCGGTGTTCGCGGAGTTCCGCGAGAAGCGCGGGCGCGAGGCCCTGCGTGATTTGCTGGATCACACCGCCGGCACCCTGATGACGGTGGTCACCGTCGTGACCCTGATCGGGATCCTGGCGGCGCCGGCACTGATCTGGGTGTTCGCCCCGGGGCTGGGCACCCAGGAGGCCGGGCGCCAGGACCTCGCCGCAGCCATGCTGCGGATCACCTTCCCTTATCTGCTGTTCATCTCGCTGACCGCAATGGCGGCCGGCATTCTCAACAGCATCGGGCGCTTTGCGGTGCCGGCCTTCACCCCGGTCTTCCTGAACCTGTCGATGATCGTCGCCGCGCTGTGGCTGGCGCCGATGTTCGACGAGCCGGTGGTGGCCCTGGCCTGGGGGGTGTTTATCGCCGGGGCCCTGCAACTGGCCTTCCAGATCCCCTTTCTGTGGCGCGCGGGGCTACTGCCGCGCCCGCGCTTTGGACGCGCCCACGAGGGGGTGCGCCGGATCGTGAAGCTGATGCTGCCGGCGATCCTCGGGACCTCGGTGGTACAGATCAACCTGCTGGTGGACACCCTGATCGCGTCGTTCCTGGTGGCCGGATCGATCTCCTGGCTGTACTTCGGCGATCGCTTCGTGGAGCTGCCGCTGGCCCTGTTCGGGATCGCGATCGGCACGGTGATCCTTCCGCGCCTGGCGCGGCAGTACAACCTGGCCGACCCGGCCGCCTTCGGTCGCACCCTGGACTGGGCCCTGCGCCTGGCGATGCTGGTCGCCCTGCCGTCGATGGTCGGTCTGGTCGTGCTCGCAGTGCCGATCCTGGCCACGCTGATCCAGTATCAGGCCTTCACCCAGTTCGATACCTACATGACCGCGATGGCCCTGGCGGCCTATGCCCTGGGCCTGCCCGGCTTCATCCTGATCAAGGTGCTGGCGCCTGGCTTCTTCGCTCGCCAGGACACCAAGACCCCGGTGAAGATTGCGATCATCGCCATGCTCTGGAACATGGTGCTGAACGGCGCCTTTGTGCTGCCGTGGTATCTCTCCGGCACGCCCGGAGCGCACGCCGGACTGGCACTGGCCACCTCGGCCTCGGCCTATATCAACGCCGGGTTGCTCTACCGCGGGCTGATCCGCGAGGGCATCTACCAGCCAGGACCGGGTTTGCGCTCGTTACGCCTGGGGCTGCCCCTGGGGCTCGCCGCGATGATCGGGGTGCTGATCTGGCTCTCGCCGGAGTTCGGCCAGTGGACCGAGTGGCCCGTCGACACCCGCCTGCTGGCGCTCGCCGGCCTGATCCTGGCCGGCACCGCCACACTCGCCGCCACGTTGTGGCTGACCGGCGTGCGCCCGCACCACTTGCTGCTGCGCGAAGGCACCGATCAATGATGCCGGGGAAGGCCTCGGCGGGTTATACTTTCGGTTTTGCGCGGGATCGGGGCGATGCGGCTGATTCGCGGCCTGGGGCCGGCCGACAGCAAGGCGTTCGAGGCAGCCGGCATGCATGGCGCGGTGGTGACCATTGGCAACTTTGATGGTCTGCATCGTGGTCATCAGGCTGTTCTGGGACGGCTACTCGAGGCGGCGCAGGATCGCCAGGCGCCGGCGCTCCTGATGACCTTCGAGCCGTTGCCACGCGAGTACTTCGCCGCACGTTCCCAGGCCCCCGCGCCACCCGGCCGCCTGCAGCGGCTGCGCGATCGCCTGGTGACGCTGGGCGACAGCGCCCTCGGCGCAGCCTGGGTCCTGCGTTTCGACGCGCAGCTGGCGGGGCTTTCGGCCACGGCCTTCATGGAGGAGGTCCTGCATCGCCGTCTGGGCGCCCGCCATGTGCTGGTGGGCGACGACTTCCGCTTCGGACGCGGACGCGAGGGCGATCAGTCGGCCCTGCAGACGGCCGGAAAACGTCTCGGCTTCACCGTCGAATCCACCCCGACGGTGCGTGACGCCGAGGGGCGCATCAGCAGCACGCGGGTGCGCGCCGCCGCCGTCGCCGGCGACTTCGCCCGCGTGGCGGAGCTCCTGGGGCGGCCCTACCGGCTGCACGGCCGGGTTGCACACGGCGACAAGCGCGGGCGCACCATCGGCTTTCCCACCGCGAACCTGCGCCTGGGGCCATGGCCGCTGGCACTGCGCGGGGTGTACTCCGGCTGGCTGCGCCGGGCCTCCGGCGAGGCCCTGCCCGCCGTCGCCAACATCGGCTGGCGTCCGACGGTGGGTGGCACCGAACAGCGTCTGGAGGCCCACGTACTCGAGGGCCAGCCCGACCTGTACGGCGAGGCCGTCTGTTTTGAACCCGTCGCGCAGGTGCGCGGCGAGCAACGCTTCGAGGGCCTGGAGGCGCTGCGCGCGCAGATCGCGCGTGACGTCGAAACCGCCCGCACGCAACTCTCCGCACACGACTGAAAACCGGCCCGCAGGGCCGATCCGGAACTCGCTAATGGCACGCAAACCGGCACCGCCGAACCCCTACAAGGACACCCTCAACCTGCCCGAGACGGCCTTCCCCATGCGCGCCGGCCTGGCGACGCGGGAGCCGGAGTGGCTGGAGGCCTGGAAGGCCGAGGACCGCTACCAGCGCCTGCGCGAATACTGTGCCGGGCGGCCGCGCTTCGTGCTGGCCGACGGCCCTCCGTATGCGAACGGCTCGATCCACGTCGGCCACGCGGTCAACAAGATCCTCAAGGACGTGATCGTGAAGAGCCGCACGCTGGCCGGCTTCGACGCGCCCTACGTGCCGGGCTGGGACTGCCACGGCCTGCCGATCGAGCTGAAGGTGGAACAGAAGCTGGGCAAGGCCGGGCGCGACGTGGACGCCGCGACCTTCCGCAAGGCCTGTCGCGAATACGCCCAGGAGCAGGTGGACGGCCAGAGCGCGGACTTCCAGCGTCTGGGCGTACTGGGTGACTGGGACAACCCCTACCTGACCATGAACTACCAGGTGGAGGCGGACACCGTCCGCGCGCTGGGCACCATCTTCAAGCGTGGCCACGTGCAGATGGGCGAGAAGCCGGTGCACTGGTGCGTGGACTGCGGCTCGGCCCTGGCCGAGGCCGAGGTCGAGTACGAGGACAAGTTCTCGCAGGCGATCGACGTGCGCTTCCGCGTGGTCGACGACATCGACTTCCTGCGCCGCTTCGACGGCATCGACGGCTCGCGCGGCCCAATCAGCGTGGTGATCTGGACCACCACCCCATGGACCCTGCCGGCCAACCAGGCGGTCGCCCTGCACCCGGAACTGAACTACGCCCTGGTGGAGCTGGAACACGAACGCATCCTGCTGGCGGAGGACCTGGTCGAGGACTGCCTGGCGCGCTACTCCCTGGGCGAAGGCCACATCGTGGCACGCACCAAGGGTCAGGCACTGGAAGGCCTGATGCTGCGCCACCCGTTCCTGGAGCGCGACGTGCCGCTGATCCTCGGCGATCACGTGACCACCGAGACCGGTACCGGCGCGGTGCATACCGCCCCCGGCCACGGCCAGGAGGACTACGCGGTCGGGCTGCAGTACAGCCTGCCGGTGGAAAACCCGGTGGGCCCGGATGGCCGCTTCCTGCCCGACACCCCGCACTTCGCCGGCGAGAACGTGCACCAGGCCAACGGCCACGTGATCGACGTGCTGAAGGAGCACGCCGCGCTGATCGTGGCGGTAAAGTTCGAGCACAGCTATCCGCATTGCTGGCGCCACAAGACCCCGATCATCTTCCGCGCGACGCCGCAGTGGTTCATCAGCATGGACCGCGCCGAGCTGCGCGCCGATGCCCTGAAGGCCATCGCCGACACGGAGTGGATGCCGAGCTGGGGCCAGGCCCGGATCCACGGGATGGTGGTCAACCGCCCGGACTGGTGCATCTCGCGCCAGCGCAACTGGGGTGTGCCGATCCCGTTCTTCGTGCACAAGGAAACCAACCGCCTGCATCCGCATACCGCAGAGCTGATCGAGACCATCGCACAGCGCATCGAGCGCGACGGTATCGAGGCCTGGTTCCAGCTGGATCCGCAGGAATTGCTGGGCGAGAAGGCCGACGACTACGTGAAGCTCAACGACACGCTGGACGTCTGGTTCGACTCCGGCGTGCTGCACTCCACGGTCGTGGAGAAACGCCCGGAACTGGGCGAGCTGCCGGTGGACCTGTTCCTGGAGGGCTCGGACCAGCACCGCGGCTGGTTCCAGTCCAGCCTGCTGACCAGCGTTGCCATGCGCGGCGAGGCGCCCTACAAGGCGGTGCTGACCCACGGCTTCACGGTGGACGAGAAGGGCGAGAAGATGTCCAAGTCGCGCGGCAACGTGGTCGCGCCACAAGAGGTGGTCTCCACCCTGGGGGCGGACATCCTGCGCCTGTGGGTCGCGGCGACCGACTTCTCCGGCGAGATGGCGATCTCCAAGGACATCCTCGACCGCACCGCCGATGCCTATCGCCGCATCCGCAACACGACGCGCTTCCTGCTGGGCAACCTGAACGGCTTCGAGCCGGCCGAGCATGCCCTGCCACTGGAGGATCTACTGCCACTGGACCGCTGGATCGTCGCCCGCGCACTGCAGGTGCAGGGCCAGGTCACGCAGGCCTACGACGGCTACCAGTTCCACCAGATCTACCAGCGGGTACACAACTTCTGCTCGGTGGAGCTGGGCAGTTTCTACCTGGACGTGATCAAGGATCGCCAGTACACCACCCAGGCAGACTCGCACGCCCGCCGCTCGGCACAGACCGCGCTGTATCACGTGGCCGAGGCCCTGACCCGCTGGGTGGCCCCGATCCTGACCTTCACCGCCGAGGAGATCTGGGAACTGCTGCCCGGCGAGCGTCCGGACAGCGTGCTGTTCGCCACCTGGTACGAGGGGCTGGCGCCCCTGCCGGAAGACGCCACGTTCTCCGATGGCGACTGGGACCGCATCCTGGAGGTGCGCACCCATGTCGCCCGCGCCCTGGAACTGGCGCGCAACGAGCAGGGCATCGGCGCCTCGCTGAATGCCGAGATCGACCTGCACCTGCCGGCCGACTCGAGTGCCCGCAGCCTGCTGGAACGCCTCGGAGACGAATTGCGCTTCGTGCTGATCACCTCCGAGGCACGCCTCGCCGAAGGCGCCGCACCGGAAGCTGCGCATGCCGCGGAACTCGGCGACGGGACGCCGCTGGGCGTGGCGGTGCACAAGAGCGAACAGCCCAAGTGCGCCCGCTGCTGGCACCGCCGCCCGGACGTCGGTCAACACACCCAGCATCCGGAACTGTGCGGGCGCTGCGTCAGTAACGTGGACGGCCCGGGCGAGACCCGGCGTTTCGCTTGATGGGCTTGCGGGGGTCCGGCCTCGGCCCGGGGCTGCTGATCGCGGTGGCCATCGTGCTGGCCGACCAGGTCACCAAGGTCTGGGCGGAGCATGCGCTGACGCTGTTCGCGCCGGTCGAGGTCACGAGCTTCTTCAACCTGTCCCTGGTGTACAACCCGGGTGCGGCCTTCAGCTTCCTGGCCGGGGCCGGGGACTGGGGCCGCTGGCTGCTGACCGGCATTGCCGTGGTGATCGGGCTTCTGATCCTCGTCTGGCTGGCCCGCCTGCCACGCCAGGCCTGGTGGTCGGTGACCGCCCTGGGCCTGGTGCTGGGCGGCGCCATCGGCAACCTGATCGACCGCGTGCGCTACGGCGCGGTGGTGGATTTTCTGGACTTTCACTGGGCGGGCTATCACTGGCCGGCCTTCAACGTGGCGGACATGGCCATTGTTGTGGGGGCGATCACGCTGATCGTCGCCACCTTCATCGAGGGCGATCGCAGCCACTCGGGCAACACAGACTAGTCGGGAGCACACATGACCACGGCCACCAAGGGCGCGCACATCGAGATGCACTACCGCCTGATCCTGGAAAACGGCTTTGTCGTGGACGGGACGGGCGAAGAACCCATCACCCTGGAGATCGGTTCCGGCGAGATCCTGCCCGGGCTGGAGGATCTGCTGGTCGGTCTGATCGCGGGCGACCACCGGGAATTTGCGATCGAGGCCGGCGTCATGTTCCCGTTTCGGGACCAGGCGGCGGTACAGCAGATGCCGCGCTCGCAGTTCCCGGCCGACCTGCCGCTGGAAGTGGACTACATCTACGAGTTCAACAGCCCGGCCGGCGATGCCGTACCCGGCCGCATCGAAGCGGTGGAGGACGCCACCGTGACGGTGGATTTCAACCACCCGCTGGCGGGGCAGAACTTCACCTTCGAGGTGGATGTGCTATCGGTAAGTGAACCGCAATAGGTCGCAGGAGAGTCTCCTATGAGCATGCAGGCCCAGCTCGCCAATCCGCGCGGTTTCTGCGCCGGGGTGGAACGCGCCATCGAGATCGTGGAACGCGCCCTGGAGATCTACGGCGCGCCTCTGTACGTCCGCCATGAAGTGGTGCACAACCGGCACGTGGTCGGGCGTCTGACGGATGCCGGCGTGCGCTTCGTCGACGAGCTGGACGAGGTCCCCGACGGCCAGGTGGTGATCTTCTCCGCCCACGGCGTGCCCAAGCGTGTGCAGCAGGAGGCCGAACAACGCGGCCTGACGGTGTTCGACGCCACCTGCCCGCTGGTCACCAAGGTGCATCTGGAGGTAGCGCGCTATGCCCGCGAGGGCCGCGAGGTGGTGCTGATCGGCCACGCCGGGCACCCCGAGGTCGAGGGCACCCTGGGCCAGTTCGATGATTCCCGGGGCGGGAGCATGATGCTGGTCGAGACCATCGCGGACGTCGAGAACCTCGAGGTGGCCAACCCCGACCGGCTTGCCTTCGTGTCCCAGACCACGCTGTCGATGGACGACACCGCCGGGATCATCGACGCCCTCACCGCGCGCTTCCCGAAGATCGAAGGCCCGCGCAAGATGGACATCTGCTACGCCACCCAGAACCGCCAGGACGCGGTGAAGGACCTGGCGAAGCAATGCGACCTGCTACTGGTGGTCGGGTCGAAGAACAGCTCGAACTCCAACCGCCTGAGCGAGATCGGCGCACGCATGGGCGTGGAGTCCTATCTGGTGGACGGCGCAGCCGACATCGACCCGGCCTGGCTCGAGGGCAAGAGCAGCATTGGCGTCACCGCCGGCGCCTCGGCCCCGGAGGTCCTGGTCAACGAGGTGCTCGACTTCCTGCGCGGACACGGCGTCAACGCCGTCTCCGAACTCGCCGGCCGTGAAGAGACCATCACCTTCTCCATCCCCACCGGCCTGCGCCGCGAATCTGCCTGACCCGCCCCGTCCTTCCTTGCGCCGATTTGTTCACCACGAAGCGCACGAAGAGGCGGCGAATGAACCACAGAGGTCACGGAGATAACCGGGGATGGCTTTGTGGCAGGCAGGATGCTGAGGCGCGCCGCGAATCGCATTGATCCTTTGGCACCGCCCGGACCCGATGCGTAGCAGACTCTGGTCATCCCCGCCGTAGCGCAGTGGAGAGCCGGGATCTTCCAAGGCTGCCACCGACGCATCGCCAACCCCGGGAGATCCCGGATACCGCTACGCGGTTTCCGGGATGGCTTCGGTTGGGGCGATGCCCTCTGTGGTAAAAATGTCCATGACCTTCTCCGCGCCTTTGCGCGCTTCGTGGTGAAACCCGCCCTGGACCTTATTCGGGATACTTAAACGACATGGATGATCGACCCCGTTTTCGGCTGAGTATCCGCTGCCCCGATCAGCACGGAATCGTCGCGCGTATTGCCAACGCAATCGCAAATACCGATGGCTGGATCACCGAGGCGGCCCAGCACACCGATGCCGAGGCCGGCTGGTTCTTCATGCGCTGGGTGTTCTCATTGCCCGTGGACGCCGAGCCCGCCCTGCGTGAACGGCTGGATGAACTGGCCCGCGATCTTGGCATGGACTGGTGGCTGGCGGGGGCCGACACCCGCCCGCGCGTGGTGCTGATGGTCTCGCGCGAACCGCACTGTCTCAGCGACCTGCTGGCCCGCTGGAGCAACGACGAACTGCCGATGGAGATCCCGGCAATCCTTTCCAACCACCGCGACCTGGCACCGCTGGCGGATTGCTACGGCATCCCGTTCGAGCACATCCCCGTGCCGCGCGAAGATCGCGAGGCCGCCTTTGCCACCCTGCAGGCGCGCCTCGCCGAGCTGGCGCCCGATGCCATCGTGCTGGCGCGCTACATGCAGATCCTGCCGCCCACGCTCTGCGACGAATACCCCGAGCGTATCCTCAACATCCACCACAGCTTCCTGCCGTCGTTCGTCGGTGCCCGCCCCTACCACCAGGCCTTCGCCCGCGGCGTGAAGCTGATCGGCGCCACCTGCCACTACGTCACCGAGGACCTCGACGCCGGCCCGATCATCGAGCAGGACGTCACCCGCATCCGCCACGACGACGGCGTGCAGGACCTGATCCGCAAGGGCCGCGACGTCGAACGCTGGGTCCTCGCCCGCGGCCTCCGCTACCACCTCGAGGGCCGCGTCCTCACTCACGGCAACAAGACCATCGTCTTCAACTGACGGGGTGTCGACGCGGCGTTAAAGCGCCCACTGGCCATGACCCCCTTCGCCTAACGCATCACCACCACGGCCGGAACCGCCTGACCTAGACTCGAACCATCGACTGGCGGGGATGGCCCATGGACAGCACGACGAGCAAGCGATCCGCCCTCTTCTCCCGGGGCTTTTCGGCAGACACCTGGCAGCGCGCGAGGAAGACGCTGAAGGTGCTGGCCACGGCGAGCCTTCTGGCCCTGCTGGTTACCCAGCGCCCGGCTGCCGCCGACGGGCTGCCGGACACGATCGAGCGCATCAAGCCCTCGGTAGTCAGTATCGCGACCCACCAGCCGTCGCGCAGCCCGCGAGCCAATTACCTCGCAACCGGATTTGCGGTCGGCGACGGGCGCCTCATCGTTACGAATCACCATGTGATCCCGGAATCACTGGATCATGCAAACCGCGAGCAACTCGTGGTAGTCAGCGGCGAAGGTCGCGACACCTCCATCCACAGCGCGGAGCTTGTGGCCCATTCGGCGAACGACGACCTGGCCCTGTTGCGGATCGCCGGCCCTCCACTGCCCCCCTTGCGACTGGGATCGTCGGACGCCGTACGCGCGGGCGAGCAGCTAGCTTTCACTGGCTACCCGATCGGCATGATCCTGGGCATCTACCCCGCGACCCATCGTGCCAACGTGGCCGCACGCACCCCCATGGCGATCACCGCCCGCCGCTCGAGAGAACTGAGCGAGGCTCACATCCGGCAACTGCGCGCCGGCGCGCCGATGGTGTTTCAGCTGGATGCCACCGCCTACCCCGGTAACAGCGGCAGCCCCCTCTACCGCATCGACAGTGGCGAAGTCGTCGGCGTAATCAACCAGGTCTTCGTCCAGGGCGGGCGCGAGGCCGCAGTAAGCCGGCCCAGCGGGATCAGTTACGCGGTCCCGGCCGACCGGATCCGCCCGCTGCTGGCCGGCTACCAGGAGTAGGCCGATCCGCACCCCCTACCCTCACGGCAAGTCCGAGCCGGACAAAGGCACACCCATGGCGGCCTCATCGTCCGATAGTCGCTGCGTTTACCGCCAGATCCACATCGATGTGGCGCGCAACGCCACGGACGACTTCAACCCATTCCATGACGGCGACAAGTGGACGCGCATCCGCGGCAATCCGTTTGGCGGACCGATCGTGCTGGGCTTTCAGCTGGAGTGTCTGGCAGAGGCCCTGGTCACCCGGATGCGGATCGCCGAGGGCGATGCCGGAAGCACCTCGCAACTCCGGTTCCGCAACTACCAATTCACGTTCGCCGGCGCCCTGCGCGTGGACGAGCCGTTCACCACCGTCGTCAAACCCACCCTCCGGGGCACGGATGCGTCGGGACAGCCGCAGGTATCCAATCGCATCGCGATGCGCAAAGGCAGCGGACTGGTGCTGCTCGGCCATGTACGCGACTCCCTGACACCCCAGGCGTTGCCTGGCGAGTCATTGCCGCCGCCCGCGGATGTCCGACTCGAGCAGCTCGAGGATCGCTGCGTGCTCGCGGACAACGGGTGGTTCCACAAGCGCAAGTTCATGTCCAACAGCAATGCCAAGAACCTGCTGTCGGGATCACTCGTGCGTCAGGCGGACTACTTCGACGAGCTCGAAGATCGCATCAACTTTCCGGACATGTTTCCCGCCGCGCTAATCTCCTGCGCCCTGCTCGAAAAGGCCGATGCGGACGGCCACGATTTCTACCGCGACCCCATGGTCTACACCGCGCACCACATCAGCGTGGACCAGCGGCTGGCACGCGCCCTGCGCAGCGCCGACGCCCTGCACATCCTGGTGAGCCCCGCGGAGCAAGTGGAAACCGCCGGGCGCGGCCTGGCGGGCTCCGGCATGGCACAACTACGCTATCGGTGCATGGGGCTGGTGGCAGGCCCGCGCATCCTGTTCCGCGGCGAACTGTTTCTCGCACCCCTGATGGCCCTTTCCGAAGCCATGGTTTCCGGCCCCGCAGCCCCCTGAGCCCTAGGGAAACACTGATCAATGAACGCGTTCGCGTTGGTACCCCAGGTTTTCCGAGACAAGGCGCGTCGTGCAACAGGTAGTGGTTCTACCTGTAAGCGGGCAACGCAGGATCGGGGAACCTGAGGTGCCAACCCCGCAAGTTACTGAAAGACGGGGCTCGGCCGCCCGTCGTTATCAAAAACGGGCGCGCACACAGCGTTGCGGCTCCCTTGTGCAGAATGACTGCACGGCAGTCACCGCGCCTTGTTCGCACGCAAAAGCGACTCGAGCGCGAACGCGTTCATTGATCAGTGTTTCCCTAGCCACTCCGATCAGGGCTCGGCCTGGTTCCTGTTGCCCTTGCGATGGTCCTTGGCCGCCTTGCGCAGCAGGTGCGGAACCAGCAAGTGCAAGGGCATGCGCAGATAGTGCGAGCGTACATACAACAACCAGCGGGCGGTGCCGGACAACCGGCCGTCGCAACTCCAGTGATGCGGTTTCAGGCCGCGCCGGAACAGGCCGTCCATCAGCGCCAGAAGAGGAGGCGCCGGACGCGCCGCGGCCAACGCGCGGAACGCCGAATCGGGGACGGGGGTCTGCAGGAACTCGCGACCATAGCGCAACGCATAGTAGAGCGGGCGTGCCAGATCCATCTCGAAGGCGCGCGCCGTCAGGTGTTCCCAGAAGTCCGAATCCTCCGCCACAAAATGACGCAGTAGCGCATCCATATCCGCCAGGTCCCGCAGGCCGTTCTCCAGTTCGCCATCGTGAAACAGATGCGTCGCACTGTGCAGGACCATGTCGGCCGGCCCCGGAACGTACATTCCGGGAAAGCCATCCAGCGGCAGCGCGGCCGCCCACAGGCGTTCCGGATCGGGATGCAACCGCGCGGTCGGCGGCAGGATGGTGTGATGCACATCCAGCACGCTCTTGCGCCGCATGTGCGTGAGCGGAGGCAGCTCGTGCATCCACTGGCGATAGTAGGTCTGGTCGTAGGTGTCGTAGCCCTCGCAGACCCACCCCTGAACGAACAGGTGCTGTTCCGCCGACTGGATCTGCGCCTGCGGGACCAGGATGTCGACATCGGAGAACTGGCGCCCCGGCGCACTGGGCAACCCGGCCATCACGTAGGCCGCGCCTTTCAGGAGCATCACCGGGGTCGCCTCCGGGGTCAGGGCCTCGTGAATCCGTGCCACCTCCCAGCGAACCATGGCGTGCTGGCGATCCGCCAGGACCCGCGCGACGTGCAGGTGTCGCCGGGGCGCCGGAGGCACATCCGACAATGCCCCCGCATCCTTGATCAAGGCTTGCAACCGCCCCTCGAGAGAGGCCACTCGCGCCACCCGTACCAGCCAATCCCAATCCGCCAGCGAAAGACTTCGGGAGGCTGCCGGCTCGACCAGGACCGCGAGCAGTTGCTCCAGCGCAGGGCGCGTCATGCGCCCGCCCCGGCCAGATCGTTCAGCAACCCCAGGGAGGCATCCAGGTCCGCGTACTCCAGATTCAGGCAGGCGCTTTTCTCGATCAGATCGGCCGCTGCCTCGAAACCCGCTCCGCCCACCACGCTGTAATTGAAGGACGAGCCGACCAGCTTCAGCAATGCCTCGGCCCGCTCCAGCGGCTGCAGCCGGTCGCGCCCTCCAGCCGCAAAGCGCGGGAAGACCAGCCAAGCCGGCCCGGCCTGCTGGTGCATCCGTTCAATGCTCGAATCCGGTGGCTTCAGATGTGCCACGGTCCCCTTGCTGGTGTCGTGGGAGGCGGGACCGATGATCGCCTGCGGATAGCGTTCGCGGATCAGGTCAATGGCGGCATTCTTCAGGCTGACCGGACGCGGCAGCGCGACCAGCTTGCCGGTCGCCAGCGACAGCAGGGCGAATTCGTCCGACAACAACCGCCAGCCCGACAGGGTCAGGGCCGCGGTCAGCGTGCTCTTTCCCGCCCCGGGCTCGCCCGGCATCACCAGCGCCCGGCCGTCGCGCTCCAGCACCGCCGCGTGGATCATCAGGAAGTCATGGGCGTGCTGGGCAATGCACCAGTTCAGCCCCCACTCGAACAGCGGATAGGCGTGCGCCAGCGGCAGGGGGCGGAAGGGCGAGCGGCCATCCAGAAAGAAACGCGCCTGCGGACGCCAAACCGAGCGCAGGCCGGGGGAACCCGCAAGGGTGACGTGGAAGTCGGCGAAGGGGGTACTGGCGGCCGGCAAAAGCTGCCGGTCGTAGAACAGGGCCACGGAGTGCTCGACCCGGTCCAGCCGCGAACGCAAGCGGACCACGAAGGGCCCCACCTGGATGGCAAGGCCGGCGCCCCGCAACCCCGCCCTCAGGTCTTCATGGGCAATCACGCGTCCCGCGACTCCGGGGAGACACGGATCAGATCATGCTGCCGCAACTGGCTCAAGCCGGCGTGCATCGCATCCTCCAGGTCCCCTTCCGTGGCGTCATATCGCTGTTCAAGGTACTCGAACAGGGTGGCCGGCGTCATCGGCCCCTCTTGCAGGGCCTGGAAGATGTCGATCAGAGGGGGCTGCAGCACGTGCGTCTCGCCACAGCGCTGATCATAGACCACCACCGATTCACCCCATGCCCGCACGTGAGCGGCAGGCAGCGGGATCAGCGCAAGGGATTCTTCAGAAACGGACAAGGGGGCCTCGTGTACCGACCGGCCCAGGAGCGCTGGTGGGCAGCGCCCCGGGATATCAACGATTGAGAGTGGAAGAGTTGGTCCGCACCTCCACGCACTCGCCCGCCTCGTTGCGCGTGTAGCCGTCGCCGCAGTCGCCCAGGCCGTTGATCGGGCAGAAGCGCTCGTTCATGTAGGCGAAGACGTTCCTCACCGCGGAGTGCTTGCCCACATCCTCGCGGGCCATCGAATAGGCCTTGATCACGTCGTCGACCGAGGCGCCGAAGTCGATCGAGGTACACGCTGCGTTCAGAACAGCACCCACGGCATGCCAGTCGAGCGACCCCCTGCACACGCCCCAGGCATGGAGCACCTCCATCAGCGAGGGTGTGCCGGTCAGGCATTCCGGCCTGTAACCGAAGACCTCCTCGAAGGAGGTCGCCCCGCCCGTACCCACGGTGGCGTCAAAACGCTGGCAGTTGTTGTCGGTCCCGCTGGTCTGAATGCAGGAACCCGGGGAATACCCGGTGCACTCCCAGGCACCCCAGTTGTCCTTCCAGAACGCCGAGGTACAGCCATCGCCCGCGGTGCACTCGTGGTCAATGTTGGAAACGTTGGCGGAGAAGATGTTGCCCGACAGCGAGCACTGCCCCTGAGCGCCCCAGACCGACTTGGCCGGGAGCGACACCAGCATCGCCCCACCCAGGCCGGCCGCGGTCAGGCGGCGCCGGCTGCGACTGCGAAGGCCGGACGAACCCGTGTCCGGGTCCACGGGAGCGGTGGACTTGCTCTCGCCTACGTCTTCGGGGCCATGATTTCCGTTGTGCTCGTGTTCATCACTCATGCTTGCCTGCTCCAGGTCAAACCTCGCCATTTCGCCGTCCGGGCAACGGCACCCGGCCACGCCGCAATGGGCTGCGATCCGGGGGGTACACTGCAATCAGACGCTTTCTCCTGGAACATAGCAAGCGGGATGCCAGCCTTTTGAATAACGGGTAACTTACTGATATAAAAACTCCGACCCTCGACGATACAAAGCCCGCGGGGCACGCGGAGGCGCCGAGTGGAAAGTTTTCCGACAGCCCTGAGTGGCCCGCCCCTCATACCCGCCGCACCCGCAGAATGAACGAATGACTCAGCCACGCCCCGGCGGCCGGCACCGCCTGCAGGAAACTCCGGGTGCCCCGGTTCTCCAGGAGCGGCTGCAAGCGCGCCAGGCGGCCGGGGGCCAACGGAAGCCAGTACAACGCCTCGGGCCGCAGACCCACGGCCTCCGCCGCCGCGCGAAGACCCTGAGGGTCGTCGTAGCGCAGATGCGGCGGACGCCCTCGCCGACACCGGCGCCATTCGCGAACCGCCGTGGGCAGGCAACGCAGGTTCAGCGCATCGACCCAGGCCTCGCCTCCCGGGCGCAGAACGCGCCGAATCTCGGCAAGTGCCGGCTTTGGATCCGACAAGGCCTGCATAACGCCGAAGCACAGCACCCCGTCGAAGGCGGCGTCCGCCAGCGGGAGGTGATTGATGTCCGCCGCCAGCCAGGGAATTGCCGGATCACTTCGATCCCGCGCCTTCTGCAGGGAGGGCGTTGAGTAGTCCAGCCCCCAGACCCCATGGCCCTGCGCATGCAGCATCCGTGTGTAGGTTCCCGCGCCACAGCCGACATCCAGCCAGCGACCGGGCTCCAGGTCGGCGCGCCGCCACAGCCGCTCGAACTGCCGGATGCGGCTATGCAGGCCGCTGTGTGTCCAGCCCGCGATCCCGGCATCGTCCTCCAGGTTCGCCCCGCGCTCCAGGAAGCGCTGGCGCCAGCGGCGTTCGAAGCCGGCATCCTTCACCGGTTCGCACCTTGCGCCATCGCCATGACCGCGTGATGGTTCATTCCCGGCCCTCGCTGACCTGACCAATGAGTTCGGTCGCGGCAATCAGCACATGATCGCGGGAGAATCCGGCCCGGCTCATCTCGTCGTACAGCGTGCGCGCCAGCAACCGGGCCACGCGTTCCGGGGCGTGAGTAATGGGGCCCGTTGCCGCCCCCGGCTGTCGCGCCAGCGCCATCTGCGTAAAACTCGTGCGCAACAACCCCTTTAGCCGATGGACGAGGACCGACTTCGCCACCACCAGGGCCAGGATCAACGCCCGGCGCAAATCCTCCTGCGTCAGCCGGCCCCGCCCCTCGGGGCTGTCGATGTTGATCACGCCCAGCAGATCGCCCTCCAGAATCACTGGCACCGCGATCACGTCGACCGGACCCGCGCCCTCGGCCCGCCGCGCCTCGGCTGCAAGATCGGAGGCATGCAGGTCACGAATCAGCAGCCCCTTGCGCGCACTCGCCACCCGCCCCGAAATTCCCGAGCCAAGCGGTTGCCTCACGTCATAGGCCTGATCGGGCAGATACCCGTGATGTGCCTGGACGCGCAAGCGCGCCGCACCCCCGTCCGGGTCCGGCTTCAGCAGCATGATCGAACAGCGCTCGCACTCCATGGCGTGACTGACCAGCGCGGCCAGGCCGGCCAACCCCTTTTCCAGGGACTCGGCCTCCTCCACAAAATGAGCCAGCTCCATCAGCCGCTCGTCGAATGCATCAAAGGCCTCGCCCATCTCCCCGGCCCCACCGCGGTTTCGTCCTGCGAGCTTAACAGCCCGACCGGGCGCCGGATCGAGGCAGCGTTAGGCACAAGCCGAGCGGACCGGACGGCCCCATAACGCCCCGGACCGCGCACCGCACGACTGCCCCAAATTCAACCTGCTCGGGGCTTCGCGGATTGCCTGACGCCCTTTGCGGCCGGCGCTGCGGACGCCGCCACGCCCAGCAACAGCACCAGGTAGAACAACAGGGCGATCCGCGGGGAGTAGAACAGCGTACTGAACACGCCGATCGACAACGCCCCTGTTAACGCGGCAGTCGACGCCAGCGCCACCGCATCGCCCGCCAGCGAACGCCGCACCAGCAAGACCAGGGCCGCCAGTGTCAGCCACACAAAGGCCAGCAGGCCCAGCCAGCCCTGATCGAAATAGATCTCCAGCCACTGATTCTCGACCCGCCACGGCCACAGATGGTCCGTGGTGAAGTACCAGTAACGGCCCAGATGCTCGAAGTCGCCGTTGGCGACGTATTCACGACCGGCCGAATCCCGAACCTGCACGCTGTAAAATTCGGTGACAGACCGCTGGCGCGCATCGACCCCCAGCGACAACACCAAGCCGCGCTGAATGGGCCAGGGGCGTGTCTCCATCGGATCCAGATCGAAGGTCCACTGGAAGGTCTGACGTCCGCCGTCTTCCAGACGCATGCCTTCGCTGCGACAAACGAAGGAATGGCGGATGGGCTTCTCGCAGATGAAGACTCGAAATCCCGTGGGCTGGGCACTGGCGGCCTCCACGGTCAAGGTATAGAGACCGTCGCGGGGCAGGCTCACCCGCTGATTCACGAACAACGAATCGCCACCGCCGATTTGCAGGCGCGGCTCACCCTCCGCGCGGGTGAAGGCCAGATTGCCGGGCAAGCGCCCGTCCCGGTTTCCGGTCCGGTAGTGCTCCGGAAAACTGCCGACACCCCGCCCAAAAAGAGGTGAAAGCGGCCCGCCGCCCGGGAGTTCGAGGGCGGCCTGCCAGTGATCCATGCGGATCCCGAAGTCACGTTCGATGTGGCTCATCCGCTGCTCGGCAAACCCGCCCAACGTGGTGCCCGCAACCAGGGCAATCGCCACCACGGGCAACAGCACACCGACCAGTGCCCCCTGCCGAGCCTGCATGCGCCCATGCAACGCCGCCAGCAGCACCCCGACCGCGAGCACGGCCACAGCCACGGCCAACCCCAGATACCCGCCGCGCGAATAGGTCATCGCCACGGCGTATGCCGTCCCGACCGCCAGCAGGGCCGAGCCGGCGAGCATCAGGCCGAGGCGCTGGCGCCAGCACCAGATCAGGGCCAGGGGAAAGGCCAGCACCAGAAAGGTCTCGATGCTGGGCCCTCCTGCCTGCATCTCCGAAAACAGCCCGGACAGCCGATAGCCACTATCGAAGTTCAGCAGCCCGGGATAGGTAACCCGCTCGCGCACCACGAACGCCAGTTGCGCCAGCAGGGCCAGCGCCACCCCGGGGAGAAACCAGCGCGTCACCTGCTCCGGCACCGGGACAGGCGCAACCCTCAGCATCGCCAGCAGGACAACCGCCCACAGCAGGCCCTTGGCCACCCGTAGGGCATTCCACTGGTGGGCAAAATGCACCGCCTCGCCGGGGTTCCAAGTGCCGGGCGGGAACAGGGCAACCGCCAGGCTGATCAGCGTCGAGGCCACCAGGAGACCCAGCGCCCAACGGATGCCGCGCGGCAACAACGATACCCCCGCATGCAGCGCATGCGGCCCGAGCCAGAGGGCCATGGCCAGGGTCATCAACAGGAACAGGTCCAGCTCGGAGACGAAAAGGCGCCCGTGGTAGAGCGTCAGGTCCAGGGTGGCCAACAGCACGGGGATCACGAACAGCCAGCCCTGCGGCCGCCACGCCAGCAATGCGGCATAGGCCAGCAACCCGGCGCTCAGCGCCACGGGCACGACCGGCCAGGTCACCGCCAGCAACAGAGTCGCCAGCGCCAGCAGGCCGGCAAGTGCCTGGCGCAGGCGCTGAAAACCGCGCGAACTCGGGCCCGGTCCAGCCGGCTCCGGGTGGGGACCGCGTGGCTCAGCCGCAGCCCGTCCTGCGGGTGCGCCCCCCACGGCACTGGCACGACCCAGCCATTGCAGCAGCGCGGCCATCGCCCAGGCGGCCAGGCCGGCAAGCACCAGGCTGGCCGGGTCCGGGCGCGCGCCGTCCACGAAGAGCTTCGCGGCCTCGATCAGCAGCGCCAGGACAACCCCTGCCACGACGGCCAGCAGGTTCAGCGCCGACGGCTGCAGGGGACGGCGCAGCTGCCACAACCAGACCAGGAACCCTAGCGGTGCATACATGGCCAGATGCAGCGCCGTACTGCGCAGGGCGTGAATCTCGTCCACGTGATAGTGGTAGTAGAACGGCCACAGGTTCAGGTCGGCCCACTGGATTCGGGCCGCTTCCACATCGGCGTGGAACGGGCCGAAACCGTGGTTGAGTGCGACCAGCAACAACGCGTAGAACACGGCACCGATCACGAGTATCGGCGTGGCGAACTGCTGCAGCGTCCGGATCACGCCATGGGGATGCACGGGCAGGTTCCGGAACAGGACCAGGCCGATGCCCATCCCCAGGGCCCGCAACAGCACGGACCGCCCCTCGGCGATGCCCGACAGGGTGGCGAGATTCAACAGCTCCAGCAGCCCCGCAAGAAGCAGGGCCAGCGGGATCCCGGCCCCCAGCAGCGAGGCGCCGCGCCGGTGCAGCCACAATGCCAGGAGCAGCCCCACCGGGATACTGGCGACCACCTCCAGCGTCAGCCAGCTGATACAGCGAATCCCGCTGGTGCAGGCCCCGGCAGCGACCCACCAGCCCCAGGCATCGGATGCCAGGCGAGCCCGCAGCTCGTCCATGGCGAGCACCAGGTCAAAGGGGACGAAGCCGACCATCACATAGGCGGCGGCATAGATCACCAGCCCGGCGGTCAGGGCCTGCGCACCCGCACCCTCCAGCACCCGACGCCAGCGCGCCAACGGGTCGCGCAACGCCAGCCAGGCGAGCGAGCCGGCCACTGCCCCGGAAAAGTTTCCGGCGATATCGGCCGCCGCCGGATGCCGGTACGGCAACCACACCTGCAAGAACTCCACGCCGGCCGTAACCGCCAGGCCCAGGGCGGCCACGAAGACGAACGCGCCGGCCGCAAGCAGCCGGTTGCGGCGACCATGAGTCAGCCATGCGGTCCAGAAGAACCCCAGCGGCAGGAACATCAGGGCATTGGCCATGAACTGCTGGCGGCCACTGGTTCCGGGGCCGGTCAGGCTCATGCCACGGTAGATCTCCCAGGCACGCTCCAGGCTCATCGAGCCGAATTCGAAGGGCAGCAGCGTCAGGTAGACCGCAGCGCCCAGCGACAGCCAGGCCCACAGCGCGCAGGTACGCAGCGACAGCGGTTCCGAACCGGCGCGCGGCCGGCTCATCGAAGGGTCAGGGAAGCGCCGATCCATGAATCGGTGCGGGCGCGCGTCACGCCCGAATGCACTTGCGGGGCAGCGACGCCCCTGCAATCAGGCGGCACGTCGGAAACCATGGGGCAACAACGCGGACGGACACACGGTTCAGCGTCTCCCGGGACGAAAGCGTCCCGCCACTGTAGCTCCGGCCGCGCCCATGAACAGCGCGGGCGTTATGCGGGCGTGGCGTTCGCCATCCGTACGCCGCGCCGGGGCCCAGGGGTACGGTGCGCGACGCGCCAGGTCCCGGAGCCTCCCCATCAGGAACATGGGGGGGTACCAACGCGAACGCTGATGGGCTCGGCGCCCCCTTACAGGCGGAGATCCGTGGCAGTGCGGGGGAAGACCGATTTCACGTCGAAGATCACCGACTCGGGCCGGGCCAGTTCACGGATGGCCTCGATCCCCATCTGCAGGAATTCGCGGTGCGGCACGGCCACGATGATTGCATCGAACTGCCCCGGTGCCGGCGTCTCGGTCACCGGCGTGATGCCGTACTCGTGCTCGGCCTCGGCCGGGTCCACCCAGGGGTCGAAGACCGTCACCTCGGCGTTGTAGCCAGCCAGGGTGGCGTGGATGTCGATCACCCGGGTATTGCGCAGGTCCGGGCAGTTCTCCTTGAAGGTCAGGCCCATCACCAGGATCCGCGCCCCCACCGGGTTGATGCCCTTGCGCACCAGGGCGCGCACCGTGTTGTCCGCGATGTGCGCGCCCATGGCATCGTTCACGCGCCGCCCGGCCAGGATCATCTCCGGGTGATGCCCCACCGCCTGTGCCTTGTGCGTCAGGTAGTAGGGATCCACGCCAATGCAGTGTCCGCCCACCAGGCCCGGCCGGAAGGGCAGGAAGTTCCACTTGGTCCCGGCCGCCTTCAGTACCGCCTCGGTATCCAGGCCCAGGCGCTCGAACAGCAGGGCCAGCTCGTTGATCAGCGCGATGTTCACGTCGCGCTGGGTGTTCTCGATCACCTTGGCGGCCTCGGCCACGCGGATGCTCTCGGCCTTGTGCGTCCCGGCGGTGATGACTCGCGCATACAGCCCGTCCACGAAGTCGGCCACCTCCGGGGTGGAGCCCGAGGTCACCTTCATGATGGAGGTGACCCCGTGTTCCTTGTCGCCCGGGTTGATGCGCTCGGGGCTGTAGCCGGTGAAGAAGTCCCGGTTATGCACCAGCCCGGACTGCGCCTCGAGGATCGGCACGCAATCCTCCTCGGTCGCGCCCGGGTAAACGGTGGATTCGTAGATTACCGTGTCGCCCGGCTTGAGGACCTGCCCCACACTGCGACTGGCTCCCAGAAGCGGGCCGAGATCGGGACGCTTGTGCAGGTCGATCGGCGTCGGGACGGTTACCACGAACACGTTGCATTCGCGCATGGTCTCGAGATCGGCGGTGTACGTCAGCTGCGGGGTCGCGGCGAGCTTCTCCGGCTCTACCTCGCGCGTGCGATCCACTCCAGCCTGCAGCTGCCGCACCCGCTCCGGGTCGATATCGAACCCGCGGGTGGGCCATTGATGGCCGAATTCCACGGCCAGTGGCAGGCCAACGTACCCCAGACCGACTACTCCGATGGTGACTTCATCCAGCTCGGGAAGCGTATGCATAAGATGTCCGTTCTCGTTGCCAATCGTAATGGAGGGCGCCCGGCCGGATACCTCTCCGTTTTCGTATGCGATACCGATGCTCGCAACCCAGTTACCGGCAGGGTGCACAGCCCGGGACACGCGGCCCGACACCGTCCGCTCGTCCGGGGTTGGGCCCCGGCGGCCCGGCATAGGCACCCCAGACTGCCTGCTCGCGCAAACGGCCATTGTAGTCGCGATCCGCACCCGCGACCGGGGCCGAACTCACGCTGTCAGAACGCTCGGGCATAGCGCCCTTCCGGGGATAGAGATCCAGCGCATCCAGCCCGGCATCGGGTGCCGCCAGATACCGGGCTGCATCCTCGCGCGGCGCGGTGAAATTGTCGCTCCTCGCGATCCCCCCCGAGAGCTGCAGAGGGTCCCCGGCAAACACGGCATTGCCGGCCACCAGCTGGTCATAGGCTTGGTCAGGCGCGTCCACGCGGATACCGAATCCGGCGGCCAGGATCGTGTTGTTCACGATCCGGATCTCGCGTGGCAGGTGGTTGTGCGGCCGCACCAGTACCGCGTCGCCCGTATCGTTCAGGAACAGGTTGTCGTGTAGCTCGATATTCCCCTCGCCCTGAAACAGACGCTCGTGCGGATTCTGATAGAACAGGTTCCCCGCGATGCGATAGCGGTCCTGCGACCCCGGCCCGGCAGGCGGGAAATGCCCCACCAGCAGGTTGGGCCGCGCCCGCCCCCCTTCGCTGGCGCGCTCTGCCTTGCTCAGCAGGTTGTACCGAATGCGCGTCTCCCGCGGCTCCGCCGACATTCCCGGGATCCCCTCGCGGTCCGTCTGGTGCTTGATCTGGATGTTGTACCCCAAGGTGCGGTGAACATGATTGTGCTCGATCACGCCATCAACAAACGGGCTGCTCCCGTCCGGCTGTCCCAGGTACATCCCCGTACCCACATCGTGGATCTCGTTGTGCCGGATCACCCAGCCCCGGGCCGGCGCCCGCGTGGTGATCCCGGTGTTGCCCTGCGAATGGTCGTAATGACGGATGGTCAGGTGTTCCAGGGTCACGTGATGGACCCCATCACCGCGCGCCTCGGCGACCACCCCGGCCACGGGTTCGCCACCACCATCCAGGGTCAGGTGCCGGATCACGACATGCTCGGCGTCCACCAGACTGATCGTGTTCTCCCCGCGGCGTCCGCGCAGGATGGCGGGCTCGCCGTCGACCGGGCCACTGATCACGATGGGTTGCTCCGGCGTTCCGCGCACGCCATGCAGCCGCAGGGCCTGGGGGTAGTCGCCCGGTGCCAGCTGCAGCCAGTCGCCGGGCTCCAGCGACGCCACCCGCGCACGGTAATCTTCCGGACCCGCCCGTACCACGTTCCAGGCCGTATCCGGCAGGTCTGTTCCAGGCTCACTTGTGACCGGAGAAGTGCCTGGATCTGCAATGGCGGCCGGTATCCCCTGCAGCAAGACGCACGCCGCCAGCACCCCGCCAAGGGCACGGCACAGCCCGCGATCGAAACGTTCCATCACCGAGGCCTCCCTTGCCGAAAACGCTTACCCAACCCACTTGCCGAACTCAACGATGGCCCCCGGCCACCCTGTTGTCACGCACTACCACCCACACCGGATCTAACGAGCCATTCACGAAGGCCCAGCATGTTTCTGCAGACACGATAAAGTGATTCAACAGGGATCCCGACCGGGCCTCGCGGACCCATCGCGGATGCCCAGCAGCGCCCGTTGGCGTCGTCGCAAGCGGGCCCCGCCCATGCGCCCACAGGACATCTCGACAGCCCATGACAAGCCATCAGCAATGCGACATCGTGTGCGTCGTTGGCGCACGGCCGAATTTCATGAAGATCGGCCCGGTGATGCGCGCGCTGGCCGGCGCGGGCATCACCGCGCAGCTCGTGCATACCGGCCAGCACTACGACCCGGCGATGAACGAGCGCTTCTTCACCGATCTGAACATCCCGTACCCGGACATCAACCTGGAAGTCGGCTCCTCCTCCCACGCGGTACAGACCGCCGAGGTCATGAGCCGCTTCGAGCCGGTGCTGGACACGCTGAACCCGCGGGCCGTGCTGGTCGTCGGCGACGTGAACTCCACCATCGCCTGTGCCCTGGTCGCGGCCAAGAAGGGGATCGGCGTGATCCACGTCGAGGCCGGACTGCGCAGCTACGATCGACGCATGCCGGAGGAGATCAACCGGGTTCTGACCGACCAGATCTCCGATCTCCTGTTCACCACCGAAGGCCATGCCATCGACAACCTCGCGCGCGAGGGGATCGATCGCGAGCGCGTCCACTTCGTCGGCAACGTGATGATCGACACCCAGCTCCACAACCTCGAGCGGGCCGTGCCCTGGGACGCATCCCTGCAATCCGCGGGTATCGACCCGGCGCGCTTCGCCCCGGAGGGCGCCTACGGCGTACTAACCCTGCACCGTCCCTCCAATGTCGACGACCCGGCGATCCTGGAACGCCTCATCGCCACTCTCGCGACCATCGCCCGCGAACTGCCCCTGGTCTTCCCGCTGCACCCCCGCACCCGCGACCGGCTGCAGGCCTCCGGGCTGGACCACCACCTGAGCGAGGCGCCCATCGCGGTCCTGCCGCCGGCCGGCTATCTGGAAATGCTGGGCCTGATGAAGGACGCGCGAGTCGTGCTCACCGACTCCGGCGGCATGCAGGAAGAAACCACGGCCCTGGGCGCACCCTGCATCACCCTGCGGGAGAATACCGAACGGCCCATCACCATCGACGAGGGCACCAATGTCCTGGTCGGACACGACCCGAAGCGTCTGCAGGCCGCCTTCCGCGACGTCATGGACCATGGCGGCAAACAGGGCCGCGCCCCGCAATACTGGGATGGCCGCGCCGGCGAGCGCATTGCCTCCGTCATCGCCCAGTGGCTGGGGCACGAGCCGCGCGCCCGCGCCACGGGCTGACCCGCATGCTGCTGCGCTCGCTGCTGTCCCTGATGTCGCCCGGCGGCTCCCGCGCGCGGCTGTCCATCCTGATCTATCACCGCGTCCTGCCGGCACCCGACCCGCTGTTGCCCGGCGATCCGCACGCCGATGCGTTTCGCTGGCAGATGCGCCTGCTGGCCCGCACCATGAACCCGCTTCCGCTGGAGGAAGCCGTGGACCGCCTGCGGGCCGGCACCCTGCCCGCCCGCGCGGTCAGCGTGACCTTCGACGACGGCTACGCCGACAATGCCGAGGTCGCCCTGCCGATCCTGCGCGAGGCGGGCGTGCCGGCCACCTTCTTCATCACCACCGGGTATCTCGACGGCGGGCGCATGTTCAATGACACCCTGATCGAGACCGTACGCCGCCTGCCAGCAGGACCCATCGACCTGACGCCGGAAGGTCTGGGACAGCGGCAGCTGGACACCATCGCCGACCGGCGGGAGTTGATTCGCGCCCTGATCGGCCAGTTCAAGTACCAGCCCGCCGAGCAGCGTACGGCCGGCACCGAGGCACTTGCCCGGCGCTTCGGGCTGGAGCTGCCAGACGACCTGATGATGACCCGCGCGCAGGTCCGCGAACTGGTGGCAGCGGGCATGGGGATCGGCGGGCACACGGCCACCCACCCGATCCTCACCGAGGTGGACGCCGCCACCGCGCGCGCCGAGATCCAGCGCGGCAAGGCCGATCTGGAGACGCTGCTGGACCGCCCGCTGCGCCTGTTCGCCTACCCGAACGGCCGCCCGGACCGCGACTACGCCGCCGAGCACGTGCAGATCGCGCGCGAGTGCGGCTTCGATGCCGCCGTCTCCACCGCCGCCGGCGCCGCGCGCGCGGCTTCCGATCCGTTCCAGCTCCCGCGCTTTACCCCCTGGGACCGCACGCCCCTGCGCTTCGGCCTGCGCCTGGCCCGCAACCTCGCCGAGCCCCTGGAACGCCGCGCCGCATGACCACCCGTGTCCACATCACGGTCGACACCGAATTCAGCATCGGCGGGGCCTTTGCCGACCCGCAGGGCCGGCGGCCGATCGGCCCGCCGTCCGTCTACTGCGAGCGCCATGGTCGCTCGGAAGGTCTGGGCTATCTTCTGGAGACCCTGGAGCAGTACGGCATTCGCGGCACCTTCTTTGTCGAGACCCTGAACACCTGCTATTTCGGAGACGAGCTCATGGGGGGCATCGCGCGCGAGATCGCCGCGCGGGGGCATGACGTGCAACTCCACCTGCACCCCTGCTGGACGTACTTCGAACAGCCGAACTGGTCTCAACAGCTGCAGACGAATCCGCCGAACGATGACATCACCCGCCGCAGCGAGGACGAGCAGGTTCGGCTGATCCGGATGGGCCAGGACACCTTCACCCGCTGGGGCCTGCCCGCGCCCACGGTCCTGCGTACCGGCGGGCTCAAGGTCGGGCTTGGCGTCTACGCGGCGATGCGCCGCTGCGGCATGGGGATCGCCTCGAACATCGGCCTGGCGATCTACCGCCCGCGCGAGCCCGAGCTGCACTTGTTCGCCGGGCATCACGATATCGACGGCATACGCGAGTTCCCGGTCACCACCTACACGGACTTTTGCCTGCGGGGCGAACGCCACTACAAGACCCTCACGATCACGGGATGCTCCTGGCCGGAGACCCGGACCGTCCTGAAAAAGGCCCGCGAACAGGGCGTATCGGATGTCGTGGTCCTCACCCACCCATTCGAGTTCGTGAAGCACCGGGGCGACGCCGCCCGGTCGCCGACCCTTGATCGCATCAATCGTCACCGCCTGAAACGACTGTGCAAATTCGTCGCGGAACAGCCCGATCTGGAGGCGGCCTGCATGAGCACACTCGGAAACGAGCCGGCAGCACCCCATGACGACACGCTTGATGTCCCCGCCTATCGGGCTCTGGGGCGCATCCTCGTCAACCGCCTCAACCACGCCTCGGTCGGGGTGTGAGCATGGCCCGCTCCCCCAGCGCCACGGCGACCCACCAGAACGATCGTGCCCGCGCAGCGAACTGGGTCCTGCGCCAGGCCTCGCCGGGCGAGACCTTCACGCCCCCGGCGCCGGGCACGATGATGGAGCATGACCCGGAGTGGCTGCTCGCCATGCGGCATCCCGGCCACGGCAGCGTGCTGCTGGCCGAGCGGGACTCCCGCCAGTTACCCATCTATGTCCACGACGGGGCCCTCAGCTTCGTCCTCGGTGGCATGGCCCTGCGGCGCATCGAGATCCGCCGCCATGTGCTCACCGGCAACCTGCCCGACTGGTCGCAGGAGGACCTGGTCGCCATCCTCGGCGAGTTGAGGGGTCACCTGGACCGCCGCGGCGTGGTCTTCCTGATCGGCGTGGTCGAAGGCGAACCGCTCTGGCAGGCGCTGCAATCGGCCGAGCTCCGCCGTCACTACCACGTGCTGCAAAGCGGCCGGACCGACATACGCCGGGGCATCGACCTGCAGGAAAGTTTCGACGACTACCTGTCCAGCATCCCCCGCGATCATCGCAAGGACCTGAAACGGCGAGAGCGTCGATTCGACCGACAATTCGGGCCCCGGGCCGAAATCCGGGTCATGACCTGCGAGGACGAGCTGAAGTCATTCCTTGAAGAAGTGGGGCCGGTATCCCGTCGCACCTATCAGCACCGGCTCCTGAAACTCGGCGTGGGGCCGGGCGGGGCAATCGAACGGCAACTGCTGGCGGCTTCAAGCAGGGGGCGTGCCCGCTGTTATGGCCTGTATGTCGACAACGCGGTAATCGCCTGGAGAATTGGCTTTCTCCATGGCGGGACCTACTTCAGCCATCACGTGGGCTTCGACCCGGACTATGCCGAATGGACGCCGGGGATGGTGCTACACGTCAAGTCGATCCGGGACCTGGTCTCGCTGCGCCCCGCCGTCCCCCGCATCGACCTCCTCTACGGCGACAACCCTGCCAAGCGCAAGCTCGGCAATCGCCTGCACCATGAGGGAAAATTCTATCTATTCCCCAAAGACTGGCGCGGCGCCCTGCGGTATGCCGCACTCGGTCTGTTCAACACCCTGTCCGACAGATTATCGGCACTGGCGAAGGGCTTGCGCATCAAGGGCGGGATTCAGCGTCACCTGAGGCAGCGCTGACCAAAACGATCCGCAAACCGTGACGGCTCGCTCTCGGCGTACCGAGGAGCCGCCCCGACAAGGTGCTCACAATGAGCCCCGCCGACCGCCAGCCCGCACGCCGGAATGCCCGCCGGGAGGCAATGTTGGTGGAGCGGACATGGCAGTACGCGCGCCCGTAGCCCTCCCAAAACAGCGTCTCGCAGGCATGCCGCACCAGTGCCTGGGCGTACCCACGACCGCGCTCGGCTTCCGGCGTGTACAGGAAGGAGACGAAGAAGGCATCGGCCGGAAGGGAGAATCGCAACGGAATCGGCGTGGACACATCGAACTCGCCGAACTGCACATTCAGCTGCGACACGATCCGCCCGTGCTCCTCCATCGCATGGATGCGACCGCCCTCGCGCAACAGGCGCCGGGGTGACCGGCCGGTGTGGCCCGCGATCGCCCGGGCCTGGTCCTCGGGCAGACTGTCGAACCCGGAAACATCACGGAACTGGTGATAGCACACATCCGGTGAAGCCCCGTGCGAGCCCCCGGTGTCCGAGGCGTCCGCGCCCAGTTCGTAGAGCCAGTGAACCTGAATACCGGTCAAGCGTTTCAGCAGCCACAGGGTGGATGCCTCGAACATCATCGGCGACAGACGCGATCGGCGCACGAGCAATCCCGCCTCAGTCTGTCGAGGCCGCCCGGGCGTGACGCTTGGCCCGGCCCTTGAGCCGCAAGCGGCTCAGTACATCACTGGCCAGACGCGAAAGGTCCGTTACCGCCAGATGTGAGTACACCAGGGCGCGGTTGCGCCAGGACGGGCGCAACAGGTACACGTCGGCGCAATAGCGGGAGTCCTTCCCGAACAGCGACTTGTGCGCGCCTTCCCCCGGGCTGAAGTCGAACAGGGCAAAGCGCTCCTCGTGGAACAGCGCCTCCAGCACCAGCCACTGCAGGACCGTGCCGGGGGACAGGTCGGCATGCTCCTGCAAGTAGCCGAGGAATGCGTAACGCAGAATCCCGTCGTCGATCGGACAGTACAGATAGGCAATGGGCTGCCCCTGCAGAAACAGCAGATAGCCCCGTACCCGACCCTCACGGGCTCGTTCCACCAGTTGCTCGACGAACGCCTTGCCTCCGGGCAGACCGGCATCCAGCAAGCGCTCCTGATAGGTCCGGGCGGACACCTCGCGGGCAAGGCCATGAAACTCCTGTATCCCATCCGGCGTGTCGTACTGCCGCCAGTCCACCGCGCCGCCGGAGGCCTCCGCCAGCTTGCGCACCTTGCGGCGCATGCTCGCGCGGGTCTTGGCGGTGAACCGCCCCTGATACGCGTCCCACCCGGTAGCCAGATCAATGAAGTGGCGCTGGTATTGTCGGGGCACGAAGCGCAACCGCCCACGAAACCGCGAGACGCGGGGCAGGGGCGCCTCCACCGGCATGGAGCGGATCAGGCAGTCCTCGTCCGGTGCGGCCGCCAGGATCTCTTCGGCATGCTCGGCACGAATCCGGGTAAACGGGAGCTGCAGCACCTGCATCGTGCGCACCGGCTCCGCCAGGGTGCGATACCCGAAGCGGAAAGGCAGATAAACCGCTTGCCTTTCCAGTGGCAACTCCGTGGCCTCTGCACAATCACCCCCACCCTCCTTCGAGCGACTATCTGTCATCGTCTGCATACACCATTTTACGCTGAGACCCAATGTCAGGAGCGGAGAAAAACGCCGAGAAAAATAATCCTCAGCAAGGTTTACAACCGATCCATACCACGTATACAGCGGCACGCAATCAACACATAAAGCAAGACCCGCTAGCCTTATTATATCGCTTGAAGCAATAGGCCCGATCGTTTTTCTGCACCCATGAACGGATAACTACTCAGAGGCCAAAACATGGTCGATATCGTGCACGTCAGAGTCGGTTAGTAAAGAACGCCACTTATCTAGAGATCCTTGCTTTATAGAAGGCCTCTTGATCGGACAGGAAAGACCCAGAAAGTCCTTCAGCTCATCCAGAACCACATCGGTTTCATTGTGCAACCGGAGATAATCCACTTGATACATCCGCTCCCCAAGCTCCTGCTCAAGTCGATCGAGTCGCCGTTCGTGCGCAAGCCACCTCAGGGCACATCGGCCGGCCAGGCTCATTTCCCGGTAGCGATCCTTGTTTTCCTCAGTGACACCCAGGAAACGATTAGGGACTGGAAATTCCTCCCATTGCTCGACCCATTTCCGCACGCCTTTGTGCTGCAACATGCTGGAAACTGTGCCGTACACATCCCGGCGAACACCAAGGAAACGCGCCTTCGGGAGCTCCTTTTGCAAGAGATCGGCAACCCAGATATTCGGGTGGCTCTTGTCGAGAAGGTATAGTCGTCCGGCCAGAGAGCGCTCTGCCCGGTACCTCGAAACAAGCCTGGGGAACAATACCTCTTCTGACGATTTGTTCAGAGCCATCTCCACCACCCAATTGAATATGGGTGGCTTTTCGATCAACGTTTCTATTTCTGGATGATCCTCCAAAATCCAGGCAATCCAATGCGTACCCGAACGACCGGTTCCCAGAACAAATATCATGGGCGCATCAGTTGGCTTTCGGATGCGGTTAAATATTTCCTGAACCCACAAACGCCCAGACCGAAGACGGCCATCATCCTCTCCGCTAGCCAGACCTATGGTGTTCAGAGATGAGAGACGGATTCGCATGGCTTCTACACCTCGCCGGACTTGGATTTCGCGCTGGCATCAAAACCGATCGACAGCGACCCAAAGAAGGCCTCGGCCCAAATATTAGATGTAACATGTTTGCAATTTTCGATAACCCGCACCTGCAAACCCTTGGCTAATAAAAACATCCAACCCCAGACAAGCCACCAACCAATCGATTTGCATTTAAAAACAAACATCAAACAAGTACTTCTACGGGGCCAGGGTGACTAAGGAAGCGTGTGGGGCTCGCGGTGTAGCCATAGGCGCCCGACTGGAAGACCACGATCAGGTCGCCAACGTCGGCGCGCGGCAGCTCCATCTGCTGGGCCAGCACGTCCAGCGGCGTGCACAGCGGGCCCACCACATTCACGACCTCGCGCTCGGTACCGCGCACCCGGTTGCCCACCACCACTGGATAGTTCTTGCGGATCACCTGGCCAAAGTTGCCGGAAGCGGCCAGGTGGTGATGCAAGCCGCCATTGGTGACCAGGAACACCTGACCGCGCGACTCCTTGCGATCCAGAACCTCGGCCACGTAAATGCCCGCTTCGCCCACCAGGTAACGCCCCAGTTCGAGAATGATCTCTGCATCCGGGAGCGCATCCCGCACCGCAGGCAGACGGCCTTCCAGGTGCTCCGCGACCGGCCCGAGATCCAGCGGTTTGTCGCCCGGGAAATAGGGGATACCGAAGCCGCCGCCGATGTTCAGCATCTCGACCGGCCCCGGGGCGGACTCGGCCAGACGCAGGGCAAGCTCGAACGTCTGCCCCTGCGCCTCGACCAAGGTCTCTGGTCGCAGGTTCTGCGAGCCGGAGAAGATATGGAAACCGCGAAAATGCAGCCCGAGTTCGCCAATGCGGGCCAGCAGGTCGGGAACCCGTTCGGCATCGATCCCGAAGGCCTTGGGGCCGCCACTCATGCGCATGCCGGAGCTCTTCAGCTCGAAATCGGGGTTCACCCGGACCGCGACACGGGCCTGATACCCGGTACGCGCGGCAATCGCGCCGACCCGCTCGAGTTCGGTGGGAGATTCCAGGTTGATGGTGATCCCGGCCGCGACGGCGGCCTCCAGCTCCGGCACCGACTTGCCCGGTCCGGCAAAGCTGATGTCATCCGGACGGGTCCCGGTATCGAGCGCCACCTGCATCTCGCGCTGCGAGGCCACGTCGAGCCCGTCCACCTGCCCGGCCATGTGTTGTACGACCGCCGGCATCGGGTTGGCCTTGATCGCGTAATGCAGCGAGAGGCCCTCCGGCAGGCTGCGGCGCAGCTGCGCGACCCGGCGAGTCATCGCCTCCCGGGCATAGGCATAAAAGGGGGTCTGCCCGACGCGTGCGGCCAGATCCACGAGCGACTGGCCACCGATTTGCAGGCAGTCGTCCACGACATTGAACTGGTCCATCGGGCTGTGGTCGGGGCGGGTATCGTTCACGCCGGAACCCCTTCCCGGAACAGGTCGCCAAACTCGCTGGCAAGCGCCTTGCGGTCGATCTTGCCGTTGGCGTTGCGCGGCAGTGGCTCGGTGCACAAACCGACATGCGCCGGCAGCATGAAGCCCGGCAAATGGGGGCGCAGCGCGTCGATCAGGTCATCCGCCCGCAGCCCCGGGGCCTGCGGCAGGGCCACCAGCACGATCGCTTGCCCCAGGCCCGGGTGTTCCACCCCCAGCGCGGCGGCCTCCGCCACCAGCCCTGTGGCATAGACCGCTTCTTCCACCTCGTTGGGGCTCACGCGGTACCCGGAAGTCTTGATCATCTCGTCACGGCGCCCGACGAAATAGAGGAACCCATCCGCATCCATGCGTACCGTATCGCCGGACCACACCGCCATCTCGGTCAGGGGCACACCGGGCGGTTGGCCCGGCGCGGGGCGGAAACGCTCCGCCGTGCGTTCCGGATCGTTCCAGTACCCCATGGCGACCAACGCACCCCGGTGAACCAGCTCGCCCGGCTCGCCGGGGGCGCAGGGGCTGCCGTCCTCGCGGACCACCTGGATCTCCGCATTGGGGATCGCCCGGCCCATGGAACCGGGGCGCTTGTCCAGCTCGGCCGGCGGGAGATAGGTAGAACGAAATGCCTCGGTCAATCCGTACATCAGGTAGCAATCGGTGCGAGGAAGTTGTTCACGCAGGGCCGCGAGTGTCTCCTTCGGCATCGCACCGCCGGAGTTGGTGATATAACGCAGGGAGGCGCGTGCCGCTTCCGGCCATTCCAGGCGGGCGAGCTGGATCCACAGAGGCGGGACGGCCGCAAGGCCGGTGATGCCGTCGCGCTCCACGGCCCGGATCACGTCGCGCGGCAGCAGGTAATTCAGCAACACGGCCTCGGCCCCGATCCGGAAGGCGGTGGTCAGCTGACTCAGGCCATAGTCAAAACTGAAGGGGAGCACCGCTAGGATGCGGTCCTCCGGCCGGTTGTCCAGGTAGGTCGACACGCTCTGCGCGCCCGCGACCATATTGCGGTGCGAAAGCACAACCCCCTTGGGGCGTCCGGTACTCCCGGAGGTGTAGAGGATCGCGGCCATGTCGGTATCGATCACCCGGTGCCCGCTCAAACCATCGCGATCCGGCTCGGCATCCCAGGCGTCCACTCGCACATGCCCGCCCCCGGCATCGCCCGAGTCCTGACCCGAGTCCTGGCTCGGCTCCTGCCCCACCACTAGCACCGTGTGCAGGTCGGGGCACCCGGCGAGTGCCGCACGCAGTGCCGCCAGGCGGTCCGCGGAGGTCACCAGGATGCGTACGTTGCAGTCGCGCAGGATGTGCGCCACCTGTTCCGCCTTGAGTAGCGGGTTGACCGGAACGAAGACACCGCCGGCGCGAGCCGCACCGAACAGGGCGTGCACCGTCTCCGGCCGCTTGTCGAGGTAGACCGCCACCCGTTCCTGACACTCCAGGCCGCCCCCCATAAGGCGCGACGCGGCGCGCTCGATACTGGCCGCCAGCGTCGCGTAGTCCTCGACGGCACCCCGATGGCGCAGGGCCGGCACGGCCGCCGAGCGCTCGGCTTGCATCAATACGGAATCGTGCAGGAGAAAGGACATTCGGCGCCAAGGGGTCTCGGAGGCTGACGGATCGATCATACCCCACGCACTTTGCACCGCTGGCCGCGACCCGGCCGCAGCGTTAGTAGTCCGTTCGTCGGCCCGGCCTTAAATGCCTCTCGCCGCGTGTAACATCCGAAAAGACGCGCCATGAGCCATCCCTTTTCCGTCCGTCCCGGCCACAGCGGCGCGAGGTTCGAACTGCATGCGTGATTACCTGCTCGCCCTGATCGTCGTCGTGCTCGTGCCCCTGATCGTGCGCTACGCGTGGATCGGAATCCTGGCCTGGTTCTGGGTCGGGCTCTTTGCGCCCCAGTGGCACACCTGGACCTTCATGCGCGGCGCGCCCCTCGCCACCTACTTCGGCGGGGCGACCCTGATCGCACTGTTCCTGGCAAAGGATCGCAAGCCGTTTCCGTTCACACGCGAGACGGTGATGCTGTTCGTGCTAGCCGCCTATTTCGCCATGACCAGCCACTTTGCGGTGAACTCCAGCGGGGCCTGGGACTTCTGGTTCCACTTCATGAAGATCCTGCTGATCACCTTCATCACGCCCCTGCTGATCTACGGCGAGCGCCGCATTGTCTGGCTGCTGCTGGTGATCACCGCCTCGCTCGCCTTCTACGGATTCAAGGGCGGCATCTTCGCTATCCAGACAGGCGGCGCCCACATGGTCCTCGGCCCCACCGGATCATATCTGTCCGGCAATACGTATATCGGCCTGGCCATGCTCATGGTCCTCCCGCTCATCCTGGCCTCGGCCCGGATGTTCCACCAGCGCTGGTCAGCCGACCTTGGCTTCGAGCTCCTAAGCCGCTTCTCTCGCCCGATCGGATGGTTCCTCTACGGGGTTTTCTGGCTCACCGCAATCGCGATCCTCGCCACCCACTCGCGCGGGGCGTTCGTCGGCCTGCTCGCGATCGTGCCCCTGCTCTTCTGGCACATGCAGAAGAAGTGGCTGATGGTGCTCGTTGGATTCTTCCTGGTCGCGGTCGTCGGCGTGACAGCACCCGAGCCCCTCGTCGAGCGATGGCAGACCATCGAGACCTACGAGGAAGACCAGTCCGCCATGCAGCGGATCCAGTCCTGGGGCGTGGCCTGGAACATGGCCATGGAACGGCCTCTAACCGGCATGGGATTCCGCAACGCTGCCCTGGGCTATGACTGGTGGATCGGTTATGCGAACTTCGAAGGCCGGTGGCGCCACGTGTTGTCGCCCCACAGCGTGTACTTCGGCATATTGGGCCAACACGGATTCGGCGGTCTGGCGGTATTCCTGCTCCTGATCGCCTTCACCTTTCACACCCTAAACCGTATCCGGCGAACAGCACGCCAGAGAACCGGAGAGGTCTGGCTGTCGGAATACGCCTGGGCGCTACAGGTGGGGCTGGTTGGCTACCTGATATCCGGCATTTTCCTCGATGTTGCCTACTTCAACCTCCTGTACGCCTTTGTCGCCCTGGCCGTCATCATGCGCAGGGAACTGGAACAGGCCCCACAAGCGGCCACGGCCCCGGCACCCAATCGGCCCACGCAGCCGGAACCGCCCGCCGGTCCCGAACCGGAACCGGTCCGCGCAGACAAGGACACGGTGATGTCCGGCACCCTGATGGGGCCATCGTCGTCCAGGGGCTGACTCGGTTGCGGATGCCGACCTGATGAGGGCTACACCGATCATTCTCCCCTCCGACGCGGCGGCACCCGGGTTGGGCCTGTGTCTCGACACGCTCGCCGCCGCGCTACGCGCCCACACTCGGCCCGGCGTTGGCTTGTACGATCCAGTGGATGAAGCCCCTACACCCGCGGATCACTACGGCCAAACCGGCGCAGCCCTGGCGCTTGCCATCCTGGATGGCCCCGACTCACGGACATGGCGGTACCCCTTGGAGGCGTGGGAGACCGTGCCCGCGCAACAGATCGGGCACGCCCCGTTCAACCGCTTCCTGCTGAACCTGCTCGCGGGACACCTCGAGCGGTCCGGTGCACCTGCAAGCGAGGTGACGCAAATCCGAGGATCGGCGCAAGAGTGCAAACTGGCGCGCCTCTACCCATCCAACAACTGGACCCTTCTCGCCCGGCTATGCGAACTGCAGGAGGCCAACGGGAAAGCCGGATCCCGGGCACATGCGCGCCTGCGCGGGCTCCTTGACTGCTGGACAACCCCTTCCGGCGCGTTCGTTGATTACCCGGCCCGAGCGGGTACGCCAGCGCGCGGGGCGACACCCGCGGCTTATCACCACAAGGCGTTGTTCGTGGCGGTCATGGCCGCGGAGCTTGGCGAACCGGAGGCATGGCAACCCACTATCGAGCGCCTGTTGCGATGGAGCCTGTACGGGTGGGATGGCTACGGTCATGCCGGCGGCCTCGGCCGGAGCAGCCACGCGCTGTTCGGCGACGCCTGCCTGGTGGCGAGCCTGCTCCTGCTCGGGGCCGGGAGTGACGCACACCAGGACACCGCACCCGGCCGGATGCTGAGAGGCCTTCTGGGGCGCTGGTCCGGCCAGATCCGGCCCGATGGCTTCCTGGCACTGAACCCCGCCGACACCACCCTCTCGGGCACCGGCTGGGACCCCTACATGCACCTGTCGGTCTACAACGCCTGGGCCGCTGCCGTAGTCGCATGGGCGCGCGGGCGCGCGCGCCGCCCCGAGCGCGAGCATGCCGTCCACCTCGAGGCGTTCGGATCCACACAGCCAGCCCGTACGGGGCTCGAGCTCCTCCGGGCTGGGAGTGCGTCTGCCGCCTTTGCCCTGGTCTCGACGCACGGGCAGCCCCCCCAGGGCTTCAGTCGCGACGCCGTGGAGCTGCGCTATGCCGGTGGCGTACCACTGCACATGACCTGGGAGGGCCAAGTGCTGTGTCCCGCGCCAGTCCGAATACCCGCACAAGCCCTGCTGGACGCTCCCGCTCTGGCCGGCTGGACGCCCGTGTTCCTAATCGATGACCGGCTTTTCGGACTCACCGACTTCGAGCACTGCGAAAGCCAGGCCTCGGAAGAAAGCCTGCAAATAACGCTATCAGGACACCCGCGCCCCTTGCTTCGCCTTGCCGGCACAAGCTTCCCGGCCAGGGCCTTGGCAGCACTGGACTGGCGACTGCTTGATGGCGCGATGGGGCGGCGGGCAGCCCTTCAGAGACATCCATCCCGGGAAGTCGCGGGCACCCTCACTCTGATCATTTCCCTGAAGAGGCCCTGCCTCATTCAACGGCTGGAACTCGAGCACGACGGACAGCGTCCGGTCACCCTCCTTAACCCAGGCGGGCACGCAGTCACCGACGTGCGACTGGCGAAGCGTTGCTTTCAGCAAGAATTGAATGGAGCCACACCCGATCGCTCACCGGGCGACTGGCACGAGGCACCCTTGCCCTCCGCCATCGCTGGTGGCAGGGGACTTTGCCAAAACCCCGAAACAATCCCGAAAGGCACTTACACGTCCGAACTGATACTCGAATGGCCCACTCGGCCCCGGGATATCACGGGTTCGCCATGCTAGCCCGCCAACATCGCCTACCCTGCTGGCCGGCGCCTCCCTCCTCCAAGACGCCTGGTGGCCAGGCGAAGGGTGTTCGGCAAGAACAGCGCGGCCCCTGCAGGATCGCGGCGCAGCGTCGCCCTCACCTGCGACCAGTCAAGGGGTTTTCGGTGCCTCAGCTGGTGCAAGACTGCCGCGACAAAAGCACGCCGCGAGTCCGCCAGTTGCCCCCGCACAAATGCCCGCTGTTTCGGATCGAGACGGATCTCTTCAAGAACCATCCGGGAGAGCGAAATGTAGTTGGATGTCAGGCGAAGATAGCCTTCCGTCTTCCACCCCGACTTGTCAAAGATGTTAACGCCCTCGCCTTCTTCGGCATAAATGCGGGGCGAAAATGCCACGCGTCCGAGCGATTGCCCCAGGGTCAGTTTGAACAACCGGTCCTCGCCCTGAAAAAGACTCTCGCGGAAACGGACCTCGGGAAACCGGTCGAGTCGGTACGCCATGGTCGTGGGGCCAATGATATTGCTTCGCCGAACCAGAAGGTCGAAGAAATCCCCAACGTATTCGTACAGGTCGTGTGCCGGATCCACCAGGTGGTGCTCCTCGGGGCGGATGTTGTCGCTCCGAGCATCGGACCACTGGAACCGCGATGTCGGGATTCCGGTTCGTCGGCTGTTTCCCACAAAGAGATCGAACCCTTGATCAAGTGCTCGGACGGCATCTTCCAGAAAGGGCCCAATCCATTCGTCATCGGAATCCAGAAAGGCGACATAGCGGGTGCCCGGAGCAACATGCTCGAGGCCCATATTTCGGGCGGCCGCAGGCCCCGCATTCTCCTGGTGAATGACCTCGACAGGACAATCCTCCAGGAAATCGCCGATCTCCTCCTCGGCTGGAAGTGGCGACCCGTCGTCGACCACCAGAACCTCTATTTCGAGGCCCTCGGCGTTTTCCAGGACCGAGCGCACGCACTGACGCAGAAGCCCCCGCTTGCGCTGGAAATACGGTATGACCACGGCAATCTTCGCAGGGCTCACGGACAAGTCGATTTCTCCACGACGGGGACCGAACAGCTGCCTTATGGCGCTTACAGTCCTTTCATGCAACCCCAACATTCGGGGAACGTTCCCCTGGATTGTGCTGGAGCCCGAGATGTATCTCTATAGCTATCGCAAACGTCCCAACTTTGGGGATGCCCTGAACGACTACCTTTGGCCACGTTTCATTCAAGCGCCGCTGGAGACGCAGCCAGGCTCCGACGAAGTGTTTGTGGGCATCGGGACCTTGCTCAATGAACGCCTGCCACCCAAAGGCATATTGCATATCTTTGGCAGTGGCGCTGGGTATGGCCGGGTACAGCCCGACGCGATCAATCGCTGGCGGGTGCACTTCGTGCGCGGCCCCTTGACCGCCAAGACCCTCGGCCTGGACCCCGAACTCGCCATTTCCGACCCGGGCATACTCGTTCACGACACGCACGACCTGAATTCTCCCAAGGATATCGAATGCGCTTTCATGCCCCACCACGGCCTGTACTCCGAGCACATGAAGGATCTATGCGAACAGGCCGGCGTTCATTTCATCCACCCGGAAGCACCCTGCGAAAGCGTCCTCGACCAGATCGCGCGGTCCCGCCGACTCGTCTGCTCTGCCATGCACGGGGCCATTGCGGCAGAGGCATTGCGGGTCCCCTGGTTACCGGTCACGACCAATCGGGAGATGTTGCTGTCGAAATGGGACGACTGGGCAGCCTCTATCGACACCTCGATCCGGTTCCGCAGCCTCCCGGTGATCTGGTCCAAAACCGCTCCCTCTATCGTCGGGAAGGCGGCAGCTCGACTCAAGGCCGTCACGTTCCGGCAGCAGCTTGCCCGCCTGTCTCGGAGCCAGGACTTTCGACTCGGCTCCGATTCAGTACTGAACAACCGGTTGAGCCGAATCCGGGAGCACATCGAGATCTTTAACAGTCAGCAGCCTCTCCGGCGGGAGGCGTAATGCGCAAACCAAGCGGCACTTCGGAGAGGCGTAATCCCGAACGAACATCGCGCCCCCGGCGCCTGACTCGGGCCCCGGGACCTGCAAAACACCCAGCCGTGGGAAGCGCATGAAGCTGATCGATCGGGCAGCGTTACCCGCCAAGTTTCGCGAACAACTCACTCGCGACGTTCAACAAAACCAGGGCTGCTCCTCCCCCCCTCGACTTCACCGTTTATGGGTCGAGGACTACCCGTATTCGCGGATCTTCCGCCTCCATTATCTGGGCACGCAAGGCCCCATTTTGGTGTACCTGAAGACCCTCCCGCGGTGGGCCAACGGCATGGCAGCGGCCGTTCGAGCCGAGAAGCTTCGCAAGGAATACACGACGCTCCTCCGGCTGAGTGCGGCCACCTTCCAGAGCGGACGCAGCACCCCGGATCCAATCGGGTATTACCCCGATCACGATGTCCTGGCCATGGGCGCTCTCCCGGGACAGCCGCTCCGACACCTGATTGCCCGACACATTTCCGTCTGGAACCCGACCGCCCTGCTTAAGCTGAGGGAGCCTGCGGCCCACGTGGGAGCCTGGTTGCGCGAACTCCACGCGCTTCCCAACGGCGACCGGACTACGTTCGATGCCGACACCCTGCTGGAATTCTGCGAGGCTCAGTTCGTCCGAATTCTGAGCCACAGGGTCCACTGGCTCCCCGCCGACTACCCCTCGAAGTTCGAGCGCGTGGCGCAGGAAGTTGCCTCCCAGCAACAAACCGGCCAGTCCGCCACCGTGCTGTCCCACGGGGACTACAAGTCACACAACATCTGGATCGAGGATGGTCGAGTGCAGGTGCTCGATTTCGGCAATGCCGGACCGGAGTCGCCACTGATCGATATTTGTTCCTTCTGGGTCGAGCTGGAATGTTCCAAATGGGAGCACCTGAATGTCGCGGGTGCTCTGGGCCAACTGCAAGATGCCTTTCTGGAAGGCCGATCGGTCAGCCGCAGGGACAACCCGCTCTTCGATCTTGTGGCCGCACGCTATTTCCTTCTACGGCTCGCTAACGGCGCCGAAACGTTTCCACGATTACGGCGCCGCAAGGCGCTGGAAGCCCGGGTACTATGGAATTGCAGGCAGTACATGCTGAATCTTGTGCAACGCTACGCCTGAGCGGCTTGGTCAATCCACCTCCATCAAGTGGCATGACATATGACACAGCTGACACGTCACGTCCTCTGGACCGGAGGTTTCGACAGCACCTTCCGGGTTTGCCAGATTCTGGCCACGTCCAAGGACACCCTCCAGCCGCACTATCTGGTGGACGAAACACGACAGTCTACCGGTGAAGAAATCCGAGCCATGTCGGCGATCCGGACCACGGTCGAGGAGCTGTGGAGCGGGGCATCCTGCCGTCTGCTCCCCACAAAGTACACGTCGGCGCGGGGAAACCCCATTCCAAATGACATTCGGCAGGCCTTCAACACCGTTTACAGTCAGAAAGACATCGGCACTCAATACCCATGGCTTACCCGGTATGCTCGAAGTCTTGGCCTCCCCCTGGAGCTGGGTATCCAGGGCGGAGGCCGGCTTGAAAAAACCCTCGGGCCCTACGTCTGGGATGGAGAGCTCGCTGGTTCCGGCGACACGGAGTTCGAAGAAGCTCTATTGAAACTTTTTGAGCCGTTCCGCTTCCCGATCATGGATCTGTCGAAAACCGACATGATTCGGATCGCCGACGAACAGGGCTTTCGTCCGATCATGGAACAGACGTGGTTCTGTCACCAGCCCAAAACAGGGAAACCCTGCGGCCGCTGTGCGCCGTGCAAATACGCGATCGAGCAGGGCATGGGCTGGAGGATCCCTTTTCTACGGCGCATACAGCATCGAAGCTTCTGGGAAGGGCTCTCCGGAAAACACCGCGCCTCTTAAGGCCGTTGAGACTTATCTATCTGCACGGAGTCCACACACTCGGTCTTGTCCAGCCGAAACGCTTGCTCCCCTCCGGAAGTGAAGCACAGCGTCTAACCGGCGCGATACAGTGCAGGAAATGCCACCATGGCAAGCAGCGGGCATCACCGCACGCCCGCAATATCGTCTACCGCATCAAGCAGGGCTTCGGCAGCACGCGCACCGGTTCGCCTGGATAAAAACCCCTGGATTGTGGTGCGGTCCAGGAGGTGCAATTGCGCCAGTACCTGATCCGGACCGCTCAACTCGTCGTTAAACGCCGCACCACCCTCTCGCTCCAAACCACCTCTGGAACCACGGATCCAGGCATTGCCAGAACCGGCGCACCCGCCGATACCGCGTAGTAGATCGCGTGCGACATCGAAAGGTCAGAGTATCCCCGCAACAACGCAGTGGGACAATCCCGGTGGATGCCCATACCCACCGATCGTACAGCCGGGTCGGGTCACTGAATCCCGCCGGCCGCGAGCAATTTGAACGACCCACTGCGCGCCGAAAGCTCGTCCCAGGTCCCCGCATCGGTGACCGTCCCCTGTTCGAGGATGAATATACGGTCACAGGGCGCAACGGTGGTCAGTCGGTGAGCGACAAGGATGATTGTCTTCTCGCCCGCGAGTTTATGAATCGCGTCCATGACGGCGCGCTCGGTGGCATTGTCCAGGGCACTGGTCGCCTCGTCGAAGAAGAGCACTTCGGGGTCGCGGTAAAGGGCCCGGGCGATGCCAATACGCTGGCGCTGACCGCCGGAAAGCCGAGTACCTCGCTCGCCCACGATCGTGTTGTAGCCAAGGGGGAGCTCCCGGGTAACAAAATCATGCAAATTCGCCTGACGCGCAGCCCTTTCCACCGCCTCATGATCGATTCGGGCCTGGGGAACACCCAAGGCGACGTTGGCTGCCACACTCTGGTCCGCAAGGAATATGTGCTGCGGAACGTACCCGATTGCTTGTTGCCAGTTGCGAACATTGCCTCGCGCAAGGGGCTCGTTGTCGATCCGAATCTCACCTTGGTCCGGCTCGAGAAGTCCCAGAAGCAGGTCAAGCAGAGTGCTTTTTCCGGCACCGGACGAACCAATGAATCCGACGGTCGTCCTGGCCTGGATTGCCAGTGAAACATCGCGGATGGCGGGTTGATCGTGGCCGGGGTAGGTGTAGGCAAGATCCGTTGCCGTCAGGGCCGACTGGGGCGCCAATGGCGCAAGCTCATTATCGCTCTCAGCTGGGAGTTCGTCCCGGGTTGGATGGCCGAGATCCTGCAGAATGTTGTCCACCGCGGCAACATTGAAGCGCAGCGACGCAAACTGCTGAAATATCTTCTGGAACGCCGGTATCAGTTGACGGCCCGCCAACGCGTAGAGACCGATCAACGGCAGTGCCTTGGCAAGCCCGCCATCACCGGCCATCAGGAAAAGCACCAACAGGAGAACACCACCAAAGGCAATCGCCTCGATAGCGTACTGGGGGATCTCCTTCAGCAAGATCGCGTTGGCCTGGTGGCTTGCAAAACGTTTTGAAGGATCGCGGTAACGCTCCAGGTAATCGCGCTCGCGGCCAAGTAGACGTATCTCCTTGGCACCGGCAAAGGCCTCCGCCGCTGCGGTAAAGCGCTCGCGGTTCGCCTCAACGCGATCCTTCCCGATGCGGTTCAGCCACGTGCGCGCGAGAAAGTAGATAGCTCCGTAGATGCTACCCAGAGCGAACGCGACGGTCAGGGCCAGCCAGGGCTGAACCACGATCAGCAATGCAATGATGAAGATCGCCAGCAGTCCTTGGCTGGCCAACCGGAGAACCGGCATCAGGGCGCCATTAATCGCCTGGGTGGTCTCCTGCAGAACGGTCTTGGCCAGGTCGCCTGAATTGCGGTTGAGGAAGAACGTGAACGGGCGACGGAGGTAGTCCCCCATCAGGCGCCGGGAGAGCTCGTACTGCTGCATGTGGGTAAACCGCGTAATGGCCCACTGGTTGAGCGCCTGCAGCGCCGTACCGGTTATGAACACGACGAAGGCCGCAAGGCCCAGGAAATACAGGAAACGATTGGTCGACTCGAAGCCTATCCATTCATAGGCAACGCGAAGCACCTCGTTGTCGTGGACCATATTCGGGTCGGAGAGAACCGCCAGAAACGGCATGACCGAGGCGATGCCCGCAGTCTGCATGAAGGCCGTGGCGATCATCAGGAGCACCAGCAGGCCGACCTTGCCGCGATCGCGGGGGTCGAGCAGGGCATTCAGCTTGCGCAGGGTTTGCAGCATGGTTTCGCCGACCGGGGATCCTTCGTACGAGGGGCCTTCGAACGGGCCCTGTAGTCGACCGCCATCAGGCGGCCGTTAGCCAAGCCTTGCGGCCTGTATCTCGTTTGGATTGTACGAGATGGGGCGATCGCGGATGCTTCGCTGAAGGCACCGTGGACGTGCGATCGCACGGTTGGCCGGGCTGATCGCCCGTCCGGACCGGCCGGAAGATCCCGAATGCCGCAGCGACAAAGGGTTCTGGAGGATAACGAGGACTGCAGCCATGCCAAACGCCAAGCTAACGAAGGGTTTGCTCACCGGCTTCCTGCGCTCGGTCGAGTGCTTCCCGGAACGCCCCGCGCTGGATGTCGAGGGTGGCGTCCTGAGCTACAACGAGCTGTTCGCGGCCGGCGCGGATATCGCGCACGTGCTGCAACAGAGCTTGACCGGACACGCGCCCGGCCGGACCGGTGTGCTCGCCCAGCGCTCGCTCGCGATGTACCGCGGGATCCTGGGGACCCTGATGGCCGGCCACACGCTGGTTCCACTGAACCCGGGGTTTCCCGCCGAACGCACGGTGGCCATGGCCGACCAGGCCGACCTGTCAGCGCTGCTGGTTGATCGCCAGGGTCTGGAGCGGCTCGATGAAATACTGGGAGCATTCTCCCGGCCACTCACGATCCTGCTACCCGATGCACAGCGGCTGGAGGACCTGCAAACGCGCTGGCCCCGGCACGCCTTCCGGGTAATCGGCGATTCCCCTCGGCCCGCGGATTGGGCGCCGGCGACCGTATCCCCGGATGATCTGGCCTGCCTGTTCTTCACCTCCGGCAGCACGGGCATACCCAAGGGCGTGGGCGTTCTGCAGCGCAATGCAGCGCGCTTTGTGGAGATGTCGCAGGAGCGGTATCGGGACTTCGGCATTAGCGAGACGGACCGTTTTTCGCAGTTCTACGACATCACCTTCGATTCCTCGATGTTCGACCTGTACGTGTCGTGGGCCTTTGGTGCCTGCCTGTGCTGCCCCTCCGCCCGGGAGTGGTTCAACCCCAACCGCTACATCGCGGACAAGGCGCTCACGGTAATCGACATCACCCCCTCGGCCGGGCACGGGATGAATCGCCGCAACGGCTGGGCGCCGGGACGGTTCCCGGATCTGCGCCTGTGCCGCTTTGGCGGGGAGGCCCTGTCAGCGGAGCTGGCCGAGGCGATGGTGGCCGCCGCCCCCAATGCCATTGTCGACAATGCCTACGGGCCCACCGAATGCACCGTGGATGCCTGCTACTACCGCTGGGACGGGGAGCGATCGCCGGCGGAATGCGAGCACGGCATGGTGCCGATCGGCTATCCGGGCAACCAGGTCGGACTGCGCGTGGCGAACGAGACCCTGCAGGAGGTACCGGTCGGGGCCGAGGGCGAACTGCTGATCAGCGGCCCGCAGGTGACACCCGGGTACTGGAAAGACCCCGAGCGCACGGCGAAGGCCTTTGTGCACCTGGACGATGGTCGCGTGCACTACCGCACCGGGGATCTGGTGCGCCGTCCGGCCCCAGGCCAACCGATCATCTTTCTCGGGCGCCTGGATCACCAGATCAAGATTGGCGGGGTGCGGATCGAGCTCGGCGAGGTGGAGGCCGCACTGCGCGAAGCCGCCGGCACGGACCAGGCAGTGGCCGTTGGATGGCCGCGAACGGAATGCGGCGCCTCGGCGATCGTGGCATTCGTGGTCGCGGAAGATATGGACGAATCGGCCATACGCGACCGGCTCCGCCAGAGACTGCCCGCGGTGATGGTCCCGCGAACCATCCACTCGCTGGACAGCCTGCCGCTCAACGCCAATGGCAAGGTCGATCGCAAGATACTTGTGACAGGACTGGAGACCGCCGAAGCGTGAACAGCCCTCCACCTTCCAGCCCTGCAACCACGAGAACGACATGATGGATACGCTTGTTCGGCTGCGCGCCTCCCTGCGCAAGAATGGCTGGTGGCGCACCCTGACACTCATCCCGCGGAACATCCTGTTCCAGCTGACGGATTTCGACCGCAAACACGGTACCAATACCGGCTTTCAGGCCGAGGACGACGCGGGTCTGCCACGGGAACACGAGGGCTACGAGGGCGCTCCGCCGCGTCTGTTTCACCGGATTATCCGGTCCCTGGATATCGCCCCCGAGCACTACGCGTTCATTGACCTGGGCTCGGGCAAGGGCAAGGCACTGCTGCTCGCGGCACATCATCCGTTCCGGCGGATCATCGGGGTCGAATACAACCCTCGTCTGGACGCAATCGCTGCCGAGAACGCCCGGATCTATCGACACCCCGAACGCCGCATGCACGCGATCGAAACCATCCGCGACGATGCCGGAGCATTCGATCTTCCGCCGGGCGACCTGCTGATCTACCTCTTCAACCCCTTCAAGGCAGCGATCATGGAGCGGGTGCTGGCGAATCTCGAAAGGGCCTTGCAGGCCGAGCCGCTGGACGTACTGATCGTCTATCAGAACCCCACGCAGAGGCGCCTACTGGACCAAGCCCCGTTCCTGGAACGGATCGCCTACCGGGAATACCGCACCAAACGCTTCAGAAAGATGCCAATCGGCCGGGTTGCGATATACCGCAACCGCCGCTGAAGGGGCCAGAGACGTGCACTAATCAGCCTCTCCCTTGCGGGTGAGCAAGGCCTTCAGGGTACTCGCCCCCAAGTATCCCCAAGTCTTCACCCGTCCCGGACTGCGCAGCAGGGCCTGAAAGAACGCGCGCCGGGCGATGCGTGGGTCACCTTCCCAGTAATGGTGATACCCGAAGGTGAAACAGGCCTCGCCAAGCCGCTCGCGCACCTGGGACCAGGGGGTCTCCTCGCCATTGGGGCCCACCAGACCCCAGCGGTCCAGCGCCCGCCGGACCACCTCGACCTCGTAATTCACATTCGGATACTTGGTAATGCAGCCATGTCCGTGCAAGCGATACAGGGCCGTCACCCGGTCCAGCTGGCGATACTCGGTCAGTCGCGAGGCCCGAATCCAGTAGTCGTAATCCTGGCCGCGCTTGAGTTCCGGATCGAACTTGCCGACCTGCTCCACCAGCGCGCGTCGCATCATCACAGTGATCGTATGCGGCAGGGATTCCATCAATAGCTGGTTGTAAACCCAGCCCGACCCCTCCGCGACAATAGCCGGTGCCTCGGTCACCGGGACCGGGGGGTCAGCCAGTGTGCGGGCCGAAGCGAACTGCCCGTCGGCATCCGGCTTCCATGAAAGAAAGTCCGTATGCACGAAACCGATCTCCGGGTGCTGCTCCATATACAGCACCTGGGCAGTAAGCTTGCCCGGCAACCAGACGTCATCGGAATCGATAAAGGCGATATAGTCACCGCCCGCCTTCGCGATACCGGCATTGCGGGCCACGGCCGCCCCCTGGTTCTGCTGGGTCAGCAGCGTCAGGCGGTCGCCATACCCGCGCAGGATGTCGATCGTCCCGTCGGTCGAGCCGTCATCCACCACGATCAATTCGATGCTGGGGTAGTCCTGATCCAGAACACTGTCGACGGATTCGGCAATATATGTGGCCGTGTTGTAGGCCGGCATGATCACCGAAACCCGTGGCTTGCGGTTACCATCCTCCAGCGCGGCCGGGGACTTGCTACTCGTCGGGGCTTGTTCCATGGACGACATCACTCCCGCCCTCGTTCCGGCACTCTCTGCAGCCAGTCATGCGACCACATGGCCACCTGGTCGCGCCACTCACGGCGGGAAAAGGTGTGGTTGGCACCGGACAGTTCGCGCAGGGTCACCCGCGACCCCTGCAGCAGCCCGCTCCATGCCGGCGCAGTCGTCGCCACATCGCGAAACTCGGCGGCCGTCAGGTCCTCGCCGCTCAGGATCACCAGGATTGGCCCCTGAAAACGCCGCCAGCCCTCGGCCATCCGGTCCGGCAGCGGGCCATTACCGATATCGGGACTTGCTTGGCCGGACTCGCCAGGGGAGGCCCCGGACCTGGAACCGAGCGCAGCACCGACCATGCGCCCCAGGGAGCGCAGGGACGCCCAGGGGTTGAAACGCCCCTTCAGGGCCCCGGACCAGAAATCGCGCGCGAACAGGCGCTGGAGGTAGTAGGTCTTCAGGTAGGCCCGAGCCAGGCCCTCGTCGGTGCGGACCCAGGGGTTGGCCAGCACCAGGCCCGCCACCCGGCCGTCGCGCCAGGCATAGAACAGCGCCGCGGAGGCCGCGCCACACAGGCCCCATATGACCACATCGTGCATCCCCGGCACCTCGGCCGAGAAGGTATCCATCGCGGTCCGCAGATCATCGTGGACCTCTTCGTAATCGCGCTGGGCACCGGAAGAATCGCCCATGCCGCGAAAATCAAAGCGGAACACGGGTATCCCCTGTGCTGCGAAATGCCGGGCCAGAAGCAGGAACTGGCGGTGGCTGCCCACCCGGTACTGCGGCCCGCCCACCGCGATCAAGACCCCGCGCCGGGCGCCATCTGCTCCGGGATGCACAATGCCCAGCAGTTCTTCCTGCCCAACCCGGAAGATCACGGCGTGTTCGGTCATGCGATGGTCTCTAGGGAAACACTGCCTAGCCGGCGCAGGGTCGCGTCCAGCAACTGGGGCACCTCGACGATGTCCTGAGTCGACCAGAAGGCATCGCCACCAACGACCGTCGCGGTAACCGCGGCGCCCTCCTCGCGCCAGCGCTCGATCAGGCGTTCGCTCGCCGGCGGCAGCGGTGCGGTGTCCTGCGCGGCCACTTCGAACCACTCGATCGCCTCCGCGTGCGGCGGGCGCAGACGGGCCGCCGCCAGGCGCGCGGCCAGCTTGGGCGCCAGGGTATACCCGGCGACTTCCAGCGACTCGCCGGCATCCAGTTGCGAGCGCAGCTGGGCGGTACCTTCCTTTTGCCCACCCATCAGCCCGGCGGCCATGCGCAGGCGCAGGAACTGGGTCAGGTGCTGTTCGCCATTCGTGACTGGGGCCCAGTAGACCGCGGCCGTCGCCGATTGCGTGCGCGCGGCCAGGAAATCCCCCGCAAGCAGGCAGCCCGCCCGCAGCCCCCAGACCATGAACGGCGCCGGGCAGCGCGCCTCGAGGTGTTCGCTGCAGCGTGCCAGGTCGTCCAGCCAGAGATCCCAGTCCGCGTCGCCAAAGTCACCGCCGCTGTCGCCGCACCCGTAGAGGTCCGGGATCAACACGGCGTAGCCCGCCTGCGCCAGGCGGCGCGCCTGCAGGCTCACCATGCGACGGGACTTGTTGAGCTCCTCGGCCAGGGGCGGGACAAACAGCACAGCACCCCGGATGGAGGGACCATCCGGAAGATGGAGCACATGGAATACCGGCCCGGCCTTGCCCTCCAGGAACCCGGCTTCCATGCCGCGCGCCTAGCTGTCGAGCTTGGAGTCGATGAAATCGACCAGAGTGCCGAGCGTCTCGAAGGTCTCGGCGCTGACATCGTCATCATCGATCACGATGTCGAAATGGCTCTCGATCGAGGTGATCAGCGAAACGACCGCCATCGAGTCCAGCTCCGGTACGCCACCCAACAGCGTGGTGTTGCGGTCGAAGTGCTGCGCTCTCCCGTTCAGACTCAGGGCACTGTCCAGCAGGTTCTTGGTGTGATCGAGGGTCGACATATGACGGGTTCCTGAAGGTCGGGTATCCCTGCCCGGCCGGGATGCGGGATTGTCCGGCAGGTTACCGCATCTGCACGGGCTGTCCAGATCGGCGCCGGCAGACCGCGCCCCCTGCGTGATCGGCACGTTAAGCCCCTGGGCCTCGGACCACCTCGCACACCCGGACCCGCACGTAGAATGAGGTCCAGCACGGCATGGATTCGTGCTCGCGAGCAGTGCGCGCGGCCTCGCCCCGCGCATCCCGCGCCTTGTCAGCAAGCAACAACGACTCGAGCGCGAACGCATACATCAATCAACGTTTCCCTGGCCCGACCAGGCAACAGGCGGACGGATGGCGGGACTTTGTGGATGGTTCGCGGTGAATGCCGCATCACCGGCCGGCGCCCTTGAGGCCCAGGGACAGGCGCTCCCGGGGCTCTCCGGGGCGCCGGACGCCCAATGCACGAACCGCCTGGGCGGCTGCCGGGTCCGGGGCGGCTGGATCGCGCAGGAGGCCGACGTCATTGCCGCCATCACTGGCCATCCGCAATGGCGGGACCCTGCCCTGGCCCGACGGGCGCGAGAGCACGACCCCGCGCAGGCCCTGCTGGAGGCCTGGCGGCAGCACGGCGTCGGCCTCTTCGAGCAGGTTGGCGGCGACTATGCACTGGCCATCGTGGATGCCGGGCACGGTCGCCTGGTGGCCGGCATCGACCGCCTGGGCCAGACACCGCTTCACTTTGCGCACCTGGATGGCGGCGTGGCCTTCGGCACCAGTGCCGGATGCGTGGCCGCACACCCGGCGGTTGCCACCGAGGTGACCCGCGAGGGGCTCTACCACTACTGTTTCTTCCACATGCTTCCGGCCCCGGTCAGCCTGTTCTCCGGGCTGGAGAAACTGCCGGGCGCCCACCGCCTGACCCACAACGGCGACCGGGCCGAGGTGTCCCGCTACTGGCGCCCGCGCTTCGAGGAAGACAGTGCGGCCACGCCCGAGGCCCTGGAAGATGCCCTGCACGAACACGCGCAAGCAGCGGTGGAACGACGTGCGGACTCCCCCCGCCCCGGCGCCTTTCTGAGCGGCGGCCTGGACAGCTCGACGGTGGCCGGGATGCTCGCCGGCATGCACCCCGGGGCCGACAGCTTCAGCATCGGCTTTGATGCGCCCGGATACGACGAGATGGAGTACGCGCGCATCGCCTCGCGGCACTTCGGGACCCAGGCGCACGAGTACTACGTGACGCCGGAGGACGTGGTCGACGCCGTGCCCCGGATCGCCGGCAGCTACGACGAGCCCTTCGGTAATTCGTCGGCCCTGCCGGCCTATTTCTGCGCCCGCATGGCGGCCGACGCCGGCATCACCCGGCTACTGGCCGGGGATGGTGGCGACGAGCTGTTCGCGGGGAATGCGCGCTACGCCAAGCAGGGCGTATTCGAACACTGGGGCCGGATCCCCGCGCCGCTACGCCACCACCTGCTGGATCCGCTGTTCACCCGCCTGCCGCGCGGCCTGCCGCTGGCCGGCAAGGCCCGCAGCTACGTGGAACAGGCGCGTATCCCGCTGCCGGATCGACTGCAGACCTACAATTACCTGCACCGCCTGGCGCCGGAGACGATGTTCGCACCCGAGTTCCTCGCGGCCGTGGACCGCGAGGCCCCCTGGGAGCTGATGCGCGGGATCTACGCGCAGCCCCAATCGGCGTCGTCCCTCAATCGCATGATGTACCTGGACTGGCAGCAAACCCTGGCCGACAACGACCTGCGCAAGGTGACCGGGATGTGCCAGCTGGCCGGCGTCGATGTCGCCTTCCCGATGCTGGACGACGAACTGGTCGAGTTCTCCTGCCGCGTGCCGTCGGACCTCAAACTAAAGAAGGGCCGCCTGCGCCACTTCTACAAGGAGGCGTTTACCGGTTTCCTGCCCGACGCCATCATCGACAAGAAAAAACACGGCTTCGGCCTGCCGTTCGGCGTCTGGATGCAGGAGCACGCGCCGCTGCGGGAGCTGGCATACGACAGCCTGCTGCGACTGAAGGGCCGCAATTTCCTCCGCGACGACTTCATCGACGAGTTGATCCGACTGCACCGCGAGGGCCACGCAGCCTATTACGGCGATTTCGTCTGGATCCTGATGATGCTCGACCTCTGGCTCGAATCGCACCCCGCCGCCCGCCTGGCATGAGTCACGAAGACACGACGCAAGGGCGGGGGCAAGGGCGGGCCACAGGAAGGCGGGAAACGCGCGAACGCTCTGGACGAAATGGCCCGCGATCGACCGCTTGGGGCTCCCGACTGCAACGGTTTCCATATCCCCGTCATCCGGGCCGCAGCACACCACCATCGTCATCCCGGCCGCAGCGAAGCGGAGAGCCGGGATCTCCAGGCCGTGACACCCACGCCGCCCTTCGCCCCGCCCTTTTCAGGTTTTGGAATAGCATGGAACCCGTGATACCGTGTTTCCATGATTGTATGCTTCAAGGATCGAGGCACTGAGGATATCTTCAACGGGCTTTCGTCGAAGGCTGCTCGCAAGGTCTGCCCACAATCTGTATGGCGGGTTGCCGCAAGAAAGCTGGAATTGCTGGATTCGGCCATGAACGTTGAGGAGCTGAGAGTCCCACCGGGTAACCGACTGGAGGCCCTGGCGGGAGAGCGAAAAGGCCAATACAGCATTCGAATCAACGAGCAATATCGGATCTGCTTCGCCTGGACAGACTCCGGGCCCGACCAGGTCGAAATCACGGATTACCACTGAGGCACAATCATGGTCCGCATCCCTACCCACCGACAGCCGACCCACCCCGGTGAAATGCTGGCGAAAGAGTTCCTGGAGCCGATGCATATCTCCCAGCGCCAGTTGGCGGACGCGCTCCATGTTCCGTATCAGCGCATCAACGAGCTCGTGAACCAGAAGCGTGGCATTACGCCAAGCACGTCGCTGCGTCTAGCACGCTTTTTCGGCATGTCGCCCGATTTCTGGTTGAACCTTCAGGTGCGCTGGGATTTGTTCAAGGCGGAGCAATCGGAACAGGCGGACCTGGAACAGATCCGGGAATTCCGTTCGTGTAAGCAAACTGCCTGAGCCGGGTTCCCAGCAAAGGCTGATACCGAGACACAGAAAGGCGGCAGACCTGCAGAAGCCGCCGTGACGGCTCTGTCATTGCGAGCGTAGCGCCGCAGTGTTGGAAAACGCGTCGGACGACCTCTCGCAGATCGCCGCGCCGCTCCCCTTCTCACAACGACTGCCTTATCGGCGTGCAAACGCGTGATGGCAGTCAAAGTTGCGTGCGCGCTGGAGGCTCCCCCGACCGTCACCCGGCACGCCCCGGCACCACCATCACGAATCTTCCCGTTTTCCCTGCGTCCTGTTAACTAGCCCTTCTTCGTATCTTCGTGCGCTTCGTGGTGAGTACTCAGGCGTTCCGGGCTGGCTGATCGGTATCGGGAACGCGGCAGACAACATGGCGGTGCTTGCCGTTGGGCTCCGGCGGGATGGCATCCACCGCGCGAACCTCCACCTGGACCGCCTGCCCCAGCGCGTCGACCAATGCACGGCGCAGGCGCTCCTCGGCGGCCGCCGGCAGGGCGGCGACCAGGCTCAGCAGCACCTCGACGTGGTGTCGGTCGTGCTGGATGACCTTGTAGGCGCGCAGCCCGGGCAGGTCGCGCATCAGGTAGTTGAAGCGGCTGCCGTGGATCCAGGAACCGTCCGTCGCGATCAGGCCATCGTTGGCACGGCCGTCGATGTCGCGCAGCAGCGGCAGGCCGCGCCCGCAGGGGCAGGGACGCGGGTCCAGAGCGCCCCGGTCCCCGGTGCGATAGCGGATGAACGGGAATTCCGGGCCCACCAGGTTAGTGATGACGATGTTTCCGGTCGCGCCGGGCGGCACCGGTCGATCCTCCGCATCCAGGATCTCGACGATCAGGGCCTCGGCCGTGATGTGCATGCCCCCCGCCGGACATTCGCGGGCGATGAACCCGGCGTCGCGCGCGCCGTACTCGTTGGCGACCCCACAGCCCATCACCTCGCCGATCACCGCGCGCCACTCCGGGCGCAACACCTCGGAGGTTGTGAAGGCGACACGAATCCCGAGATCACCCAGCCGCTGCCCTCGCTCGCGCGCCCGCCATGCCACGCGGGACAATGCCGACGGATACCCGAACAGCATGCGCGGACGCCGCTGGCGGATCTGCTCGATGATGCGGTCGAGCCGCGCCGGATTCAGGTCGCGGGCCGGCACCAGGTACGAACGGAACAGGCGATCGCGCCAGGCACGCAGGCCGTTCTGGGCCTCGTTCTCGACGGCGGATCCCCACAGGACCAGTTCGCGGTCGCCCACGTCCACGCCCCACCAGCGGGTTGCCCGCCACTTTGCGGCGATATCCATGCCGATGCGATCCGCGCCCAGCCAGAACCTCAGAGGCTCGCCGGACGACCCGCTGGTGTGCTGCTCTTCGAGGTTCCTCGCGCCCTCCGCGCGCCAGGCCGCGCCCTGTTCGCGGATCAGCGCCTTGTCAACGACCGGGAGGCGCTGAAGGTCCGCGATGCCGGAGAACGCCGCAGGCGACCAGGCCTGTTGCGCAAACCATTCCCGGTAGAACGGCACCTGCCGCGCGACACGTTCCAGAAGCCCCTGCAGCCGCTGCTGCTGCAGGCTCTGCAGGGCCTCCGGCGTCCACCACTGAGTGGCTTCCAGGGCCTTGTGCCACGCCACCGTGGGGTGACCCTTGAGCCGCTCCTGCAGCGGGAACAGGCCGCGCGCCACCCATTGGGTATAAAGCCCCATGTTCAGCCGGACCGCGCGGTCCCGGGGGCCGTCGCGGTATCCGCGGCCGCGATCTGCTCGAAGGCTGCAACCAGCTCCGGGATCCGCGTCTCCCAGGCATTCGCCCGCGCATGGGCCAGGATGGCCTCGCGGTCCCATTCGCGCTCGAGCGCCTCCAGCAGGGCGTCGCGCAGCGCGTCATGGTCGCCGTACGGGACCACGATCCCGACCTGATCGGAATTCACCACCTCGGCGTTGCCCCCGACCCGGGTGGTCACGATCGGCAGGGCGCAGGCCGACGCCTCGAGGAAGACATTCGCCCAGCCCTCGAACCGGGTGGCCAGGACGAACACGTCGCCAGCCGAATAGACGAAACGCAGGTCTTCCGGCGATACCTGCCCCAGGAACCAGACCCGGCCTTCCAGACCCAGGCCCTTTACCTGCTGGCGCAACTCGGCCTCGTTGTTGCCCTCGGGGGTCGCGCCGCCGGCAATGACCAGGTGCAAATCGGGCTGCGTGCGCAGCAATTCGGGGAGGGTCGCGATCACCCGGTGAAAGCCCTTGCGCTCGGTCAGCCCCCCCACCGACACGAGGAAGCGGCCCTCCTGCGGCAGGCCCAGGCGCTGGCGGGCCCCGGCCCGGTCCTCGGGATGGAAACGCCGCAGGTCCGCGCCGTTGCCGACGACCTGCACATGCCCGGGGGCCTGCCCCCAGGCGATCGCATCCTGCCGCAGCGAGTCCGCCACCGAGAACATCCGCGCCGCCGCGCTCATCGCCCGGTTGATCTGGCGCCGATGCAGGGCGCTGCCGGCGAAACGCACGAGGCTGCCGCGCAGGGTGATGGTGTAGGGGCAGCGCAACCAGCGCGCCAGCCAGCGCGCAGCCACGCCATCGGGATAGACAAAGTGGGCGTCGATCAGATCAAACCGGAAATCGCGCCGCAACCGCCGCATCAGCCAGAAACTGCCCAGCGCCAGGAAGAACCCGTCGGTCCACTTGAGCACGCCCGGAAAACAGAAGAACCGCGGGTGATAGACCACAATGCCGTCCTGCTCCTCGTAGCGCGGCAGCGGCGGGCGCGAGTGCGGCCGGAGACGCCCGAGCAGCCCCTGGAACGGAAACCACGGGGCCGGCGCCACGACGACCAGGTCCAGGTGTTCGGCCACCCGCCGCATGCGTTCGCGCACGAACAGCCCCAGGTTGGGTTGCGCCGCGTTGGGGTAGACGCGGGTGAACACCACCAGGCGCGGGCGCCGGCCAGCGTGACGCCGGTCACCGGGCATGGGTGGGCTCCACGACACCCCGCAGACGTTCGTAGATCGCCTGGTAGCGGGCAACACTCCTCGCCCAGGTGCGTTCCTGCTCGACAAAGCGGCGCCCCGCGGCGCGTACCGCATCCCATTCGGGCTCGCGGGCCAGGGTGTCGAGCACCGTGTCCGCCAGCGCCCCCGGGTCGTCGGCGGGGAACAGCCAGCCGGTTTCGCCATGCCGGATCAGTTCCTGGTGTCCGCCGACGTCCGAGGCCACCAGCAGTCGCCCCTGGGCCATCGCCTCCAGCGGCTTGAGCGGGGTCACCAGCTCGGTCAGCCGCATCGAGTGCCGTGGGTAAACCAGCAGATCCACCAGGTCGTAGTAGCGCTGGACCTGGTCATGCGGCACCCGGCCCGCAAAGGTGACCTGATCGGCGATGCCCAGGCGCCGGGCCTGCTCCTGCAGGCGTTCCGCCTGCGGCCCGCCACCCACCAGCAGGATGCGTACATCCGGGGCCTGCGCCCGGATGCGCGGAAAGGCCTCCAGCAGCAGGTCCAGCCCCTCGTAGGCATAGAACGAGCCGATAAAACCCAGCACCCGGGCATCGGCCAGCCCCAGTTGCGCCTTCAACTCGGCATCCGGCGCCCCGCCCAGACGGAAGGCCTCGGCATCCACGGCATTCGGGATCACGGTGACGCGGTCCTGCGGGATGCCCCGGGCGACGATGTCCCGCCGCAGGCCTTCGCAGATGGTCGTCACGTGGTCCACCCGGCGGAACACGTACGACTCGAAACCGCGCGTCATGCGGTAGCGCAGCCCGTGTTCGCGGCTGGTCCCGTGATCCACCGCGGCATCCTCCCAGAAGGCCCGCACCTCGTAGACTACGGGGATGCCGAGACGCCGGCCGACCCGCAGGGCCGGAAGGGCATTGAGAACCGGGGAATGGGCATGCAGCACATCCGGCTGCACTACCCGGGCCACGGCCTCCAGGCGCCGGGTCAGGGCACGCATCAACCCCCATTCGCCAAGCCCCGGCAGCGTCCCGGGGCGATAGCGCGTGCGGTAGAAGTGCAGGCCGTCGACATCCTCCTCGTCCGCCTCCACCGCACCCTGCTTGGGGCTGGTCAAATGAAACGTCTCCCAGCCGAGCCGGTGCTGCTCGCGCAGGATGGCGGCCGTGCGGAAGGTATACCCACTGTGCAGCGGGATGGAGTGATCAAGGACATGCAGGATCTTCATTGCCACCCCCGCATCAGGCCGTCGACCGGGCCAGGAAGCCCTCGAACATCAACAGCGACCACAGGGCCGGGCTGTGGTCGCGGGCGCCACTGGTGTGCTGGTCCACGAGGGTCTTGAGATAGTCCATGTCGAAGATGCCGGAGTCGGCGATGCGCGGCCCCAGCACCTGCGCCCGCATGCGTTCACGCAGCGGTCCGCGAAACCACTCGGCGACCGGGACGGCGAACCCCTTCTTGCGCCGATAGAGGATCTCCTCCGGCAGGTAGGGCTCCATGGCCTTTTTCAGCACGTACTTGCCCTCCGTCCCCCGCAGCTTGAGATCCGGGGGCAGGCCCGAGGTCCACTCGACCAGCTGGTGGTCGAGCAGGGGCACCCGGACCTCCAGCGAATGCGCCATGCTCGCGCGGTCGACCTTGGTCAGGATGTCGCCCGGCAGGTAGGTCTTCATGTCCAGGTACTGCACCAGCGACAGCGGGTGCTCGGTGGGCGCGCGCGCCGCATGCCGACGCAGGACCTCCACCGCGCTATAGCCCTGAAGCGAGCGCCGAAACGCCGGGGAAAACAGGTGCGCGCGCAGATCGTCACGCAGGATGGATACCCCCTGGAAATAGCCCTCGACCGAGTCCCGCGCCAGGGCCTGGAAGGTGGCGCGGGCGCGGAACGGGCGCGGTGCCCAGTCGGCCTTGGGATACCACCGCGCCAGGGTCCCGAACACGGCCCGCCGAAGCCCCAGGGGCAGCGGCGCGCGCAGGCGTTCCTCCGCCAGGTGATGGCGATAGCGCCGATAGCCGGCCAGGTTCTCGTCGCCGCCGTCCCCGGACAGCGCAACCACGACCTGCTGGCGTGCCTGTTCGCAGACCCGATAGGTCGGCAGCGCGGAACTGTCGGCAAACGGTTCATCGTAGAGCCCGCTCAGGCGGTCCAGCAGCGCAAAGTCGTCGGGATCAACCTCCTGCGTGCGGTGATCCGTGTGGTAGCGCTCGGCGACCATCCGCGCGTAGCGGGATTCGTCGTAGGCCGGATCGGCGAAGCCGATGGAACTGGTGCGCACCGGGTCGTCGGACAGACCCGCCATCATCGCGACCACCGCGCTGGAGTCCACCCCGCCCGAGAGGAAGGCCCCCAGCGGGACCTCGGCGACCATGCGGACGTCCACTGCCTCGCGCAGGCGCGCCGTGAGTTCCTCGGCGGCGTTCGTTGCATCCGCCACACCACTGTCGCCGAACGGGATGTCCCAGTATTCACGCGGCTCGCTCAGGTTGCCCTGTCCGCGGCGCACGGTCAGCGTGTGGCCAGGCGGCAGCTTGTGCACGCCGCGGAAGATGCTGCGCGGCTCCGGCACGTAACCGAAGGCGAAATAGTCCTCCACCGCATGCGGGTCCATATGTCGCGGCATCCCCGGATGCGCCATCAACGCCTTGAGCTCCGAGCCGAAGATCAGGTGCCCGTCCGCCAGCGCACTGTAGTACAGCGGCTTGATCCCCAGGCGGTCGCGGGCGAGGAACAGGGTGTCGCGATTGCGATCCCAGACGGCGAACGCGAACATGCCACGAAAGCGCTGTACGCAGGCCTCGCCCCACTCCTCCCAGGCATGCACGATCACCTCGGTATCGCAGTGGGAGCGGAACCGGTGCCCCGCCTGCTGCAACTCGGCGGTCAGCTCCGGGAAGTTGTAGATCTCGCCGTTGTAGGTCACAACGACGGTTTCGTCTTCGTTGAACAGCGGCTGCTGCCCGCCGGAGAGGTCGATGATCGACAGGCGACGATGCGCCAGCCCGACGCCCGGCTCCAGGTGCACACCCCCCTCGTCCGGACCGCGGTGAAACTGGGTCTCGTTCATCGCCTCCAGCAGGGACCGATTGATCGGCTGCCGGTCGCGCAGATCGAAGATGCCGGTAATGCCGCACATGTCGGGTTCCTGATCGCTTCCTTGCCGAGGCCAAGTGACGCCGGACGGTGCCCCCGGGGAGGCCCTGATCGGGGCAAGCCCCGCCGCACCATCACGGAAAATTCAGCATAAACGACAACCCCGCCGCGGACCGACCGCGATACGCGCCACAGGGCCCCTGGCGTTAGCGCCGGAACTAACGGTGGCGCCGCCCTGCGTTCTGCGCCACCAAGGTAGACGCTGATCCATCCACGCAGTCGCGTCGATGGATCAGCGTCTACCTAATACCCGGTCGTACACCCCCATGTACCCCGCGACCATCGCGTCCATGCTGAACTCCGCCTCGGCCCGTGCGCGGGCGGCCACACCTTGCCGTTCGGTCCGTGCCGGGTCGCCGGGATAGGCCATCAGCGCGGCCGCAATCGCGTCCGGATCGCCCGCCGGGACCAGCACCCCGGTCACCCCCGGCTGGACGAGGTCCGGGTTCCCCCCGACATCCGTCGCGACCACCGGGAGCCCGGTGGCCATCGCCTCGAGGATGGTGTTGCAGATGCCTTCGGCCAGCGAGGGAAGGACGAAGAGGTCCAGCGCCCGCAGGCAGTCGGGGATATCCTCCCGGGCACCGGGGAGCCAGGCCTGGCCCGCCACCCCGGACTGCTCCAGCAGCTGGCGGACCTCCCCGCGCAGCGGGCCGTCCCCGATCATCGCCAGACGCAGGCGCGGAAACTCCGTCGGCATCCGGTCGCGCAGTGCGACAAAGGCCCGTGCCAGGTCCAGCGGCGCCTTGACCGCCTGCATGCGCATGACCGAGCCGATCACGAAGGTGCCGGGGCCCCGGAAGCCCTCTGGAAACGGGGGCACGAACGCCTCTGACGTTGGTGCGAAACGGCCGGTATCCACACCATTGAAGATGTGCGAAAGACGCGCTGCGGGCACCCCGATCGCATCCCGCAGGTAGCCCTTTTGATGCTGCGAAAGGGCAATGTAGTGTCGGACCAGTGGCCGCATCAGCCGGCGCAATCGACGGTTGCGGTCGCGCGTGCCGTCCAGGTCGCCGACATCCCAACCGTGTTCGCCATGCACGCGCGCGCGCACGCCGGACAGCGCGGCGGTCACCTGCGCCTCCAGCGTGCCGAAGTTCCGGGTATGGACGATATCCGGCTGCAGGGCGCGCAGCAGTCGCCACAGGCGAACGTGGACCTGCGGGTCCTTGCCTTCGCGCTTGTGCAGGGCATGCAGACTGACATCGTCGCGCCGGATGCGCAGGCGAAAATCGGTGTAGTCCGTCATGCAGATGATGGCGTGCCGGAAGCGGTCCGCGGGCATGTGGTTGATCAGGTTGACCAGCCCGTTCTCCATCCCGCCGATGTCCAGGCGATGGATGATATGCGCCACGCAGGGTCGCGGATCGCCATCCCGGACGGTCTTGGCGGATGCGACCGTCACTGTCGCGCGACAGCGGCGAGCTGCTCGAGGATCTCGGGCAGGACGTCGGCCGCATAGGCCTGTAGCGTCGCCTCCTCTTCCCCGGGCTCGGAGCCATAGGGCACATAGAGCACGACCACGGCCGCGTCATCGCGGCCACCCACCAGGCGGTTCAGCGCCTCGCGAGCCTTGACCGTATGCGGCAGCGTGGTCAGCTGGCCGTCCACCCAATACCAGCGCCAGACCAGCAATTGCTGCCCGGGCCCGCGCAACAGGAAACGTTCGGGATTGGGGTAACCGTCGACCGTGGCCTGCCCGCGATGGGATTGCGACCAGGACCCCACGCGGTGACGCCCGGCCAGGGTATTGCTCCAGCCCACCATGTTCCCGTAATGGTGCTGTTCGCGGTAGAACAGCACGTGCATGCCCACCGGCGGCCCGCCATATTCCGCCGTGACGAGACCACCCCGGCCATCGCGGGCCCCGCGATAACCCGGCTCCCAGGCATCGGCCTGATCCTCCAGCACCCGCCAGCCGGGCGGGACCAGCGGGCCCGCGCCCAGACCCGCCACCGGACCGAGATCACGCTGGTTCATCCAATCCGCATACAGCGGGGCCACACTGGCCAGCACCACCGCCAGCAGGGCCGCCACGGCGAACGGTCCGGCCTGCAACGAACGGCGCTGTTTCGGCGTGTGCACGCGTGCGGTGGGCGGGTCCATATCTTCGCGCCAGAAGGCCCCGATCCCGAACATCAGCGCAATGACCACCCCGAAGAAGATCCACCCATAGATCAGGTGATCGACCCCGGCCGCATACTCCATGTCGCTCAGATGACCAATCATCACGATCATGTAGGCCCGCAGGCCATTGGCGACGATCGGCACCACGATGGAGACACCGACAAACACGAGCCGCCGCCAGGGGCTGCGATACATGAGATAGGCGTACAGGGTACCGAGCGCGACCGACGCGATCAGATAGCGCACGCCACTGCAGGCCTCGACTACCGACCAGCGGCCCGTGGGCAGATCGAAATACAACCCGTCGCGATAGACCGGGATCCCGGTGAGCTGTACCGCCGTTACGGTGAAGTCCGCGGTGAAATCCATCAGCGGCGGCACCAGGAACTCACCGAACGGGACCGCGAACAGCAGGTACGCCAGAGGGAATTGCAGGCGCCAGGTGATCGCATTGCCCAGCACGAGCCAGAACAGCGCGGGGATCATCAGGACGGCCGCGAACTGACGCACGGACACCACATCCACCAGCTCTCCCGCCACCCAGACCAGCGAAAAGCCCAGCAAGGGCAACAGCGCCCACCAGGAAGGACGCGGCTCCAGGGCCAGCACCTCCTCGCGCTTGAGAAACAACAGAAACAGCACGATGGGGACAATCAGGAAACCATGGGCAAAGGTCTCCGAACGGTTCCAGACGGCCACAATGGATTCGAACGTCGGGTAGAACATCCATCCCAGCACGACCAGACCCAGCACCAGCACCGGCCCGGCCAGCCACCAGGACGAGCCGCGCACGGACGCCCGGATGTTGAGCGTTTCAGCGTCCATGGGCAGCCTCCGGGACCGGCTCGGCGCCGGGAACCCCGCCGGGGTGCAGGCGGAGAAACTCGCCCAGGTGCGCGAGATTGCGCGCCCAGTCATAGTCCGCCAGCACCCGGGTGCGCGCCGCGTGCCCGAGCGCCGGATCCGGTGCATGCAGATATCCGGAAACGGCCTGCAGGAACGCGCCCGGTTCGGCCTCGGCACGGATCACCTCGCGCCCAACCATCGCGGTCAGGCCTTCCAGAGCCTGCGGGCTGGCCACGACCGGGCGCGCCAGGGCCATCGCCTCCAGGACCTTGTTCTGCACGCCACGGGCGATTCGCAGGGGCGCAATGACGACGGTCGCGTGCGCGATCCACGGTCGCACGTCGTCCACGAATCCGGTCACCGTGACACCGGGGCGATCCGCCAGCGCCATCACCTCCGGGGCCGGCCGGCTGCCAACGATGCAGAACTCCACACCGGGATGTTCGAGCCGCAGCGCAGGCAGGACGTGGTCGGCGAACCAGATCACGGCATCGACATTGGGCCAGTAATCCATCGCCCCCGAGAACACCACGGTGCGCACCCCCTCCGCATAGGGACCGGGTGCCGCAACCGCATCGGGCGAGAAGAAGGCGGCATCGACACCATTGTTCAGGGCGTGTACCCGGCCTGCCACTTCCGGTGCTTGCTCGCGAAAGGTGTCCGCCTCGGCCGGCGACACGAACAGGCTGGCGTCACTGGCTTGCGCGACCTGTCGCTCGTATGCCAGCAGCCGCCGCCCTTCGCGCCGATATATGGCGCTCATGGGCCAGCGCCGCGTCGGCGCATACTGCGTCCACTTGTCGGAATCCACGTCCACGAAGTCGACCACCCGGGTCAGCCCGCCCCCCTCCGGCAGGTACTGGGCCATCGCCGAGGAAAAGGCCAGGGCTCGGGCGACCGGCTGCCTTGCCAGCGTTGCACGGACCCAGCGCGCAAGTTCCCGGTCGCGATACCACGGCACGCTGAGCGCCTCGCCACTCAGCAAGCCGCTCAGGGCGCGCAACTGGGCACGGCGGCGCGGCAATGGACGGGCACAGACACTGGCGCACAGCCCTTCGAGTTCGGGCAGGTAGGCAGCGTCGGCCGGGTCATCGATGAACGTGCCGAGATGCACGCGATAGTGCTGCGCCAGATAGCGCAGGATGTGGTGCGAGCGGATCTTGTCCCCCTTGTTGGGCGGCCACGGAATCCGGTGCACCAGATACAACAGATCATCCATAAGGCTTGTTCACCACGAAGCTCGCGAAGGCACGAAGAAGGGCATTCAAATCAAAGAACCAGGCGTTTGAGGCCATCGTTGAGGCGCACGCTGTTGAAATGGATCAACAGGGCTTGCGCGCTATTCGCGAGTTTCATGTGCCTGAGGGTTTGGGCCTCGTGAACGCGTTGCAGGTCATCCACACTTTTCAATTCCATCATCAGTCTGTCCTCGACCAGGATGTCGATACGGCATCCACAATCCAGCGTCTGCCCCTTGTAAGTGACGGGTATCGGAACCTGAGAGACGCAGGACAGGCCCGATTCCAGCATTTCGTGCACCCGGCAGTTCTCGTAAACCGACCTTCGTGGTCAATCCGCCCTTGACCTGCTCAGTGTTCTCTTTGGCCCTGTGGTGAAAAGGCCCTTCAGCCGAGGGAGCGGGAGATCTTGGGGCCCAGCCAGTTGGCCACGGGCAGCGGCAGGCGCTGCCAGGCGGCGATGAAGTAGCGGTACTTCGGGTTGAGGGGATTGACGTCCGGCATCTCGCGGGCACGCACCAGGTCGTATTCGTAGTACAACGGCTGCGGCTCGAAGCCCCAGTTCTTCTTGAAGCTGAAAGACCCGGTATCGCGCTTGCTGCGGCCGAAATCGAATACCCGGTAGCCCGCCTCGCAGGCACGGCGCATCAGCTCCCAGTAGAGGAAGTCGTAGCCCGCCACTTCGCGGGCTCGCGGGGTTCCCGCGCCGTAGTAGGGCAGCACCTCGTTGCGGAACCAAAAGCTGACCACGCTGGCGATCGCTTCGCCCTCGTGCGTCACCGTCAGCACGTCGCAATCATCACCGAACACGTCGAGCAATTTGCGGAAGTAATGCGGGCCGAAGACCGGGGTCCCCATGCGCCGGACATTGGCCGCGTAAATCGGGTAGAAGCGGTCGATGTCATGTTCGACTTCGCTGACCAGGCCCGCCTTGATGCCCTTGCGCACCATGCGCCGCTGTTTGCGCGGGATCGCATTCATGTTCGCGTCGACATCCGGATCCAGAAGGCGGCGGAAGGTGAAGTAGAGCTCGCTCTTGGTCGGCCAGTCCGGGTGCCTCGGTTCGCGCAGGCGATACTCGAGATAATCGACATTCAGGCTGCGGGCGAGCTCCTGTGCTCGGGCATCCAGCGCCGCGGCCGCGGCGTCGGTGACTGCGGCCACACCGCCGTAGACACAGAACGGCAGCGATGACAGCGAGTCCCCGAACAGGCGGGAACGGATACGGCCCAGCGGCAGCACGCCCTGTATGGCGCCATCCACCTCGGCATAGAGGAAGTGCGTCTCGTGTCCGAACGCCTCGCGCAAGACCGTCGACCAGCCCGCGCGGTGGAAGAAGGTGGCCTGCGGACAGTGCTCCACGAACGCATCCCAGCGCGCATGGTCGGCCGCACACAGCGTCCGGACCTGCAGGGCACCGGTACCGCTGGCACGTTGATCAGGCGGTTCGTACATTGTCTTCCCCTGTCACTCTTGCATGGTCCTCGGGTGCCGCCAGTTCCGCGGCAAACACGCGGTCCATGCGATCCCAGCGAAAGTCCTGCAGAAGACGCTTCAGGCGCGACTCCATCCGGTGCAGGTTCACGTAGTGCCGGAAACGGCTCCGCGCCCCGAGCCCGGACACCCGCGGCTGATCGGGATCGATCTCCCAGGGGTGGAAGTAGAAAACCGCCGGCATCCCGTCCAGTGCCCCGATACGCCGAAGGGCCCCGCGCGACATCACATAAGGCAGCAACCGGAAATAGCCGCCACCGGCCGCCGGGAGGTTGCGCCCGCCCATGCGGAGGGTCGCCGGGGGCAGCTCGAGGACCCCGGCAGGCATCGGGCGATGCGGGTGTCGCGGGGCCTTCGGCATACCGTAGTGATCGTGATGCACCGGGTAGATACTCGAGCTGTACTCCAGTCCCGCCTCGCGCAGCACCTCCAGCGCCCAGAGATTGCCCTCGCCGATCGAAAAGCTGGGCGCGCGATAGCCGCGGACCGGGGCTCCGGAGAGGTCTTCGAGGATGCGCTGGGCGCGCTCGATATCGGCGCGGAAGGCGGCGGGCGCCAGATCCGTGACGCGCTCGTGGCCGTAGCCGTGACTCGCCAGCTCATGGCCGGCGTCGACGATGCGGCGGATCGCGTGCGGGTAACGCTCGGCGATCCAGCCGAGGGTGAAGAAGGTCGCCTGCGCGCCGCTCTGATCGAACAGCTCGAGGATGCGATCAAGGTTGCGCTCGATCCGGCATTCGCGGGTGTCCCAGGTATCGCGCGGGATGCGCGGGGCCAGTGCCGAGACCTGGAAGTAATCCTCCACATCGACGGTCAGGGCGTTGGGCCGATCGGCACTTTGCGTCTGCATGACAGGCCTCGGCCGCTACGACTGCGCGGCACTGGAAACGGGCGCCAGCGCCTCCGTTTCGTAGCCCTCGTCGCGCACGATCTTCAGCACCTCCTGAGTCGCCCGGAAGTTGACCAGGAGATTGCGCTCAATCCGCTGCAGGCGTTCCTCCAGTGCCTCGATATCCTGTTCGATCCGCAGCATGGAGACCTGGCTGGCCACCAGGCGATCATCCAGGCCGTCCGACCCCGACCCGGCTTCGGGGCGCCCCGTGGCAGACGGCCCCTCATCCAGCAGGACCCCTTCCAGGTCTTCCTCGATCTCGTCGATCACCTGCTGCGCCCGCGCGGCATCCAGGTCGGTACATTCCTCCAGGTACCCCATCAGCAGCAGGCGGTCACAGAAGGTGTTTACCTTGCGCGGGATGCCACTGGTGTAGTCGTGGATGCGCGCCCAGATGTCGTCGTCGAAATGCGGCCGTTCGTTCCAGCCGACCCGGGCGAGCCGGTGCTCGACGTAGGCCCGGGTATCGTCTGCGTCCATCGGCCCCAGGTGGTAGGTCGCGATCACCCGCTGGCGCAGCTGCTGCATGTCCTCGCTCCGCAACAGGCGCCGGAATTCCGGCTGCCCGAGCAGGAAGCTCTGCAGCAGCGGCCCGTCCTCGCCCTGGAAATTGGAGAGCATGCGCAGCTCCTCCACGGCATCGGGGCCCAGGTTCTGCGCCTCGTCGACCACCAGAAGGGCGCGCTGGCCACGCGCCCGGGTATCGCGCAGGAAGGTCTCCAGACGGCGCAGCTGGCCGGCCTTGTGACTGGGGGCATCGTCCAGCCCGAACGCGAGACAGACCGAACGCAGCAAGTCTTCTGCATCCAGCTGGGTGCTGACCAACTGCGCCGCCACCAGAGGCTTGTCACTCAGGGTCTCGAACAGACTGCGCACCAACGTCGTCTTGCCGGCCCCGACCTCGCCGGTAATAACGATGAAGCCCTCCTCCAGCTGCACGCCGTATTCGAGATACGCCATCGCCCGACTGTGGCCCTTGCTGGCATAGAAAAAACGCGGATCGGGGCTCAGGGCAAAGGGCCGACCGGTGAAGCCGTAGAATTCTTCGTACATGCCTCAGAACTCCTTGGTCAGCGTGCCGATGATCGCGTTCTCGCGATACTCGTTGTCCGCGCTGTTCGACTCCCGCCGCTGGTGCCGGACGGCCAGGCTCGCGGTGGTGTCCGGGGTCAGCTGACGGCTGACACTGGCACGCAGGTACCAGAGGTCGTCCTCGCGATCGCTGTCGGCGAAATCGGTCCGGGTGACGCCAGTGCTCACCAGGGAGGTCGTGCGCGGGCCGTACCGCCATTGCCAGAAGACATTGGCCCCGCGCTGGGTCCGGTTGTCCTCGAACAGGCCGACATTGGTCTGGGTCTCGGATTCACGCTCGGTCTGCACCAGATTGATCCCGAATACACTGCGGCCGGTGTCATAGCTCCAGCCCGCACGCCAGCTACGAGTAAAGTAGAAGCCTTCAACGAAGGCCTCGTCGCCCAGCTGCGGATTGAGGGCGAACAGGAAGATCTCCTCCAGGGTGTAGCGATCCAGCAACTCGTCGATGGTCATGAACTGCGCATCCTCCGCCAGCTGGGCAAAGGGGCCCTCACGCCGCTGCCGGGTCGAGCTCACCCCCTCGTCGTAGCTGAGACGGTAGGTCGCGCGGCGACTGCGATGATTCACGGACAGCGCGCGGTTCTTGCCGAAATAGCGCTCGCCGTAACGCGCCTCGATGTTGGTGACCCGGGTCGGGGCCCAGCCTGCGCCGACCTGCCAGAAACTGCCGTCATCGTCTTCGCGGGTCGTCGCGTAATCATTGAAGTCCTCGCCCACCACGCCAAACAGACGCAGGGACCGCCCGAAACGATAGCCGAGCGTCCCGCTGACCTGCCCGAACTCGCCCTCCAGGCCATTGTCGAAGCGCTCCTCCTCGTAGAACCCGGCGACCTGCCAGAACGGGCGGTTGAAGGCAGCCCCGCTATTGAGGACGTACTCGCCCCGGTGGTAGTCGCTGTCCTGGCGATTGCTCTGGTGGTTCAGGGTCGCGCCATAGGTATAGCGGACCTCCTGCGTGGCGAAACTGCCGTAACGGGTCCGCAGCATCGGCGAAACGCTGTAGGAGGTGGTCTCCTGCAGGTTTCCGCGCGGGGTACTGCCACCGATGCCGACCGGGTCGAGAATCGACGCCACCTGCTCGGTACGCGAGGCCCCGGCATTGACAAAGAAAGTGTCGTCCACCAGCTCCCAGTTGCTGCGCCCGCGCAGGGCGTGCGTCGTGCGCCCCTGGCGCGAGTCGTCGAGATAAAAGCGCGAGTTCAGGCGGTAATCGATACGGGTATCGCTGCGGGCGCCTTCCCCGCGCAGCGTAAATCCGGGGCTGACGGTACCGATCAGGTCCGCTTCCTCCTGGCCTCGCGGGGCCAGACGGGCGTTGTCGGTGACCTCGGCCGACACCGTGACCCGCGGGGTCAACGTCCACTCGACGGCCAGCGCACTTGCGGGCGATGCCAGCGCGACCACCGCCGTGCCGACCAGCCACCAGCGCGCCGGCAACGGCCACCCCTGGCGCTGGAAGCTAGCGGGCGGGGGTGTCGGCGACATGATCACGCTCGATGCCATAGTAGCTACCCCCGTAATATTGACCGCCGATGCCGATACCCGGCGTCGCGCGGTTGAGGGAGGTGAGCACGACGCCGCAGGAATCCAGCTGATGCATGGCTCGCTCCACCGTACTCGCCGGGGTGCGATCAGCCTCCACTACCATCACGACCTGCCCCATGTGCGTCGCCAGGACACCCGGCTCGCTGGTGGCCAGCAAGGGCGGGGAGTCGAACAGGATGATGCGATCCTCGTACCGGTCATGCAGGTCATCGACCAGATCCCGCATCACGTCGCTCGCCAGGATCTCGGTCGAGCGTCCGTGGGGGCGGCCTGCCGGCAAAACGGTCAGGTTTTCCACGTTGGTGCGCAGCAGGACATCGGGGATCTGGATGTCGGGTTCGCTGAGGACATCCATGAGCCCGAGATCGGCGTGAAACCCAAGGGTGCGGGGGATAGCCGGTCGTGATACATCGGCATCCACCAGCAGCACGGTGCGCTCCAGCTCCATCGCCATGCTCAGGGCCAGATTCACGCTGGTAAAGGTCTTGCCCTCCCCCGGCAGGGAGCTGGTGATCATGATCAGCCGGCCCTTGGGCACGCGCATCGCGGCATGTCGTCCGAATGCATTGTTCAGCAGGGGGCGTTTCATCATGCGGAACTCTTCCGCCACGCTGGAACGCTGATCCCCCGGAACGATGAGCCCCTGCTTGCGCAGCCAGGCAAAATCGATGCTGACTTCCTGCGACACTGGCTCTCGCCAGCGTTCGGGCTCGCGCGTGGCGGCTTCGGAGGTGGCCGCCTGTTCGGCCGTTGTTTCGGGGACCGGCTGACGCGCCCGGTTCTTGTCCAGCGCCTTCTCGATAATACTCATTATGCTGTCAGCCCCTTGCCGGCAACCGACTCCATCGAGTCGGCCGGTTCCCTGAAAGATAGTCGGCACGCCACCGGATTGCCGGGGCATCCCATCCCGCATCTGCGTGGTTCCGTCATCGCAACAGCCCCAGGAGATCGTCCAGAAGGACTTCCGAGCCGGTCGCGTAAAGTCCCATGACCACGGCATACACCAGCACCAGCGTCCCCAATGCGGCGGTGAATACCATCAGCTCCGACAAGCGGCGATGGCGACTCATCGGCGTACGCACACGCGAGACACTGCCCAGGACCGGGCGGCCGGTGACCGCCGCCAGCTGCTGGCTGCTACTGATCGTTCGGCGCAGCTGCGACAGCAGGAACGCAAAGCCGGTGCCCGCACCCAGACCGACCAGGAGTACGGCCGTGGCCAGCATGGGTCGATCCGGCGAGGCCGGCGCTGTGGGCTGACGCGGCGGCTCGAGCACACGGAAGTCGACGGCGTCGGTCTGACTCTCGACGGCCCCCGACATCACCGCCTGTTCGCGGCGATCCTGCAACTGGCGATAGGAGTTCCGCATGACGTCGTAATTGCGGGTCAGGGAGGTCAGCTCGGACTCCACCGCCGGTGCGCGATCCACGTCGCCCTCCAGCCGCGCAACCCGGTCCTCGAATTCGGCGATCCGAGTGGTCAGCGACGCGATCTCGCTTTCGGTTTCGCTGATGGCGTTTTGCAGCACCTCGTTGCCGCTGCCCACGCGTCGGATGGCCTGCGGGTTGCGCGCCTCTTCTTCACGACGCGCCTCCAGCTCTTCGACAATGCGCCGTGACGAGACCACGTCCGGGTGCTCGTCGGTGTAGTGCAGACGCATCGCGTCGATGCTTTCCTGCAGCTCGCTGATGCGCCGGTCCAGCTCCAGGTTGTCGTAACCACCTTGTCCGCTTCCGGCGCGCCGCCGGAGGGTTTGCAAGCGACTCTGCGCCTCGCGCTCCTGCAAGCGCGCCTGCTGCAGCTGGTCACGGGTGCGCTCGAGACGCGAGTAAAAGTTGCCGTCGCCGCTGAGGAAGCGCGCATTGTCGCGCTTGAACTGCTCGATCTTGGCCTCCTTCTCCTGCAGCTGCTGTTCGTAGTTATCAAGCTGGCGCTCGATGAACTGCTGCGAGGTGGTGAGATCGAGGCGCGAGTCGCCCATGCCACGGGCCATGAAGAGGTCAACCGTCTCGCGAACCACGCGATAGGCCACCTCGGGGTTTCCGTGACGGAAACTCACGCTATAGATGTTGTCGCGGTCGCCGACGTCCAGCGTCAGCCGTGCGCGCAGCAACGCGACCTGGGCATCCAGGTTGGAGTTGCCGGTCAGAACGTCGAGATCGCTCTCGCGGGCGATCTCCTCGAGGTTGTCACGACTGAACAGCGTACGGGTGATCATGCGCAGGCGCTGCTCGGTGTTCGGCCGCACCGTCATCCCGCGCAGCAGCGGATCCAGAACCGACTGGGTATTCACATAGACCCGGGCCTCCGCCTGATAGGTGTCCGGCAGGTTGTGGGCGTAAGCCCAGCCGCCCAGACAGATCAGCCATGCAATGGGCAGGATCCACCAGCGCTTGCGCCAAGTAGAGCGAACATGCTGCCAGAGCTCTTGAACGATCTTTTCCATACAACCCAGCTTCCCGCCGACCGCACCGGCGCCTGGTAGCGTCCGCGGGCCGATCTGCTAACGAATACCTGCCCCCCGGACGCGCCTGCCTTGCGCCGGGACCCCCCGGGCTCGACACCGGCGTGCCGGTGAGGCCGGGTTGGGAGAAATCCCAGGTTCATTGAAGTGGGTTTGCCAGGGACTGTCCACAGATGTCGGGATTGTTTACAGCTGGCGAACTGACGGGCGAATCACGGCGCAGGCGGCCCGCACCAGGGTGAGCGAATCCCCGTCATTTCTGTGTACTGGTACAGAGTTTGCTGCTGAACACACAGGGTAGAGTTTCACAACCGCAGCGGCCCCTGCACCGACCATCAAGGATCGCTGATGAGTCACGAAAAGTTGGCACTGGAACTCGCGGACTTCTGGTTCCCGGCAATCGCAAATGAACCCTGGGATCAACGCCTCCGCATCCTCGACGAGATCCATGGCCAGCTATATCAGGACCTGGAATCCGCCGGGGAGTACGAACAAGTCTCCGCCAGCTTCGTCGCGGCGTTGATCGACCGGCTGGGGTCGCCCCCAATCACCGATCCGGCACAGGCACAGATCTACGCCGGATCGGCCGAGGAGCAGCACTGGGGCGCAGCCATCGCATGGCAATTCGGCGAGGGACAAGAGGCCGAGGAGGCGGCCAGCGAGCAGAGGGAACGCCGCGGCTGGCCGCGCGAGGCGGTCAACCTGCGCACGGAAATGTGGATCCAGGGACGGCCGGGCCTCTGTCGTCTGGTGGATGTCTCGCGCTCCGGCGCACGCGTCATGCCGCTGCGCTACCAGCCGCGGCTGCCAGCCGGGACCGCTATCCGGGTAATCGTGCCGAATGACGGCGCGCGCGACGGCGTCGTTGTGTTTTCCAGTCCACGAGGGGTCGGACTGCAGTTCGTGAATGCCGCCGCCTGAAGCGAGCGGCTACCTATCTCCAACCCACGGGAGCAGACAGATGCAACACTGGATGACCACTCAAGCAGAAATCGAAAAAACGACCCCGCAACCGCTTGTCGCGTCCGCTTTCGGACGCGCCCTTTCAGATGGGTAGCCCCGGCCGGATCCGCACCTACCTCGCCCGTTCGGAGGCCGCCCGCCGCATTCATTATCGGCTGCGTTACGAGGTGTACTGCCGCGAAACCGGGTTCGAACCCGCCGAGCAGCATCCTGAGGGCATCGAACGCGACGCCTACGACGAACATGCCGAACACTTCCTGATCAGCCACGAGGGTCGCCCGCCGGAAACGCGCTGGGTCGGCGCGATGCGCCTGATCCTCCCGGGCAAACGCCCACTGCCTACCACGGAAAACTGCCGACTGTTCCCGGAGGTGGAGGCCGAAGCCGATGTTCCAGCAGTGGAAGTTTCGCGCCTGATCGTACGCGGGGCCTCGCCCGAGGTGCTTTATCACCTGTGTCAGGCCTCGCAGGAATACGCGCGACGGCATGGATACCTGCGCATGTTCTTTCTGGTACGCCCGGCGCTCGCGCGACTGCTGCGATGTCATGGCCTGCCCGTCGAGGTCTGTGGCGCGCCGCACCGGCATCGCGGCACACGCATACCCTGCCTGACGCACACGGACGAAGCGGGCGAGGCCCTGAAGGCCTGGCGGCAGCGATTGCAGCTTCCGGCACTTTCGGAAGTTCCGCACTACACTGCATGGGAGAGTCCCGGACCGGAATGCACGCCGCGCCATGCGGAAGCTCCCGAGCCATGGGGTCCGCCCTCGGATACGGCGGGGCTCGTAGCAGGAGGAAACTAGTCGTGGAAAGCGACTCGGTAGTCAGTGCGTTCAATCGGTACTTCGACCTCTCCACGCGCACCGGGCAAAGCCTGGAGGAGATCCAGCATCTTCGCTATCAGGTGTACTGCAAGGAGTTCGGCTTCGAGCGTGAAGAAGACTGCCCGGGGCACAAGGAGATCGACGAGTACGACACCCAGGCCTGGCACTGCCTGCTGGAACACAAGCCCAGCGCCATGGCGGCCGGGTGTGTGCGCGTGGTCCATGTCGACGCCCATGATTCGATCACGCAATTGCCGATGGAACGCCATTGCAGCGAGAGTTTTTTCGACAGCGCCTGGCGCCCCGACCGGCTGGACCGCGACAACATCTGCGAGGTATCCCGCCTCGCCGTCCACGGCATGTTTCGGCGGCGCCATGGCGAGACCGCCACACCGTTCGGCGACATCGAGGCACTGGAAATCTCGCCCGACCAGGTTCGCGTATTCCCGATCCTGGCGGTCAGCCTGTTCGTGGCCGCGACCCTGCTCTGCGTGCACCACCGCAAGCAGCATGCCTTTGCCATGATGGAGCCAGCACTCGCCCGCATCCTGCGCCACACCGGACTCGAGTTCACCCAAATTGGCGAGATCGTGCACTATCACGGCAAGCGCGCAGCGTTCTATATCGACTCCGGGGAGGCGTACGAAAGCATCCGGCAATCCAGTGCCCTGAGCGAGCTGTGCCGGCACGTGGAATCGACCCTGCTGCACCGACCGCATCCACTCCCCGCCACCACGCCGATGAAGGCCGCCCGGCCCCGCGTCGCCCCCATGCGCCCGGCAGGCCTGCCGGGCGGTCGGGCGTGGCGCCCGCGACCAACGAGGCCTGAAAATGGATACCACGGGTTGAGGAATTGAGCTCCGCCTTCGACTACCAGACGGCATTCGCCCGCACCGTCGGCTGGGTGACCACCAGCGAACTGCAGCGGATGCGTGGGGCGCGGATTGCAATCGCGGGCCTGGGCGGTGTTGGCGGTGCCCATCTGCTGACACTCGTGCGCCTCGGGATAGGCCACTTCCGCATCGCTGATCCGGATATCTTCGAACTGCACAACATGAACCGTCAGGTCGGGGCGGCCCTGTCGCGCCTGGACCGGCCCAAGGTCGAGGTGCTGGAAGAGATGGCCCGGGACATCAACCCGGAGCTCGAGATCGACGCGTTCCCGCAGGGCATCGGTCCGGACAACCTCGATGCATTCCTCGCCGGCGTGGATGTCTATGTCGATGGCCTCGACTTCTTCGCCTTCGACATCCGGCGCCAAGTGTTCGCGGCCTGCGCCGAGCGCGGCATCCCGGCCGTCACGGTGGCGCCCCTCGGTATGGGGGCGGCGCTCCTGAACTTCCGTCCCGGCGGGATGAGCTTCGATGCCTACTTCGACCTGCACGACGGCCTGGACGACGAGGAGCTGGCGCTTCGTTTCATGATTGGCCTGGCCCCCGCCATGCTGCAGATGGGCTACCTGGCCGACCCGACAGCCGTCGACCTGGCCGCGCGGCGCGGGCCCTCCACGCCCATGGCCTGCGACCTGTGCGCCGGCGTCATGGGAACCGAGGTGCTCAAGCTCTTGCTGGGCCGCGGGACGGTCACGTGGGCCCCGCGGGGCGTGCATTTCGATGCCTACCGCCAGCGCCTGGCGCGGACGTGGCGCCCGGGCGGCAACCGCAACCCGCTGCATCGCCTGCTGATCCGCATGGCCCGCAAGCGACTGCACGCCCAGCGCGCCCAACAGCGGGCCGCAAACCCGGGAGTACAATGACGCCATGATGACCCGGATCGCCATATTCGCCGGCACGGCCCTGCTGCTGTCGGCCGCCGTCCTACCCACCGCGGCCCTGGCCGAGGAATCCGCAGCACGCGATCTGGCGCGCGCGGTGCACGAACGCCCGGACGGCGACGACGCCGTCACCCGCGGCATCATGACCCTTACCGGCGGCGGCCGCCGCGAGCGGGTACGCGAAAGCTACGAATACCGCCTGGAAGGCGACGAGCCCGGCGCCAGCCGCAACCTCATCCGCTTCACCTCGCCGCGCAACATCGCCGACACCGCCATCCTGATCCACAACCACCCCGGGGGTGACGTCGATCAGTGGTTGTATCTCCCCGCCATCCAGCGCGAGCGCCGCATCAGCAGCGAGAACCGGGGCGGCAGCTTCGTTCAGTCGGAACTCTATTTCGAGGATCTGGAAGACCGCGAACCACACAAGGACCACCATCGCATCCTGGGCGAGGAAACCTACGAAGGGGCGCCCGTCACTATCCTCGAAAGCATCCCCGTGGACTCCGGCAACTCCGTCTACAGCAAGCGCGTCAGCTGGATCCACAAGGAAACCCTGCTTCCGCTGCGAATTGACCTGTACGAAGGGGGGGACGAACCGTCCAAACGCCTGGAGGTCCAGCGGATCGAGGACATCCAGGGCTACTGGACGGTCACCCGTAGCGCCATGACCGATCTCGCCAGCGACCGCACCACCATCCTCGAGGCCGAGGACGTGACCTACAACAGCGGCCTGCCGAGCGAGTTGTTCACCATCCGCGGCCTGTCGGACCCGAGCCTTGCGCGCCCCTACCGCCCATAACGCCGACGGCCTCAGGGCCGGGGGGCACCCCGCCCTGGCCCTCGCCGCGTTGCTGGTGCTGGGCCCCCTGCCCCTGGCGGCCGCCTCTCCGGGTCCCTATACGGTTCAGCCGGGCGACACCCTCTGGGACTTGGCCGAGCACCTGCGCCCGGACCAACACACCTCGATCCAGGAAACGGTCCGGCTTCTGTTCGAGCACAATCCGCACGCCTTCACCGGCGACGAACGCACCCTGCAGGTGGGCGCCGTCCTGTCGAGCCCGGATACCCCTGCCGGCCAGGCCAGGGCCGCGGACCCCGCGAACGCCGCACCTCCGCGAGCCCCCCAACCCACCGACTCGGCATCGGCGGACAGCGTGGCGGCCGCCCCCGACGGCGAAACACGGCGCGAATTTGTATTTGGTGAACGGCCGGACGAGGACACAGAGGCGGAAACCGAAACCGGCACCTCCGCCTGGGACCTGCGCGTCGACGAGGCGATGGTCGAACTCGGGGTCCTGGGCACGTCCGGGCGCCCCGTGGATTACGTGCAGCACGGGCGCGCCGTGGTCAGCGCCCGGCACAACCTGAACGAGGACTGGGACCTGCGCCTGGGCGCCCGCCTGGACGTCCAGGCGCAACAGGGTGGCGACTATCCGCGCACGACACGGGCCCGCGCCGACTACGACGAGAACTTCCTGCGTTACCGCGGCGACCGCACGCGCATCACGGTCGGCACCCAGCGCATCCTGTGGGGACGGGTGGACGAGATTCCACCCACCGACCGGCTCAGCACCAAGGATCTGACCCGCTTCGGGCTGGACCCCTACGGCGAACGCCGACGCGCGAATCCCGCCATCCGCGCGGAATTCTTCGAGGGGCCCTGGCACGCCGACCTGGTGTTCCTGCCCATCTTCCGGCCGGCGGAGCTGCCCGATCGCGACAGCCTCTGGCACCCGGTGGACCGCAACCGCGGCCGCCTGCTGGGGCTGCCGCAGGACCCGGCACTGGCGCCCCTGATCGAACAGGCCACGCTCGACGACGATGTCTCCGGCAACGGCGGCGCCGGGGTGCGGCTGGGACGCTCCGGGCGGGGCGCCGACTTTGCCGTGACGATCCAGCGCGCCCGGCACTCGCAGCCCTACTACCGCTTCGATGGCGATACCCGCCAGGCCATCCTGACCGGTCAGCCCGCCGGGAACCCGACGCTGGAGGCCGTGCACCCGCGCACCTGGGTGGTCGGCGGCGACACCGCCTTTGCCACCGGCGCCTGGACCTGGCGGGCCGAGGCCGCCTGGCTCGGCGATGTACCGGTCACCCGCGCGGACGATCTGCGCCAGACCACGGTGGAAGGCGTCGACTGGGTGATCGGTGCCGAGGGCTTCCCAGGGGACGGAGATTTCCGCATGACCACGCAACTGGCCGGCCAGCACCTGCTGAATGCCGGGGACATGCTGGATGCCCGGGAAAGCTACTTCCTGACCGGGGAACTGGAAAGCCCGTTTGCCGGCCACAACTGGCGCGCCCGCATGCGGTACTCGGTTGGCCTGAACCGGCGCGACATCTACCTGAACCCGGAACTCGCGTGGATTGCCCGCGAGCCCATGGAATTTTATATCGGCCTGCACTGGCTGGACGGTGCCGAGGGGACCGCCGGGGGCTTCTATCGCGATAACCGCATGCTAGTAACGGGCTGGCGGGGGCAGTTCTGATGCGCTGGCTCCGGGGGCACCCCCTGCTCGCGCTGGGGATCCTGGCCCTGCTGATCCTCCTGCCCGGCCCCGTCCTGCTGCAGGTCAATCTGGACAACGCGCCCGAGTCCTATTTCCCCGAGGACGCCCCGGCCGTCACCTTCGATCGCGAACTGCGCGAACGCTTCCCCCAGGACCAGGTCCTGGTCGGCCTGTTCACCGGAAGCGATCTGTTCGAAGCGGACTTCCTGGAGCGCATCGATGCGCTGGCACGGGACATGGAGGCCGACTCCGCCGTCGAACGGGTGCTGTCGGTCACCACCCTGGATCACATCCGCGCGACAGCGGACGGATTCACGGTGGATCGTCTGGTCGACGGCCGGGCACTGGACGAACGCACCCCGGAACAATGGCGCGAGCGAGTGCTGCGCGATCGCTTCGCCCCCGGACTGGTGGCCGGCACCGGAGGCGAGGCGCTGGCCGTGGTCGTACGGCCGCACGCCCTCGACAACAGCCTGCAACGCCTGCAACTGGAACGCCTGCTGCGCGACCGGATCGGCGCACACGACCTGGAAGACGAGCTGGCGGCCATTGCCGGACATATTGCCCTGGATGTCGCCCAGCTCCGGGCCATGGTCAAGGACCTCGCCTTCCTGGTTCCGGGCACCATGACCGTGAGCCTCCTGCTCTTGTGGTGGCTGTTCCGGCGTCCGCTGGTGGTCGTGCTGTCCGCAGCCACCATCAGTGCGGTGACCGGCCCCGCGATCGCCCTGCTGATCCTGCTGGACCGCCCGTTCACGCTCATCTCCGCCATCCTGCCGCCCTTGCTGACGGCGCTCACGGTGGCGATGCTGATGCACTTCTTCAACGCCACACTGCACGCCGCGCAACGCGGCCACCAGGGGCGCGCGCGCGTGGAAGCGGCGCTTGCCGCCGTGGCCCGGCCCACGTGGTTCATGGCGCTGACCACCGCGGCGGGGCTTGCCTCGCTGCAAGTCAGCAGCATCCGGCCGATCGAGACCTTTGGCCTGATCGGGGCCTTTGGCGTCCTCCTCGCCGCGGCGATTGTGCTGCTACTGCTGCCCGCGATCATGGGACGCTGGGACCGCGGCGACTGGCTCACGCCCAAGCGCGGATTGCTCCTGCTCGACCGCGTGACCGCGCTGGCGGCACACCTGGCGATCCGCCGGGCTGGGTGGGTGCTGCTGGCCACGGCCATCCTGTTGGCCCTGGCGATCCCGCAGATCCGGCACGTCGAAGTCGAGACCGATCTCTACGCCTTCTTTGACGACAACCACTCGATTACCCAGGCCACCCGAGCGGTGGAGAGCGAACTCTCCGGGGTGATGGCACTGGAGGTGGTGTTCGACGGCCCGGACTGGGACAGCCTCCAGGATCCGGGCCGACTGCAGGCGATCCAGCGCGTACAGCACTGGCTGGACCAGCGACCGGAGGTCGACTACAGCCTGTCCCTGCCGGACCTGGTCGCGGAGATGCACTGGGCCTTCAACGAGGAAGACCCGGACTACCGCCGGATCCCCGACGACCCCAACCTAGTCGCCCAGTACCTGTTCATCTATGACGGCCGCGATCTGTTCGATGCCGTGGACCGCGACTTCGAACGCAGCCGCATCCTGCTCAACCTGAACGCCCACGGCGCCCGGTCCATCAACGCGCTGATGGACGATCTGCGGGGGTATCTGGAGGCCAACCCGCCGACCGATCTCGAGTGGGACATGGCCGGCATGGCAAGGCTGTTTGCGGATCAGGAACGCCTGCTGATTCAAGGCCAGCTCCACAGCCTGTATGCCGTGGCAGCGATGATCACGCTGCTGATGCTGCTGATGTGGCGCTCCGTTCCCCTGACCCTCCTCAGCATGATCCCCAACCTGGCTCCGGTGGCGATGATCTTCGCCCTGATGGGCCTGCTGGGCATCTGGCTGGACATGGCCACGGCCATGATTGCCAGTGTCGCCATCGGGATCGCCGTGGACGACACCATCCACATCCTGCACAACTATCGCCAGCGCCGCGGGCGTGGCAGCCCGGTTGCCTGGGCCCTCGCCCGGAGCTTCCGCCGCAGCGGTCGCGCGATTACCGCCACCACCATCGTGCTGGTGGCTCAGTTCCTGCTGCTGGCGCTGTCCGACTTCCAGCCCACGGCCGCCTTTGGCTGGCTGACCGCCTTCGGGCTGATCGCGGCCCTGCTGTTCGACCTGCTGGTACTCCCCGCCATGCTGGTCGTCGCGCATCGACTGTCGCGGGCGCGTACCGCCTAGGGAGACGCTGATCAATGCGCACGTCCGCGCTCGAGTCGACTTTGCGGGCTGACAAGGCGCGGCGAGTGAAGTGTAGCCGACCTACATGAGCGAGCCGCAACGCGGTCAGCGGGCAAAATCGGCCGAGCCCCTTCGGGGTTGGGCCCCATTTTCCCCGATCCTGCGTTGCGCCGCTTGACCGTAGAATGACTACGGCGCTGCGCTGCGCGCCTTGTCTCGGGAAAAATGGGGCACCAACGCGGACGTGCGCATTGATCAGCGTCTCCCTAGGCCCGTCGCGCCCGCCAGACCCGACCGGTCTTTCGGTGTTCGCGTACCCCGCACATCACGCCCCCTCGCAAACGGCCCGTCGCCCCGGTCCTTTGCCGGTCCCAAGGGCCTCCCGTGGCCCGTTGTCGATAGGCTTTACAAGTAGCCATTTCCGGCAGGTCACTGATTTTATGGAACTGTTTGCCCATAGACCCCTGCCCATCGGCCTGAAGCCCCGAACCCACGCCAGCCTTCGTCGACCCCCTTTACAGTTCCGCCCCGAGATCGCGGGCAAACCACCCGCACACGGCGGCGAATGCAAAACCCGCCGCCAAGCCCCTTAAATATCTATCGCAAAAACAATGGGTTATGAGCTATCAATTCTCAAGCCCAAGATTGGCACGGCATCTGCTTTGTAATAACTGCGACAGCAACAGACTCGGCCACCAGGCCAAACCCCGGCGATGGTTGAATCGTTTTAAATTGAGCATCAGGAGAAATACCTTGAACGCGAAAAAAGTACTTCTTGCTTCGCTCTGCGTCGGCATTTTCGCCGCAGGTGCGAGTACCGCGACGGCAGCGGAGGTGATCGACTTCGACATGAACCTCGACGCCACCGCAAACTACAGCGGATCGGTCGAAAACGTCCGCCGGATCCAGTTCGACCTGAACACTCAGACCTTCCAGTACATTCAGGACCCGAACAACCCGGTTCAGGTCGGCGATGTGTTCTATGACCGCGGGTACGGCGATGCCACATCCTACCGGACCTCCACCAACGCGGCCGCACCCCAGTCCGGCAACATCCTTGGCAACGACTACTCCATGGGGCTCCTCTGGGACGAACTCCGCGGCGTGGTAACCGGCACCGATACGGTTGGCGGCAATTACATCGTCAACGCCAACTACACCGCGGTGGGCACTGACAACTTCCAGCTGTTCATGTCCGGAACGACTCCCGGTTTCGGTCAGGACTATGAAGCGGCGGCGGCGCACTACAGTGCCGGCGAACAGATCATGGAGATGGCCCTGAAGTCCGGCAACAGCATCCTGGAATTCGAAAGCCAGGGCGGAGCCTTCATCGAAGGCACCTTCACCTTCGAATTCGAGGTGGTGAACGTGCTGCCGGGATTCTGGTTCACCAGCGATGGCATCGACTTCGCCGACCTGCTGGAAGACGAAGAAGGCAATCCGACCTTCATCGTCTCTGCCTTCGCCAGCGCCGGCACCATCCAGGAACCGCCGCCGGAGACCTTCTTCGGTGAAGACGTCAACAACGTGTACGGCGACACCCGCGAAGGCCAGTCCCTGTTCAGCGAAACCCAGTCCACCCACGATGGCAGCCTGCGCTTCGCAGTGCCGGAACCGGGCACCCTGGCGCTGATGGGCCTGTCCCTGCTGATCCTGGCCGGCTTCATCGGGGTCGGTGGCATCCGCCGCCGCTCCGCCTACCGCCAGGCCGCATAACCGACGCTAGAACGATTTCTAGTCTTGATGGCCCTCCCCCCGGGGCATCGAGTTGAGGGCTCCCTTCGGGGAGCCCTTTTTTTTGTTCCGCGATCCGGGCCCGGTACTACAGCTGTCATGAACCCTCATGCGAACCAGCCGCCAACCGTCCAGTATGCTGGTCCAATCATGGTGGGCACATCGATTGGTGGAATGATGAGCATGCGATCGAGGAGCTCGAGAAGCGTGCTGTCTGCAACAGGTACAGCACCAGCTGTGGTATCCACCTGCTGGGCCGAGGCCTCGCCGCCTCCGGCGGCGCGCAGCGAATCCAGACCTTCTTCCGTCTCCCCGCCCCGGAGCAGCGCCACCGCCAGCAATTCCTGGAGACCCTGCGAACCCGGGCTCGACGCCGCCGCGTCGCGCAACGCATCGATGCCGGCTTCGGAATCGCCGGCAACCAGCAGCAGTCGCCCGCGCAGCTCGGCCATGTCGGCCGGCTCGCCGGTGTAGTCACGGCTTGCCCGCTCCACGAACTGCAGGGCATCCTCCACGCGATCCTGTTCCAGATAGACCGCCGTCAGCGTACGAATGCCCTGCAGCGATCCGGGGCTCTCCTGAACATGACGATTGAGGTTGTGTTCGGCCTGATCGCGGGCCTGCTGTTCGACCTGCTGGTACTTCCCGCCATGCTGGTCGTCGCGCATCGACTGTCGCGGGCGCGCACGGCCTGACCCCATGGCTCCTCGCGAGGCGCGACCGGTCCTTCGGTAGTCGCGCTCCCCCGCACATCACGCCCCCTCCCCGTCGACCCGTCACCCCGATCCTTTGCCAATACCCGGGACCTCTTGTGACGCCCCCTGTCGATGCGCCTTACAACCAAAAAATATCCTCAACTTTCTGATCTTATTTCCTTTTTTCTCCATCCACCCCCTGCCCGGCGGCCTGACGCCCGCAACCCACGCCAGCCTCCGTCGACCGCCTTTACAGTTCCGTCCCAGAACTGGGGCCTATCGCCCGCACGCTGCCAACAATCCAATACCCGCCGGGAAAAGATCAAACTCTTCTCAATAAATAACAACGCTTTACGAACACACAATGCTCGAAGTGCAACTTGGCACGTTGTCTGCCTATAACAACTCGGCAGCAACTGAATTGGCCATCAGGCCAAGCCCCGGCGATGGTTAAATCGCTTCAAATTGAGCATCAGGAGAACCCCATGAACGCGAAAAAAGTGCTTCTTGCTTCGCTCTGCGTCGGCATTTTCGCCGCAGGTGCGAGTACCGCGACGGCGGAGACGATCGACTTCGACATGAACCTCGACGCCACCGCAAACTACAGCGGCTCGGTCGAAAACGTCCGCCGGATCCAGTTCGACCTGAACACCCAGACCTTCCAGTACGTTCAGGACCTGGACAATCCGGTTCAGGTCGGCGATGTGTTCTATGACCGCGGGTACGGTGATGCCACGTCCTACCGGACCGTCACCAACGCGGCCGCGCCCCAGACCGGCGACATCCTTGGCAACGACTACTCCATGGGGCTCCTCTGGGACGAACTCCGCGGTGTGGTAACCGGCACCGATACAGTCGGCGGCAATTACGTCGTCACCGCTGATTACACCGGGGTCGGTTGCTGCTTTTCGCTGTTCATGGCCGAACCGACCCCCGGTTTCGGTCAGGACTATGAAGGGGCAAGGGCACACTACACCGACGGCGAACTGGTCATGGAGATGGGCCTGAAATCCGGCAACAGCATCCTGGAATTCGACAGCCAGGGCGGGGCCTTCATCGAAGGGACCTTCACCTTCGAATTCCAGGTGGACATGGTGCTGCCGGGCTTCTGGTTCACCAGCGACGGCATCGACTTCGCCGACCTGATCGCGGACGAGGAAGGCGCCCCGACCTTCCAGGTCACGGCCTTCGCCAGCGCCGGCACCATCCAGGAACCGCCGCCGGAGACCTTCTTCGGTGACGATGCCAACAACCCGTACGGCGACACCCGCGACGGCCAGACCCTGTTCAGCGAAACCCAGTCCACCCACGATGGCAGCCTGCGCTTCGCAGTGCCGGAACCGGGCACCCTGGCGCTGATGGGCCTGTCCCTGCTGATCCTGGCCGGCTTCATCGGGGTCGGTGGCATCCGCCGCCGCTCCGCCTACCGCCAGGCCGCATAACCGACGCTAGAACGATTTCTAGTCTTGACGGCCCTCCCCCCGGGGCATCGAGTTGAGGGCTCCCTTCGGGGAGCCCTTTTTTTGTTCCGCGATCCGGGCCCGGTACTACGGCTCTCATGGACCCTCGTGCGAACCGGCCAACCCCTCTCCCGCCACCCCCGGCAATCATCCGGCGACTGCCCATGTTCGGACTCGCACCACCACCCCGGACCGACGATCCCCCCTTCGGATGTCCGCCTGGCCTGCAAGGGCAAGACTATCAATGCACCACTCGAACTCGAGCCCCGTCCTTCGAAGGCGTGTAAGGCTAGCGCCCCGTATGCCCGAGCCCCCGCTGCACCCCGACCAAGATGCAAACGGGCCGGTACCACGACCGGACTGCGCGCCGCGCCGAGTCTCGGGATACACGGGGCATCACCGCGATGCCGGCACATTCATCAGCGTCTCCCAGGCACCTGCGAAGACACCAGGATCATGGCAGTGGGCCATAAGTCGAGGGGACGGATAACCCGGCCCCGAAATCGTGGCATTGACTCATCCCCGCCGACATCCTGTCGCGGGCCGAGCCGACCGCCGCGAGCGCCCCCCCCCCGGCCGAGCGCAGCCGTCAGAAACCAGCCAACGAAGCAATGTCCGGGTCGACCCGGGATCGCAGGACCGGCCGGACGGATGGATGTGCGGCGACCAGGCTGACGCACACAAAAAAGGGGCTGCTCTCGGCAGCCCCCTTGATCGACGACCGGTTCGTGCCGGGTCTACAAGCGGTCGAGCAACGCCTCGGCATCCGCCCGCTGAGGGAACTGGTCGTGCCCGTCCAGCACGCGACGCAGGCGTTCAGCGGCGGCATCCTGCTCGCCCTGTTCGCTTTCCGCCCAGGCCAGGTGGTACTGAATGCCCGGGTCATCCGGGGCAAGTTCGCTGGCACGGCCAAGGATGTCTGCGGCCTCTGCATGCTCACCGGCGTGGATCAGCACCGCGCCCAGGGTGTCCAGCACCGGAGCCGCCTCCGGTGCGAGCTCGGCGGCCCGGCGCGCATGTTCCAGCGCCTGCCGGGTATCACTCTCGCGCAACGACCATGCGAGGTTGTTGAGCGCAATCACGTCGTCGCCATCCTGCTCGACGATCCGACGGTACGAATCCACCGCTCCGGACCGGTCGTCCGCCGCCATCTGCTGCGCCGCGTGGATATGCCATGTCGCCAGGTCCTGCGGATTTTCATCCAGCCAGGCGGCCAGCGTGGCCCGTCCCGCATCGCCATCCCCGGCTTCGCGCTGCGCCTCCGCCAGTGCATGCACCCAGTCCCGACGTTGCGAACCCGGGTCCGCCAGTGCGGCCCGGTAATGCCGCACGGCGGCGGCTGGGTCGTCCCGCTGCATGGCGGCGCGGCCCAGCAAGGCCTGGACCTCGCTGCGGTTCTCGTAGAGCTCCTCCAGGCGCGCCAGATGGGGCTCGGCATCGCTCATGCGTTCCTGATTGAGCAGGCCCCGGGCCAGAAGCAGACGGGCCCGGTAGTGGTCCGGCTGCTGCTCCAGGAGCTCGCGAAGCGTGCTCTCGATCGCGGCATCGTCACCGGCCTGCGCATGCGCGCGAGCCAGGGCGAGGCGCAGGTTCACGTTGTCCGGCGCCTGTTCGACGGCCTCCGCGAGACTGGTCACCGCGTCATCCGGACGATTGAGACTCTGCTGGACGTCCGCCAGCGCATACAGCAGGTCCGGATTCCCGGGGTGATGTTCACGCGCGGCCAGGAGCGTCTGCAGGGCCTGCTCCGGTTGGCCGCCCTGAAGCTGGATCTGGGCCAGGGTGAGATGCGGCGGCAGCAACTCGGGCTGCGAATCGATGGCCGTTTGCAGCCAGCGCGCCGCCCCCTGGTGGTCGCCATCCTGCAGGCTCATGTTGGCCAGGCGCTGGGCCGAACGGGCATGCCCCGGGTCACGCTCCTGGATCGCTTCCAGCACCTCGCGCGCCGCCCCGCGATTGCCGACCTGGAGTTCCAGGCCAGCGAGGTTCATCGCCACGGATATATCGTCCGGGTCCAGCGCGACGCCCTCGCGGAAGGCCGCCCGGGCCTCGTCGGTTCGCCCCAGCCCCATCAGGGCAGCGCCCTGCAGGCTCAGCGGACCGGCCGCTTCCGGCTGGAGCTCCTGCAGACGCTGTGCCCGCTCGAGTGCCTCGTCGTAGCGTCCTGTCTGCAACAGGTACAGCACCAGCGTGGTATCCACCTGCTGGGCCGAGGCCTCGCCGCCTCCGGCGGCGCGCAGCGCATCCAGACCTTCTTCCGTCTCCCCGCCCCGGAGCAGCGCCACCGCCAGCAATTCCTGGAGACCCTGCGAACCCGGGCTCGACGCCGCCGCGTCGCGCAACGCATCGATGCCGGCTTCGGAATCGCCGGCAACCAGCAGCAGTCGCCCGCGCAGCTCGGCCATGTCGGCCGGCTCGCCGGTGTAGTCACGGCTCGCCCGCTCCACGAACTGCAGGGCATCCTCCACGCGATCCTGTTCCAGATAGATCGCCGTCAGCGTACGAATGCCCTGCAGCGATCCGGGGCTCTCCTGAACATGACGATTGAGGTTGTGTTCGGCCTGCTCCATGTTGCCGAGACTGCGATGAGCCAGGCCGAGGCCCAGAAGCGCCGGGCTGTAGGAGCGATTGCCGGCCAGGGCCTGCTCGAAACTCGCCCGTGCTTCGCTATGCCGCTCCTGCTCCATCAGGAGCATCCCGTCCAGATAATGCACGCCCGGATGCGACGAGCCGCCTTGCTTCAGGCCGTCGACATCCGCCCGCGCACCCTCGTAATCACCGGCATTCAGACGCACCATCGCCCGCGCCATGTGATCGCGCCCCGAGGCCGGGCGGACTTCGATGGCCCGGCTGAAGGCCTCTTCCGCACCCTCGGGGTCGCCGGTGATGCGCCGATACTCGCCCAGGAGACTCCAGGCCTGTCCCAGCTCGGGCTGCAGTTCAAGGGCCTGCTCCAGGGATGCGATCGCGTGCTCGGCATCGCCCTGGGCCATCGACAGGTGGGCCTGCGCCAGGGCCTGTAGCGGCTCCTGCTCGCGCTCTCCAATCTGCGCCAGTTCGCCTTCCGCCGCCTCCCGCTCGCCGACGGCCGCGAAGGCGACGGCCCGCAAGGCGTGCAGCCGCGGCCGTTCCTCCGCCGCCAGGTCCTCTGGCACCTCCTGCTCACGAATGCGCGCAAAACGATCGGTCGCGAACCACGCCTCGGCCAGCGGCAACGCCACCTGAGCGTCCGGGATCCCGAGCGACTGCGCCCGCTCCAGCTGACGCAGCGCCTCCTCGGGGTTGTTCAACTGCAGGTACACCACCCCGAGCCTTTGCCGAGTGGCCGGGGCATCGGTATTCAGCTGCAGGGCATTGCGGTACTCGATGCGCGCGCCCTGGTAGTCGCCCTTCTCCTGCAGGGCCTGGGCGCGTTCGAGGTAGTCCTGTTCGCTGCCCGCCCCGATCTGGTCGCAGCCGGCCAGACCGACACCGGTGGCCAGCACCACGGCCAGGGCCAGGGGCTTCAGCCGCCCGTTCGGGATCCGGATGGGGCGGGGCCGGGCGAGCCCGGCGTCTTCTTGCATGTATCGGGTAGTCACTATGGTGCTCCTCATCTGAGCCCGTACTTGTCGAGCAGGCCGTAGAGCGTTGGACGGGTAATGCCGAGAGTGTCGGCTGCCTGGGCAATGTTGCCGTTCGTGCGCCCCATCGCCTTGATTACGGATTGATATTCGGCCCGGTCACGGGCCTCGCGCAGGCGCTCCGGCGGCGGATCCTGATCCCGGTCCTGCAAGCCGAGGTCTTCCGCGGTCACCAGATTGCCGTCGGCCATGATTACGGCGCGCCGGATCAGGTTCTCCATCTCGCGCACGTTGCCGGGCCAGCTGTGGCCCTCGATCGCCCGCAGCGCATCGGCAGTGAAGCCGCGGCGGGGTTTGCCCTGCTCGCGGGCGAAGCGTTCCAGAAGCGCATGCGCCAACAGGGTTGCGTCACCCTGACGTTCGCGGACCGGGGGGATGTCGATGGCGATCTCGCTAATGCGATAGAACAGGTCCTCGCGAAAATCGCCCGAGCGGATCAGCGCCTGGAGGTCCTGATTGGTCGCACCGATGATGCGCACATCCACCGGGATCTCGTTGCGCCCGCCCAGGCGCTCGACCGTGCGCTCCTGCAGAAAGCGCAGGAGCTTGGCCTGCAGGCTCTGCGGAAGATCGCCGATCTCGTCCAGGAACAACGTGCCCTTGTCGGCGTGTTCGATCTTGCCGATGGTCTGGCGGGTAGCACCGGTGAAGGCGCCCTTCTCGTAGCCGAACAGCTCGCTTTCCAGGAGGTTCTCGGGGATCGCGGCGCAGTTGATCGCAACGAAGCGCTCCTTGGCCCGGTTACTCAGGTCATGGACGGCGCGCGCCAGGACCTCTTTGCCGGTGCCGCTGTCACCCAGCAACAGCACCGTCGCGTCGGAGGGCGCCACGCGTTCCACCATGCGGCAGACCTGAAGCATGCGCGGGTCCGCAGTGATGAGCCCGGACAGCGAAGAGACGCCACCACGGGCCAGGCGCCGATTCTCCTCCTCGAGCTCGTACAGCCGCGCGGCGCGGTCCACGATCAGGCGCAGGAGTTCGGCGTCCACGGGCTTGATATAGAAATCGTAGGCCCCCAGGGCAACAGCCTTCAGGGCGTTCTCGCGATCATCGTTGCCGGTGACCACGATCACCTTGACCCCGGGATTGAACGCCAGGATCTCCTCCAGGAGTGCCAGGCCCTCGGTGGCGTTTGCGGGGTCCGGGGGCAGACCCAGGTCCAGCGTGACCAGCTCGGGCTCATGACGGCGCATGTGGGCCATCGCGCTGGCGCGATCCTGGGCCTGGAGGATTTCGTAGCCGTCCAGACACCAGCGCAACTGGCTTTGCAGGCCGGTGTCATCCTCGACAATCAAAAGCTTGAGCATCGACTCCATTACATTGCACCCGGCCCGGGGAGGACGTGATGGTGGACGGCGGGGAGGGTTGTCATGCGCCGTGCTGCGGCAGGCGCAACGTGAAGGTGGTCCCCTCGCCGATGCGGCTGGAAACATCGATCCGCCCGCCCATCCGGACCACCAGGTCGCGGGCCTCATACAGCCCAATACCCATGCCGGCGTTTCCCTTGGTGGTCTGAAACGGACGGAAGAGCCGCCGACGAACGAAGTCCTCGTCCATGCCGGACCCGTTATCCTCGATTCCGATAATGACCCATTGATCCCGGGTTTTCAGGGTCAAGGTTATATCGCCGTTATCCGGTGTGGCCTCCTGCGCATTCCGCACCAGGTGGAGCAGTACATTCCGCAGGGCGTCTCGGTTTCCGAGGACCTCCGCGGATGTGTCGATCGCCACTCGGGGCAACGGATGGATCTCGCGGCTATCGCCCGCGACCTCGCGCAACAGGGCGTCCATGTCGATCGCCTGACGCGGGCTGTCGGCACCCGGTTGCGCCTTGCGCAACTGGGCGAGGGTGCGTTCCAGACGCTCGCGTGCGTTGCCGACGGTGCGGAAGGCGTCCGCCACGAACTCGGGGTTATCGCGGTGACGCTCGGCGTTGGAGCTGATCAGGGACAGCTGGGCCGATACGTTCTTGAGGTCGTGGACCAGAAACGCCGCCAGCCGGTGGAAGGTCTCGAACTGCCGCGCCTCCAGCAGCGCCTCGTCGGTCTGCACCAGGGCCACGTAGACCGCCAGCTGACGGCCCGCGGTCTTCAGCAGGTCGCGCTCCTCCCAGTCGATACGGTGCCGTGCCCGCGGCTGGGCGAGCACGACAAAGCCCTCCAGACCATCGCTTTTCAGGAGCGGCACCACGGCCCAGTGGCGCGGATTGTCGACCAGCCACTGCGGCAGATCGAGCCCGTGATAGAACGCCGGATCGCGGCGGAACTCGTCAATATCGATCACCCAGCCGGAGTGCGTCAGAAACGCCACCAGCGGGTCGTCCGGTTCCATTGACGGATAATCCGGCTGGCCCAGATTCAGGACCCCGTCCAGGGCGAAGGTGCTGTCGTCCCGACGAACCCACAACAAGCCCCCCGGACTCTCGACCAGCTCGCCAATGGCCTGGATGGCCCGCTGGCGAAACGGGGTCTCGTGGTCCGTCTGCGCCAGGGTGCCGGTAAACCGCAGCCACTCCTGGCGGTAGTCGTAGCGATAGTTGAAGAAGTGCTTGGCCAGCCAGACGCGCAACTGGGCGCGGACGCTGCCGGAAAAGAGCACGATCGCCAGGAGCAGCACGGCCCCGAACAGCAGGGTGACCTGCAGCAGCGCGCCGAGATCGCCCCCGTGGTGGCGCAGGTAATACCCCGCGCCCCCGACCGCCAGCAGATACAGCCCGGCCCCGAACAGCGACGCGGTGTGAAACAGCAGATGGCGGGACACCGTGGGCCCCTCGCGGTGCGGCAGGCGCCGGCTCACCGCGACCGCGAGCAACGGGACCACCAGTGCGTTGACGAACCCGCGGGCCTGCCAGGACGGGCTGTCGATCGTCTGGAACAGCACCAGATCCGCAAACAGGAACAGGTCGAACGCGAACAGGCCACCCAGGCCCAGGCAGAGGAACTTGATCTCCCAGCGATTCTGCGGCGGCGTGTTGCGGTAGACCTGCTCCACCAGCACCAGTCCGGCAATCGCCATCAACAGGGTTGCCAGCCCCGGCCAGATGGCGCCCAGCAACTGTGGCCACAGCATCGGCACCAGGATGAACAACAGGAACGCCGTGGTGGCCGCCCCCCACCAGCGCAACGCACGCGGCTCCACCCCGGGGCGGCTGCCACTGCCGGCGAGCAGCGCCAGCAACACCGCAAACCAACCGGCATTGCGCGCCACCTCCATCACCCCACCGGAGATCGCGGCACTGGTCCCGTAGTGCCAGGCCAGAAAGCCCAGATATCCCGCCCATCCCACCGACAGCAGCGAGGCCAGTACCATCCACAGGGCCGAGGGGCGATTGCGCCAGCGCACCACGGTCACAACGGCCAGGACCAGGAACGCAAGTGCCGCCGTCAGATAGCTCGTCGCGGCCAGGGGCATCAGCATCGCGAATTCAGCGGGCCCCGCGGCCGAACAGCACAACCTTGACGGTCTCGAACAGGATCAGGATGTCCAGAAACAGGGTGTGATTCTTCACGTAATACAGGTCGTACTGCAGCTTCTGCCGCGCATCCTCGACCGAGGCCCCGTAGGGATACCGCACCTGAGCCCAGCCGGTGATCCCCGGACGGATGGTGTGGCGCGCGGGGAAATAGGGGATCTGCTCGGTGAGCTGTCCGACGAACACCGGTCGCTCCGGGCGCGGTCCGACGAACGACATGCTGCCCTGAAAGACGTTGATGACCTGCGGCAGTTCGTCGATGCGCAGCTTGCGGATAATGCGCCCGACACGGGTGATGCGGTCGTCGTCATGCACCGCCCAGCGCGCGACGCCATCGACCTCGGCGTCCTCGCGCATGCTGCGGAACTTGCAGACCTCGAACGGGACGTTCCCCTGACCCACCCGGGTCTGCCAGTAGAACACCGGGCCGCGACTCTCCAGCTTGATCGCCAGGGCGGTGGCCAGCATCACTGGCAGGGTCGCCGCCAGCAGTGTGGCGCTGGCCAGCACATCGAACGTCCGTTTCACCGCGTTGCGCGTCCAGTGCTGCCGGAAGCCTTCGCCGAAGATCAACCAACTGGCGTTCAGCGAGTCCAGCTGGACCTTCTGCAGTTCGCGCTCGAAGAAGCTCGAGACGTCGGTAACGGCAACCCCGTTGAGCTTGCACTCAAGCAGCTGCCCGATCGGCAGGTTGTGGCGTCGATTGCGGATCGCGACCACGATCTCGTGTACGCGGTGCTCGCGCGCCATGTCCAGCAGGCTGGCATCGCTCCCGAGCTGGAAATGGCGGCCCGGATCCCGCGCGCAATCCTTCTCGCCCTGGGTGGCGATGTACCCGAGGACCCGGTACGGCAGCTCTTCCGAATACTTGTCCGGATGGATCGTGTCGATCGCGCAGGCCCGGCTGCCGGTGCCCAGCACCAGGACCCGGCGCTTGAACGCATCCGCCTCGGAAAAGTTGCGCCAGAGGGTCCTTTCGGCGACCAGACCGGTCAGCAGGAGCAGCACGCCGCCGCCGACTGCGGTCGGCGAAAACAGCGCAGCCGGGACCATCGCGCCATAGGCCAGCAGCAACCCACCCACAACCAGGATGGCGGGAATCAGGCGCAGTAGCGACCGCAGCGTGCTGCGGGTCGCGAGGTAGTCGGATTCGTACAGGCCGGCCAGAGTCAGGACGACCAGAACGACCAGCGTCGCCACCATCAGCTGGGGGTCCAGCAGGCTTAGAGCTTCCGGCTGGAAGGGCGGCAGGGTCAGCACCGCATACAGGCACAGATACGCCACGAGCAACTCCGCGCCCGCGAGCATCAGGACGCGGCGGCGGATGTAGTGGCCAAAGATGCGCACGACTAGCCGCCTCGCCGAGGCGCGTGCACAGAAGAGTGGTTCGTCCTTTTCAGGGGGTCCATGGCTACCGTCCCCGAGCCCGATCAATGGGGGCGGTCGTTCCCGGGCGGTGCCTCAAAGGCCCACCCACCCGGAAACCGGCCCCCCGTTCCGGGTTCGTCAGAAGCGTCGTTCAGGAATGATCAGCGTGTCACCGGGCAGCATGTCCACGTTGGCCGAGATATCGCCACCGTTGACCAGGTCGTCCAGGCGCACCCCATATTGCTTGCGCTCGCCATTCTCGTTACGCACGATCACTGCGCGATTTCCGGCGGCAAATTCCGTGATGCCGCCCACCGCGATCATCACATCCATCACGCTCATCTCCTCGCGATATTGCAGCGCCTGCGGCGCGGCGGCCTGCCCGATCACGCGAATCTGGCGACTATAGGGCCCGGCAAAACCGGTCACCATCACCGTGACGATCGGATCGCGCAGGTAGCGGGACAGCTCCTCCTCCATCACACGGGCCAGCTCCGTGGGCGTCTGCCCGCTCGCCTGGACATCCTCGACCAGTGGGGTCGTGATTTGCCCGTCGGGGCGCACCGAGACGCCAGTGGAAAGGTCCGGGTTACCGCGCACGGATACCTGCAGGGAATCGCCGGGACCGATGATGTACTGCTCGATCACCGTGCGCTCGATGGAGGTCGGGGCCTCCGGGTAATCCGTCGTGGCACAGCCTGCCAGCAACAAGGCCGGCAGCAGGATGACGAAGCCGAACCTTGGCCCGGACTTCGACCCGGCCTTTGCAGCATTGATCAGGGACATCACGACTCCCCCTTGGAGATTCTGGCGGTTGTTAGAGGCTTCACCCGACCGGGAACGGGGCCCGCACCGCACCCCAAAAGGTCGCGGAAACTGGCTACGCTTACCGGGAATACCGGATTCCACAAGCAACTTGATGTTAGGCCTCGGGTATGAACAGAGTCCACGTAAGGTCTTCATTCCCGGCGCCCCAGGACTAACGTTCGTGTTACGGGGACGCCGGGCCATCTACCTCCACCGAACAGGAGTGTCCCGTGGAGTTTCTGTCTCTCCGTTTCCTTGCCGACTGGTTTCTGCTCCCGCCCAGCGGACCGCTCCTCCTGGCCCTGGCGGGCCTGCTCCTGTACCGGACCCTGGCAGGCAAAGCCCTGCTGACCGGCGGGCTGCTCCTGACCTACGCGTTCAGCATCCCGCCCGTCAGTCACGCCCTCATGGCCCCGCTGCAGGCCGCCTACTCGCCGCCCGACACGACCGCGCTGGAACACGCCGAGGCCATCGTCGTGCTCGGTGCCGGGTATCGCAGTGGTGCGGTGGAATTCTCCGGCGAAACGGTCAACGACCTGGCCCTGGTGCGACTGCGCTACGCCGCCGCCCTGCACCGGCAAACCGGACTCCCCGTGGTCGCCACCGGTGGCGGCCCGCAGGACCGGGAACCGGAAGCCCGCTGGATGGCCGAGGTCCTGGAGGAATTCGGCGTCAGTCCGGTGTGGCAGGAAACCCGTGCGCGCGACACGGAAGGCAATGCCCGGCACTCGGCCGCGCTGTTGCACGAACGCGGCATGCAACGCGTCCTGCTCGTCACCCATGCGCACCACCTGCCGCGCGCCACTGCGGCATTCGAGCGCGCCGGGCTGGAGGCCAGCCCGGCCCCGACCGGCGCCTTCGTCGCCCACGACACGAGGCTCTCGTTAGGCGCCTTCAAACCCCAGGCTAACGCCATGCGCACCAGCTGGCTCGCCATGCACGAGTACCTCGGTATTCTGTGGTATCGCTGGCAATACGGCCGTCACCCGGCACCACCGGGCACCTGACGCGCCCCGCCAGCCCCAACCCATCACAACCCGGGGGCGACGGATGAATCTGCTGGTAACGGGCGGCGCTGGATACATCGGCAGCCATGTCCTGCAGCATCTGCGCAGGGGCGGGCACGACGTCACCGTGTACGACAACCTCAGCACCGGGCACGCATGGGCCGTGGGGGATGCCGAGCTGGTCGTCGGCGACCTGGCGGATACCGGGCGCTTGCGGGAAACACTCGAACGCGGCTTCGACGGCGTGCTGCACTTCGCCGCGCACATCATCGTGCCGGAATCGGTCACCGACCCGCTCAAGTACTACGGCAACAACACCCGCAACACCCTCAACCTGCTGGAGGCCTGTGCCGCCACCGGCGTGCGCTACTTCGTGTTCTCCTCCACCGCCGCCGTCTACGGCATCCCCGACACCGTCTCGGTCGCGGAGGACGCACCCCTGCGGCCGATCAACCCCTACGGCGCCTCCAAGATGATGTCCGAGCGCATGCTGATGGATCTGGGCGCCGCCTCCGACCTGCGCTATGTCAGCCTGCGCTACTTCAACGTGGCCGGCGCCGACCCCGAAGGCCGTCTCGGCCAGGCCACGCCGGACGCCACGCACCTGATCAAGGTCGCCTGCCAGGCCGCGACCGGCCAGCGCGACGGGATCACCGTGTTCGGCACCGACTACGCCACCGGCGACGGCACCTGCGAACGCGACTACATCCACGTCGAGGACCTCGCCGCCGCTCACGTCCGCGCCCTGGAACACCTCGACGGTGGCGGCAACTCGCAGGTGCTCAACTGCGGCTACGGCCACGCCTACAGCGTGCTCGAGGTCCTCAACGCCGTGAAACGCGCCAGCGGCGTCGACTTCCACGTCACGCTCGGCCCGCGTCGCGAAGGCGACCCGCCCGCCCTGATGGCCGACGCCCGCCGCATCCGCCAGACCCTCGCCTGGGAACCGCAATACGCCGACCTCGACCTCATCGTCCGCCACGCCCTCGCCTGGGAGCAGAAGACGGCGCTACAGACCGCCTGATCCGTATCTCCCAGGCATTGAGGGCCGAATGCTATAGTCGAGCCAAAGCCCAAGGCGGTCCGAAACATGGCATCGACCCTCCACGCCAGCACCGGAAACACGGCAGAGGCACTCCCGCCCCGCGAACGTGTGAACCACCTTGCGCATGCGGCCGCGGAACTCGTACGCGAAGAATTCGGCCAGGATGCAAAGGTGTTCTGGTTCGGGTCCTGGCCACGCGGCACCGCTCGGTGGAACTCGGACATCGACCTCGCCGTGCTGCCTGCCAGGGAGGTTTCCATCAGCGACTGGGGCCGACTCCGCGGGCACATCGAGGACCTGCGCACCCTCTACACCTTCGACCTGGTGGATATGACCGAGGTCAGCGATGAATTGCGCAAGGAAATCGAAAGCGAGGGAATCCCGCTTTGACCACCGTCCGCGAAAGTTTCGGCAAGGCGCTCGGCCGGCTTGAAGAAGCCCTGCAGGCGCCCACCAACGACCTGGCTCGGGATGCCAGCATTCAGCGGTTCGAATTCACCTTCGAGCTGGCGTGGAAATCCGTAAAGGCAGCGGCGGTGCCCGAAGGGCTGGAGTGTGCGTCGCCACGATCCTGCCTGCGATTGGCTCTGAGCCAGAGCTGGATATCGGATGAGGCCACCTGGCTCGCCATGCTGGATGACCGGAACCGCGCCTCGCACACCTACGACGAGAAGCTGGCCGAGCAACTCTACTCCCGGCTGCCGGGATATCTGCCCGCCTTGCGGGAGTTGCAGGCTGCGCTACCCGCCTGAGAGAAAATCTCCAGGCGGCCAGCCCGCAAGCAAGCCTGGACACATCTTCTTCCTTTACAGGACCGTGCGGCGGGCGAGGTGCAGAAGCCGGGCGGGCAGTTCGTACTCCAGCTCCCAGACGATGCTCATCGGCTTGCTGCCTTCGTGGTGCTGGTAGCGAACCGGCCCGCAGAAGGTGAATGGCTGGCTCAGTCCGGTGGCGTCGCGCTTGGCCGGGCGCACGAAGAGCATGGGGGTATAGCCGAGCTGTTCGTGGTGGATGTAGCGCTGCCCGGTCTGCGAGGTGGGCGAGGTGCCGGACTGCGACTGCCAGTGAAACAACCGCTCGTTAAGCGCGTAGTCCTCGTACATGGTGGTGGGCGAGAACTCCTGCTCGGATTTTTCCAGGGTGACGAACAGCGCATCCACGCGCCGTTCCGGTACGTGCCGGACACCCTCCTGCTGAGTGATGGGCTTTTCCAGGCTGCCGAGGCCGAGCGCCAGCAGGATCTGCTCGCGGGTATAGGACGCGTGCAGTTCTAGCGGACCGGTCTGCTCCGGGAAGGTGATGCCGCTGGCGGGGACGATGCGCTCGTGTCGCCAGGCGGCGACCTCCTGGAGATCCCGGTAAAGGGGGCGCTGTTCGCGGATGAAGCCGTCCACGGCGGAGAGGTCCCCATCCCCCGGACGTGTCTTGCCCCATAACGTGCTGTGGACGAGGGACAGTCGAAGCCGATCCTCTTCGGCAAGCTCTTCCACGTTCGCCGCCGGCTGCGCCAGATGGGTCTGCAGGGTTTCCAGCAACTGCCAGTCGTCACACCGCGCCAGGCGCTGCAGCCCGCGTTTGAGGCTGCTGGCATAGGGCCCCAGCGCCTCCGTCGATTCCCCTCCGCAGTCCGCGCGCAGCCGGGAGGGCAGGTCCTTGCGCAGCAGGTCTTCGGCATCATCCATATGCAGGCAGTCGAGCATCCTGGACAGGCTCGCGGAGTCGATGTCCTCCTGGAAACAGGCCTTCAACTCGCGCACGATCTGCGGGCGCTGGCGATTGATCTGTGCACGGATGTTGTCGAGGACCCGCTGGGTGGCCAGGCGGTCGAGGTGGATCAGGCAGCCGCTGGGCAGCCAGGGGAAGCCCTCCTGGATCTGTTGATCCACCCGCTTCTCCGGCCGCGCACTCAAGGCCCGGAACCGAGCGGCATAACGAAAACGCCGATCCTGCGGTGCGACGAAATCCAGCACGGTCAGGTGCGGCTTGCCCTCGTGCAACCGCAGGCCGCGGCCCATCTGCTGCAGGTAGACCGTCAGGCTCTCGGTCGGGCGTAGCAGCAAAACGGTGTCCACCTCCGGCAGGTCCACGCCCTCGTTGTAGAGGTCCACGGTAAAGATGAAGCGGATGCGCCCCTCGCGCAGGTCGCGCTGTACCGACTGCCGCTCGTGGTCCGAGCTCTCGCCGGTCAGCACCGCGCTGGGCACCTGCTTGGCCGAGAAATGCTCGGCCATGAAGCGGGCATGGGCGCGACTGATGCAAAAGCCCAACCCGCGAACCGAGCCGAGATCCGTCGCGTGTTCATGGGCCTGCTGCAGAACCCAATCGGCGCGCGCCCGGTTGCCGGTGAACACCCCTTCCAGCTCTTCGGCGTCATAGCCCCCGCGCCGCCAGCTCACCCGGCTCAGGTCCACGGATTCGTGGTCGGCCACGCCGAAGTAATGGAACGGCACCAGAAGCCGACGCTCGATCGCATCCGGCAAGCGGATCTCGTGAGTGTAGCGGTGGCCGAAGTGTTTGCGGATGTCGTCGGCATCCGTGCGCTCCGGCGTCGCCGTCAGGCCCAGCAGGCACTTGGGCCGCACATGGTCGAGGATGCGCTGGTAGCTGCCGGCGCTACTGTGGTGCGCCTCATCCAGCACCACGTAATCGAAATGCTCCGGGGCCAGCCGGTCGAGGTCCCGGGCTTTCCAGCTTTGCACCGTGCAGAACAGATGGCGGTCCTGACTCGGACGCGCGCCGCCCACCAGCACATCGCCAAACTCGTGGTCCTGAAGTACCTGCCGGAAGCTCGCCATCGCCTGCCGCAGGATCTCCTCGCGATGGGCGATGAACAGTAACGACGGCCGCCCCTTGTCCGCCTGCTCGCGCGCAAACCGGCGATAGTCGAACGCTGCGATCATGGTCTTGCCGGTCCCGGTGGCGGCGATCACCAGATGGCGGTCGATCCCCGAACGGCGCTCGCGCTGGATGTCCTCCAGGATCTCCTGCTGGAAGGCATACGGCCGCAGGTCGAAGAACGCGGTGGCGTCTTTCTGCGCTGCTGGTCCTGAGCTGGATTCCGACTCCAGCGCCTGTTGCAGGCGGGGAAGGTCATCCGTGGTGAGCGGTTCAAACTCCGCCGGGTCTGCCCAGTGCGCCTCGAACGAGGCCTCGATCTGGCGCCACATATGCGGCAGCTCGTACTCGCTGACCTTGGCCGTCCACTCCAGCCCCTCATCCATCGCCACCCGCGAAACATTCGCCGAACCGATGTAGGCACTGCCAAAACCCGTATTCCGATGGAACAGGTAGGCCTTGGCATGCAGGCGCGTGCGGTGCGTGTCGTAGGAGACCCGAATCTCGGTATTCGGCAGACTCAGCAGAAACTCGATCGCCTTCAGATCCGTGGCCCCGAGGTACGAGGTCGTCGCGATCCGCAGCCTGGGGGAGCCATCCGCGGTCGGCGTCTCGGTGAAGCGCTTCAGCGTCTCGCGCAGGGCGCGAATCCCGCTCCATTTGATGAAGGACACCAGCCAGTCTGCGCGCTCCGCACTGGCCAACTCCTTCTTGATCTGCGTGACCAGGCTGGGTGTACGATCCGAACCGGTGAGCAGGCTGGACAGGGCCAGCGGAACATCCGGCCTTGGCGTGTCCTGTTGCCCGACTTGGTCGGCCGCCGGGGAACGCACCTCCAGCAACTGCCGAAACGGGGGCTGCGGAAGGTCTTCCTCGATCCCCGAAAGGGGATGCCCCGCCGCCGCCAGCGCATCCGCCAGCCCCTGCACGGCCCGGGTCCAGTCCTCGTGTCCCTTCTCACGCAGCTCACCCGCGCGGTCCCCGAGCCGCAGGGCCAGCTCGGCGACCAGGCTCATCGCCAGATCGTCGCCCTCCAGGCCCTGGCTCCAGCGGGCGTGGTCCTCCAGCCCCAGGGCCTGCAGCGCTTGCCGTACGCGCGGCGTATCCAGCCGTTCATGCAAGCCGACCCATTGCGTCCCGGACAGGGCTTTGGCGGCGTCACCTCGCCTCATGCGGGACGTCCCGCAATAAACTCTTCCAGCAACGGGATATCGGCGGGCGCGAGCTCGAGCCCGCCAGCCTCCAGTGGCGACACCCAGCACCAGCGATCGTGCACCGTCAGCACCGGGCTCTCGTCATCCGTCCACGCCCGCAGCGCCACCAACTCAAGGCTTCCGTTACCCGGAATCGGCGTGCGCCCGACCTCCTCCCCCACCCGGAGCTCCATCGCCAGCTCTTCACGAAATTCGCGGCACAACGCCGCCTCCAGGCTCTCGCCCGACTCCGCCTTGCCACCGGGAAATTCCCAACACCCCGCCAGCGCCTGATCCGCCCCGCGACGCGCCAGGAAGATCCGCCCCTGTGCATCCTCCAGAATGCCGCAGACCACCACCGCCTGATTCACTTCCGTGAGCGTTTCCAACACCGGCTCTCCGTTAACCTCTGGCCGGATCGTACCAGGGAACGCCGCCACAGCTCCCGCAGGAAGCCCGATTCTCGGCCCACGCGTGGTGCCTCCGCCCGTCACGCCACACTGCGATAACGGTGATATACCGATTCTGTATAGCGCCATCGTCCGCCACGCCGGTGCCACCGATTTTCCCGTGCCGCCGCGAACCAACCCATCGACGAACCTTCCCCTACAGCTCACCCGCAGTCCAACGCTTCGCGCCATGTAAGGTATTGATTGACTTCCCGTTCATTCCCGGGGGCCCGCGTGTAGCACCCCCACACTCGACGCAACCGCCAATACCATGATAAAAGAATGGTTTAACCCGTGACAGCGTACAGCCACAAGAGGCCCCCCACGATACTATGCAGAAACCGCATATCACCAATATGATAGATTCTGTCTAATCTGCTGTTAAATGGTAAGGAGTTCCTAGCTTGCTCGCAGAATTTGAAGAGAAGCAGTACGAGCAACACCTGAATATTGAGTTGCTGCAGGGAAGTAACCTGATATTTCCACCGGGTCAACACCTTGAAAATGTTCTAGGGTTTGATGCGGCACTATTTACTCGCAATAGGGATTTTTGGCGCCATTTCTTAGGCGGCTATCCTTGGTACAGACGGTTCTTCAGAAACTATCTGAATGGTTTGTATTTTCCAAGAGATGTCTATGCACTAGAAGAAGCGTTCGATAATGATCTTCCAAAGTTCAAATTTAATGCATTTGTGCAGCATAAAAGACCCGAGCGTATGATCAAAGAAACCGCGTCAGAATGGGATTCCTGGGGGCACGAGTACTACCGATACAAAGTGCTCGACCACCAACAGAAGACGCTGGAGGCCCTCGAGTCAAGCGTGGGAAATGAAGGTGTTGTCACTTACGCGAGCCCAGTATTTCACACTAAAGGAGAATTCTGGAACGTTCACAAGAATCAATCATTTGTCCCGAATTCCAATTTCTGTCAGCCTCATAAATTAGTGGGGCATAGTGCATACACATATGTGTGTCCAGGTACAGTTTGCATAGCCCATTCTGAGCCAGAAAACGTCGAAAGCAAGCATCTAATTGATGAACTAGAACGACTCTCTCAAGCTGGGAACAATAGCGAAATAAAAAATACTGCGTTTGTGGCTAGGAGCTGCGACCTCATCGAAAAGAGCCTGGAAAGGCAAGAAAAGGCTTTCAAGCTATATTCCGAGATAGTAAGAGATCTCGATGATCATCAAGCCGATGCGCCAAAACTGCTTCGAAACTTATATAGGCTTTCGGTATTTAAGTTCGCAAGTGGGACAAGCTTATATTTTGGTGTAGCAAATGAGTCATTTAACAAGCAAATACAGGGGACTCGCCAAAGGCTTCGCCGCTGAGTTTGGCGTTATGGTTCACGACATTTTTAGAGGCTTATTCTGATGAGCGAACCGGCAGAGAAAGCGACGGTTACCGTATTTCGTGGAAGCTATGATTCCTTCGCAGAAGTTCTAGACGACCACGGATTCTCCAACAGTCGGAGGATTCAGCTATCCTGACGCGGGGTCGGACCTCTCGGTCCTCCCAAGAGTCAAGCACCTACCGCTTTCAAAGCCCGTTTCCGGGCGCTTAAACTGCCCATTTCGACCGCCAAATGGCTTGTTCCAGGGAGGGAACCCATGCCGCGTGCCAACCGCTACTTCGCGCCGGGCCACGTCTGGCACATCACCCATCGCTTCCACCGTAGGGACTTCATCCTGAAGTTCCAGCGCGACCGCCTGTGCTGGCGTCAATGGCTGTTCGAGAGCCGCAAACGCTACGACCTCTGTGTACTCAACTACATCGTCACGTCCAGCCACATCCACCTCCTGGTACGCGATACCGGACGCAACGAGATCCCGGCTGCCATGCGCCTGATCGCCGGGCGAACCGCCCAAGCCTACAACCGCAGAAAAAATCGCAAGGGTGCGTTCTGGGAGGATCGCTACCACGCCACCGCCGTCGAAACGGGCGATCACCTCGCCCGCTGCCTCGTGTACATCGACCTCAACATGGTCCGCGCCGGCGCCGTCCAACACCCCTCCGAGTGGCTCGTATCCGGCTACCACGAGATCCAGCTCCCGCCCCGGCGCTACCGCATCATCGACCGCGAGGCACTGGCCCGGGCCCTCGGCCTGCCTACGCTTCAGTCCCTCGCCGACACCCATCGAGGGTGGGTAGACGATGCGCTACATAACGACCGAGCCGCTCGGGATGATCGTTGGACGCAGGCGCTCGCCGTGGGAAGCGAACCGTTCGTGCGGACAATCCACGTACAGTTGGGCATCCGTGCCGTCGATCGCTCTGTGCGCAACGACGCCGATGCTTACCACCTCGCCGAAGACCCCGCCCCTTACAACCACGTTCCCGGCCCCAAATTGCCGTTCTAAGGCCCCAATTCACCGCCCCACAGGCTTTATCTTACTGATCCGTCGAACCTCCTAAAGGTCCGACCCCCGGTGCCCACCGGCCGCCGCGGGCGGCGGATCGCCCACCAGCGTCACCGGCACGAACTCGGTCGCGGCGCTCCCTTCCGTTCGCGGCGTCGCCGCTTCCGCATCCAGGAGCCGCCGCCAGCGCTGCAGGCTGCCGACGGAGATCCCGTGCTGCGCACAATACACTCCCTGGGCTAGACCGCTACGCGGCCAACCCGATACCAACCGCTGCCACTCCTCCCGACTCCGTCGCCTCCAACCCATGATGCCGTTCCTCCCCAACTGGACTCGGCTTCATGATCGGACCCGCGGCGGGACGACGAAAAGAAGGTATTTCGCTGGACGCTTACGGGCGGTGGTGGATGGCGAACTGAAGGCGCCCGATGGGGGCGGCGACGGTGGAGATGGTTAGCGGAGCGGCTCAGTCGCAGTTGGTGTAGTTGGACTCCATGCACTCGCGAGCTCGGCGCTGGGCTTCGGCGATTTGGTCGCGGGTCATTTCGCGAGCAAATTTATCCCTGATATCCCTGAGCTCGGGGCTGTTTGGTCCTCCGTTTACGGTTGCGATGTTCGCCCACATATGAGCGCGAACTTGGTCTTGCAAGACGCCCTGACCGAGACCATAGAGGACCGCCAGCATATACTGTGCAGCCGCGCTCCCTTGTTCCGCCGCTTTTCGAGACCACTTGGCGGCTTCAGTGTAATCTTGGGGGACGCCACGGCCTTGGTAGTACAGCAAACCGAGTTTGCTTTGCGCGTCCCAGTTTCCTTGTTCGCCAGCTCGTCGATACCACTTGGCAGCTTCGGCGTGATCCTGGCTAATGCCCAGACCGTTGTCGTACAGCCACCCGAGTCTTTCTTGTGCGACTTTGTCTCCTTGTTCCGCTAGCGGGCGGAACTCTTCGTATGCCAGCGGGTAATCTCCATCTAAATAAGCTGCCAACCCACGTAACAACTCGAACTCGCCCGCCGGTGCGGATACCGCGCAGCCAAGCAGTACTGCGCCCATGCAAGCCGAACTTATCCATTTCATCCCAAACATATCCCCCCCCCAAGCCCAGCACTGGCACCGGTGCAACCCCGGTGCTACGTTAAAAACGCACCCGGGGTAGCTGCAACTGCCCCGGGCACTTCCCACAACGTCACTGCATAGGAGTAGACGCCATGAGCAACACTGATGCTATCACCCAAACCTTGCACCTTCTGGAACTGGAGGATGCTCGGGACCTGGCCCTGGAGATCCGCACCGGGTGCAAGGCGATTGCCAGCCATACCGACCCCGACACCGCCGCGCTGCTGAAGATGGTTGCGCATACCGCCGACCGGCTGGCCGGGGTGCTGGAGGAAGCAGCGCCAAGCATCGCGTCGTAGGCGGGTAACAGGATGGGTTACGAGACGCGACCACCGGTTGAGGACGTTTGGGACAAGGCCGCGGCTGCGTTGGTCTCTATTGCTTTAATCTTCGGCTTGCTCTGGTTTGCGGGCGTGCTCGCGTTTCAAGTGTGGCACTGGCTTCGAGAAGGGGAATGGCTACCGCTCCCCTTCCGCAACGCGCTCGAGTTCATTGGCCTGGACCCGCCGGAGCCCCTACAGATCGAGGGCTGGGCCGGGCTTTCTCGAGTTCTGGAATGGGCGATCAGTCTGCCCATGTCGGTGATGGTGGGACTGACAGTCTTTTTCGCTGCGGTTCTGGTGAACTGGCTGGTGCGCCGATAGCTTCGCCTAAGCCGGTGCTGATGAGCCGAAGCTGCTTACATAGAGCGAGGAGGGGCACGGCGAGTCTGCGGGGAATACCGCGTAAGCCGTTGAAAAATAATGGTGGCCGGGGACGGAATCGAACCGCCGACACGGGGATTTTCAATCCCCTGCTCTACCGACTGAGCTACCCGGCCATACTTCGGGGGAATCGTCCTGCGGACGAAGGGCGGTATTAAAGCCGTCCGGCGGCCCCACGTCAAGCGCGCGGGGCTGCCAGATCGATACGAGCCGCGGAAAACTGCGACTCAGGAGGCGTTCGGGTCGACGAAACCTTCCGGCTTTTCCGAACCGTCGCCGAACAGGAACTTCTCCATTTCCTCTTCGAGGAACTTGCGCGCCTTGGGGTCGACCGGGGTCAGGCGGTATTCGTTGATCAGCATGGTCTGGTGGCTCAGCCAGGCCTGCCAGGCCTCCTTGGACACGTTCAGGTAGATCTTCTTGCCCATCTCGCCGGGATAGGGCGGGAAGTCGAGCCCGTCCGCCTCTTTGCCGAGTTTCACGCAGTTAACGGTTCGTGCCATTGCCGGGATCCTTGTCGTCGTGCAGATAACGCTGGATGGGGGCCGGGATGCCGACCGCCCGTGATGTGCCGGGTTTATACCAAATCACCCTGCTGCCTTCCATGATCCCACACGCGCCAGCCGGGAGGTCGAAGGGCCGAATGCGCAGATCCAGGCGGTAGTGGCTGAAGCTGTGCTGGAGCCCGTGATCGGCACCGGACGGGGTGGCGCCGGGCCACTGGACGAGCACCCAGTCTTCCAGGGCCTCGGCGGTTTCGGCCTCGGGCAGGCTGTAGAGCCCGCCCCAGATGCCGTCCTGTTCGCGCTGGATCAACGCGATACCCTCCGGTGCCCGCAGACAGGCGGCCCAGCGCGTGCGTGTGGGCAGATCGCGCCGCGGCCGGGGCGAAGGCAGCGTGCCGGTCAGGCCCTGCTGCGCGGCGCCGCAGTCCGCGTGCACCGGGCAGGCCTCACAGGCGGGGCGGCTGCGAGAACAGAGCAGGGCGCCCAGGTCCATGATCGCCTGGGTGTAATCCGCGCAGCGTGTGGCAGGGGTACGCGCCTCGGCCTCGGCCCACAGTTCACGCTGGACGGCGGTACTGCCCGGCCAGCCGTGGATCGCCGCGTGACGGGCGAGTACGCGCTTGGCATTGCCATCCAGGATGGCCTCGGGCGCATCGTGCGCCTGGGCGATGATGGCGGCGGCAGTGGAGCGCCCGATGCCCGGCAGTTGTTCCAGGCCCTCGCGATCGGAGGGGAACACGCCCCCGTGGTCCTCGACCACCACCTGCGCGGCCCGATGCAGGTTGCGTGCACGGGCGTAGTAGCCCAGCCCCGACCACTGGTGCAGCACGGCGTCCTGCGGGGCCGCGGCAAGGCTTTGCACGTCGGGGAACTGCTCCATGAAGCGCTGGAAGTAGGGGACGACGGTCTCCACCCGGGTCTGCTGCAGCATGATCTCGGAGACCCACACCCGATAGGGCGTGCGCGGATGCTGCCACGGCAGGTCCTGGCGACCGTGGCGATCGAACCAGGCGAGCAGCCGCTCGGCGAAGGCGTTCATGGGCGAATCGAACATGGCGGCACCCGCGGGGGCGGGCACCGCGGGTGATCAGCGACTGCGGAAGCGATCCAGGAGCCGGTCGGACTCCTGCTCGATGCGCTCGCGGGCGCGTTCCTCTTCCTCGTCCAGGCGTTCGCGGACACGATCCTCTTCCTCTTGCACGCGTTCGCGGACCTCGTCCTCGTAGCGGTCCCGCAGGGCATCCTCCAGGTCGAGACGGAAGCTCGGGTCGGTGAACGTGCCGCTGATGCGGATCGGCAGCATCACGCCGCGCAGATCGTCGAGTTCCCGGCCGCCCTGGCCCTCCAGCGTACCCACCACGGTGGTATTCACGCGGTAGTCGAGGGTGTCGTCGTTCAGGTCGGCCTGGCCTTCGCCGCTCACCCGCAGCAGGGGCGAGCTGGCCGCCAGGTCCTCGTTGCGCACGATGCCGTCGCGAATGGTGAAGCTGCCGGTCAGTTCGCTGAAATCGGTCTGGTTGGGCTCGTCTTCTTCCAGCTGCTCGCCTCGCAGGCGCGCCTCGGCCCGGCGGATGATCTGGGCCACGTTGATGCCGCGAACCGCGCCATCTTCGAAGCGCATGTTGCCGGAGCCGTTCAGGGCGCCCTTCAGCTCGCTCAGGAGCTCGCCCCGGGTGGCGATGTCCAGCTCCAGGTTGCCGGTACCCATCAGGCGCGCATCGTCACCCTGAAAGTCTTCCAGCAGGGCCCCGATATCCAGGGCCTGCAGGTCGGCCGCCAGCTCGTAGCGCGGGGCATCGTGGCGCGCATCCAGGCGCAGGCGGCTGCTCAGCTCGCCGCCGTAGGCCTCGGCATTCAGGGGCTGGATATTCCAGTCACCGGCCTCGGCGCGGATCTGCAGCTCGATGTTGCGCAGGACCATGCCCATCACGTCGAGGCGGCCCAGCGCCGCGCTGCCATCCACATCGACGCTGCGCAGGGCCTCCAGCGGCAACTCGATGGCGATATCCTCGTCGGCTTCGCCATTGCCATTGCCGTTTTCCGTGCGGGCCTCTTCCACTTCCGGCGGCAGGTAGCGGTCGAGATTCAGGCGCTCGCCGGAGACATCGAAGGTAATCAGCGGGCGTTCCCCGCGACCATCCCAGCCCGCGGAACCGCTCAGCATGGCGTCATCCACGGTGATCAGGAACGGGTCCATGTTCAACGCCTGGAAGCTGCCGTGGGCGGACAGGTCCAGGGCAACCCGGGCCAGGGCATCCGGATCGCTGGTTTTGGGGGCGTCCATTCCCAGGTCGGTCAACACGTCCTTGAGGTTGAAGGTGTTGGTGCGCATCTCGCTGCGGATCTGCGGCTGCTCGCCATCCAGCTCGGACAGCTCGGCAAACCCGGTCATGCGCACGCCGGCGACACCCAGCGTCAGACGCTCCAGGCGCAGGGACATCGCGTCGGCCATTTCCAGGGCGACATCGGTTTCCAGGGTCATGCCCACGGCGCGCGGCAAGCCACCACCGTCGAGGCCCAGGGTGGCGTTCAGACGACGCACGGAGTAGCGCTCGTTGAGCAGGTCGACGTTCATCAGCCCGCCGAGGTCGAGCGCGAGCTCCACGGGTTCGGCCAGATCGCCGCCCTCGGCGCGCACGACCGCTTCCAGATCCAGCCGCGTCTCGACGCCCGGGCGGAAGCGCCCAATCTGCAGCTCGAACGGGTCCAGGGTGGCCTGCATGCCGGTCTCGCGATCATCCCAGTGCACCCGGGTATTGGTCAGGGAAATCCCGGCCACGTCGATGCGCTGCAGGGCCAGCCGGGTCTCGGTCGTGGTGCGTTCGTCGTCATCCGCGCCCACGGCGTCGTCGCGGGCAGCGCCCGCGTGATCCAGCAGGTCGTCCCAGTTGTTGCGGCCCTGTTCGTCACGCGCCAGGTTCAGGCGCACACCGTCGGCCTGCACGCGCTGGACCTCCAGCTCGCGGCGCAGCAGCGGCATCACCGCCACCGCAACATCCACCACGTCGACCTCGGCGAACGGCTCGTCGCCAAAGCCCTCGGCATTGCCGAAGCGCACCTCTTCCAGACGCAGCCCAAGGCTGGGGAACAGGGTCAGGCCGATCGGCCCGGAGAGGGTCAGCTCGCGACCGGTCGCTTCCTGCACCTCCGCTTCGATGCGCTCCTTGTAGTCATTGGCATCGAAGGTGATCAGCAGGTAGGCGGCCACGATGATGGCCAGCAGGATCAGTACGGCGATCAGGCCCAGCAGGCGCTTGATCCATTTCATTCGGAATCTCCTTTCGGTTCGGCCCGCCAGGTGCCACTGCGGCCCCCGCGTTTCTCGAGCAGGCGAACACCATCAATTTGCATGCCGCGGTCCACGGCCTTGCACATGTCGTAGACCGTCAGCAGCGCGGTGGACACGGCGGTCAGCGCCTCCATCTCCACCCCGGTCCGGGCGTGCACCTCGCAGGTGGCCTGCACGCGCACGGCGGTGTCTTCCGTCTCCAGCTCCAGGGCCACCCGGGTCAGTCCGATCGGGTGGCAAAGCGGGATCAGGTCGCCGGTCTTCTTGGCCCCCATGATGCCAGCCACGCGGGCAATACCCAGGACGTCCCCTTTCGCATGGCGGCCTTCGCGGATGCGCTGCAGGGTGTCCGCCTGCATGTGGATCCGGCCCTCGGCGATCGCCACGCGATGGGTGACGGACTTTTCGCCAACATCGACCATGTGCGCATGGCCTTCGGCATCGAAGTGAGTGAATTCGTTCATGCCGGCTATAATGCTTGACTCGCAGTTATCTTTACAGGGGCCGGAATGACCGTAAGCGTTCACTATTTCGCGCGATTGCGCGAGGAACTGGGCCGCCAGGGCGAAGAAGTGGCCCTGCCCGGAGAAGGCCTGACCGTCGGCGAGCTGTGGCGGCACCTGCACCAGGATGCCCCCCCGGAACGCCTGATGGCCGCGGTCAACCAGGAACAGGCGAGCCTGGAGACCCCGGTGCGCGATGGCGACGAGGTCGCCTACTTCCCGCCGGTCACCGGGGGCTAGGGTGGCGGTCGAGATCTATACCGGCGATTTCGATCCCTGGGAGGTCGTCCGCCAGGCCGAACAGGCCATCCCGGCGAACGCCCGCGGCGCGGCCAGCGTGTTCGTCGGCCGCATGCGCGACTTCAACGAAGACGAGGACGTGACCGGCCTGTTCCTGGAGCACTATCCGGGGATGACCGAGCGCGAGCTGGAGCGCATCGTCGCCGAGGCCGAGGCGCGCTGGCCGCTGCTGGGCTGCCATGTGGCCCACCGCGTCGGCGATGTGCGTCCCGGCGATGCCCTGGTGCTGGTGGCCTCCTGGTCCGCCCACCGCATCGCCGCCCGCGACGCCTGCAGTGACATCCTCGAACGCCTGAAGCACGAGGCCCCGTTCTGGAAACGCGAGACCCTGGCCGACGGCACCGACCGCTGGGTGGAGAAAAACACCCCCGGTTTCTGAACCCCGCCACCCTGTTCGCACCCCTTGTAGGAATCTGCTTGCAGGCTCCCACGGGGCCCAGCTCAGGACATGGGGCATCCCGGCCGCCCCCACATCGTCATCCCGGAAACCGCACAGCGGTTATCCGGGATCGCCACCGCCGGAGATGAGCCGGGCGTCCGCGGAGGCTCCAGCGCGGGAGATCCCGGCTCTCCGCTTCGCTCCGGCCGGGATGACGGGGTGGGCCGGAGGATAAGGCCGGCTTAACAGTGGACACGGGGGTGCGCCGGGTGACGGAGTTGCGCGCGGCCTTGGGCGCAATGCAACACGGCCGGTCTTCAGCGCAGGGTGAGGAAGAGGGTCTGGTTGCCGCGACGCAGTTGCAGCTCCAGGGTCTGGTGTGCGACCAGTCGTTGCGGCAGGTCGGACAGGCGCTGGATGCGCTGGCGGTTGATGGCCAGCAGCACGTCGCCCGCGCGCAGACCGGCGCGCGCCCCCGGGGTGCCGGGCTCCACCGCGATCACCGCCACGCGACTGCCCCCGTCACGCCCGGTGGCCTCGGACAAGCGAACACCCTCCAGCCGCGGATGCACGGCCGCGCCCTCGATGCGCCGCTCTTCGGGGCGATCCAGGCGGGCCACGATCCGCTGTTCGGCCCCGTCGCGCAGGACATCCAGGCGCACATCGGAACCGGCGCGCAGCAGGCCGAGCCGGTTGCGCAGGTCGCCGGCGCTGCGCACCGACTGGTCGTCCGCCCGCAGCACGATATCTCCGCTCTGGAGGCCGGCGCGTTCGGCCGCGGATCCACGCACCACCCGCGTGATTACGGCGCCCTGGGAAATATCCAACTCAAAGGCCTGGGCCAGCGCCGGGGTCAGATCCTGCATCTCCACGCCCAGCGCGCCGCGCTCCACGCGACCCTCCGCCAGCAAATGGTCGCGAATCTGGCTGGCCATGTTGGCGGGGATCGCGAAGCCGATACCAATGTTGCCCCCGCCGCGCGCGAGAATGGCGGTATTGATTCCGACCAGCTCGCCACGCAGGTTGACCAGCGCCCCGCCGGAGTTGCCAGGGTTGATGGAGGCATCGGTCTGGATGAAGTCCTCGAAGCCGTCACCACCCAGTCCGCTGCGGCCCAGGGCACTGACGATGCCGCTAGTCACCGTCTGGCCGAGGCCGAAGGGGTTGCCGATGGCGACCACGAAGTCGCCCACGCGCAGGGCGTCGGAATCCGCCAGCGGGATCGCCTGCAGGTCCTCCGCGTCGATGCGGATCACGGCGACGTCGGTGGCCGGGTCGGTGCCCACCACCTCGGCCTCGTACTGGCGGCCATCGAAGAGCGTGACCAGGATCGCGTCGGCGCGCGCGATCACGTGGCTGTTGGTCAGGATGGTGCCGGCCGCGGCGTCCACGATCACGCCGGAGCCCAGACCCTGGCGTTCCCGTTCACGCGAACGCTCGGGGACATCGAAGAACCGGCGGAAGAAGGGGTCGTCGAACAGCGGGCTGACCGACTCCACCACCCGCGCGCGGGTGGCAATGTTCACCACCCCGGGGATGGTGCGCTCGAGCATGGGCGCCAGGGAGGGCAGGGGCTGACCGTCCACCGCAGCCGGGAGCTGGGCGGCGGCCGGTGCGGCCCCGAGCAGGGCCAGGGCCAGGATCAGAAGGGGAACCAGCCGACGCATGGGCGAGCCTCGATCAGGGCGCCAGGTTGGCACGCGGGGCGAAGGACGACTCCTTGGCCATCTTGCGGTACCAGTCACCGGCCTCGTCCTCCGGCGGGACCTGCACCAGCAGCTTCAGGTAGAGATCACCCGGTGGCTTGCCCGGCAGTCCCTTGCCCTTCAGGCGCATCTGCTTACCCGACTGGGTACCGGCCGGGACCTTCAGGTTGACCCAGCCATGCGGCGTGGGCACCTCGATCGTCGCGCCCAGCGCGGCCTCCCACGGGGTGATCGGGATGTCGCGGTAGAGGTTGCGACCGTCCAGCGTGTAGCGGTTATCCGGCTTGACCCGGATCTCCAGCAGCAGGTCGCCGGCGCCACCACTGCCAACGCCCGGGTCGCCCTGGCCGCGCACCCGCAGGCGCGAGCCATCCTTGGCCCCGGCGGGGATGCGCACGCGCTGCACCCGGCCCTCGGCATCCTGAACCGAGACCTCGGTGCCCTTGAGCGCCTGATCCAGGCTGATGTCCACGCGCCCCTCGCGGTCGGCGCCGCGCATGTTGAAGCCGGCGCCGCCACGGCGACGCCCCCCACCCATGCCGCCACCGCCGAAGATCGAGTCGAAGAAGTCCGAGAAGCCGCCGGCATCGGCGCCCCCGCGGGCACCGCCGTATTGCGCCCGGCCGTCCCAGCCGGGCGGCGGACGAAAGTCCTGTCCCTGACGCCAGTTAGAGCCCAGCTGGTCATAGGCCTTGCGCTTTTCCGCGTCGCCCAGGGCCTCGTAGGCCTCGTTGACCTCCTTGATGCGGGTCTCGGCGTCCGGGTCCTTGCTGACATCCGGGTGGTACTTGCGCGCCAGCTTGCGGTAGGCCTTCTTGATCTCGTCCTGGCTCGCGTCGCGGCTCACGCCGAGGACCTTGTAGTAGTCCTTGTATTCCATTGCTTTCCTCGAGCGGTTGCGGCTGCGTCCTCGGGTGACACCCGGATCCCGCCTAGGGAAACACTGATCAATGTACACGCTCGCGCTCGAGTCGCTTTTGCGTGCGAACAAGGCGCGGCGACTGCCGTGCAGTCACTCTGCACAAGGGAGCCGCAACGCCGTGCGCGCGCAAAAGCGGCCGAGCCCCTTCGGGGTTGGTACCCCAGGTTCCCCGATCCTGCGTTGCGCCGCTTGCGGGTAGAACCACTACCCGCTGCACGCCGCGCCTTGTCTCGGAAAACCTGGGGTACCAACGCGAGTGTGTACATTGATCAGTGTTTCCCTAGCCCATGATAGCCGGGATGCGGCTGTCACTCCGGGAGACAGGAGCCGCAGAAAAAGATCCGTGCCTCCCTAGGTTCAAAAAAACGGGCGCCACCGCGGGTGGAACCCGGGGCAGCGCCCGTGTCTCGCCCGGTGGGCGAGCATCCCACCGGGCACGTGAGGCCGGATCAGTTCTCGATCTGGATCCGGCGCGGCTGCACGCGGGCCTGCTTCGGGATGCGCACCTCCAGCACGCCGTTCTCGCTGCGCGCGGAGATGTTTTCGGCATCCGCCGTATCCGGCAGCGAGAAGCGGCGGAAGAACGTGCCACGCACGCGTTCGATGCGCTTGTAGCCATCCTTCTCTTCCTCGCTTTCGTGCTTGCGCTCGCCGCGCAGGGTCAGCACGCCATTCTCCATGTGCAGTTCGATGTCCTTCGGGTCTACCCCGGGGATATCGGCATGCAGCACGTAGGCATCGGTCTCTTCGCGGATATCTACCGCGGGGGCCCAGTCTGAGGTCGCGGCGGAGTCCTCGGTGCCGGGCATGTCCGGCATGCGACCGAGTTCGCGCGACAGTTGACCGAGCAGGCTGAACGGTTCGTAGCGGGTCATGGTCATGGCATTCCCTCCTGTGTGGGTGTCATCTGACTCACCCTTACAGTTAGGGGACACTTCCCGCGTTTTCAAGGGCCTGAGAGAGACGGCGCTCACTGTACTGGCCGGCACTCGCGCCGATTGTGCAGGCTGATGAACGCCTCCCTTACACACGGCGAAACTCCCTCAGCTTGTAGTCATCGCCGGTAATCAGTTCGAACACGCCATGCACGCCGCGCTGATCCAGATGGCTGCGCAGCAGCCGCGCCGGGAATTGCACGCTTTCGCCGCTGTCGGCCTGCGCAAAGACCACTGCGGCGCGGCCAGTGTAGTAGTCCTCCATCTCCTGGCGCGAGATCGCCAGGCGCAGGCGAAACCGGCGCATCGCGTTATTCCAGGTTTTGCACCTGCTCGCGCAGCTGCTCGATCAGGACCTTCATTTCCACTGTGGCACGCGTGATCTCCAGATCGTGCGACTTGGAGGAGATGGTGTTGGCCTCGCGGTTGAACTCCTGCATCAGGAAGTCGAGCCGCCGACCGCTGGGCCCGCCCTGGTCCAGGATCTCGCGCACGGCCGCCACGTGACCGTCAATGCGATCCAGCTCCTCGGCAATATCCATGCGCTGGGCCAGCAACGCGACCTCCTGTTCCAGGCGTTTCGGGTCCAGGTGCAGGTCCAGTTCGCGGATACGCGCCAGGATGCGTTCGCGCTGCTCGTCGAGCATCGGCAGACGCCGCGAGTGGACCGTCCGGGCATGCTCCGCCAGGGCCTCCAGGCGCGTGCGCATGCCATCGGCCAGGGCCGCCCCCTCCGTCGTACGCATCGCGACCAGGGCCTCCAGCGCGGTGTCGAAGCCGGCCAGTAGCGGCTCCGCCAGGACCTCGCCGGCATCCGAGGCGCCCTGCAGGACGCCGGGCCAGCTCAGCACGTCCAGCGGCGAGACCGGGGCCGGATTGCGCATCCTTCGCTCGATCGCCGCGCAGGCATCGATCAGTGCCTGCGCGCGCTCCTGATCGAAGGCCTCCGGGGCGTTGTCCGCCTGGCCTCGGTCGCGCAGCACCACGTCCACCTTGCCGCGTGCCAAGTGGCCCTTGAGGCGCTTACGCACCTCGGCCTCCAGCGAGCGCAGGTGATCCGGCAGGTGGATCCGCAGCTCCAGGTAGCGGTGATTGACGCTCTTGAGCTCCCAGTCGAACACGCCCCCGCCCAGGGTGATGGCGTGCCGGGAAAATCCGGTCATGCTGGTAATCATTATTCCCCCGTTGCGGTCCCTGCTGCGCAAGGCATGAGTGTAGTGCGTTACCCCACTGGGCGACGCACTACACTCATGGCCCGTATACTGCGCCCCTCTCAAATCTAGCAAGGATCACAGCATGCGACCCAGTGGCCGAGCAGCCGACGCGATGCGCCCCGTGCGTTTTACCCGCCATTTCACCCGTCACGCGGAGGGTTCCGTACTGGTGGAATTCGGGGACACGCGCGTGCTGTGCAACGCCACGGTGGAGTCGCGCGTGCCGCCGTGGTTGAAGAACAAGGGCCGCGGCTGGGTCACCGCCGAATACAGCATGCTGCCGCGCTCCACCCACGAGCGCATGGTGCGCGAGGCCGCCCGGGGCAAGCTGGGCGGTCGCACCATGGAGATCCAGCGCCTGATCGGCCGCTCACTGCGTGCCGCGGTTGATCTCGAGGCCCTCGGCGAACGCCAGATCATCGTCGACTGCGACGTGATCCAGGCCGATGGCGGCACCCGCACGGCCGCGATTAGCGGGGCTTACGTCGCGCTGCGCGATGCCATCCGCAAGGCACGCGAACAGGGCCTGATCCGCAAGGACCCGCTGCACGGGCACCTGGCAGCGGTCTCCGTGGGCATCTTCAATGGCACGCCGGTGCTGGACCTCGATTACGACGAGGACTCCCAGGCCGAGACCGACCTGAACCTGGTGATGAACGAGGCCGGCGGGGTGATCGAGATCCAGGGCACGGCCGAGGGCCACGCCTTCCGCCGCGACGAGCTGGACCAGATGCTGGATCTGGGCGAGAAGGGCATCCGCGAGATCTGCGACGCCCAGCGCGCCGTTCTGGCCGAAGGCTGATTTGGGCGATGGTCGGCGAACCCCAACGCGTTGTGCTGGCCACCGGCAACCCCGGCAAGCTGCGCGAGATCCGCACCCTGCTGGAGCCGCTGGGCCTCGCGGTCGAACCGCAATCGGAGCATGACGTGCCCGAGGCCGAGGAGACCGGCCTGACATTCGTGGAGAACGCCATCCTGAAGGCGCGCAACGCCGCCCGGCACACCGGACTGCCGGCGATCGCCGACGACTCCGGGCTGGAGGTGGAGGCCCTGCGCGGCCAGCCGGGGATCTACTCCTCGCGCTACGCCGGTACGGACGCCGACGATGCCGCCAACAACGCGCGGCTGATGGAGGCATTGCAAGGCGTGCCACCGGAACAGCGGGGTGCGCGTTTCCGCGCCGTGGTGGTGTACCTGGAACACGCCGAGGACCCGGCCCCGATCATCGCCGAGGGCGTGTGGCCCGGACGCATCGCCGAGCAGGCCAGCGGCGCCGAGGGCTTCGGCTACGACCCGTTGTTCTTCGTTCCGGAGGAAGGCTGCACCTCGGCCGAACTGGACCCCGCGACCAAGAACCGCCTGAGCCACCGCGGCCAGGCCCTGCAACAGCTCGTGGCCAGCCTGCGCAACCGTATGGGCAACCCGACGGCCTGACACCCGGTCCTGCCTGGCTCCGGGGCGCATCCAGGGAGATCGCCACGGCGCTGCGCGCCTCGTGATAACGGTGTCTTTGTGCCCGTCGTTGCGAGGCCCCGCAGGGGCCGTGGCAACCTCCCGACGACACCCCGGCGCATATTCGGGCCCGCGTCGGGGTCCGGCCCGGGAGATCGCCGCGCGCCTGCGGCGCTCGCGATGACCGTGATTCCGGTCACCGTCATCGCAAGGCGCGCAGCGCCGTGGCGATCGGCGCGAAAGCCCAGGCGTCGGAGGCCGCAATGACGGGACTGGGTGCTTTCGACGCCACCCGGGGGCTCGCCTATGCTCCGCACATGAACTCCGCCCTGACTCACCCGCCGCCACTGGCGCTGTACGTGCACCTGCCCTGGTGCGTGCGCAAGTGCCCGTACTGCGACTTCAACTCCCACGAGCCCCGCGGCGAGGCGCCGTTCGACGACTACGTGGCGGCGCTGCTGCGGGATCTGGAGGGCCAACTTCCGGATGTATGGGGGCGGCGGCTGGAGAGTGTGTTCATCGGTGGCGGGACCCCGAGCCTGTTCCCGCCGGAGGCGCTGGACGCTCTCATGTCCGGTCTGCGTGCCCGCCTGCCGCTGCGCCCGGACTGCGAGGTGACCCTGGAGGCCAACCCTGGCACCGCCGATCGCGCCTACTTTCGCGGCTACCGCGAGGCCGGGGTCAATCGGCTGTCGCTGGGTGTCCAGAGCTTCGACGATGCGATGCTCGCCCGGCTGGGCCGCATCCACGGCGCCACCGAGGCCCGCGACGCGGTGGAACATGCCCGGGCCGCCGGCTTCGAGGCGATCAATCTGGATCTGATGTTCGGCCTGCCGGGTCAGTCGGTGGCGGCCGGGCTGGCGGACCTGCAGGCGGCCATCGAACAGGACCCGGGGCACATCTCCTGGTATCAGCTGACCCTCGAGCCGAACACCCTGTTCGCGGCGCGCCCACCCGAACTGCCGGAGGACGTCACAATCGAGGAATTGTTCACCCGCGGCCAGTCCCATCTGGCGGCGGCTGGCTATACTCGATACGAGATATCCGCCTATGCACGCGCGGGGCAGGAATGTCGCCACAACCGCAATTACTGGACCTTCGGCGACTATCTCGGCATTGGCGCCGGGGCCCACGGCAAGCTGACGCAGGTGCACGATGGCACGATCCTGCGGCGGGTGAAGCCGCGCCAGCCGGAGGCCTATCTCGCCGGGCCGCTGCAGCACAACGATCAGACCGTGCCGACGGCGGAGCGCCCCTTCGAGTTCATGCTGAACGCGCTGCGACTGGTGGAAGGTGTTCCGGCCGCGAGCTTCGAGGCGCATTGCGGCCTGCCGCTGGCGGCGCTCGAGCCGGCGCTTTCCGAACTGCGCGCGGACGGGCTGCTGGCGGCGGATACGGAGCGCCTGCAGGCCACGGAACGGGGCCTGGCGTTTCTCAATGACGTGCTGGAGCGTTTTCTTCCGGAAGGGACTCCGCAGGACTCGATCGCCACGCCGATAGCCTGGCCCGCGGGCCGGGAGGAGGGTCGATAATGCGTCCCGTCGAGTTTGTTGGTTTCGCCTGCCCCTGGTGCGGCGAGCCCGGCGAGATCACGGTGGACATGGTCAGCAATGACCGCGAATGGGTCGAGGACTGCGCGGTGTGCTGTGCCCCCATCGTGTTCCGCCGCGAGGATGCCGGCGACGAGGAGATTCCGCGCGTCGCTGCCCAGCGGGAGGGCGAGTGAGCGCGGCGCCACCGTATACCCCGATCGACTGCGAGCGCTATTCCGAGCTGGAGCTGGCCATCCTGCGCGGTCAGTCCCTGCGCACGCACTGGCGCCGCGGGGAGATGGACCGCATCGCGATCGTGCGGCCGCTGGACTTGCGCACCCGGCGCAGCGCGGAGTACCTGATCCTGCGTGACGCCGAGGGCCGGCGGCAATGGTGGCGCCTGGACCGGCTGATCAGCTTCGAGCCGGTCCCGGGCTGAACGCCATCCGGGCTGCGACCGGCGAGGTGGCTCGTCTGATCGCCGCACCACATAGGGCACAGCGGACACGGAGAAAGGCGCAGGGGTTGTCGGGGGCGGTAGACACCGCTGGATCATGCACAACGCAGAAGGCGTGGACCCTTTGGGGTACGCCCGTAACCGGGCTTCCGGCAACTTGCCATCCCCTGCGAATCAACAGCCCTGCAATCCCGCTGGACCAGAATGGGCCTTGTTCATCCTCTATGCGCTCCGTGCCCTCTGCGGGGCAACCAGGAGGGCTCGGAGCGCCAGCCCGGGAGGGACCGGGGCTGCGTGGGGCGATCGCTTCGCTGGCGCTCGCGCTGACAGGGGGCGGGCTGCGCCCGCCCCCTGTCAGCTGCGCTTCATCTGGTCGAAGAATTCGGAATTGGTCTTGGACGACTGCATGCGGCCGAGCAGGAATTCCATGGCCTCGATGTCGTCCATGCCGTGCAGGAACTTGCGCAGGATCCAGAGCTTTTGCAGCTCCTCGGGTGCGGTCAGCAGCTCCTCGCGGCGGGTACCGGAACGGTTCACGTTGATCGCAGGATAAATGCGCTTCTCCGCGATGCGGCGCTCCAGCTGGAGCTCCATGTTGCCGGTGCCCTTGAACTCCTCGTAGATCACCTCGTCCATCTTCGACCCGGTCTCGACCAGTGCGGTGGCGATGATGGTCAGGCTGCCGCCCTCTTCCACGTTGCGCGCGGCACCGAAGAAGCGCTTCGGGCGATGCAGGGCGTTGGCATCCACACCACCGGTGAGCACCTTGCCGGAGCTGGGCGAGACGGTGTTGTAGGCGCGCGCCAGGCGGGTGATGGAATCCAGCAGGATCACCACGTCGCGCTTGTGCTCGACCAGGCGCTTGGCCTTCTCGATCACCATCTCGGCGACCTGCACGTGGCGCTGGGCCGGTTCGTCGAAGGTGGAGGAGACGACCTCGCCCTGGACCATGCGGTCCATCTCGGTGACCTCTTCCGGGCGCTCGTCGATCAACAGGACGATCAGATAGCACTCGGGGTAGTTGCCGGCGATGCTCTGGGCAATGTTCTGCAGCATCAGCGTCTTGCCCGCCTTGGGCGGGGAGACGATCAGGCCGCGCTGGCCCTTGCCGAACGGCGAGACGATGTCGATGATCCGCGCGGTGATGTCCTCGGTGGAGCCATTGCCGCGCTCCATGCGCATGCGCTTGTTGGCATGCAGCGGGGTGAGATTCTCGAACAGCACCTTGTGCTTGGCGTTCTCCGGCGGCTCGAAGTTGATCTCCGAGACCTTCAACAACGCGAAGTAGCGCTCGTTGTCCTTGGGCGGGCGGATCTTGCCGGAGATGGTGTCGCCGGTGCGCAGTCCGAAGCGTCGGATCTGGCTGGGCGAGACATAGACGTCGTCCGGCCCGGCCTGATAGGAGCTGTCGGCACTGCGGAGAAAGCCGAAGCCGTCGGAGAGGATCTCGAGGACACCGTCGCCAAAGATGGCTTCGCCGCTCTTCGCGTGAGCCTTGAGCAGGGCGAAGATGATCTCCTGCTTGCGGGCACGGGACATGTTCTCGATGCCTTTTTCTTCGGCAAAGGCCACGAGATCGGCAGCGGACATCCGCTTCAATTCGGTCAGATTCATGCGTGGGATGCTGTGTTCAACGTGGATGATCGGCGACCGGGGGTGGTCACTCGGATTGACTGGAAGGAGGCAGGGAATGGCCTGGCGGCCACTCGAACTGGTTCGATGGTAAGCGAGGCGGCGGCGCGGGGCAACCCCGGTGAAGCCGGGCGCCTGCGAGGCCTGGCGGTTAACCGCCAGGCCCGGGTGTTACAGGTGCTGATCCAGGAACGCAGTCAGCTGCGACTTGGACAGGGCACCGACCTTGGTGGCCTCGACATCGCCGTTCTTGAACAGCATCAGCGTCGGGATCCCGCGGATGCCGTACTTCGGCGGCGTGGACGGGTTCTCGTCGATGTTCAGCTTGGCGACCTTGACCTTGCCGGCGTATTCTTCGGCGATTTCGTCCAGAATGGGGGCGATCATCTTGCAGGGCCCGCACCACTCGGCCCAGTAGTCCACCAGGACCGGCTGATCCGCCTTCAGGACGTCCTCGTCGAAACCGGCGTCCGATGTGTACACAATTTTGTCGCTCACTCCGAGCCCTCATGACTTGGGTTGGGGGAGCAGCCCGCACCGCCGGCTGCACGGCCCTTACTATCGACGATCAACGCCGGACAGTTCAAGTAATACGCAGGAACCGAGGAACCCCATGACCGAAACCGTGCAGGACACACCCCGCTTCGACCAGCTCGATCTGCCCGAACCCGTCCAGGCGGGCATCCGCGCCACCGGTTTCGAAACCTGCACCCCGATCCAGGCACAGACCCTGCCGATCGCGCTGGCCGGCCACGACGTCGCCGGCCAGGCCCAGACCGGGACCGGCAAGACGGCCGCCTTCCTGATCGCGACCTTCAACCGCCTGCTGCGCCAGCAGCCTTCGCCCAACCGGCGGCCCACGGACGTGCGCGCCCTGATCCTGGCCCCGACCCGCGAACTGGCGATCCAGATCCACAAGGATGCCGAATCGCTGGGCGCCGAGACCGGGCTGAAGCTCGCGCTGGCCTACGGCGGCACCGGCTACGACAGCCAGCGCGAACAGCTGGAGGCCGGCGCCGACATCCTGATCGGCACGCCCGGACGCATCATCGACTACTTCAAGCAGAAGGTCTTCGGGCTCAAGCACACGGAGGTGGTGGTGCTGGACGAGGCGGATCGCATGTTCGATCTCGGCTTCATCAAGGATGTGCGCTTTCTGATGCGTGGCTGCGCGCCGGCCAGCGAACGCCTGTCGATGCTGTTCTCCGCCACGCTGTCCTTCCGCGTGATGGAGCTGGCGTACGAGCACATGAACAATCCGGAAAAGGTCCAGGTCGAGGCCGAGACCCTGACTGCCGACCGCGTGCGCCAGGTGATTTACTACCCGGCCAACGACGAAAAGATCCCGCTGCTCCTCGGGCTCGCACGCGACCTCAAGCCGGAGCGCGCCATCGTGTTCGTGAACACCAAGCACGGCGCCGAGAATGTCTGCGACTGGCTGAACGTGAACGACCAGAAGGCCGCGCTGCTGTCCGGCGACGTGCCGCAGAACAAGCGCTCGCAGCTGCTGGAACACTTCGCCGCTGGCGAATACACCTACCTGGTGGCGACCGACGTGGCCGCCCGCGGGCTGCACATCCCGGCGGTCACGCATGTCTTCAACTTCGATCTGCCGCAGTCCGGCGAGGACTACGTGCACCGTATCGGGCGCACCGCACGTGCGGGCGCCGAAGGTGACGCGATCAGCTTCGGCTGCGAGGACTCGGCCTTCTACCTGCCGGATATCGAGAGCTACCTGGGCGAGCGCATCCCCACCGCGAGCGTGGACCCGGCACGCCTGTTCCAGGATGCGGTCAAGCCGAAGCCACGCCCGCGCAAGCCGCGCGACGATCGCCGCGGTGGCCCACGCTCCGGCGGAGGCGGCCGCCCCGGAGGCAGCCGCCCGCAGCGCAGCGGCAACCGGGGCTGAGCGGACGCGGGAAAACCACAGAAAAAGATGGTGCCGGCGAGAGGAGTCGAACCTCCGACCTATCGATTACGAATCGATTGCTCTACCAACTGAGCTACACCGGCGAAGCGCGACATGATAGCGAGGGCCGGTGCCGACCACAATCCGGCGAGCCCGGACAATCGACCGATCACCAGCTCAGGAGCGGCGGCGGCCCACGCGGAAGACGACGTCCACACCCTCGAGTTCCTTGCCTTCCGGCAGGGCGGGCAGATCGGAGATGTCGATCCGCGCCGGATCCACGTCTTCCAGTTGCCCGGTATCGGTATGGAACAGGTGGTGATGCGGATTCAGGTTGGAGTCGTAGAACAGCTTGGCCGGATCAATCACGACCTCGCGCACCAACCCCTTCTCGGCGAACAGGTTCAGGGTGTTGTACACCGTGGCCTTGGACACCCGCGAGGCATGCCGCATTAGCTGCCCGAGGATTTGCTCGGCGCTGAGGTGCTGATGGCGGGCAAACATCACGCGGGCAATCTCGACGCGCTGCTCGGTCGGGGAGATCGCGTGCTCGCGCAGCATTTCGCGCGCGGCGTGGACCGAGAGCAGATCCGGGTTGTTGGAGTCGATGTTCATGATTCCGACGATATAACAGGGATCTGGAGCAAGTCCATATCCCGCTTTCCGGGGACCGGTGAGGCCGGGAAGCCTGATAGAATGGAGCGGGTGATGGGAATCGAACCCACATTAAGAGCTTGGGAAGCTCCCGTTCTACCATTGAACTACACCCGCTTGCGCCGCCGATTGTAGGCCTTGTCGGCCTCCGGCTCAACGGTAAACTGAGCAGTCGAAGAACCATGCAGATTCAGCTGAACGGCGAACCCTTTGAACTCCCCGATGATCGCGAGGCCACCCTGGCCGCGCTGATCGAGGCACGCGGCCTTGGCGGCCGCCGTCTGGCGGTGGAGGTGAACGAAGAGCTGGTCCCGCGCAGCGAGCACGCGGCCCATCCCCTGAAACCCGGGGATCGCGTGGAGATCGTGCAGGCAATCGGGGGCGGCTAGATTGCCCAGCCGCCCGGCCTGCGACCACTTTTCAACGAAGGAATGACCATGACCGAATCGGCCGCGTCCGCCGACGACCTGTTCCGCGTAGGCACGCGCGAGTTCACCTCCCGCCTGCTGGTGGGGACCGGCAAGTACCGCGATCTCGACCAGACCCGCGACGCCATCGAGGCGAGCGGCGCGGAGATCGTGACCGTCGCCATCCGCCGCACCAACATCGGCCAGAACCCGGACGAACCCAACCTGCTGGACGTGATCTCGCCGGAGCGCTACACGCTGCTGCCGAATACCGCCGGCTGCTTCAATGCCGAGGATGCGATCCGCACCTGCCGCCTGGCACGCGAGCTGCTCGACGGCCACAACCTGGTGAAGCTGGAGGTCCTGGGTGACGAGAAGACCCTGTACCCGGACGTCTTCGAGACCGTGAAGGCCGCCGAGACGCTGGTGGCCGAAGGCTTCGACGTGATGGTCTACACCACCGACGACCCGCTGCTGGCGAAGCGCCTGGAAGACATCGGCTGCCTGGCGATCATGCCGCTGGCCGCGCCGATCGGCTCGGGCCTGGGCATCCAGAATCGCTACAACATCCGCGAGATCGTGGAGAACGCCTCGGTTCCGGTGCTGGTGGATGCCGGAGTCGGCACCGCCTCGGACGCCGCGATCGCAATGGAGCTGGGCTGCGACGGCGTGCTGATGAACACCGCCATCGCCGCCGCCGACGACCCGGTGCTGATGGCCTCGGCGATGCGCCACGCGATCATCGGCGGGCGCCAGGCCTTTCGCGCCGGGCGCATGGCGCCGCGGCGCTACGCCTCGGCCTCCTCGCCGCAGACCGGCCTGTTCTTCAGCTGAGCATGAGCGACCACGCCAACGCCGAGACGGACGACAAGCCGTTCTACCGCCGCATCCGCAGCTTCGTGCGCCGCGAGGGCCGGCTGACGCCGGGCCAGCAGCGGGCCCTGGACGACCTGTTACCGCGCTTTGGCCTGCAGCTACCGGAACCCGCGGCACCGCTGGACCTGACTTCCGTTTTCGGGCGCACGGCACCCGTGACGCTGGAGATCGGCTTCGGGGACGGCGAGAGCCTGGCCGAGCAGGCGAAAAACCAACCGGAACGCGACTTCATCGGTACCGAGGTGCACCGGCCGGGGGTCGGGCATCTGCTGCGCGAGGTGGAGCAGCGCGGCCTGACCAATGTGCGCGTCAGCGACGTCGATGCGGTGGAACTGCTGGAGCACTACCTGACGCCCGCCAGCCTGGACTGCGTGCAGGTGTTCTTCCCCGACCCTTGGCACAAGAAGCGCCACCACAAGCGGCGCCTGATCCAGCCGGCCTTCGTGCGCCACCTGGCGACGCGCATCCGGCCGGGCGGGCGGCTGCATCTGGCGACCGACTGGGCCGAATACGCCGAACACATGATGGTGGTGCTGGAGGAATGCCGGCCATGGTTCGTGCCGGATGGCCTGATCCCGGCTCCCGGCCGGCCGCCGGAGCGCCCGGTGACCAAGTTCGAACGGCGCGGGGAGCAACGCGGCCACCAGGTCGCCGATCTGCTCTACCGGCGCACCGACGAACCCGCCTGATGATACCCGGCGCGATGCCGGGTCGGATCAGACGTTCTTGACCACCAGGACCGGGCAGTCAGCCCCGCCAATCACGCGCTCGGACACGCTGCCCATCAGGAGGCGCTTGAGCCCGGTACGCCCGTGGCTGCCGACCACCACCAGATCGCGATGGTCGCGCGCAGCGACCTCCAGCAGGGTAACCTCGGGGCGCCCCTCCTCGAAGGTCGCATCGGCCTCCAGCCCCTTCTCGCGGGCCTCGCCCTGCAGACGCTGGATGGCCTGAACACCCTCCTGACGCCGCTCCTCGTTCTGCCCCGGGACCGCCACGGACACGATCGTGATCGGAAGCTTGCAATAGCCGGCCAGCTCGATTGCGGCACGCGCGGCCTGATCCCCAAGGTCGGAGCCGTCGGTCCCCACCAGAAGCCCGCGATGCGGCGCCTGGGCGCCGCGCGGGACGATCATCACGTTGCAGGGTGCGAGCCCCACGACCTTGCGCGTGGCGTCCCCCACCATCAGGCGCGAGAGGTCACCGCGATCGCGTCGGCCGATGACGATCAGCCCGGCCTTGAACTCCTCGGCAATGGCAACGATCTCCTGGTGCCGGTCGACCCCGTGGCGCAGGATCATGGAGGCATCGATGCCCACCTCGCGGGCGCGCTTTTCCAATGCGTCCAGATCGGTCTGGCCGGCAACGCTCGCCTCGTGGCTGCGCGGCGGAGACAACGCATCGTGCTGGGTATCGGTGCGGATAATCCGTGCGACGATCAGGCGCGCACCGCAGCGCTGCGCCAGATCCAGCGCCACATTCTCGGCGGATTCGCTGAACTCGGAGCCATCCGTCGCCAGGACGATGGTCTCGAAACGGCACATCGGGGCATCGGATTCGGACATGCTGGGGTCTCCACCTGGACTTTTTCCCAAGCATAACCGACATGCCGGCAAACGCCAGCACTCGGGGCCGCGCCGACCGAACCGCCAACCCGACGCCGGCGCATTTTTTGCGTCCGTGCCCGCGGGATGAAATAATCCCGCGCTTTCAAGGGAAAGGCGGAACCTGTTTCCTCCGACCCGCCTCGGCGCCTGCGCCCGGCGCGAGTCCCCTTTTTCGGCTTCTGGCCACGCGCCGTCCGGCGCGGGTCCTCAGGACACGACTGGAACATGGAAAACCTTACGCTGACCACCGAGATGATCGTGGTGCTTGCGCTGCTCGCGTTCACGATCTTCCTGTTTGTCTCCGAGATCATCCGGGTCGACCTGGCGGCGATCTCGGTGATGGTCCTGCTCGGCCTGCTGACGCTGGTGCCCGGACTCGGGATGCTGGTCGGCCAGGAAGAGCTGTTCAGCGGCTTCGCCTCCAATGCGGTGATCTCGATCATCGCGGTGATGATTATCGGCGCCGGCCTGGACAAGACCGGCGTGATGCACAAGGTGGCGGCGTTCATCATGCGCGTGGGTGGCACCACCGAAAAAAGCATCATCCCGACCGTCTCCGGAACCGTCGGCGTAATCTCCAGCTTCATGCAGAACATCGGCGCAGCCGCGCTGTTCATGCCGGTGATGAGCCGCATCTCCAATCGCCTGAACATCCCGCTGTCGCGCCTGCTGATGCCGATGGGCTTCGCCGCGATCGTCGGCGGCACCATCACTCTGGTCGGGTCCAGCCCGCTGATCCTGCTGAACGACCTGCTGCCGTCGGACATGGAACCGTTCCAGCTGTTCGACGTGACCCCGATCGGCCTGGCCCTGCTGGCCACCGCCATCGTCTACTTCGTGCTGCTGGGCCGCTTCGTACTGCCGTCGGTCAAGAGCAAGGCCACCCAGCGCGAAAGTGCACAGGACTACTTCCAGCGCGTGTACGGCCTGTCCTACGAGATCCATGAGCTGTTCGTCCCGGAGAACGACCCGATGGTTGGGCGCACGGTGGCCGAGATTGAGCGCGAGACCGGGATCGCGATCGTCGGCACCTACATGCGCGACGAGCTGCGCATGGCACCGTGGACCGGCTACGAGATCCAGGCCAACTCGCACCTGGCCGTGCTGGCCAGCCCGTCACGCATGGAAAAGCTGTGCGAGGGCACGCGCAAGCGTCCCAGCACCCATCTCGACGTGTTCGCCAACGCCCTGGACAGTGGGCGTTCCGGCGTCGCCGAGGTCGCCATCGCGCCGGGCTCGAACCTCGCCGGCAAGACGGTCACCGAACTGGCGATGCGCCAGACCTACGGCCTGTCGGTGATGCGCATCCAGCGCGGCAACGAGACCTACGGCGAGGGGCTACGCGACATCCCCCTGGAACCGGGCGATATCCTGGTGGTGCACTGCACCTGGGAATCGCTGGCCCGGCTGGAGCAGGACCGCGATTTCGTGGTGATCACGTCGGACTATCCGCGCGAGGAACTGGTACCGTCCAAGGTGCCGCATGCGCTGTTCTTCCTGGCGCTGACCGTGGGCCTGATCGTGTTCACCGACCTGATGCTCTCGGTCGCACTGCTGACCGGCGCACTGGGCATGATCCTGACCGGCGTCATCAGCCTCGACAACGCCTATCGCGCCGTCAGCTGGAAGACCGTCTTCCTGCTGGCGTCACTGATCCCGCTAGGCATGGCGGTGGAGAACACCGGAACCGCCGCCTGGATCGCGCAGAACACGCTGGAGATGCTGGGGACCGTACCGCCCTGGGTGCTGCAGGCGACGATCTTCGCCCTGGCCACGTTCTTCACGCTGGTCATGTCCAACGTCGGCGCGACCGTGCTGCTGGTGCCGCTGGCGATCAATTTCGCGATCGCCGCGCAGGCCGCGGGCATGGATGCCGACCCGCGCGTGTTCGCGCTGACCGTGGCGATCGCCACCTCGAATTCCTTCCTGATCCCGACCCACCAGGTGAACGCCCTGATCATGGGCCCCGGCGGCTATCGGGTGAAGGACTTCATGAAGGCGGGCGGCATCATGACCATCCTGTTCGCCGTGGTCGCCATGTTCATGCTCAACCTGATTTTCTAGTCTGTTAAACGCAACCTTTAGCAACCCGTTTGCAAGGAGAAATCCCATGTCCCAGAAGCATCCCGTGATTGCGGTGACCGGTTCCTCGGGTGCCGGCACCTCCACCGTCAAGCGCTCCTTCGAGTCCATCTTCCGTCGCGAGCAGATCAGCCCGGTAGTGATCGAGGGCGACAGCTTCCATCGCTATGACCGCAAGGCAATGAAGGAGGCGATGCAGAAGGCCGCCGCCGACGGCAACGATCACTTCTCGCACTTCGGCCCCGAAGCCAACCTGTTCGATCGCATCGAGGAGCTGTTCAAGACCTACGGCGAGACCGGCCAGGGCGAGAAGCGCTACTACCTGCACTCCGACGAAGAGGCCGCCGAGCACAACGAGCGCCTTGGCACCAACCTTGGACCGGGCGAGTTCACCCCCTGGGAAGAGATCCAGCCGGGCACCGATCTGATGTTCTACGAAGGCCTGCACGGCCTGGTCGTGAACGGCGAAGTGGACGCCGCGCAGCACGTGGACCTGGGTATCGGCGTGGTGCCGATCGTGAACCTCGAGTGGATCCAGAAGATCTTCCGCGACAACGCCGAGCGCGGCTATTCCGCCGAGGCGATCGTCGACACGATCCTGCGCCGCATGCCGGACTACGTGAACTACATCACCCCGCAGTTCGGCTACACCGACATCAACTTCCAGCGCGTGCCGACGGTGGACACCTCCAACCCGTTCATCGCCCGCGCGGTGCCGACCCCGGACGAGTCGATGGTGGTGATCAGCTTCAAGGATCCGGCGAAGCTCGGCATCGACTTCCCGTACCTGCAGAACATGATCCCGGACTCCTTCATGTCCGATCCCAAGACCCTGGTGGTCCCGGGCGGCAAGATGAGCTTCGCGATGGAGGTCATCCTGGCCCCGATCATCCACGAGATGCTGTCGCGTCGCGGCTGATCCGCAAGCCCAAGAGAAGTTCCCAAGCCCCGCTCCGGCGGGGCTTTTTTCGTTCAAGGCCAGGCATTCCGCTAGGATTCGGGCTTTAACCAACAGGACGGAGTTGGCGTGATCGGACTCTTCGGGCCACGGCCGGCCCAACAGATGGAGCGCTTTCGCAGCCGTTACGACGGACGCTCGCTGATCGTGCACCAGGGTTTCAACGGAGACTGGCTGGAGGAGCTCATCAAGCAGCCGGGCGGCGGGGGCCACTTCCGCATGGACAGCCGACCGCTGCCGCGGCGGCGCCCCACCCCGGTGGAATGGCTGGTGCAGACCTATATCCTGCCGCTGGAGCTCCCTCAGCCACTGTTTCTGGACGTACGCGAGGACGCCATCCTCGTGCGCCACCTGACGCGCGGGCAGCATGCCGTGCACCCCTCCGAGATCGCCTGGTTTCTGGAGGAACTGGACACTCGCCACCACGCCCGCCTGGTCTTCGCCGAAGACGGCGGCCTGCACGTGCACACCGGCCTGCCGGTCGACGACAACGAGGCCCTCAGCATGCTGGAGCATCTCGGTTTATGACCACACCCTTTCGCAGCGCCACCGCCCGCGGCGACGAGCCCGGGGCCCTGGCCACCACCCTGATCGCCGAGCTCGGCGAACAGCCGGTGCGTGGCGATGATCAGGTACGCGTCGGCTTCATCTATCTCTCCGACCCCCTGAGCCGCCACGCCCGCAGCCTGCTGAAACACCTGCGCGAAGGCCTCGGGATCGATCACTTCGTCGGCGGCATGGCCATGGCAATCATCGGCCCGCGCGACGAGCTCTACGAGAAGCCCGGTGTGACCCTGATGATCGGCGAGTTCCCGGCATCCAGTGTTCGGGTCATCTACCATCCGGTACGTCGCTTCGAGGATCTGGTACAGGAACTGGACGGCTTCCTCGACCCGCAGACCCCGGGGCGTCTGATCCTGAATGCCGACCCCCAAACGGAGGGCCTGGAAGACATACTGACGGAGATCGGCGAGCAGACCGCCTGGTTCGCCACCGGGGGTGTCAACTCCGGCGAGCCCGGCGTGGTACAGATCGCCGACGGGGTCTCCGCCTCGGGCATCACCGGCCTGGCGCTGCGCGACGATGTCGCCATCGCCGCGCGCCACAGCCAGGGCTGCACACCGCTGCCCGGCCAGCACGAGCTGACCGAGACCTGGCGCAACATCATTGTGCGTCTGGACGGGCAGCAGGCGCTGCCGGCATTCAAGGGCATCATCGGCGATGTCCTGTCGCGCGATCTGGAACGCGCGCTGGGCTACATCCTGGTCGGCTTTCCCATCGCCGGCTCGGATACCGGCGACTATCGCGTGCGCAACATCATCGGGGTGGACCTGGACCAGGAGGTCCTCGCGATCGGCGAGATGCTGGAACCGGGGTCGCAGATCCTGTTCGTGCGCCGCGACGGCCAGGCCGCCCGCGACGACCTGGAACGCATGCTGGAACAGGTGCGCGCCCAGGCACCCAACGGTATTCGCGGGGCGCTCTACGTCTCCTGTGTCGGGCGCGGACGCCACCAGTTCGGGCAGGAAGGCGCGGAGTTGGCTATCGTGCAAAAGGGACTGGGGGACGTACCCCTGGTCGGTTTCTTCGCCAATGGCGAGATCTTCGCCAACCGCCTGTACGGCTACACCGGGGTCCTGACCCTGTTCACCTGAAACGCACTCCACCACACCCCGGGAGAAGGCATGCAGTACCGCAAGCTGGGACGTACCGATATCGAAGTCAGCCTGATCGGCCTGGGCACCATGACCTGGGGCGAGCAGAACACCGAGGCCGAGGCGCACGAGCAGCTCGACTACGCGCTGGGGCAGGGCGTGAACTTCATCGACGCCGCCGAGATGTATCCGGTGCCGCCGCGCGAAGACACCCAGGGCCTGACCGAGACCTACATTGGCAACTGGCTGGCGCAGCGCCAGAATCGCGAACAGGTCGTGCTGGCCAGCAAGGTCGCCGGCCCCGGCATGATCGACTACCTGCGCGGCGGCCCCCAGCTGAACCGCGAGCACATCGAGCAGGCCCTGAGCGACAGTCTCAAGCGGCTGCAGACCGACTATCTGGACCTCTACCAGGTCCACTGGCCGGCGCGCGCGACCAACTTCTTCGGCCAGCTCGGTTACAGCCACAAGCCCGACGATAACGCCACGCCGATCGAGGAGACCGCCGCCGCCCTGAAGGCCATGGTCGACAGCGGCCGGGTGCGGACCATCGGCATCTCCAACGAGACCCCGTGGGGCTTCATGGAATGGATCCGCGCACATGACCGCGGCCTGTCCGAGCGCATTGTCTCCATCCAGAACCCCTACAACCTGCTCAACCGCAGTTTCGAGGCGGGCCTGGCCGAGATGGCCATCCGCGAGGACGCCGGCCTCCTGGCCTATTCTCCGCTGGCCTTCGGCATGCTCTCCGGCAAGTACCTGGATGGCGCCAAGCCGGCAGGTGCCCGCCTGACCCTGTTCGAGCGCTTCCAGCGCTACAGCAACGAATCCGGCCTGGCCGCCACCGCCGAGTACGCCAGGCTCGCCGCCGAACATGGGCTGACCCCAACCCAGCTGGCACTGGCCTTCGTCAACCAGCAACCGTTCGTGACCAGCAACCTGGTCGGCGCGACCACCATGGAACAGCTGCGCGAGAACATCGCCACCGTCGACATCACCCTGTCCGACGCCGTGCTGGAGGCCATCGAGGCGATCCACGCCCGCTATACCTACCCCTGTCCGTAGGTCGGATCCGTTGCACCTGATCGATACGCACGTCCACCTGGACCTCGACGCGTTCGATCCGGACCGCCCGGCGGTGCTGGACCGGGCCCGCGCCGCCGGCGTGCAGGAGCTGGTCCTGCCCGGCGTCACGCGTGCCCGCTGGCCGGATCTGGACGCCCTGCACCGACACTACGATGGTCTGCATGTCGCCTACGGTCTGCACCCAATCTTCCTGCAGGACCATGCGGATGACGACCTCGACGCGCTGGAGCCCTGGCTGGACGCGCACCCGGAGACCGTCGCCGTCGGCGAGATCGGACTGGACGGCTACCACCAGGAGCTCGACTGGGACCGTCAGTGGCGATTCTATACGCGGCAACTGGCCATCGCCCGGGAACGCGAGCTGCCGGTGATCATCCACAGCCGACGCGCGCTCGACGAGGTCCTGAAGGGCCTGCGCCAGTACCCCGGCATCAGCGGCATCCTGCATGCCTTCATCGGGAGTCCGCAGCAGGCTCGGCAGGCGGCGGATCTCGGCTTTGCACTCGGGATCGGAGGGCCCGTGACCTACGAGCGCGCAAAGAAACTGCACCGCGTGGTGCGCGACGCACCGCTGCAGGCGCTGGTGGTGGAGACGGACGCCCCGGACCAACCGCTGGCCGGACACCAGGGCGAGCGCAACGAACCGGCCATGACCGCCGAGGTCAACCGCCAGCTCGCGGCCCTGCGAGACATGGATCCGGCCGAGATGGCTATAATCACGTCACAAAACGCACGCCGGGTCCTCCGGCTCCCGACCGGTTCCGCTGCATGAGCTCGCCCGCCGACGCCCCGCACAATCCCTTTACCGAACGCACGGATCTGCTGCTGGGGCATGACGTCACCGCACGCCTGCGCGATCGGCATGTCTTCATCGCCGGACTGGGCGGTGTGGGCAGCTACGCGGCCGAGGCGATCGCGCGGGCCGGGGTCGGACGCATGACCCTCGCCGATCACGACGTGGTCGGGGCCTCCAACCTGAACCGCCAGCTCGTCGCGCTGCGCTCCACCGTGGACCGGCCCAAGACCGAGATCATGGCGAACCGCATCCGCGACATCGATCCCGACATCGAGGTCATCATTCGCCAGGACTTCCTCCAGCCCGACACCATCGGCGACCTGGTCCCCGAGGATGCCGACTTCGTGCTGGACGCGATCGACTCCATTGTCTGCAAGGCCGCGCTGGTCGCGACCGCCCAGGCCCGCGGGCAGGCCGTGATCTCGAGCATGGGCGCAGGTGGGCGCATCGACCCGACGGCCGTGCGCGTAGGGCCGCTGACCGAGACCCGCGTGTGCCCGCTCGCGCGGCAGATGCGCAAGCGGCTGCGGCGCCTGGGCGCACATCTCGACTACCCCGTGGTGTTCTCCATCGAGCAGCCGCGCAAGGGCACGGAGCACCGGCCGGTCGGCGACGGCGGGCGCCCGCGCTCGGTCAACGGCACCATCTCCTACCTGCCCGCGATCTTCGGCCTGACCGCCGCCGGCCACGTGATCCAGACCCTGATCACCCGCAGCTGACGCACACGAATCGAGTGCAGGAACCCGTATCGACTCGTCATTGCGAGGCGCAACGCGCCGCGGCAATCGGCGAGGGACACCCCTCAGCCGCGCCAGGCCGCGGGCACCCAACCCTAGTCGTCGAACACGGCCTCGATGCGGGCCTGGATGTGCTGGTCAGCGTCCGGGCCGAACTGTGTAGTGGCGGGATCAAAGCGGTCGCAGAAGGCGTAGGCAAACTTCAGATCCTTCACTCCGAGGGCACCGAACAGGCGTGCCTCGAAGGAATGATCCTCAGGGTTCTGGATCAGCGTGGGCCAGCCGTCCGCGCCCGGGGCCAGGGCAGGGCCGAAGAAGACCACGCCGGGCAGATTCTTCAGGCGCAGTGCACAGGTGCCATCGGTTACGCCGGCCATCGGCAGGAAGTCGATGGTGCGCGACAGGCGCTGCTTGCGGTTGAAGGCGATATCGATCTCGCCGCCCGCTGCGCGGATCGCCGGGGCCTCGGCCTCGAACGTGAGGGTCTCCAGTCCCGCAGCGCGCCAGGCATCCAGATCCTGCGCCCCATGCCGGCTGGGCAGGAACAGGTACGCGGGCTTGCTGATGGCCCGGATCGCCTCCAGGAGCGACTCCGAATAGATCGGCGCGTTCACCAGGATGCCGCCGAGCTCGAGGTCATCGATCAGCCACACGGCCGGTTCCGAATCGCCGATCCGGTAGATGGTCCGGTCACGCAGTTCGACCAATGGGGCGCTGATCAGGGGTTCACTGGCCATCGGGCTTCTCCGTCGACAGGGTGGCAGGGCGAGGTTCGATCTCGGTCATGGTGGTCTCGATCCAGCTCTCGGCCTCGGACAGCACCTCGACCGGCTTGCGGCCGGCGGTCTCGATCGGCGCCCCGATCACTACCTCGACGGTGCCGGGATAGCGCCGCAGGCCCTTTTTCGGCCAGAAGCTCCCGCTGTTCAGCGCCACCGGCAGGACCGGGTAGCCGGTGCGCACTGCGAGCATCGCGCCACCCTGACGGTAGCGCCCGTGTTCGCCCGGGGCCACGCGTGTGCCCTCGGGGAACACGATCACCCAGCGGCCCTGGTCCAGGCGCTGCTTGCCTTCGGCCACCAGGTTCTCCAGGGCCTGGCGTCCGCCCTCGCGATCAATCGGTACCGGATCGAGCATGGACAGCGTCCAGCCGAACAGGGGGATCCGCATGAGTTCACGCTTGAGCACCCAGGTCTGCATGGGAAAGATCGCGACGAAGGCCACGGTCTCCCAGGCCGACTGGTGCTTGGACAGCACCACATGCGGGCGCGAGGGGTCGATGTGCTCGCGCCCATGCACCCGGTAATCGATGCCGCAACTGACACGCAGCCACCAGACGTTGAACCGGCCCCACAGGGTCAGGACACGGTAGCGGACGGGGCGGGAAAACGGCCAGATCAGCGGGGGTACCAGCAGCCCGAAGACCAGGATGGAGCCAACGAGCCCCAGCTGGAACAGCAGACCTCGGATCAGGGGCAGCATCGCCCGGCCCTACCCCGTCGCCAGGCGGCCGATGTCGGCCACGGTCTCGAACGCGCGACGCAGTTCACGCAGCAGGGCCAGGCGGTTGCGCCGCTCTGCGGCGTCCTCGGCCATCACCATCACCTGGTCGAAAAAGGTGTCCACCCGGTCTCGCAGGCCTGCCAGTTCGCCGAGCGCATGCAGGTAGTCACCGTCGGCCACCGCCTGCTCGACCCCCGGACGCACGGCCTGCAGGCCCTGGTACAGCTGACGCTCCTCGTCCAGCGCCAGGGCCTCCGGATCGAGTTCCGCCTCGGCCTCCTCGCCGGCCTTGCGCAGCAGGTTGTGGATCCGCTTGTTCGCGGCGGCCAGGGCCTCGGCCTCCGGGCGCTCGCGGAACAAGCTGACCGCGCGCACGCGGCGCACGAAATCCAGCGGGGCATCCGGCGCGACCGCGGCCACCGCCTCGATAGTCTCGTGCGCCTGCCCCTGTTCCAGCAGGTACCCGCGCAGGCGCTCGAGGATGTACTCGCGTACCGGTTCCACGGCCTGATCGGCCTCCGGCACGCGTTCGCGGATGGGTTCGGCGGCGGCCTGCAGCAAGGGGGTCAAGGCCAGCGGCAGTTCGCGCTCGACCAGGATGCGCACCAGCCCCAGCGCGGCGCGGCGCAGGGCGAACGGGTCCTTGGTGCCACTGGGCTGCTTGCCGATGGCGAAGATGCCGACCAGGGTGTCGAGACGATCGGCCAGCGCCAGCGCCTGGGCGAGCGGGGCGTCCGGCAGCTCGGAGCCGGACTGGCGCGGCCAGTAGTGCTGCTCGATCGCGGCGGCGACGGTCTCGTCCTCGCGGTCGTGCAGGGCGTAGTAACGCCCCATGGTGCCCTGCAACTCGGTGAACTCGAACACCATCTGGGTAACCAGGTCGCACTTGGCCAGACGTGCGGCGCGAGCAGCGAGGGGCGCGTCGAGGCCCATCAGCCCGGCCAGGCGCTGCATCAGGGCCTCCAGCCGCATGGACTTGTCGCGCAGCGTACCCAGGCGCTTCTCGAACACGACCGAGTCCAGCGCCTCCAGGCGTTCCTCCAGGCGCTTCTTGCGGTCCTGCTGCCAGAAGAACTCGGCATCCGCGAAGCGCGGGCGCAACACGCGCTCGTTGCCGTCGCGCACCGCATGCGGATCACGCGATTCGATGTTGCTGATCACGATGAAGTGCGGCTGCATGCGGCCGGCCTCGTCGACCACCGGGAAGTATTTCTGGTTGTCCTGCATGGTGGAGATCAGCGCCTCCTGCGGGACATCCAGGAAGCGCGGGTCGAAGCCGCCGGTCAGCGCCACCGGCCACTCGACCAGCGCGGTCACCTCGTCCAGCAGGTCCGCATCCACCAGCGCGCGCCCGCCCAGGGCCTTCGCCTGCTCGTGGACCTGCTCGAGGATGCGCTCGCGGCGCGCCTCGAAAGACGGCTCGACAAACCCCGGGCGACGCAGCCGCTCGGCGTAGTCGTTCCCGCGCTTGAGCTCCAGGGCGCCGGGCTGATGGAAGCGGTGGCCGTGGGTCTTCCGACCCGCTGTTTGTTCCAGCACGGTCATCTCCAGCACCTCGGGCCCGTGCAGTACGACCAGCCAGTGTGCGGGCCGCACGAACTCGGTACGGCTGCTGCCCCAGCGCATGCGCTTGGGTGTGGGCAGGGCGTCCAGCGCGGCCTCCAGCATCTCCGGCAGCAGTTCGCCGAGGGCGCGCCCCGGCTGCAGCTGGCGAAACACCAGGTATTCGCCCTTGTCGGTGGTCTCGCGCTCCAGGCGCTCGACCTCGACGCCACAGGATCGGGCAAAGCCCAGCACGGCCTTGGTCGGCTCGCCGGCATCGTCGAAGGCCGCGGCCACCGCCGGGCCGCGGCGCTCCTGCAGCTGGTCCGGCTGGCGCGCGGGTACGCTCGGGAACAACACGGCCAGGCGCCGCGGGGTGGCGAAGGCCTCGGGCTCGCCCGGCTCCAGCCCGGCCTCGCGCAGGCGGGTGGTCAGGCCCTCGGCCAGGGCGTCGCGCAGGCGCGCTAGGGCGGTCGGGGGCAGCTCCTCGGTGCCAAGTTCGATCAGGAGTTCGCGGGCTTCGGCCATGTCGGGTCCAGGTTGGGTCCAGTACGCGCCGCGCGACCCAGGGGGCCGGCCGGCGCGGGATTGCGGGATTCAGGCGGCGTCGGGCTTGTTCGCGTCGTCTTCGGCACACAGCGGGAAGCCCAGGGCCTCGCGCGACTCGTAGTATTTCCGGGCGACGTTCCGCGACAGCTCGCGCACGCGCAAGATATAGCGCTGGCGCTCGGTGACCGAGATCGCGCCGCGCGCATCCAGCAGATTGAAGCTGTGCGAGGCGCGCAGCATCTGCTCGTAGGCCGGCAGGGGCAGGCCCAGCTCGATCATGCGATCGCTCTCGGTCGCGTGCTGGTCGAAAGCGGCGAACAGGGCGTCGCGGTCGGCATGCTCGAAGTTGTAGGTGGACTGCTCCACCTCGTTCTGGTGGTAGACGTCGCCGTAGGTGATCGCGCGGCCGTCCGGGCCGTTGGTCCAGACCAGGTCGTAGACGCTCTCCACACCCTGCAAGTACATCGCCAGGCGCTCGAGGCCGTAGGTGATCTCGCCGGAGACCGGGTGGCAGTCGAGCCCGCCCACCTGCTGGAAGTAGGTGAACTGGGTCACCTCCATGCCGTTGAGCCAGACCTCCCAGCCCAGCCCCCAGGCGCCCAGCGTCGGGGATTCCCAGTTGTCCTCGACGAAGCGCACATCGTGGGTCAGGGTGTCGAACCCGAGCGCCTCCAGCGAGCCCAGGTAGAGTGCCTGGATGTCCGGCGGCGAGGGTTTCAGCAGGACCTGGAACTGGTAGTAGTGCTGCAGACGGTTGGGGTTGTCGCCGTAGCGCCCGTCGGTCGGGCGGCGGCTCGGCTGCACATAGGCCGCGCGCCACGGCTCCGGCCCGATGGAGCGCAGGAAGGTCGCCGGATGGAAAGTCCCCGCGCCCATCTCCATGTCGTAGGGCTGCAGGACCACGCAGCCATGATCGTTCCAGTAGTCCTGCAGGCGGCGGATCAGGTCCTGGAAGGTCGGACTGCTGGGCGGGGTGCGTTCTTGCGACATGCGGGATCCCGGGTCAGGGCAAAGCCGACAGTATATCGGCCCGGCTTCGGCCACGGCCACCGCTCGCGTTGGCGCGGGCGTTTTGCATGCAGCCAAAGCGCGCCCATACTGGGGCCCTGATTCTGTTCGGGAGAGTGGCCCTGAGCGACCCCCTCGCCAATTCCGGACCTTCGGTCACGCCGGAGAGCGGCCAGCGCTATCGTGATACCCGCCGGGTCACGTTGGTGGGCGCGGCCGTGAACAGCTTCCTCGCCGTGGCGCAGCTCGTCAGTGGCTGGCTGCTGAACTCGCAGGCCCTGGTGGCGGACGGCGTGCATACCCTGTCGGACCTGATCACCGACGGGGTGGTGCTGTTCGCGGCAAGCAAGGCCGCCGCCTCCCCCGATCAGGAACACCCCTACGGTCACGCGCGGATCGAGACCCTGGCCACGGTGATCGTCGGGGTCTTTCTGGCGCTCGCAGGTCTGGCGATTGCCTGGGCTGCCGGCAACCGCCTGGTCGAGCCCGAGGCCATGACCGGCCCCGCAAACATGGCGATCGCCTTTGCCCTGCTGACCCTGGTGGCCAAGGAAGGCCTGTATCAGTACACCCACCGGGTGGCAAAGCGCCTGAAGTCGCGGATGCTGGATGCCAACGCCTGGCATCACCGCACGGATGCGATCTCGTCGCTGTTCGTGCTGGCCGGGGTGGCCGCTGCGGTGGCCGGGTTCCCGTGGGCGGATGCCCTGGCAGCGCTAATCGTCGCGCTGTTCATCCTGCATATCGCCGGGCGGCTGATCGTGCGCAGCGCGGCGGAGCTGATCGACACGGCACTGGAGCCGGAGAAGGTCGAGCGCATCCACCGCACGATCATGGATGTGCCCGGGGTGAAGGATGCGCACATGCTGCGCACCCGCCGCCACGGCAGCGAAGTCGTCGTGGACGTGCATATCCAGGTCGCGCCGATGATCTCGGTCTCCGAGGGCCATCGGATCGCCGATGCGGTGTTCCACGCGGTGACCGATGCACATGACCGGGTGAACGACATCACCGTGCACGTGGACCCGGAAAACGACGCGGAACAGGCCCGGAGTTCCATGCTGCCGCTGCGCCCGACGCTGGTGGAGGCGCTGCGCGAGGCCTGGGCGGACGCCCCGGAGCTGGATGCGGTGGAGCACCTGTCGCTGCATTATCTCGGCGGTCGGGTACACGTGACGCTGACCCTGCGCCTTGACGGGGCAGCCGCGCCGGCAGACCTCGAGGCCCGCACCCAGGCCCTGGCCGACCGACTGCACCGCCATCCCGGGGTAGGCGACATGCTGGGCGAGGTCACGCTACTCTATCGACCCTGCACTCATTAGGTGCGGGCCACCACGATGCGCACGAAAGTTGTGCAGACAAGGCACCAGATTGGTGCATCCAGGATGCGGCGGGGCGCCCCGGGTGCCCGTTTTTCGCGCGCCCGGGCCAAACAGGACCGGATGGCATGATGCCTGCATAATGAACCGCGACGCCGCGCAAGCGCCCGACGGGCCGGCCGGCCACCTTTGAAGACTCAAGTAAAGACCAAGGAGATCCCCATGTCCGCAGCCGACGTGCTGAACCAGATCAAGGAAAAGGAAGTTCGCTTCATCGACTTCCGTTTTACCGACTCCAAGGGCAAGGAACAGCATGTGACCGTGCCGGCCCACGACATCGACGAAGAGACCTTCGAGGAAGGCAAGATGTTCGACGGCTCGTCGATCGCCGGCTGGAAGGGAATCAACGAGTCCGACATGATCCTGATGCCGGACGCCGAGTCCGCGGTCCTCGATCCGTTTTTCGAAGACATGACCATGAACATCCGCTGCGACGTGGTCGAACCGGCCACCATGCAGGGCTACGACCGCTGCCCGCGCTCCCTGGCGCGCCGCGCCGAGGCCTACCTGCAGAGCACCGGCATCGCCGACACCGCGCTGTTCGGCCCGGAGAACGAGTTCTTCATCTTTGACGACGTGAAGTGGGGCAGCACCCTGTCCGGCTCCTACTGCCGCGTGGATTCCCAGGAGGCCTCCTGGAACTCCGAGCGCGTCTACGAGGACGGCAACATCGGTCACCGCCCGGGCGTGAAGGGCGGCTACTTCCCGGTCCCGCCGGTCGACAGCCTGCACGACATCCGCTCCACCATGTGCGAAGTGATGACCGAGATGGGCCTCGAGACCGAGGTGCACCACCACGAGGTGGCGACCGCCGGCCAGTGCGAGATTGGCGTGGGTCCCGCGACCCTGACGCAGAAGGCCGACGAGGTGCAGATCCTGAAGTACGTGATCCAGAACGTGGCCCACGTCCACGGCAAGACCGCGACCTTCATGCCCAAGCCCATCGTCGGTGACAACGGCTCCGGCATGCACGTGCACCAGTCGCTGTCCAAGGACGGCAAGAACCTGTTCTCCGGTGACCTGTACGGCGGCCTGTCCGAGACCGCGCTGTACTACATCGGCGGGATCATCAAGCACGCCCGCTCGCTGAATGCCTTCACCAACCCGTCCACCAACAGCTACAAGCGTCTGGTGCCGGGCTTCGAGGCACCGGTCATGCTGGCCTACTCCGCCCGCAACCGCTCCGCCTCGCTGCGTATCCCGTTCGTCATGAACCCGAAGGGCCGTCGCGTCGAGCTGCGCTTCCCGGACTCCACCGCCAACCCGTATCTCGCCTTCGCGGCGATGCTGATGGCCGGCCTGGACGGCATCCAGAACAAGATCCACCCGGGCGACGCGATGGACAAGAACCTCTACGACCTGCCGCCGGAAGAAGAGAAGGGCATTCCGCAGGTCTGCCATTCGCTGGACCAGGCGCTGGAAGCCCTGAACCAGGATCGCGAATACCTGACCCAGGGTGGCGTGTTCACCGACGACATGATCGATGCCTACATCGACCTGAAGATGGAAGACGTCACGCAGATGCGCATGACCACCCATCCGATCGAGTTCGACATGTACTACAGCCTGTAAGGCAGCCGCTTCCGGCCCTTCAGGGCCGCGAAGCCATCAGCCGCCCCCGGCCCCTGGCCGCGGGCGGCTTTTTTGTGCCGGTCGCGCGCGATCCGTGCGCGGCCGGCAACGGATGAGGGCGCTCACCCCCGTCGAGCCCCCGACCGGCGCTGTTGGCTAGAACGAAAAAGGCCCCGCGGATCCTGGTCCGCGGGGCCTTCTGGGTCACTCGAGGCTTGCACCCGTGATCAGGCGTGCCAGCCGAACTCCTCGGCCTTTTGCCGCGCCAGCGCCGGGATGTCGGTGGCGACGAACTTGTCGTGCAGCACCTGGACCCCGATCATGTGGTTGATCACCGCGTCCAGCTGAACCTGGGTGGCGGCCGGCGTGTCCTCGGACTCGTGCAGCTCGAACACCTGACGCACGCCCTCCGGGTCCAGCAACCCGGCCTCGGCGACCTTCTCCGGGGACAGATAGCGATCGGCCAGGGCCTTCATCGCCGCCCACTTGACCGGATCGGTATGCGCGGGCGGCGCCATGAAGGCGAACTTCTCGCGCTCGTAGAGCACCTTCGGAAGCAGTCCCTTCATCGATTCGCGCAGCACGTACTTCTCGGTCTTGCCCTTGATGCGCATGGTCGGCGGCAGGTGGGCGGCGAACTCGGCCAGGTGGTGATCGAGGAACGGCGGACGCGCCTCCATCGAATTGGCCATGTCCATGCGGTCGCCGCCCCAGGTCAGGATCTGGCCCTCCAGCATGGTCTTGATCCAGACGTACTGAGCCTTGTCCAGCGGATGCCGGCCTTCCAGCATGTCGTCGTCCAGGGCGTTGGCGATCGCCTTGCCCGGCTTGTAGTCCTGCATGCGCTCGCGGCGCTTCGGGTGCAGCAGGCCCGGCACGTGGTCGGCCGCGGCCAGCCACGGCTGCAGGCAGGACGGGGTGAAGCCCATCATCTGCGTGAAGTCGGGGTCGTTGACCTCGTCCTCGGCCAGCATCGCACCGGAGACCAGCTCGTTGGACTCGTTCAGCATCTGCTGCCAGGCCTGGCGGTCGGCCTCCGGCAGGGTATCCAGGCCGTGCAGGAACATGTCGCGGCGGAAGGCCGGATAGCCGCCGAACAGCTCATCCGAACCCTCGCCGGTGACGACGACCTTGTAGCCGGCCTTGTTCACGTGGCGGCTCATCAGCAACTTGGCGACACCCAGGGTGTTGTAGATGGTGCGCTCGGCGTGCCAGAGGGCCTCTTCGAAGTTGTCGTAGAGGTGGTTGGCGTCCAGGGTCATGATGTCCTGGTCAGCACCCACGCTCTCGGCCATCTCGCGGGCGATCGCGGTCTCGTCATAGTCGTCGTTGTCGAAGCCGATGGTGAAGGCCTTGACCGGCGCCTGCTGGCTGGCCGAGGCCAGCCCCAGGGTGATGCAGGAGTCGATCCCGCCGGAGAGGTAACAGGCGACCGGCACGTCGGCCTCCAGGCGCAACTGCACCGCCTCCATGAGCTGGTCGCGCACGCCCTCGATCCAGTACTCCTCGTCGGTCTCGCTCTCGGGCGGGCGCTCGGAGGCCAGCGGGAAGTCCATGTCCCAGTACTTCTCCTGGCGGATCTTCAACTTCCCGTGGGCGCGCTCGACGATCACCATGTGGCCGGGCTTCACCTGCTGGATGCCTTCGAAGGCGGTGGTGCCGGGCACCATGGTCTGCATCAGCTGGTGGTAGAGGCCGTCATCGGAAAACTGGCGCGGCACATCGGGGTTGGCGAACAGCACCTTCAGCTCGGAGCCAAACACGAAGCTGCCGTTGGCCTCGGTGAAGTACAGCGGCTTGATGCCGAAGCGGTCGCGGATCAGGATCAGCCGGTCGTGCTTGCGGTCGTACAGCGAGATCGCGAACTCGCCACGGAAATGCTTGACCGCGTCCTCCAGCCCTTCGCGCTGGTACAGGTGCATGACCATCTCGGAGTCGCTCTTGGTGCGGAACTTCACCCCGCGCGAGGTGAGATCGGTGCGGATGCGCTTGTAGTCGTACAGCTCGCCGTTGACCGCGGTCATGATCTCGCCGTTGTCCATGCAGAACGGCTGACGGCCGCGGTTCTCGTCCAGGTCGATAATCGACAGACGCGCATGGGAAAAGCCCACACCGCGGTCATCCTGGGTGCGGTAACCGAAGCCGTCGGGGCCGCGGTGATACTGGATCGCGGCCATGTTGACCAGCGTTTGCGGGTCGACCTTGCGGGTCGGGTCGGCGTGAAAGATTCCTGCGATGCCACACATGGCATGTCTCCTTGGTTATCCGTTCGGGGCGAGCGGGGCGCGGGCCGGGAAGGCCCGGCGCGCCACGCCGCTCGCGGTTCAACTAAAAGGCGGCGTCAGCCGTCCGGGGTATCCATCACCGCGCTGATGCGGCGTACCACCGTGGTCAGCAGCGCCATGCGCACGAATACGGCCCCGCGGGCCTGGGCGAAATACCAGTTGTGCGGGGTGGCATCGAGGTCGGTGGACAGCTCTTCACCTCGCGCCAGCGGATGCAGGACCACCGCGCCCTCCTTCAGCGGGGAGTGGCGATCCAGCTTCAGCCCCTCGCCCATCGCCTCGAAGGTGTCACCCACCCAGGCGATCGCGTTGATGTACACGACATCCAGATCCGGCAGCGCCGGGTCCAGGTCGTGCACCACGCGTAGCGAGATCCCGGCCTCTTCCAGTTCCTCGCGCTGACCCGGATCGAAATTCTCGTCCTCGCGCGAGACGAGCACGATCTCGTCGATCGCCTGCGGGAACAGGCTCAACAAGCGCAGCAGGGAGCGCACCGTGCGCATGCGCGAGGGCACCCCGATGATGCCGACCTTGATGCGCTGCTCCGGGGCCACCTCGCCGGTGAACAGCTCCGGGCGCCACTTGGCCAGGGCGTAGACGTCCGCCAGCGCCTGGGTCGGGTGTTCGTCGATCCCGTTGCCGGCGTTCACCAGCGGGATGCGCAGGTTCTCCAGCATGTTGTGCGCGGCCTCGCCGTCGGAGGAGCGCAGGACCAGCACATCGCCGTAGTTGTTGAACATCTCCGCGATGTCCGCCAGCGATTCGCCCTTGGCAATACCGGTGCTCTTGGGATCGGTAATCGACATGACCGAGCCACCCAGGCGGTGCCAGGCACTCTCGAACGACAGCCGCGTGCGCGTGGACGGCTCGTAGAACGCGCTGATCAGGATCTTGCCCGCCAGCGGCAGGTGCATCAGCGCCGGCGTGGTCTCGTACTGCGCCGCCAGGCGGAACAGCTGCAGCAGCTCGTCGCGCGAGAACTGCTGGCTGGAGACCACATGCGAGGCCGCCAGCTTGAGAAGCGGGTCCGGGTCTTCCTCCACCGCCGCCAGCAACGCCTTCGGCCGGTCGGTACCGGCGGCGCCGTCTTTCGGGTGGAGCACGTGCAGGGGATCTTCGGTGTAATTCACCAGAGGCATCCTTTTTTCCAGTCGCGGATAAACAGGGCAATCAGCAGGATCGGGGTCAGGCTCGCCACCAGTGTGGCGATGATCACGATCACGGACAGGGCTGTAATGGAGATCGTCATGCGACCACCTCGCCGTCCGGACGGGCCAGGCGGCCCCAGTCGAATGGCCGCGGCATCAACCAGGTGCTCAGCACCATCACGGCCAGCGAGACAGCGGCCCCGACCAGCGCGGCCACATAGAATCCAATCAGGAAGTAGCTGGCCAGGCCAATGCCCGACCCCAGTATCATCGACCAGGCCGCGCCTTGCGGGTTCGCCCGCTGCCAGTACAGCCCGGCAACGATCGGCCAGATCGCGGAGGCCACGAAGGCGCCGGTGAAGTATAGAAGCTCGGCCAGCGAGCCGACGATCGGCAGCTCGCCGCGGTAACTGGCCGCCAGCCATGTCACGAGGCCCAGGAGCACCACGATCACCTTGGTCGCGTGGAACTGGTGCTGTTCGCTGGCCTGCGGGCGGATGTGGCCGCGGTAAATGTCCCGGGTCACCAGGTCCGAGGTGGCCGCCAGCAGCGAGTCGAGACTGGAGGCGAGCGCGGCGAAGACCACGATGAACACCACGATCGCCCCGGTCAGGCCCAGCACCTCGGCGGCCACCAGCGGCCCGACCATGTCCGCGGCGGGCACGTTGAGGCCCAGCGCTGGCGTGGCGAGGGCGATGAAGCCGGCCACGATCGGGATGGGCAGCCACAGCAGGCCGCCAAAGAGGTAGGCCCGGAAGCCCACGTTGCGGCCGAAGGCGAAGGCGCGCGACCACCAGACATTGGAGTGGAAGATCTCGCCGACGCCAAACAGCAGATTGTTGAACAGGAACATGATCGCGGCCGGGAACAGCAGGTTCAGCAGCTCCGGGCGCTCTTCCATCAGGTTGAAGTGGATCGCCTCGAACCCGACCTTGTCGATGGTCAGCCAGGCGATGAACGCCGCGCCGGCGATGATGATGACGGTCTGGATGAAGTCGGTCCCGATCACCGCGCGCAGGCCGCCCAGCAGGGTGTAGAGCACGCAGACGGTCAAAATCACGGTCATGCCCACGCGGTAGTCGATGCCGGCCAGGGCGTTGATCAGCACCCCGCCAGCCATCGCCATCGAGACCAGCCAGCCGAAGGCGTAGATCAGTGACACCACCAGGAACACCCGCCAGGTGAATTTGCCGTAGCGCAGCCGGATGAAGTCGCCGGAGGTAAAGCCCTCGGGCATCAGTTCGCGGATGCGCCGCGCCAGCGGCGCGAACAGGATCAGGCCCAGCGCACCCAGCGAGTAGCCGAGCATGCCCCAGACGCCCAGTTGCAGCGCCAGCTGCGGGGCCGTCATCGTGGTGTTGGCGGTGACCCAGGTGGCCATCGCGGTGGCGGTGGCCAGCGCCAGGCCAACGTTGCGCCCCGCCAGCATGTGATCCTCGGCGGTCTTGTTGCGACGACCCAGCCACCAGCCCAGCACCACCCAGAGGACGCTGAACGCCGCCAGCAGCCCCCAGGCGATGGAGGTCGGGAGGATCGGGTCGTCGAGACCGGTCACGAAGCCTCCTGCACCTTCTTGATCTCGCGGATCGCCTCGTCGGTGGTCATCACGCGGGCGTAGCGGTCCTTGATGGTCGTGAGCGTGGCCTTCTGCATCTCCGGCGTCACCGTGGCCGTGGCGTCGTCCATCAGGGTGACATAAAAGCCCAGGTCACAGGCATCCCGCACAGCGGTGGATACGCACTCGTTGGAATACACGCCCACGATGAACAGTGCGCTGATGTTCAGGTTGCGCAGGATGTAGTGGAGGTTGGTGGAGTTGAAGACCCCGCTGGCGGTCTTGTCCAGCACGATCTCGTCCCCGACCGGGGCCACCTGCTCGACGAACTCGGCATCCTTGGAGCCGGGGGCCGCATGCAGGTTCAGGCGCTTGTGGCCCGGGCTGCGGTCGCGGCCATCATGCGTCAGCGAGCGGATGCGGGTATGGATCACCTCCAGCCCCTCTTCGCGGAAGGCATCCTGCAGGCGGCGCACATTGGGCAGCACCGTCTGTTCCAGGCGATTGAAGTAATACTCCTGGGCCTCCAGCGGCACGCCAGAGTCGGCGGAGTTCGCGAACACGCCGTGGCCGCGCGCGGCATCCAGATACTGCAAGTCGATGCACAGCAGGGCGACATGGTGCTCCCGCAACTCCTGGCGCAGCACCGGCGTGGTGATCAGACTCTCCTGGTACTGCTCGCGCAGCGGATCCAGGGAGTCGTAGTCGGTCAACTGGGTGACGTTGTCGTGTTCGGCCATTCCGGGCGCTTCCTCTCGTCGCGATTTATTGCCGAGCGGCCAACGCCAGGGCACTTTGCAGGGTCAGATTGGCGCCGGTCTCGATGTCTTCCCAGTTTGTCCATTCCGCGGCGGAATGGCTACGCCCCTGCAGGCTCGGCACGAAGATCATGCCGGTGCGGGTGATGCGGCTCATGCTCTGGGTATCGTGGGCTGCACCGCTGGGCATGGTGATGTACTCCAGCCCCATGCGTTCGGCCTGCGCCTCGATGGTCTGCACGACGCCGGGGTCACAGCGCACCGGATCGATCTCGGAGAGGACGTCGAACTCGAACATCAGGTCGCGTCGGCGCGCCAGACTGGACAGGGTGCGCCGGGCCGCATGGGCCAGCGCGGTCAGGACCTTCTCGTCGGTGTCGCGCACCTCGAAGGAGAAGGTCGCCATGCCCGGCACGGTATTCGCCGCCCCCGGTGCCAGCTCCACGCGGCCGATGGTGGCGCGCGAGTTCGGACTGCCGTGCTCCTCGATCAGGCGATTGATCTCGCCGCCGAACTCCGCCAGGCCCTGGAAGGGATCGATACGCATGTCCATCGGCGTGGTGCCAGCGTGGTTGGGCTGGCCCTTCAGGCGCACCTCCCACTTGAACAAGCCGGTGATCGCCTCGACCACCCCGACACTGAGGCCGCGCCGATCCAGCACCGGGCCCTGCTCGATGTGGGTCTCGATGAAGGCATGCAGGCTGTGCGGATCGCGCCGCGCGGCCAGCGCGTCGTCGGCGTTCAGCCCCCAGTTGGCCATGGCCTCGACCAGGGTCACGCCTTCGAGATCCCGCGCATGGCTGATGCTCTCCGGGGTGAGCTTGCCGGCCATTGCCTGCGAGCCGAACATGCCGCCGAAACGGCCCTCCTCGTCGGTGAAGTCGATCACCTCGAGCGGGTACGCGAGGTCGACCGCGTTCTCCTTGGCGGTGCGCAGCACCTCCAGCCCGATCAGCACGCCCAGCGCCCCGTCCAGCGGACCCCCACCGGGCACGGTATCCAGGTGCGAGCCCATGGCCACTACGGGCCGCTTGCCGTCGTAGTCGAGGCGCCCGTGCAGGTTAGCGGCACCGTCCTGCCAGACATCCAGGCCGGCGGCCTCGAGGCGCCCGCGAAACCACTCGCGCCCGGCGCGGTCGCCGTCGCTGAACGCGCGACGATGCAGGCCCCGGTCGGCATCGCGGCCGATCTGCGCGAGATCGTTGATGTCCTGCTGCAGGCGCTGCATGTTGATCTTGAGATCCGTCATGGATACCTCCGAAAGCGGGCCCACCCCGGATCACGCGAGAACGTTAGCTCGACACGGATCGGCAGGGCTGGACCAAGTGAATCAGCTGCGCGGACGCCCGCGCAGGATGGCCCCGATCAGGACCAGAAAGACGACCGCGCCCACGGCAAAAAAACCGAAGGCTCGGGCCAGGCTGTGATGCTCCACCGACACCATGGCTTGATCGGCCCAGGTGTCCGGATCGGCATCCGCGGCGCGCAGGCGAAACCGGTAGTCACCATCGGGCAGGCCGCTGATGACCGTGCTGGTATCGCCGCCCTGATAGAGGATGCGCGCATCCGCGTGGTCGGGACCCGAGGCCTGCTCCAGTACCACGGGTGCATCTGCCTCCCACGCCAGGGTGAAGCCGCCATCCGTTGAGCGCTCGGGTGGCGCATCAAACGTGGGCTGCGCACCCGCCGCCAGTGGAAGGCAGAGAAGAAACGGCAGCAGCACGCGAAACAATCGCATCAGGGCCTCCGCGTCGGACGGTTCAGGACTTGCCGTCGAACGGCTGCAGACCGGCCTTGGGCTCGGTGGTGTTCATCGCCTCGACCAGCAGGTCCAGGCCCTGGTCCAGCTCCACGAGACGTCCCTTCGGCAACGACTGCAGGGCGCGGTTCAGTTCGCCCTGCGGGGCGGCCGGCGCCCTCTCCAGCAGTTCCAGCCCGGCATCGGTGACGTAGAGCCGGACGATGCGCTGGTCCTTTTCCGGGCGCCGGCGCTCGATCAGACCCCGGTGTTCCAGCTTGTCCAGAAGATTGGACGTGGTGGAGGCATGCACCGATAGCCGGCGCGACAGGTCGCTGACGTTCAGTCCCGGCGTGCGCTGCAACTCCCACAACGCCCACAGCTGCGAGGCGCTAATGCCACAGGCGCGCTCCACCGACCGCGAATGCCCCTGCAGGGCGCGGATGATCACGCGCAGCTGGCGGATCACCGACCGCGCCACATCCGGCTCGGCCGGCGCACCGGCAGGGGTGCCGGATTCATCCTGGGGTGCCTGGTGCACGGCTTGGGTGGAGGTCATGAAAACTTCTCGCAATAAATCATTCGTCTATTTATTTTTGTACAAAAATAGTTTTATTGCAACTCGAGGTCGAACTGGCGAAATCGCGCCACGGGCTCTAAACAAGTGAGGTGGGGTGCCTGCCCCGGCGAGAAACCCGCCTCCCCGCCGGGTGCGAGACGCACGACCGAAGGGCCCCGAACCCTCGGGGCCACAAGGAGGAACACGGGGGCGGGTGTGGTGGTCACACCACAGTGCGCCGAGCTCGCGTATCTTGTTTACAACGAATTAGAAACTGCTTATAAACGTTGCCGGCTACGATCAAGACGCACAGACGCGCATTCCGTGTCCGCCCAGGATGGCCTCTGGCGACACCCGAACCGCCCGACCAGAGAGGATCGCAATGAAGAAGACGATGAGCTGGACCCTGGCACCCCTTTCCGGTGCCGTTGCCCTGGCCCTGTTCCTGGGCCCGCATGCCGCTTTCGCGCAGCAAGAAGGCGCAGGCGGCGTGGAGTTTGATTTCTATGGCTCCCTACGCCTGCAGTACGAAGCCGCCGACCCGGAAGGCTTCGACAGCTATGACGGATTCCGGGACGCCTATTCGCGCATGGGCTTCAACGCCAACTACGAAATCAACGAAGGCGTGAATGCCTTCGCGCAGCTGGAAGTCCCGATCGATCTGGCCAATGGCAAGATTCAGGATCCGTTCAATGGTGAAGACGAAGATATTCGTATCGGCAAGATCGGGCTGGACGGGGCATTCGGGACCGTCGCGTACGGTCGCGACTGGATGCCCTATTACAACGCGATCGCCTTCCCGGTGGACATGTTCTACTCCTACCAGAGTGGGTTCGCGACCTACACCACCTTCCGCGAAAGCGACAGCGTGATGTACTACTCGCCGGATTTTGACGGCTTTTCGTTCGCCGGCGCGTACAGCGCTAACTCCGGCGCCGATGGCGATGACCGCTACCAGCTGACCGGTTCCTACGCGGTAGATGACACGACCCTTTCGATCGGTGTGGACGATCTAAACGGCGAAAATAACCAGCGGATCTGGGGTTTATCCGCGATGCACTCGATGGGCCCGCTATCCCTCGCTGCGAAGGTCGAGTACATCGAAAGTGATAACAATGCCGTTGACGGTGATGTCGCTGCCAACATCTACGCGGCATACAGAATGGGTCAACACACATTCCACGGGACCTACGCGAACGTGGACAACTACGGCGAAAACATTTACCACTTGGGCTATGCCTTCAACTGGATGGATGGTCTGACCTTGTTCGCCGAGTACTACTACGAAGAAGAATCCACCGGCGCGGTGCCCGAATTCAAAGCGCGTGACACCGGTACCGACCCGATTGGGTTCGGCACCGGGGATGGCAGCAACAACGCGTTCATGGTCGGGATGCATTACAGCTTCTAATCGCGCGCTACCCGGAAGGGAATACTAGCCCGCACCGAGAGGTGCGGGCTTTTTTGTGTCTGCAGGAAGCCGAAGGGATTCCGACGGCTAGTCGCGGACTGGCGGGGGTGAGGTCTCCGGTCGGCCGGGCTGGGGCATACGGTCGGGGTTGGCCCAGCGCATCAGGGCGAAGGCGAGCAGGATGGTGGGGATGCCGATCAGGGCGGAGCTGGCGAAGAACCAGACCCAGCCGATGTGTTCGGCCAGCACGCCGGTGAAGCCGGCGAGGAATTGCCCCGGCAGGGTCATGATGGAGCTGAACAGGGCGTACTGGGTGGCGGTGTAGGCGCTGTTGGTCAGACTGGAGAGATAGGCGATGAACACCGAAATCGCCATGCCACCCGATAGATTGTCGGCCATGATCGCGAACACCAGCCCATAGGTCTCGGGCCCGAGCGTCGCCAGCCAGGAGAAGGTGAGGTTGGTCAGCGGCGCCAGGATCGCGGTCGCGATCAGCATGCGCATGATGCCGAAGCGCACCACCAGCAATCCGCCCAGGGCCGCACCGGTCAGGGTCATGGCCAGGCCGAAGGCGGCCGCAATATTGGCGATCTCTTCCTTGGTGAATCCGATGTCCAGATAGAACGGGTTGGCCATCACCCCCATGAAGATGTCGCTGATGCGAAAGACCGCGATAAACGCGATAACAACGAGGGCGATGCGGCCGAAACGCTGCCAGAACTCGACAAAGGGGCAGACCACCGCGCCGATGACCCAGGCCTTGAGGTCCCGCCACCAGCCGGTATCCGAGGTGTTGTTGAGGTAATGGACCACGCGATCCTCGAGCCGGGCCGTGGCGGCATCGCGTTTCGCGACCTCGGGCTCGCGCACGATCAACGTGCAGACGACACCTACCAGCATCAACGCGGCCATGGCGGCATAGGACAGGCTCCAGCTACCCACGGCGGCGATGTGCAGCGCCCCGGCCCCCGCGGTCAGCAGTGCGACGCGATAACCGAACACGTAGGCCGCCGCCATGGCGCCCTGGCGCTCCTGGCTGACGGCCTCGATGCGATAGGCGTCGATGGCGATGTCCTGGGTGGCGGCGCCAAAGGCGGTGAGCACGGCCAGGACCGCAACCAGCCAGAGCTGTTCGACCGGGTCGGTCAAGGCGATGCCGACCAGCCCGAGGATGATCACGGCCTGGGCGAACAGCATCCACGCGCGGCGGCGCCCGAATACGCGGGTCAGGAGCGGCAGGGCCAGGCGGTCGACCACCGGTGCCCAGAACACCTTGATGCTGTAGGCCATGCCGACCCAGGACAGGAAGCCGATGGAGGCCAGCTCCACCCCGAGATCGCGCAGCCAGGCGGTGAAGGTCCCGCCAGTCAGCAGCAGCGGCAACCCCGCGGCGAAGCCGAGGAACAGCATCCCGATGACCCGTGGGTGGCGGTAGACCGCCAGGGCCGCGCGCCAGTCGCGGCTCGGGGGACGCTGCGCTTCAGCGACTCCGGTCATGCGCCGACGTTACCGAATGCGAGGAACATGCCCCGATCAGGGCTGGTAGTCATAGTCGATCCAGAACGGCGCGTGGTCGGAGAAGCGATCGTCGGTATGGATGTACGGGTCATGCGCGGTGGCCGCGATGCCCGGCGTGGCGATCTGGTAGTCGATGCGCCAGCCCACGTTCTTGGCCCAGGCCTGGCCACGGTTGGACCACCAGGTGTACTGCTCCGGGCGTTCGTCCAGCCGGCGGAACACGTCCACCATGCCGATCTCGTCGAACAGGTGGTCCAGCCAGGCCCGTTCTTCCGGCAGGAAGCCCGAATTCTTGCGGTTGGACTTGTAGTTGGTCAGGTCAATCTCGCGGTGGGCGATGTTCCAGTCGCCGCAGATGACCCATTCGCGCCCGTCCTGCATGCGCTCGGTCAGCCAGGGCCGGAAGAACTCCAGGAAACGCCACTTGGAATCCTGGCGATGATCGCCGGAGGAGCCGGACGGCAGGTACAACGAGACCACCGACAGATTGCCGAAACGCATCTCGGCATACCGGCCCTCGTTGTCCGCCTCCTCGAAGCCGATACGCGTAATGACCTCGTCCGGCTGGCGGCGGCTATACAGGGCCACGCCGCTGTAGCCGGGCTTTACCGCATCGACATAGACACTGTGGTACCCGGGCGGATGGAAGGGCTCGCCCTGGATCTGGTGGATCTGGGCCTTGGTCTCCTGGATGCAGACCACGTCGGCCTCGGTCCCCGGGAGCCAGTCGAAGAAACCCTTGCGGGCGGCGGCACGAATGCCGTTGGCGTTCATCGAGAGTATGCGCATGGCGAGGAACGATACCGGCGCGCGCACGCGCAGGAAAGGGCCTGGCTGCGGAATCCGCGTGTCCCTGTGTCAGAATACGGCGTTTTACGACCGGAGCACCCCGATGACCGCCCACGCCTTCCTGGAATACGCCCTGCAACGCGACGTCCTGCGCTTTGGCGAGTTCACGCTGAAGTCCGGGCGAACCAGTCCGTACTTCTTCAACGCAGGCCTGTTCAACCGCGGCTCCGACCTGGCCCGCCTGGGCGAGTTCTACGCCCGTGCGATCGTGGACTCCGGCATCGAATTCGACCTGGTGTTCGGCCCGGCCTACAAGGGCATCCCGCTGGCGGCGGCGGTCACCGAAGCGCTGTTCCGCGACCACGGCATGGACCGCCCCTGGGCCTTCAACCGCAAGGAGGCGAAGGACCACGGCGAGGGCGGGAACATCGTCGGCGCGCCGCTGCAGGGCCGGGTGCTGATCGTGGACGACGTGATCACCGCCGGCACCGCCATCCGCGAATCGGTGGACCTGATCCGCGCGGCCGGGGCAACGCCGGTGGGCGTGGCGATCGCCCTGGACCGCGAGGAGCGCGGCCGCGGCGAGCGCTCGGCGATCCAGGAGGTCGAAGCCGACCTGGGCCTGCAGGTCATCCGCGTTGCCGGGCTGACCGATCTCGTGACCATGCTGGAGGATACGGGCCGCGCGCCCGAACACCTGGAGGCCCTGCGCGCGTACCGCGCCGAGTACGGCGTTTAGGGGGCGCGTACCGCGGCATCGCCCCCCGTCATTGCGAGGAGCGAAGCGACGAAGCACAAAAGCAGCGAAGCTGCGTTGAACGGCCGCAGGCCGGCCCGCAGGGCGATCGAAGCGAGCAACCTCCCGGAGCTGGCAGGGGCCGGGCCGGGATCGGGCGGTTCCGGACGGAGGTTGCTTCGTCGGCTACGCCTCCTCGCAATGACGGGGGCAGGGGTTTACGCGGGGTGGCGGCATGTGCGCCGATCGGCGGCGCTACAGCAGTTCGGTATCGTCGTGCGAGTAGGCCGGGGAGCAGCTGCAGAGGATGTGCAGCGGCTCCGTGCCAGTATTGAGGATGTTGTGCGGCGTGCCGGGATGGATACAGACGGTGTCACCCACAGCCACCGGGAAGGTTTCCTCACCCAGACGCATCTCGCCCTGCCCGCGGGTCACGTGATAGATCTCCTCGGTGCGGGCATGGCGATGCAGGCGCGTGACGGCACCCGGCTCGACCACCGCCTCGGCCAGGCTCTGGGCCGCATTGCCGTGCACGTCAGGGTGCATCAGCTCGCGGATCTCGGAGCCGTCCTTCGTGTCGTAGGCCGGTGTGTCGCTGTAGCGTGTATGCATGGCGCGCTCCCTCAGGCCGAGGCCGGCACTTCCTCGAACAGGAGGCTGCGCCCGCCCATTGCAGAGGGCTTGGGCACGCCCATCAGCTCCAGCACGGTCGGGGCCACATCGGCCAGGCCGCCGCCGGTGCGCAGACGCCAGCGCTGCGAGTCGGTAATCATGCACATCACCGGATAGATTGTGTGCTGGGTGTGCGGGGCCCCGGTCACCGGATCCACGTATTCGTCGCAGTTGCCATGGTCCGCGGTGACGATCGCCGAATATTCGAGCTTCTTCGCCGCATCCAGCACCCGCCCGACCTCACGATCCAGGACCTGGACGGCCTCGATCAGGGCCTCGCGCTTGGCCGTATGACCCACCATGTCGCCATTGGCGAAGTTGACCAGGACGAACCCGTAGCGCCCGCTCTCCATCGCCTGGATGGTCTGGTCGGCGACCTCGACCGCGCTCATCTCCGGCTGCTCGTCGTAGGTATCCACCGACGGCGAGGGGACCATCACGCGCTGTTCGCCGGCGTAGGGCTCTTCCTTGCCGCCGTTGAAAAAGAAGGTCACGTGGGCGTACTTCTCGGTCTCCGCACAGTGGAACTGCGGGATGCCGGCGGAGGCGATGGTGCTGCCCAGAGTCGTCGACGGGCGTTCCGGCGGGAACGCGATCGGCGACAGGAAGCGCGGGTCGTACTCGGTCAGGCAGGTCTCGGAGACCGGGTGAAAGTCACCGCGGTCGAAGCCGTCGAAGTCGTCCATGCCCAGGGCCGCGGTCAGCTGACGCGGACGGTCATTACGGAAATTGAACAGCACGCAGACCGCATCCTGCCCCAGCGGCTCGCCACCGTTGATGATGCGCGGGTTGATGAACTCGTCGTCCTCGCCCGCCGCATAGGCCGCCTCGATCGCCTCGCGCGCGGAACCGGCGGCCTCCCCCTCGGCGTAGGCCATCGCGCGGAAGGCCTTTTCCGTGCGCTTCCAGCGCTTGTCACGGTCCATCGCGTAGTAACGCCCGCACACGGTGGCGATGGCCCCGCCAGCGTTCGCCAGCTCCTCCTCCAGCGGATCGAGGTAGTGGAGCGCGGAACGGGGTGCGGTATCGCGGCCGTCGGTGATCATGTGCACCATCGGGCGCGCGCCCTCGCGCTGGCAGATCTCCACCAGGGCGCGCAGGTGGCGGATATGCGAGTGCACACCACCATCGGACACCAGACCGATCAGATGCAACGGCTGGTCCTTGGCGGCCGCGGCGCGCGCAGCACTGACCAGGGCGTCGTTCTCGTAGAAGCTGCCATCGGTGATCGAGTCGTCGATACGCACCAGGTCCTGGTTGATCACGGTGCCCGCACCCAGGGTCAGATGCCCGACCTCGGAGTTGCCCATCTGCCCATCCGGCAGCCCGACGGCGCGACCACAGGCGTCCAGTGTCGTGTGGGTATGAGTGGAGAGGTACTCGTCGAGGCGCGGCGTATCGGCCTCGGCGTAGGCATTGTTCAGCTTGGACGGGTTCACGCCCACCCCGTCCATGATGATCAGCAGGACAGGGCGGCGGGGGGTGGGACGCGGGTGTGCCATCGCGGGATCATTACCTGGGTCAATGGGTTACCCGGGTATTTTAGCAACTTCCGATGCTTGGCGGGGGCGCAGGCCTGCACAAATACGGCCGCCGGCGCGGTGACTCAGCGATCGCGCCCCGTATTGCCATCCTCCTGCGATGCGTCCGCGTCGGGCTGGCCGTCGTCAGCCGGGCGCTCGCCACTCTGGCTTTCGTCCGCCTCGGGCGCCGGATCGGCGGGGGCGTCCGTGGCGAGTGTGCTCGCGGACCCGCGCTGGCGACGCAGTTCGGCCTGCTCTTCCTCGATGCGGTCGAGCTCGGCGTCCATCTCGTCGTCGGTCAACGGCGTGTACCCGGTGCGCGCGGCGGCGCTCGCGCCCCCGCCGGCGGATGCGGCCGCCGTGGACGAAGTGGCCCGCGTGGTGCCGGACGCCTTGCCCGAGCCACCGGGGCCACCGGGGCCACCGCGCGGCGTACCACCGCCGCCACCCGGTCCACCGTCGTTCGGACCATCATCGGCGTCGGCCGCATCGTCACCGCCCGCAGTCGCGCGGCGTTGCGCCTTCTTGCGCTCCATGATGCGCGACAGGATCAGGCCAATCTCGAACAGCAGCCACATCGGTAGCGCCAGCAGGGTCTGCGAGATGATGTCCGGCGGGGTCAGCACCATGCCGACCAGAAACACGCCGACGATCACATAGGGGCGCTTCTGCGACAGCTTGGCCGGGGTCGTGGCCCCCATGGAGACCAGCAGGATCGTTGCCACCGGCACCTCGAAGGCAATGCCGAAGGCGATGAACAGCATGATGACGAACGACAGATAGCGCGAGATATCGGTCATCACGGCCACGCCCTCGGGCGCCGTGGCCGTGAAGAACGCGAAAATCAGCGGGAAGACCACGAAGTAGGCGAACGCCATCCCCAGATAGAACAGCGCGGTGGACGACGCCACCAGCGGCAGCGCCATGCTCTTTTCGTGCGAGTAAAGCCCGGGCGCCACGAAGGACCAGACCTGATACAGCAGGTAGGGGATGCTGAGCACCACCGCCAGCAGCAGGGTCAGCTTGAACGGGATCAGGAACGGCGCGGCCACGTCGATCGCGATCATGCTGGTGCCTTCCGGCAGGTGCTGCATCAGCGGGCCGGCCAGCCAGGTGTAGATCGGGTTGGCGAACGGGAACAGGATCAGGAACATCACCAGGATGGCAATGAACATCCTGAGGATGCGGTCGCGCAGCTCGATCAGGTGCGTGAGCAGGGTCTCGGTCGCTTCCGGACTCGGCTCGACCCCCGGTTTGGTCTTGCTCATGAGTGCTTGTCAGGGGTCTGGTCGTTGTGGGTGGTATCCGCTTCGGGATCAGAGGCCTCGCCCCCCCGTGACTCGGCAGGGTCCGGGGTACGCCGTTCGCGCACCGCCGGTTTCGTCCGCTCCGGACGCGGGCCATCGGAGGCGCGCGCCTTTTGCTCGGCGGCCAGCGCCGGGTCGTCGGTCATCAAGTTGCCATCCAGATCGCCCTGGGTGGGCACACGCCGAACCTCGGGCGCATCCGCGTCGTCGGCTGCCTCCGGCGCACCCGTGTCCGAAGCACGCGCCGACGCATCCGGGCTGCGCATGGATGGCTTGTCCCGCACCGCGGGCTTGGCCTTGTTCTCGGCCAGGGCCTTTTGCTCCTTGCCGGAGAGATCCTTGCGGGTCTTCGGCTTGCCCTCGATATCTTCGCGCAGGTCCCGCTCGGTATCCTCGATATCCTCGCGCAGACTGGTCTCGGTCTCGTCCATCATGTTCTTGAGCTGGCGGATCTCGCGATCCTGGCTCTTCAGCATGTTGCGCAGTTCGTCGGTCTGCAGCTCCTGCTCGAAGTCCGATCGAACGCTATGGACGAAACGCCGGGTCTTGCCGACCCAGCGCCCGATTTCGCGCGCAAGCCCGGGCAGACGCTCCGGCCCCACGACCAGAAGCGCCACCAGCACGATGATGATGATTTCCCAGAAGCCGATGTCGAACATGGGCTATCGCTCGAGCCTGGCCGCCGCGCAGGGCGCGCGGCTCAGGACTTCTTGTCCGATTGCGAGGCGTCGGAATCCTTTTCGCTGCTCTTCTTCACCTCGGCGTCGACCACCCGGCCTTCGCTGTCGGTCTGGTTCTCGACCTCGCGCGGCTCTTCGCCTTCTTCGCCTTCCTTCTTCTCGGCGTCGGGATCCTTGACCGCCTGGCGGAAGTTTTTCATCGCCGAGCCGATATCCCCACCCATGTTGCGCAGCTTCTTCGTGCCGAACAGCAGCACGACGATGAGCAGGACGATGAGGAGCTGCCAAATGCTGATACCACCAATACCCATGGACTCTGTTCTCCAGTCATACAACTTTGGGGTTAGCCTGAACGGCGCCAGGCCCATAATCAACTCTGGGGCACACCGGCCACTGTGGGCGGTGTGCTGGAGTCGCTGTTTCTTCGCGGACAGGGCGCAGTGATTGCAGTGTAGCCGCGCCACATGAACGAACGCTTTACAGCCGGCCACTCAATGCGGCCCCCGGGGAAACACCGACCAATGTACAGACTACGAATGGTCGGACCGGCGACCACTGATTTCGCGCGCGGCCTTCTCGGCGACGCCCGACAGACCGAAACGCCGGCCCAGTTCATCGAGGACATCGTCCGGGTGCCGTCCGCGGGCCGCGAGCACCACCAGGGCATGAAACCACAGGTCGGCCATTTCCGACACCAGGGCGTCGGTATCGTCGTTCTTGGCGGCAATCAGCGTCTCCGCCGATTCCTCACCCAGTTTCTTGAGCATCTCGTCCAGGCCCCGGGCGTGAAGCTTCGCCACGTAGGACTGCTCCGGGTCGGCCTGGCGGCGCTGCTCGATCACCTCGGCGAGCGCGGAAAGCACCTCGGCACCACCCGGACGGGGAGTCGAATCGGTCATTGCGCGGCCACCTCGGCATCGTTCGGCCGCACCGGGACACCGGCCGCCGCCATCGCGTCCTTGGCCTCGCCCACCGTGTGCTGACCAAAGTGAAAGATACTGGCGGCCAGCACGGCATCGGCATGGCCCTCGGTCACACCCTCCACCAGGTGCTGCAGCTCACCGACCCCGCCCGAAGCAATCACCGGCACGCCGACCGCATCGCTGACCGCGCGGGTGAGGGGCAGGTCGAAGCCGATACGGGTGCCGTCACGATCCATGCTCGTCAGCAGGATCTCGCCGGCCCCCAGGGACTCCATGCGCTGCGCCCACTCGACCACGTCCAGCCCGGTCTCGCGGCGGCCTCCGTGGGTAAAGACCTCCCAGCGCGGTGGTTCATTCCCCGTGCTGACCTGCTTGGCGTCGATCGCGACCACGATGCACTGGCTGCCGACCCAGTCGGCGGCCTCGCGCACCAGCTCGGGCCGGTGCACTGCAGCGGTGTTGATGGAGACCTTGTCGGCCCCGGCGTTCAGCAGGCGGCGGATGTCTTCGACCGCGCGCACGCCACCACCCACAGTCAGCGGGATGAACACCTCGCGCGCGACGGCCTCGACCACGTGCACGATGGTCTCGCGGTCGTCGCTGGAGGCGGTGATGTCGAGGAAGGTGATCTCGTCCGCACCCTGGGTGTTGTAGCGCCGGGCGATCTCCACCGGGTCCCCGGCATCGCGGATGCCGACGAAGTTGACACCCTTGACCACGCGGCCGGCGTCGACATCCAGACAGGGAATGATGCGCTTGGCGAGCATCTCAGGTTGCGAGGGCCTTGCGGGCCTCCTCCAGGGTGAAGGCGCCGTCGTACAAGGCCCGGCCGACGATGGCGCCGGTAATGCCCTCGTCCTCGCGGGCGGCGAGGTTGCGCAGGTCGTCCAGCGAGCTGATGCCGCCGGAGGCGATCACCGGCACGCGCACGTTGCTCGCCAGGCGCGCGGTAGCCTCCACGTTGGGGCCCTTCATCATCCCGTCGCGGGCGATGTCGGTGTAGACGAAGGCCACCACGCCGTCCGCCTCGAAGTGCTGGGCCAGGTCGATCACGTCGTGGTGCGACAGCTTGGACCAGCCATCCACCGCCAGCTTGCCGTCCTTGGCATCCAGCCCGACGATGATACGGCCGGGGAATTCCAGACACAGGTCGTTCACGAAGTGCGGCGCGCTGACCGCGCGGGTACCGATGATCACGTATTCGACCCCGGCATCCAGATAGGCCTGAACCGTGTCCTCGTCGCGCACGCCGCCGCCGATCTGGATCGGCAGGTCGGGGAAGGCCTTGGCAATCGCGTGCACCGCCTTGGCATTGCGCGGCTGACCGGCAAAGGCGCCGTCGAGATCAACGATATGCAACCGCTCGGCCCCGGCATCGACCCAGCGCTTCGCCATCTCCACCGGGTCCTCGCCGAACACGGTGGAATCGTCCATGTTCCCCTGGCGCAGGCGAACGCACTTGCCTTCCTTCAGATCGATTGCGGGAATGACCAGCATCTTCGACTCCTCACGACGCCCCGGGACCATCACCGTCCCAGCGCAGAAAGTTATGCAGCAGACGCAGCCCGCAGGCGGCGCTCTTCTCCGGATGGCACTGCATGGTGAACAACGAGCCCCGCGCCAGTGCCGAGGCAAAGGTCTCGCCATAATCGGTGCGCCCGGCGACATCGGCCTCGCGCTCGGGCTGCACCCGGTAACTATGGACGAAATAAAACCACGGGGTCTCCGGCAGGCCGTGCCACAGGGGATGCTCCTGCGCCGGCAGCACGCGGTTCCAGCCCATGTGCGGGATCTTCAGGCGCCGGCCATCCGGGCCCTGCATGGCGGGAAAGCGCGCGACCCGGCCCGGCAGGATGCCCAGCAGGTCGACGCCGCCGCTCTCCTCGCTGGCGTCCATCAGGATCTGCTGGCCCAGGCACAGGCCCAGGAACGGGCGGTCGGCCGCCAGCTCCGGCAGCAGCCGGTCGAGCCCGCGATTCGACAGCGCCTGCATGGCATCCCCGGCCGCGCCCTGGCCGGGAAACACCAACCGGTCGGCCTCGCGCAACGTCTCGGGGTCGTCGGTCAACAGTACGCGCTGGTCGCCCGCGGCCTCGTGCTCCAGTGCACGCACGACCGAGTGCAGATTCCCCATGCCGTAATCGATGACGGCAACAGTTTCCATGGCCGGGTCTCGTCCGTTGGTCCGTTACAGACTGCCCTTGGTGGACGGCGTGATCCCCGCGGAGCGCGGATCGAACTCCGCCGCCACACGCAGGGCGCGCCCGAAGGCCTTGAAGATGGTCTCGGCGACATGATGCGCGTTGTCGCCACGCAGGCAGTCGATGTGCAGGGTCATCCAGCTGTGGTTGACCAGGCCCTGGAAGAACTCGTGGAACAAGTCCACATCGAATTCGCCGATGTGCGAACGGCGGAAATCCGCGTGCATCTCCAGCCCCGGACGCCCGGAGAAGTCGATGACCACCCGTGAAAGGGCCTCGTCCAGCGGGACATAGGCATGGCCATAGCGGCGGATACCCTTCTTGTCCCCCAGGGCCTTGGCCAGCGCCTGCCCCAGGGTGATCCCGACGTCCTCCACCGTGTGATGGGCATCGATATGCAGATCGCCCTCGGCGCGCACGTCGAGATCCACCAGGCCGTGACGGGCCACCTGGTCCAGCATGTGGTCGAGGAACGGGATGCCGGTCTCGAGATGGCTTTGGCCGGTGCCGTCGAGGTTCAGCTCGACGGCAATCCGGGTCTCCAGGGTGTCGCGGCGGACAGATGCAGTACGTTCAGTCATGTTCCGGTTCGGGCACGGTAAAAGGTCAGTGTAGCAAGGCTGGCCGTCGCCCGGTATGACACAGGGAAACACGGGCCTATTCACGCCAGGGAAACACTGATCAATGTACACACTCGCGTTGGCACCCCAGGTTTTCCGAGACAAGGCGCGCCGTGGAACGGGTAGGGTTCTACCCGCAAGCGGTGCAACGCAGGATCGGGGAACCTGGGGTGCCAACCCCACAAGCCATTGAAAGCAGGGGCTCGGCCGCTTTTGCGCGCGCACAGCGTTACGGCTCCCTTGTGCAGAATGACTGCACGGCAGTCACCGCGCCTTGTTCGCACGCAAAAGCGACTCGAGCGCGAGCGTGTACATTGATCAGTGTTTCCCTAGAGCAGCGTCGGGGCGGACAGCGGCCTCACCCCTTCGACGACTACATGCCGGAGGTCAGCTTCGGCCCCACCAGTAACGCCTCGGGCACCACCGCCTGGATCGCCCCCGGCACTTCAGTGCAAAGCCCGGGCCGCGCGGTCAACGAGACCCACAGGGTGTTCAGCTTCAGGTTCAGCTCGACGAACGCGATATCGTCCCCATAGCCGTTCAGCACGCGCTCGATGGCGCGCGCCCGGGCATGGAGTTCGGAGCGCGGACGCTGGCGCAGCCCGGGGATCAGCATCATGAAGTCCGCCAGCCGGCGGCCTTCGGCGTCGCGCCGGGGCAGGCGTTGCCACAGGGGCTGGTGGGGCTCGAGGAGCAGCGCCGGGCGCAGGGCCGGATCGGCTTCACGGGGCGCGGGGATATCCGGGGACATGGCGGTGCGCTCGGCATGGACCTTTCTGGAGTGTAGTCCACGCCAGAGAGACGCTGACCACAGACACCCGATGACCGGACACAAAAAAGCCGGGGACCAGCCCCGGCTTCTTCAAAGAGAGTGGAACCCTCTTTGTTACCGCACTTCGACGTCGGTCGAGTCGGATTCACCCTTGTTGTCCGTCCAGGAGACGGTCACGGTGTCACCGGCGGCGCCGTCGATCTCGCACTGCAGGAACGGGTTGCGGGAAACCGTGTAGTTCCAGTTGGCGGTAATGGCGGTGTCGCCATTGCGCGCAATTTCCACGGTCTCGATGAAGTGCGGGCCACCGTCGTCATCGGGGACGAGCATGTCGTGGCTCATAAGAGCACGGATGTTGATTACGCCGTTGCTTTCTTGGGCGCGAACTCGAATAGACATATCTTAAACCTCCAGTAGTGTTCGGATCAGCGGTTGGGGGTCGGCGTTAGCCGCCGCAGCCACCGACCGTGACCTTCACTTCTTGAACCGTCTTGTACCAGGTGTCGCCCGACTTCACGGCAGCGACCACGTTGGACGACTCGCCCATGCGGATACGGCCAGAGATGTTCGCATGCGCGCCATCGGCCAGCACGTAATGTGCGACCAGCGGCTGATTGTTCAGCTCGACGAACACGGCCATTTCGGTCACGTTGTCCAGGCTGGATTCGACCGACACCGGAACCACGGCGCCGTTCTCGGCGATTTCCGGGGCGCTCAGGGTGACGTCACCATCGGCGATGTCGCTGGAGCCGGTAACGGCTTCCATGGCGGCTTCGAGGCCTTCGGCGCCGAAGGCTTCGGACGGCCAGGCGGCGAGCAGCTTGCTCGGGGCGAGCAGACCGGCCCCGACGGCGACACCGACAGTACCGGCGGCGAGAGTGCCTTTCAGGAAGACACGGCGCTTGGTGCTAATCATGGATGATCTCCTCTCATCTTGTGGGTCAGATCCGGATTATCCGGGACGTCTTGGCGGCGAACCGCGGTGACGCCTGTTGCTTTGGACGGCGAGCTGCAGGTCTCTATTCCCTGCGGTTCGGGTTCCGCCCCCTGACCAGCTTCAGTGGTCTTTTGCTGGTCTCGCAGATGCATCGTCCCAAACCTGGCTGAATCATTGATGAACGAATCATCGCCGTTCACGATCGGGCAAATTTCGGCGGGCAGATACCGCAGCATCTACCGCTAGCACCTGAAGCCAGGGGCGTATCAATGGCACACTATCGCCTCTTGATGCAACGAACCCCGGATCCGACCCATGTTCTCCTGCAAGGCCCAGTGGCTCCTGATTGCCGTGATCGTCGTGCTCGGCACGATGCAGATGCTCTCCGCCTGCGGTCAGAAGGGCGATCTCTATCTGCCCGATGACGACGAAACCGAGGAGCGGCGCTGAATGGACTACTTCGATTACCACCGCGGCACCCTGTTCTGCGAAGGCGTAGCGCTGGACCGCCTTGCCGAGCTGGTCGGCACCCCCGCGTACGTGTATTCCCGCGCCACGCTGGAGCGCCACTTCCGCGCATTCAGCGAGGCCCTGATCGGCACCCCGCACCAGGTCTGCTTCGCCGTGAAGGCGAACTCCGCGCTGGGCGTACTGAATGTGCTGGCGCGCATGGGCGCCGGTTTCGACATCGTCTCCGGCGGCGAACTGGAGCGCGTGCTGCGCGCCGGGGGCGATCCGGCGAAGATCGTGTTCTCCGGGGTCGGCAAGACCGCCGCCGAGATGCGCCGGGCGCTGGAGGTCGGCATCCACTGTTTCAATGTCGAATCCGCCCCGGAGCTGGACCGGCTGGAGGCCGTCGCCATGGAGATGGGTGTCCAGGCCCCGGTGTCGATCCGGGTAAACCCGGACGTCGACGCCGAGACCCATCCCTATATCGCCACCGGGCTGCGCGAGAACAAGTTCGGCGTCGCCATCGAGGAGGCACCGGCGCTGTATGCCCGGGTGCGCGACAGCCAGCACCTGGAAGCAACCGGAGTCGACTTCCACATCGGCTCGCAGCTGACCCGCATCGACCCATTCACCGACGCGCTCAAGCGCGTACTGGCACTGGTCGACGAACTGGCCGCAGACGGCATCGAGCTGGAACATATCGATGTCGGCGGCGGGCTGGGCGTGCGCTACCGCGACGAGACCCCGCCGGAGCCGGATGCCTGGGCCAGCGCCCTGCGCGAGGTCCTGGCCGATCGCCCGCTGAAGGTCCTGCTGGAACCGGGGCGCGCAATCGCCGCGAATGCCGGCGTGTTCCTGACCCGGGTGGAATACCTGAAACACACCGAGGCCCATGACTTCGCGATCGTCGACGGCGCGATGAACGACCTGCTGCGCCCGGCCCTGTACGGCGCCTGGCAGGAAATCGTCCCGGTGGTACCGCGCAGCGACACCGAGACCCGCACCTACGACATCGTCGGCCCGGTCTGCGAGACCGGCGACTTCCTCGGCCGCGAACGCGAGCTGGCGCTGGCCGCCGGCGACCTGCTCGCGGTGCGCTCGGCCGGCGCCTACGGCTACGTGATGTCCGGCAACTACAACTCGCGCCCGCGCCCGCCGGAGGTAATGGTCGACGGCGACCACTTCCAGATCATCAACCGCCGCGAGCAGGTCGATCACCTGATGATGCGCGAAAGCATGCTGCCCCGGGATCCGGAGGACCAGGACCCGTCAGGGAGCATCGAGCCGTGATCCCGCGGCGCCCGGAGCCGGAGTTGATGCTGGAGCCGGAGCAGGCCCGTGCCTATGCCGAGGCCGACTTCGCCGCCCCGCACGAGGGTTTCGTCGACGCCTTCGCCGAGGCCTTTCCCGGGCCCGTAACCGGGCCGGTGCTGGACTTGGGCTGCGGCCCGGGCGATGTCTCGCTGCGCTTCGCCACGCGCTACCCCGACTGCGAGGTCGACGGCCTCGACGGCGCCCCGGCGATGCTGGCGGCCGGCGACGCGCTGATGGCCGGGCACCCAGCCGCGGACCGTGTGCATCTGGCCGAAGGCTGCCTGCCAGAGGCGCGCGGACCGCGCGCGCCATATGCCACGATCATCAGCAACTCCCTGCTGCATCACCTGCATGACCCGGCCGCTCTGTGGCAAACCATTGCGCGTGACGGCGCGCCCGGCGCGGCGGTGTTCATCATGGACCTGCGACGGCCGGATACGACCGAGACGGTCCGGACCCTGGTCGCGGAGTACGCCGCCGACGCGCCGCCGGTGCTGCGCCACGACTTCGAGCACTCCCTGCATGCCGCCTTCACGCCCGACGAGGTACGCGAGCAGCTGGCAGCGGCCGGGATCGAGGGCTTCACGGTGACCATCACCTCGGATCGCCACATGACCATTGTCGGCCACCTGCCGGAGACCGCCTGATGCGCCTGGACTTCACCAAGATGCACGGCCTGGGCAATGACTTCGTGGTCATCGACGGCATACGTCAGAACGTGCGGCTCGACGAGCCAACGCTGCGTCACCTGGCCGATCGCCACTTCGGCATCGGCTGCGATCAGATCCTGCTGGTGGAGCCACCGGGCGATCCGGCGCAGGCGCTGTTCCGCTACCGCATCTTCAATGCCGATGGCTCCGAGGTGGAGCAGTGCGGCAACGGCGCGCGCTGCTTCGCCCGCTTCGTCCGCGAGCAGGGCCTGACCGAGGCCCGCGAGATCCCGGTCGAGACCCTCGGCGGGCGCATCGTGCTGCATGTCGAGGACGACGAGCAGGTGCGCGTGGATATGGGGCGGCCGGAGTTCGCACCGGCGCGCATCCCGCTGCTCGCCGAGGCCGAGGCCGATGCCTACACGCTGGATGTGCAGGGCCACTCGATCACCCTGGGCGCGGTCTCCATGGGCAACCCGCATGCGGTGATCCTGGTCGACGACGTGGCCAGCGCACCGGTCCACGATATCGGCCCGATCATCGAACGCCACGCAAGCTTCCCGCGCCGCGTCAATGTCGGGTTCGCCGCACTGCGCGACCGCGGACATGTCGACCTGCGGGTGTTCGAACGCGGGGTCGGCGAGACACTCGCCTGTGGCAGCGGCGCGGCCGCCGCGATGGCCGTATTGCGACGCCGCGGACTGGTCGACGACAACCTCGAAGTGACCCTGCCGGGCGGGACCCTTGTGCTAAGCTGGACCGGACAGGCCGAGGCTCCGGTTTGGCTGACCGGGCCGGCCACCACGGTATTCAACGGCTGGATCGATCTATGACTGGGCAGCAATCCTCCAACGCCTCTGCGGCAAAAACCAAGACCCCCAAGACCCGGGCTCCGGAAGACCGCACGATCAGCGCGGCCGACGTCGAGGCCTACCTGCGCGAGCATCCCGACTTCTTCCAGGACCACCTGCCGCTGCTGGACATCCTGCGCCTGCCGCACCCGACCGGTGGCGCGGTGTCCCTGCTGGAACGCCAGGTCGCCCTGCTGCGCGAGAAGCACCGCGCCATGGAACAGCACATGGGCGAGCTGGTCGAGCGTGCCCGCGACAACGAGCGCATGGGCCAGCACCTGCACGAACTGGCCAAGACCCTGATGCGCGCCGAGAACCTGGACGCCGTGCTGGCGCTGACCCAGGACGCCCTGCGCAACGAGCTGGGCGCGGAACGCGTCAGCATCCGCCTGGCCCACCGCGAGGTCGACGACCTGCATGCGCTAACCACCAGCGAGCTGGCCACCTTCGACCCGCTGTTCAGCCGCGGCAAGGCCCAATGCGGTCGCGTCCCGGCCGAGATGCTGGACGTGCTGTTCGACGACGCCGAGGAGATCGGTTCGGCCATCCTGATGCCGTTGGGCAACGAATCCGACCATATCGGGGTACTCGGCCTGGCCAGCGAATCCGCGGACCGCTTCGAGCCCGACATGGGCACGTACTTCGTCACCCACATCGGCGACCTGCTGGCCGAATCGATCCGCTGCCATGTCGAGCGGGCCCACGCCGCTGCCTGACGCACCCGATCAGGATGCGGATATCGCGGCCTTTCTGGCCCATTTGAGCGATGTTCGCGGTCATTCGCCGCATACCGTACAGGCCTATCGGCGCGACCTGGCCCGCCTGCGCGGGCTGCATAACGGCCCCTGGGATGCCCTCAAGGCAGCCGACATGCGGCGCATCGCCGGACAGCTGGCCCGCCAGGGCCGCCACCCCCGCTCGATCCAGCGCTTCCTGTCCGCCGTGCGCGGCTTCTTCGCCTATCAGGTCGAACAGCGGCGCATGCCGGCCAATCCGGCCGCCGGCATGCGCGGCCCGCGTGCCGGGCGCCCCCTGCCGCGCGATCTCGATGTCGATCAGACCCAGCGGGCGCTGACCCCGGCGGAGGGCATCGAGCCGAATCTGGCGGCACGCGACCAGGCGATGCTGGAGCTGCTGTATTCGTCCGGGCTGCGCCTGTCGGAACTGACCGGACTGGATCTGACGGACCTTGACCTGGATTCCGGGCTGGTGCGCGTGCTCGGCAAGGGCCGGCGCGAGCGCAGCGTCCCGGTGGGGCGTGTGGCGCGCGATGCGCTGCGCACCTGGCTGAAACGCCGGGGCGACTGGGCCACAGCGGACGAGCGCGCCGTGTTCGTCAGCCGACGAGGCCAGCGCCTCGGCAACCGCGCGGTGCAACGCCGGGTCGCCGAGGCCGGCCGTCGCGCCGGGCTGGATGTGCGCCTGCACCCGCACCGTCTGCGCCATGCCTTCGCCAGTCACCTGCTGGAGTCGAGTGGCGATCTGCGGGCGATCCAGGAACTTCTCGGCCACGCCAACCTTGAAACCACCCAGATCTATACCCATCTCGACTATCAGCACCTGGCACAGGTGTATGATGCCGCCCATCCGCGGGCCCGCCGGAGAGACTGATTCGGCGAGGATCCCACCCACCAGGTGAACGATCCCGGGCCGCCGCAACCCAACACCGTGCCCCATGACACTCAGCCGTAACAGGAGAGATCCGTGGAACAGTTTCGCGGCACCACCATCGTATGCGTCCGCAAGGGCGGCGCCGTCACCCTCGGGGGCGACGGCCAGGTTTCCCTTGGCAACACCGTGATGAAGGGCAACGCGCGCAAGGTGCGCCGCGTCTACCATGATCGCATCCTCGCCGGTTTTGCCGGCGGCACCGCCGATGCCTTCACCCTGTTCGAACGCTTCGAAGGGATGCTGGAGAAACACTCCGGCAACATTACCCGCGCCGCCGTCGAGCTGGCCAAGGACTGGCGTACCGACCGCGCCCTGCGCAAGCTGGAGGCATTGCTGGCGGTCTCCGACCGCGAGAACTCCTTCGTGATCTCCGGCAATGGCGACGTGATCGAGCCCGAGCATGCACTGATCGCAATCGGGTCCGGCGGCCCCTACGCCCAGGCCTCCGCCCAGGCCCTGCTGCAGAACACGGATCTGCCAGCCCGCGACATCGTGGAGAAGTCCCTGAACATCGCCGCCGATATCTGCGTGTACACCAATCACAACATCACCCTGGAGAGCCTGGACGCGGAGTAACGCGACCCGGCGCCAAGCGATTCGACCAAGGCCCATTTGCCATGACCGACATGACCCCCCGCGAGATCGTCCAGGAACTGGACCGCTACATCATCGGCCAGGACGACGCCAAGCGCTCCGTCGCCGTTGCCCTGCGCAACCGCTGGCGCCGCCGCCAGCTGCCGCCGGAGCTGCAACCGGAGGTCACACCCAAGAACATCCTGATGATCGGCCCGACCGGTGTGGGCAAGACCGAGATCGCCCGGCGTCTGGCGAAGCTGGCCCACGCCCCGTTCATCAAGATCGAGGCGACCAAGTTCACCGAAGTCGGTTATGTCGGGCGCGATGTCGAGTCGATCATCCGCGATCTGGCCGAGGCCGCGGTGAAGCAGCTGCGCGACGAGGCGATCAAGGAAAACCGCCTGAAGGCCGAGGACGCCGCCGAGGAGCGCATCCTCGACGCCCTGCTGCCAAGCCCGCGCAATGCCGGCTTCACCGAGTCCGAGCCGGACCACGGCAACAGCGAGACCCGCCAGAAGCTGCGCAAGCGCCTGCGCGAGGGGGACATGGACGAACGCGAGATCGACATCGAGGTCTCGCAAAACCCGCAGGGCGTGGAGATCATGACGCCCCCGGGCATGGAAGAGATGGCCAGCCAGCTGCAGTCGATGTTCCAGAACCTCGGCGGGCAGAAGACCCGCTCGCGGCGGCTGAAGATCGCCGAGGCCCGCAAGCTGCTGATCGAGGAAGAGGCCGCGCGCCTGGTCAATGAAGAAGAGCTGAAGCTGAAGGCGATCGAGCGCGTGGAACAAAGCGGCATCGTGTTCCTCGACGAGATCGACAAGGTCGCCAAGGGCAGCGAGAAGACCGGCGGTGGCGAGGTCTCCCGCGAGGGCGTGCAGCGCGACCTGCTGCCGCTGATCGAGGGCACCACCGTCTCCACCAAGCTGGGCATGGTGCGCACCGACCACATCCTGTTCATCGCCTCCGGCGCCTTCCACCTGTCCAAGCCGTCCGACCTGGTGCCGGAGCTGCAGGGCCGGCTGCCCATCCGTGTGGAGCTGGACGCCCTGTCGGCCGATGCCTTCGTGCGCATCCTGACCGAGCCCACCGCCTCGCTGACCGAGCAGTACACCGCGCTGATGAAGACCGAGGGCGTGGAGCTGCGCTTCGAGGAAGAGGGCGTGCGCCGTCTGGCCGAGATCGCCTTTGACGTGAACGCACGCACCGAGAATATCGGCGCCCGCCGTCTGCATACCGTGCTGGAGCGCCTGCTGCAGGACGTCGCCTACCGCGCCCCGGATGTCGAAGGCCCGGTGATCGTGGACCGCGCCTTCGTCGACGAACGCCTCGGCGACCTGGCGGAAGACGAGGACCTGTCCCGCTACATCCTCTGACGCGACCCGCTCAGCGGGTCGGCCATGCGCGGGGAGGTACCGCGCGGGAGGTTACTCAGGCGCCCCCCGGCGATAGGGATCGGGCCAGCCCGCGGGCGGTGGGTTGAAGCGCTTGTAGGCCCAGTTGTACTGCTCGGGACAGCGCCGGACCAGGGTCTCCACGTGGAGGTTGATCGCCGCGGCCGCCCGGACAAAATCGCGATCGGCCACCTCCGGGCCGGCCACGACCTCGTGATAGCGATAGCCCCGTCCCCCGGGCAGACGCTCGGCAAACAGGAATACCACGTGATCCGCGCGCCCGCGCAGCAGACGCGGGAGCAGGGTCATGGTCAGGGCCGGACGCCCGAAAAACGAGGCGTGCTGGCCCGAGGCGCCCTTGGGGCTCTGGTCCGGAAGGATGCCGATGATCTCGCCGCGGTCGCGGGCCTGTTGCAGGATGCGCAGGCCACTGCGATCGGCCGGGGCCAGCTCGGCCCCGGTGGAGGCACGGGCCTCGCGCACCCAGCGGTCCACCTCCGGGGTCTTGAACGGGCTGTACAGCGTGGCCATCGGCCCGTGGCAAGCGGCATGCAGTCCGGCGAATTCCCAGGAACCGAGATGCGGGGCGCACAGGAACAACGCCCGACCGGCGGAGCGCTCGCGCAGGCGCGCGTACTGCGGCGGCTGGACGGCCAGGGTCTCGAGGCTCTCCGGAGGCGACTGCCACAGCCAGGGGGACTCGGTCAGGGCCCGGCCCATCGCCATCAGGGAGCGCCGCCCCACCCGCCGCCGCCACGCCGGGTCCTTTTCCGGAAAGCACAGCGCCAGATTGATGCGGGTGATACGGGCCGCGCGGGTGGGCAGGTACCACACCAGCGCCCCGACCGCGCCGCCCAGGGCGTGGTTCACGCGCAGCGGGAGGCGCGCCAGCAGGCGCAGGCCCACCCCGATCAGGCGATCACGCAGATGCCGACGTCGGGCCATGTTCGGACACTGCGGATTCGGTGGTTGCGGCCGCGCTCGGCGGTGGATCGCGCGGAGGAATGCCACCCTCGGTCATCAGGGGCTTGAGTGTGGTGCGCAGGTTGCGGAACAGTCGCGGGTGCTGCGCCTCCTCCTGCGCCAGCAGCTGTTTCATGTGCTCGCGCTGGGTGGGCATGGCGAAGCAGGCGGGGCAGTTGTCGAGGATCACCGGGAGCCCCGCGGCGTCGGCAAAGTCGCGGGTCTGGCGTTCACGCACGTAGACCAGCGGGCGAATGACCCGCAGGTCGCCGGCGTCGATCGCGTAGTGGGCCTTCATGGTGCGCAGCTGGCCGCCATGGAAGGCGCTCATCATGAAGCTCTCCGCGAGATCATCGAGGTGCTGGCCCAGCGCCAGTACGTTGTAGCCGTGTTCGCGCGCCGTGCGATACATCAGGCCGCGCTTCATGCGCGAGCAGAAGGAGCAGAACGAGTCGTTGTCCATGTGCGCATCGGCCAGCTCGGCGATGGGCTCGGACACGAAGTGATAGGGGATGCCGTAGCTGCCCAGGTAATCCATCAGCCGCTGCGGCTCGAATCCCTCGATCTCGGGGTTGATAGTGACCGCCCCCACCTCGAAGCGCACCGGGGCCCGCCGAGCGAGGTTGTGCAGCAGCCACAGCAGGGTCAGCGAATCCTTGCCACCGGACAGGCCCACCAGGATGCGGTCGCCCTCGCGGACCATGTCGAAGTCGGCGATGGCACGCCCGGCGAGGCGGCGGATCGAGGCGGGAACGGCGGGTGTCTCCATGGGCCCGCAACATAGGCCGGCGGTCGGCTGCACGCAAGCCCAACCCGCAATGGTGGCGCAGGATTTCGGTGCACACCGCGCCTCCCGTGCACCAGAGATGAACACCCGTCGCTCTCGCACAGGGCAGGGGTTGCGACCTGGGGGCGCCGGGGCGGGGAATGGCGGGCGTCTCGCCGTGGCACCCCGCTTGCATGAAGACGGAGAAAGCTACGCCCACCCGGGGGATCCGATGCACGACCGCAAGAGCCTCAGCCTGGCCGCCGAACTTCGGCGAAACCTGCGCGCCGAATTCCCCGCGGTAGCACGGCTTTCGGTCAGCGACCCGGATTTCATGGAGGCCATCCTTGATTACGCTGCCCGCTCGCAGTCGAGCATGGTCGAGGCGGCGGCGCTGACCCTGCGCAGTCAGCTGGAGGGAACGGGGTATCTACGAACACCCTCACCCGCGAAGACGCAACCAGAAGACGGGGCACAAGGAGAACACCGGCCTGCGCACAAGCGGCGTGTCTATCGCGGGCGGGTAATCGAGGACCCGGAGTAGGGCCGGATCGGCGGTTGCGGGAAGAGCCCGAAGGGTTTCGCCCACGCTGCGTTTTGGCGACACTCGGGGTTTTGCCCGGAGGGCTTCCATGGACGCGCTGTATCCCGAGATCGAGCCCCACGGCATGGGGCGCCTGCAGGTTGGCGACGGCCACGAGCTGTACTTCGAGGAATGCGGCAATCCGGAGGGGATACCCGTCGTGTTTCTGCATGGCGGGCCCGGCTCGGGTTGCGAAAGCTGGCACCGCCGCTTCTACGATCCGGAACGCTACCGCATCGTGTTGTTCGACCAGCGCGGCTGCGGACGCTCGACCCCGCACGCAAGCCTCGAGGCGAACACGACCTGGCACGCGGTCGCGGACATCGAACGCCTGCGCGAGCACCTGGGAATCGAGCGCTGGGTGGTATTTGGGGGGTCCTGGGGCTCGACCCTCGGGCTGGCGTATGCCCAGAAACACCCGGAGCGGGTCCTGGGCCTGGTGCTGCGCGGGATCTTCCTGTGCCGCCCGCAGGATATCCAATGGTTTTACCAGTCGGGCGCGGACCGGTTGTTTCCTGAGGCCTGGGCCGACTACGAGGCACAGATCCCGGATGGCGAGCGGGCGGACATGGTAGGTGCCTACTACCGGCGGCTGACCGCCAACGACCGTGCAGTGCGCGAGGCCGCGGCCCGGGCCTGGTCCAGCTGGGAAGGGCGCACCTCCTGTCTGATCCCGAACCACGACGTGATCGCGCACTTCGAGGAGCCGGATGTGGCCGTGAGCCTGGCCCGGCTGGAGTGCCACTACTTCGTTCACGAGACGTTCCTGGAACCCGACCAGCTGCTGCGCGATGCCGGCCGGCTGCAGGGGATTCCCGGCACCATTGTGCACGGCCGCTACGACGTGGTGTGTCCGGTGAATCAGGCGGTGGCCCTGCACCAGGCCTGGCCGCAGGCGCAGCTGGAGATCGTACCGGACGCCGGCCACTCGGCGGCGGAGCCGGGCATCGTGCGCCGACTGGTCGCAGCCACGGACCGACTGGCAGGGGAACTGTCCGGGCACATCGAGCCCGGCACTGGACGGGGGCAGGCGTGATCGCACTGATCCAGCGCGCAAGCGCGGCGCGGGTCACCATCGACGGGGAGGACGTCGGGGCGATCGGAAGCGGCCTGGTGGCTCTGGTGGCCGTGGAGCCGAACGATACCGAGGCGAGCGCGGAACGGATGCTCGACCGGCTATTGGGCTACCGGGTATTCGCGGACTCGGGGGGCCGAATGAACCGGAGCCTGGGCGAGACCGGTGGCGGGCTGCTGCTGGTGCCCCAGTTCACCCTGGCAGCCGATACGCGCAAGGGGATGCGACCGAGCTTTTCCGGATCGGCGAGTCCCGAGCATGGCGCAGCACTGTTCCATTGGCTGGTACGGCGGGCAGGCCAACGCCATAAACCCGTGGCCAGCGGGCGTTTCGGGGCGGACATGCAGGTCAGTCTGACCAACGACGGCCCGGTGACCTTCTGGCTGGAGGCCAGGGGCCAGTAAGGGACGATCTCCTGGACACCCGCGATGAGGCTCAAGACGGGTGAAACACAAAGGACACGGACAAAGGCCGTGGTGACGAACAAGCAGTTTCGCGCCCCCAAACGAAAAGACCCGGCGCGAGGCCGGGTCCTGGCAGGCGATGATCCGGGAGTGGATCAGGCCGCGCGGCGCAGGAACGGACGCTGGCCGGACTGGACCGCGCGACGGATGAAGTCGGCGCGGCCGGTCTCGCGCTGGTTCAGGTTGTCGGCGCATTTCGACGGCTCGTAGGCTGCGGCGGAGAGCATGACCTCCAGCTCGCACAGGTCGACCTTCGGCTCTGTGAGCTCGTCCGGGTTCGTGTTCAGCTTGCGGCCGACTTCCCAGAACATGCGGGGGTTCCAAAGCTTGGTCTGGATTCGCGGGGACTGGAACAGGGTGACGCAGCGGTTGTTGAGCTCTTGCTGATCCATAAGGTGCTCCTGTGACAGGTTATTCAAGCGCACCAAAATCTAGCGAAACCGGGGCACGAATACAAGCGTTTCCTGATGGACTGAGCGGCTTGGGCGCCGCCCACTATTCGACGGTCACCGATTTGGCGAGGTTGCGCGGCTGATCCACATCGGTGCCCTTCAGCACGGCCGTATGGTAAGCGAGCAACTGTAGCGGGACCGTGAACAGAACCGGAGCCAGCCACGGGCTGAGGGCCTCGTTCTGCGGCAGACCGACCCAGGTGTCCTCGGGCTCCAACGCGCGCGCGGCGTTGGATTCGCCAATGACGATCAGCTGCCCGCCCCGGGCCCGTACCTCCTGCAGGTTGCTGGAAAGTTTCTCCAGCTGGGCATCGTCCGGGGCGACGGCTACGACCGGCATCTCGGTGTCCACGAGAGCCAACGGACCGTGTTTCAGCTCGCCGGAGGGGTAGGCCTCGGCGTGGATATAGGAGATTTCCTTCAGCTTCAGCGCGCCTTCCAGGGCAATCGGGAAATAGGCCCCACGCCCGAGAAACAGCGCATGCTGGCGCTCCATGAGATCCTCGGCGATCCGCGCAATAGGCGTATCGAGCGCGAGGATACGGGCCACCTGATCGGGGAGACTGCGCAGGGCCGCGACCGCATCGGCCCGCTCGGCGGCGGGCATACGGGCGGCGCTGGCGACCTGACCCAGCAGCAGGACCAGGATGGCCAGGGCCGCCAGCTGGGTGGTAAACGCCTTGGTGGATGCGACGCCAATCTCGGGTCCGGCATGGGTCATCAGGACCAGGTCGGCCGCCCGTGCCATCGTGCTCTCGGGCACGTTGCAGATCGCCAGCCGCGCCAGGAACGGCTCGTCCTGGGACTGCCGCAGGACCGCCAGGGTATCGGCGGTCTCGCCGGACTGCGAGATCACCACTAGCAGGGTGCCCGGGGCGAGGACGTGGCGCCGGTAGCGATATTCGCTGGCGACTTCGACCCGCGCCGGAAGACCCAGGTGCTCCTCGATCCAGTGCGCCGCGACCATGCCGGCGTGATAACTCGTTCCGCAGGCAACGATCTGGACGGCGGCGACATCGGCCAAGCGCTCGTCGCTGCCCGGTCCGAGGATGTTCTCGAGGATACCGGCTTCGCCCAGGCGGCCCGACAGGGTTTGTTCCAGGGCATGGGGTTGCTCGTAGATCTCCTTGAGCATGAAATGGCGGTACTCGCCCCGGTCCGCGATGCTCGCCTGGCAACGACTCTCGCGGATGCCGCGCTCGACCCGTTCTCCGGCGGCGTCGCGGATCTCGACGCCGTCGCGCGTGAGCCGGGCAATGTCGCCATCTTCCAGGTCGACGAAACGCTGGGTGACCGGAAGCAGCGCCTGCACGTCGGAGGCGGCGAAGGTCTCGCCAATGCCCAGGCCCAGCAGGACCGGGCTCCCGGAACGGGCAACAATCAATTCGTCGGGGAAGTCGGCAAACACCGCCGCGATCGCGTAGGCGCCTTGAAGTTCGGCACAGGCGCTGCGCATCGCATCCAGCGGCGACGAACCCAGTGCCAGGGCCTGCTCGAGACGATGGGCGATCACCTCGCTGTCGGTCGCGGATACGCAGGGCCAGCCGGCGGCGTCGAGCCGGGAACGCAGGTCGCCGTGATTCTCGATGATGCCGTTATGCACGATGGCCACGCGGCCGTCACGCGAACGGTGGGGATGGGCATTCTCTTCGGTCGGAGCCCCGTGCGTGGCCCAGCGCGTGTGGGCGATGCCCACCGGCCCCTCCAGCCCAGCGGCCTCGATCCGTTGCTCCAGGGCCGCAACCTTGCCGATGGCACGCAGGTCCGAAAGGGTGCGGTCGTTGACCACGGCCACTCCAGCGGAGTCATACCCCCGGTATTCCAGGCGATGCAGGCCCTCGACCAGGACAGGGACCAGGTTTCGTTCGCCAATGCCTGCAACCAGACCGCACATCGATTACTTCTCCTTGTCGTTACCGCTCTTCTTCGGGCGCGGCCAGTCACGAATCGTGCGGGTTCGGGCGCGAGTCAGCGCGAGAGCGCCCGCCTCGACGTCGTCGGACAGGGTTGACCCTGCGCCCACGGTCGCGTCGTCCCCGATGCGTATCGGAGCCACCAATGCCGTATTGGAACCGATAAAGGCGCGCTCGCCGATCTCGGTGCGATGCTTGTTGGCGCCATCATAGTTGCACGTAATGGTGCCCGCGCCCAGATTGGCGCCAGCGCCAATCTGGGCGTCGCCGACGTAGGTCAGGTGGTTCGCCTTGGCTCCGGCACCCAGGGTGGCATTCTTGATCTCGACGAAGTTGCCGACGCGCGCCCCGGTCCCCAGTTCGGTCCCGGGCCGCAGGCGGGCGAACGGTCCAATCCGCGCATCGGCATGAACCCGCACCCCCTCGAGGACACTATGCGCCGCGATCTGCGTGCCGGAACCGATGTCGCAGTCCCGCAGCACGCAACCGGGTCCAATATAAACATCGTCCGAGAGCGTCACCGTGCCCTCGATCACGACGTTCACATCGATCTGGCAGTCGCGTCCGAAGGTGAGAACCCCGCGCACATCCAGGCGCGCGGGGTCGGCAAGGCCCAGACCCTCGCGCATCATTCCAGCACCCAGCGCCGCCTGGTACAGCCGTTCCTGAACCGCCAGTTGCTCGCGGTCGTTTACCCCGAGGACTGCCGCGGCGTCGCCGCTTTCCACAACGCTGACGGCACTTCCGTCGGCGCGGGCTGCCGCTACGACATCGGTAAGGTACCACTCGCGTGGTCCGGTCACCCGTGGCTCACAGGCGGCCAGCCACCGGCGCAGCTCACCCGCGGGGGCAGCCAGGACACCGGTATTGATCAGGTCCACGGCACGTTCCCGTGCACTGGCCTCCTTGTCCTCGACAATCCGCTCAAGTTGCCCCGACGAATCCAGAACCAAGCGCCCATAGCCGCTCGGATCCACGACCCGGGCGGCAAGCACGGTGACACCGTCGCCGTCCGCACAGGCCACCAGGTCGGCAATCGGAATGCGCGGGACATCGCCATAGGTCACCAGCACCCGTGCGGAATCCGGGATGGCTTCAAGGGCTCGAAACACCGCGTGGCCGGTCCCGCGGGGCTCCCCCTGGTCGACCCAGGTCAAGGCTTGCCGGGAGTCGGCGAACGCTGCCCGCACCCGCTCCTGTTCGTGACCGACCACCACGTGGCAGGCGGCGGCGTCCAGCGCCGCTACTCTTTCCAGGACATGAGCCAGCAGCGGACGGCCGGCGAGGGCTTGCAGGACTTTCGGATGGCGCGAGCGCATGCGCGTGCCCTTGCCGGCTGCAAGTACCGCGATATGAAGGGGCTTCGATTCAGGCATGGGCACAATGATAAAGGGCCAACCGAGATGGTTGGCCCTTAGCGTAAGTCATCCGTGGAACGTTGCCGGATTATTTCCGGCGCAGCTTCTGGATCATCTGCAGGCGTGCCGCCGCCTCGACCAGCTCGGCCTGGGCCTTGGCGTAGTCGAAATCGGCCTTGGAATTGGCCAGGGCCTCCTCCGCGCGCTTTTTCGCCTCGATGGCCTCGGCCTCGTCAAGGTCCTTCGCGCGCACCGCAGTGTCCGCCAGAACGGTCACATGGTACGGCTGCACCTCGAGGATGCCGCCGGACACGAACACCGGCTGCGGCTCCGCGCCTTCCTTTTCCAGGATGCGCAGTTCACCCGGATTCAGCCGGGCGAGCATCTGCGTATGCCCGGCATACACGCCGACCTCGCCCCCTTCGGCGGGTGCGGCGATCATCAGGGCCGTCCCGGAGTAGATCGACTCCTCCGCACTGACCACATCCACATGCATATTCATGGGCATAACGCCTTGCTCCTTAGCCGAGCTTCTCGGCCTTCTCGACAGCTTCTTCGATCGTGCCGACCATGTAGAAGGCCTGTTCCGGCAGGTGATCGTACTCGCCGTCCACGATGGCCTTGAACGCCCGGATGGTGTCCTTCAGGGAGACGTACTTGCCCGGGGCTCCGGTGAAGACTTCCGCAACGAAGAACGGCTGCGACAGGTAGCGCTGGATCTTTCGCGCACGGGCCACGGCCAGCTTGTCATCTTCCGACAGCTCGTCCATGCCGAGGATCGCGATGATGTCCTTCAGCTCCTTGTAGCGCTGCAGGGTGCCCTGCACCGCCCGCGCGGTGTCGTAGTGTTCCTGCCCGATGATCTGCGGATCCAGCTGACGCGAGGTCGAGTCCAGCGGGTCCACGGCCGGGTAGATGCCCAGCTCGGCGATCTGGCGCGACAGCACGACCGTGGCATCCAGGTGCGCGAAGGTGGTGGCGGGGGACGGGTCGGTCAAGTCATCCGCCGGCACGTAGACGGCCTGGATGGAAGTGATCGAGCCTTTCTTGGTCGAGGTGATGCGCTCCTGCAGCACACCCATCTCTTCCGCCAGGGTCGGCTGGTAACCCACCGCGGAGGGCATACGACCCAGCAGCGCCGAGACCTCGGTACCGGCCAGGGTGTAACGGTAGATGTTGTCAATGAACATCAGCACGTCACGGCCTTCGTCACGGAAGAACTCGGCCATGGTCAGACCGGTCAGCGCTACGCGCAGTCGGTTACCCGGCGGCTCGTTCATCTGGCCATAGACCAGGGCCACCTTGTCGAGGACGTTGGAGTCCTTCATCTCGTGGTAGAAGTCGTTGCCCTCACGAGTACGCTCCCCGACACCCGCAAACACCGAATAACCGGAGTGCTCGATCGCGATATTACGGATCAGCTCCATCATGTTAACGGTCTTGCCCACGCCGGCCCCACCAAACAGGCCGACCTTGCCGCCCTTCGCGAAGGGGCACAGCAGATCGATGACCTTGATGCCGGTTTCCAGCAGCTCGGTCGAGCCCGCCTGCTCGTCAAAAGTCGGGGCGGCGCGGTGGATCGACCAGGTCTCCTGGGCCTCAACATCACCGGCGTTGTCCACCGGACGACCGAGGACATCCATCACCCGACCCAGGGTCCCCTTGCCGACCGGCACGGAGATCGGCTTGCCCGTGGCGGTAACCGCGGTCTGACGTTTCACACCCTCGGTCGTGCCCATGGCAATGGTGCGTACCACGCCGTCGCCCAGCTGCTGCTGAACTTCCAGGGTCAGACCGTTTTCCAGGGTCAGCGCGTCGTAGATCTTGGGCACTTCGCCGTGGGGGAATTCCACGTCCACGACGGCGCCGATGATTTCGACAATCTTTCCAGAACTCATTTGTTCATCCTCGTAAGTCGTAATTCGTGCCGAGTCGACCGATTCGGGCCGGTGGGCGCTAGACCGCAGCCGCGCCACCGACGATCTCGGAGATCTCCTGGGTGATCGCAGCCTGGCGCGCCTTGTTGTAGACGAGCTGCAGGTCCTTGATCATCGTTCCGGCGTTGTCGGAGGCCGACTTCATCGCGACCATGCGTGCGGCCATCTCGCAGGCCACGTTCTCGACCACCGCCTGATAGATCAGGGACTCGACATAGCGCTCGAGCAGCGTATCCATCACCGGATGCGTGTCGGGCTCGTAGATGTAATCCCAGTGGTGCTTGAGCGATTCGTCTCGGCTAGGCGCCGTCGGCAGCAACTGCGTGGCCTCGGCCTGCTGCGTCATGGTGTTGACGAACTTGTTCTCGAGCAGCACCACGCGATCGACCTTGCCGTCACGGAAGTTGTCCAGCACGACCTTGATCGAACCGATCAGGTCATTGATGTGCGGACGGTCCCCGAGATCCTTGGACTCGGCCACGATGTTGCCGCCCAGGCGCTTGAAGAACTGCAGCGCCTTGCTCCCGATCACGCACAGATCGACCTCGACGCCCTCGTCGCGGTAGCGACGCATCTCGATCACGGCCTTCTTGAACAGGTTGGTGTTCAAGCCGCCGCAAAGACCACGGTCAGTCGACACGATGATCAGCGCGACGCGCTTGACCTCGCGTTCCACCATGAACGGATGCTTGTACTCCGCATTCGCCATCGCGACGTGACCGATCACGTCGTGGATCTTCTGTGCGTAAGGCCGGGACTCCTGCATGCGGTCCTGGGCCTTGCGCATCTTGGACGCGGCGACCATTTCCATCGCCTTGGTGATCTTCTGAGTATTCTTGATACTCTTGATCTGCGTCCGGATCTCCTTAGTGCCCGCCATTGCGTGCTCCCGTTACCAGCTGTGCTTGGCCTTGAACTCTTCCAGGGCGCTTTTCAGCTTTTCCTGAATGGAGTCGTTGTAGTCGCCAGTGCTGTTGATTTCGTCCAGGAGCTCCTTCTGGGAGGAACGCGCGTAGGCGATCAGTTCCTTCTCGAAGCTCACGATCTTGTCGGCCTCGACGTCGTCGAGGAAGCCTTCGTTCGCGGCGTACAGCGAAAAGGCCATCTCGCCGATGGACATCGGCTGGTACTGACCCTGCTTCATCAGCTCGGTCACGCGCTTGCCGCGATCCAGCTGCTTGCGGGTCAGTTCGTCCAGATCGGAGGCAAACTGCGAGAACGCCGCCAGCTCACGATACTGCGCCAGCGCCAGACGCACGCCGCCACCCAGCTTCTTGATGATCTTGGTCTGGGCGGCACCACCGACTCGGGACACCGACAGACCGGCGTTGATCGCCGGGCGAATACCGGAGTTGAACAGGTCGGTCTCGAGGAAGATCTGACCGTCGGTGATCGAGATCACGTTGGTCGGAACGAACGCGGAGACGTCACCCGCCTGGGTCTCGATGATCGGCAACGCCGTCAGCGAACCGGTCTTGCCCTTCACCTCACCGTTGGTCTTCTCTTCGACGTACTCGGCGTTCACACGCGAGGCACGCTCCAGCAGACGCGAATGCAGGTAGAAGACATCGCCCGGGTAGGCTTCACGGCCCGGCGGACGACGCAGGAGCAGGGAGACCTGACGGTAGGCCCAGGCCTGTTTGGTGAGGTCATCGTAGACGATCAGCGCGTCTTCGCCGCGATCGCGGAAGTACTCGCCCATCGCACAGCCGGCGTACGGGGCGATGAACTGCATCGCCGCCGACTCCGACGCATTGGCCGCCACGATGATGGTGTTCTGCATCGCGCCGGCTTCTTCCAGCTTGGCCACCACGGAGGCGACCGAGGAGGCCTTCTGGCCAACCGCGACGTAGACGCACTTAACGCCGGAGTCCTTCTGGTTAATGATCGCATCGATCGCGACGGCGGTCTTGCCGGTCTGGCGGTCGCCGATGATCAGCTCACGCTGGCCACGACCGACCGGGACCATGGCGTCGATCGCCTTGATGCCGGACTGCAGCGGCTGGTCGACCGACTTGCGCTCGATAACACCCGGCGCGATCTTTTCGATCGGGCTGGTGATGTCGCTTTCGATCGGGCCCTTGCCGTCGATCGGACGACCCAGGGAATCGACTACCCGGCCCAGCAGCGCTTCACCAACCGGCACTTCGAGGATGCGGCCGGTACACTTGACCGTCTGGCCCTCGGAGATGTGCTTGTAGTCGCCCAGGATCACGACACCCACAGAGTCGCGTTCAAGGTTGAGCGCCATACCGAAGGTGTCGCCCGGGAACTCGAGCATCTCGCCCTGCATGACGTCACCGAGACCGTGGACGCGGGCGATACCGTCGGTCACGCTGACCACGGTGCCCTCGTTGGAGGCCTCGGACGAGGCATCGAATTTCTCGATGCGCTGTTTGATCAGATCACTGATCTCGGAGGGATTCAGTTGCATGTTAAATATCCTCTTAGCGACTCAAATTGGCAGCCAGGCGGTTCAGCTGGCCTCGCACGGAGCCGTCGATTACCAGGTCGCCGGCGCGGATGATGGCCCCTCCAAGAAGGGCGCTGTCGACCGAATGCTCGAGATCGACTTCGCAGCCCAACCCCTTGGCCAGGGCGTCGTGGATCTCTTTCTCCTGCGCCTGGGTGAGCTTGCGAAAGGCAATCACGTCGGCATGGACGCGGTGCTCGGCCGCGGCCTTCAATTCGGCAAAGGCATCGCTCACGGCAGGGAGGGCAGGCAGCCGGCCGTTTTCGGCCAGCAGGCGAACCAGGTTCCCCGCCTCGGGCCCCACCTTGTCACCGGCCACGTCGAGCACGAGCTGTGCCCGGTCCGGCCGCGGGACCCGCGGGTTGGAGAGGAGACTGTGCATCTGCGAATCGCGGGCGATCGCCGCCAGCAATTCGAGCTGCTCGGCCCAGCCGGCGAGATCCTTGGCCTCGCGGGCCCGCTCGAAAGCTGCGCGAGCGTAGGGTCGGGCGACCGAAATCAGGTCTGACATAACGTCTCCTTACAGCTTGGCCGAGAGCTTCTTGAGCAGATCGCCGTGCGCCTTGGCGTCGATTTCCTTGGCCAGGATCTGCTCGGCACCGGCAACCGCTAGCTCGGAGACCTGCTTGCGCAGCTCTTCCTTCGCGCGGTTGATCTCCTGCTCGATCTCGGCGTGCGCCGCCTGCTTGATGCGTTCGCCTTCTTCGTGGGCCGTGGACTTGCTTTCCTCAACCACGTCGTTGGCGCGCTTCTGCGCAGAGGCCACGATCTCGTTGGCCTGCTGCTTGGCCTCCTTGAGGACCTCGGTCGCACGCTCCTGGGCGAGCTCCTGCTCTTTCTCGCCACGTTCCGCGGCTGCCAGGCCGTCGGCAATTTTCTTGCGACGTTCTTCCAGGGCGGCGGACATGGGCGGCCAGACGTAGCGCATCGTGAACCACACGAAGACGCTGAACGCGAGCAGCTGGCCAATGATGGTCAGATTGATATTCATCCTGCTACCTCAGGTTGGACGAGTGGAGGGGACCTCGGGACTCGCTCAGCCTTATTAACCCAGGGCGAACAGGACGTACAGGCCGATACCCACGCCGATCATCGGCACGGCGTCGGTCAGACCCATCACGATGAAGAACTGGGTGCGCAGCATCGGGATCAGTTCCGGCTGACGCGCGGCGCCTTCCAGGAAGCGACCACCGAGGGTACCCACGCCGATGGCGGCGCCGACAGCGGCCAGACCCAGAAGCAGCGAGCCAGCCAGGACGATCAGAGCGTTAGCCATTTCCATTTTTGTATCTCCAGTCGAGTGTTGAAACAGTCAGTTGAGTAGGGAAGTCGAAATCAGTGGTCTTCGCTGTACGCCATGTCGATGTAGACGACGGTCAGCACCATGAAGATGAAGGCCTGCAGCGGCACCACGAGGATGTGGAAGATCGCCCAGCCCACGTGCAGTACACCGCCGGCCAGACCCAGGATCAGGCCCGCAGAGTACATGACACCGATCAGGATGAAGATCATCTCCGCGGCGTACAGGTTGCCGAACAGTCGCAGGGCGAGCGAGGCCGGCTTGGCCAGCAGGTTGATGAACTCCAGCACGAAGTTGATCACCCAGAAGAACGGCTTGATGTACACGATGTTGGTCTGGAACGGGATGCCCGTCAGTTCCTTGATGAAACCCACCGGACCCTTGATCTTGAGCGAGTAGTAGATGATCAGGATGAACACACCGAGCGCCAGGCCCGCGGTCACGTTGATATCCGTAGTCGGCACGATCTTGAAGTACGGGATACCCAGCAGATAGGCGATGTGCGGGATCAGGTCGACCGGCACGAGGTCCATCAGGTTGAGCAGGAATATCCAGACGAAGATGGTCAGCGCGAGCGGCGCGACCATGTCGTTCTTGTGCTTGAACGAGCCACGGACGTTGTCGTTCACAAAGTCCATCATCATTTCGACGAAATTCTGCCAGCCGCCCGGGACGCCGGCGGTGACCTTCTTGGCCGCGGCACGGAACGTGAGGATGAACAGCAGCCCGAGTGCGATCGACCACAGCATGGAGTCGACGTGGATCGCCCAGAAGCCCATTTCGGCGGCTTCGGTGCTGGTGGTGGCGAAGCTCATCCCCTTCTCGGGGTGGAGTCCGAAGGTAAGATTCGTCAGATGGTGAGCAATGTGCTCTTCCATCGTGGGCAGTCCGCTTTCTGAAGCCATGCAGTTATCTCGTCATTGCTTGATCAGAAACCCGGTGCAGCCACCACAAGGGGGCCAGGTGCACCAGGAGGAAGATGCCGAACAACGCCAGTAAATCCGGCTCGTCCAGGTAAGCGAACGCCACCCCGAATGCCACCGCGATGATTGCCAGTCGTCCCATCTGGGCGCCCATCATGCGGGCGGTCAGCGAGCCCACCTGATCGGAACGGTAGGCCCGAAACACAACAACCGCGGCCACGGCGTTGCCGAGCGTCGCGGTGATGCCGCCCACCGCAGCCGAGATCGCCACGATCGGGGGGAACAGGGCCAGAAGCAGGCCCGACAGTATCAGCGTTAAGGCGAGCTGCAGACCTAGCGATTGTAAGGCGTGTCTGAAGCGTCGCGGTGTCATTCAGCGGATGGGCACACCCACCCCTCTCCCAAAAAGTGCGCGTAGTATAAGAGCGCCCTTGTACTGCGTCAAACGGCGTTCAGGGCCATCGGCCAGGCCGCTCAGAGAGTTACTGGATGTGGGCGAGGATGCCATCGAGCTCGTCGAGGCTGTTGTATTCGATGACCAGACGGCCTTTGCCCTGGCGGTTGTAGCGAACCTGGACCGCGGCACCCAGCTGGTCGGAGAGGCGGCTCTCCAGTTGTCGCACCTCGGGCGAGGGTCCGGCATCCTTCTTGGGCTCCGGGGTGGCTGCGAGGATCTTCTTGACCAGCTGCTCGGTCGCGCGCACCGAGAGCCCGCGCTTGACCACGGTCGCGGCCACCCCGGGCTGGTCGTCCAGGGGCACCGCCAGCAGGCAGCGGGCGTGGCCCATCTCCAGGCGCCCCTCGTTGACGTGGTCCTTCACCGTGTCGTGGAGTTCCAGCAGGCGCAGCAGGTTGGTGACCGCAGTGCGCGAGCGGCCGACCGCGTCGGCCGCGGCCTGGTGAGTCATCTCGAATTCGCCGATCAGGCGGCGGATGGCCTGCGCCTCTTCCAGCGGGTTCAGATCCTCGCGCTGGATGTTCTCGATCAGTGCCATCGCCGCGGCGGCCTGATCGGGGATGTCGCGGACCACCGCCGGGACCGTCTCCAGGCCCGCGATCTGGGCGGCACGCCAGCGGCGCTCGCCGGCGATCAGCTCATAGCCCTCGTCCAGGCGCCGCACGACGACCGGCTGCACGATGCCCTGGGCTCGGATCGAGTCGGCCAGCTCGGCCAGCGCCGCCTCCGCCATGTGGACCCGGGGCTGATACTTGCCACGCCGGATCTGCTCGATCGGGAGCTGCTCCAAACTGTCGCTGTCGTCACCACCGGCCTGGGCGCCGGAGAGCAGGGCATCCAGGCCTCGGCCCAGTCCTCGTTTCGCCATGGTTGATCGTTCCTGCAGGCAGTCGGTAAGGGGGGTAACAGGCGGCGTTCAGCGCCGCAACATCTCGCCGGCCAGGGCCAGGTACGCCACGGCCCCGCGCGAGGAGGCATCATACAACAAGGCCGGCTGGCCAAAACTGGGTGCCTCGGCCAGGCGGATGTTGCGCGGGATCACGGTTCGGAACACGCGATCGCCGAAGTGGCCGGTGAGCTGTGCCGAGACATCCCCGGAAAGACGATTGCGTGGATCGAACATCGTGCGCAGCAGGCCCGAGATACGCAGCTTGGGGTTGGGCCCGCGCTGGATGCTCTCGATGGTGCGCATCAGGGCGGTCAACCCCTCCAGTGCGTAGTACTCGCACTGCATCGGGATCACCACACCATCGGCCGCGACCAGGCCGTTGACGGTCAAAAGGTTCAGCGACGGCGGGCAATCGACCAGGATGTGGTCGTAGTTTGCCCGGGCCGGTGCCAGCGCCTCCTGCAACCGGTATTCACGGCGCTCGGCCTCCATCAGCCGCACCTCGGCCACGGTCAGGTCGCCGTTGGCCGGGACGAGGTCATAGCCGGCCTCCACTCGGTGGGCGGCCTCGGCCACCGTGGCCTGGCCAAGCAGGACCTCGCAGGAGGTTGGGTCATCGGCGTGCTTGTCGACGCCCGAACCGGTGGTCGCGTTGCCCTGCGGGTCCATGTCCACCACCAGCACGCGCTTGCCCAGGCGGGCGAGCGAGGCGGCAAGGTTCACGCAGGTAGTGGTCTTGCCCACTCCGCCCTTCTGATTGGTGATAGCCAGCGTATCGGTCACGGGTCGGCTCTCTCGATAATGGCGATGTGCCGCTCGGCGGTCTCGCCGGGAATGGTAACCGGGTCCACGCTTCGGTACGACCACGGGGCCGGGAGCGGTTCGGCGACGACCGAGCGCTGACCCAGCATGGCCAGCACGCGGCCCCCCTCGGCCACCTGTGGCGCGACCCGCGAGACCATGTCGGCCGGGGCCTTGAACGCCCGTGCCAGGACCGTGGTGTAGGGCGCGGAGGGCTGGAAATCCTCGATCCGCACATGCACGGCCTCGACCCCGGACAGCCGGGCGAGTCCGATTACGTTCCGCAGGAAGCGGATGCGCTTGGCCGCGCTGTCGAGCAGGCAGAATTCGCGTTCGCGCTCGGTGGCCGCGAGCACGAAACCAGGCAGCCCGGCGCCGGTCCCGACATCCAGCACCCGGTCCCCGTGAAGATACGGGCGCAACGTCAGGCTGTCGAGGATATGGCGGCGAATCCACTGCGCGGGGTCACGCACCGCGGTCAGGTTGTGCACGCGGTTCCAGCGCCCGAGCTGTTCCAGATAAATCGCCAGGGCCTCGATGGCCGGTGGGTCCAGCGCCCAGTCCCCGGCCACGGCGGCCAGGGCCGCGCGCCAGTCGTTACTCGCCACTGGCGCGCTGCTTCAGGTGCACGGCCAACGCCGACAGCGCGGCCGGGGTCACGCCCGGGATGCGCTGCGCCTGGGCCAGGGTATGGGGGCGGAATTCCGCCAGCTTCTGCCGGATCTCGTTCGACAGCCCGTGGACCCGGGCATAGTCGAGGCTGTCCGGGAGTGCGGTCTGCTCGGCCTTCGCCTGGCGGTCGATCTCGGCTTGCTGACGCTCGATGTAGCCGGCGTACTTGGCCTGGATCTCCGCCTGCTCGCGCACGTCGGGCGTGCAGCCGACATCCAGGTCGGGCAGCGCATGCATCAAGCCGTCGTAATCGGCCTCGGGGCGGCGCAGCAGGTCGAGCAGCGTGGCATCCGGATCCGGCGCCTTGCCCAGCAACTCGATCAGGGCCGGGTGGTTTCGCTGGTCGCGGTCCGGGCGGGTTTGTCCGAGTCGGGTCATCTCGGTCTCGATGGCCGCGGCACGGGTCTCGAAGCGCGCCCAGCGGGCGTCGTCGACCAGCCCGTACTCGCGCCCGACCGGGGTCAGGCGCAGATCGGCGTTGTCCTCGCGCAGCAACAGCCGGTACTCGGCGCGCGAGGTGAACATGCGGTAGGGCTCCTGGGTGCCGCGGGTCACCAGGTCGTCGATCAGCACCCCGATGTAGGCCTCGGAGCGCTGTGGGATCCACGGCGCGGCGTCCTGCACCAGCCGCGCGGCATTGAGCCCGGCGACCAGGCCCTGGGCAGCGGCCTCCTCGTAGCCGGTGGTGCCGTTGATCTGGCCGGCAAAGAACAGGTTGCCGAGCTCGCGCGTGGCCAGCGTCGGGCGCAGGCCGCGGGGATCGAAGTAGTCGTATTCGATCGCGTAGCCGGGGCGTGTGATGCGCGCGTTCTCGAAGCCGGCAATGCTCTGCACCAGGGGGACCTGGATCGCATACGGCAGCGAGGTGGAGATCCCGTTGGGGTACAGCTCGTGGGTGGTGAGGCCTTCCGGCTCGACAAAGACCTGGTGACTGGTCTTGTCGGCAAAGCGCACCACCTTGTCCTCGATCGAGGGGCAATAGCGCGGGCCGGTGCTGTCGATCTGGCCGGAGTACATCGGCGCCTGGTCGAGGTTCGCCCGGATCAGGTCGTGGGTCTTCTCGCTGGTGCGCGCGATATGGCAGGGGCGCTGCGCCGGGTGGTCGTCGGTCGAGCCGATGAAGGAAAAGACCGGGCGCGGGTCATCGCCCGGCTGCGGCTCGAGCCGCGAGAAATCCACGCTGCGCCCGTCGATGCGCGGCGGCGTGCCGGTCTTGAGCCGCCCGACGGCAAAGGCCATCTCGCGCAGGCGCGCCGCCAGGCGGGTGCTCGGCGGATCGCCCGCGCGCCCGCCGGGCTGCTGGGTGAGCCCGGTGTGCATCTGGCCGTTGAGGAAGGTACCCACGGTCAGCACCACGGCGCGGGCGTCGAATGCAATGCCGCCCTCGGTGACCACGCCGGTGACCCGGTCGCCGTCCAGGGTGATATCGGCCACCGGCTGCTGAAAGATCTGCAGGTTCGGCTCGGCCTCGACGAACTGGCGGATGGCCTGGCGGTAGAGCTGCCGGTCCGACTGGGCGCGGGTCGCGCGCACGGCCGGGCCCTTGCGTCGATTGAGGATGCGGAAATGGATGCCGGCGGCGTCCGCTGCGCGGCCCATGACGCCCCCCAGGGCATCGATCTCCTTGACCAGGTGGCCCTTGCCGATCCCGCCGATGGCCGGGTTGCAGCTCATCTGGCCGATGGTCTCGATGTTGTGGGTCAGCAGCAGGGTGCGCGCACCGCCGCGCGCCGCGGCCAAGGCAGCCTCGGTGCCGGCGTGCCCGCCGCCAATCACGATGACATCAAAGGAGTTCGCCATGGTCCTGCTATCCCGGCCGACGGTCCGGCCTGTGAGTGCAATTCGCGCCGCGTATGGTCCGGGCACGAAAATCGGAATTCTAGCAGGGAGTTACGCGAGCGCGAAGCGGCCCCCGGGCCAAATGGTTTTCCGGGCGTGCCGCGGCGGCCTGTTCGCCTGGTTCGTTGCGCCGCGGCGGCTTCGGCCGTGATGGGCAGCAGAGGCCGCATCCAGCGCCCCCCGTCATTGCGAGCAAAGCGAAGCAATCTCCGGAAGCTGGCATGACGTCGGGCCGCGAAATCCGGTGGTCGCGGCGGGCGATTGCCGCAGCCCCTTTCGGGGCCTCGCAATGACGGGGACTACTTGCCGATGCAGAAGCCGGCAAAGATTTCGCCGAGAAGGGCCTCGTGGTCCTGGCGACCGAGGAGCGCGTCCAGGGCGCGTTCGGCCAGACGCAACTCCTCGGCGATCAGGTCCGGGGGCGCGGCGGCGTCGATCGCGGCGAGATGCGTGGCCGTCGTACGCAGGCCGTCCAGATGACGCGCGCGCACGCTGAAGCGTTGCTGGCCACCCTCGCTCACGCCCAGGCGCTCGACGATCGCCTGTTTGAGCGCGTCGACCCCTGCCCCGGTCCGTGCAGAGATCCTGAGCCCGTGGTCCGCTCGGGTGGAGTCGGCGACGCAGTCCATCTTGTTCCAGACGGTCAGTCGCGGGATTTCCGCCGGGGCCGCCAAGTCGGGGGCCGCATCCGGACGCGTGAGATCGCGCAGCTCCAGGATCAAGTCAGCCCCGGTGGCCGCCTCCCGCGCCCGCTCCATGCCGATCTTCTCCACCGGATCCTCACTCGCGTGCAGCCCGGCGGTGTCGATCAGTTCGACCGGTATCCCGTGGATCGCAATCGGCGAACGCAGGACGTCGCGAGTGGTCCCGGGGCGATCGGTGACAATCGCGACCTCGCTCTCGGCCAAACGGTTCATCAAGCTGGACTTGCCGACATTCGGTGCCCCGACCAGGGCCAGGCGCAAGCCCTGGGCAAAGTAACGCGCCGGACGCAGTCGTTCGAGGAGTTCGCGGATGGTCGTGTGGAGGGTGTCGGCACGGCGTGCGATATCGGCGGCAGCCTCCGACTCGAGATCGGTCTCGCCGAAGTCGATCTCCGCCTCGATGACCACACGCAGCTCGCGGATCGCGCGCGAGACCGGTTCGAGTTCGGTCGCCAGGGCGCCGTCCAGGCTGGATCGCGCAAGTCTGGCGGCCTGCTCGGTCTGGGCGTGGATCAGATCGGCCACCGCCTCCGCCTGCGCCAGGTCGAGTCGGCCGTTGAGGAAGGCCTGCTCGGTGAACTCCCCCGGTCGGGCACGACGCGCGCCGAGATCCACCGCGGCGGCGACGATCGCCTCCAGCAAGACCGGGCTGCCGTGGCCCTGCAGCTCGATCACGTCCTCACCGGTGTAGGAGTGCGGGCCCGGGAAGGACAGGATCAGACCGTCGTCCAGCGACTCGCCAGTCGCCGGATCAATGAAGCTGCCGTAGTGGGCGTGGCGTGGAAGCAGCTGCGCGCGTCGGGTCAGGCGCCGCGCGATGGGCAGGGCCTGGGGACCCGATAGACGGACCACACCGATACCGCCGACCCCCGGCGGGGTGGCGACCGCGACGATGGTGTCCGTCACGGTCACGAAGCGTCAGCTCTTCTGCTTGTCCGGGTCCTCGCCGCTCTCGATCTTGCGCGTGATGTACCACTGCTGGGCGATGGAGAACAGGTTGTTGGTGAACCAGTACAGCACCAGACCCGCCGGGAAGAAGGCGAAGAACACGGTGAACACGAACGGCAGCGCCATGAAGATCTTCTGCTGCACCGGGTCCATCGGCGGCGGGTTCAGCTTGTACTGCACGAACATCGACACGCCCATCAGGATCGGCAGGATGAAGTACGGATCGCGCGAGGACAGATCCTGCACCCACAGCCACCAGGGCGCCTGGCGCAGTTCGACACTCTCCAGCAGCACCCAGTACAGGGCGATGAACACCGGAATTTGCACCAGGATCGGGAGACAGCCACCCAGCGGGTTGATCTTCTCCTTCTTGTACAGGTCCATCAGCGCCTGGTTCATGCGCTGCTTGTCGTCCTTGTAGCGTTCCTTCAGTGCCTGCAGCTTCGGCGCGACCTTGCGCATGCGCGCCATGGAACGGTAGCTGGTCGCGGACAGCTTGAAGAAGGCCAGTTTGATCAGGATGGTCAGCAGCACGATGGCCCAGCCCCAGTTCCCGACCACGCTGTAGATCTTGTCCAGCAGCCAGAACAACGGCTTGGACAGGAAGGTGAAGATACCGTAGTCGACTGTCAGCTCCAGGCCCTGGGCAATCTGGGACAGCTCGTCCTGCAGCTTCGGACCTACCCACAAGCGGGTGGAGAACCCGCCGCTGGAGCCCGCCGGGATCTGGACGGACTCGGAATGGAGGCCAATCAGGTACTCATCGCCCACCTCACCGGGCACCGCGCGGGCGTACAGGGCGTTCACCTCGTCCTCGCCCGGGACCCAGGCCGACACGAAGTAGTGCTGGATCATCGCGACCCAGCCCCCCTGGATGCGCGCCTGGATGGGGTCGTCACGCAATGACTCGAAGCGTTCCCGCTCGTAGCTGCCATCGAAATAGGCCGCGCCAGTGAAGGTGTACAGCCACCACGACTCGCGGTCGGGGGTCGGACCGTGACGCAGCTGTCGGTACTGGCGGCCGCTCCAGGTGGAATCCGAGCGGTTGTGGACCTCGTAGTCCACTTCGATCAGATGCGAGCCACGCGTGAAGGTGTAGGTCTTGGTGACCTCGATTTCGCCATCGTCGGACGTCCAGCGCAGCGGGACCTCGAGCGTGTCCTGCCCGTCGGCGAGTTCGAAGCGGTCCTGATCGACCTGGAAGTTGGCGTGATGCGAAGGTGCGCGGGCCTCCATCGACTGGTCGTTCACCCGGTCATGGGTCAGGCCGCTCTGCGCGACATAGCCGCGCACGCGGTGGTCGAACAGTCGGACCGGCACCAGCGGATCGTCCTGCAGGTCCTGCGGGTACTGCAGCAGGTCCGCCCGCAGCAGGGTCCCGCCACGGGTATCGATCAGGATCTCGTGGGTGTCGGTGCGCACGGTGATCTGCTGGCGGTCTGGCTCCTGCAGGGTGCTGACCTGCGGCGCGTCAGCCGCCCGTGGATCCGCCTCCGATTCGAACTGCGGGGCGTCCGGCACGTCCTCCGGCCGGGCATCCGGGTCCTCGGCCGCTTGCTCGGCGCTGCGGTCCGGCTGGCTCGGGGTGCCGTAATCCTGGTTCCAGGCCTGCCACATCAGGAACAGGACAAAGGCCAGGGTGAGCCACAGAAGGGGGCGAAGGTTATCCATGAGCGCGACTACTTTGAGGGTCGGGTGCTGGGAGAAGCGGAACGCGGAGCCGGGACCGGATCATAACCGCCCGGCGACCAGGGGTGGCAGCGCAGGATGCGCCGCAGGCCCAGCCAGAAGCCGCGCAGGACCCCGTGGGTCTCGACCGCCTCGACGGTATAGGCCGAACAGGTCGGGTAATGCCGACAATGGGGCGCCATGAACGGCGAGATGCCGTACTGGTAGGCCCGGACGGGCAACAGGGCGATCTTGCGTGGCAGGCTCATTGCAGGCGTTCCAGCAGGCTGTCGATCTCGGCGCGCAGGGCCCGGCGATCCGTGGTCGCCGCGCCGCCTCGGGCCAGCACGATCATGTCGACCGGCGGCAGTGAGATCCGACATTGGCGAAAGGCCTCTCGGACAATGCGCTTGATCCGGTTGCGGTCCGATGCCTGGCGGACATGCCGCTTGCCAATCGCAAGGCCCAGGCGCGCCTCGCCAGATTCCGAATGGCGATAGAGCAGGGTCAGATCGCGACCGCGCTGGCGCCGGGCATCCTTGAAGACACGCTGATAATCCGCACCGGTCAACAGACGGACGCGGCGCGGAAAGGTCTCGCTAGCTGGCGCCGCGGTCACGGGAGCCGGCGCGCCGCCCGGACTACGGGCAGAGGCGCTTGCGGCCCTTGGCGCGACGGGCGTTCAGGACCTTGCGACCACCACGGGTGGCCATGCGGGCCCGGAAGCCGTGCGTGCGGGCGCGAACGAGCCGGCTGGGTTGAAAAGTGCGCTTCATGAGAGTTCCCGTGACGCTTGGTTAAAGGGCGGTGAAAACTAGCGCCATCCGGACGCAAAGTCAATCTCGAGGGTCGGCAAGTCGCTGGCACCGGGTACCCCCATCGGCGTAGACTCGGTGGCTTCCAATTCCCCCGTCGCCCCGGAGACGAACGCGTGTCAGCCAATGCCCTGTGGACAGCCTGTCTGGATCGCCTGCAGGGGAAGGTCAGCGAACAGCAACTCAACACCTGGCTGCGGCCGCTGCATGCCGAAGAGTCCGAAGGCGGGCTGCGACTGCTCGCGCCGAACCAGTTTGTGTTCGAGCACGTGCGCGATCACCTGCTGGAATCGATCGAGCAGACCGTGGGCGAGCTGCAGCCGGTGGGCGGGCAGGACGGGCGCCGCGTGCGACTCGGGATTGGTGGTGCGCAGATTCCGGTCCCGCCGACCCCCAGTGGTCGCGAGTCCCGCCATGAACGCGGTGCTGCAGACAAGAGCGCCAGCACTGCGCCACGCCCGCAGGGGCCCGTGAGTAACCTGAACCCGGCCTTCACCTTCGACAGCTTCGTCGAGGGCAAGTCGAACCAGCTCGCGCGCGCAGCCAGCCTCCAGGTCGCGGAAAACCCCGGGGTGGCCTACAACCCGTTGTTCATCTATGGCGGGGTCGGGCTTGGCAAGACCCACTTGATGCATGCCATCGGTCACAGCATCCTGGCCCGGCACCCCGAAGGGCGGATCATCTATCTGCACTCCGAGCGCTTCGTGGCGGACATGATCAAGGCTCTGCAGCACAACGCGATCGACGAGTTCAAGCAGCACTATCGCTCCGCCGACGCACTGCTGATCGACGACATTCAGTTCTTTGCCGGCAAGGAGCGTTCCCAGGAGGAGTTCTTCCACACCTTCAACGCGCTGCTGGAGGGCCAGCAGCAGATCATCCTGACCTCGGATCGCTACCCGAAAGAGGTGGAGGGGCTGGAGGAACGCCTGAAGTCTCGCTTCGGCTGGGGGCTGACGATCGCGATCGAGCCGCCAGAACTGGAGACCCGGGTGGCCATCCTCCAGCGCAAGGCCGAGCAGGCGGGGATCGAGCTCCCCTCCGAGGTTGCATTCTTCATGGGCAAGCGGATCCGTTCCAACATCCGCGAACTGGAAGGCTCGCTGCGGCGGGTGATCGCCAACGCGCACTTTACCGGGAAACCGATCACCGTCGAGTTTGCCAAGGACGCGCTGCGCGACCTTCTCGCGGTACAGAACAAACTGATTACACTGGAGAATATCCAGAAGACGGTCGCGGACTACTATCGCGTGAAGGTGGCCGATCTGCTGTCGAGCCGGCGCAGCCGGTCGATTGCCCGTCCGCGGCAGATCGCGATGGCCCTGGCAAAGGAACTGACCCAGCACAGCCTGCCGGAGATCGGACAGGCCTTCGGCGGTCGCGATCACACCACGGTCATCCATGCCTGCCGGAAGGTCGCCGAACTCCGCGAGGCGGACGCCAGCCTGGACGAGGACTACTCGAATCTTCTGCGGACTCTCAGTAGCTGAAGTGGCTGTCCACTGCTCGGCAAAGCTGTGGATAAGCTGGGTGCAACTGCGGTATGGAAAGGTGGAAAACACGGACCGCGAAACTGTCCACAGGTTGGGAACAGGCTTCACAGAGGTTCGGGAGAGCCAAAAAGTGTCGACAAATAACTGAATTTAAAACGAAATTGGGGTTTCCTGCACAGGTCGACCTGCCCCTTATTACTACTATTTAAATATCTAAACACTAGATACAGGACATCGCCATGGAACTGTCTTTCAATCGCGAGACGATGACCGAAGCGCTGCAACGGATTGTGGGCGCGGCCGAAAAACGATTGACGATGCCGATCCTCGGGAATGTGCGTCTGCGACCGGACGACAACGGTGCGATCCGGATGGATACCACCGATCTCGAACTCGCCTGGCAGGCGGGTGCGGAAGGCACCATCCCGGGCGAATGCGATGTCACCGTATCGGTGCGCAAGCTGTTGGACGTCGTGAAGGCGGCCCCAGGGGACAGCGAGATTCGGGCTCGGGTGGAAGGCGAACGCATGACCGTGGGATTCGCCGGTTCGCGCTTCAGCCTGGCGACCCTGCCCGGCGCGGACTTCCCCGACTGGGAGGCGCGAGGGTCGGAGGTCGTGCTCGATGTACCCCAGAACCGGCTGCGGCGTCTGCTGGAAGCGACGATGTTTTCGATGGCGCAGCAGGACGTGCGTTACTACCTCCAGGGTTTGCTCCTGGTAGCCAGCGGGACCAGTCTGCGGGCGGTCGCGACGGACGGGCATCGCTTGGCGCTGGCCGAGGTGGAACTCGAGCACCCGGTGGAGGGGCGAGTTGAACGCATTGTCCCGCGCAAGGCCGTCGCGGAGTTGCGACGAAATCTGGCCGACGACGAATCGACGGTCCGGATCGGCTTCGGGGAAGACCAGGTCGTATTCGAACTCGGCAAAGCGGTCCTGCGCAGCAAGGTGATCGAGGGGCGCTTCCCGGACTACGAACGGGTCATCCCTTCGGATCTGCCCTCCACGTTGCGGGTCGACCGGGAAGTTCTGAAACAGGCGTTGGGCCGGGTCGCGATTGTGGCGAGTGACAAGTATCGCGGCGTACGCATGGCCCTGGGGGAGAACGGTTGCCAGGTGATGACCCACAACGCGGATCGTGAAGAGGCCCAGGAGTCGGTCGAGGCGGAATACGATGGGGGGCCAATGGAGATCGGTTTCAACCTCGGGTACCTGGCGGACGTGCTGAATGTCCTGGAGACCGAGCAGGTCCGGATCGGGCTACGTGACGGGAACTCGTCGATCCTGATTCAGGCGGAACCACCGGGCGGGGCGCGCTACGTGGTGATGCCGATGCGCCTGTAGTTCCGGGGTCTGCGTGCTGGAGTCGCTGTGGTGGCAGGGGGTCCGCAACCTTGAGGAACAGGCCTTGACGTTGGGGCCGGGAATCAACCGGCTGGTCGGCCCGAACGGTGCAGGCAAGACCTCGATACTCGAAGCAGTGCATATCCTCGCGGCTGGGCGCTCGTTTCGTACTCAGCAATTACGGCGTGTCGGGCGGAGCGGAGCCGACGGGTTGTGGATTGGGGCAGTGGTGAAGGATCCGGCCGGGGGCTCCCATCGGCTGGGGATTAGCTGGGATGGTACTCGCCGGTCGCGGCTTGATGGCCGCTGGATGGAAGGCCACGCGGCGGTGGCCGAGTGGTTGCCGGCGCGTACGCTGCATGCGGGCTCCTTCGAATTGTTGACGGGTGGACCGGAAGAGCGCAGGCGCTTGCTGGACTGGGGGTGCTTCCATGCGATCCCGGGGTACCGGGGCCAGTGGCAGCGCTGGAAGCGGGCCCATGACCAACGTAATGCCGCCTTGCGCGTGGGGGACCGCGCGGGGGCTCGCGAGTTTGAGCGACCCTGGCTGGAATTCGGCGAGGCGATCAGTGACGCGCGGCGTCGTTACGTTGAGTTCTGGCAGGCGGCGACTATGGAGGCCGCCCGGCAGTTCGGATTCGGCGAGCGGTTAGCCGATTTGAACTTGAATGCGCGGATGGGCTGGGACCGGGAAAGGAGCCTGAGCGAGGCGCTGGAGCGTAGTCGGGAGGGCGACGAAGAACGGGGCTTCGCGCAGGCGGGGCCGCAGCGGGCCGACATTGATTTGCGGCTATCGGGTCGTCTCGCCGCCGAGGCCTCCCGGGGCGAACAAAAGCGATTGGTTACGGCTCTCGTGGGCGGGCAGGCATGGATGCTCGAGGCCGAGACCGGGCGGGCGCCGGTGATGTTGCTGGACGATGTAGTGTCGGAGCTGGATCGCGAGGCAGTGGAGGGGTTGATGTCCGGGTTGTGTGAGTCGGGCTGGCAGATCCTGGTGACCGCTGTGGGAGATGACATCCCGGGGCTGGCAGGGGATACCGCAGGGCAATTGTTCCACGTGAAACATGGTCGCGTAACACCCGAATCCCCAGCCTGATGCGCCCGGGCCTTGGGTCTCGTGGCCCTCCTGGACCCCCGCACGTGACCTCACCGGTGCCCCCCGCCTTTGCGCTATACTGGCGTGTCTGCAACTGGCCGGATGACTGACCCGCATGTCCGAAACTGAAGCCCAAGATCCCTCCGTCTACGATTCCTCTCAGATCCGCGTCCTCAAGGGCCTGGATGCCGTTCGCAAGCGACCGGGCATGTACATCGGTGACACCGATGACGGCACAGGCCTGCACCACATGGTCTTCGAGGTGGTCGATAACTCGATCGACGAGGCGCTGGCAGGTCACTGCGACAGTATTGAGGTCACGATCCACGAGGACAATGCGGTCTCCGTTACGGACAACGGTCGCGGCATTCCCGTGGATATCCACGAAGAAGAGGGTATGTCGGCCGCCGAGGTCATCCTCACGGTCCTGCACGCAGGCGGGAAGTTCGACAACAACTCCTACAAGGTCTCCGGCGGCCTGCACGGCGTGGGTGTCTCGGTGGTGAATGCCCTGTCGGAAGAGCTCAGCCTGGAGATCCACCGGGATGGTCAGCGCCACGAACAGATCTATCACCTCGGCGTCCCGGATGCGCCGCTGGCGGTGACTGGCACCACGGAGCGTAACGGAACGAAGATCTGGTTTCGCCCCAGCCCGACCATCTTCACCGACATCAATTTTCACTACGAGATCCTCGCCAAGCGCCTGCGGGAGCTGTCGTTCCTCAACTCGGGCGTGCGCATAACGCTGCGCGACCACCGGGACAACCGCGAGGAGACCTTTGTCTTCGAAGGCGGTATCCGTGCTTTCGTCGAACACCTGAACCAGAAGAAAACCGCGCTGCATCCCACGGTCGTCTACGCCGACCAGATGCGCGAGGACTACGCAGTCGAAATCGCCCTGCAGTGGAATGACTCCTACCAGGAGAACATCTTCTGCTACACCAACAACATTCCGCAGCGCGACGGTGGCTCGCACATGGCGGGCTTTCGCGCCGCGCTGACGCGCACGATCAATCAGTACCTGGAGAACGAGGGCCTGATCAAGAAGGCCAAGGTCGCCACGGCGGGCGACGACATGCGCGAAGGCCTCACGGCCGTACTCTCGGTCAAGGTGCCGGATCCCAAGTTCTCCTCGCAGACCAAGGACAAGCTGGTTTCCTCCGAGGTCAAGCCGATCGTTGAAAGCGTGCTGTCCGATGCCCTCAACAACTTCCTGCTGGAACACCCGCAGGAAGCCAAGGCCATCACCGAGAAGGTGCTGGATGCCGCGCGAGCGCGCGAGGCCGCCCGCAAGGCGCGTGAGGTCACCCGCCGCAAGGGCGCGCTGGATATTGCCGGTCTGCCGGGCAAGCTGGCCGACTGTCAGGAGAAGGACCCGGCTCAGTCCGAGCTCTACCTGGTCGAGGGTGACTCCGCCGGCGGTTCGGCCAAGCAGGGCCGTGACCGCCATTTTCAGGCGATCCTGCCGCTCAAGGGCAAGATCCTGAATGTCGAGCGGGCGCGCTTTGACCGTATGCTGGGTTCGGCCGAGGTGGGCACGCTCATCACGGCGCTCGGCTGCGGTATTGGCAAGGAAGAGTACGATCCGGACAAGCTGCGTTATCACCGCATTATCATCATGACTGACGCGGACGTGGACGGCTCCCATATCCGTACCCTGCTTCTGACCTTCTTCTTCCGCCAGATGCCGGAACTGATCGAGCGCGGCCACGTATATATCGCGCAGCCGCCGCTGTACAAGATCAAGCGTGGCAAGCGCGAGCAGTACGTGCGCGACGAGGCCGAAATGGGCGAGATCGTGATCTCCCTCGCACTGGACGGCGCCGCGCTCTATCCCAGCCCGGATGCACCTCCGATTACCGGCGAGGCCTTCGAGGACCTGGTGAAGGGCTATCAAAAGGCCGCGCGCGCCGTGCAGCGCCTGGGCCGGATGTACGACTCGCGCATCCTTTGGGCGATGCTCGAGGCTGATGCGATCCCCGAGCCCCGAAGCGTGACCAACGCTGCGGTTCAGGCGTGGTTTGCCCGCATCCTGGAGAATCTATCCAGCGACAAGGCGGGTGCAACCCGCTACAGCCTGGGGCCGGTGACCCAGCATGAAGGCACGGCACAGCTGAGCCTGGACCGCATCGAACACGGCGCCGCCCTGTCGCAGTACATCACCGATGACACCCTGGCATCGCGTGATTTTCAGGCAGTACTCGACCTGTCCGCCCGTCTTAACGCCCTTCTCGACGAAGGTGCGTACATGAAGCGCGGGGAACGCGTCCACGTGATCGAGGGCTTTTCCGAAGCCATGGAATGGCTCCTGCAGGAAGGCCGCCGCGGGCTGGCAACCCAGCGCTACAAGGGCCTAGGCGAGATGAATCCCGACCAGCTTTGGGACACCACCATGAACCCCGAATCCCGCCGCCTGCTCCAGGTCCGGGTCGAAGATGCCATCCGTGCCGACGAAATCTTCACCACCCTGATGGGCGATCAGGTTGAGCCGCGTCGCGAATTTATCGAGTCGCGAGCCCTCAGTGCCGAGAACGTCGATATCTGACGTACTCGCTGCCACGGTACGACGAATCCCGCCGGCACCATGCAGGTCCTGGCCGCACTCCTGGTCCTGGTGATTCTGGCGCTGGTCGCGTTTCGCCTGTACACCCATCTTGCGGTCCATGAACGCCGCGTCGTCGCGGCCTGGGATCGACTCGATACCCTGCTCACCCAGCGCAATGGCCTGCTGGAGCGGGCTTGTTCCGCGACCCGGGCCGATCCGCCCCTGGACCTGCGGGTGCTCCAACAGGTGGTCCAGGCACAGGAGCGAGCGCGACGCTGCGGTGATCTTCCGGGTCTGGCCCGGGGCGAACGCGCCATCCGCGCCGAATGGGACCATATACGAACGCAACTCCATGATAAATATCATAAGTTTCTGGGTTCGACTGATCGACTGCCCCCTCGCGTAGCGGCACTGGACCAAGCAATTACTGAGGCCCTCGGCCGCTACAATGCTGCTGTGGATGCCTATGCCGGGCTGCGCTGCCAGTGGGCCTACGGACTCCTCGCCCGCCTCGCTGGCCATGCCGTCTTTCACCCCGTTCGCCCGCCGAGCCCATAAGCTTCGCCCCGACCACCCCGTTGCCGGGAACACCCTGCCGGGCTTTCTGTCCGAATGGCATAATCCACTGCTGGCCCGACCCTTGGAGATACCGTGTCCAACCCCTTGCTGCAGACCGACCGGCTGCCCGCCTTTCGTGCCATCGAGCCCCAACATGTCCTGCCCGCGGTGGAAACCGTCCTGGTGGAGAATCGCGCGGAGATTGATCGGCTGGTCGCGGCCGTCGGGGATCAACCGACCTGGGCCACCCTGATCCAGCCGTTGCAGGCGCTGGACACGCGCCTGGATGCCGTCTGGTCCCCGGTGGGGCACCTCAATGCGGTCATGAACGGTCCCGAGATTCGGGAGGCATACAACGCCAGCCTTCCCCTGTTGTCGGATTACGGCAGCTGGGTTTCGCAGCATCAGGGCCTGTACCGGGCGGTCCGTCGCCTGGCAGACAGTGAAGAGTACGCGCAGCTTTCGCCCCAGCGGCGCAAGGTGCTGGATGACATGCTGCGTGATTTCCATCTGAGCGGCGTCGATCTCCCCGAGGCCGAGCGTGACCGCCTGCGCGCCATCAACGCCCGCCTTTCGGAGCTGACTGCACGTTTCGAAGAGAACGTGCTGGACGCCACTCAGGCCTGGACCTGGCAGACCGATGATGCGGCCGCGCTCGCCGGCATCTCCGAGTCCGATCGGGCCATGCTCGCGCAGAACGCTCGCGATCACGACCAGACGGGTTTTGTCGTGACCCTGGATATTCCCAGCTACCTCGCAGTCATGACCCACGCCGAGGATCGCGACCTGCGTTTCCGTGTGTACGAGGCCTTCACGACGCGTGCGTCTGACCTCGGGCCCGGCGCCGGCAATCACGACAACAGCGAGATCATGGTCGAGATCCTCCAGTTGCGGGAGGAGAAGGCGCATCTGACGGGCTTTCGCCACTACGCCGAGCGTTCGCTCGCGACCAAGATGGCCGATAGCGCCGAGCAGGTCGAAGGCTTCCTCCAGGATCTGGCGCACCGCGCGCGCCCCCGGGCCGAGCGCGACCTGGACGAGTTGCGCGCCTTTGCCCGCGACGAGCTCGACCTAGGAACCCTGGAGGCCTGGGACATGGCCTTCGCGGCCGAGAAGATGCGTGAGCGGCGCCTGGGTCTCAGCCAGGAGATGTTGAAGCCCTATTTCCCCGCTGACCAGGCAGTCAACGGCTTGTTCGGCCTGGTCCAGCGCCTGTTCCAGGTCCGCTTCGAGCCCGATGACAGCATCGAGACCTGGCACGACGACGTCCGGTTCTATCGCATCTTTGACGCGAATGGTACCGAACGCGCTGGCTTTTACTTCGATCTCTACGCCCGCAAGAACAAGCGCGGCGGCGCCTGGATGGATGTATGCCGCAACCGTTTCATCTCCGAGGACCGCGCCCAGCTGCCGGTCGCCTACATGACCTGCAACTCCACCCCGCCGGTGGACGGCAAGGCGGCCCTTTTCACTCATGACGAAGTGATTACGCTGTTCCATGAGTTCGGTCACGGCCTGCATCACATGCTGACCCGGGTGGACGAACCCGATATCGCCGGCATCAACGGCGTGGAATGGGATGCGGTCGAACTGCCCAGTCAGTTCATGGAGAACTGGTGCTGGGAACGCGAGGCGCTGGATCTGTTCGCGCGCCATCACGAGACCGGCGAGGCGATGCCCGAGGACCTGTTCCAGCGCCTGCAGGGCACGCGCCACTTCCACGCGGCGTTACAGCTATTGCGCCAGGTCGAGTTCTCCCTCTTCGACATGCGCCTGCATGCCGGGCCCGCCCCTGCGAAGGCCGCGGACATCCAGCAGCTCCTGGAGACCGTGCGTCAGGAGATCGCGGTGGTCCATCCGCCGGCGTTCAATCGCTTCGCCCACGGCTTCGGCCACATCTTCGCCGGCGGCTATGCCGCGGGGTACTACAGCTACAAGTGGGCCGAGGTCCTGTCGGCTGACGCATTCGGGCGCTTCGAAGAGGAAGGTCTGTTTTCGTCCGAAGTGGGGGCGGCCTACCTGCGCGAGATTCTCGAGGCCGGCGCCTCGCGCCCGGCCGCGGATTCCTTCCGTGCCTTCCGCGGGCGCGATCCGCAGATCGACGCCCTGTTGCGCCATAGCGGCCTGGAGGAGAAAGCCGCGTGAAGATCGCCAGCTGGAACGTCAATTCGCTCAAGGTGCGTCTGCCGCAGGTCCTCGATTGGCTGGGGAGCTCGCGGACCGACGTCCTGGCCCTGCAGGAGACCAAGCTGACCGACGAGAACTTTCCGGCGGCGGCCATCCGCGATGCGGGCTATCAGGTCGTGTTCTCCGGGCAGAAGACCTACAACGGCGTGGCCATCATCTCCCGCACCGAGGCCACCGACGTGGTCACCGACCCGCCCGGGCTCGAGGACGCCCAGCGCCGTATCCTCGCCGCCACCATCGGCGAGGTTCGCGTCGTCAACCTGTATGTCGTGAACGGCGAGAACGTCGGAACCGAGAAATACGCCTACAAGCTGGACTGGCTGGCGCGGCTGCACGCCTGGCTGGCCGACGAGATTGCGCAGCACCCGAATCTCGTGGTCCTCGGTGACTTCAACATCGCCCCGGATGATCGCGATGTGCACGACCCCGAGGCCTGGCACGAGCGCATCCTGTGCTCCACGCCGGAACGCGAGGCCCTGGCCGCGCTGACCGATCTCGGCCTCACGGATACCTTCCGCACCTTCGAGCAGCCCGCGGAGGAGTATTCCTGGTTCGATTATCGGGCTGCGTCCTTCCGTCGCAATCGGGGCCTGCGCATCGACCTGGTCCTCGCCAGCGCTCCCTTGCAGGCCCGTCTACAGGCCGCGGGCATTGACCGCGAACCGCGTGCCTGGGAGCGTCCGTCCGACCATGCGCCGGTCTGGGCGGAATTCTCCGCCTAACCCCGGCCCGGGTCGCACCAACCGGCCATTCCCGAGGGAGACCCCGTGAAGTACAAGGATCTGCGCGATTTCATTGATGGCCTCGAACAGCGCGGCGAGCTACGCCGCATCACCCGCGAGGTGGACCCGAACCTGGAGATGACCGAGATCGCCGACCGCGTCCTGCGCGCCGGCGGCCCGGCCCTGCTGTTCGAAAACCCTACCGGCTCCGACATCCCGGTGCTCGCCAACCTGTTTGGTACCCCGGAGCGGGTGGCCATGGGCATGGGCGAGGACTCGGTCGAAGCCCTGCGCGAGGTCGGGCGCCTGCTCGCCTTCCTCAAGCAGCCGGACCCACCCAAGGGGCTCAAGGCCGCCTGGGAACAGCTGCCGATCTTTCGCAAGGTGCTGGACATGGCGCCCAAGAAGATCCGCGGGGCGCCCTGCCAGCGCCATGTGCTGGAAGGCGATGCGGTTGATCTCGACCAACTCCCGGTCCAGACCTGCTGGCCGGAAGACGCCGGCCCCCTGATTACCTGGGGCCTGGTGGTCACCCGTGGCCCGGAGAAGTCGCGTCAGAACCTCGGGATCTATCGCCAGCAGGTCATTGGGCGCAATCGCGTGATCATGCGCTGGCTGTCCCATCGTGGCGGGGCCCTCGATTTTCGCGAGTGGTGCCAGGCCCACCCCGGCGAGCCGTTTCCCATCGCGGTCGCCCTGGGTGCCGATCCGGCCACCATCCTCGGCGCCGTGACCCCGGTGCCGGACACCCTGTCCGAATATGCCTTCGCCGGATTGCTGCGTGGCAGTCGAACCGAGGTCACCCGCTGCATCGGTTCCGACCTGGAGGTCCCGGCCTCCGCCGAGTTCGTGCTCGAGGGGCACATCCACCCGGGCGACACCGCGCCGGAAGGCCCGTTCGGGGACCACACGGGTTACTACAACGAGGTGGACGAATTCCCGGTCTTCACCATCGACCGCATCACCCATCGTGATCAGCCGATCTACCATTCCACCTACACCGGTCGCCCGCCGGATGAGCCCGCCGTGCTCGGGGTGGCCCTGAACGAGGTGTTCATTCCCATCCTGCAGAAGCAGTTCCCGGAGATCGTGGACTTCTACCTGCCGCCCGAGGGTTGTTCCTACCGTCTGGCCGTCGTCTCCATGCGCAAGCAGTACCCGGGCCACGCCAAGCGCGTGATGATGGGGGTGTGGTCCTTCCTGCGTCAGTTCATGTACACCAAGTTCGTGATTGTGGTCGACGACGACGTGAACACCCGGGACTGGAATGACGTGATCTGGGCACTCACCACGCGCATGGATCCGGCCCGCGACACCACCCTCGTGGAAAACACCCCCATCGACTATCTCGACTTTGCCTCGCCGGTCTCGGGTCTAGGGTCCAAGATGGGCATGGACGCGACCTCCAAATGGCCGGGCGAGACCGATCGCGAGTGGGGCCGGCCGATCGCCATGGACGAGGCGGTCAAGCGCCGCGTGGACGAGATCTGGGATGAACTGGGGATATGAGGCGTGACGCGCCGCCGAATCCCGGGCGCGGTCGGGCTCCTGGCTGTACTGCTGCTGGCTTTGACCGCCTGTGCGGCCGCCCCGGAGCGTGAAACCGTGCGCGCGGCGGGGACCCCAGTGAAGGAAGCTCCCGCGGGCGCAGCGATTGCCCCCGATCGCGTCCGCCGCTGGTCGCCCGCAGAACCCGTCGCCGTGGTGATCGCCCTGCACAGCTTCCGCGATCACGCCGGTGCCTATGACGCCCTGGGCCCCTGGCTGGCCGATCGCGGCTACAGTGTCCAGGCGCTGGATCAGCGCGGCCATGGCACGAGCGAGCCGCACGGCCGCTGGCCGGGTGTCGAACCCCTGATCAGCGACGTGGCTGCGATGGTCCGCGCGGCGCAAGCGGAGGACCCCGAACGGCCGATCTTCCTGCTGGGCGAGAGCATGGGCGGCTCCGCCGCGCTAGCGAGCCTCGCCACCCACCCCGAGCTGGAGGTCGCCGGGGTGATGGCTGTCGCCCCGGGCCTGCGTGGCGGGATCCCCGCGCGCGGTTTCTGGGATGCTGCCGTACGCACCGGCGAGGTCCTCGCCGGCGGGCTCACGCTGACCATCGACCCCGACTACTCCGACAGCCTTGCACCCGACGCGGTCGAACGCTTCTCCAAGGACCCACGCATCATCCGCCGTGTGCGCATGGATACCTATGCCGGCGTGGTCTGGCTGGCCCAGTACGCCACGGATCATATCGGCCACGTCACAGCCCCGGTGGTGTACCTGTGGGGCGAGCAGGACGGGACGATCCAGCGCGAGTCGGTCTGCATGGCCGCCCGCGCCCATCCTCGGGGCCAGGCCGAGGTCTGGACCGCCCCCGACTGGCCGCATCTCATTCTGCACGCCCCCGACTGGCAGACCACGGCCATCCGCCTGGTCGACTGGATGCAGCGGTTGGCGGGCGAGGAGGTCGGCGCCCGCACGGCGCGAAGGCCCGACCCCGACCCCTGCGACGATTAATCGCCCAGGTGGGCACCGTCCTCCGGCGCCGCCGACCAGGCCGCGATGTCACGGCCCATCACCTGCACGGTACGCCCCAGCACCGAACACGAGCCCTTGAAGCCGCCAAATGCGCCGCCGCCCGAGAAACGCCGCGAGGTAAAGCTGGCCTGCTCCTCCCCGTCCGCGTACAGCGTTCCCGCTGCCTCGGTTACCTTGCGGTGGCCGATCCAGGCATTGCCACCGCTGACCGCGTCGGTCAGTTCGACCATCAGCACCTGGCCACCGGACGCTGGATCGAGATCCTGGCTACGCTGGAAGCGGATGCCCTGATCGGCCCCGTAGTGCTCGATGAACTCGGAGAACTGTTCCTCCAGGTTGCACTCCTGGCGGATGTTGTTGGCGATGGTGGCATCGGCGCTGTAGGGCACCGCGTGCGCAACCCGGATCACCGGCGCATCCGCCGCGACCTCGACGGTAGCGGCCGGCGTGTCCGTCGGCGTGTCCGTCGGCGTGGCCGCCGCATCCCCGGAATCGGTGGACCGGGTCTCGTTCGAGGCGCAGCCGCTTGCAAGCAGCAGCCCGGCCCCGGCGGCAATCAGTAGATGACGCATGGCATTCCCTTGTCGTTTTTATGGTTCGGTCCCGATTCTGCCGAACCCGTCCGCGCGAGGGAACCCCTACGCCGACGACCCGGCCGGACTGCGGTTGCTTGCGTTCGGGGCGGCAGCGGCGAGAATAACGGCCTTTCCGCGACCGAGGGTTTCCGATGGCGTTCGATGTCACCATTCAGCCCAGTGGCCATGTATTCGAGGTCGAAGACGACGAGACCGTCCTCGAGGCCGGCCTGCGCCAGGGCTTCGCCTTTCCTTACGGCTGCCGCAATGGCGCCTGTGGCTCCTGCAAGGGGCGGGTGCTGCAGGGCGAGGTTGATCACGGGCCGAACAAGCCACCAGGCATCAGCGAGGCGGAACTGGCCGACGGCATGGCCTTGTTCTGCCAGGCGGTCCCGGTGGACGACCTCGAGATCGAGGTGAAAGAGATCGGCGCGGCCAGGGACATCGTGGTCAAGACCCTGCCGTGTCGCGTGGCGGCCCTGAACCGCCTGGCCGACGACGTGATGGAGCTGCGTCTGCAGCTCCCGGCCGCCGAACGCCTCCAGTTCCTCGCAGGGCAGTACCTGGACATCCTGCTCAAGGGGGGCGAGCGCCGCAGCTATTCCCTGGCCAACGCCCCGCACGATGACGCGCAGCTGTCCCTGCATGTCCGGCACATGCCGGGCGGGCGTTTCTCCACCATGGTGTTCGAGGAGCTCAAGCCCAAGGCGCTGCTGCGTATCGAGGGGCCGCTGGGCAGCTTTTTCGTCGACGAGGAATCCCCGCGCCCGCGCCTGTTCGTTGGTGGGGGCACCGGTTTTGGTCCGTTGAAAGGCATGCTGGACCATCTGGCCGCCGAAGGACTGGATCGACCGCACCACCTGTTCTGGGGCGCCCGCGGCGCCGATGGCATCTATGCCCCGGACTGGCTGCAGCAGATGGCCGCCGAGCACGCCGGACCGTTCCGTTTCACGCCGGTGCTGTCGGATGCCCCGGCCGAGACCGCCGCCGGCTTTGCCGCCGTCAGCGGCTGGCCTCAAGATGCGGTGCTGTCGGAGTACCCGGACCTGTCCGGCTTTGATGTCTACATGGCCGGGCCACCGGCGATGATCCACGCCGCGCGCGAGGCCTTCCAGGCGGCCGGTCTGCCGCCGGAGCAGCTGTACTACGACAGCTTCGAACCGGCCACCCCGGCCGAGTAACACCGCGGCGCCCGCGTCGCTTATTCACCACGAAGGGCGCGAAGACACGAAGAAAGGCAAGGTCACAATCGGTTGAACCACAGAGGAGACTGAGGTCACGGAGAAAACCGGGGATGGCGTCATAAGGACGGTAGGATGCGGATGAGCGCAGCGAATCGCATCAGTCCCTCTGCGAACCGCTGATCCCCGACCTCGATGCCCGATGGGTCTGCTCACCACAGCCCCGCACGGGGACGACGGGCCAACACTTGTGGTGTAACCGCCCTTCTTCGTGCCAGAAAAAACCTAAGCCCCATCGGCGCGCAGGCGTTCCGCGAGTTGATGGACTGCCGCCAGCATGGCCGCGTCGGTCGGGTCCTCGGCGGTCTCGACGGCGGCCTTGAAGCCCAGCTCCTGCGCGATCTCCGCGATGCGTTCGCTGCCGACCACCAGCGGGGTCTTGCGCAGCCACATGCGCCCCAGCTTGCCGACCATCTCGTACAGGTTGCGCAGCCCCTCGCCACTGGTGATGGTGATCACGCCGATCTGCCCGCGCGAGAAGGCGTACATCAGCTCGCCGGTATCGCCCTCGGGGCGCCCGCGGCGGTAGGCCTCGGCAAAGGTCACCTCGGCGCCGCGGGCCTTCAGGGTGTCGCCCAGCAATTCGCGGCCGCCATCGCCGCGGAAGATCACCACGCGCTTGCCGGCCACCTCCTGCATCGCCTCCTGCGCCAGCAGGGCCTCGCTGTCGAAGCGTCGCGGCGGCAGGATGTCCGCCGGGCGCCCGAAGCCCTTCAATTCCTGCGCCGTGCGGTTGCCGATCGCCGCGATCTTCGTGCTCGCGGGCCATGTGCGTTCCGCCAGGGCCAGATTGAGCACGCGCTGGACGGCGTTCGGGCTGATGAACACGGCGATATCGAAGTCCGCCAGCCGGTCCAGCACCTCGCGCAGGTTGGTGGGATCACTGGGGGCCAGGATCTCCAGCACGGGAAAGCGGATCACGCTCGCGCCCTCGGCCGTCAAGGCGGTACAGAACGGCTCCGCCTGGGCGGCCGGGCGGGTGACCAGGATGCCAAGGCCGGCCAGCGGGCCGCAGGCCTCGTCGACCACCGTGTTGTCGTCTGCGGATGCGGTCATGCGTCTACCCCTTCGTGTCCTGGCCGTGTTCCCGATGTGCGGCCGCGAGCAGTTCGCCTGCCCCGAGTTCCAGCAGCATGTCCGCCAGGCGGATCCCGAGGGCCTGGGCGTCGCTGCGCGGCCCCTCGACCTGGCGGCGCAACAGGCGACTGCCATCCACCGCGCCGACCAGGCCGTCCAGGTGCAGCTGATCCCCGACCAGCGTCGCATGGGCAGCCAGTGGGACCTGACAGCCGCCTTCCAGGCGACGGTTGAAGGCCCGCTCGGCGCGCACGCGGTCGGTGGTATCCGCATCGTTCAATGGTGCGATCAGCGCGCCGATGGCGGTATCGCCGGCGCGACACTCGATGGCGATGGCACCCTGACCAACCGCCGGCAGGCTGACGTCCGGCTCCAGGCAGCTGCGAATCCGCTCATGGAACCCGAGGCGCTTGAGCCCGGCTGCGGCGAGCAGGATGGCGTCGTATTCGCCGGCATCCAGCTTGCCCAAGCGGGTATTCACGTTGCCGCGCAGGTCACGGACCTCCAGGTCCGGTCGCCGCGCGCGCAGCTGGCACTGCCGGCGCAGGCTGGAGGAGCCAACCCGGGCCCCCTGCGGCAGCTCGTCGACATGTGCGTACTGGTTGGACACGAACGCGTCCAGCGGGTCCTCGCGGTCGAGGATCACCGGCAGTTCGAGCTGCTCGGGCAGCTCCATCGGCACGTCCTTCACCGAGTGCACCGCGATGTCGGCGCGGTCCTCCAGCAGCGCGATCTCCAGCTCCTTCACGAACAGGCCCTTGCCGCCGATCCGCGCCAGCGGGGAGTCCAGGACACGGTCGCCCTGGGTGGTCATGCCCACCAGTTCAACCGGGCGTTCCGGATCACGGGCGCGCAGACGGGCGGCGACGTGTTCGGCCTGCCACATGGCAAGCGGGCTCTTTCGGGTGGCGATGCGTACAGGCTTCATGGATTGTCCGGGCGAGCCACGGCGCGAGCGGCCGGGCGTTCAAACGGACTAGTATAACGGCGAATGCTTCGCGCCCCGAATCCCGCAGGGGTGTGCGGCCCTCTCAGGTCCCGTTGCGCAGGTAATCGCGCACTCGGGGCAGCTGGCGGCGGCTGATGGGGATCGGGTCCAGGTCGTCGTGGAACAGCAGGCGGTGGTCGGTCTGGCCGAGGCTTTCGACGCCCTTGATCGAGGCCTTCACCGCCAGGCAGCCGCGGTGCACCCGCAATAGGGCGGGGCCGTACCGGCCCTCCAGTTCGCGCAGGCGGGCGTCGACGAAGCCGGCCAGGCGTGCCGAACGCGCCATGACGTAACCGCCCTCCGCGATGAAGATGTCCACCTGTTCCAGCGGTACGCGTTCCTCGCGCCGGCCAACGGTGATGTGGACCTCGTTCGGGAAGGTCTCGGGCCGGTCCTGTTTTTGCTGCACTGCACGCTGCAACGCCTGTTCCAGCCGTTCGCGGCGCACCGGCTTCAGCACGTAGTCGCGCACCCCGGCCTCGAATGCCTCCAGCGGAAAGCGGTCGTGGGCGGTGACCAGGATCACCGTCAGCGCGGGATCTTCTGCATGCAGACGCCGCGCGAGTTCCAGCCCGGTTTCCCCGGGCATGTCGATATCCAGCAGCAGGGCATCCGGCGCGTGGTCCTGCAATTGCATCTCGACCTCGCCGGCATGCGCAGCTTGCGCCACCACCCGATGCCCCAACTCCTGCGCGAGCGCGGTCAGCCGTTGACGGGCAATCGGCTCGTCGTCGGCAATCAATAACTCCAGTCGAGCGGTGTTCATGTGGTTTCCCCCCGGTTCGCGAGCGGCAAACGGATCCGGACCTCGAACCGCTCGACCTCGGCCTCGGCCTCGAAGTGTACCTGCCCGCCGAAGGCGTGCTGCAGCCGCAGGCGTACCGCATCGGTGGCGGTGCCGGTCCCCTCGCCGCGTGCGTGTGGATCCACGGTGTTGCCGATGGTCACCGTGACCCGTCCGGAATCCATGCGGCAGCGCACCCATATGCGCCCTGCGCCGCGTGCGGGTGCGATCCCGTGCTGGATCGCGTTCTCCGCCAGCGGTTGCAGGATCAGCGTGGGCACATCGAGATCCAGGCCCGGATGGTCGGGGCAGTCCCAGTCGAGTACCAGGCGTTCGCCGAAACGGGTCTGTTCGATCTCGAGGAACGCGCGGACCAGGTCCAGCTCCTCGCGCAGCGAGTGGCGATCCCCGGTGGCGAAGGTCGCACGGAACAGATCCGCCAGATCCAGGGTGACCTGTTCCGCACGCGCAGGATCACTGCGACACAGCCCGGCGATGGTGTTCATGCTGTTGTAGAGAAAATGCGGGCGCAGGCGGGCGCGCATGGCCTGTTCCCGGGCCGCTGCCACGGCCCGGGTTTCGCGTTGCCAGGCCGCCTGCAGGTACAGGTAGTGCATGGCCATCAGGCTGAGGATGGTGGCGACGCCGATCACCGGCCAGCGCAGCGCCGGGTCGGCCAGCACCAGTTCCTCCGCGAGGCGATAGACGATGGCGGTGTTGGCGATGGGAACCAGGGGCGGCAGCACGATCTGCGCGGTCAGCGGCAGTCGGTGCAGCGATCTCTTGAGCCCGCACAGGATCAACAGGCTGGTCAGCGCCACCCAGAAGATGAACAGCGCGTGCAGCGCCAGGGCCGACAGCCAGTCCTGGCCGCCGCCGCGCAACAGGGCTACGGCCAGTGCCAGCAGCACGGCCACCATGAGCACGCGCAGCAACGTCTCCGCACTGCAGAAATCGGGCAGCGGCGAGAGCTCCCCGGTGGTGTCCCTGGTGGTTTCCCCCTGGGCCATGCGTAACACTCTCCCCTGTTGCCGTGCACAAACGGGCGCAGGACCGCGCCATGTTCACTCCCCGGCTGTGCCCGTATACTTCCGTGTCTTTCCCCACCCGCTTCAGGATGCACCATGACGCAGGATTCCCCGCACGACAAGCCAGCCGCCACGCCTGCCGCCTCCGGTGAGGCCAAGCTGTGGGGCGGGCGCTTTTCCGAGCCGACCGATGCCTTCGTCGAGCGCTTCACCGCGTCGGTGGATTTCGACCGCCGCCTGTACCGCGAGGACATCCAGGGCTCGCAGGCGCATGCGCGCATGCTGGCCAAGGTCGGGGTGCTGACAGAGGCCGAGGCCGGGGAGATCCTCGCGGGGCTGGACGCGATCCGCGATGAGATTGCCGCCGGCGAGTTCGACTGGCAGGTCGGGCGCGAGGACGTGCACATGAACATCGAGGCGCGGCTGATCGAGCGCATCGGCGACGTCGGCAAGAAGCTGCACACCGGGCGTTCGCGCAACGACCAGATCGCGACCGACATCCGCCTGTGGCTGCGCGCGGCCATCGACGATGTCCTGCGCCTGATCCGCGGCTATCAGGATGGCCTGGTGGCCCTGGCCGAGCGTGAGGCGGATACCGTGATGCCCGGCTTTACCCACCTGCAGACCGCCCAGCCGGTCACCTTCGGCCATCACATGCTGGCCTGGTACGAGATGCTGGAGCGCGATGCCGAGCGTCTGCGTGATACGCGGCGCCGGGTGAACATCCTGCCGCTGGGCGCAGCCGCGCTGGCTGGTACGCCGTATCCGCTGGATCGTGAATACACCGCCGAACTGCTGGGTTTCGACAGTGTCACCCGCAACTCCCTGGACGCGGTCTCCGATCGTGATTTCGCCATCGAATTCACCGCAGCCGCCGCGACCCTGATGATGCACCTGTCGCGTCAGGCCGAGGAGCTGGTGCTGTGGACCAGCGCCCAGTTCGCCTTCATCGAGCTGCCGGATCGCTACTGCACCGGCTCCTCGATCATGCCGCAAAAGAAGAACCCGGACGTACCCGAACTGGTGCGGGGCAAGACCGGCCGGGTCTACGGCCACCTGATGTCGCTGCTGACCCTGATGAAGAGCCAGCCGCTGGCGTACAACAAGGATAATCAGGAAGACAAGGAACCGCTGTTCGACACCGTCGACACCCTGCTGGGCTCGCTGCGTGCGTTCGGCGACATGGTGCCGAACCTTGAGGTGCGGCGGGAGAACACCCTGGCGGCAACCCGCAAGGGCTTCGCCACGGCGACCGATCTGGCCGACTACCTGGTCGGGCGCGGTGTGGCCTTTCGCGATGCCCACGAGGTCGTCGGGCGCGCGGTGCGTATTGCGCAGGAGCGCGGGGTGGACCTGGCGGAGCTGCCGCTGGCGGACCTGCAGGCGATCAGCCCGGCGGTGGGCGAGGACGTGTTCACGGTGCTGACGCCCGAGGGCTCGGCCGCCGCGCGTAACCTCACGGGGGGGACCGCCCCGGAACAGGTGCGCCGCCAGGCTGCGGCCGCCCGCGAGCACCTGGCCGCGCTGGCCCGCGCCGACCGCTGAGTTAGTTCACCCCGCACTCCGGTTCCCGGGGGCGGGGCGCGTCTGTGTGCCGCCTGGCCCGCCTTCAGATCCGGTCCAGCGTGGACTCCAGCACTTCCCAGTGGACGTTGCCGTGGACGACCTCGTAGGCCAGCAGTAGCTGGCCGTGCGCCGAGTCGCCCTCGAAGTTCGCCAGGACCCACTGGTGGTTCAGGACGTGGATGCCGTCGCGGCGGAACGCGTATGCGTCGCCTTCCGGCGCCTCGTGCGGGATCAGGCCGGTCTGCTGCATCAGGTCATCGGCGAGACGCTCGTTCGGGCGCACCATGCCGCGACGCTGCAGGTCCTGGAGATGGGCATTGGTCAGGCCCAGTTCCACCGGACGCGGGATCTCGTGGCGGGTGTATTGCTGCAGCTGCATCTGCGCCTGCAGCAGATCGCGGTTGGCCTCCGAAAGATCCTGTTCGAGCCCGTTGCCGCGGGCGATGTAGATCGCCAGCACGACCACGAAAAACAGCATGAAGCCGAGCCAGACCAGGCGTTCGTTGGTCTTCAGGTTCTGCGGCTTGGGGTTGTCTTGTTCGGACACGGGGTTTGCCTCCGGAATGCAGGGTGCCGTTTGCCGTGGGGCATCCGGCCGGAAAATGAACGCGCGACCGCCGTGGGTTCCTGAACCCGGGTCGATGCGACGCGCATGATAACCCCTGACACCGCAACCTGCCGAGAATGCCCCATGTCGGTCCCCGAGCCCGTCAACGCCACCGCATCCGAGAGCCAGCTGGAGTGGATCAACCACTTTGCCCGGCTGCCGGAGGCCTTTCACGAGAGCCCGGCGCCCGCCCCGTTTCCGGATGCGACCTGCCTGGCGAGCAGCCCGGCCATGTGCGAGCGTCTGGGCCTGGAGGCTGCGGCCCTGGGCCGCGACCCGTGGCTCGGGGCCTGCACTCACGGTAGCGAGCTGGCGGGGGCCGAGCCGCGGGCCTCGGTGTACGCGGGACACCAGTTCGGCGTCTTCGTGCCGCAACTGGGCGATGGTCGCGCGAAGCTCCTGGGCGAGGTTCGCACGCCAACGGGCGAGACCTGGGAGTTGCAGGTCAAGGGTGCCGGCCCGACGCGCTTCTCGCGCGGCGCGGACGGTCGTGCGGTCATGCGTTCCTCGGTGCGCGAGTACCTGGTCTCGGAGGCGATGGCCGCGTTGGGCGTGCCGACTACCCGCGCGGTGGCGTTGTTTGGCTCCAGCCTGCCGGTGTACCGCGAGCGCGTCGAGCCGGCGGCCATCGTGCTGCGCGCCGCGCCCAGCTTCCTGCGCTTCGGCCATTTCGAATACTTCCACTACAACGGCTACAGCGCCCGCCTGCAGGAGCTGATCGACTACGCCCTGGCGCATGACTACCCGGAACTCCAGGGGGCCGATGATCCCGTCGCCGCGATGCTGGAGGCGGTGATCGCCCGCACCGCGGAGATGGTCGCCGACTGGCAGGCCATCGGCTTCTGTCACGGCGTGATGAACACCGACAACATGAGCCTGGCCGGCCTGACCATCGACTACGGCCCGTTCGCGTTCATGGATGCCTTCGACCCCGGCTACATCTGCAACCACACCGACCAGGGCGGGCGCTATGCCTTCGACCAGCAGCCGCAGATCGCGCAGTGGAACCTGATCCGCCTGGCCGAGACCCTGGTGATTTATTTCGCCGACGCCACCCGCGAGGCGGCGATCGAGCACGCCAAGGCGCTGCTGCAGGGCTTCCAGCCGCAGTACCGGCAGGCCTGGTTGGCGCGTATGCGCGCGAAGCTCGGGCTGCAGGTGGAACAGGAGGACGACGAGGCATTGATCCAGGATCTGCTCGCGCGCATGGCAGCCGAGGGTGTGGATTACGCTCGCTTCTTCCGCCAGCTGCCGGATCTCGAGCAGGCGGAGATCCGGGCGCAACTGGAATCGGAACTGGAGGATGGGGCCGCATGGCAGGCTTGGTGGTCGCGCTATCAGGCGCGGCTGGCGAGGGAGGGGCTGCCCCCTGAAGAGCGGCGCGCGGCGATGAATGCCGTCAATCCCAAGTACATCCTGCGCAACCATCTGGCCCAGGCCGCGATCGAGCAAGCCGAGGCAGGGGATGCATCCGAGGTGCTGCGTCTGCAGCAGATCCTGGCGCGTCCGTTCGCTGAACAGCCGGAATACGAGGCCTATGCGGACCTGCCGCCGGAGTGGGCGAGCGGGATCCAGCTAAGCTGTTCGTCCTGAGAGGGCGTGCAGGCCGGACCCCGGACTGGAACGTCCGGAGACCGGGGCCAACTTATCCGAGGATGCCGCGCAGGATGTAGAAGTAGACCACCGCGAGGATCGCGCCGGCCGGCAGGGTCACGATCCAGGATAGGAAGATCATCCGCACCAGCCCCAGATTGATCGCGGCAATCCCGCGTGCCAGGCCCACGCCGAGGATCGCGCCCACTAGGGTATGGGTAGTGGAGATCGGCAGGCCGGTGCCGGAGGCCAGGACCACGGTGGCCGCCGCCGCGGCGGTGGCGGCATAGCCGCGGCTGGGGGTGAGCTGGGTGATCCCGGTGCCCACGGTCGCGATCACCTTGTGGCCGTAGGTGAACAGGCCGAACACGATGCCGACCCCACCCAGCAGCAGCACCCACATGGGCACGACAGTCTCGGTGCTCACATCGCCGGTCTGGATCACGTCCACGACTGCAGCCAGCGGGCCGACGGCATTGGCGACGTCGTTGGAGCCCAGGGCAAAGGCCATCGCGCACCCGGTCACCACCATCTGGATGCCGAACACCTTCTCGACATTGGCGAAATGGGAGCCTTCCTCGCCCACGCCGGTGGGATCGTCAAAGCGCAGGCGCCGGATTGCCATCATCCCGAGCACGACCACGATGGCGCTGATCAGGATCGCGAAGCCATAGGCCTGCACGGGCGTGAGGTCCAGGCCGACGTGGGTCAGGCCCTTGAACATCGTTACCAGTGCCGTGACAAAGGCCGTGAGGAAGATATAGAGCGGCGCCCAGCGCTTGGCGTTCTTCAGCGGATCGACGGTATCGAGGATCAGGATCTGCACACTGCGGAACAGGGCAAAGGCGATCATCCCGCCGACGAGCGGCGAGACCACCCAGGACATCGCGATGGTGCCGACACGTTCCCAGCGAACCACCTCGAAGCCGAGGCCGACCACGGCAAAGCCGACGATGGCGCCAATGATGGAGTGGGTCGTGGAGACCGGCCAGCCAAAATAGGAGGCGACCATCAGCCAGGTCCCGGCGGCTGCCAGGGCCGCCAGCATCCCGTAAACGAGCAATTCGGGGTTGTCGGCCATCAGGCTGGAGTCGACCATCCCGCTTCGAATGGTCTGGGTGACCTCGCCGCCGGCCAGCCAGGCCCCGGAGAACACGAAGATCGCGGCTACAAACACCGCCTGGCGAATCGTCAGCGCGCGTGAGCCCACCGAGGTGCCCATGGCATTGGCAACGTCGTTGGCGCCGATGCCCCAGGCCATGAACAGGCCGAAGATCACTGCAAGGCCGAGCAACAGGGTGCTGTATTCCATGCCGTCCTCGGTGCCTGTGCCTGGGTGCCGGTGGTTACTTGGCGAGCATCAGCTGCAGGCGGCTGCCTACACGCTGGGCCAGGTCGGCCAGCTCGCCGATGGAGTCGATCACGCGATACATGAACATCACGTTGACCGGGGGTAGTTCGGCCTCCTGCGCGAACAGGATCTCGCGCACCTCGCGCTGGGCCTCGTCGGACTCGTGCTCGATCTGGTCCAGCTCAGTGAGGATGCCGTTGACGACCTCGACCTCGTGGCCGCGGAAGCCCGCCTCCACCAGTTCGTCCAGCTCGTTGATTGCCCGGCCGGCCTGGTCGACCGCATCCACGCTGCGATCGAGGAAGCGCTTCAGCGGCTCGCCCATGTTGTCGGGGAACTGCATCTGCCGGCCCAGCATCAGCCCGGCGATGTCTTTCGCCATGTTGGCGATGCGGTCCTGGATCAGCAGGGTGTCGAGCACGTCGCGGCGCGACATGGCCAGCATCATGCCCTTGGGCAGGTGCAGGCGCAGGTCCTTCTTCAGGCGGTCCGCCTCGCGTTCCAGCTTCGAAATCTTCTTCTGCTGTACCCGCGCGGTCTCCCAGTCGTCGCGGGCCATGGCCTCCATGAACGGCGGGAGCTCGGCGATGCAGGCGCGCACCTTTTCCATGTGCGCCTGTAGCGGGCGTACCGGGGAACGGCCAAACAGCTCGAAGACGAAGTTCTTGGGGGACATGGCGGCGCGAAGGTTGTCACAAAGCGATAATCTAACGCAAAACACCGGAGCGCGCGCTGTCTTGTTGGTCCCGCCGCCGCCCTCTGTGCGGTACACTCATCCGTCAGAGCTGGGGGTGCCCGCGATCGATGCGAGCTGAGAGAGTCCCCTTGAACCTGAACCAGTTAACGCTGGCGGAGGGAAGCTCGGTGCTCGATCCAGTCCGCGCGCGCCCCGTTCGCAGTCTGTCCGGCCCGTTCTGTTCCCTCTGCTGCCACATCCGCATCGCAGAGGTCACCGTATGAGCGCCATTCCCGAGTCCTTCGCCCGCAAGACCGCCCAGGTCTCCGCCGACGTCACGCGCCCGTTTCCCAATTCCGAGAAGGTCTTCGTGCAGGGTTCGCGCCCGGATATCCGCGTGCCGTTCCGCCAGGTCGCACAAAGCCCCACGCTGACCTCCGGCACCCCGGAAGAGAACCCGCCGATCCCGGTCTACGACACCTCGGGCCCGTACACGGATCCGGACGCGACCATCGATCTGCGCCAGGGCCTGACGGATCTGCGCGGCGGCTGGATTGACGAGCGCGGCGACACCGAATGGCAGGATGGCCCGAGCTCCGAATACGGCCGCGCCCGCGCCGCCGACCCGGAACTGGCCAGCCTGCGCTTCGAGCACATCCGCCCGCCGCGCCGCGCGCATGCCGGGGCGAACGTCTCGCAGATGCACTACGCCCGCCAGGGGACCATCACACCGGAGATGGAGTTCGTCGCCATCCGCGAGAACAACCGCCTGCAGGAGCTGCGCGCCGACCCGCGCTACAAGAAGCTGCTGCGCCAGCACGCCGGCGAGTCCTTCGGGGCGTCCATCCCCGAGGCGATCACGCCCGAGTTCGTGCGTGACGAAATCGCCCGCGGCCGCGCGATCATTCCGGCCAACATCAACCACCCGGAGCTGGAGCCGATGATCATCGGCCGCAACTTCCGGGTGAAGGTGAACACCAACATCGGCAACTCCGCGGTCTCCTCCTCGATCGAGGAGGAGGTCGAGAAGCTCGTATGGTCCGCGCGCTGGGGCGGCGACACCCTGATGGACCTGTCCACCGGCAAGAACATCCACGAGACCCGCGAGTGGATCCTGCGCAACTCGCCGGTGCCGATCGGTACCGTGCCGATTTACCAGGCGCTGGAGAAGGTCGACGGCAAGCCCGAGGACCTGACCTGGGAACTGTTCCGCGACACCCTGATCGAGCAGGCCGAACAGGGTGTGGACTACTTCACCATCCATGCCGGCGTGCGGTTGCAGTACGTGCCGCTGACCGCCGATCGGGTGACCGGCATCGTCTCGCGCGGTGGATCGATCATGGCCAAGTGGTGCCTGGCGCATCACGAGGAGAACTTCCTCTACACCCGTTTCGACGAGATCTGCGAGATCATGAAGGCGTTCGACGTCTCGTTCTCCCTCGGTGACGGGCTGCGCCCTGGCTGCCTGGCCGACGCCAACGACGCCGCGCAGTTCGGCGAGCTGGAGACCCTGGGCGAGCTGACGCAGAAGGCCTGGGCGCACGACGTGCAGGTGATGATCGAAGGCCCCGGCCACGTCCCGCTGCAGAAGGTGAAGGAGAACGTCGACAAGGAGCTGGAAGACTGCTTCGAGGCGCCGTTTTACACTCTCGGCCCGCTGGTCACCGATATCGCCCCGGCCTACGACCACATCACCTCCGGGATCGGCGCGGCCAACATCGGCTGGTACGGCACCGCGATGCTCTGCTACGTGACGCCGAAGGAGCATCTGGGCCTGCCCAACAAGCAGGACGTGCGCGACGGCATTATCACCTACAAGATTGCGGCCCATGCGGCCGATCTCGCCAAGGGCTTTCCCGGCGCGCAGCTGCAGGACAACGCGCTGTCCAAGGCGCGCTTCGAGTTCCGCTGGGAGGACCAGTTCAACCTGGCGCTGGACCCGGAACGCGCGCGCGAATTCCACGACGAGACCCTGCCCAAGGACGCGCACAAGGTCGCCCACTTCTGCTCCATGTGCGGTCCCAACTTCTGCTCCATGAAGATTACCCAGGACGTGCGCGACTACGCCGCGGCCCAGGGCGTCTCCGAAGACGAGGCCCTGAAGAAGGGGATGCAGGAGAAGGCGGTCGAGTTCGTCAACAAGGGCGCACAGATCTACCGCGAGGTCTGAGCGACATCCTCGTCATTGCGAGGAGCGCAGCGACGAAGCAATCTGCCTCTGGCCCCACCGGACGTTGCGTCCGACCTGGCTATCGGTAGGCCGCTTGCGGCCCCAACGGCGGCCGTCGGGTGTGTTCGTGTTCGTCTGCCACGCCCCCTTCCGGGGGCTCGCCATGACGCGGCCGGGGGGCACTCTACTGCATGTGGCCGAAGCCGCCCATCAGACCGGCGCCGATGCCGAAGAGCATGCCCAGGACCATCAGGATCAGGTAGATCAGCAGCAGCACGCCAAAGATGGTGAAGTAGATGCGCAGGCGGCCGAGGGCGTACTTGATCGCTTCCGGATCGGCACTTTCGTAGGCGCGCTGGGAGGCGCCGGCGGCCTGCATCAGCACCACGCCGGCCCAGATCGGGATCCAGGCAATGATGATGCCGATGATCGACAGGGCGGTCAGCACGCCCGAGATGATCATCATCACCCCGATCAACTGCATCCAGAATTTTCCGCGAACGAGCGGCTCGATCAGTCCACGGAGGTCGGCCCCGTTGGTGGTGTCCTGTTCCATGTTCAGACTCCTTGTCGTGATGGGCGGATGGCCGGAGCATAGCAGGCCCTTTCATGGTGTGACGCATTCGTTGTTTTGGTGCGCGCCGCCCGTGCATACTCGAGCAAGTGCCAACCCGAAAAACAGGGCCACGCAAGGCTCGTGAAGCAGGGGGATGTATGAGCGATCAGGGACGACGCAGGGATGCCGGCCGCAGCGGGCCGCAGGGGACAATGCTGTTTCAGGGACAGGCCTTGCCCGAGCAGGAAAGTGCCGCGGACACCGCCAGCGAGGGGGCGCCCCCCGGCGGCCACCCGGTGCTGGTGGGGATCTCCGAGCCCTTCGGCCAGCAGCGCCTGACCTTGAAACCGGGCAAGCGCTCGGTGGGCCGTCAGGCGACCAATGACATCGTTCTACAGGAGGGCAGCGTCTCCTCGCAGCATGCCTGGCTGGTCAACGACGGCGGCGAATGCCGGGTGGTCAATCTCTTGTCCACCAACGGCACCTGGGTGAACGACGAGAAGGTGCACGAGGCTGCGCTGAAGGACGGCGACCACGTCCGTTTCGGGCGGGCCGAGTTCGTGTTCCGCCGCCGCGACGACGGTTCCAATGCCCGGCCTGGCCGTGGGCCTCGGTCACGCTGGCGCTGGCTGGGCATCGCGGTGGCGGTCCTGGTACTGGCGGTCGTCGCGCGCATCCTGCTCGAGACGGCCTGAGGTCCGGGGCCGGCACCCCCATGCAGCGGATCGGTCGCTACGGGGTCGGCGAGGAGATCGGGCGCGGTGCGATGGCTGTCATCCATCGCGGCTATGACCCGGATATCCGGCGTCCGCTGGCGATCAAGTGCCTGCAGCCGGACTACGCCCGACGGCCCGAGTACCGCCGGCGCTTCCTGGCCGAGGCGCGCGCCGCCGGCACCCTGACCCACCCGGGCATCGTCACCATCTTCGATGTCGGCGAGTCGGATCAGCAGCCGTTCATCGCGATGGAGCTGCTGGACGGCATCACCCTCGCGGAGTTCGCGGAACAGTTCCGCCCGCTGCTGCTGCGCAATGTCCTGAAGATCGCCATCCAGCTGGTGGAGGCCCTGGACTATGCGCACCGGCATGGCGTCGTGCACCGCGACATCAAGCCCGAGAACATCATCGTCACCAGCGCCACGGCGAACATCAAGGTGATGGACTTCGGCATTGCCCGCACCCTCAGGGACCCCGACTGGCGCGCCGACGACGACTGGCTTGCCGAGGACGACGACGGCTATATCGCAGGATCGCCGCACTATATGGCGCCGGAGCAGGTCCGTGGCCGCGATACCGACGCTCGTGCCGATCTCTATTCCGTGGGCGTGGTGCTGTACGAGCTCCTGACGGGGGCCACCCCGTTTCGCGGGCATGATGTCGAGACCCTGCTGACCCGGGTGGTCAAGGATTCGGTCCCCGCACCGCGGGTCATCGTGCGCCACTGTCCGCAGGAACTGATCGAGCTGGTGTTGCGCCTGCTGGCGAAGGAGCCGGACGAGCGCTACCAGTCGGCCGGCGAGCTACTGGTGGACCTCGAGCGTATCGACGAGCAACGCGCCGAGCGCGAACGGGCAGGTGCCGGGCGTCGGATCATCCCGCTGCGTCTGCGCTGGGCCGCGGTCATGGGGGCACTGGTGGCGGTCACCCTGGTTGTCGGCGGTACGCTGGTACATCAGAAGCAGAACGAGGTGATGACCGATCTGGCGTTTGACTATGGGGCCACGCTGGCGCAGATCATCTCGGTGGAGAGCGCCGAGGACCTGTTGCTGGAGGACACCATCGCGGTCCAGGGCCGCCTGCGCGACATGCAGGCGAACCGGGAGATTGCCCTGCTGAGCGTCGTGGACCACCGCGGCGAGGTGGTGGCCAGCAGCGACCCGGAGGCCCTGGGCCAGCCCTACGAGCCGCCTTCCGAGGACCGCCTGCTTCAGCGTCGCGACGGCCAGGCCGTGTGGTCCATCACCGGGGGGGATGGCGCAGAGCTGTTCATGTTCGAGGCCCCGGTTCGCTACCAGGATCATCACCTTGGGCAACTCCAGGTCGGGCTGTCCACGGGGTCGCTGCGCGCGGCGAACGAGGCCACCTTCATGGCCTTGCTGATGCTCACGCTGGTCACCCTCCTCGCGGTGCTCCTGGGGGCCTACGTGCTCGCCCGGCGTCTTCAGGCGCCGCTGGACCGCCTGCGCGGGGCGCTGGACCAGATCGGTCAGGGGCGGCTCGATACCCGGATCCGTGCCCGTCGACACGACGACTTCGAGCGGGTCTTCAGTGCCTACAACGCGATGGCCGACTCGCTGGAGGCGCGCATGAAGCGCCGGGTCGCCGGGACGCCCGAGCGCAGCGCTGCCGGGCCGGTTGCTGACGGCGACCGCACCCAGGAGCTCGCATCCGACGAGTTGCCGATCGAAGCCACCTCAAGACGTACCGCTACGGATTAACTCCGGCCGTTCTCGCGGTCCAGGGCATCCAGCCGACGCTGCAGTTCCAGGGCTCGCAGGCGATAGCCGCGCGCCGCCTCGAACCCGGGGTCGATCGCCAGGGCCTCGTCCCACAATGCGATGGCGGTCTCCAGGTCCTGGTTGCGGTAGCGCACGATGGCCTCCGCGTGCAGGGCCTCCTTGCGCTGTTGCTCCAGCTCGTCAAGGTGCTGGCGCGCGGTCGCGTGTTGCGGGTCCTGTTCGAGCACCCGGCCGAAGGCCTCCAGCGCCTCTTCGGTCGCGCCTGCCGCGCGCGCCTCCACGCCCCGCCGGTGCCAGTAGCCGATCGTCGCGTCGCGCGCCAGCGGGTCCAGCCAGCTGGCCCATTCGTTCTGCGCCTCGGGGTGCTCGCGGGCCAGCTCCACGACCTCCAGCGCCGCGCCATAACGCCCGGCTGCCAGGTCGGCCTCGATTGCGCGGCGCAAACCGTCCTCGCTGACGCCGGGCGCGGCGTCGGGGTCCAGAGCCATCAGCTGTTCGTCCAGATCGGTCTCGCCACGTTGCGGCCCCGCTGCATCCCGCGGGATGCGCAGCCGTTGCCCGACGAGCAGTCGGTCCGGGCGTTCGATGTCGTTGTAGCGTGCGAGGATCACAAAGCGGGTGGCATCGCCGAGGTGCTCACGCGCCAGCCCGCCCAGGCTGTCGCCCGGCTCCACCGTGTGAACGAAATAGGCCTCGCCCAGGGTCGCCTGCGGATCCCCGGAGAGCTGTTCACGCAGGCCGCGGGCGGCGGGGTTGCCCGGATCATCTGCGAGGATCCGGTCCAGTGCCGAGCGTGCCCGGTCCATCTCGCCGCCCTGCAAGAGCTGCACGATCTCGGCGATCTTGAGGCGCTCGTCCTGCTCCTCACGGGCGAGCGGGTCGGACGGGGCCTCGTCGGTCGCGGCGACCACGTCCTCGGTGGCCTCCGCCTCGGGGTCGAACAAGCCCTGTAGCTGCGCACAGCCGGACAGGAACGCTGTCAGTACGGCGAGCAGGACGAGGCGAAGCAGCGTGGTGTGGGCTGGCATCATGGCAAGGACTGGTGCGGCTCGGCGAGTCCGCGAGTATACGGTCGGCATCAGTCCAGCGGCCACAGCAGGATCGCAAGGGCCGCAGCCAGTAGCGCCAGAAGGCCCAGGGTGGGCCCAATGCGCGCCTTCAGGTGCCGGCGCCAGAAACGCCTGCGCGGCGGCCCGCTCCGCCATGCTGCCAGGGCCACGTTGTCACCCTTGGGTCCGCCGCGACGCGTCGCTTCGACGGCGGCGCTCGCGGTGGCCGAGTCGAGGTCCGGGCTGTCCAGCAGTTCCGCGATCTCGATCGGTCCGATCTGTTCCCAGAAGCCGTCCGAGCACAACAAGAAGCGCGTGTGACGGGTGACGGGGGCCTCGGCGTAGTCCACCTCGATCGGGTCGACCACGCCGAGGCCTCGCAATAGCCGGTTCTGCTCCGGGTGCGTTGCCATTTGCGCCTCGCTTATTACCCCCTCGTCGACCAGCTGCTGGACCCGGGTGTGATCGCGCGTGCGCCGCTGAAGGGTGTCGCCCTCGAAGTGGTACAGCCGGCTGTCGCCGCAATGGGCCCAGCAGGCGGAGTTCGGGGTCACATACAGTGCCACCAGCGTGGTGCCGGGGCGTTGTGACGGATCGGTACCCCCGGCCTCCAGCAAGGCTGCATGGGTCTCGTGGAAGAGAGCGTGGAGCAGGGCACGGGCATCGGCGGCCTGCCCCGCGTAGCGGGTCCACAGGCGTTCGGCGGTCGCGATCGCGGCGTGCGAGGCGCGTGCCCCGCCCTCGTGGCCGCCCATTCCGTCCGCGACCAGCAGCAGGGCGCTCTGCCCGTCCGCGTTTTGTAGCACGGTCACCGCGTCCTGTTGCTCGGCGCGGCCACCCATCTCCCTGGCGTATCCGGTTTCCATGTGCGTGTGGCCCCGCTGATCCCGCGACCATGATGACCGAGTTGATCGGCGCGCGACAGCCCCGGGGGGAGAAGCGCATCGATCCGTGTCTCCCTAGCCGGTGGCGCCGATCCAGAACTGGATAGAGCGGCCGAGGAAGTCGTCCCAGGTCATGTAATGCGAGCCGTCGCACGAGAAGGTCAGGCTGATCATGCCGTTGAACAGGTTGATCGAGGCGGAACGCAGGTACACGGTCTCGTCGGCATAGCGCAGCGCGCGCAACGCCTCCAGCACGCGGCCGACGTCCTCCCTCGGGATCAGCGCCTCCGCGGGGTATGGCTCGTGCGGAAACGCCAGGCAGACGTCCGGGTCGCCCAGGGATTCGTGGGTCAGGATGCGGTAGCGGTACGGGTCCTCGGTGGTCCACAGCGTGGCGCGCGAACTGGAGAAGTGAAATACGCCCTGGAACACGCCGCGCTCGGTGAACAGTTCTTCCAGAATGGCCAGGGCGGTGTCCATGTTCTGGTCCATCAGGCTCTCGGTGCGGCTCTGCAGGAACAGTGTCCCGCGAATCGACGGATCGCCCTTGATCTGGCGCCACTCGCTGGGTTCCTCGTACAGGTCCTCGGAGAAGTCGGGCAGGTTGCGCAGGTCGAAATCCGCGCCGAGAAAGCCCAGCGCATTGCCCTGGTCGTCGCGCACCAGCTGCAATGAGGTCAGGGATGGCCGGCGTCCGAGCAGGCTGATGTAGGCATCCGACAGCAGGAAGCCGTCCGCGGGCACGGCCTCCTTCATGTACGGGCGCTGCGAGCGATCGCGCCCGAAGTGTTCCGGCAGTACGCCAGTGCGCGAGATGTTGTCCGAAAGCTGGACCCCCTCGGTATTCAGCGCATACACGAAGGTCGCCTCCGGGATCTGGCGGATCGCCTCCTCCAGGATCGAGTCCAGCGCCTCGCGGCGTGGCCACGCCGCGCTCAAGCGGCTGGCGATCTCCGCCAGGGGTTCATGCAGTTTGTCCTCGAGGTAGTCGCGCTGGTGCTCGATCGCCTTTTTCAGTTCCGTCATGGTGCGGTGTCGTCTCCTTTCGGTGCGCCACGATTATCCCTGATCGGGGATGGCGTTGTCGTGACGGCCCGCGCGGGCCGTTTGTCCCGGCACTTCGGCCCGTCGAACAGGTCCGAGCAGGAACCATGCCGACGACGAGTCAGCCTGTGCCCGATACTGCGAACATGCCCATGACGAAATCTACCGAATCCCTCCGCCCGGCCCGCCCCGGCGATCTCGACGCTATCAATGGGCTGGTGGCCGAGGCGGTCGAGGACTGGCCCTTGCCCGAGCGCGTGCGCCGGCTCGCCCTGCCGGCCTACCGCTATACCGAGGCCGATCTGATGTTCCTCGAGGTGACGGTGCTGGAGCGTGCGGGCGAGGTGGTCGGCGCCGCCGCCTGGGAGACGGCGGAGACCCGCGAGCTGCCGGAGGGTGCCGCCGATGGGCTGTTGCTGCATGGCCTCTACGTGGGGCGAGCCGCCCGCGGGCAGGGTGTGGGCCGGCAACTGGTCGAGGCCTGCCGGAGCGCCGCGCACGAGGCCGGGGTGGCCGGGGTGCTGGTCAAGGCCCAGGCCTCGGCGGCCAGCTTCTTCGCGGCGATGGGTTTCGTCCCGGTACCGGTGCGCGATCGCGACCGTGACTACGAACAGCGCTACTGGTGGGCGGTGGAAGGTTCGCCCGTCGCCGGCTGACGTCAGCGTCGCGCCCGGTGGCGGCACCAGCGGGCACCGAACAGGCCCCCGACAATGGCCAGCATCAGCAGCCCGAGGGGCCAGAGATGCTCGGGTGAACTCAGGAAGTGGAGCAGCGAGAAGGCGTCCCCGTGTCCGTGGCCGGGGTGGGCCAGGACGGGCGTGGTGGCCAATGCTAGAGCGGTTCCCATGAGGGTGCGCAAGTTCATCTCGGGGTCCTCCTGTCGTTCTGACCCACCATAGCGCGACACGCAGGCCGCTTCAGCAAATACGTGGCAGTTGCTCGCCGGCCGGCAGGATGACGCGGCGCTCCACGCCGGTCGCCAGGCGCCGGATGACGGCCGGTTCGCCCGCCTCCGCCCGTCCGATGGCGACGGCCCCGGCTGTCTCCGCGCGGGTCCGGAGAATCCTCAGGGCCTGAGCGGCCGCGTGTTCCGGAACGGCGGCCAGGAAGCGGCCCTCGCAGGCGGAGTGCAGCGGGTCCAGACCAAGGATCTCGCAGGCCCCGCGCACGTCGTTGCGCACGGGGATTGCGGCGTCCTCCAGCACCAGCCGGCAGGCGGAGGCATCGGCCAGCTCCTGCAGGGCGGCGATCGCACCGCCGCGGGTCGGGTCGCGCAGCGCGCGGACTGGCACGCCGGCGGCCATTAGTGCGGCCACGGCCCCGGCGACCGATGCGCTGTCACTGGGGATCGGCGGGTCCAGGCCCAGGTTTTCGCGGGCGGCGAGGATTGCGACACCATGGCGGCCAAGATCGCCACTGGCGAGCAGTACATCACCGGGCCGGATCGCGCCCGGCGTGATCTGCACTCCTTCGGGCACGACGCCCACCCCGCTGGTGCTGATGTAGACCCCGTCGCCGCGCCCGGCCTCCACCACCTTGGTGTCGCCGGCGACCACCCGCACGCCGCATTCCTCTGCGGCCGCCTGCACCGAGGCGAGGACGCGCCGCAGGTCGTCCAGCGGCAGCCCCTCCTCCAGGATCAGGCCCAGGGTCAGCCACAGGGGGCGCGCCCCGGCCATCGCCAAGTCGTTGATCGTACCGTGCACCGCGAGCCGGCCGATGTCGCCACCCGGGAAGAACAGCGGCCGCACCACGAAGCTGTCCGTCGTCATTGCCAGGCGCCCGCCCGGGGCGTCGAGCACGGCAGCATCGGGGGCGGCGAGGGCCGGGATGCCCAGCGCTGGCAGGATCACCTCGTCCAGCAGCTTCGCCTGCATCCGCCCCCCGCCGCCATGCGCGAGGCGTACGACGTCGGTGGTCATGCCTCGCCCCGATAGTGCAGGTAGGCCGCGCAGGCCCCCTCGGAGGAGACCATGGGCGCGCCCAGCGGGGTATCCGGCGTGCAATCGCGGCCGAAGGCCGGGCAGTCGGTGGGGCGGCGCAGCCCGCGCAGCACCTGGCCGGCGATGCAGGGGCCATCCCCGATCGCCTCGGGTGGGACGAGCCCGAAACGGGCCACGGCGTCGAACCGGGCGTATTCCGGGCGCAGCCCGAGGCCGCTGGCGGGCAGGCGTCCCATGCCACGCCATTCGCGCTCGACCGGCTCGAAGACGCGAGAGACCGCAGCGCGCGCGGCTGCGTTGCCGTCGTCCGGCGCGGCCCGGTCGTAGCGGTTCTCCACCCGGGCCGCGCCGCGTTCCAGTTGCTCCACGCAGGCGTGGATCCCGGCCAGCAGGTCCACCGGCTCGAAGCCGGTCACCACGATCGGGACCCGGAAGCGTTCGGCGATCGCGTGATAGGCGGCCGCCCCCTCCACCGTGCAGACATGGCCGGCGGCCAGGAAGCCCTGGATGCGGTTGTCCGGGTCGGCCAGCAGGGCCTCCATCGCCGGCGGTACCAGCGAGTGCGAGACCAGCAGCGACACGTTGGCCAGGCCCAGGGCCTCGGCCTGCAGCACGGCGATTGCGGCGGCCGGGGCGGTGGTCTCGAAGCCCACCGCCAGCAGCACGACCTCGCGCTCCGGGTGTTCGCGCGCCAGCGCCACCGCATCCAGCGGCGAGTAGATCACGCGCACCTCGCCCCCGGCCGCGCGCGCCGCGTTCAGGTCCCCCAGCGCCCCGGGCACGCGCAGCATGTCGCCGAAGGTGCAAAGCATCACCTCCGGGTGGCGGGTCAGCAGTACCGCCTGGTCCAGGGTCTCGGCCGGGGTCACGCAGACCGGGCAGCCGGGCCCGTGGATCAGCTCGACGGCGTCCGCCAGCAGTTCATCCAGGCCATGGCGCAGGATCGCGTGGGTCTGGCCGCCGCAGACCTCCATCAGCGTCCAGCGCCGGGTGCAGGTGGCGCGGATCGCTTCCACCTGACGCAGGATCAGCGCCGGGTCGCGGTATTCGTCCAGGTGCTTCACGGGCCCTCCGGGGCCGGCGGGTCGTGCGCGGGGATTTCGCGCAGGGCCGCCAGGGTGCGTTCGGCAGCGGCCTCGTCGAGGGTGGCGATCGCGATGCCGGCGTGGACCAGCACGTAGTCGCCGGGCCCGGCCTCGGGGGTGCAGGCCAGCGAGACCATGCGCGTGACGCCACCGAAGGCTACGCGCGCCTGGCGGAACAGCGGGTCGACACCGTCCACGCTGTCGATACGACCGGGGATGGCAAGGCACATGGGCTCAGTCTCCGTTCGGGGGCACTGCGGCCCGGCGCCCGATCAGCGCCTGGCCCAGCGCCAGCCCGCCGTCATTGGGCGGGATGCGTTGCGGCCACAGCGCACGGAAGCCGGCGGCCTGCAGCGCGTCCACGCATTGTTGCAGCAACCACCGATTCTGGAAGCATCCGCCGGTCAGCGCCACGGTTGCATGCCCCCCGGCCCGGGCGGCGTCGACCGCGAATCCGGCCAGCGCCCCGTGCAGGCGGGCCGCCATGCGTCCGGGTGTCGCCGCGCCGGCATGATCGGCCAGCAGGGCGGCGACCAGCGGGCCCCAGTCGGCCCGCCACGGTGTTGTGGCGGTACTCAGCGAAATGCCGGAGGCGTCGACCCCGCCCCCTGCGGCTTCCGCCGCCTGCTGCACGAGCATGGCCGCCTGCCCCTCGAAGCCGGCACCGGTGCGCAGCCCTTCCAGCGCCGCGACCGCGTCGAACAGCCGCCCGACGCTGGTCGTCCAGGGGGCGTGGATCCCTCGCTCCAGTGCAGCGAGCAGCGGGTGCCATTCCGCAGCGGTAAACAAGGCCCGCGCGGGGCTCGCCTCCAGCGCGGCCGGATCGCCGTCGAAGTGGGCATGCAGCAGGCCCAGCAGGGCGCGCCGGGGTTCGCGGATCGCGGCCTCGGCCCCGGGCAGGCGGAAGGGCCGCAGATGACCCCGCCGTTGAAAGCCCCCGTCGGCGTCCACTGCCAGGCATTCGCCGCCCCACAGCGTGCCGTCCTCGCCGAGGCCCATGCCGTCCCAGACCAGCGCCACGGCCGGTTCGCGTACCCCGTGCTCCGCCAGGCAGGCCGCCGCGTGGGCGTGATGGTGCTGTACGGCGACGACCGGAGGCCCCCAGCCCCCGGCCAGCGACGTGGAGGCGTAGTCGGGATGCCGGTCGCAGGCGACGCGCGCGATGTCCACGCCACAGAGCTCGCCCAGTGCGCGGGCCTCGCCAGCCAGCCGGTGCAGGGCCGCATCGCTGTCCAGGTCGCCGACGTGGGCGCCGACGACCATCTCGTTCTCCAGGGCCAGGGCCGGGGCGGCCTTCAGGTGGCCCCCCAGTGCAAGGGTGACGGGCCCGGCGTCTGGCAGGGGCACTCGCAGCGGCGCATACCCGCGGCCGAGGCGCAGGCATTGAGGCCGGCCCGCGGCGATCTGGACCACCGAATCGTCCAGTGCCCGCGCGATCGGCCGGTCGTGGTCCAGGATCCCGTCCGCGATCATGCCCAGTCGGGTCACCGCCTCCGCGGTGTCGATACAAAGGGGCTCGCCGCCGCGGTTGCCCGAGGTGCAGACCAGCGGGCCGGCGAAGCCCTCCAGCAGCAGGTGATGCAGTGGCGTCGCCGGCCGCATCAGTCCCAGACGGTTGAACCCCGGCGCCACGCCCTCCGCCAGCGGGGCGCCGGGCCGGCGGTCCACCAGCACGATCGGTGCCTCCGGCGCATCCAGCAGCGTACGTTCGGCGCCGGTGGCACGTGCCACTTGGTCCAGCCAGTCGCCATCCGGCAGCATGACCGCCAGCGGCTTCTCCGGGCGCTGCTTGCGCGCGCGCAGGCGGGCCACCGCATCCTGGCGGGTCGCGTCCACCAGGAGCTGGAACCCGCCCAGACCCTTCAGCGCCAGGATCTGCCCCTCGCGCAGGGCGCTGACTGCCGCGTGCAGGGCCGCATCGCCGGTGGTGTGTTCGCTTCCGTCCGGGCCGCGCAGCGTTACCTGCGGCCCGCAGTCCGGGCAGGCCATGGCCTCCGCGTGAAAGCGCCGGTCCCCCGGGGCCTCGAACTCCGCCCGGCAGGCCGCGCACAGCGGGAATCCGTCCAGGGTGGTCTGCGAACGGTCCCAGGGCAGGGCCGTCGCTATACTCCAGCGCGGCCCGCAGGCCGTACAGGCGGTAAACGGGTAGCGGTGGCGCCGCGCCGCGGGGTCACGGATCTCGGCGCGGCAGTCGGGGCAGGGTGCACGGTCCGGTGCCAGGGCCGGCGCGCCGCCCTGCCCGGGGCCCTGAACCACGCGGAAGGTGGTATCGCCGACGGGGCGAGATGCCGTCACGGTGATCGCATCGACCCGCGCGGCCGGCGGGGCCTCCTGCTCCAGGGCCGCCCGCAGCGCGACCAGCGCCGCTTCTCGTCCCTCGGCCTCGATGACCACGCCGGACGGCGTGTTGCCCACCGAGCCGGTGATGCCGAGCCGCCGGGCCCGCTCCGCGACAAACGGCCGGAAGCCAACGCCCTGAACCCGGCCGGTGACCACCAGGTGCCAGCGCGCAGGCGACGGGGCGCGTGTCGCGGCGGCGCTCACGCCACGTCCAGGCTCCGCAGCAGGATCTGCTGGGCCTCGGGGTGGGTCTCGTCGTCCGAGGTCTCCACCTCCAGCTCGGCCCCCTCGGCGACGGTGCCGCGGGTGCCGTCCTCGAAGTGCTCGCGGAAATGCTCCGGCGTGATATGCGACAGCGCGCCCAGCCATACCCGCACCCGGGTGACCCGCTCCGCGTTGTTGTCGACCGCCACCTGCTCGATCTTGCGCATCAAATCGGCCATCAGCGAAAACTCGTGCATGCATCCTCCTCCGGGGACTCGTCGTGGTCCCGGTTGCCGGTCTCACCGGCGTCCGTGGTGCTACCCGAAGAAGCAGGCGTGGTCGTCCGCGCCGATGATCTTCAGGGCCTCATCCAGCGACGAGGTCCGGTTTCGGATCATGGCGGTGCCAGGCGAGATCCGATCGCAGCCAGAAGATCTTCCAGGCGCCCGATTTTTTGACCAGTGTGGTCTTGGCAATAGGTATCTCCAGCGTACGCCCCGAGTCGTCCCAGGCCGGCCGCCGCTCGAACAGCAGCACGCTCTGACCCTTGATGCGATAGGCAAGATCGACCTGATCCCGGAGATGCGCGGGAGGCCTGCGGCGTTCCACGAAGGCGTCGACGGCTTTTCTATCCGCTTTCGTTCGAACTCACTTAATGGCATCCATGACTCCCGAACATCAAGTCACCCAGGGAAACACATTGTCTCGGAACAAACGGGGCACCAACGTGGGCGTGGACACCGGTCCATGTCTCCCTAGCTGATGGCGTGTTTCTTCATACGGTACAGCAGGGTGTCGCGGGTCAGGCCCAGCAGGCGCGCGGCGCGCGAGCGATTGCCGCGAGTCTGTTCCAGTGCCTGGCGGATCAGTTCCATCTCCACCCGTTCCAGACTCAGGCCGTCCGGAGGGATAATCCACGGCCCGCCCGCCTGACCCGGGGGTAGCTGCATCCAGTGGTCCGGGATGTCGCCCGGCGCCACCTGCTGGCCCGGCATGAAGATCACGCAGCGCTCCACTAGGTTCTTCAGCTCGCGGACATTGCCCGGCCATGGCCACTGGGCCAGCCACCTGCGCAGCGCTGGCGCAAAGGTCGGCGGCGTCAGTCCATGGTGGGCGGCCAGCGTGTTGCGAAAGTGCTCGGTGAGCAGCGGGATATCGCCCTGGCGCAGGCGCAGCGGCGGCATCTCCAGTGGCACCACCTGCAGGCGGTAATAGAGATCAGCGCGAAACTGTCCGGCACCGACCCACGCATGCAGGTCCTGATGGGTGGCGGCGATCACGCGCACGTCCACGTGTTCGGTCGTCCCCGCGCCCAGGGGTTGGCATTCCCCGGCCTCTAGGAACCGCAGCAGCTTGGCCTGCGCCCCAGCCGGCAGCTCGGCGATCTCGTCGAGGAATAACGTGCCCCCAGCCGCTTGCTGTACCAGCCCGGTCTGGTGGGAGTTGGCACCGGTAAAGGCCCCGCGCCGGTGGCCGAACAGCTCCGATTCGACCAGTTCTGCGGGCAGGGCCGCACAGTTCAACGTTACCAGCGGCCCGTCCGGGCGTCGGCTCTGCGCATGAATGCGCCGCGCCAGTCGCTCCTTGCCGGTACCACTTTCGCCGAGCACCAACACGGTGGCATCGGTGGCCGCCACCATGCTGACCTGGCGCAGCACGGCCTGCAGTTCCGGGGAATTGCCGATGATTTCAGCACCCGTCTGATCGGATCTGGTTTCTATCCCCACCGTCCGTACCTATTCAGCCAGCCGCCGTGGCCGGCAGTTCCTGTGGATTGCCTTCAATATAGCCTGCCTAACCCCGCGAGTACTGACAAACCAGATCGCTGGCGCATGTGCGATATCACCCGTGCCCTGTGGCAAATGCCACATGCGGGTGAACCCGTTTATAGCCCCTGCGGTTACCCATCTGCCAAAAAATCATGCCAATTCATAGCGCTGCATTCGATGGCCCGCCGCTTGACCGGTTTGGCCTGGCCCTTGCTCTGATGCCTTCGATATCACGACAAGGGAGAGGTAGTAATGCTGAATGTAACGCTGCGCCGCGCACTGGCTATGGTACTGGGGGCCAGTGTACCCATGTGGCCCAGTGCGTCGTTGGCCGATGGGACGTCCGAACCAGCGGCCGTCCTTCTGCCGCCGGTGGTGATCACCGCACCGGCAATGGAAGGGCCCGGCGTGGTCACCACCGACCCACGCCAGCCACGCCTGCCGTTGCCGGCACACGATGGAGGTTCGTACCTAGCGTCCATCCCCGGTTTCGCGGTCAGCCGCAAGGGTGGCACCAGCGGTGATCCGGAGTTGCGCGGTCTGGGTGGCTCGCGGCTGGCCATCCTGCTGGACGATGACCTAATCCTTGGCGGCTGCGGCGGACGCATGGATCCGCCCACCGCCTACGCCTATCCGCAGGCCTTCGACCGCATTGAGGTGCGCAAGGGTCCCCAGACCGTGCGGTATGGCGCCAATCCCGCCGGCACGGTGCGTTTCGAGCGGGATGCCCCGGTGTTCGATGCCGACGGCGGTGTGACCGGTTTTGCCGGGATCACCGTCGGGCGCTTCGACCGTTTCGACCTGATCACCGATGTTGCCACTGGCAGCGAGCAGGGCTACATCCGCGGCATCGGCACCCTGTCCGATCAGGCCGATTACAAGGACGGCGACGGCAACACGGTGCACTCGCAGTACTCGCGCTGGAGCGGCACCGGGATCCTCGGCTGGCGGCCGGATGCCGACACCCTGGTGGAACTCACCCTCGACCGCTCGGATGCTGAGGCGGCCTACGACGACCGCGGCATGGACGGCACGCAGTTCGAGCGAACCGGCTACAGCCTAGCGCTGACGCGCGAGCGCATCACGCCGTGGTTGGATCAGGTCGAGGCCCGGGTGTTCTACAACGAGATCGACCATGTGATGGACAACTATAGCTTGCGCGAGCCGCCGAACATGCCAATGGTCAGCTACCCCGATCGCGTGACTACCGGCGCGCGCATCGCCGCCGATTTCGCCCTGCCGGGAGATATGCTCCTACACGCCGGAATCGAGCACCAGCGCAACCGGCACCGGGGCAATCGCCTGATGGGAATGGACGCTTTCGTCTGGCGCGATGTCCCGCGCCAGGATACCGCCCGATTCCGCGATACCGGCGTGTTCGCGGAACTGGAGTACCCATTCTCGGACTCCCAGCGCCTGGTCACGGGTCTGCGTGTCGACCGGTCGCGGGCTGACGCACAGGACGCCGATGGCTTCGGCGGCGCCGGGCCCGGGGAACACGACCGTACACACCAGACCAGCGGGTTTCTGCGCTACGAGGAGGATCTCCACGCGGCCCCGATACGCTGGCACGTTGGTCTCGGGCGCGCCGAGCGTGCCGCCGATTTCTGGGAACGTCGCCGCGTGTTCGACCTCGACACCGAGAATCTGACCCAGCTGGATGCGGGTTTGCAGGTTCATCACGGAGATCTGACCGGCTCGGTTGCCGTGTTCTACGGCCAGTACGACGACTACATCCTGATCGCCAACGAGGCCCCGGCTGCGCGCAACGTGGACGCCACCACCTATGGCGCCGAGATGGATCTTGCCTGGGCCATGAACTCACGTTGGACGGCGCGCGCCAGTGCCGCCTGGGTTCGCTCCAGCAACGATACGGATGGTGTGCCTCTCGCGCAGACGCCGCCGGCTGAAATGACCCTGGCCCTGGAGTACCAGTCCGGCGGGCGCTTTGCCGGGGCCCAGGTACGAGGTGTCGCACGTCAGGACCGGATTCATCCCGGCCAGGGAACCATCTACAGCCTCGACCAGGAAGAAACCCCCGGTTTTGCCACCGCCGCGATGTACGCTGGCATGGAGGTGTCCTCCGGATCGCGGGTGATGCTGGGTGTGGACAACCTGTTCGATCGCACTTACAGCGAACACATCCAGCGCGGTACGGCCGATCTCGGAGCCAGCACCCAGCCGATCAACGAGCCAGGCCGCACCCTCTGGGCGAAGTGGACCGTGGAATTTTGATCGATCGCCGGACGCGGCTCCGGCTGGTCCGGCCTTACCCAAGGAGAAAAACGATGATCCCTCTGTACCGAACGCTGAGCGGACTGGCGCTTGTGGGCCTGTTGTGCGCGGCAACCCCGGTGGCTTCCGAGCCGACCCATGACGCTGCAGAGCATGCTGCCTGCGACTGCCCGGACGGCATCAAACTCGAGGGCCAGCCGTGGGTGCGGCTGATGCCGCCGACGATGCCGAGTACTGCGGCCTATCTGACCCTGCGCAACACCACCGATCGCGACATCGAGATCGTTTCCGCTGAGTCGCCGGTGGCTGCGGTCACCGAGTTGCACGACCACGTCGAGGACGAGCACGGCGTCATGCGCATGCGCGAGGTTCCATCAATCACCATTCCTGCCAACGATCGTGTGGAGCTGCAGCCCGGCAGTTTGCATGTGATGCTGATCGATCTGTTGGAGCCGCTCGAACAAGGACAGCAGGTGCCGATCCGCCTGAAGCTGGAGGGCCTTCGCGACCTGCATCTTCAGGCCGTGGTGCGGCGGGCGGAGCGTCCCGCATCAGGCGGGCATCATCAACACTGACATGGCGGGTGTGTTCTCGGCGCTCGAATGACTGACGCTGAGCCAGAGAGGGGCTAAAGTGTGTTCGTTCCACGCCTTCGCTTCGTGCCCGGGTCCGACTATGCATATCCACCTCGACACCCCCGACCTGATGACCCGCGTGCGGCTGGAGTCGCGCTGGCGTTCGGCCGGCGCATCGGTTTCTAGCAGTCAGGCGCCGGAGCAGCCCGACCTGGTGGTAATCGACCTCGGCAGCCGTGGCGTGAAAGCGGTGTCGACCTGGCGCGAGCGCTACCCGGACGCGAAGATTCTCGCCTTTGGCCCGCACGTGGAAGGGGCGATGCTCAAGGCGGCGCGCCAGGCGGGCGCCGACGAGGTTGTGGTCCGTGGCAAGGTGGCCGACCGGGTCGCAGCCAAGCTGGGGGGTGATCGCGCCTGAAGGTACTCGGGCCCCGCAATCCGGGGCCCGCGTTCACGCCGTGGTCGCGCGACGAGAGGCCGACAGGGCGCGCAGGCGGCGGCGCTGCATCTTGAGGCGATACTCCAGTTCCTTGAACTGGGTGCGCAGTTCCGTGCGCACCCAGCGATCGTTCATGGCCTCGCGCCCGGCCCGCATCTTGCGCGCCTGCACCTCCTGCCACTGGTTCACGGTATCGCGGAAACGCTGATACTCCCGCTCCACGGTTGCGCGCCAGGAGTCGTGCGCCGGCCCGGCCTGGTCGGCATTGAGCAGGCGGCGAAACTCGGTGTGCAGCCGTGCGCGCATGATCTTGAAGCGCGGTGTCCAGCGGCGGTCATACACCAGTCCGGTCCAGGCAAAAAGGTTGATCAGCCACTTCGAGGGGTCGTACTGCCACCAGCGCACCCCGTTGCGGTAGTCCGCCTGAAAGGCGTGGTGGAAGTTGTGGTACCCCTCGCCCCAGGTGAGCAGGGCGACTAGTCCGTTGTCCACGGCGGTGCTGTCGTCACTGTAGGGACGACGGCCCCACCAATGCGCCAGGGAGTTGATGAAGAACGTGAAGTGGTGGCTGAGCACCATGCGCAGAATGCCGGCCAGCAGCAGCATGCCGATCACATCCCCGAATGCCAGCCCCAGCAGCAGAGGCAGGCCCAGGTTCAGTCCCCATGCCAGGGTCCAGTAATGCCGGTGTTGCCACATCACCACCGGATCCTTCGCCAGGTCCTTCACCCGCGAATAGTCGGGCTCGCTGGTGGGCCAGTTGCGCAGCATCCAGCCCATGTGGGCATGCCAGAAACCACGCTTGATGGAATGCGGGTCGCGTTCCACATCATCCACGTAGCGATGATGCACGCGATGCCGCGCGCCCCAGTTGTAGATGCTGTTCTGCAATGCCAGGGCACCGCTCAGCGCCAGCAGAACGCGCAATGGCCCCCGCGCCTTGAAGGTGCGGTGCGCCCAGAGCCGGTGATAACCCACCGTGATGCCCAGCCCGCTCAGCACCAGGAACAGGCCAAAAAACAGCCAGGCCGCGCCGCTGAAGCCCTGGGTGAGCCACCACCACGGCACCAGCGTGACCGCGGCCAGGTTGGTCAGTGCAAAGAAAACGGCCGGCGTCCAGGCAATCGGGGGGGCACGTTCGGGCATGGTGGAGACCTGCAGGCGACCGGGGCGAGCGAAGATGCTCACCTATTCATAGCAGATGAGACCGCGACCGGCGAGTAAAAGTGCCTTCGTTCCGGACGGTCGGCCCCAGAGCGTTGCCGGTCGATGGTGATTCCATCGGAGGCGCTGCTCCCTGGCTCCCTTCCGGTGCTGCACGGCCGGTGACGGAATGCACCATCATGGGGCGATCGGGATTGTCTTCTCGGCACCCGCATGCCTAAATGCGTCCGAATCAGACAATCAGGATGCGATCCATGAACGGAAGCCTAGACGAGAAGCTCGAACCCATTTACCAGGAAGTGCTGCACCGCAACGCCGGGGAGACGGAATTCCATCAGTCCGTCCATGGCGTGCTGGACACGCTGGGGCCGGTACTGGTGAAGTACCCGGAGTTTGCCGAACTCAAGATCATCCAGCGCATCTGCGAGCCCGAGCGGCAGATCATCTTCCGCGTCCCCTGGCAGGACGACAAGGGCGAGCTGCACATCAACCGGGCCTTCCGCGTCCAGTTCAACAGCGCCCTGGGGCCCTACAAGGGGGGCATGCGTTTCCACCCCTCGGTGTACCTGGGCATCATCAAGTTCCTCGGCTTCTCGCAGGTGTTCAAGAATGCCCTCACCGGCCTGCCGATCGGCGGCGGCAAGGGCGGAAGCGACTTTGACCCGAAGGGGCGCTCCGATTCCGAAGTCATGCGCTTCTGCCAGAGCCTGATGACCGAGATGTACCGCCACATCGGCGAGTACACTGATGTGCCCGCGGGCGACATCGGCGTGGGCCAGCGCGAGGTCGGCTACCTGTTTGGCCAGTACAAGCGCCTGACCAACCGCTTCGAGGCCGGCGTGTTCACCGGCAAGGGTCTCGACTGGGGCGGCAGCCGTGCACGCACCGAGGCCACCGGCTATGGGGCGATCTTCTTCACTCAGGAGATGCTGAAGGCGCGCAACGACTCGCTGGAGGGTAAACGCGTGATCATCTCCGGGGCCGGCAACGTGGCGATCCATGCCACCGAGAAGGCCCAGCAGCTGGGCGCCCGGGTGATCGCCTGTTCCGACTCCCGCGGGGTCATCCTTGACGAGGACGGGCTCGACCTGGAACTGGTGCGCCAGATCAAGGAACTCGAGCGCGGTCCGATCAGTGCCTATGCGGAGCGCAAGAACGGGGCGAAGTACAGCGAAAACGGCAGTATCTGGGAGATCCCCTGTGATGTGGCCCTGCCGTGTGCCACCCAGAACGAGCTCACGGGAAAGGGCGCGAAAGCCCTGCTCGAAAACGGCTGTATCGCGGTCGCCGAGGGCGCCAATATGCCGGTCACCCCGGAGGGCATCCAGACCTTCCGCGAGGCCGGGATCGCCTTTGGCCCCGGGAAGGCCGCGAATGCCGGCGGTGTGGCCACCAGTGCGCTGGAGATGCAGCAGAATGCGAGCCGGGACTCCTGGACCTTCGAATACACCGAGGCGCGCCTGCAGGAGATCATGGCCAACATCCACCGCACCTGCCACGAAACCGCCGAGGAATACGGCTCGCCCGGTAACTACACCGTTGGCGCCAACATCGCCGGCTTCGTGAAGGTCGCCCGTGCCATGGAGGCGATGGGCCACATCTGAGCTTGCCCGCGCCGGGTTCCTCGGGTCTCCACTCCGAGGCTGGAGCGATCGAGCCACGGCCGTGCCATTGGGTGCCGGTCTGCGTCGTCGGCCGGGCTGGTGTCCACTGGGGTCAGGGTCGCGCAGGCATACTTGTGGGTGGGTGCAAGGGGTTCCCCGTGTTTCCCCAGGCCTTTTGCTCGCGGGCCCGGGAGAGGCAAAAGGCAAGGTGTGACCCTGGATCACAGCGTTCGACCTTCTACCCAGGAAACAATCACAAACCATAGCAGGGGACCAATGGCCTCCACCGATACGTCTCGCCTGATTGATTTCGTCTTTGACATCGCCAACAAGCTCCGCGGCCCCTACCGGCCGCCGCAGTACCGCAAGGTCATGCTCCCCATGACGGTGCTGCGCCGCCTGGACTGCGTGCTGGCGCCCACCAAGGAGCAGGTGCTGAAGGAGTACGAAAAGCTTCAGGCTCGCGGCCTGGAGGGTGACGCTCTGCACAAGGTGCTTGCGCGCAAGGCCAGCCAGGGGCGCGAACATCCGCTGTACAACATCAGCCCCTACACCTTCGAGAAGCTACTGGCAGACCCCGAGAACATCGCCACCAATCTCACCAGCTACATCAACGGCTTTTCCGAGTCCGCCCGGGCCGTATTCGAGGCCTTCGGGTTCGAGTCCGAGATCGAGAAGCTGGACAAGGCCAACCGGCTGTACCTCATCGTCAAGGAGTTCGCCGACCCCCGCATCGACTTGCACCCGGACCGGGTCAGCAACCACGACATGGGCTATGTGTTCGAGGAGCTGGTGCGCAAGTTCAACGAGCAGGCCAACGAGGAGGCCGGCGATCACTTCACGCCGCGGGAGGTGATCCGCCTGATGGCCCATCTGCTCTATACCAAGGACGAGGAGGTCTACACCCCCGGCATCGCCCGCACCATCTATGACCCCACCGCCGGGACCGGCGGCATGCTGTCGGTTTCTGAGGAATACATTACCGAACAGAATCCCCAGGCCCACCTGGCGCTGTACGGGCAGGAGTACAACGAAGAATCCTGGGCCATCTGCCGCTCGGATCTGCTGATCAAGGATGAGCCGGTGGACAACATCGCCTTCGGCGACACCCTGGGTGACGGCGAGACCGGCGACGGCCACCCGGAAAAGACCTTCCACTACATGCTCGCCAATCCGCCCTTCGGCGTTGAGTGGAAGCCCCAGGAAGACTATGTGAAGAAAGAGCACAGGGAACTGGGCTTCAACGGCCGCTTCGGCCCCGGCCTGCCGCGCATCAACGACGGCGCCACCCTGTTCCTGCTGCACATGCTCAGCAAGATGAAGCCCGGTCCCGAGAAAGGCGGCGAGGGTTCGAAGATCGCCGTCGTCTTCAACGGCTCGCCGCTGTTCAACGGTGAGCCCGGCCCCAGCGAGAGCAACATCCGCCGCTGGATCATCGAGAACGACTGGCTGGATGCCATCATCGCCCTGCCGGACCAGCTCTTCTACAACACCGGCATCTACACCTACATCTGGCTGGTGAGCAACCGCAAGCCCATTGATCGCAAGGGCAAGGTGCAGCTCATCGACGGCACCCGCCACTACCGCAAGATGAAAAAAAGCCTGGGCAACAAGCGCAACGAGCTGGGTGATGAGCACATCGAAGAGCTGACCCACCTCTACGCCGACTTCGTCGACGGCGCTACCTGCCGGGTGGGCCTGAACGGCAAGCAGACCGAACGGGTCTGCACGAAGGTCTTCGACAACCGCGACTTCGGCTACCTGAAAGTCACCGTGGAACGCCCCCTCCGGCTCAACTTCCAGGCCAGCGCCGAGCGCATCGAGCGTTTATGGCAGGAGACCGCCTTCGCCAATCTCGCGAAAAGCAAGAAGCGCAAGAACCCGGCCGAGGCGGAGGCCGAGGTGAAGGCCGGCGAGGCGGCCCAGCAGCGCATCATCGGTATTCTGGAAGGGCTGGACGACCGGCACCACACCGACCGCGCCGAGTTCGAGCCGCTGCTCAAGGCCGCCTTCAAGGACGCGGGCGAACAATTCCCCGCGCCGATCAAGAAGGCCGTTCTCAACGCCCTGTCCGAGCGCGACCCCGAGGCCGCCATCTGCCGGGACAGCAAGGGCAACCCTGAGCCGGATACCGAGTTGCGCGATACCGAGATCGTGCCGTTGCCCGCCGACATCCCGCTGCCGCTGCCCATCGGCTACGACAAGGACGCCGACAACAGCCAGTTGCTCGATCTCGTCCGCGACCACTGCGAGGCCTACCTGGCCCGCGAGGTGCTGCCCTTCGTCGATGACGCCTGGATCGACCACGCCAAGACCAAGGTGGGCTACGAGATCCCCATCAACCGCCACTTCTACGTCTATGAACCGCCCCGGCCGCTGGAGGAGATCGAGCAGGATATCCAGAGCCTGGAGGGCGAGATTCTGGAGATGCTGAAGAAGGTCACGGCATGAGCGCGGGTGAGCTGATTCTCTACCGCAGCGAGGATGGCCGGGCGGAGATCCAGCTCCGCGCCGAAGGCGATACCGTCTGGCTGACCCAGGCGGAGATGGCCGAGCTGTTCGACACCACCCCTCAGGCCATTACCCAGCACATCCGGGCCATCTATGAAGAGGGCGAGCTGAGCCCGGAGGCAACTTGTAAGGAATCCTTACAAGTTCGCCAGGAGGGCCAGCGGCAAGTTCGGCGCCGCCTCAAGGCCTACAGCCTGCCCATGATCCTGGCCGTCGGCTACCGGGTGCGCTCCCCCCGGGGCACCCAGTTCCGCCAGTGGGCCACCGCCCATCTGGAGGAATACCTGCTCAAGGGCTTCGTCATGGACGATGCGCGCCTGAAGGAGCCCGGTGGCTGGGACTACTTCGACGAGCTGCTGGCCCGCATCCGCGACATCCGCGCATCGGAGAAGCGTTTCTACCAGAAGGTGCGCGATCTGTTCGCCCTGTCCAGCGACTACCGGCCCGACGACCGCGACGCCCAGACCTTCTTCGCCGAGGTGCAGAACAAGCTGCTCTATGCCGTCACCGGCCACACCGCCGCCGAAATCGTGGTCCAGCGCGCCGACGCCGACTCCCCCAATATGGCGCTGACCAGTTGGAAGGGCGCGCGGGTGCGCAAGCAGGATGTCACCATCGCCAAGAACTACCTCACTGCCGACGAGGTGGACACCCTCAACCGCCTGGTGGTGATCTTCCTGGAACAGGCCGAACTGCGCGCCAAAGAGCGCAAGGACCTGACCCTGGACTACTGGCGCCACAATGTGGACCGGCTGCTGGAGTTCAATGAACGGCCGATTCTTGACGGCGCGGGCAGCATCAGCCGCGGCCGCATGGAGCAGATCGCCCACGAGCGCTACGAGCAGTTCGACGCCCAGCGGCGGCGGGACGAGGCGCTGGAGGCGGATGCCGAGGAGTTGCGGGAGCTGGAGGCGTTGGAAGAACAGGTCAAGAAAGGCAAGAACAGATGACTTACGAAACTTATGCTGCGTACAAAAGCTCAGGGGAGCAGTGGCTAAAGAGACTACCTTCGCATTGGTCGGTAGAAAAAATATCTCATCATTGCCAGCTTATAGGAAGTGGGACAACTCCGTCTGCATCCAATCCAATTTACTATGATGGGAATATAAACTGGGTTACGACTTCAGAGCTTCGAGAAAAGCCAATTGGCGAGACGAAGAATAAAATCACGGATGAAGCGCTAAACCAATATTCGTCGCTCAAGTTCTATCCTGCTGGGTCAGTTATAATTGCCATGTATGGTGCAACCATTGGAAGGCTGGGTTGGCTTGCTCAGCCTGCAACAGTGAATCAAGCGTGCTGTGTATATGCCAATTCAACTAAGCTTTCGCAGAGGTACATTTTTTACTGGCTCTTAGCAGTTAGGAACGACTTGATTTCGTTCGCATCAGGTGGTGGTCAACAGAATCTCAACCAAGAGTTTCTGAGGTCGATAAAAACATTCGTTCCACCGATGTCAGAACAGGAAAACATTACCTCTTTCCTCGACCGCAAGACCGCGGAGATCGACACCCTGATCGCCAAAAAGCGCCGCCTGCTCGACCGGCTTGCAGAAAAGCGCACCGCCCTGATCACCCGCGCCGTCACCAAGGGCCTGAACCCCGATGCCCCCATGAAAGACAGCGGCATCGAGTGGCTGGGGGAGATTCCGGCGCATTGGGGGGTTAGACGGCTTAAGTTTCTTCTCGAAGAGCCACTAAAGTACGGTGCAAATGAGGCAGCCGCCTTCGATGATCCTAGCTGGCCTCGTTTTATTAGAATTACAGATGTACGTAATGACGGCACGTTACGCGACGATACTTTTCGTTCTATGCCTCCGGAGTTCGCGGAAGGTTATCTTCTTGAAGAGGGCGACATACTTTTTGCTAGAAGTGGGGCAACAGTTGGAAAAACATTTCAATATAAAAGCAATTGGGGAGAGGCCGCTTTTGCAGGCTATCTGATCCGAGCCAGGCTCATGAAAAACTTGAACCATAGCTACTATCAGTTATTTTTTAACTCGCACCCTTATTGGGAGTGGATAAGAAATATATTCATCCAGTCCACGATACAAAACGTCAGCGCTGAAAAGTACGGAAGCATGATGATTCCTTTGCCACCATCAGAGGAACAGGACAAGATAGTGGATCATGTTTCCACTGAGAATGTCCACCTGGATAAAGTCTCTTCGAAAGTCAATGCTGCAATCCAGTCTTTGGAAGAATACCGCTCCGCCTTGATCACCAACGCCGTCACCGGCCAGATAAAGGTTGAGTGAATGGCCATCAATCTTCACGGGTATTTTGAGCATTTACGATCGTATCTCGCGGACGACTATATCGTTGACTGTGGAGAGGGCGGCACGCTTACCATTAAGGAAAAATATTACCCTGAAGGGAGTGGATCACCAAAAATAATGAAAATTCAATTTTCATTCACAGGGGAAGCATTTGCCATTAATCTCGATAAGAAAGTGAAGAAGTCAAAAGGTAAAGGTGAGTGTAGTCAGGCTCTTTTCGCTTTCCTTGACGACAATGGAAAGCCGTGGTCAAAGAAATGTGACTATGTGATCTTTCATAGGCTACCAAGGCATATTTATGTCTATTGTATAGAGCTAAAGTCGAAAGGTATCAATGTGGATACAATTTCCGGACAGTTGAATGCGGGGGTTTCCTGGGTAAAGTCTCTGAAGAAAATCATTGAGACTTATTCAGGTCACAGAAAGCAAATTAAAGTTCAGAAGTTCGTTTTTAGTTCAAATAGAAATCCCGTGGCTTATCTGGGTCCTGAAGGAAAATACCTTGCTCGTGATCCCTCTGTGCGGTTTTATCATTATGATGATGTTAAAGGCGTCGCGCTGGAAGAATTCGAGAACTCATCCGTGGATACAGTGTAGAAGGTCTTTATGGGAAAGCATACGGAAATCCGCTTCGAAGAAGCAGTAGAGGAATCACTTGCGACCAGTGGCGGTTATCTCAGGGGTGATCCCAATGGATTTGACGCGACTTTTGCGTTGTTCCCCGATGAAGTTATTTCCTTTGTAGAAGCCAGCCAGCCTAAACGCTGGCAATCTCTGGTGAAATTGCACGGCGAGAAAGCGGCTGATGTCTTGCTCGGCTCGCTGGTCAAGGAGCTGTCCTCCAAGAATGCCCTGCATGTGCTGCGCCACGGCTTCAAGTGTTTCGGCAAGACCTTCCGGCTGGCCTATTTCGCGCCGAATACCGGCATGAACCCGGAGGCGGCAGCAGCCTACGGCCACAACCGCGTGCGGGTGACCCGGCAGGTGCATTTCAGCGAGAAGCACCCGAACAAGTCGCTGGACATGGTGCTGTCGGTCAACGGCTTGCCGGTGGTCACGCTGGAGCTGAAAAACCCCATGACCGGCCAGACGGTGGACGACGCCATGCGCCAGTACCGGCGCGACCGCGACCCGGCGGAGCCCATCTTCCGCTTCAAGGAGCGGGCCCTGGTGCATTTCGCCGTGGACCCGGACCAGGCCTTCATGACTACCCGCCTGACCGGTGACGACACCCGCTTTCTGCCCTTCAATCGCGGCCACAACTTCGGCGCCGGCAATCCGCCCGCCGAGGCAGGCGGCTACCGCACCAGCTACCTGTGGGAGCAGGTGCTGACCCGCGACAGCCTGATGGACATCCTCGCCCGCTTTCTGCACCTGGAGGTCAGCGAAAGCAAGGTCACCACCAAGAAGGGCGTCAAGCGCCACAAGAAGGAAACCCTGATCTTCCCCCGCTATCACCAGCTGGACGCGGTGCGCAAGCTGATCGACTCGGCCCGCGCCCAGGGGCCGGGGCATAACTATCTGGTGCAGCATTCGGCGGGCTCGGGCAAGTCCAACTCCATCGCCTGGCTGGCCCATCGCCTGTCCAGCCTGCACGATGCCGAGGACAACAAGGTCTTCGATACCGTGGTGGTGATCACCGACCGCCGGGTGCTGGACCAGCAGTTGCAGAACACCATCTACCAGTTCGAGCACAAGCAGGGGGTGGTGCAGAAGATCGACGAGAACACCCAGCAGCTCGCCCAGGCGCTCTCATCCGGGGTGCCCATCATCATCTCCACCATCCAGAAGTTCCCCTTCATCACCCAGGCCATGGACACCCTGGCGAAGAAGGGCGAGGAGGTGGAACTGAATACCGGCGGCAAGCGTTTCGCGGTAATCGTGGACGAGGCCCACAGCTCTCAGTCCGGCGAGACAGCCATGGAGCTGCGCAAGGTGCTCAACCGCGACGGCATCGAATCGGCCATCGCCGAGGAGTTTCTGGATGTGGAGGAGGAAGAACTGTCCGAGGCCGCGCGCCGGGAGCTGTTCAAGGAGATGCTCAAGCGCCCGCGCCAGCCCAATATCAGCTTCTTCGCCTTCACCGCCACGCCCAAGTTCAAGACCCAGGCGGTGTTCAACGAGCCCGGCCCGGACGGTCAGCCGCCGTTTCACCTGTACTCCATGCGCCAGGCCATCGAGGAAGGCTTCATCATGGATGTGCTGGAGCACTACACCACCTACAAGACCTACTATGGGCTGATCAAGTCCATCGAGGACGACCCACAGGTGCCCAAGCGCAAGGCGGCCCGGGCGCTGGCGCGCTTCATGTCGCTGCACCCGCACAATATCGCCCAGAAGGTCGAGGTGATCGTCGAGCACTTTCGCCACAACACCTGTCACCGCATCGGCGGCCGGGCCAAGGCGATGGTGGTCACCGCCTCGCGCTTGCATGCGGTGCGTTACAAGCAGGCTTTCGACAAGTACATCAAGGAGCACGACATCACCGGCATCCGCTCGCTGGTGGCCTTCTCCGGTAGCGTCACCGACCCGGACTTCCCGGACCAGTCCTACACCGAAGTGGGCATGAACGAGGGCATCAAGGAATCGGAGCTGCCGGACCGCTTTGCCTCCGAGCACTACCAGGTGCTGCTGGTGGCAGAGAAGTACCAGACCGGCTTTGACCAGCCATTGCTGCACACCATGTATGTGGACCGGCGGCTGTCGGGTATTCAGGCGGTGCAGACCCTCTCCCGCCTGAACCGGACCGCCCCCGGAAAGGAAGACACCTTCGTGCTGGATTTCGTCAACGAGCCGGGCGAGATCTTTGAGGCCTTCAAGCCCTATTACGAAGTGACGCCCGCTGGTGAGCCCAGTGATCCCCATCAGCTCTACGATTTGCAGCACCGGCTGGAAGAGCACCAGGTCTTCACCAGCGACGAGGTGAATGCCTTTGCGGAGATCTGGTACAAGAACCGCAACGAACCCACGGCGGCGGATCACCAGAAGATTAACGCGATCCTTGATCATGCCGTGGAGCGCTACGAGGCGCTGGATGAGGAGGAACAGGACCAGTTCAAAGGGCAATTGGCCAGCTTCCGCAACCTCTACGCCTTTCTGGCGCAGATCATCCCCTACCAGGACAGTAGTCTGGAAAAGCTCTACAGCTACGGGCGCTTTCTGCTCCACAAACTGCCCCGGCGCGCCGATGACACCGTCTTCGAACTGGAGGACGAGGTCTCGTTGAAGTATTACCGCCTGCAGAAGATCAGCGAGGGCACCATCGATCTCGGCGTAGGCGAAGCACAGCCGCTGTATGGACCCACCGAGGTCGGGACGGGCAAGGCCGAAGATGACGAAGTGGAGTTGTCCACCCTGATCGGCAAGCTTAACGAACGCTTCGGTACGGAATTCACCCCGGCCGACCAGCTCTTCTTCGATCAGATTGCCGAGAGCGCGGTCGAAAATGACACCCTGCGCGAAGCCGCCCGGGCCAACACGCGTGACAACTTCGCCTATGTGTTCAACCGTATGCTGGAGAACCTGTTCATCGAGCGCATGGACGGCAACGAGGAGATCTTCGGCCGCCTGATGAACGACGACAACTTCCGACGCGTGGCCAGCGATCATCTGCTGCGCGAAGTCTACGATCGCCTCCAGAGCACCGAGGAACCAGAGAGCACTCCCGGCCGCTAGAAATCGCTGTGATTTGCGTTCGGCGATGGCCCAAATTCGTCGCAGATTCTATGGAGGAGACGGGGCATGTTCTCGGCGATGGCTGTGGAGAGATCGGCCCCATCCTCAAGGCAGGCGGGTTCGATGCCGTGGACGATGAGCGTCTCCGGGAGGTCGCCTAGGGAACGGGCGAGTTCGACGGCCTCGGCGAGGCCGATGCCGTGCGAGGAGTAGCGGGCGCCGCGTGGCAGCGGCTCGCGGGCGTCAAGACGATGGAGGGTACCGGGCGCGGCGCCGGTGACGATGGCGTCGACCAGGATCACCGGGTCGTGGCCCTGCCACAGGTCCATGAGCTCGGCGGGTTCGCCACTGCAGGTGGCGGTGGTGAGGCCCGAGGTGCCCTGCAGGGCCTCGACTACGGCGTGGCCGACGCCGTCGTCGCCGCGCCAGGGGTTCCCTATGCCGATGACGAGTGGGCCCTTGCCTGCCGATCTTCCATCGTCGGCCGAGGCCTCTTGGGTTTGTTCAGGGGTCTTGCGGGATCCATTTTCCGGGGCCTCGACAATGGATGCCCTGCGTTCGTTGTCCTTGTCCGATTCGAACTCGCCTGCTTCAAAGGCATCGAGCAGTTCCTGCTCTTCCTGATTCAGTTTGGTGGGCTTCCGCATGCGTTCCTTCCGAAACTCGCATCTTTCTTTCGGGCGCTGTTCATTTTCGGTCGACGGTCAGGTCGAGGAAGTGGGTGGCGCAGGAGATGCAGGGGTCGTAGTTGCGGATGGCGACCTCGCAGTGGTGGCGCAGTTCGTCGTCCGGCAGGTCGAGGTGGGTCTGGACCAGTTCGCGCAGGTCGGCCTCGATGGTGGGCTGGTTGACCGAGGTGGGCGGGACGATCTTGGCGTCGGTGATCAGGCCCGCGTCGTCGATGCTGTAGCGGTGGTAGCAGATGCCGCGCGGGGCCTCGGTGGCGCCAAAGCCGGTGCCGGCGCGCGGGGTGACCGGCAACGCGGGTTCGGCCGGCGCGGCCCGGTAGCCGTCCACCAGGCGCAGGGCCTCCTCGAAGGCGAGGACGATCTCGATCATGCGCACCTGGATACTGCGGAAGGGGTTGCGACAGGCCGCGCCCAGCCCGGCGCGCTCGGCCAGCTCGGCGGCGCGCGGGGTGAGGCGTTCGCGGTTCAGGGCGAAGCGCGCCAGCGGGCCCATGAACACCGGTTCGCCGGAGTCCGAGCGATGGCTGTGCAGGGCGTTGGAGTGGGCGACGTGTTCCTCGGTGAAGATGTCGTCGTAGTCGCGGATGGCGGCGTCCAGGCCGCTGCTGGAGCCGAGGCGCCCGTGGGTGATCGGGTATTCGTCCGGATGGACGAGCGACACGAACTCGTAGTCGCGTTCGAGGTTCGGGTAGTCGAGGGTGGCGAGGAATTCGGCGACCTCGCAGGAGGCCTCCAGGCCCCAGGACAGGTCCTCGCGCAGGCCCGCGACCTCGGCCGGCGACGGGGCGCGGTAGAAGCCGCCGACGCGCAGGTTCACCGGGTGGATCTCGCGCCCGCCCAGCAGGCGCAGGATGGCGTTGCCGATCTTCTTGATGCGCAGGCCGTTGCGCACCATGTCCGGGTGGTCCTTCGCGGCGGTGACCGCGTCGGGATAGCCGAGGAAGTCCGGCAGGTGGAGCATGAATACATGCAGGGCGTGGCTCTCGATCCACTCGCCGCAGTAGGCCAGCCGCCGCAGGTCCTGCAGCACGCCGTCCACGGTGATGCCACAGATGTCCTCCATCGCCAGCGAGGCCCCCATCTGGTAGGCGATCGGGCAGATGCCGCAGATGCGCGCGGTGATGTCCGGGGCCTCGCGGAAGTCGCGCCCGCGCAGGAAGCCCTCGAAGAAGCGCGGCGCCTCGAAGATCGACAACTTCACCTCCTCCACGCGGTCGCCCTCGGTGCGCACGTACATCGCGCCCTCGCCCTCCACGCGCGCGAGGTAGTCGACTTCGATGGTGCGGGTCTCGCTCATGGCCGGTTTCCTGATTCTTCGGGCGGTGCCGCGCCGCTCTCCTGACGTTCGCTCTCCTTGCGGAAGGCGTCGGCGCCGGCGTTGAAGGTGCGGTAAAAGCGCACGCGCGTGGCGCGATCCATGCCCAGGGTCTCCAGCTGGCCGGACAGGCCCGGCGCGTTGGGCGTCTCCTTGGGCCCGAAGCAGCCATAGCAGCCGCGGTTGCAACCAGGGCACAACGCGCCGCAGCCGGCGTGGGTGACCGGGCCGAGACAGGGCGTGCCGTGGGCGACCATCACGCAGACCTGTCCCGCCCGCTTGCACTCCTCGCAGACGCTGGCGCTGGAGACCTGCGGGCGCCGACCGTGGAGGAACGCGCTGATGACCTCCAGCAACTGGTACTTGTCGATCGGGCAGCCGCGCAGCTCGAAGTCCACCGGCACGTGCTGGCTGATGGCATCCGAGGTGGCCAGGGTCTCGATGTATTCCGGGTGGGCGTAGACCTGGCGGGTGAATGCCTCGACATCCGCGAAGTTGCGCAGGGCCTGGATACCGCCGGTGGTCGCGCAGGCGCCGATGGTCACGAGGAACTTCGATGCGCGGCGGATCTCGCGGATCTCCTCCGCCGCCTGTGGCGTGGTGATCGAGCCCTCCACCAGCGTCAGGTCCCACGGCCCGTCGATGCGGGTGCGCGTGGCCTCGGGGAAGTGCGCGATCCGGATGCGGTCGGTGACCGCCAGCAGCTCGTCCTCGCAGTCCAGCAGGCTGAGCTGGCAGCCGTCGCAGGAGGCGAACTTGAACACCGCCAGGGTGGGCTTTTCCCGACTCATAGCTCGCGTACCCGGAAGGCCGGTTCCATCACCGGGTAGGGGAACACGGGGCCGTCGCGGCAGACGAAATGCGCCCCGATCTGGCAGTGGCCGCAAAAGCCCACCGCGCAGCGCATGTTGCGCTCCATGGAGACATAGATGTCCTCCGGCTTCAGGCCGCGGCGCTCCAGCGCGGACGCGGTGAAGCGCATCATCACCTCCGGGCCGCAGGTCATCGCCAGGGTGTTGCGCCGGTCGAAGCCGCCACGATCCACCAGCTGGGTGACCACGCCGACATCGCCGCGCCAGGCGGCGGTGCCGCGATCCACGGTGATGCGCAGATCTACATCATCCCGCTCGGCCCAGGCGTCCAGCTCGTCGCGGAAGATCATGTCGCCGGGCGAACGCGCGCCGTAACAGACCACCATGCGGCCGAACTCCGAACGCCGCTGGAGCGCCGCGTGGATGACCGGGCGCAGCGGGGCCAGGCCGATGCCGCCGGCGACCAGCACCAGGTCGCGCCCGCGCGCCTGTTCCAGCGGCCAGGCCGTGCCGAACGGCCCGCGCAGACCAACCACCGCGCCGGCCTCCAGATCCTGCATCGCGCGGGTCACGCTGCCCACCGCGCGGATGGTGTGCACGATGCCGCCGTCGTCGGTGATCGCGGAGACCGAGATCGGCACCTCGCCCACGCCGAAGAGGTAGAGCATGTTGAACTGCCCGGGTGCTGGCGCGGCGCCGGGCTCCACCCCCGGCTCGGGGTACAGCGTCCAGCTGAAGACCTCGTTGCTGGCCACGTCGCGGCGTACCGAGTGGATGCGCCAGGGCCCTGGCGCCATCGTCTGATCCGGCAGGGTTGCAGCCGCGTCAGGCGCCATGGCCGGGCCCTCCGTGGCTGTAGATATCCAGCGCCTGCAACCGCGCCGCCTGCAGGCGCTGGACGATCAGTGCGGCGAAGTGCTTCATCAGCACGTAGCCGAACGCCGGGTCGGCCTCCATGCGTTCGCGCAGCACGCCGGCATCGAAGCGCAGGGTGTGGAGGTCCGTCACCGCCCGCGCGTCGTAACTGGCACGGTACGGCGGCAGGAGCCAGGACCAGCCGAGGATGTCGCCAGGGCCCAAGGTCTGGAACGCGACCGTGCCTTCGCGCAGCGGGCTCTCCAGCGCGACCTGGCCCTCGCGGATCAGCCAGAAGGTCTCGGTCGGCTCGTGGTCGCGCATCAGCCGGGTCCCGTCCGTATAGCTGCACTTCGCCGCGCAGGCCGCCAGCAGGCGCCGGTGCTCCGGCGCCATATCCTCGAAGAACGGCTGTTCCTCGATGATCGCCAGCAGCTCGTTCATCCCCGGCCCTCCGGATCGCGGCGCACCGCGGTGACCTCCTCGGTGATGTCGATGCCCACCGGGCACCAGGTGATGCAGCGTCCGCAGCCGACACAGCCGGAGGTGCCGAACTGGTCGTGCCAGGTGGCCAGCTTGTGGGTGATCCACTGGCGATAGCGCGCGGCCACCGACTCGCGGTGCGCGCCGCCGACCAGGTGCGAGTGTTCCTGGTTGAAGCAGGAATCCCAGCGCCGCACGCGTTCGGTGCGCTGGCCTTCCAGATCTGGCACCTCCTCGACCTGCGAACAGAAGCAGGTAGGGCAGACCAGGGTGCAGTTGGAGCAGGACAGGCAGCGCTCGGCGGTTTCCTCCCAGCGCGGGTGCTCGAAGGCCCGGTTCAGCACCTCGCGGGCGTCCGCCGGCATCTGTCGGCCCATCTTTTCCGGCGCCTCGGCCCAGACGCGTTCGGCGGCAGCCTGCTCGGCGTCCGAGGCCGGGCGCGGCTCCAGCCGGTCGAGCATCGCGCGCCCGGCGTCGGACCCGGCCTCGGCGACCAGGAAATGCTGCGTGGCGTCGATCACCTCGGTGAGCGCCAGGTCGAAGCCCTTGCGGGCGCGCGGGCCGGTATCCATGGAAGCGCAGAAGCAGGTTCCTCCCGGCTCGGCGCAGCTGACCGCGACCATGAACAGGTCCCGCCGGCGGGCGGCATAGCCGCGGTCCTGCACCGCCTGGCCGAGGAATACCCGGTCCTGCACGTCGATCGCCGCCAGCTCGCAGGCGCGCAGGCCGATGAAGGCACGGCGCGGCGCGTCGGAGGTGCCGGGCTCGGTCACGAAGCTGCCGTCCGGCTGGCGGGTCAGCCGGAACAGGGTCTCCTCGGGCGGGAACAGGTACTTCTTCCAGGAATGCGGTCCGACCACATAGCCGAACAGCGCGTCGTCGTCGCGTTCGCGCAGGCGGTAGTGCCCGGGGGCCTGCTCGTCGGTCCAGCCCACCGGCAGGTCCTCGAGGCCGCCCACCCGGTCGTAGACGATCGCGCCGTCGCGCCGCGTCGGCCCCACCACCTCATAGCCATCCCCGGCCAGCAGGCGGATCAGCGTGTCTACGGCTTGCGGTGCGATCACTTCCACAGACGACTCCTGGGTCTCGGGCGAGCCGTTCGGTACGGCAAGACCCAACACCCGTCCATAGTGCGGCAAGTGCGGGGCGCGATCCAGCGACATCCCGGGCTGGTAATAACCCGGATACCTGCCACACTCCATGGAGGGTGGTATGTGGCCCTGGCGGCCCGTTGTTCGGGGAAAACGATGGCAGTTATGAATGCGCCGGCGAGGCGCAATATCTTCGTGGTCGGTCTGGACGACTTCCATCTGGCACAGCTCCGGGCCCTGCCCGGGCCGGAGAACTATGTCTTCCATGCATTGTTCACCCGCGAGGAGGTCAAGCCCTGCGCCCGGTTTCCGGTGCGTCGGATCCTGATCGAGGGCCGCGAACGCCTGGCGCAGTTTGCCGGCACGGTGGACGCCGTGGTCGGATTCTGGGACTTCCCGGTCAGTACGATCCTGCCCCTCCTGCGCCAGGCCAGGGATCTGCCGGGGCCGACCCTGGAAAGTGTGCTGAAGTGCGAGCACAAGTACTGGAGCCGGCTGGAACAGGCCCGCGTTGCACCCGAGCACATCCCGGCCTTCTGCGCGGTCAACCCGTTTGCCGACGATCCATTGCGCGAGGTCACCCTGGACTTTCCGTTCTGGATCAAGCCGGTGAAATCGGTGCTCTCCTACCTCGGCTTTCGCATCAACGATGCGCACGACTTTCGGCGCGCCATGGAGCAGATCCGCAGGGAGATCGACCGCTTCGGCGAGCCCTTCAACCATGTCCTGGGGCACGCAACGCTGCCTCCGGAGGTGGCCGGCGTCGACGGCAATCACTGCATTGCCGAGGCGCTGATATCGGAGGGGCGCCAGTGCACCCTGGAGGGGTATGCCTGGCAGGGCGCAGTCCGGATTTACGGTGCTGTCGATTCCCTGCGCGAGGGTGCGGCCGGCTCCTCATTCTCCCGCTACCAGTACCCGTCCATCCTTCCACAGACGGTACAGGCACGGATGGAGGAGATAGCGGACCGCGTGATCCGGCAGGTGGGCTATGACTGCGCCCCGTTCAACGTGGAGTTCTACTGGGATGAGGCCACGGACCGGATCTGGCTGCTGGAGATCAATACCCGGATCTCCAAGTCCCACGCCCCGCTGTTCCGCATGGTCGATGGCTGCTACCACCACCAGGTGATGATCGACCTCGGACTGGGCCGCGAGCCCGCCATGCCGCATCGCCAGGGGGAATTCGCGTGTGCGGCCAAGTTCATGGTTCGCCGATACCAGGACGCACGGGTCGTGCGGATGCCCACGCCGGGGGAGATCACGGCCGTCGAGGCCGAGTTCCCGGGAGTGGTCGTACAGATCGAGGTCGCGGAGGGCATGCTGCTGTCGCAGCTGTGTTATCAGGACAGCTACTCCTACGAGGTCGCAACCCTGTTTGTCGGGGCCGCGGACAACACCGAGCTGGAGCGAACCTATACGCGTGTGATGGAGCGGCTGCCCATGGAGTTCGAACCCGTCGACGAGGCACAGCCATGAAAATCGTCCGCGACTTTCCCTACGCCGTGACGGTCGAGGAATACATCCCGATCCCGCTTGCCGACGGGACGCACCTGGCCGCCCGGTTGTGGCGCCCCGAAGGCGCCGAACAGCAGCCCGTCCCCGCGATCCTGGAATACATCCCGTACCGCCGGCGCGATTCCACGCGACTACGCGACGACGCGATCCACCACTACTTTGCCGGTCACGGCTACGCGTGTCTGCGGGTGGACCTGCGCGGATCCGGAGACTCCGAGGGGGTGCTGGAGGACGAGTATCTGCAGCAGGAACTGGACGACGGCGTGGAGATCCTGCGCTGGATGGGCGAACAAACCTGGTGCAACGGCAATGTCGGGATGATCGGCATCTCCTGGGGTGGCTTCAACGGCCTGCAGATCGCGGCATTGCAACCGCCGGAGCTGAAGGCCGTGGTCAGTGTGTGTTCCACCGATGACCGCTACGCCGACGACGTCCATCATATGGGCGGCTGCCTGCTGGGGGACAACCTGTCCTGGGCCTCGACCATGTTTGCCTACAACTCCCTGCCGCCGGATCCGGAGATCGTGGGCGAACGCTGGCGCGAGATGTGGTTCCAGCGCCTGGAGGGCAGCGGGCTGTGGCTGGAGAAGTGGCTGCGCCACCAGCGCCGCGACGACTACTGGAAGCATGGCTCGATCTGCGAGGACTGGTCCGCGGTAAAGACCCCGGTCATGGCGGTGAGCGGCTGGGCCGACGGCTATTCCAACGCGGTGTTTCGCCTGCTGGACAACCTGCAGGGGCCTCGCCTGGGCCTGGTCGGCCCCTGGAGCCACAAATACCCCCACCAGGGGGTCCCGGGACCGGCCATCGGCTTCCTGCAGGAATGTCTGCGCTGGTGGGACCACTGGCTGAAGGACGAACCAAACGGGATCATGGAAGAACCGATGTTGCGGGTCTGGATGCAGGACAGCGTCCCGCCGACCACCCGCTACGAGGAACGCCCGGGGCGCTGGGTGGGCGAATCACACTGGCCCTCGGCAAACGTGGAACTCGAGCCGCTGGCCCTAGCCTGGCCGGGGCGACTGGAGAACGAATCGGGGGGCATACCGGAACGCGAGATGAGCCTGCAATCGCCGCTGAGCGTGGGCCTGTTCGCCGGCAAGTGGTGTTCGTATTCTGCGACGCCCGATCTGCCGCACGACCAGCGCGAAGAGGATGGGGGCGCCCTGGTATTCACCAGCGCCCCGCTGGAGAAGCCCCTGGAGATCCTCGGCGCTGCGATGCTGGAGCTGGAGTTGAGCGTCGATCAGCCCGTCGCGATGGTTGCGGCGCGGTTGTCCGATGTTGCCGCTGACGACAAGGCGACCCGCGTCACCTATGGGTTGCTCAACCTGACCCACCGCGAAGGCGCCGAGACCCCGAAACCACTGGAGCCCGGTAAAACCTATCGCGTCCGGGTCAAGTTCAACGACGTAGCGCAGCGCTTCCCGGCAGGACATCGCATCCGCCTGTCGCTGTCGACCTCGTATTTCCCGCTGGCATGGCCGGCGCCGCGGCCGGTGCGGCTACGGATCACGGCAGGCGCGAGCCGTCTGCTTCTGCCCCGGCGCTCGCCGCGCGAAGACCTGGATGCCCGAATCGCCTTCCCGCCCCCCGAGGGTGCACCCCCCTCGACGGAGACCCGTCAGCTCACGCCGCAGCAGCATAACTGGCGGGTCATTCGTGACCTGGCCGAGGACGAGTCGACCCTGGAGGTGATCAACGACGCGGGGACCGTCCGGCTGGAAGAGCTAAACCTGGAGATGCAGCGCAAGGCGCTGGAGTGGTACAGCTACCGGGGTGACGACTTCAACTCGTCGCGCGGGGAAACACTGTGGGAGCGCGGCTTCCGGCGCGGTGAATGGGAAGTGCGTACGGTGACCCGAACGGTGCTTACCTCGACCCCCACCGAGTTCGAGATCCACGCCCAGCTGGATGCGTACGAGGGCGAACGTCGCGTCTATGCCCGCAACTGGGACGTGAAGATCCCCCGCGACCTCGTCTGACAAAGCCACCAGGGTGGTTGGAGTCTGCCCGTGACAGCGCCCGATCCTGCGTTATGCTGGTGCCATCGTCCGGTCTCGGGGGCGGTTCCATGGGGCGCGCGCATCGTCGCTGCCCAGGGCCGGTTCCTCCCTCATGCGCAAACACCGGAACGAGGCATCGTTGGGAAACCCCTTGGGGACCTAGCGTGCGCAGGTACTACGCGAGCCCTTATTCAACCTATGGATTAGAGAGAACGTTATGCGGGTCACCGTATTCAGTGTTCAGCAACACGATCGCGAGTTTCTGCTCCCTGCTTTTCAAGCGGCGGACATGAAGCCTCTCCTGCATGCCGAACGCCTGACCGCAGAGACGGTGCACCTTGCCACAGGGTCGGATGCGGTCTGCGTCTTTACCAACGATGACTTGCACCGGCGCGTGATCGACGGGCTCGCCGATCACGGGGTGCATGTGGTGGCGCTGCGCTGTTCCGGCTACGACAACCTGGATATCGACCGCGCCCGCGAGCGTGGCGTGCGCGTGGCCCGGGTGCCGGCCTATTCCCCGAACGCGATTGCGGAGCACGCCGTCGCCCTGCTGATGACGCTGAACCGGCGCGTTCACCTCGCCTGGGACCGCACGCGGCGAGGTGATTTTCGCCTCGATCACCTGACCGGATTCGATCTCGTTGGCCGCTCGGTGGGCATCGTCGGCACCGGCCGCATCGGCCAGGCCTTTGCGCGCATCATGCTGGGCTTCGGCTGCCGGGTGGCGGCGCACGACCCGTATCCGAACGCCGAGCTGCAGGCCGCGGGCGTCCAGTACCTCGAGCTGGACGCGCTACTGGCGCAGTCCGAGGTGCTCAGCCTCAGCTGTCCGCTGACTCGCGAAAACCGCCACCTGATCAATAGTGACAGTCTGGCGCGGCTCCCGCGCGGGGCCTTCCTGATCAACACCGCCCGCGGGGCGCTGGTTGATACGGATGCGGCCGAGGCCGCGCTGGAGTCCGGTCAGCTCGGCGGGCTGGCGATGGATGTGTACGAGAACGAGGCCTCGCTGTTCTTCCGCGACTGGTCGCTCGCCGGGCTGCCCGATCGCCGCCTGGCGCGGCTGATGCAGCGCGACGACGTGCTGGTCACCGGCCACCAGGCTTTCCTGACTCGCGAGGCGCTGACCAACATCGCGGACCACACGGTGACCAACCTGCAGGTGCTGGCGGCGAATACCGAGGCTGCGGCTACCCTGGAGGGCCGAGTGGTTTGATCGGTGCCTTTCGCCTGGCCCGGCAGGCCAGGGTGCCTACAGCAGGAGCCGATACCCGGCGCCGAGCACGGCGCAGACGAGGATCAGCGGGATGATGCCCACCCGGAAACGGGCCAGGGCAATAAAGGCGGCGATGCCGAGCAGGGCCGAGAACCACTCGAAGGTGCCCTCGAAGCCGGCAGGCCACAGGACGTGCCAGGTAAAGAACACGGCCAGGTTCACGATCACCCCGACCACGGCGGCGGTAATGCCGGTCAGCGGTCCGGTGAAGTGCAGATCGCCCCGGGTGCGCTCGACCAGGGGCGCGCCCACCAGGATGAACAGGAACGACGGCAGGAAGGTGAAGAAGGTCGCGACCAGCGCCCCGAGCAAGGCGGCCAGCAGTACCTGATCCGGGCCGAGAAACGCCTGGGTCCAGCCGCCGATGAAGCCGACGAAGGTGACCACCATGATCAGCGGCCCCGGCGTGGCCTCGCCCAGCGCGAGCCCGTCGATCATCTGGGTCGGGCTCAGCCAGCCGTAGGTCTCCACCCCGCCTTGATAGACATATGGCAGCACCGCGTAGGCCCCGCCGAAGGTCACCAACGCGGTCTGGGTGAAGAACTGGCCCATGCGGGTCAGCGTGGCGTCCCAGCCAAATACCGTGAGCAGCAAACCGAACACCGCGGCCCACAGGCCCAGGCCGACCAAGAGGAAGCGGAACACCCGCGACCAGCGAAACTGCATCCAGGGCGCGGGTGGGGTGTCGTCGTCCACCACGGCCGGCCCTGTGGCCTTGTGGCTGCCGGCGCTGTGCGATTCGCCGCTGCGGAAGCGTTCCGGCCAGACCCGGCTGCCCAGCCAGCCGAGCAGCCCCGCGGCGATGATGATGTACGGGAACGGGATGTTGAGCACAAAGATCGCCAGGAACGCCGCAACGGCCATCAGCCATAGCAGGCCGTTGTTCAACACGCGTCCGCCGATGCGCCAGCCGGCATAGACGATGATTGCGATCACCGCCGGCTTAATGCCGTAGAACACGGCCTCCACCGTGGGCACGTCGCCAAAGGCCAGGTACACCCAGGACAGCCCGGTGATCAGGACCAGCGAGGGCAGGATGAACAGCAGCCCCGCCATCAGGCCGCCGAAGGTGCCGTGCACGAGCCAGCCGAGATAGGTCGCCAGCTGTTGCGCCTCCGGGCCGGGCAGGACCATCGCGTAGTTCAGCGCATGCAGGAAGCGGTTCTCGGAGACCCAGCGACGCCGTTCCACCAGCTCCTCGTGCATCATCCCGATTTGCCCGGCGGCACCCCCGAACGAGATGAAGCCGAGCTTGAGCCAGTAACGAAAGGCTTCGCCCCGGGTCGGGGCGTCTGGTCGTTTATCCGAGGGCTCTGTCATCCGTCACGTCCGTTCGGATTGGGCAGCGCTTGTCCGAGCCCATCCGCGTTGTCCTTGATTGCAACAAAAAGGCCCGGCGCCTTGCGGGGCCGGGCCTTGGGGAGCGCATCGGGGTGCCCGAGGCGCGAGGGGTTCTTAGCCCTCGTTGTGGTAGCGGGTGATCCGCTCCACTTCGTTCTTCGCGCCCAGGACTACCGGCACGCGCTGGTGAATGCCCGTGGGGCTGATATCCATGATGCGCTCGCGACCGGTGGTGGAGGCGCCGCCGGCCTGCTCGATGATGAAGCTCATCGGGTTGGCCTCGTACATCAGGCGCAGCTTGCCGGCGGTGCCCTTGGCCTGCATCTTGGAGTCCATCGGGTACATGAACACGCCGCCGCGCGACAGGATGCGGTGCACCTCGGCGACCATGGAGGCCACCCAGCGCATGTTGAAGTCCTTGTCGCGGGCGCCTTCCTTGCCGGCCAGGCATTCGTCGATGTAGCGCTTGACCGGGGCCTCCCAGAAGCGGCTGTTGGACATGTTGATCGCGAATTCCTCGGTGTCTTCCGGGATCTGCACGCTGTCCTTGGTCAGCAGGAACTCGCCGAAGTCCTTGTCCAGGGTGAACATCTGCACGCCCTTGCCGGTGGTCAGCACCATCATGGTGGACGGACCGTACAGGCAGTAGCCGGCGGCGATCTGCTTGGTGCCCGGCTGCAGGAAATCCTCGGTCTTCGGATCGGAGACGCCTTCCGGCGCCTTCAGGATGGAGAAGATCGTGCCGACGGAGACGTTCACGTCGATATTGGAGGAGCCGTCCAGCGGGTCGAACAGGACCAGGTAATGACCACGCGGGGCGCCGGCCGGCATCTCGCAGATCTCGTCCATCTCCTCGGAGGCGAGGCCGGCGGCGTGGCCGTTGTGGCCCAGGGCCTCGATGAACACCTCGTTGGTGATGATGTCGAGCTTCTTCTGCGTCTCGCCCTGCACGTTCTCGGAGCCGGCGGAGCCGAGAACGCCGACCAGGTCACCCTTGTCGACGAGGTCGGAGATCTTCTTGCAGGCCACCGAGATATCGTTCAGCAGGCCGGTGAATTCGCCGGTCGCGCCCTGGATACCGCGCTGGGTCTCGATAATGTAGTTGGTCAAAGTCGTGCCGATATGCATGATGCAATCCTGATGCTGTTGTGAATCGGGTGACACCGCGCAATCGAGGTGCGTGAGCACCATGACGGGGCGAACGGCCCCGGTGCGCCGAGTGTCTTAACCGGCATAGTGTAGCAAAAGCACCCGGATGGGCCGATCCGTCGGGTAGTTCATGGCTTGAGCGGGCTGGCACTTGTCGTGCATGGCATCCGGGGCTGTATCCACAAGGGAGATTCGCATGCCGCAAAACGCGCTGTACGCCCAGTCCGGCGGGGTTACCGCCGTCATCAACGCCAGCGCCTGGGGGGTGATCGAGGCGGTGCGCGCCCATCCGGCCCATTTCGGCAAGATCTATGCGGCGCGCGACGGCATCCTCGGTGTCCTGCGCGAGGAGATCATCGACCTGGATCAGGAGGACCCGCTGACCCTCGCGGCCCTGCGTCATACCCCCGGCGGGGCGTTCGGCTCCTGCCGTTTCGACCTGGGCGATCCTGACAAGGATCCGGAGCAGTACGAACGCCTGGTCGAGGTCTTCCGCGCCCATGACATCGGCACCTTCTTCTATAACGGCGGCGGCGGTTCCATGGATACCGCGCTGAAGATCGCCAGGATGGGGGATCGCATGGGCTTCCCGATCAAGGCGATCGGCGTGCCCAAGACGATCGACAACGATCTCGCCGTGACCGACTCCAGCCCCGGGTTCGGCTCCGCCGCCAAGTTCATCGCCACGGTCGTGCGCGAGGCCAGTCTGGATGTCGAGTCCATGCACACCAGTTCCACCAAGGTGTTCGTGCTCGAGGTAATGGGTCGGCATGCGGGCTGGCTGGCGGCCGCCGCCGCACTGGCGCAGGAGTTCGATGGCCAGCCGCCGATGCTGATCCTGTTCGCCGAGACCCTGTTTGACCAGGACGACTTTCTCGAGCACCTGAACCGGACGATCGAGCGTCACGGCTACTGTGTGGTGGTGGTCTCCGAGGGTCTGAAGAATCCGGATGGCACCCTGTTCTCGGTGGCACAAAGCCATGATGTGTATGCCTACACCCAGCTGGGCGGCGCCGCCCCGCGCCTGGCCGAGCTGATCCGCGAACAGACCGGACACAAGCTGCACTGGGCGGTGGTCGACTATATCCAGCGCTCCGCGCGGCATATCGCGTCGAAGGTGGACGTGGAGCAGGCCTATGCCTGTGGCCGTGCGGCGGTGGAGGGCGTGGTGGCCGGCGAGGATGCCTTCATGCCGATCATCCGCCGCGATTCCAACGATCCCTACCGCTGGAGCATCGGTTTTACCCCGCTGGAGACCGTGGCCGACGTCGAGCAGGGCATGCCGCGCGAGTACATCACCCCGGACGGCTACGGCATCACCCAGGCCGCGCGCGATTACCTGCGCCCGCTGATCCAGGGCGAGGACGCCCCGCCGTTCGACCAGGGCCTGCCCTGCTACCCGCGCATCCGGGGCGAATTGCTGCCCAAGCGTTGCCCTCCGTTCGAGGTCAAGACCGACTAGTCATTTCCGGGCGAGTGGGCGTCGGCGTCCAGCCAGGCCCGCTGGAAGGCGAAGAACTGCCGGGCGACCCTGTCCGCCTCGTCGACGCGCAGATAGTCCGCGTGTTCGGCCGGTGCACAACGCGCACAGACGAAGGTGATGCCCTCACAAAGGCTGGTGCAGCACGGGGTGTTGTCCGTGCGGCGCGGCCGGTAATGCACCCACACGGAGGCCGTATCCGCAACCGCGGTGGGCCCGGATTCCAGGCTGAGCGCCGCTCCGCAGTGGCTGCAGGCCGCCTCGATCCGGCTATGTGCACCGCTTAGCATCGGGATGGCCAGCGCGTCGATGGCGCACATCGCGGCGACTGGACCGCGCCCGGCGACGCTGACCGTGATCCGCCCCGGTGCGGCGCTGTACGGGTAGCAGCCCAGACCCTGGGCCTGATGGGCCACGGCATCCAGCGCGGCCAGTCGCTCCAGCGCGCGGATATCCAGCTCCCGGGCCTCTGGTGGCCGTCCGCGCTGGCGCCAGTGTTCCAGGACTTCGAGATAGGCGGCGCGCACGGCTTCGGGGGCATCCCGCAGGCGCTGTTCCAACGGGAAGTCGCCGCGCAGGCGTCCCAGGGCGGCGGTCACGAGCGCCGGCCTCATGACGAGGCGCAGCAGCCGCCCGGGCCCTCCTGCTGAATGGGCGGACAGGGCACGGTGCCGTAGGAGCAGAACACGCAGCAGTCCCCTGGAAGTGGCCGGAGCAGGGCCCCGCAGCCGGTGCATTCGTAGAACCACTGGCAGGCGTCGGTGGGCATCGTTTCCGTCTTCTGGTGCCCGCATTCCGGGCAGGTCAGGGTCGAATCGGGCACGATCTCGTTCATATGCGTTTCAGCTCGGTTTGCGAGGATGGGAGCCAACGACCGGGGCTGGCGGGAAAAACCCCGCCAGACAACCGGAATCGGCACAAACGCCGTCTGGCCAGCGTCTATTCTCTGCCAAGCCCGCGCAAGACGGGCCCACAACCGGATCCCGGATGGAGGAAATCATGTACTCGCGCATTCTCAATCGCACTCTCGCCCTGACCGCTGCCAGTGTGCTGGCCGCCGCGTTTGTCGCGCCCGGCCAGGTCGCGGCCCAGGGCGCCTACTTCGCCCCGGCGGACGGTTCGCCGGACGAGGTCGCCTTCGAATACCGCATGCACGAATACGGCTGCGCCAATGTGCGCGGACAGTGGCGCGCGACCAACAACACGGATGACTGGCTGGAAGTCCGGGTCACCAAGACCGCCTACAACTGCCCCGGAGAGCTGGAAGACGACGTGCGCACGACGACCCGCCTGTGGCGCACCCTGGGTCCGGGCGAGACCCAGGAGCGCACGCGCGACAACTCCGTGTGCGGCGGGGCCTGGGCGCGTGGTGTCGAGGTCCTGGAGTACGAGATCAAGGTGGTCGACGCCCCCGACGAAAGCTGACAGACGTGTGAAACCGGCCGCGATTTTCGTTTGCGGCCGGTCAATTCGCGGTTCTGGCGGGCTACACTTCTAACAACCGTTCACCGATTTCAAGGAGTCTGCCCATGAGCGTTCATTCGTTCCGTCGAGTTCTGTCCGCACCCGCGGCACTGCTGGTCGCGCTGGCCCTGACCCTGCTGCCCGCCACCCCGGCATTCGCCGATGTCGGCATGCTGGATACCGGCAGCATGATCCAGCAGGCCAGCGCGGACGACACCCGCGCCCAGTTGCTGGAACAGCTCAATGACGCCGAGGTTCGCGCGCAGCTGATCGAGATGGGGGTTGATCCCGAACGTGCCGAGCAGCGTGTGGCCCGCCTGACCGATGACGAACTGGCGCAGCTGGAGGCGCACATGGAGACCGACCCGGCTGGCGCGGCCAGCGTCCTGGGTGTGGTCGCCATCGTGTTCGTGGTGTTCGTGATCCTGGATGCGGTGGGTGTGACCGACATCTTCTCGTTTGTCGGACCGTCCCGCTAAGCCACGCCCTGCATGGGGTCCATCTCGACGCGGCGAGTCACGGGGTTTCTCGCGCTCGCCGCGCTTCTCTGGCTGACCGGTTGTGCCACCGCGCCGCAGAGCGCGGGTCTGGCGAGCGAGCGCCCGACGGACCTGCCGGCGCGCGTCGAACTGGCTGACACGCCGTTCTTTCCCCAGGAGCAATACCAGTGCGGCCCCGCCGCGCTGGCCACGGCGTTGAATGCCCGGGGTATCGACGCCGCGCTGGATGATCTGATCGAAGAGGTTTACATCCCCGCCCGCGCGGGCAGCCTGCAGACCGAGATGCGCGCGGCGGTGCGCGCGCGCGACCAGGTGGCCTACCGTATCGAGCCCCAACTGGAGGCGATCCTGCGCGAGGTGGCGGCGGGCAACCCGGTGGTGGTGTTCCAGAACCTCGGGGTGGCCCTGATCCCGGAATGGCACTTTGCGGTGGTTATCGGATACGACCTGGACGATCGGGAGATCTTCCTGCGCAGCGGCCCGATCCAGCGTCATGTGAATTCCTTTGCCCGCTTCGAGCGCACCTGGGCGCGGGGTGAGCGCTGGGCCTTCCTTGTGATGCCCCCCGATACCCTGCCGGCCACCGCCCAGCCGCTGCGCTGGCTGCGTGCGGTCAACGAACTGGAACAGACCGGGCGTTTTGCGGCGGCGGCCATGGGCTACGAAACCGCCATGGATCGCTGGCCCGATGAACCGATCCCCTATGTGGGCCGCGCCAACGTGGCCTTTGCCCAGGGCGATCTGCCGGCGGCGGAGAATGCCCTGCGGGCGCTGGTCGAGCGCGACCCGGCCCGCCACGAGGGCTGGAACAACCTCGCGCACGTGTTGATCGCCCGCGAATGCGGCGAGCAGGCACGCGAGGCCGCGAGCTGTGCGGCCGATCTGGCGGGACCGGGAGCGTATGCGCGCACCCTGGGCGCTGCGGCGGAGGCTCCGGACGGCGGCGCCGAGTGTCGAGTCCTGCCGCCCTGTGCCGTGGCGACCGAGGCACGCGCGCGGTAAGACCGCACGGCTTCCGTCATCGCGAGTCGCGAAGCCCGCGGCGATCGGCAGGGTGTGGATGACCGCGCAACGCTCGCAGGGACAGTCCCTGTTGCGTCAGGCCGAGCGTTTTTCCAGGGCCTGTTCGGCGTGCTTGAGCACCAGGCCCAGGTTCTGCTTCTCCACGTCCGTGACCTGCGGGTCATTCTTTACCGCTTGACGCAGGTGCTCCACCAACTGCGCCAGTTCGTCGCGCGAGATCTGCTGGAAGTTGAAGCCGCCGCCGTAGCGGGACTCGAGCTGGTCCCAGTAGTCGGCGAGCGGGGGGCGGTAGTCATCACTCATCGGGCAGTCCTTGGTTGGGGCGGGCGCGGTGTGCGCGAAAGGCATTTTGTCTGTTCGCGGTGCTTGCGGTCTAATGGGGGCTTTCCCGGCCGGCCTTTCGCCCATGTCCGTTACCGCCATCTATCCCGGCACCTTCGACCCGATCACCCACGGTCACACGGACATCGTGCGCCGTGCGGCACGGTTGTTCGATCGCGTGGTGGTCGCGGTGGCCGCCAGTCCCAACAAGGGTCCGGCCTTCCCGCTGGGGACCCGCGTGGCCCTGGCCGAGCAGGCGGTGGGTGACATCCCGGGCGTGGAGGTGCAGGGCTTCGATGTCCTGCTCGCGCACTTTGTCCATGCGCAGCAGGCCAACGTGATCCTGCGCGGATTGCGCGCGGTGTCCGACTTTGAACATGAATTCCAGCTCGCAGCGATGAACCGACAGCTTGCGCCGGAGGTCGAAACGCTGTTTCTGACGCCAGCGGAGGAGTACAGCTTCGTCTCCTCCAGTCTGGTGCGGGAAATCGCCCGACTGGGCGGCGACGTCTCAAAATTCGTTAGCCCCGGTGTGGCGCGCATGCTGGCCGAACAAAACGGCGCAGCACGCTAGCCGGGCCCCGCCACTGGATACGAGGAACGGCCCATGGCCCTGATGATCACCGACGAATGCATCAACTGCGATGTCTGCGAGCCCGAGTGCCCGAATGAGGCCATCTACCCGGGGGACGAGATCTACGAGATCGACCCCACGCTGTGCACCGAATGTGTCGGCCATTTCGACGAGCCGCAGTGCCAGCAGGTCTGCCCGGTGGACTGCATCCCGCTGGATCCCGATCACAAGGAGACCCGCGAGCAGCTGACGGCCAAGTACGACGCCCTGATGGCCGCGAAGTAGGCCTCGACATGGATTGGCGCCGCCCGCTCCTGCACTGCGCGGTCTTCGTCACCCTGTCGCTGGCGGCGCCGCTGGCGCTGGCCGGCCCGGGGCAGCACGCAGTGGCGAGTGCGCATCCGGCCGCCACCGAGGCGGGCGAGGCCGTACTGCGCGACGGCGGCAATGCCTTCGATGCCGCCGTCGCGATTACCGCTGCCCTGGGTGTAGCCGAGCCCTACGGCTCCGGGCTCGGGGGCGGCGGGTTCTTCCTGCTGTACGAGGCATCCTCTGACCGCAGCGTGATGCTCGATGCCCGCGAGACCGCCCCGGCCGCGGCCGACCGCGACATGTATCTGGATGCCGACGGCGAGGTGATCGACGGCTTGTCGCTGGATGGCGTGCTTGGCGCCGGCATCCCCGGCATGCCCGCCGGCATGGATCACCTGGCGCGGGAATACGGACGCCTTTCGCTGGCCGACAGCCTGGCCCCGGCGATCCGTCTGGCCGAGGACGGTGTTCCGGTCAGCGGCCGCTACCTGCAGATGGCGGGGTTTCGTCATCAGGCCCTGCGCGACGGGGCTGACGCACGAGACATTTACCTTGAGGCGGGTCGCCTGCCGGACGAAGGCGCGATTCTGCGCCAGCCGGACTTGGCCGTGACCCTCCGGCGCCTGGCGGACGAAGGCCGTGATGGTTTCTATACCGGTGATCTGGCCGAGCGCCTGGTCGCCGGCGTGCGCGAGGCCGGCGGTATCTGGACTCTGGACGACCTGGCGGGGTACGCGGTCGTCGAGCGTGACCCCGTGCGTCTGGACTATCTTGGCGCCACGATCACCACCGCCTCGCCACCATCTTCCGGCGGGGTCGCGCTCGGCCAGATCCTGAACATCCTGGCGTTCTACGACCTCGAGGTACTGGCGCCGGATATGCGCGTCCACCTGACCATCGAGGCGATGCGCCGCGCCTATCGTGATCGCGCCGAGTACCTGGGCGACCCGGACCATGTGGATATGCCGCTGGAGCGGCTGCTGTCACGCGACTACGCAGCCGGTCTGCGCGCCACCATCCATCCCGACACGGCCACGCCCAGCCGCTACCTGCCGCTGTCAGTGGAGCCGCAGCCCGAGGTTCCGGGCTCGGCCGCGGCCGAGAGTCGCGAGACGACGCACTTTTCCGTGATCGACGCCGAGGGCAACCGGGTCGCGGCCACGCTGACGCTGAACTACCCGTTTGGGTCCGGCTACGTGGTGCCCGGGACGGGTGTGCTACTGAATAATGAGATGGACGACTTCTCGGCCAAGCCGGGCGAGCCCAACGCCTATGGCCTGGTCGGTTTCGAGGCCAATGCCATCGCGCCGCAGCGCCGCCCGTTGTCGAGCATGAGCCCGACCTTCGTCGAGACCGAGGATCGCGTGGCGATCCTGGGCACGCCGGGTGGCAGCCGCATCATTACCATGGTCCTGCACGGCGTGTTCGGCGTGCTCGAGGGGCAATCCATCGAGGAGGTCGTCGCGGCGCCTCGCTATCACCACCAGTATTTGCCCGATCGGGTGGAACACGAGACCGGGGCGTTCGATGCCGAACTGCGAGGCCAGCTGGTCTCGCGAGGGCATCAGCTGGTGCCGCAGGTGCGTCCGTTCGGTGACATGCACGCCATCCTGTGGGAGCGCGGGGCGGGTCGCCTGGAGGCGGCTTCCGATCTGCGCGGCGAGGGCGAGGCGCGGGTGTTCCAGCCCTGAAGACGCGCTGGTGGACGCGCGCGCAGGGCTGGTGGACGCGCGCGCAGGGGGCGCGGAATGGATCAGCGTATCCCTGGCCTTCACGAATTTCGCCCACACAAAAAGCCGCACCCCGAGATCGGGGAGCGGCTTTTTCGATTCACTGCAACCGCCGGGCCGGCAATGCCGGCCCGGAACCCGGGGGCTTAGCCCTGGGCCAGATCGCGGATGCGGGCGTTCAGGCGGCTCTTGTGGCGAGCCGCCTTGTTGCGGTGAATCAGGCCCTTGCTCACGGTCTTGTCGATCACCGGAACGGCCTCTTTGTAGGCCTCGGCGGCTGCCTGGGCATCGCCCTTGTGCAGCGGCTTCAGCACGGCCTTCATGGCCGTACGGAAACGGGAGCGCAGCCCCATGTTGTGGGCGCGGTTCTTGACCGCCTGACGGGCCCGCTTACGGGCAGAAGCAATATTTGCCAAAGTACTTCCCTCGCGTTAAATCGCTAGGTTCTGGAAAGGCGGCAGAGCATACCCCCGGGGCACTTCAGCGTCAACCGGGTCCTGCGCGTGATGGGGATGGCCTGGGGCCGTCCATGCGTCTACTGTAGAAGAAAGAAAGCCATTCAAAGGAGAACAGGATGAATCGATTCAACCAAACCCTTCGGGCCGCACCGGCGACAGCATCGGCCATGGCCCTGCTGTTCGCGGCGCTCCTGCTGGCGAGCATTGCCTTCATGCCGCAGGCCAAGGCCTTCGAGCCGGAGGCCAAGGTCGTCTATCACGCCGACTTCGCCGACCCGCGCCGCTTCTCTGCGATGCTGACCAGCATCAACAACATGATGACGCATTACCAGAACGAGTTTATCGATGCCGACGTGCGCATCGTGTTCGTGGCGCACGGCATCCGCTTCCTGACCGATGACGACCTGGCCGATACCCCGTTCGAGGCCGACGAGGAACTCAAGGAAGAGCGCGACACCCTGCGTGGGCGCCTGATGAGCCTCGCCAGCACCCACGGCGTGAAGCTCGAGCTGTGCGAGATCACCCGTTCGCAGATCGGTCTGGACGAGGACCTGATCTATGACCACGTCAACTTCGTGCCCTCGGGTGTGGTGCGCGTGGCCGAGCTGCAGAACGAGGAAGGCTTCGCCTACATCAAGATCGAGTAAGGGCCTTTCGCATGCTTGACCCGAAGCCCCGCCTCGGCGGGGCTTTTTAGTGTCTCCACGAAGGTCCGAAGACGGCCAGGGGTGGGTGCGCTACGGGGGGCATCGCGGGCAGGATGCGCCGGCCTTGCGCGATACCCCCTCGAGTCCTTTTTCTCCGTGCCCTTCGTGGTGCAGGAAGGCCGCGTCGGGCGTGCCGTTCAGCCGTGGATTACAGGACTTCGAGCTTGGCGAAGCTCAGCACCAGCCACTTGGAGCCGGCGTGGGCGAAGTTCACCTGGACCCGGGCCGAGTTGCCGGAACCCTCGAACTGGGTGATCAGCCCCTCGCCGAACTTCGCGTGGTGCACCCGTGCGCCGATCGCCAGGCCCGCCGCGGAGGCCTCGGCGGCCTGTGCATCCATGGCCCCGAAGCCCGCCGTCTTGTTCCGGGCCGCGGCAAAGCGCCCCGCGCCATACGGTGAGGCCTGCGGGCGTAGCACTTCCAGCGCGCCCTCGGGGATCTCGTTGATGAAGCGCGAGGCGACGTTGTAGGACTCGCGTCCATACAGCCGCCGCGTCTCGGCATGGATCAGGTACAGCTCCTGTTCGGCGCGGGTCATGCCGACATAGGCCAGGCGGCGCTCCTCCTCCAGTCGCCCCGGCTCTTCCAGCGAGCGGGCGTTGGGGAACAGGCCCTCCTCCATGCCGGTCAGGAACACCAGCGGAAACTCCAGGCCCTTGGCCGAGTGCAGGGTCATCATCTGCACCGCGTCCTCGTGCGGGTCGGCCGCACCCTCGCCGGCCTCCAGCGCGGCGTGGGCGAGGAATTCGGTCAGGCGATTGCCCTCGCCTTCTTCGCTCTCGGCGGTGCTGCTCATGTCGAAGGCGCGCGCGGCCCCTACCAGCTCGTCCAGGTTTTCCAGCCGTGCCTCGCCACGCTCGCCCTTTTCCTTTTTGTAGTGCTCGCGCAGTTGCGCGCGCTCGATCGCCTGTTCCACCTGATCGGCCAGCGGCTGGCGCGGGAGTTCCTGCTGCAGGGTGCGGACCAGCTGCACGAACCCGGCGACCGCGGTGCGCGCGCGTCCGGGCAGGGCGTCGGCGTCCACCGCGTGGGTGGCGGCCTGCAGCAGGCTGGTGTCGGCTGCCTGGGCGGCCTGGCGCAGGCCCTCCAGGGTCTTCTCGCCGATCCCGCGCGGGGGCTGGTTGACCACGCGCAGGAAGGCGGCATCGTCATCGCCGTTGCCGGCCAGGCGCAGGTAGGCCAGGGCATCGCGGATCTCCTGGCGCTCGAAGAAGCGCAGGCCGCCGTAGACCCGGTAGGGCATGCGCCGGCCGATGAAGGTCTCTTCCAGCACGCGTGACTGGGCATTGGAGCGATACAGCACCGCGCACTCGCGGTACAGCCCGCCCTGGTCCACGTGGCGGGCGATGGTCTCGGCGATGAAGCGCGCCTCTTCCTGCTCGTTCAGCGCGGTGTACAGGCGGACCGGTGCGCCTTCGTGGCCCTCGGTCCACAGCTCCTTGCCCAGACGGCCCGAGTTGTGCCGGATCAGGGCGTTGGCCGCGTTCAGGATGTTGGCGCTGGAGCGGTAGTTCTGCTCCAGGCGCACGACCTGGGTGCCCGGGTAGTCCTTCTGGAAGTGCTGGATGTTCTCGATCTTCGCGCCGCGCCAGCCGTAGATCGACTGGTCGTCGTCGCCCACGGCGAATACCGGGCTGTCCCCGGCGAGCAGGCGCAGCCAGCCGTACTGGATGTCGTTGGTGTCCTGGAATTCGTCGACCAGCACGTGGCGAAAGCGCGTGCGGTAGTGCTCCAGCAGGGCCTTGTTGTCGCGCAGCAATTCCAGCGAGCGCAGCATCAGCTCGGCGAAGTCCACCACACCGGCGCGCTCGCAGGCCTGCTGGTAGGTGGTGTAGACGCGTACCCACTGGCGGGCGACCGGGTCGCCGGTATCCGGCAGGTGTTCCGGGCGCGAGCCCTCGTCCTTGCGCGCGTTGATGTACCACTGCGCCTGCTTGGGCGGCCAGCGCGACTCGTCCAGCTCCAGGGCGCGCAGCACGCGCTTGACCATGCGCAGCTGGTCATCGGAGTCGAGGATCTGGAAGGCCTGCGGCAGCTTCGCCTCCTGCCAGTGCTGGCGCAGCAGGCGGTGGGCGAGGCCATGGAAGGTCCCGACCCACAGCCCGGTGGCCGGGTGCCCCAGCAGCGACTCGATGCGCCCGCGCATCTCGGCCGCCGCCTTGTTGGTAAAAGTGACCGCCAGCAGGCTGTGCGGGGCCACGCCCTCGACGCCAATCAGCCAGGCGATGCGGTGCACCAGCACGCGGGTCTTGCCGGAGCCGGCGCCGGCCAGGACCAGCACCGGATGCGGCGGGGCGGCCACGGCCTCGCGCTGGGCCGGGTTGAGGGAATCGAGCAGGGGGGAGACATCCATGCGCGAATGGTAGGGAAACCCGGCCGGAATCGCACGTTCCGCATGCAGGCCGTGTGCCTTCGCCCGCGCAAACGCGCTACCCTCGGAGGCAGCCTTCAAGAAGACGCTGATTCATCGACTCCGCGCGGGAACCTCGCGCGCCGATCAGGTCCCAAAGGCCGACGCATCAGGAATGGGAAGAGACCGCGAATGAACGAGATGCCATCCCGGCACCGGCTGGACAGCCCCGTATCCGGGCAGGAACTGCACCCGGATAACCTCGCTTTCGCCGAGGATCTGCTGGAGCGCTACCAGGACGACCCCGATGCCGTCCCGCCGGCCTGGGCCGATTACTTCCGCTCGCTGGAAAATGCGCCGCGCCCGGAACGCCGCCGGCGCTCCACCGATCGTCCGGATCTGGCCCATGAACAGCTGCAGATCCGCGTGCTGCAGTTCATCAATGCCTACCGCTACCTCGGTCACTTTGGCGCCCGTCTGGATCCTCTGGAGCGCGAACCGCCGGAGCCACCGCGCGAGTTGAGCCGCGAGCATCACGGCCTGGACCAGGTCGGCCCCGATGTCACCTTTGATCCGGGCTCGCTGTTCATCGACGGGCGGGTCTCGCTGGATACGATCGAACGGGTGCTGAAAGAGACCTACTGCGCCGGTATCGGCGCGGAATACATGCATCTGATGGCCACCGACGAGAAGCGCTGGCTGCAGGAGCGTCTGGAATCGGCCCATGGCCACTTCGGTTTCGATGACGACACCCGCCTGGCGATCCTCGAGCGTCTGACCGCGGCCGAGGGTCTGGAGCGCTACCTGCACCGGCGCTATGTCGGGCAGAAGCGCTTCTCGCTGGAAGGCGCGGAAAGCCTGATCCCGCTGCTGAATGCCCTGATCCAGCGGGGCGGCGCGCGCGGGCTGCAGGAGTTCGTGGTCGGCATGGCACACCGCGGACGCCTCAACGTGCTGGTCAACCTGTTCGGCAAGTCCCCGGAGGAGCTGGCCAACGAATTCGAGGGGCGTCCGCGCGACGACCGTGGCACCGGCGACGTGAAATACCACATGGGTTTCTCCTCGGACCTGGATACCCCGGGCGGTCGGGTGCATCTGGCGCTGGCCTTCAATCCCTCGCACCTGGAGATCGTCACCCCGGTGGTGGAGGGTTCAGTGCGGGCGCGCCAGGTGCGGGTCGGCGATCGCAAGGGCAACCGGGTGATGCCGGTGGTGATCCATGGCGATGCCGCCTTTGCCGGGCAGGGCGTGGTCATGGAGACCCTGAACATGTCCCAGACCCGGGGCTTCTCCACCAAGGGCACCGTGCATGTGGTGGTGAACAACCAGATCGGTTTCACGACTTCGACCCTGAAGGACGCTCGTTCGACGCATTACGCCACGGATGTCGCCAAGATGGTGAACGCGCCCATCCTGCATGTGAATGGCGATGATCCCGAGGCCGTGGTGTTCATCACCCAGATCGCGCTGGACTACCGCATGCGCTTCGGCAAGGACGTGGTCATCGATCTCGTCTGCTACCGCCGCCAGGGCCACAACGAGGCCGACGAGCCGGCCGCCACGCAGCCGCATATGTATCGTCGTATCCGCGACCTGCCGACCACCCGCGAGCGTTACGCCAGACGCCTGATCCGCGAGGGCCTGACCACCGAAGACGCACAGGAACAAGCGCTGGAGGACTATCGCGGCCGACTGGATGCCGGCCAGCCGGTGGCGCTGTCGTTGCTGCGCGAGCGCAACAGCCATGCCGGATCCTCGACCAACTGGGGCCCCTATCTGAACCAGACCTGGGACCAGGATGTGGACACCGGCGCCCCCGCCGACCGTCTGGCGCGCACCCTCGAGCAGCTTTCCACCCCGCCGGAGGGTTTCCGACTGAACGACCGCGTGCAGAAGATCCTGGATGCCCGCGTGGCCATGGCGCGCGGCGAGCAGCCGCTGGACTGGGGTGCGGCCGAGACCCTGGCCTACGGCGCGCTGATCCAGGACGGCTACCGCATTCGCCTGTCCGGGCAGGACTCCAGCCGAGGCACCTTCTTCCACCGCCATGCGGTCCTGCACGACCAGGAGACCGGCAAGGCCATCGTCCCGTTGCGGCGCCTGGATCCGGACCACCCGCGTTTCCTGGTGATCGATTCGCTGTTGTCCGAGGAGGGCGTGCTCGCCTTCGAATACGGCTATGCCACCGCCGCGCCCGAGGCTCTGGTGGTCTGGGAGGCGCAGTTCGGCGACTTCGTGAACGGCGCCCAGGTGGTGATCGACCAGTTCATCTCCTCCGGCGAGCAGAAGTGGGGGCGCCTGTCCGGCCTGACCCTGTTGCTGCCCCACGGCTACGAGGGGCAGGGGCCGGAGCACTCCTCGGCCCGCCCGGAGCGCTTCCTGCAACTGGCGGCGCAGGAGAACATGCAGGTCTGCGTGCCCACTACGCCGGCGCAGATGTTTCACCTGCTGCGCCGGCAGATGCTGCGGCCCTATCGCAAGCCACTGATCGTGATGACCCCGAAGAGCCTTTTGCGCCACAAGGACGCGGTCTCCGACCTCGATGCGCTGGCGACGGGCCAGTACCAGACGGTCATCGACGACGCCCGTATCGAGGATCCCGGCAAGGTGAAGCGCGTGCTGATGACCAGTGGGCGCATCTTCTACGATCTGGCTGCGCGCCAGGCCGAGGGCGAGCACGCGGATACGGCGATCCTGCGCCTGGAGCAGTGTTACCCCTTCCCCGAGGCACGTCTGACCGAATTGCTGGGCCGCTACCCGGAGGCCGACGAATTCGTCTGGGTGCAGGACGAGCCGGAGAACCAGGGCTACCTGGAGTTCGTCGCCCCGCGTATCAACCCGCTGCTGGCGGTGCGCGGGCAGACCCTGCACGCGGTCGCGCGGCCCCCGGCCGCCGCGCCCGCCGTCGGTTACCCCGAGGTGCACAAGGCGCAGCTGAAAGATCTGCTCGAGCGCGCGTTCGGGCCGATCAGCTCGCGTGACACGCCGCACCCCACGCCCTGAACATTCGATAAAGACGCACAGAACAAGGAAGCGAGATGGCATCCGATCGCACCCCGATCCAGGTCCCGGAACTCCCCGAGTCGGTCGCCGATGCGACCGTGATCGCCCTGCACAAAAAGGCTGGTGACGCCGTCAAGCGCGACGAGCTGATCGCCGAGCTGGAGACCGACAAGGTGGTCCTTGAGGTGTCGGCCCCCAGTGCGGGTACCCTGGTGGAGCTCTCCGCCAACGAGGGCGATGTGGTCAAGGCCGACGCGATCCTGGGTTATCTGGGGCCCGCCGAAGCCGCCCCGGAGGACCCGGACGAAGAGACCGAGGATGAGGCAGCGCCTTCCAGGGCATCGACAGCCACGGAGGGCGGCAAGCCGGCGTCTGTTGCAACGGGGGATCGGGAAGAGGAGCCGGCCGCTGCCTCCTCACCCGAGCCCGCGCCGTCCGGGGCCGGGAACGGATCGGCCGGAAGCCCGCCGCCGCCCACGCCGGCCGTGCGGCGCCTGCTGCAGGAAGCCGGCCTGCGTCCGGAGGATGTCGAGGGCACCGGCGACGACGGGCGCATCCAGCGTGCCGACGTGGAGCGGGCGCGCAGCGATCGCAGCGCGCCCGCGGCTTCTTCGACGCCATCGGGTTCCGTCGGGGCGGCGCGACCCCAGGCGCATCCGGCCGACCCCGGAGACCGAGCCGAGCGCATCGAGCGTGTGCCGATGACCCGCCTGCGGGCGCGCATCGCGGAACGGCTGCTGGAAGCGAAGCAGACCACCGCGATGCTGACCACCTTCAACGAGGTCGACATGTCCGCGGCGATGGCCCTGCGTAGCCGCTACAAGGAGCCCTTCGAGAAGCGCCATTCCATCAAGCTCGGCTTCATGGGTCTGTTCGTGGCCGCGGCCAGCCGCGCGCTCGAGCGCTTCCCGGTCGTCAATGCCGCACTGGATGGCGAAGAGATCGTCTATCACCACTACAGCGACATCGGCATCGCAGTCTCCTCCTCGCGCGGACTGGTGGTGCCGGTCCTGCGCGATACCGGCAACGCCTCCATTGCCGAGATCGAGCGGCGCATCCGCGACTACGCCGAGCGCGCGCGTGACGGCAAGCTGGATATCGACGAGCTGCGCGGTGGCACCTTCACAATCACCAACGGGGGCGTGTTCGGTTCGTTGTTCTCCACGCCGATCCTGAATCCGCCGCAGAGCGCGATCCTCGGCATGCACGCGATCAAGGAACGCCCGGTCGCGGTGGACGGCGAGGTCGTCGTCCGGCCGATGATGTACGTCGCCCTGTCCTACGACCACCGCCTGGTCGACGGTGCCGAGGCGGTGCAGTTCCTGGTCGCCATCAAGGACGCCATCGAGGACCCGGCGCGGTTGCTGCTCGACGTTTGACCCTGTGAGGTGGCGTCAGGCTACGACTCAAGCCGCATCCCACGTGATGGCTGGCTCAGTCGTCCGTGACGGGACGGCGCCGGGGGCCGGGGCGCAAGCTGAACAGCAGCACGCCGGCGCCGAACAGGGCGAGCGGCCAGACCGGCCAGGCAAGCCCCTGCCAGGCGGTGACCTCCAGCTGCGTGGCCAGCCCCGCGAGGGCCAGCAGGGCCACACCCGCCCAGCCTTCGTTGCGGCGGCGGGACTGGCGCCTCAGCCCGTTTTCCAGCTCGAGGATCTGGCGGCGTAGCGCGGCGTCGCGCTCGGCCCGCTGTTCCTCCACGGTCAGGGCCTTCTCCAGGTGTATCGGCAGTTCCGGCAGGTGCGCCAGCAGGCGCGGCAGGTGTTGCTGCGCGTTGCGGATGAATGCGCGCACGCCCATGCGTTCGTGCATCCATTTCTCGATGAACGGCTTGGCCGTGGTCCACAGGTCCAGCTGGGGGTAGAGCTGGCGGCCCAGGCCCTCGATGTTCAGCAGGGTCTTCTGCAACAGCACCAGCTGCGGCTGGACCTCCATGTTGAATCGCCGCGCGGTCTGGAACAGGCGCAGCAGGACCTGGCCGAAGGAGATCTCGTCCAGCGGGCGCTGGAAGATGGGTTCGCACACGGTGCGGATCGCCGCCTCGAACTCGTCGACGCGGGTGTCCTTCGGGACCCAGCCGGATTCCACGTGCAGCTCGGCGACGCGGCGGTAGTCGCGGTTGAAGAAGGCGTGGAAGTTCTCGGCCAGATAGCGCTGGTCGGAGTCCAGCAGCGAGCCGACGATGCCGAAGTCCACGGCCAGGTAGGTCGGGTCGTCCGGGTGGGTGGCATCGACGAAGATGTTGCCCGGGTGCATGTCGGCGTGGAAGAAGTTGTGCTGGAACACCTGGGTGAAGAAGATCTCCACGCCGCGTTCGGCCAGCAGCTTGAGGTCCACGTTGCGTTCGCGCAGGGCGGCGACATCGGCCACCGGGAGGCCGCCGATGCGCTCCATCACCAGTACGCTGCGGCGGGTGTAATCCCAGATGATCTCCGGGATGTAGAGGAGGTGGCTGTCCTCGAAGTTGCGGTGGATCGCGGCGGCGTTCGCGCCCTCGCGGATCAGGTCCAGTTCGTCGGTGATGGTCTTTTCGTATTCGTCCACCACCTCGCGCGGGCGCAGGCGCTTGGCCTCGGACCAGTAGCGGTCCGCCAGGTCCGCGATCAGGTGCATGACCTCGAGGTCCGCGCGGATGGTCTTGAGGATGCCGGGGCGCACCACCTTCACGACCACCTCGCGCCCGTCCTGCAGCGTGGCCGCGTGCACTTGGGCGATGGAGGCCGAGGCGATTGGCGTGTCCTCGAAGGCGGCGAAGGCGATCTCGATCGGGCGTTCCAGCTCGGCCTCGATCACGGCGCGCGCCTGGTCACTGGGGAACGGCGGCACCCGGTCCTGCAGGCGCGCAAGCTCGATCGCGATGTCGTCCGGCAGCAGGTCGCGCCGGGTGGAGAGCATCTGTCCGAACTTGATGAAGATCGGGCCCAGATCCTCCAGCGCGCGGCGGATGCGCTCGCCGCGCGTGCCTTCAGTGCGGCGGAACCAGTTCCAGGGCGCGAGATAGAGCAGGAAGCTGAGCGGGCGCAGCGGCTTCAGCGTGAACAGGATGACGTCCAGGCGATAGCGCACCAGGACTCGCGCAATGGTCCACAGCCGCAGGCCCCGGTACAGCGCGCGGCGCATCAGGCCTGCCGGTCGTCAGGTGCGGAGGCCGGTGCCTCCAGACGACGCAGCCGCGCATCCAGCCGGGCGACGTCGTCGCGCAGCGTGGCGACGTCTTCGGCGAAGGCCTCGAACGCACCGCCGGCCGGTAGCCATTCGAGCTCGTCGCGCAGGTAGTCGGCCGTGTCCTCGGCGGAGCGCCGGCCCAGGTGGCGCAGGCTGTCGCGCGCCTGGTCCAGCAGGTGGCGCAGCGGCCCGGCCGCTCCGGCGCCGGCAAAGCGTTCGAACAGATCTTCCCAGTCGATACTGGCATCGCGCAGTGCATGTTGCAGGTCGGAGAGCACGGTTGCATCACCCGTGATCGTCAACCCGGAGCGGTCGTCACGTGCCATCGCCGCGGCCAGCGACAGCGGCGAGCCCTTCAGCTGCACGTCCACTGGCTCCTCGACGCCGCCTGTAACCTGCAGCCGGTCGGCGGCCCCGACCAGCGACAGCGCGAGCCCCGGTGGCTCGATCACGATGGCGATCGCACGCCCGGCCAGCCGCGCCCGGTCCTTCTCCGGAGCGCTGGCCAGGTGTTCGTTCAGTGTGGCCTCGATCAGGGCCGCGAACGGACTGGGCAGGGCGAAGGGTTCGGCCATGAAAATGCTAGAGCTTGGTGCCGCGGTGCAGGGCGACGATGCCGCCGGTCAGGTTGTCGTATTCGACCCGTTCCAGTCCGGCGTCGCGCATCATGCCGGCCAGGGTTTCCTGGTCCGGGTGCATGCGGATGGATTCGGCCAGATAGCGGTAGCTGTCAGCGTCGTTCGCGACCAGCTTGCCCATCAGGGGGAGCATCTTGAACGAATAGACATCGTAGATCGGGCGCAGCGGCGCCATCGGTTGCGAGAACTCCAGCACCAGCACGCGCCCGCCCGGCTTGATCACCCGGCGCATCTCGGCCAGCGCGCGCTCCTTGCGGGTCACGTTGCGCAGGCCGAAGGCGATGGTCACGCGGTCGAAGTAGTCGTCCGGATAGGGGAGCTGTTCGGCGTCCGCCTGCACGAAGTCGAGGTTACCCACATGGCCCTCGTCCAGCATGCGGTCGCGCCCGGCCTCCAGCATCGAGGCATTGATGTCGCAGACCACGATCTGACCCTTCGGTCCGACCCGTGGGGCAAAGGCCCCGGCGAGGTCCCCGGTGCCGCCGGCCAGGTCCAGGATCTTCATGCCTGGGCGCACGCCCGTGCGCTCCAGGGTGTAGCGCTTCCAGATGCGATGGACGCCCATGGACATCAGGTCGTTCATGACGTCGTAGCGCGAGGCGACCGAATGGAACACCTCGCCGACCCGCGAGGCCTTCTCGGACTCGGGGACGCTCTGGTAGCCGAAGTGGGTCTTGCCGGATTCTTCTTTCATCAAAGTGCCGTTGTCAGTGCGTCTTGCGCTCGTGTCCGGCCTCTTTCAGCCGATCCAGGTAATCCTGCCACAGTCGCTCCTGGTTCGTGCCGAGTTCGTGCAGGTAGTCCCAGTCATAGATGCCGGTGTCGTGCCCGTCGGAGAACACGAGCTTCACCGCATAGTTTCCGACCGGCTCGATCCCGGTGATGTTCACGTCTTCCTTGCCGACCTGCAGCACCTCCTGGCCCTTCCCGTGCCCGCGCACCTCGGCCGAGGGCGAATACACGCGCAGGAACTCGCAGGGCAACTCGAAATGCGAGCCGTCCGAATACGCCAGCTCCAGGATGCGCGACTTCTGATGCAGCTGGATATCGGTGGGTCGGTGGGTACTGCTCATGTGGCCTCCAGAATCCTCGGTCCGGGATGGCCCGGAAGATCTTTCGCGACCGCCCAAAACGGCGGACGCCAACGGACTGCGAGGATACCAGCCCTGTGGGTCAGCGTGGCATCTCCCCGCGCACCGCAGGTCTGCCGGCCTTGACACCCTTCGGACCTCGCGCCAGAGTCGGCAACCTTAATCATGGAAAGGGAATGTCCATGACCTCGCCACGGACTGGCGCATTCGCCGTACAGGCACACCCCGATCTTTCAGCCGCCATGACCTTTCGTGGTCCCACGCTCGCGCGGGTCGGATTCGGGCGGGCGTTCGATTGTCGCCGCGGAGGTTTTTCCCATCCCCCCTTGCGGTTCCAGTTGGGCATATCACGAACCGCGAGAGGCGCTCCATGTTCTGGTTGATCGCCTATGTGATCGCACTGATCGCGGCGGCTGGCATCCTGTCCGAGCGATCGCGTGCGCCCGTTCGGGCTAGGGTCCTGTTCGCCCTTGCCGTTCTCACGGTGCCATTCGTGCTGCAGACCTTCGGCTGGATGCTCCTGGGCGATGAACCCCATGATCTGATCGCGGCCCAGCTCGGGCTTCTGTCATACGTCATCGGCCCCATTCTGGTGGCCTGGTACTTCCTGTATCGCTATCCGCTGCCGGCATCCGCACGGCATGCTCCGAAACTGAAGAGCTTTCGTCTGGCGGTTGGCGCCTGGCATCGCCATATCCTCATTCTTGGCTTCATGGCGTTTGTCGTGGTCGGGATAGGCGCCACATACAACCCGCTCACGCAATGGGCGTACGACCGCGTTGGGCAGCACAACCTCGAAAACGAGGTCGTCCGGGCCAAGCTGGCGGACCAGCACTTCGATATCCCGATGCGATATTTCGTGATTGATGCGTACGTGCCGCGTGGATACTGGCCGAGGGCCAAGGATCGCCGGGTGGATGTCGGCGCTCTGAGAGTCTACGTCCTGTTGCCGGATCTGCGACCCTTCTTTCCCGAAGAGGAACATCTCTGGAATCTGGAGGGTGGCGGCCGCGGGGACCGGGTTCGTGTGACGATCCGGGAGGATGATTTTTCCGAATCCAATGTAAAGACGTTACGAGCGCGGGCCGCCGAATCAGGAGAGCCCCTCGCCCCGGAAACGGCAAAGACGTATGGCGTTGATCGGCACAATGAGGATGTGGAAGCTTTGTTGTACGCTCGCAGACTCCGTCTGTTTCCTCGCGATGAATCCGAAGCGTGGTTTATCACCTGCGCGAGTCCGAAGGACGTCCCTTCCCCCAGTTGCCGGATGAAGACCGCATTCCGTCCCGGCATCGCGCTGGAAAAGACCTTCGGCCTCGAATACCTCCCCGATTGGCGCCGCATCGCGACCAAGAGCGAGCGGCTGGTGGATTCTCTGGCGGTCGAAGGGGCCAACCCATGATGACCCTCAGGCGCTTTTGCGCCCTCGATGTCGAATGGTTCGCGCTCGGGTTTATTCAGTGGCCCAGCCGAAAGTCGGCCCCACGGAAACGCGGGCGGAGGTCATGAGCGTCGCCGGCCTGATGGGATCAGTGCTCATTGCCCTGATTCCCATGGCGGTTGCCATTGTTGCGGCCATTGGGGTGCTGATTGCCGTCCGTCGTGCGTCGGCTGCTGTCAGGATCGGCTATGCCCTGCTCATACTGGCCCTGCCGGTGGCCGTGATGCTGGGATTCATACTTCTTCTGGAAGAGTATGGGCGTGAGATATCCACGGGACTGCCGGTGGCCCTGTTCGCGTTTATTGGCATTCCGCTGATGGCCGTCTGGTGGTTTCGGCGGCGCCACCCAGTGCGGTTGGAGACGGGCGCGCCCGTCGCCCCCACGGTGCGCAGCTTCCGCCTTACGTTTCGCTACTGGAGGCTGGAGCTGGCCCTCGTAGCCCTGGTGGTGCTGGTCGTCTTCACGGAGAACCCGGTCTCGCACAAGATCAACGACTATGCGGGCAGGATTTATCTGAATATCGCAACGGCGCACTTTGACTTGTCAGGCCACAAGTTCGATGTGCCGGTGCGGTTTTTCTACTCGGTCTATGAAGAGCTGGGCCACTGGCCCTACCCCAGAGAGGGGCGGCATGAACCGGCGACCCTCCAGTTGAGCGTCCTCCTGCCGGATCTGCGGCCTTATCACCACGAAGACCGTGATCGCTGGACTCGGGATGACGACGCACTCGGAGACCGGGTGGAAATCGCGCTTTTGAATGATCCGCCGTTGTCGTTTGTTGGCTCGATGGCGCGGCTCGCAAGGGAGAACCCTCAGGACGTCCGGGCATCCGATGATGACCTCGCCGTGTTCGACATCGATCCCCAGGAAGTGAGCCTGAAGGCCCTGGGCCAGCCGCCGTTTTTCATCCCTGAAGACGCATCAAAGAACCTCGTAATCCATTGTGCCCCGCCAGGCGATCAGCCCGCTTCTGAATGCATGGCCATGACCGTCTTTCGCGATGATCTCGCATTGACCTATCGCTTCGCCCCCGAGCACCTTCCGAACTGGCAGCGAATGGATCGCGAGGTTCGACAGCTCCTGGACTCCCTTTCGGTCGAGCTCGACGCGCCATGAGGCCTTCCGCGCGTCTTTCCATCCCCCATGAGTGGCGGTCCCATTTCACTCTCTATCCGATCTTCGTGATCCGGGCGCAGAACGGGGGCAGGGGCACATGAGCGGCGCCGGCCGGCTGACCCTGATCGTGGTCGTCCTGGTGGCGATCTGGCTGGCGGGTTCCACCCTGTGGTCGGGCCTCGCACGACCCTGGCTCGCCGGGGTGGGGGTGTTCGACACCCTGCACGAGATCTATGGCGAGCCGCCGAGGCTCGAGACCCAGGAGTTTTCGCCCCCGATTCGCAAGGCCAACATCAATGGAGTGCCGATTGCGATCCCGTCCAACTATCTCGCGCTGGTCGGCATCGAATACAAGGATCAGAGCACCTGGGCGCCACGGGACCCGGATACGCCGAAGCCCGATGAGCGCACTTTCGAGGATGAGGCCCATGCCTTCACGCTCGCGGTTCGATGGCCGGATCTGAAGCCGCGCAGCCCGGAAACGGCTCAAAGCTACTGGGGCAGGGGCGATCCCGACGGCGATCCATGGTTGCAGATTGGCCTCGGCGCCTACAGCAATCCGGACGCAATCGGGCGGGATCTTGGTTGGGCACCGCTTGTGCGTGGAAGGATCGAGAGGATCGAGGAACGCACCCACACCAGGAGGCTCCCTCCACGAAACCCAACGGAAAGATGGGGTGGGACAGAAGAAGTGCGAATCCACTACGAAATGCGGGGTACCGATCCGGAGACTGGCCTGGAATGGGCCGAGCCAATGGGTCCCAGGACCGAACGCTTTCATGCCTGGAATCTAACGCTCCACTGGAAAAGCGATCTCGACGGCTACGTCAGCGACATGATCGAGTGCTACAACGGTCAAATGCCGAGGCCCGAGGGTCGCCCGGTCTGCCGGCATCGATTCACGCTGCCCGAGTGGGGTGCATGGGTTGATTTCGGTTACCCGCGCGCTTTGCTTCCGCAATGGCGGGAGATTCGGTCTGCCGTGCGCGATCTCATTCTGGACCTTGAGGCGGCCCCCTTGGAGAACACAGAAGAGGGTCCATGAGCATTCGTCAATCGCTCATCAAATTTCTGGCGAAATACCCCGGCCCGACGGAGGCCGAGGCCCGTCGTTGGCGGTACGCCTTGATCGCAATGGGTGCACTGGCCCTTGTCGCCGAAGGGAGCCTTGTCTTCATCCTTTATCACATGGATCCGGCTGCTCCCCCATTCTGGTTAACTGCTCCGGCGGGCTGGCTATGGGAGCATGTTCCCGCTGCCCGTGGTTTCACGAACAGCTCCTACGCCCTTCGCGCACAGATGCCGTACGTATTTGTGGTGTTTTTCTTCTTGGTGGTCACAACCGCTGCGCTGGTGGCCTGCTGTAACCGCCGTGGCTCGATGTTCGGCATGGCCGTCAATTTTCTCCAAGAGGGGTTCTTTAGGCAGGCGGTTATCCTCGTCGTGGTACCCATCGTGTACTACGCCGTTGCCTTTTTCGTCTTTTCATCCGATCTGGACCCGGTTTCGAGTCCGAGCGAACGATCGTATCGGCATTACGGTTTGGTTTTCGAGACAGAGATGGGTGTTGCGACTGCCTGGGTGCCGCTGGCCTTGTTCTGCGGTTCCTTCATCGGGGTCCATCTCTCGATGATCGCGGAGGTTCCACGGCTTGTAAGGGCCGCCCGGGTTGGCTGACCTCGATTGCTAACGGATCCGGGAAGCTAATCGTCCATGTACACCTTGGCTTACTTCTCGCTTTGGCTGTCTTTTCTTTTTGTCTGGGCGGCTCTCTTCAGCCTGATCATTCTTGGGTCCCGTAGACGCGCTGGTCTGGGGGCGCGGATGTCCTACGCAGGCCTGGCTCTGCTGGCCCCGTTTGCAGTGTTGTTCCTGGGGGCCCTGAGTGTCTGGTATGCGCCCGAAGGCGTGCCCCGATGGCTCGAGATGACGCTGGTGTTCTACCTCCCGCTTGTGACGCCGTACCTGGTCCGTGCCCTGTTTGTGTTTCGCTGGCCGGGTCATGCGTAACGGCCCGTGCGCATTATCGCCGTCCTGCCGGACCTGATGGGCGATGGCGCGGTGCATGATCTGCATCAGGCGCTGGTGCACCCCGCCGCCAACGAGGCGACCTTCGGAAAAGCCCTTGACAGAGCGGCCTGAAGCCGGGAGCCTTTAAAACCATCACTCATGGACAGGGATAAGCCATGACCTCGCCACGGATCGGCGTCCTCTCCGCAGTACCGCTTCGGCTTATGCCGCATCGCGCTCCGATAGCGTCGGCGCGTTGCCGGTGCACCGCTGGATTGGCTTCCGTCGTACTTGCGCCTCGCTAGGTGCACTCGCTTATTGAGTTGCCCACGGGCCGTTGCCATGGTCTGGCTGATCCTCTATCCCGCCGAGTTTGCGGGCTATGCCAACGAGTGGTCGGCCCGACCGGATTTTGAGGCAATCACGCTCGCGTTTCAGACGCGCTCGTGCTGCGGGATGCGCACATGATCCTTCGCCAATCCCTTATCGACATCCTGTCGACATATCCGGGACCAACAGGGGCCGAGGCCCGACGCTGGCGAATTGTCTCAATCGCCATGGGTTCGCTCGCGCTGCTAGTAGAAGGGATCCTTGTCTACATGTTGGGTAACGGATGATTCTATACCGCACGAGAAGGCGCGCCTGTTTCCACGAGGTAGCGCAATCCTTCGTCTTCAGGGGGGCTCGGATACCGCTGAGGCTGTCATCGAGCTCGCGAAAACTTGGGGGGCGAAACGATGAGACGGGTGCCTGAGTCTCTCTCTCATTCTAGGTTGGCTAGTTGGGCGAAAGGCAGCTGGCCCTATCAAGTGTTCGTTGTCCGGGCCCTTCAGCGCGGGACTTCTAGAGCTTGGTGCATCGTCTCGTTTTGTTTCCTTTTATTTGCTGTATCCGACTATGTGGATTATCTAAATACTGTCCCCGATATGGGGGGATTGACGAGGCAAGAAGGCGTGGTGGAGCGCATTAATGAAGGGCGAGGGCGCGCTCGTCGTTCAATTGTCATGGACGTGGACGATGGCGATCCTGTTCGCTATTTTGGGGCGATCCCTTTGGGCGAGAATGGCGAGAAGATTATCGGGGAGCCCGTTACGGTCTGGTTGCACAGGAAGATTAGTGTATTTGGTCCATCAACCAGGGTTTATCATCTCGAATTCGAGGGGGAGACTCTCGTTAATTACGAGGAAATAAGGCCACGCTTGGAAGCGTCGCAGGAGAGGCTTCCGAGATTCGTAATATGGTGGCTCGTCCTCGGAGTGATTCCGCTCATGCGCGTCTGGTGGGTCAATAGAATTATCGATTAATAGAAGTTTAAACGGATAACAATACAAGGATGTTTGTTGCGGCTCGTGGGCTTGACGAAAAATATCATCACTTGATGAAGTCGGCTCTTCACATGAAGCTGTCGCCAGCGGAGTTTGCGAGTGCAGCGAATAATTTAAATGAAAAGGACTCCCTCGGCGCGTCAATAGCGGCCTTGGACGGCTTGCAATCGCCGAATTCCGGTACATCCGCAATAGCACATCTCTCTCGATTCTGGCTGACACGACCTGCACCGGGCGCGTTCGGACGCCGAGTCGCTGCGCCAGGAGCTGATCAAGGCGCGCCGTCTGGACGAGCTGACCCGCCTGCGGGCCCCGGTGGATGGCACGGTCGAGCAACTGGCCGTGCACACGGTGGGCGGGCGCGTGGAGCCGGCCCGTCCGTTGATGGTCGCGGTCCCCGAGGATGGCGCAGTGGAGGTCGAGGCCACCCTGCCCAACAAGGACATCGGCTTTGTCCGGGCCGGCCAGGAGGCCGAGGTCAAGCTGCAGACGTTTCCCTATACCAAGTACGGCACCATCGGCGGTGTGGTGACGGACGTCTTGCAGGATGCGGTGCAGATTGACTGCACGGCAGTCACCGCGCCTTGTTCGCACGCAAAAGCGACTCGAGCGCGAGCGCGCGATTCAATCAGTGTCTCCCTAGGCGATAGGGCGGCATCGCATGATGTAAACGCTCGTGTTGGAGTCGGTCTGTGTACTGACCGGGCACGGTTAATGATCTGTCACCGCGCTGTATGGGCGAGCTGCAAAGCGATCAGCGTCCCATTGGGTTAGTTGCGGGATTGTAGTGCCCCCAAGCGATACATGCTCGGCTTGGCTCTCATCGCTGCCCGGTGTCGTGACGATGGGCTGAGTCCCTTCTCTGGAGTCAGATTGCCGCCGGTTTTTGTGCGCGGGGCATTGTTTGTGCGAAGGGAGCGATTAGCTCCAGGCGGTGCGGGCGCGGTGGTAGAAGTCGGAGTCTTCGCTGGTGGCGCCCTGCAGGGAGCAGACGGCGGCTGCGAACCCGAGCGCGCGCTCCAGCGTGGTTGCCCAGGGCCAACCGTGTTGCTGGCCGATGATGGCGACACTGGCGAAGGCGTCGCCGGCCCCCACGGCGTCGCGGAAGCCGTCGACGGCGGGGGCCGGGGCCTGCCAGTGCTGGCCATCGGTGGTGTGGATGGCTGCGCCGTCGGCGCCGTGGGTGATGATCAGGGCGGAGCGGATCGCGGCGCGTTCCAGGAGCGCCGCCGAGCGCTCCGGTGCGGCGACGTCGGGGGCCAGCGTGGCCGCCTCGTCGGTGTTCAGCTTGACCACGTCGGCCCCGCGCATCAGCGCGAGGACGTCGTCAGGCTGGTACCACGGTGCGCGCAGGTTCACGTCGACGAAACGATGTTGTGCACGGGCCTGCAACCGTTCCAGTAGCTCGCGGTTGTCCGCGCGCATGGCGAGCGTGCCGTGATAGAGGAGGCCCGCGGTGTCCGGCAGCTGGTCCGCCCATTCCGCCGGAACGGTGTCATAGGCCTGGTCAGGGACGATGGTGTAGGTCGGTTCGCCGTCTTCCAGGGCGATGCGGACCTGGCCGGTGGGGGCCGCGGGGTGCCTGTACAGGCCGCGGGTGTCCATCCCGATGCGGTTCATGCGCTCGCGGATGCTGCGGCCGTCCGCGTCGTCCCCGACTCCGCCCACGAAACAGGCGGCCTCGCCCAGCTGGTGCAGGTTCCAGGCGACGTTGAAGGGCGCGCCGCCGAGGACGCGCGTACCGTCGGGGAAACAATCGAACAGGACTTCGCCGAAGATCAGGTGGGGTTGAGGCGTGCCGTTCATGGGTTCCCTCGGCAGTGGATCAGTCGCCGGCCCGCTCGATGCGGTCACGGCCTCGCTTTTTCGCTTGTAGCAGCGCGTGGTCGGCGGCATCGAATATCGCCTCCGGGGCGGCGGCGGGGTCGATTCCGGCCAGCCCGGCGGAGATGGTGACCTTCAGACGCGTCTTGCCGGAGCGCACGATCAGACGGTCCACAGCGTCGCGGATGGTATTGGCCTGGCTGTATGCAGCGTCAGGTTCGCGATGGATGATCATCACGAATTCCTCCCCGCCGTAGCGCGCGACGAAATCCGGCTCGCGCACGCCCTCGGCCAGGATCTCGGCGACCGCCCGCAGGACCTTGTCGCCGGCAGTGTGGCCGTACTCGTCATTGATGGTCTTGAAGTGGTCGATGTCCCAGACCAGCAGCGAGGCCGCGCCCGATTTCTCGAGCTCCGCGGGGAGTTGCTCCAACCGCTGTTCGAAGGCCATTCGATTGGGCAGGCCGGTGAGGCTGTCGCGACTGGCTTCGGCGCGCGCCTGCTCCAGCCGGTTGCGCAGCGCTTGCACCTGACCCTCCAGGCTGCGGCCCTTGGAGCGCAGGAGGCGGTTCCGTTCCTTCACCACCTGCAGTTCGTCTTCCTGCTCGTTCCGAAACGTGGTGACGCGCTCCACCATGCGGTCGAGACCGCGGGTCACCTCGGTGCGCAGGGTCGCGAGGTCCTCGACGTCGACCACCCGGCCTTTGATGTGCTCGACATCCCCGGAGATCCCCGCGTGCAGTTCGGAGACCGATTCCCGGGCGCGCTGGCCGCGCGCCTCGTCTTCGGACAGGGCGGTATCCACGTCTTCCAGGCGGTGCCAGATCTCGCCGACGACCTCGGTGAGTTCTTCGCGCTCCGTCATTGCCTGTTCGCACTTGTCGTGCATCACCGAAAACAGGCGTGTGAGGGTGCGTTCGATCTCTGCCTTGTCGCGCCGATCGGCGGCCCGGGTGAGGGCCTCCAGCTCGGGGTCGAGGAATTCGAAGCCGAGCAGGCCACGCTGGACGACCGCGAGGATGCCGTCGGCCAGGTCCTCTCGCTGATCGCTGGAGCGCACGGCATCGGCCAGCTGGCCGCTCAGGCGATCCAGCCAGGCGGTGTCGCCGGGGTCGGATTCGATGGCGCGGGTCAGGTCGCGCACGGCGCCTTCCAGTGCCGGCACCTTCGCGGAGACCACCGCGAGCGATCGCAGGGCGACGCGGCGGATCGCGTCCTGCAGGGCGCGCTCCCGATCCAGCGAGCGCTCGAGCTCGATAATGGTCTTGCGCAGATCGCTGTCGGACATCGGGAAATCCCGGATAGTAGGCGCGCCTATTTAAACGCGGAAATGGGGTGGATGCCAGGGAAACACGGACTAATGTACACACTGGCGCTCGAACCGTACCCGTCTTTCGACATCGGTTTAGTGCGCTGGATCATGAAGGGCCTGGCGCTGCGGCAGTTCGATCTCGATACCCACCGGCAGGTGGTCGGAGAGCGCCACGTTGTAGACACGCACGTCGCTGACGTGCAGGTCGGGGGTCAGCAGGATGTGGTCGAACACCAGGCGCGGGTCCCAGGCGGGATAGGTGGCCGGGCAGGCCATCGGCTCCATCAACCCGGTACGCGCGATCAGTTGCCGCAGTTCCTCGCTGTCCTGCTGGCAGTTGAGGTCGCCCATCACGATGGCATGCGGAAAATCCTGGATGCGCTCCGCGACGTAGGCCAGCTGGGATTTTCGCGTGCGCTTGCCCAGGGCCAGGTGCAGCAGGAACAGCACCAGTTCCTCGCCGTCGCCCATGGCGTAGCGGGCCTCGATCGCGCCGCGGCCGGGTAGCGCTCCGGGCAGACGGTGCATTTGCACCCGGTCCGGCTCCAGGCGCGAGAACAGGGCGAGGGAGTGCTTGGCGAACTGCCCCAGATCGCGGTTGATCCGGTTGTAGGTATACGGGAAATGCGCACGTTCGGAGAGATAGGAGGCCAGATCGACGAAGTTGCTACGCAGGCTACCCCCGTCCAGTTCCTGCACACCGACGATGTCGAACTCCGAGATAAAGCGCGCCACCCGGTCGAGGTTGTCCATGCGCCCACCGTAGGGGAGCACGTGCTTCCAGCTGTTGGTCAGGTAGTGATGCAACCGGGAGGAGTGGATGCCGACCTGGGCGTTGAAGCTCAAGAGCCGCAGGCGCTGGCTGCCCTGCTCGTGGTGATATCCCAGGCGTTCCGGGGTGGAGGCTTCCGGTTGTGTCGCGCCCTCGGGCCCGGTGGGCGCGGTGCGATCATGGCCGGACGCGATCGAGGTCATCGCGGGTCGTCTCCTGCTGGCGGGGAAGTCCGCGTTGTCAGAATGGACAAACCAGTTCGCCCAAACGTTCCGTCAGCTTCATGTTCTCGCTGTAGTCCACTGGGCAGTCGATGATCGTGACCCCGGGTGTTACCAGGGCCTCGCGCAGCGCCATCTCCAGGCTGTCGCCGGGTTCGATGCGCACGCCGTGCGCCCCGAACGACTGCGCCAGCTGCACGAAGTCCGGATTGCCGAACTCGACGAAGGCCTTGCGGCCATATTCGCGCACCTGCTTCCACTCGATCAGGCCGTAGGCGTTGTCGTTCCAGATCAGCACAACGAAGTTGAGGCCCAGGCGAACCGCCGTTTCCAGCTCCTGCACGTTCATCAGGAAGCCGGCATCGCCGGTGACCGCGACCACCTGGCGTTCGGGGTGGAGCTTGGCGGCGGCAATGGCGCCCGGCAGCGCAATGCCCATGCTGGCAAAGCCATTGGAGATCAGACAGGTATTGGGTAGCTCGCAGCGGAACATGCGCGCCATCCAGAGCTTGTGAGCGCCCACATCGGTGATCATGATCGCGTCGAGGTCGGCGGCGGTGCGCAGATCCCAGATCAGCTTCTGCGGCTTGAGCGGCACCTGGGTGTCGTTGCGGTGCTCGTTCATGTCGTCGATCAGACTCTGGCGTAGCGGACGCAGGATGGTCTCTTCGCGGGGGCTCACCTGTTCCGCCAGGCGGTGCAGGCAGGTCGTCAGATCGCCCAGTACCTCGGCGGTCACATTGTAGTGACCGTCGATCTCGGCCGGCGCGGAGTCGATATGGATCAGGGTCCGGTCGGCGTCCGGATGCCAGAAGCTGGGCGGGTATTCGACCAGATCGTAGCCGATGCAGACGATCACATCGGCCTTGTGGAAGCCGAAATTCACGAAGTCCTGGCTTTGCAGGCCGACCGAGCCCAGCGCCAGCGGGTGGCGGAACGGCAGTACGCCCTTGGCCATGAAGGTGTTGGCGACCGGAATGTTCAGGGCGCTGGCGAGCATGGCCAGGGCGCCGCTGGCGCCGGAACGGATCACGCCGTTCCCGGCCAGGATCAGCGGGTGCCGGGCCTCGTTCAGCAGGCGCGCGGCCGCCTCCAGGGAGGCTTCGGCCGGTACGGCGGCCGGGCCGGCATGTACCGGCAAGGGTGGATTCGGGCACGGCAGCGAGGCGATGTTCTCTGGCAGCTCGATGAAGCTGGCACCGGGTTTGCCGCCTTCGGCCCACTTGAAGGCCTTGCGGATCACCTCGGGCAGAATCTCGGGTTCCAGCACCTGTGAGCTGTACTTGGTGATCGGCTGGAACAGGCCCTTCAGGTCGAGGACCTGGTGCGATTCCTTGTGCAGCCGATGGGTGCTGGCCTGGCCGGCAATTGCGACCAGGGGGGCGTGATCCATGTTGGCGTCGGCGACGCCGGTGATCAGGTTGGTGGCACCGGGCCCCAGGGTCGCCAGGCAGACGCCCGCCTTGCCGGACAGCCGCCCGTGAACGTCGGCCATGAAGGCCGCGCCCTGCTCGTGACGGGTGGTGACGAACTCGATGGGGGAATCGGCCAGGGCGTCGAGAACGGCCATGTTCTCTTCCCCGGGGAGGCCGAAGATGCGTTCAACGCCCTCCTGTTCGAGGCACTCGACCAGACGCTGCGCGGTGGTCGGATCGCTCATGGCCGAACCCGCCGGAACGGGCCCGCGTTAGCCGCGGGCACGTTCGATCAGGTAGTCGGCAACCTCCAGCATTTCGTCGTGCCCGCCGGCCATGCTGGCAGAGACGATAGCCTCGCCATTGACGACCAGGGTGGGGACGCCGCCCACGCCGTAGTCCTGTACCGCCTCGGTGGCCTCGACGATCCGCTGGCGAATCGCGTCGGAGCGCATGGTTTCGCGGAACTCGTCGGCGTCCAGTCCGCGCTGGTTGATGAAGCGCAGGATGGCGCTTTCCGAGCGCAGCTGGCGGCCCTGATCGTGGATCGCGTCGTAGAATGCTTGATGCACCTCGTCGAGCACGCCCAGCTTTTCGGCGGTGTAGTAGACCCGGGCATGCAGCGCCCAGACATCGTTCATCGGTGCCGGCAGGTATTCGAACTGTACGTCGTCGGCCAGGCCGGGCTTCCACGCCTGAACCTTGGGCTCGAATTCGTAGCAGTGCGGGCAGCCATACCAGAAGATCTCGACGACCTGGATCTTGCCGTCCTCCAGGCCGGTGTCGAGCGGCGGCTGGATGGCCCGGTAGTGCTGGCCTTCGAGGTATTCGGCCGCGAGGCTGGTACCGGTGGCGAGCAGCAGGCCGGCGCCGCCCAGGGCGCCCATGAATTCACGACGCTTCATTTACAGTTCTCCGTAGGAATGCAGGCCGGACAGGAACATGTTCACACCCAGGAACGCGAAGGTGGTGATGAACAGGCCCACGATCGCCCACCAGGCCATGGTCGGGCCGCGCCAACCCTTGGTAAAGCGCATGTGCAGCCAGGCCGCGTAGTTCAGCCAGACGATCAGCGCCCAGGTCTCTTTCGGGTCCCAGGACCAGTAGCCGCCCCAGGCCTCGGCCGCCCACATCGCGCCGAGCACGGTGGCGATGGTGAAGAAGGCGAAGCCGATCGCGATGGCCTTGTACATCACGCTGTCCAGGGTGTCCTTGGACGGGATGCGCTGGGTGATCGCGGCGTCCGGCCGCGTGCGTTCCAGGCGATCGCGGATCAGGAAGGCGACGCCCAGCATGGCGGCGATGGCAAAGCCGCCGTAGCCCACGAAATTGGTGGGTACGTGGATCTTCATCCACCAGCTGTTCAGCGCCGGCACCAGCGGTTCTACGATGTGCGCGTCGCGGGTGAACATGTACCACAGCAGGAAGGTGACCGCGGCCGCGATGATGAGCATCACGAAGGCGCCCATGTTGCGCGAGCCGGTGCGCTGCTCGTAGTACAGGTACATCAGCGCAGTCAGGGCCGCAAACAGGATGAACACCTCGTAGAGGTTGGCCACCGGGATGTAGCCCCAGGTCGGGTCGGTCAGGTAGATCTCGCGCCAGCGCACCAGCAGCGCCATGGTCCCGGCACCCGCGCCGACCCAGGCGAAGGCGGCACCTACGCGGGCGGGGAAATCGGAATTGGAGAACAGGCCCATCAGGTAGGCGACAGTGGAGAGATAGAGGAACACGCTCATCCACATGACACCGGCCTGACCGGAACCGATGTAGTTCAGCCAGAAATTGGTCTCGTTGGCGGCCAGGCTGTCGCCGTAAAGCCAGATGCCGAACAGCGCCAGCACCCCGACGATGACCGAGAAGGCCTGCCATGGGCGCCAGAACCAGCCCATCCAGGCGCTGGTGCCGACCGCGAGGATCAGGCCGCCGATGTCGTAGCGGTCCATGTTCTCGCCGAAGAGCGTCAGCGAGATCACCGCTACGGCGGCCATCAGTGCAAAGTAGGCCCAGTCGCGCAACTGCAGTTGGCGGAAGAAACCGGGCCGTTCGAAATCCAGGGCCTCGTGGGGTACAGACATGGTGTGCTCCTCCGGTGACGCGCGGGTCAGGCGTTCTTATTGTGACTGTCGTCGCCAGCCGAGTCCGAATGGACTGGCTTTTGCTCGATGATCCAGCGCTTAAGATGCGCGAAACGTTCCTCGAATTCCACTTGATGGCGGTTGCTGGTGCCGGCCATCACCACGTGGGTGCCTTCGCCGTCCTCGCGCCGCCGCGCCATGATCCACAGGCGCTGATAGGACACGTAGAACAGCAGGAAGATCCCGACGATCAGCATCGTGCTGCCGACGTACACCGTGCTTTGGCCCGGGGCGCGGGCGATCTGCAGGCCCGAGGCCTCGCGGTGCTCGAAGTCCTTCAGGTGGAAGAAGAACGGCGACTGATACAGGCTGATCGCGTTGATCGCCGAGATCGTGTCCTCCAGGAAGCGCTGTTCTTCTTCCTGGATCGAGACCACACCCTCGTCCTGCAGGACCTCCATGTAAAGCCCCTGGAGGCCGGCGTGAAGGATGCGGACCATCAGGTCACGTACTTCCTCGATGCGATCGGCCGGGACGCGGCGTTCGATCTCGTTGTGCACGGCCATGTAGCCGCCCTGGGCGAACAGGCCCATGAGTTCGGCCGCGGTTTGCGCAATCGCCTGGTTCTGTGACCCCTCGACGGTGTCGTCGTCACGGGCGACCTGGCGGGCGATCTCGTTGCGCACCTCCGGGTTGTGCAGCATGGCCAGATAGGTGCGGAAACGTTCCAGCGAGTTGTCGGCATCGGCCGGAAGGAACAGGTAATGGAACTCGTCGGCCGGGCTCTCGCGCACGCCGCTCAGGAAATACATCGCCCCTTCCTGCAGGGCCGGGCGCTGGTAGTTGCGGTAGTACAGGCCATGGCCGGTGCGATCCATCAGGCGGAAGTCGAAGCTCGGGCCCATGTGCCGGTTTTCGCGCACGCCTTCTTCATTCAGGAGCGGGACCACGTTCTCCAGCTGGAAGTTGGTGAACTCGATGGTGCGGGTATCGCCATCCGGGGTCGGGATGTCCATCTCCTGGAACACGCGGCCGGGGACTTCGAGCGCTTGCAGCGCCTCGGGACCCAGCGGGATGGCGTCGATGTCCAGGCGGGTGCCGCCGTCGGCAAAACTGGCCTGGAAGATGGCGTAGCCGTTGTAGATCAGCGGATAGTTGACCGAGATCGTATGCCGCAGCGGCTCGTCGCGGTTCGGATCGTGGATGATCAGGTCCGATTCGTAGGAGCTCTCGGCGCCGGTGGAGAAGCGCTCAATGCGGAACTCCTCCAGTTCGATGCGGAACGGCAGTTCCTGGACGAAATAGCCCTCCCGCATCGGCAGGAAGACCACGTTGGCCGAGGCGCCCTCGGGGATCTCCACCGAACCGCGGAAGGACGGGTTCCAGTCCGGGATCCAGGCCGAGCGCGGGACCTCGGAGATCGGCACGCTGCGGGTCTCGATCTCCAGGTTCCCCAGCCATTCGTTGATCTTGAGCAGGGTCGTGCCATCGGCCAGGGCGCCGACACAGATGACGACAATACCGACATGGGTCAGCAGGTAGCCCAGGCGGTTCCAGCGCCCGCGCATCGCGGCAATAACGGTCTGGCCATCGCTGTTCTTCTCGCGGGCCTTGAAGCCCTGGGCCTTCAGCACCCGATGGGCGTGCTGGACGAATTCGTCCTGCGGCTGGTCGAGGTCGCCGGTGGCACTCGAGTGAAACGAGCGCAGGGACTTTTCCTTGACCTGCAGGTTATAGCGGCGAAGGTCCTTCAGCAGTCCGGGCGACTGGCGGTAGACGCAGAAGGAGGTGGAGATGACCAGGAAGGCCACCACCAGCAGGAACCAGGTGGCGGAGTACACCTGATACAGGCCCATCCCGGCGAAGATCTCGTGCCAGAACGGCCCGAAATCCATCAGGTACTCCGTATAGGGCTCGTTCTGCACCAGTACGGTGCCGATCACGGAGGCGATGGACAGCGCCACCAGCAGGGTGATCGCGAGGGTCATCGAGCCCATGAAATCCACAAGGATGCGGCTGCGCCGCGGCTTGCGGGCGGCTTTCTGGCGAGATGCGGAGGACGGGCCGGCGTCTGCGGCCTGATCGATATTCGACATTCTGAAACCTGCTTTAACCCTGGCGACTATGCGAAGCAACCCGAGGGGGTTCAATTTCCAAGACAAACTGCACGGGCGTTCCGCGAGCACTGGGTGGACCGATGGCGTGCCGAGGAGTTCGGTCGTGCCCCACCATGACGCAAGCGGCTACGAAGGCATTCCCGCAAAGCGTGTTTTTCTTGCGCCCAACAAAAAGGGGCGGCCGAGGCCGCCCCTTCCCTGGGTCGCTTCGCCGCCGATCCTGCGCGGCGCAACTGCGGACCGGATCAGTTACCGGTCTGCAGGCCGGCCATGTACTGGGACACGGCCTCGATGTCGGAATCCGACATGTTGCGCGCGACATTGCGCATCATGCGACCGTTGTCGTTGGCGCGGTCGCCACTGCGGAACTGGCGCATCTGATCGGCGCTGTATTGCGCGTGCTGGCCGGCGACGGCCGGGAACATCGCTTCCGGATTGCCGTTGCCGTTAGGGCCGTGGCAGGCGATGCAGGCGGCGACATTCTGCGACGGGATGCCGCCGCGGTAGATCTGTTCGCCGCGCTCGACGACTTCTTCGTCGGCGGTGCCGCTGCTGATGCTCTGTTCGGCGTAGAACGCCGCAAGGTCGCGCATGTCCTGCTCGTCCAGGTTGGCGACTTGGCCCAGCATCAGGCTGTTCACGCGACGCTCGGACTTGTAATCCTGCAGCTGCTTGGTGGTGTACTTCGGGTGCTGGCCGGCGAGCTTGGGCCATTCCGGGTTGACGCTGTTGCCGTCAGCCTGGTGGCAAGCCGCGCAGGACTGGGAGAGTTCCTGGCCGCGCTGAGGATCGCCCGCCTGGGCCGCCGACAGCGGGAGCAGCAGGGATACGGACAGGGCAGCAAAGAGAGCGGAAAGCTTGTGGTTCATGATGGAGAATCTCCTGCTTGTAAATGCGTGCCGGGTCTCGACCCGTTCCTTGTGCCCCATGGTAGGGCGATCAACATAAGGGGCGCAGTTTATAGCACAATGCTAATTTGTACTCAAAAATAAACCGAGCCCCGCACTCGGCCAAGGACTGTATCCCCCCATGCAACCCCGATTCCGCGAGACCGCCTTCATGCGCGGGGTGGCTCAGCTATCCCAGCTCCCCGAGGATGCCGGCGTCGAGATCGCCTTTGCCGGGCGTTCCAATGCCGGTAAGTCGAGTGCCCTGAATGCCCTGTGCGGGCGCAAGGCACTGGCGCGGGTCGGGCGCACACCGGGACGCACCCAAGAGATCAACCTGTTCAGCCTGCCGCCGGCCGAGCACTGGCGGCTGGTGGACCTGCCGGGTTACGGCTTTGCCAAGGTCTCGGCCGGCAAGCGGGCCGAGTGGGACCAGTTGCTGGGGGCATATCTGCGGACGCGCCAAAACCTGATCGGGCTGGTGCTGATCATGGATATCCGCCGCCCGCTGACGGACCTGGATCGCCAGCTGCTGGAGTGGGTCCCGCTGGAGCGCTGCCGCCTGCACTGTGTGTTGACCAAGGCGGACAAGCTCTCGCGCCAGGAGGCCGATCGGCAGCTGCGCAAGGCCCATGGCGAGCTCGAGGTCATGGGCGTGGAGGCGACGCTGCAGACCTTTTCTTCCCTGAAAAACCAGGGCGTGGACGATTTGCGCGGCCTGCTCGGCGACTGGCTGGTTGACCACGAGTCCGGTTGAGCCACGGGCATGGGGCCGGGTGTCAGGCGTTGGGTCAGGAGGCTTGGACAAAAAGAAGCCCCGGCCTTGGGGTGGGACCGGGGCTAATTTCGGCCTCTACAGGGGGTGGAGAGGCCTAGTGCCCGCTCAGGGAGAGAAGCGGGCCGCGCTGGGCTAGAGCGCTTATGAAGTGAGAAAGCGTCGTCCGGGCAAAGTTCCGGCCGGATCCGTCTGGATTGCGATTTTTTTCACAGAATCGATTGCCCCGGCCTCACACAGGCGTCCTGCGTGAAAGGGGCGAACTTATTCGCGGCCCTCATGGCCCTCCATTCGGGCCTGCAAGGTAGCCACCAGCTCGCTTGCCGATGTCCCGTGCGGGTGGATCTCCAGGAGTTCGCCTTCGGGCCCGATCAGGTAGGTGGACGAGCTGTGATCCACCACATACCCCATGGCCGAGTCGATCTCGGTGCGTTCGTAGAACACCCCGTAGCGTTCGGTGATCGGTCGTAGCTCCTCGTGGGAACCCGTGGCGGCCTGGATGGCCGGGTGGAAGTGGCCGACGTAGGTTTCCAGGCGCTGGGCGTCGTCGCGTTCCGGGTCGACGCTCACCAGTACCGCGGCCACCTTGTCCTTCAGTTCCGGGGGCAGGCGATCCAGCGCGGCGCTGATCCAGCCCAGGCTGGTGGGGCAGGCATCCGGGCAGGCGGTGTAGCCGAAGTACACCCAGACGTATTGCCCTTCCAGGTCCGCGAGCCGGAACCGGTTGCCCTCGGTGGATACCGGCAGTTCGATCGGCCCGCCGGATACCGCATCCGCCACCGGCAGGCGTTCGTGGTCGGCCCCCTGGGGTACGGGCGGCGGTGCCGGGCGGAGCATCACGAAGACGAGCAGGGCGCCGGCCGCCAGCACGGCCAGCGCCCATAACAGGCTGCTCAGCGGAATGCGCTGCATGTCGATCTCCCTCAGGGTGTGTCGCTGTGGCTGCGGCGGGTGACGAAGCGGAACTGGACCCGGGCCGCATCGGGGTCGCCCGCGGGCATGACGGTGGCGGCCCAGGTCATGGCCTCGGTGGTGCAGATGGGCAGCGTCGTCTCGCCGGCGTAGCGGCCGTCGCCGGTATGTTCCAGTCGCGGGCGCTGAAAACCCATGTACATCTCCACCCCGGCCAGGTCCAGTTCCAGGGCCTCCGGGTCGCCCAAGTGGGTCCGCGCGGTCGCATCCAGATCCAGGGTCAGGGCCAGGGGTTGCAGCATCGGCACCGGGCGCGGCGCGATCTCCAGGGTGAGCGTGCCGCCTGCCGGATGGGTGGCGGTGCAGGCGGCGACGTTCAGATCGCACTCGCCCGGCTGGAGAATCGTGACGTCGCCCGAACCGCCGGTGTCCAGATAGCGATCAGCCAGCACCCAGGCCGTAGCCAGCAACAGGATCGCGACCAGCCAGGGGGCGACCCGATTGAAGCGCATGGCGGGCGCGTCCGTCATTTAGTGCGCATCGTCCCAGTTGGCGCCGACGCCGATATCCACCACCAGCTCCACGTCGAGATCGGCGGCGCCGCTCATGGCCTGGCGCACGAGGTCGGTCAACGCATCCAGTGCGCCGTCGGCGACTTCGAATACGAGTTCATCGTGTACCTGCATGATCATGCGGGCATCGATTCGCGCCTCTGACAGGTCGTTCGCGACCCGTACCATCGCGCGCTTGATGATGTCGGCGGCCGTGCCCTGCATCGGGGCGTTGATCGCGACGCGCTCGGACTGCTGGCGCCGGGCGCCGTTGCGACTGTTGATCTCCGGCAGGTACAGGCGGCGACCGAACAGCGTCTCGACATAGCCGTTGTCGCGCCCGCTGGCGCGCGCCTTCTCCATATAGTCGTGCACGCCGGGATAGCGGTTGAAGTAGCGGTCGATGTATTCACGCGCCTCGCCCTGCTCGATGCCGAGGTTGCGCGCCAGCCCCCAGGCAGACATGCCGTAGATCAACCCGAAGTTGATCGCCTTGGCCGCCCGGCGCTGGTCGCTCGAGACCTGGTCCGGCTCTGTGCCAAAGACCTCGGCGGCGGTCGCGCGGTGGATGTCCTGGCCCTCGGCGAACGCGCGCAGCAGGCCGGCGTCCTGCGACAGGTGGGCCATGATGCGCAGCTCGATCTGCGAGTAGTCGGCCGCCAGCAGCTGGTGGCCCGTCTCGGCGATGAAGGCCTGGCGGATGCGCCGCCCGGCCTCGGTGCGCACCGGGATGTTCTGCAGGTTCGGTTCCGACGACGACAGGCGTCCGGTGGCCGCGCCCGACTGGTGATAGGACGTATGCACCCGCCCGGTCTTGGGGTGGATGCGCCGGGGCAGGGTCTCGGTATAGGTGCTGCGCAGCTTGGACAGCCCGCGGTGCTCCAGGATCAGGCGTGGCAGGGCGTAGTCACCCGCCATCTGTTCCAGCACGTCCTCGGCGGTCGAGGGCTGGCCCTTGGGCGTGCGCCGCAGCACCGGCAGCCCCAGGCGTTCAAACAGGATCTCCTGGATCTGCTTGGGCGAGCCGAGGTTGAACTCGCCACCAGCCTCCTCGAAGGCCTCGCGCTCGATACGCTCCATCTCGGTCAGCAGCGCCTGGCTCTGCGCGCCGAGCTGGTCCGGGTCGACCTTCACGCCTGCACGCTCGATATCCGCCAGGACCGGGACCAGCGGCATCTCGATCTCGCGGTAGACGAAGGCCGGGCCTTCCGCTTCCTTCAGGCGCGGCTGGAACACCGCATCCAGTTGCAGGCAGATGTCGGCATCCTCGCCGGCGTAATCGGTGGCGATGCCGATATCCACCTCGGCGAACGGGATCTGCTTCGCGCCCTTGCCGGCCACGTCCTCGTAGTGCGTAGTCTTGTAGTCCAGGTGGCGCTCGGCCAGGGAGTCCAGGTCGTGGCGGTTGGCGCCGGCGTCCAGGCAGAAGGACTCCAGCAGCGTGTCATCGACGATGCCCCGCAGGGTGATGCTGTGATTGCCGAGCACGTTGCGGTCGTACTTCAGGTGATGGCCGAGCTTGCCGTGGTCCGGGGACTCCAGCCACGGCTTCAGGCGTTCCAGCGTCGTGTCGAACGGCAGCTGCGGGTCCGCATCCGGCCCGGTATGGGCGAGCGGAAGGTAGTACGCGATACCCGGCTCGAACGCGAACGACATGCCTACCAGTTCGGCCCGCATCGCATCCAGGCTGGTGGTCTCGGTGTCGAAGGCCACGCGCTCGGCCTTGTCCAGGCGCTCCAGTAGCCCAGCGAAATCGGCCTCTTCGCGAACGGTCTGGTAGTCGCCCTTCGTCTGCGCGGGTCCGGGGTTGTCGGCGGCGGTATCGCCGTTGCCGCCCTCCAGTTCCGCGCGCCAGCGAGTGAAGCCGTAGCGGCGCACCATCTCCAGCAGGCGGTCATGGTCCGGCTCCTGGATCGCGAGGTCGTCGGGGCCGACATCCAGCGGGACATCGCGCTTGACCGTGATCAGCTCGCGCGAGGTCGGCAACCGGTCGGCGGCCGCGCGCAGGTTCTCGCCGATCTTGCCGCCGATGGCGTCGGCCTGCTCGAGGATGGTGTCGAGGTCGCCGTACTTCGCGATCCATTTGGCCGCGGTCTTCGGGCCGACCTTGTCGACGCCCGGGATGTTGTCGACGCTGTCGCCCATGAGCGCGAGATAGTCGACGATCTGCTCCGGGGCGACGCCGAACTTCTCCCGCACGCCCGCCGGGTCCAGGGTGACGCCGCTCATGGTGTTCACCAGCGTGATGCGGTCATCCACCAGTTGGGCGAGATCCTTGTCGCCGGTGGAAATCACCACCGCGTGGCCGGCGCGTGCCGCCTGGTCGGCCAGGGTCGCGATCACGTCGTCGGCCTCGACGCCCCCGACGCACAGCAGCGGCAGGCCCATCGCCCGGACCAGCTCGTGCAGGGGCTCGATCTGGGCCGCCAGCTCATCCGGCATCGGGGGGCGGGTGGCCTTGTATTCGGGGTAGATGTCATCGCGGAAGGTCTTGCCCTTGGCGTCGAACACCACCGCCATGTGCTCCGGCCCGTAGTCCGCGCGCAGCTTGCGCAGCATGTTGGCCACGCCAATCATCGCGCCGGTCGGGGCGCCATCCGGCGCGGTCAGTGGCGGCAGGGCGTGGAACGCGCGGAACAGGTAGGACGAGCCGTCGACCAGGACGAGGGGCGGTTGCGACATGCAGGCGGAATCCGGACAGGGAACGCGCGCCATTCTACAGGGCTGGCCGTGAGGCGCCCATTCGTGCGGGCCATTTGTATGGATACGTTTGTATGGACGCGGGGCGCCCGTTACGCTTGAGTCTCCATCCGAGGAACCCGCCGCATGAACAACCGTGAACGTGCCGAACACCCGGGCCTGCGTCCGATTGATGACTCTGCCCTGACCCGCGAAAGCTGGAAGATCTTCCAGATCATGGCGGAGTTCGTGGAGGGCTTCGAGCGCCTGGCGCACATCAAGCCCTCGGTCAGCATCTTTGGTTCTGCACGCTTTCCCCCGGAACATCGCTATTACCAGCTGGGCGAGACGACCGCGCGCCAGTTGTCGGATGCCGGCTTTGCGGTGGTCAGCGGTGGCGGGCCGGGCATCATGGAGGCGGCCAACAAGGGCGCCTTCGCCGGGCACTCGCCCAGCATCGGCCTGAACATCCAGCTGCCCCACGAGCAAAGTTCCAATCCCTATCAGGACATCGGGCTCGGTTTTCGCCACTTCTTTTCGCGCAAGGTGATGTTCGTGAAGTATGCATCCGCCTACGTGGTCCTGCCGGGCGGCTTTGGCACACTGGACGAGCTGGCGGAGATCCTGACGCTGGTGCAGACCGGCAAGACTCGGCGTATCCCCGTGGTCCTCGTGGGCAGCGAGTTCTGGAAGGGGCTGCTCGACTGGTTCCAGGATACCCTGGTGGAACAGGGCACCATCGACGAGGAGGACCTGCAGCTATACTCGTTGGTAGATTCGCCGGAGGATGTGGTGAGCGCGATTTTCGAGCACTACGAGACGCGCAGCTTCGAGCCGTCCGCGGAAGAAAAGAAACGACTGATGGAGCTGTGACGATGACCCCGACCCGCCTGAGCCTGCCCCTTTCGCTGCTGGCGGCCCTGCTGCTGGTGCCCGGTTCGGCGCTGGCGCAGGAAGACCGCGAGTGGGGGGATGCCCCGCCGCCGCCGGAACTGGACGAGGCCGCCGATCCGCCGCCCCCGGTGCTGGACGAGCGCGCCCGCGAGCAGCGCTCCCTGGAAGAGGCCGACATCATCATTATCGAGCGCGATGGCGAGACGCGGCGCGAGTACCGCATGGGCGGCGAGCTGGTCATGGTCGAGGTTACGCCCGCGGTCGGCCCGACCTACTACCTGATTGATACCACCGGCGATGGCACGCTGGATGGTCGCCGCAACGAGCTGGATCCCGACTTTGTACCCCCGTCCTGGGTGATTTTCCGATGGTAATGAACGAATCCGAAATTCAGCGCTGCGGCGAGCTTGCCGATCTGGCACTGACGGTCGGTCCCGAGGGGCCGGAACTCGACGGCCGGCCGGTGCAGTGCCTGCGCCTGCCGGCCGCCGCGGCGCCGGCCCTGGAGCAGGCCGTCGCCGAGGTCCCTGCTGGCTGTGGCCGCGTGATCGGCCGGGGTACGGATGATGCGGCCGGGCAGGTGGTCCTGGTGCTCGAGCGTGGCCAGGCCATTCAGGGCACGGTCGCGGCCGAGGGGCCTGGCAGCCTGGAGGCCCTGGGCGAGCGCGCGGCCGACTGGCAGGGCCGCCACACGGCCGGCGCCCTGCCCGCTGGAGACGGCTACCGCCGCGGCGTGCTGCAGCAGAGGATGCGTGAGCGTGCGGACACAATCACGTCTTCGCTGGATGCCGAATCGCGGACGATCCTGGATACCGAGCTGCACCATCAGGGGCTGTACCGTTTCGAGGACCTGCCGCTGGCGGGAAGCGTCTGGCAGACGGTCCGCATCTATCCGGAGGGCGCCGGCCTGGCCGATCTGGTCCTCCCGCCCGCGCCGGTGCCGGCCTTCTGGCAGGTCGCACGGCTCGCCCTGGCGGTCGCCGTGGATGACGCGGGGCGGCCGGATGCCGAGGGCTACCGGGCGTTGCTGTCCGGATATAACGGACGGCGGCCGTTGACCGCCATCGAGCGAGGGGCGGCGCCAACCCTGCTGCGCCTGGCTGCGCTGGACGACTGGCTTGCCGCACTGGAGGCCGGGGCTAATGGGCGCACCGAGCGCGAACGGCTGGCAGCCCTTCAGGCAGAAGCGGCTCGCTTGCAGGGTATCTGGGTTCGCGCCGCGGCTTGAGGGCCCAGCCGGCCCGCGCTGACGTGCGGGGCGCCTGGGCCAGTCGTTCGCAAACACAACGAGGCGGGGTCGTGGATCCGTGCCTTCCAAGGAGGAAAGCCCATGTTCCGAATCGCTGTCTGGCTGGCGCTGCCCCTGGCCGCCCTTCTCGCCCCTGCGCTCCTGAGTGCCGACGTCTATCGCTGGACCGACGATCAAGGCAATGTCCACTTCGGCGACCGCCCCCCCGAGGGGAGCCGTAGCGAATCGGTCGATGTGCGTGAGCCGATGCGGGGCGTGCCGCTGGAGGGCGCGCGCGAGATCCTCGAGCGCCCCGTGCGCCCGCGCGGTCAGCCCGAAGCGGAGGGTGCCTACCAGCGGGTCGCCATCGCGCGGCCGGGGGATGGCGAGGGCGTGCGGGCGAACGATGGCAATGTGACCGCGGAGCTCGAGATTGAACCGGCGCTTGACGCCGATGCCGGTCACCGTGTGGTCTGGTTGCTGGACGGGGAGGCTGCCGGCGAGGGGGCCTCGACGAGCGCGACCTTCCAGGGCCTGAGCCGCGGTGCCTATACCCTGCAGGCGCGGGTCGTGGACGAGTCGGGTCAGGAACTGGGCGCCAGCGATACCATCGAGTTCAACGTGCTGCGCATGGCCATCCCGCGCAGTCAGCAACAGCAGCAACGGCCCCAGCAGTTTCCGTCGGGCGGAGCACCGCAGGCACCGCAGGCACCGCAGGCTCCCCGGGCGCCGCAGCCGGTGACGCCTGGCCCGAATTGACGCCGGCACTCGCATAGCGCACCGAAGTGGTGCGGTTGACGCCCCAGAGTGGTGCTATTATTGCACCACTCTGGGGCGTTTCGGTTTCAAGGGTGTCGGCGGCCAGGCTTCTGGTGTGACGCAGCCCTCGGCTTCAGCGTCCCGCCCGGCGATTTTCGCTTGGCGCGATTCCTGCTTGAGGCCTTTCGATGACTACGCCCGCTGCCAATCCCGGTATGACCACCCCGCCCTGGTGGGACGACCTCTCCACGGCCGTGCTGGTGACCGATGCGGAACTGCGCCTGCTGAGCCTGAACAGTGCGGCCGAGGTCCTGCTCGGGCTTAGCCGCGAACGCATCGTCGGTCACGGACTGGGGCAATGGCTCAAGCTGGACCGGAATCTGGCCAACCGCCTGCGTTCGGCGCTGACCCTGGATCAGCCGATCACGCTGCGTGCCCGTCAGATGGAGCCCCTCCGAGCCGACAGCTTCCTGGCCGACGTGATCATCACGCCACTGCACGCCGCCGGCGAGCGGCCAGGCCAGCTGCTGTTCGAACTGAACGCCATCGACCGCCACGAGCGCATCAGCCGCGAGGAACAGTTGCAGAAGCAGCAGGCGATCACCCGTGCAGTGACGCGCGGGCTGGCGCACGAGATCAAGAACCCGTTGGGCGGGCTGCGCGGCGCGGCGCAGTTGCTCGCCAGCGAGCTGGACGACTCGGGCCTCAAGGAATACACCCAGATCATCATTCGCGAGGCGGACCGCCTGCGCAGCCTGGTCGACCGCATGCTGGGGCCGAACAACATGCCGCGGCGCGAGGCCGTCAATCTGCACGAGGTCCTGGAGCACGTCCGGGGCCTGGTCAGCGTGCAACTGCCGCTGGGGCTGAAGATCCGCGGCGACTACGACCCCAGTATTCCCGACGTGCAGGCGGATCGCGACATGCTGGTGCAGGCCATCCTCAACCTGGTGCAGAACGCGGTGCATGCACTGGAAGACGGGGGGCAGATCACCCTGAGCTCGCGGATCCTGCGCCAGTACACGATCTCCGGGAAGCGCCACCGGCTGGTGGCCAAACTGAGTGTGCGCGACAACGGCCCCGGCATCCCGGAGGAGATCCGCGAACGCATCTTTTTCCCGATGGTCACCGGGCGCGCCGAGGGCACCGGGCTGGGGCTGCCGATTGCCCAGAGCCTGATCCAGCTGCATGACGGCTTGATCGAATGCCATTCGCGCCCGGGGGCGACCTCATTCGACATCCTGCTTCCTATTGATTCCCCCCAGGGCCGGGAGGAGACGCACTGATGGAACCCATCGTCTGGATCATTGACGACGACGACTCGATCCGCTGGGTGCTGGAACGCGCCCTCCAGCGTCACGCGATCGCCGTGCGCGGCTTCGAGACCGCGGACGCTGCCTGGGCGGCGCTCGAGCGGGATCCGGTCCCGGACACCATCGTCGCCGACATCCGCATGCCGGGCCTGAACGGGCTGGATTTCCTCGCCCGCATGCAGACCCGCCCGGATCCGCCGCCGGTCATCATCATGACCGCCTTCTCCGATCTGGAGAGCGCGGTGGGCGCCTACCAGACCGGGGCCTTCGAGTACCTGCCCAAGCCGTTCGACGTGGACGAGGCCGTGGCCCTGGTGCAGCGCGCGCTGGAGGCGCGCCGTGCCGGGCAGGAGAACGGCCCCGCCGGTCCCGAGATCGAGGAGACCCCGATCATCGGCGAGGCCCCGGCCATGCAGGAGATGTTCCGTGCCATCGGGCGGCTCTCGCGCAGCAATATCACCGTGCTGATCAATGGCGAGTCCGGTACCGGCAAGGAGCTGGTCGCGCGGGCCCTGCACCAGCACAGCCCGCGCGCCGACCAGCCGTTGATCGCGCTGAACACCGCAGCCATCCCCAAGGATCTCCTGGAAAGCGAACTGTTCGGTCACGAACGCGGCGCGTTCACCGGGGCCAACCAGAGTCGCAAGGGCCGCTTCGAGCAGGCCGATGGCGGCACCCTGTTCCTCGACGAGATCGGCGATATGCCGTTCGACCTGCAGACGCGTCTGTTGCGGGTGCTGTCCGATGGCACGTTCTACCGTGTGGGCGGCCATACCCCGATCCGGGTGGACGTGCGCATCATCGCCGCGACCCACCAGGACCTGGAAGAACGCGTCCGCGCGGGCTTGTTCCGCGAGGATCTGTTCCACCGCCTGAACGTGATCCGCATCCACGTGCCCTCCCTGCGCGAGCGGCCGGAGGATATCCCGTTGCTGGTACAGCACTTCATGGCCGAAGTCGCTCAGGAACTGGGGGTGGAGGCCAAGACCATGCGCCCCGAGGTGGTCGCGGAGCTGCAGCGCCTGCCGTGGCCGGGGAACGTCCGCCAGCTGGAAAACACCTGCCGCTGGCTCACCGTGATGGCGTCGGGCCGCGAGGTGCACCTGGATGACCTGCCGGCCGAGTTGCACCAGCCGACCGAGAGCCGTGCCGAGCCCGGGAGTGCCCCGGTCCGTGTCGCTGCCGGCCCGCGGGACTGGACCGCCGAACTCGCCCAGGTCGCCCGCCAGCACTGGCAGCGCGGCGATCACGACCTGCTGGGCTCGGTCCTGCCGCAGATGGAACGCACGGTGATCCGCGAGGCCCTGAACGCGACCGGTGGTCACCGCCAGCAGGCGGCCGCCCTGCTTGGGTGGGGCCGCAACACCCTCACCCGCAAGATCCAGGAACTCGGCCTCGACGACGAGTAGGTCTTTTCACCGCGAAGGCACGAAGAAGGGCAAGGGCGATTTAACCCCAGAGATCACGGAGGACACGGAGAAAACCAGGGATCGTCTTGTTACGGGTAGGATGCAGATGAGCCATGCGAAACGCATCGGCCACACGGGGTGGCTCGGCCCCGATGCGTTTCGCATGGCTCAACGCATCCTACCCCTCTGAAAAATTGGCGCCTTTCTCCGTGTCCTTCGTGGTCAACAGGCTCTTTAGTGAACCGGCCTTTCAGGTGGTGGGATCCTGCGGAGCAGGCGGGGCGCAGGCGGAGACGGCACCGTTCAGTTGCAGGGTGCCGGTCAGGTCGCGCACGTGGGTGTAGCCGTGGCGGTCCATGTAGTCGCTGATGCCGTGCAGGATCTTCGGCAGGCACAGTGCGTCGTAGAACAGGCCCGTGCCCACGCCCACGGTGCTGGCGCCGGCGATCAGGAATTCCAGCGCGTCGGTGGCATTCATCACGCCGCCCTGGCCGATGATCGGCACGTTGTGCGGCGCGGCCACCTGATAGACCTGCTGCACCTTCAGCAGCGCGATCGGCTTGATCGCCGGGCCGGACAGGCCGCCCTGGTTGTTGCCGATGACCGCGCGTCGGTTTTCCACGTCCACTGCCATCCCCATCAGGGTGTTGATGACCGCAAAGGCGTCGGTGCCGGCCTCGATGCAGCGCCGGGCGTTCTCGGCGATGTCGGTCTGGTTGGGCGAGAGCTTGGTGATCAGCGGCTTGGAGGTGACCTTGCGGCAGGCCTCGACCACCCGGGCGGACATGTCCGGGTCATTGCCGAAGGCGACGCCGCCTTCCTTCACATTGGGGCAGGAGATGTTGATCTCGATGGCGTCGATCGGCGAGTCGTCGAAGCGTCGGGTGACCTCGATGTACTCCTCGAGGGTGGAGCCCGAAACGTTGGCGAAGAAGCGCGTCTCGTCGAAATCCAGCTGCGGCAGGGTGTGGTCCACCACGTGGTCGACCCCGGGATTCTGCAGGCCGATGGCGTTCAGCATGCCGTCCGGGGTTTCGTAGACGCGATGCGGGGCGTTGCCCAGCCGCGCGGCGCCCGTGGTGCCCTTCAGGCAGATGGCCCCGGCATCGCGGTTGGAGAAACCCGCCACGCGGGTGTATTCCTCGCCAAAGCCGACACAGCCGGACAGCAGCACCAGCGGCGTGTTCAAATGCAGGCCGCAGAATTCCAGGGCCAGCCGCGGATCGGTGCGCGAATCACTCATGCTTCACATCGTCCTCTATGAACCGGAGATCCCGCCGAACACGGGCAATATCATTCGTCTGGCGGCCAATACCGGGGCGGCGCTGCACCTGATCCACCCGCTCGGCTTCGAGCTGGACAGTGCGCGGGCGCGCCGCGCCGGGCTCGACTATCACGAGCTGGCCCGGGTGCAAGAGTATGACAGCCTCGACCAGTGGCGGGAATCGGTGCAGCCTGGCCGGGTGTTCGCCATGACCACGCGCGGGCAGGCCCGCTACGACGCCCCGACCTTCCGCGATGGCGATGCCTTGTTGTTCGGCCCGGAGACGCGCGGTCTGCCGGAGTCGGTCCTGGAGACCCTGCCGCCGGAGCATCGCCTGCGCCTCCCGATGCGCGAAGGCAGCCGCAGCCTCAACCTCTCCAATGCCGTCGCGGTGGTGGTCTACGAGGCCTGGCGCCAGCTGGGGTTTCCCGGCGGCGCATGATCCCAACCTGGCGGGATGGGCACGGCCTGCGGGATTGCACTACCCTCGGAAGAAAGCACCCGCGCCGTCCGTCTTTCGAGGACGATCGCGTCCGTACGTCCACCACGAGAGGTTTCCGATGTTTCCAGTGCTGCGTTCTTTCTGTCTGCTGGCCGCCACGGCCCTGATCTCGGCCCCGCTGGCGGCCGATGAACCCACCGGTTCCGACAACTGGTGGTGGGACGACGACTGGTGGGAGGACGGGGTCATGTACGCCGATCTCGAAAACCACGAGGTGGCGATCGAACGCATCGAATACGAGCGCGATGGCATCGGCATTCCGGCGATGGTCGCCCGTCCGGCGGACGGTGAGGACTATCCCGCAATCCTCTGGACCCATGGCCGGCGCGGCCTGGACGATCTGGCCGAACTGCACGTGAAGCGCCTGGCTGCGCGCGGCTTCGTCGTGCTGGCACCGGACCTGTACACCGGCCGTTTCATGGAAAGCCACCCGCTGGATCATGACTACGAACTGGAAGGTGATCTGAACAGCGGTCTGGACGTGCTGCTGGAACGCGACGACATCGTGGGTGACCGCGCCTGTCTGGTGTCCATCACCCGTGGCGGCTACAAGGCGCTCAAGGTCGCCGTCACCTTCGAGCGCCAGGTCGAGGATGTCGCCTGCTGGGCCGGCTACTACCCGCACCTGCAGGACCCGAACCTGGGCGAGCCGCACCAGGTGTATCGCTACGCCAACGAGGTCAACGAGCTCGAGATCCCGATGATGATCCTGATCGGGGACGAGGAGCAGTACCAGCGCCACCGCACCGCGCGCATGGCCGCCGATGGTCTCGCAAGCCGCGGGGGCGAAGTGCACTGGATCGAATACCCGGGCGTGGGCCGCGGCTTCGACTTCCGCAACGGCAACAACCGCACCTTCGCCGACGACCTCGCATCGCGCGACGCCATGATCCGCGTCACCCGCTTCGTCAATCAGCACCTGCGCGACTGACCTCGCTGCCGTCCGCGAGCTGGGCACCAACGAAAAAGGCCCCGCCGGGGCGTAATCCGGCAGGGCCTGGGGTGGTAGACACCCCGGCGGTCCTGGCCGTCGGGGTGTCCGTGCTACGGCGTTAGAAGTCGTAGCGCATGCCGATCGACAGTGCCGTGGCCGTCTGGCCGAGGGGATTGGCATCGTCGGGGTTGGCACTGCGGGCCGCACTCCAGGGGCTCAAGGCGGAGTTCGCGTCGTTGTCGACCATTGCGACGTTGCCGTAGAAACGCAGGTCACTGTCGACACGGTATTCGAGGCCAAGCGCATACATGGTGGCGTCGGCATCGTCCAGATCGGAATCCAGCTGGAAGGCGTGGCCGTTCAGGTACATGTTCGATGTCAGGCGGAACTGCCCGCCCAGGCCGTACACATCTGCTTCGTCGCCATTGGTAGTTTCCGAGTTCTGGTAGAAGGCACCCATGCGGAAGGCCGGCGTGATGCGGTAGCCAACGGCCAGGCGCCAGGCATCCGGATCCATCGCGCCGTCTTCCTGTTTTTCGTAGGCCAGGGCACCGGTCAGGTCGCCCATGTTGAGATTCAGCGAGGTGGAGTAGGCCTTGTTGGTCGCACCGTCCACGGTGGAGGCATCGCCGGTCTCGTTGGAGTACTGGATGTTCCAGGTCAGGCCGCCGAAGCTGGGGGTCTGGTAGTGGATGCTGTTGTTGAAGCGCTCGTCGAAACGTCCGGTCTGGGCGCGTGAGCGAGTCAGGTTGCGCATATCGCCGACCTGATCGCCGAAGAAGTTGGCCGGGCCACGGGCGCGCTTGAACGGGGTGTCGAACTTGCCGATCCGCAGCATGCCCCACTCGGAACCCTTCAGGCCCACAAAGGTGTCGCGGGTCGCGAAGTTTGTGCCGTTGGTGTCGAAATCGATCTGCTGCTCGATCTGGAACATGCCGACCAGCTGTTCGCGGAATTCGCGCTCGCCCTTGAAGCCCAGGCGGCTGGAATTGCTCGAGACGTTGAATTCGTTGTATTCGGCGCCGTCATCCAGGATGTCGGCGGACAGGTGGGCGCGGCCGTACAGCGTCCAGTCGGCGGTGGCCAGGGCCGGGACGACCAGGCCGGCGGCGATCAGGCTGGTCAGCAGGTGCTTGCGGTTCATGGATTTCTCCCCTATTTGCGTTTGAACGTTTGCGAGACGCGAGTGCCTCTCGACAGGGCGCAAGCATGGGGAGGCCGGGTGACGCCCCGGTTAAGCTGCGATGAAGATCGCGTTAAAAGGCAACACTGTTGTGTAGACGCAACGGCTATCCGGGGGAACCGGTCGAAGCGTGCCCGGTCTGCTCAGGCAAGGGCGACACGATCTGCCCGAATGTCGAACACACGTCAGGGGAAGAAGATCATGACGACATCCGTAAAGGCGCTGGCCACGGTCGTGGCGTTCACACTGGCGGGTATGGCGAACGCCCAGGCCACCCCGGTGGGTGTGGCGCAGGGGCTGGATGCGGACGAGCGGGTCCTGGTGCATGCCAAGGGCATGGCCGCCGAGGATGCGTTCATGGTGTTGGGGGCGCTGACCGTCAAGGGCCGCTTGATGCGCGACAGCGAGCTTGGCCATGAGGGCTACCGGCCGGATCTGTCGGAGGATCCCATGCAGTCCGTCGGCCAGACCTGGCTGGAGCTGCTGGATACCGTGCACGGCCGGCTGGTCGACGACGGCCGCATCCGGGCGCATGCAGGGGGTGATGACGAGGCGGCCCCGGCGGTCTATGCCGATGCGGCCTACCTCTATCACATGCATCACAGCGCCGGGCGTTTCGAGCATCTCGGTCTGTACGACGAGCTGACGCATACGCCCTCGCCATTGATCTCTATCCTCACCAGCCATGTCGTCAACGAGCGCCACGCCGACGGGGTCATGCATGCGGCGAATGATTCCGAAGCCGACGGCTTCGCCTACGGGCTGGACGCGCTGCATGCCGCGACGTACGCCTGGGTGCGCCAGGACAAACCGGGTGGCGCAGAGGATATGGGTAAGATGGAGCGTGCCGCGCTGGAGGGCTGGCTGGGCCACTCGCGCGAGGATCTGGTGGAGGTCGCCCGGGCCATGGCCGAGGCTGCGGAGGCGGCATGGGACGCGGAGGCCGGCATCTATCAGCTTGACCAGGGCGCGGAGTGGTCGCTGGACCAGATCGGAGCGATGTTGCGCGGCCACAAGGCGCTCTACGAGATGCTGTACCTGTACGGTGACTCGGCGGATGCCGAACGCGCCGCGACCCTGGCGGATCGCGCCGCAGCCATTGCCGGTGCGGTAATGGCGGGCCATGGCCCGATGCGCGACTGGGGCCTTCCGGCCCGGCTGAAATTCGAGGACGGCAATGCCCGAGCAGCCGCCGATTACGTGGATACCGCGGCGCAGTGGCGTTTCGTGCATCAGCTGACTGGCGGCTTCTCGCTACTGCGCGAGCGTGAGGGCACCGCGGGCCTGATCGGCGAGCGCACCCCGGAGCTGGAAGGCCAGGTGGGACGTGCGATCGACCGGTTGTTGTTGGGTGCGCTGGACTACCAGCTGGAGGACGGGACGATCCCCGCGGCCCTCAGTTACGCCGATGGGCGCGTCATCGACCCCCGGGTGACCACACGGTCGGTCGCGGCCTTCGTGCAGGCCGTTGGCAATGGCTACCGCATCGGGGAAGCGTTCGATCGGCCCGGCGCCTGGGAAGAGGGTTCTCCTCTGGCGGAGCGCAGCCGCGCGTTGTATGACGCCTTCCTCGGCCATGGCGAGCTCCTGACCGAACGGCTGATTCTCCGGGAGTAACGGCAGCGTGCCGAAGCGGTTGCTCAGTGCGAGTGGCCGGGATGCCCGTGGCGCATTCAGCGGGGCCGTCCTGGTGCTTCCCCTGGCAGGCTTGGGGCTCGCCCCGGCATGGGCGGAGGATGAGGCGCCGCCGGTGCTCGATCCGGTCGAGATCACGGTGACGGCGCCGCGCCTGGCGACCCCGCTGGCGGATCTGCCGGCGGCGGTCAGCCGGGTCGACGAGCGCCAGGCCACCGAGGGGCGCCAGGGCCTGCAGCTGGACGAGGCGCTCAACCGTGTGCCGGGGTTGTTCGCGCAGAACCGCTACAACTTTGCCCAGGATGCGCGAATCTCGATCCGCGGGTTCGGTTCACGCGCCCCGTTCGGGGTGCGTGGACTGCGCATCCTCCAGGACGGGATCCCCGAGACCACGCCGGACGGGCAGTCGCAGGTGGATGCCATCGATCTGCTGAATCTGCGCGACATTGAAGTGCTGCGCGGGCCCAGCGCGGCGTTGTACGGCAATGCCTCCGGCGGTGTGATCGCTGCGCGCACCCGCGATGGGCGGGATCCGCGCGGCTTCGGCAGCGGGGTGCTGCTGGGCAGCTACGGCTATCGTCGCGCCGAGGCGGTGGCGGAGCAGGACCACGGCACCCACCGCTATTCCCTGACCGCACATGATTTCGCCATCGACGGCTACCGCGAACAGTCCACCGCCGAGAAGCGCTATCTGCGCCTGCACACCGCCTCGGAACTGGAAGCCGGCACCCTCAACTTTCACCTGCGCTACCTCGATGCGCCGCGCACCGATGACCCCGGCGGCCTGACCCGCGAGGAGATGCGCGAGGACCGGCGTGCCGCGGCCCCGCTGGCCACGGCGCTGGACAGTACCCAGTCCGCCGAACAGCTGACCACCGGCCTGCAATGGGAGCAGCCGCTGGCCGGGGGCGAGCTGCGCCTGGGCGGATTCTGGACCCAGCGCGATTATGCGCAGCAGCTCCCCTTCCCCGGGGATTCCCGGGTGGCCTACGAACGCGATTTCTATGGGATCAATGCCCAGTACGAGCGCGATATCGGGCCGACCCGCGTGCTGACCGGTGTTGATCTGGAGGAGCAGCGCGACGACCGGACCCGGCGCTGTACCGACATTCAGGGAGCCGCGAACTGCCCGGGTGGCACGCCTTCGATCGGCGACCTGACGTTGGATCAGCGTGAACAGGCGCGCTCTCGCGGGGTATTTGTCCAGACCGATACCGCACTCGGGTCGGACTGGAACCTGGTGGCCGGCGCCCGTCACGACCGTATTCGCATGTCCATCGACGATCACTTCGTCGAGCGGTTTGACGACGGTAATGACGTCACGGACCGATCAGGCCGGCGGACCTTTGACGAGACCAGCGGCATGGCCGGGCTGATCTGGCACTTCCGGCCCGAGTATCGCGCCTACGTGAATGTGGCGACCAACTTCGAGACCCCGACCTTCACCGAGTTTGCCAATCCGGAGGGCGGAGGCGGCTTTAATCCCGAGGTCGACCCACAACGGGCGCGCAGTATCGAGGTCGGTATCCGGCGCGAGAATCCGCAGCTCTCCTGGGAGGCCTCGGTCTACGCTACCCGGGTGCGCGACGAGCTGTCGCCGTACCAGCTTGAAGGTCAGGGCGACCGGACGTTCTATACCAACGCCGGGCGCACGGCCCGCGATGGCGTTGAGCTAAGCGCAGACTGGCGGTTGAACCCACAGTGGACCCTGAGCGCCGCTGCAAGCCTCAATCGTTTCCGTTTTCGCGAGTTCGAGGATGCCGAGGGTGTTCGCCATGACGGCAACCGGATGCCGGGGCTGCCGCGCGAGCAGTTGTTCGTCGAGGCCGACTGGCGCGACGGCCCCTGGTTCGTGACCGTGGACGCGCTGCATGTGGGGTCGCGTTACGCGGATAACGCGAACACGGAGAAGGTGGGGCCGCAGACGACGCTGAACCTGCGCGCCGGCCGGTTCTGGCAGCAGGGAGGTACCCGCGCCGAGGCCTTCGTCGCCGCCAACAACCTGCTGGATGCGGACAATGTCGACAACATCCGGATCAATGCGGCGGGCGGCCGCTACTACGAGCCAGCGCCGGGTCTGACCTTGATGGCGGGGGTGCGGATGTATTTCGGACAGTGAGAGGGGGGCGGTGCGGTTCGCTGCGCTCACGGCACCCTACGATCTGCGGGTCCGGAAGCATCATCGTAGGATGCGCTGAGCGTAGCGAACCGCATCAACACACGTGTCCGACTAATCACGTCGCCCCGGTTCCTCCGGCGGCTGTCTTGGCTCGATCTCGTCCAACCGCCCCTGCTCGATCTTGCGCAGGGTCTCCGGGTCGGTCTCGTCGTCGTCCTCCCAGGAGGATCGGCGCGCCGGGGGTAACGGGTCACGCCGGTACAGGAACCCGCCACAGACCGCGCCCACCACCGCGCCGAACAGGTGTGCCTCGAAGGACACCTTGGGACCACTGGGGAACACGCCCCACAGCATGCTTCCGTAAAGGAACAGGATGATGATGGCGAGCGCGATGGACAGCGCATCGCGGCGGCGAATCCCGATCACGACCGCGAAGAACATCAGACCGTGGGTAAGGCCGGACGCCCCGATGTGCAGCCCCTCGCGGGCAAACAGCCACACGCCCAGTCCACCCATCAGCCAGATCAGCGGCACCGCCGTGCGCGTGGCCTGGGGAAAGCCGTAGAGGGTCAGCATGCCCAGCACCCAGAGGGTCGGGACATTGGCCAGCAGGTGGCCCCAGGAGCCGTGGATCAGCGGCGAGGTGATGATGCCCAGCACCCCGACCGCGTCGCGCGGGAGGATGCCCAGGCGTGACCAGTCACCGCCGGTCAGCTCCTGCAGCGCATGGATCGCGATCAGGATGCCGGCCCCGAGCATGGGCCACATCAGGGCGCGCCGAATGCGCTCGCGTTCGGCCCTGGGATCGGTCGGGGGTGCCGGCCGGCGCAGATTCATCATGTGCCTAGCCTGCCACGCTCGGGCACGAGGTCCAATTTCTCTGGCTCCCGGGCGCCGCCCCTGGCACCGTCATTGCGAGGCCCCGCAGGGGCCGTGGCAACCTCCCAAAGCTGGCACCGAGTCGGGAGCCGGTGGTTCCGGATGGAGGTTGCCGCGTCGCCTTCGGCTCCTCGCAATGACGGTGCCGAAGGCGAACGGCGGGATTAGTGCCCGCCCGGCCCCAGGTCGGCGCCCTTGTCGTGCAGGGCGAGCTTGTCGTGGAGTTCGCCGCTTTCGCCGTGCGGGGTCTTCACGTCGACCTCCATGCCGTTACGGCGGAACTTGCCGACCACCTTGTCGATCGCGGCCACGGCCGAGCTGTCCCACAGCGAGGCGCGGGTCAGGTCGATCTCGACGTTATGGATGCCTTCGCGGTAGTCGAAGCTGTCGATGAACTTGTCCACGGCGACGAAGAAGAGCTGGCCGCGAACGGTGTAGATACGGGTCTTGCCGTCCTCCGACAGGTCACTCTTCACTTCCACCGCCTTGACCATCTTGCGCGCGAAGAAGATCGCGGCGAGCAGCACGCCGGCGAACACGCCCATCGACAGGTCGTGGGTGATCACGGTGACCGCGACGGTCACGATCAGCACCACGGCATCGGTGCGCGGTAGCTTGTGCAGCGTGGTCAGCGAGCCCCAGTCGAACGTGGCGATGGAGACCATGATCATCACCGCGACCAGCGCGGCCATCGGGATGATCGAGACCAGGTCGCCCAAGAACACGATGAACAGCAGGAGGAAGAGGCCGGCCGCCAGCGTGGACAAACGGCCGAGCCCTCCGGACTTGATGTTGATGACCGACTGGCCAATCATCGCGCAGCCGGCCATGCCGCCGAAGAAGCCGGTGACGATATTGGCGATGCCCTGGCCCTGGGCCTCGCGGTTCTTGCCGGAGGGGGTGTCGGTCAGGTCATCGAGGATCGAGGCTGTCAGCAGCGACTCCAGCAGACCAACGATCGCCAGCGCGAAGGCGGTCGGGAAGATGATCTGCAGGGTCTCCAGGTTCCACGGGATGTCCGGGAACAGGAACACCGGCAGGCCGGAGGGCAGGTCGCCCATGTCACCGACTTCCAGCGTGGGCATGCCCATGTAGTAGACGACGGCGGTCAGCGCGATGATCGCGACCAGCGGTGGCGGCAGGAGCTTCGGGTAGCCCGGGATCATCGGCAGGCCGTAGAGGATGATCAGGCCGGCCGCGACCAGCGCCCACATGGTGGTGTCGCCATCCACCAGGTAGGGCACCTGGGAGAGAAAGATCAGGATCGCCAGCGCGTTGACGAAGCCGACCAGCACGGTGCGCGGTATGAACATCATGTAGCGCGCGAGCTTGGCCCACGAGAACAGGAGCTGGATGAGCCCGGTCAGGATGGTGGCCGCCAGCAGATACTGCAGCCCGTGCTCGGCCACCAGCGTGACCGTGAGCAGGGCCATCGCCCCGGTTGCCGCCGAGATCATTCCGGGCCGCCCGCCGGCGAAGGCGATCACCACCGCCATGGTGAACGAGGCGTACAGGCCCACGCTCGGGTCCACGCCGGCGATGATGGAGAAGGCAATGGCCTCGGGGATCAGAGCTAGCGCGACCACGATCCCGGCGATCAGGTCGCCGCGGACATTGAAGAACCAGACCTTGCGCTGGCGGGACAGGAAGTCTTGTATGGTCTGCTGCACGTTGCGTTCCCCAATACCGGTGCGCGCCGAAGCCGACCAGGGTCGGGATCAACGGGTGAACGAACAGGTACCAGAGACTTTGGGAGGCGCGGATCCACGCGAAGGGTTGGATCGGCGCTTCCCCGGGAAGTAGCCGGGCCCGGTTGCCACCAGTGGATGGCGCGGTTGCAAGCGGTTCGGTGCCAGTACAGACTGAGAACCGCTCAGGAAAGGCGCGAAATTGTACCACTCTATGTAGTCGGTTCTGAAGTTTTCATGACCCCGGGCGCGTACGCCGGGTCGGTTTCATGCGATCACAAAGGGGATCCCCATGCTGCAGCGCGTCATCATCGCCATCGACTTCTCGCCCGCTTCGGCCTCGGCCCTGGCGATTGCCCGCCAGCACTGCCCGGGGGCGAAGAAGCGGTTGCTCTATGTGATGAAGCCGTCGGACGTGGCCGGTCCCAGCTCTGCCGGTGCGTTCAGTGGTGCGGGCTCGTCGCCGCTGAACGCGAAGGACATGCGCAATGCTGCGGAGGAGAAGGTGCGTGCCCAGATGCAGGAGTGGGCCGAGGCAGACGACGACGTCGCCATCGCCGTGGGCAGCGCCCCCGAGGAAATTTCCCGCCACGCCGAAGAGTGGGGTGCGGACATGATCGTGATGGGGACCCGTGGGCGCAGCCAGATCTCCAACATGCTCTCCGGTTCTGCCACCGAGTGGCTGGTGCGCAATGCGCGCCTGCCGGTGCTGGTGGTGCACGACGTGCCGCTGTCCGACTCGATGAAGGAAAAGCTGCCGCCGGAAGGCGCCGTCGACTGAAGCGGCTCGCAGCCCTCCCGGCATGCAGAAGGCCCGCTTTCAGCGGGCCTTTCTCGTTCCTGCGGCATGCTCTCGCGATGACGGCTGGTCGGGCGTCAGCCCCCGGTCATGGACATGAAGCGCAGGACTTTCTCCGGGCGCTCGGAGAATTCGTGGCGTTCCGGCTTCAGGTTGATGGCCTGGACCACCAGGTCCTCCAGTTCCGAATCGGTGCAGCCCTCGCGCAGGTAGGGGCGCAGGTTCAGGCTGTGGTCGTTGCCGAGGCAGGTGTAGATGGTGCCGTCCACCGACAGGCGCACGCGGTTGCAGGTATCGCAGAAGTGCTGCGAGATCGGGGTGATGAAGCCGATGCGCACATCGGTATCCGGGATCTGCATGTAGCGCGCCGGGCCGCCCCCGGGCATCACGCCGGGCACCAGGTTGTAACGCGGCTCCAGCCGGGCGCGCACATCCTGCAGGTTCACGTAATGGCCCTCTTTCGCCTGGCGGCCCGTGTCGCCCATCGGCATGGTCTCGATGAAGCGCAGGGTGAAGCCGTGCTCGATGCAGAAGTCGACCATGTCCTCGACCTCCGGCTCGTTGATCCCGCCCATCACGACCATGTTGATCTTGATTGGGGCGAGGCCCGCGGCCTTGGAGGCCATCAGCCCGTCCAGCACCTTCTCCAGCTTGCCGCCGGTGATCTCCTTGAAGACCTCGGGCTTGAGCGAATCGAGGCTGACGTTGATCCGGTCGACGCCAGCATCCTTCAGCTCCTGCGCATGGCGCGCCATGCGCGTGGCGTTGGTGGACAGCGAGATATCGTCGATGCCGGGCAGGGCATTCAGGCGCGCGGCCAGATCCGGGAGGTTCTTGCGCACCAGGGGTTCGCCGCCGGTCAGGCGCACGCGACGGGTGCCGAGGCGACCGAAGGCGCCCATCACCCGCTCGATCTCCTCGAAGCTGAGCCAGTGTTCCGGCTCCTCGAAGTCGCGAAAGCCCTTGGGCATGCAGTAGAAACAGCGCAGATCGCAGCGATCGGTGACCGAGAGGCGCACGTATTCGATGCGGCGACCGAAGGCGTCGATCAGGGCGTTTCCTTCCGTGGGGGTGTCGGCGTGTTCCATTGGCGGGCCTGTGACGTCGAGTGGGGCGATATGTTCCGTGGTACACATCGTAGATCATTTTGCGGCCTTTGCCACCCGAACGTGCAAATCATCTGTGGATTCGCGTCACAATAAAAAAAATCTTCACCCGATAACTCTGGTTTATCCGCAAATAGAAAAGACTCGTTGGCAGAATGTGTCCGCTCCGTCCACAATGCGCGATGCATAACTGAACCGAGATCACGAGGTCGCCCCCATGAGCGCGTTGCCCGAATTCGAAAAGCACGGCGAGCAGGAGATCAAGTACACCACCTGCTACATGTGCGCCTGTCGTTGCGGTATCAAGGTTACCGTCCAGGACAACAAGGTCCGCTACATCCAGGGGAATCGGCACCACCCGATCAACAAGGGTGTGCTCTGCGCCAAGGGCAACGCGGGGATCATGAAGCAGCAGTCCCCGGCGCGCCTGCACCAGCCGATGCGCCGCAAGCCGGGCACCGAGCGCGGTGCCGGCGAGTTCGAGCCGATCTCCTGGGACGAGGCGCTGGACACCCTGTCCGCGCGCCTGCAGAAGATCCGCGAGACCGACCCGCGCAAGCTGGCGTTCTTCACCGGCCGTGACCAGATGCAGGCCCTGACCGGCCTGTGGGCAACCCAGTTCGGTACCTACAACTGGGCGGCCCACGGTGGCTTCTGCTCGGTGAACATGGCCGCCGGCGGCCTGTACACCACGGGCTTCGCCTTCTGGGAATTCGGCGACCCCGACTGGGATCGCACCAAGTACCACATGCTCTGGGGTGTGGCGGAAGACCATGCCTCCAACCCGATCAAGATCGGGCTGGAAAAGCTCAAGCGCAGCGGCGGCAAGTTCGTCGCGATCAACCCGGTGCGCACCGGCTACCAGGCGATCGCCGACGAGTGGGTGGGCATCAAGCCCGGCACCGACGGCCTGTTCGCGCTGTCGATGCTGCACGTGCTGCTGAAGAACGACCAGTTCGACTGGGACTTCCTGGTGCGCTACACCAACGCCACCCAGCTGGTGGTACAGACCCCGGGCCAGAAGGGCGACGGCCTGATCCTGCGTGACGAGGCCGGCAACCCGCAGGTCTGGGAACTGGAGCAGGAGGCCTTCGTCGACGGCAGCCAGGTCGACATCAAGCCGGCCCTGTTCGGTGAGTACACCGCCCCGGACGGCCGCCCGGTCAAGACCGTGATGACCCTGCTGGCCGAACGTTACCTGGCGGACGAGTATTCCCCGGAGAATACCGCCGCGGTGACCGGCATCCCGGCCGAGCAGACCGAGCGCCTGGCGCTGGAGATGGCCCACGTCGCGTTCAAGGAGACCATCGAGCTCGACATCGAGTGGACCGACTCCTGGGGCCGCAAGCACGACAAGGTGTTCGGGCGTCCGGTGTCCATGCACGCGATGCGCGGCATCTCCGCGCACTCCAATGGATTCCAGACCTGCCGCGCGATCCACCTGCTGCAGATCATGCTGGGCTCGGTGGACTGCCCCGGCGGTCACCTCGCCAAGCCGCCATATCCGAAGCACATCCCGCCGGGCATCAAGCCGGCCAAGGAATGCGCCCCGAACACCCCGCTGAAGAGCCCGCCGCTCGGTTTCCCGACCGCGCCGGAGGATCTGGTCATCGATGACGACGGCAACCCGCTGCGTATCGACAAGGCCTTCTCCTGGGATGCGCCGGTGTCCAACCACGGCATGATGCACATGGTGGTGACCAATGCGGTCAACGCCGACCCGTACCCGATCGACACCCTGATCTTCTTCATGGCGAACATGTCGTGGAACTCCACGATGAACACCGCCGAAGTGATGGACATGCTGCGGTCCAAGGACGAGAACGGCGAGTACAAGATCCCGTTCCTGGTGGTCTCGGATGCGTTCAATTCCGAGATGGTCAGCTTCGCCGACCTGGTGCTGCCGGATACCACCTATCTGGAGCGCTACGACACCATCTCCATGCTCGACCGCCCGATCTCCGAGCCGGCCGCGGCGGCGGATTCCATCCGTCACCCGATCCTCGAGCCCGATCGCAACGTGCGGCCGTGGCAGGAGGTCATGGTCGAGCTGGCCGGGCGCCTGAAGTTCCCGGCGTTCACCAAGGACGATGGCAGCCGCAAGTTCTCGGACTACAAGGACTTCATCGTCAACTTCGAGAAGGAGCCGGGCATCGGCTTCCTGTCCGGCTATCGCGGCAAGGACGGCCAGAGCCACTTGCGCGGCGAGCCGAACCCGAAGCAGTGGGAGGCGTACATCGAGAACCAGGGGTTCTTCCTGTACCACCTGGCGCCGAACCAGCAGTTCTACCGCTACGCCAACAAGGACTACCTGGAGCTGGCCAAGCACGCCGGCTGGGTGGGCAAGACCGATCCGATCACGATCGAGATCTACTCCGAGACCCAGCAGCGCTTCAAGCTGGCCGGCCAGGGCCTGTACGACGGCCCGCAACCGACCAAGCAGGAGCACAAGGACCGGCTGACCCAGTACTTCGATCCGCTGCCCATCTGGCACAAGCCGCTGGAGCAGACCCGGATCGACGAGGACGAGTACCCGTTCTACGCGGTCAACCAGCGCCCGATGTTCATGTACCACTCCTGGGATTCGCAGAACGCCTGGCTGCGCCAGATCTGCGCTCAGAACTACCTGTACATGAACCGTCAGAAGGCGGAGTCCATGGGCATCGAGGATCTGTCCTGGGTGTGGCTGGAGTCGCACAACGGCAAGATCCGCGTGCAGGTCAAGCTGATCGAGGGCTGCGAGCCCAGCACCGTCTGGACCTGGAACGCCATCGGCAAGCAGAAGGGCGCCTGGGGCCTGAAGCCGGAGGCGAACGAGTCGCAGAAGGGCTTCCTGATGAATCACCTGATCAGCGAGCTGCTCCCGAAGAAGGGCGACCCGATCGACAACATCACCAACTCCGACCCGGTCACCGGGCAGGCCGCGTGGTACGACCTCAAGGTCAAGATCACCCCGGCCGGTCCCGACGAGCAGAGCGCCTGGCCGCAGTTCGACGAGGTGAAGGCCACGCCGGGCATGTCCGAATCGCCGGACCAGCTGCGCTACCACGCGCACAAGCCCGTGCACCTGAACCGCGACATCCGCGACGTGCTCACGCGCGGTTCGCTGGACGACGAGAAAAACTGATCCGGCCCGGTTCCGCGACGGCCTCAAGGCCATCGCGGGGCTTGCCCGCACGAACGATTTGAGGGAGTACCAACCATGCGACTTGGACTCGTAATCGACATGGACACCTGCGTGGGCTGCCATGCCTGCGCGGTGGCCTGCAAGCAGTGGAACACCAGCGGCACCACGGGTCCGCTGACCGACTATCGCCCCTACGGCGAGGACCCGAGCGGCGTGTGGTTCAACCGCATCCGCCACTACGAGGTCGGGGACTACCCCAACAACAAGACCGTCAACATCCCGATGTCCTGCATGCACTGCGAGCATGCCGACTGCGTGAATGTCTGCCCGACCGGCGCCTCCTACAAGCGCCCGGAAGACGGCATCGTGCTGGTCGATCAGGACAAGTGCATGGGCTGCAACTACTGCGCCTGGGCCTGCCCGTACGGCGCTCGCGAGCTCGACCGCGAAGACGGCGTGATGAAGAAGTGCACGCTTTGCGTGGACCGCATCTACGACGAGCAGCTGCCGCCGGAAGAGCGTCAGCCCGCCTGCGTCATCACCTGCCCGGCGCACGCGCGTTTCTTCGGCGACTTCGATGACGACGCCTCCGAGGTGAGCCGCCTGGTCCGCGAGCGTGGCGGCGTGAAGCAGATGCCCGAGCTTGGCTACAAGCCGGTCAACACCTATCTGCCGCCGCGGATCACCCGTTCCATCCCCACCGACGACGTGCGTGCCAACACGCTGATCACCTCGGTGAAGGACTGGGTCAACAAGATGGTAGCGCGCTAAGCGCGCCCGATCGGGGAGAGAAAACCATGCATCCGGCGTTTTCCGTCATTCTGTTTACTGTCATCTCCGGTGCGGGCTACGGCCTGTTCCTGTTGCTGGTGGCCTTCCATCTCGCGGGCATCGGTCCGGTCATGAGCCATGGCGAGCTGATCGCGCACGGGGTTGCGGCCCTGGGCATGATCACCGTCGGGCTCATGCTGTCCACCGGCCACCTGGCGAACAAGAAGAACGCCTGGCGTTCCTTCATGCGCTTCAAGACCTCCTGGCTCTCGCGCGAGGCGGTATTTGCCGTTCTGTTCTACCCGTTCGCCGCGATCTATGGCCTCGGCGTGCTGCTGCAGGGCCACGAAGTCGGTCCGTTGGCCGCAGTGGCTGGCGCCATCGCCGCCGTGCTGGCGGTGGTCACGCTGTTCTCCACCGGGATGATCTACGGCTGCCTGAAGACCATCCGCCAGTGGAACACCGCGCTGACCCCGGCCAACTACATCCTTCTGGGTGTGGCCACCGGCGCCGTCGCCTTCGCCGCCATTGCCAGTGTGTTCGGCAACGCCACCGCGATGCATGCGGGCGTGGCCATCGTGCTGCTGCTGATCGCCGGCGTCCTCAAGGGGATCTACTACTTCTGGATCTCCCGCGTGACCGGCCCGACCATCAACACCGCCACCACCTTCAACCGCGCGACCGTGCGCTTGCTGGATACCGGGCACACCGCCGGTACCTTCCTGACCGACGAGTTTGGCTACGATGCAGGCAAGAACACCACCGATACCCTGAAGATGGGTGTGTTCCTGCTCGCGTTCGGCACCCCGATCCTGGTGTTCGCCGCGATCCTGTCCGGTGTGCCGGCCATCGTGGCCTGGCTCGGCCTGGTCGCGGCCCTGGTGGGTGTGGTCATGGAGCGCTGGTTGTTCTTCGCCGAGGCCCGGCACGTCGTGCGCTTGTACCACGGGGACCAGCACACCTGAGCCCCGCTGGCTGAAGTGGCACATCGAACGCCCGCCTTGCGCGGGCGTTTTCATGGGCGGCCGTCGTGGCCGCTGGCCGGCGGGCGCGGATGTCTTACTCGCGCTGCTTGTCCTGGCGCATGCCGTGGATGATGTAATAGCCCACGTAGCCAAAGAAGGCCACGATCCCCAGCAGGGTGATGATGGTCAGAATGCCGATGGGCGACTGGAACATGATTTCGGTCAGCATGAGGGTTCTCCTGAGGTCTCGTTGCACCTCTGAAGCTAGCGCTGCCCCGGGCTGTCGAATTTGATCCAGATCAAGGCAGTAGCCGATCGCCCCGGCAACCCTGTGCATCCAGTTTCGTGATGCAACTACGCACGTTTGCTGCCAGTCGGCCTATCATTAGAGCGAGCTGATGCTATGGGTGGTGCGCCATTGCCGGTGCACTGCTGCGACGAGGTCCCTTTGAAACACTGGTACACCATTCAATGCAAACCCCGGGAAGAAGCCCGCGCCGAGGCGAATCTCGACCGCCAGGGGTATCGCACGTTCCGGCCGCTGATCCGCCGGCCCATTCGCCGCGGGGGGCGTCGCACCGCCGTCACCGAGTCCCTGTTTCCGCGCTACCTCTTCGCACAGCTTTGCGAGGTCGCAGAAAACTGGGCCCCAATTCGCTCTACGCGCGGCGTGCTTGGTTTGGTGCGCTTTGGCTCCAGCCCGGTGCCGGTTCCCGAGCCGGTCATCGAGGGGATCCGCCTGCGCCTGGACCCCGAGAGCGGCTGTCTCGATCTTACCCGTGACAGTGACTTCGCCCCGCAGCAGCCGGTCACCATCACGGATGGGCCGTTCCAGGGGCGCGAGGCCTTGTTTCTCGCCCGTACCGGAGAAGAGCGCGTGATCGTTCTCATGCAGATCATGAGCCAGTGTCAGCAGGTCGAGCTGCCGGCTGCGGCCGTGGGGCCTGTTGTCTGATCGGGCAGTGCGAGGGCAAGGCGGTCGTCTGCGATGTGCAGAGACTGGGGATTGTCCGGGTGGGGCGGATCGGTTGTCCCGTTCAGCGGGCCTCGGCTGGAGAAGGGGCGTCCGGCCCCGGGATCCATCCGCATAACGAAGAAGGGCCCATACAATGGGCCCTTCTTCGTCGTCATGATGGCGCGCCCGGCAGGATTCGAACCTGCGACCCCTGCCTTCGGAGGGCAGTACTCTATCCAGCTGAGCTACGGGCGCAAGATCTGCAATGATACGGGCGCGAGCTTTGACGCGTCCAGCCATATTTGACCGCCACACTCGGTTTGTGGTCGTGGTTTGCATGATGCCCTATACTCTGCGCCCGATTTGCGCTTGATGCGCGAGGGCTTTCGAATAGCACACCACATGGCCGCTCAAGGCCGGGATCTCGGAGGGAGAGAAGTGGGAAATCAACCGATCAAGATGGACACCGGGAACAAGGTGTTGCTGTTTATTGCGTCCCTGGCCTTGCTGGGTACGGTCCTTTTCCTGGTGTCGCACCTGGCCGGCTGGCTTGCCGGCATGCAGGTGTCCCAGCCCGACACCGTGAGTGACGAGCGCGTCGCCCAGCGCATCGCGCCGATCGGTCAGGTGGTGTCCGGCCAGGTGGATAGCGCCGAGGAAGCCGCGGACCTGACCCCGGGCGACCTCTACTCGAACGTCTGCGCGGCCTGCCATGACACTGGTGTTTCCGGCGCCCCGCTCAAAGACGACACCGACGAGTGGAGCAATCGCCTGAACGACAAGGGCCTGGACACCCTGTTCGCCAACTCGATCAACGGCATCGGCGCCATGCCGGCGCGCGGTGGCGATCCCAGCCTGAGCGACGAGCAGATGCGCGACGTGGTCGCCTACATGCTGGACGAGGCCGGGGTCGATCACGACTACGAAGGCAGTGATAACGGCAATGGCGATTCCGCCGCCGAAGACGCTGCCGGGGGCGAAGAGCCGGTCGCCACTACCGAGACTGGCGAAGCGGCGGCCGAAGAAGAGGCCGAAGCGGTTGCCGCCATCGCGGTTGAAGATGGTGATGCGGAGCGCGGTCAGTCGCGTTACAACACCTGTGTTGCCTGCCACGGTGCCCAGGGTCAGGGTACCCCGGTGTTCCCGAAGCTGGCCGGTCGTGATGCCGAGTACATTGCCGACAAGCTGGTGCGTTACCGCGCCGGCGAGACCGTTGGCGACCAGACCGCGCTGATGACGCCGAATGCGGCCAACCTGTCGGACGAGGACATCGCCGACCTGGCCGTCTACGTGGCGACCTTCGAAGACTGATCGTCCCCGTAGGAACGGCAGTACAAAACCCCGCCCAGGTATCGCCTGGGCGGGGTTTCTCTTTTGGTGCCTCCTATTGCGTGCGCCAGTGGTCCAGGGCGCGATAGCTCAGAGCTTCGGTCAGGTGCTGGGTCGCGATCGCCTTGGCGTCGTTGAGATCGGCAATGGAGCGCGCCACCCGCAGGATGCGGTGGTAGGCCCGCGCGGAGAGGCGGAAGCGTTCCGCAGCCTTGTCCAGCAGCTCCCGGTCAGCCGTGCCGAGGACGGCGTACCGGTCCAGGGCTGAGCCATCGAGTGCGCTGTTCAGTCCGTTCTGGCGCTCGCGCTGCACCTTGCGGGCCCGCGCGACGCGTTTCGCCACGGAGGCCGAGTCTTCGGATGCGTCGGCCGATCCGGCCAGGTCCCCGGGTGGGATGCGCGGGACCTCGATGGCCAGGTCAATCCGGTCGAGTAACGGTGCGGAAAGGCGCTTGCGGTGGCGGGCCCGCTGCTCCGGGGTGCATTCGCAGCGTTCGGCGAGGTCGCAATCGAAGCCCTGTGGGCAGGGGTTCATCGCACCGACCAGCTGGAAGCGGGCCGGAAACTCGGCCTGGCGGGCCGCGCGCGAGATGTGGATGACGCCACTCTCCAGCGGTTCGCGCAGTACGTCGAGCACCGAGCGGCTGAATTCGGTGAGTTCGTCGAGGAACAATACGCCCTGGTGCGCGAGTGAGATCTCGCCGGGGCGTGGTGTACTGCCGCCACCGACCAGCGCGACGCCCGAGGCGGTGTGGTGCGGGGACCGAAACGGACGCGCCCGCCAGTCCTGGCGCAGGTGCGAACTGCCGCGCAGGCTGTGGATGGCCGCGGTCTCCAGGGCTTCGGCCTCGTCCATTGGCGGCAGGATGCCGGGGATGCGCGCGGCCAGCATGGATTTGCCGCTCCCGGGTGGGCCGACCATCAGCAGGTGATGCCCGCCGGCGGCGGCGATCTCCAGGGCCCGCCGCGCCTGGTGCTGGCCGCGCACGTCGGCGAGGTCGGGGTGCGCGGGTGCGGACGGCTCGGGCGGTTGTGCCGGCACCAGGGCCTCGCGCCCCGCCAGCGCGGCGCAGACGGCGCTCAGGTGCGAGCCGGTGAGGACCCGGGCGCGGCTGGCGAGGGCCGCCTCCGCCCCATCCTCCGGGTTCACCACCAGCGCCCGCTCGGCGTCGGCTGCCGCAAGTCCGGCAGCCAGGGTGCCACCCACCGGGCGCAAGGTGCCGTCCAGCCCCAGCTCGCCGAGGAACTCGTGCCGGGCCAGGGCCGTGGCCGGGATCTGCTGGCTGGCGGCCAGGATGCCCAGCGCAATGCCGAGGTCGAAGCGGCCGCCGTCCTTGGGCAGGTCGGCGGGGGCCAGGTTGACGGTGATGCGGCGCCGTGGGAACTCGAACCCGCTGGTCTGGATCGCCGCCCGAACGCGGTCGCGGCTCTCGCGCACCGCGGCCTCGGGCAGGCCGACGATCTGGAAGGCGGGTAGCCCGTTGGCCAGGTGGGTCTCGATGGTGACCAGCGGGGCGTGAATGCCGTCGATGGCGCGGGCGTAGGCGATGGTGACGGGCATCCGTGCCCCTCCGTTCTGCCGCCCGGCATCCGTGCCCGGCGGGTGGATTCAGGTGGTGGTTACTGCCCGGTCTCGTCGCTCGGGCGGCTTTCCAGCGCGGCGACGCGCGCCTCCAGCTCCGCCAGGCGTTCGCGGGTCCGTTCCAGCAGGGCCACCTGGATGTCGAAGTCCTCGCGCGTCACCAGGTCCATGCGTTCGAAGCCGCTTTGCAGCGACGAGCGGACCTGGCGCTGCACGTCCTCCTGCATGTGGCGTACCGACTCCGGCAGGCTTTCGGTGATGCGGCGGGCGAGGTCGTCGAAGCGTTTGGAATCGATCATGCTGCAGTCTCCTGGCGCAAATGCTCGGTTGGGACCAGTGTAGCGCGGCGGGACGGGGGCGCGGCTACTGCGATGCCGACCGGCCGCCGTCCACCGGGATCACCTGGCCGGTGATGTAGGGCGCGTCCAGCAGCAGGAAGCGCACGGTACGCGCGATGTCCTCCGGGGTGCCCTCGCGCTTGAGTGCGGTGCGTTCAATCATTGCCTCGTGGGTGCCCGTGTTTTCGGCCTCCTCGGGGGCGAGGATCGCGCCGGGGGCAACGCCGTTGACCCGCACGTCCGGCCCCAGCTCGCGGGCGTAGGCCTGGGTCAGGGCCCACAGCCCGGCCTTGGCCGCCGAGTACACCGGGTAGCCCTTTAGCGGGCGCAGCGCATGGATGTCGACGATATTGACGACCGCGCCCTGCTGACGCTGCAACGCCGGATTGCAGGCCTGGGTGAGGAAAGTCGGGGCCTTCAGGTTGGACCCGATCAGGTCGTCCCAGCTCTGTGGGGTGATCTCGCCCACGGCGGTGGCGTAGAAGGTCGAGGCGTTGTTGACCAGGAAATCCAGGCGGCCCCAGGCCGCCTCGGCCTCGCGCGCCAGGCGTTCGATGGCCTCCAGGTCGAGGAGGTCGGCCTGCAGGGCGCGGGCGCTGTCCGGGCGCTCCGCGTTCAGTTCGGCGACGAGGTCTTCGGCATCCGTGCGCGAGCCGCGGTAGTGGATCAGTACCCGCAACCCGGCGGCGTGCAACCCGCGCGCGATGGTTGCGCCGACCCGCCGCGCGGCCCCGGTGACCAGCACCACCCGTGCCTCCCCGGACGTCGTGTCCATGCTGTCGGGTTGTACCTGCGCCACGCCTGCCCCCGGGTTGGTACCATTCGTCGTCATGATGCCGCCGAAACCTAGCACAAACGCCCCGGCCGATCCGGTGGCCGCCGATATCGCCCGGCGTCTGCACGCCTCCCTGCAACAGAGTGTCGTCGCCGGCGAGGGGTTCCTTCCGTTCGTCGATTACATGCAGGCCGCGCTGTATGCGCCGGGGCTTGGCTATTACGTGAACGGGGCGCACAAGCTGGGCGAGGGGGGCGATTTCGTCACCGCGCCGGAGCTGTCGCCCCTGTTCGGCGAGACCCTGGCGACCTGGCTGGCCCCGGTGTTGCGGGACGATCTGAACGGGACCGGCACACTGCTCGAATTCGGCGCCGGCAGCGGGCGGCTCGCGGGGGATGTGATCACCACGCTGCGCGAACTCGGGGTGGCGTGGGAGCGCTACTGGATCGTCGAGGTCAGTCCGGACCTTCGGGCGCGGCAGCAGGCCCACCTGGAGGCTGCGCTTGAACCCGCGGAGTACGCCCGGGTGGCGTGGCTGGATGCCCTGCCCGAGACCCCGTTGCGCGGTGTGGTACTGGCCAACGAGGTGCTGGATGCCCTGCCGGTGGAGCTCTTCCGCTGGCGTGAAGGCCGGGTCTGGCAGGTCGGGATCACGACCGATGCCGCCGGCACCCTGAGCCTGGCCGAGCGCCTGGCCCCGCCCGGCCTCGCCGAGCCGGTGGCGCGGCTCCAGGCCGAGCATGGCCCGTGGCCCGAGGGCTACCTCTCCGAATGGCGCCCGGCCCAGGCCGCGTGGGTGACCGCGTTGGCCGACTTCCTGGAGCAGGGGGTCGCCGTGATCGTGGACTATGGCTTTCCGCGCAGCGCCTACTACGCCCCGGAGCGTCACCAGGGTACGCTGGTGGGGTATTACCGCCAGCAGATGATCCAGGACCCGCTGGCTTATCCGGGCCTGATGGATCTGACCGCGAGCGTGGATTTCACCGGGGTTGCAGAGGCGGCGGACGCCGCGGGTCTCGACGTGCTGGCCTATGCCGCACAGGGCGAATTCCTGCTGGGGGCGGGGCTGCCAGGGCGTTTCGAGGCCCGCGTCGGCAGCGGCGAGGATGCCCGTGTGACCATGCAGGCCGCTCAGGCCGTGCGCATGCTGACGCTGCCCGGGGAGATGGGCGAGCGTTTTCAGGTGATGGCCCTGGGTCGCGATTGTGCACATTTGCCGCTGGACGGGATCCCGGATCGCCGGGGGCGACTGTGAGCGCTTGCCCCAACGCAATGGCGCGGACGCACAGGGGCTGCTTGGTGCGGCCCGTGAAACCCGGCATGCTTGCGCCATGATCGTACTGGGCATCGAGACTTCCTGCGACGAGACGGGCGTGGCGCTGATCGACGCGGACCGGGGCCTGCTTGCGCACCGGCTGTACAGCCAGACCGACCTGCACGCCGTCTACGGCGGCGTGGTGCCGGAGCTGGCCTCGCGCGATCATATCCAGCGGTTGCTGCCGCTGGTACGCGCGGTGCTGGACGAGGCGGGCGTGGACGGCCACGACCTGGATGCGGTGGTCTACACCGGTGGGCCGGGGTTGCTGGGGGCGCTCCTGACCGGGGCCTCGGTAGCGCGCTCCCTGGCCTGGGGCTGGGGCATCCCGGCGCTGGCCGTGCATCACCTGGAGGGCCACCTGCTGGCGCCGTTTCTGGAGGATACCGGGCTCGATTTCCCGTTCCTGGTGCTGCAGGTCTCCGGCGGGCATACCCAGTTGATTCATGCGCGTGCCCTGGGCGACTACGACCTGATCGGCGAGAGCATCGACGATGCCGCGGGCGAGGCCTTCGACAAGACCGCCAAGCTGCTGGGGCTGGGCTATCCGGGTGGGCCGGCGCTCGCGCGTCTGGCCGAGCAGGGGCGCTCGGACGCCCTGCGCCTGCCGCGCCCGATGCTCGACCGCCCGGGGCTGGACATGAGCTTCTCCGGTCTGAAGACCGCGGTGCTGACCGCATTGAAGAAACAGGTCTACCGGCCGGAGGATGTCGCCCGCGCCTTCGAGGAAGCGGTGACCGACACCCTGGTGGAGAAGACCCGGCGCGGCCTGGAGCAAACCGAGGCCCCGGCGCTGGTGGTCGCCGGTGGCGTGGCGGCCAACACGACATTGCGCGCCGGGCTCAAGGCCATGGCGCAGCGTCAGGGGGTGCCAGTGTATTTCCCGCGGCCCGAATTCTGCACCGACAACGGGGCGATGATCGCGCTGGCCGGGCTGCGGCGACTGCAGGCCGGCCAGGTTACGGAAACCGGGGCGCCGGTGGTGGCGGCGCGGGCGCACTGGCCGCTGGCGGAGCTGGCGCCGCCCGCGGTGGCATGAAGGGGGCTGCGGATGGGGCTGTAAACCCGTCCGCAGGCCGAAGGGTTATTCCTTTGGCGCCGCCGGGGCCTTGTCCTTCTGGCCGATCCGCGATTCCTCCCCGCGCATCAGGCGGCGGATGTTGCTGTCGTGACGGATGAACAGGATCACGCTCATCAGGGCCACGGCGGCACTGATCCAGTGGTCCATGCCCAGCAGGACCATGTACACCGGGGCCATGCCGGCGGCGACCAGGGCAGCCAGCGACGAATAGCGCCAGATGGCGGCAACGACCAGCCAGGTGAGCAGTACCAGGCCGCCGACCAGCGGGCTGATGGCGAGCATCACGCCCAGTGCGGTGGCTACGCCCTTGCCGCCCTGGAAGCGGTAGAACACCGGGAACACGTGCCCGAGGAAGGCGGCCAGGCCGATCAGGCCGATCGCCCAGCCGGGGAACAGGTCCAGTTGCAGGGCGACGAACACCGGCAGCCAGCCCTTGCCGACATCCCCGATGAGCGTGATGATGGCCGCCGTCTTGCCGCCCGAGCGCAGTACATTGGTGGCGCCGGGGTTCTTCGAGCCGGTGGTGCGCGGGTCCGGCAGGCGCAGCAGCTTGCTGACCAGAATGGCCGTGGAAAGCGATCCCAGTAGATACGCGATGATGATGCCGATTGTGATGCCCATGAGCGGTCAGCCTGCCTGCGCGGATTGGCGAGAGGATTCGACCGCACATGATACGCAAGCCGGTGGCCGCCGTTCAGGGCGCTGACGTGCCTGCCGCGCAATCGCAGGGCGGTGCTCCGACGCTGGTGCTCCTGCATGGCTGGGGCTTCTCCGGCGCGGTGTGGGCGCCGCTGCGGGCCGCGCTCCCGGGCGCGACACGGGTGCTGGCGCCGGACCTGCCCGGGCACGGGGCCGCCGGCGATGGCGAGACGCTGGCGGATGCCGAGCGCACCGCGGCGGCGTTGATCGCTTCGCTGCCAGCGGATGTCGAGTGTCCGGTGTGGGCGGGCTGGTCCCTGGGCGGCCTGGTCGCGCTGGCCGCCGCGCGCCAGTGGTCGGGGCCCCAGGGGCTGCTGCTGATCGGGGCCTCGCCGCGCTTTGCGAAGGCCGACGACTGGCCGGCGGCCCTGCCCCCGGCCGAGCTGGAAGATTTTCGTGCAGCCCTCGGGGGTGGTCGCCGGCGGCTGGAGCGCCGCCTGGCGATGCTCTGTGCACGTGGCAGCCAGGATGCCGCTTCGCTCGCCCGCCGGCTGGTGTTGCAGTTACAGGTCGCTCCAGCCTCGCCCGAGGGCCTGGAGGCCGGCCTCGCGCTACTGGAGGCGGCGGATCTTCGGTCCGTCTGGGCGGGCCTGGAGGTGCCGGCGGCGGCCTGGCTGGAGGCCGGCGATGCGCTGGTGCCGGCCGCCGTGGCGGACGATCTGCACGGGCTGCGACCCGCCAGTCGGATCGTCCGCGGCGTGGGCGGCCACGCGGAGTGGTTCGCGCGCCCGCTATCCTTGGCCGGTTTGGTCGTCGAGTTCTTGAATCAGTGCAGCGCAGGGAAATCCGCATGAGCCGACCCGACAGTTTCGATCTCGACAAGGCGCGGGTCCGCGAGGCCTTCGCGCGGGCGGCTTCCACCTACGAGGAGCACGCAGTCCTGCAGCGCGAGGTGCAGGAGCGAATGCTGGGGCGGCTGGACTGGGTTCGCATGCAGCCGGAGCAGGTCGTGGATCTCGGCTGCGGCATCGGCGAGGCCCTGGACCACTTGAGCCGCCGCTACCGCAAAGCCCGCCTGGCCGGGGTCGATTTCGCCCCGGAGATGGTCGCGCGGGCGCGCCGCCGCGGGCGCTGGCTGCGCCGGCCGCAGGTGGTCTGCGGCGATCTCGAGGCGCTGCCGCTGGCGGAGCAATCCTTCGACCTGGCGGTTTCCAGTTCCGCCCTGCAGTGGTGCGCCAGCCTGGATCAGGCGTTCATGGAGGTGCGGCGTATCCTGCGCCCGGGCGGGCTGTGGATGTTCACCACCTTCGGCCCCGACACCCTGCGTGAGCTGCGGGCCGCCTTCGCGGCGGTGGACGGTGGAGCGGGGACGCATGTGAACGCCTTCATGGATATGCACGACATTGGCGATGCCCTGGTGCGCGCCGGGTTTGCCGATCCGGTGATGGACCAGGAGGCCCTGACCCTGACCTATCCGGATCTGACCGGGTTGATTCGTGACCTGCGCGGGGTTGGGGTGCGCAATGCCCTGTCGGGCCGATCGCCGGGGCTGTTCGGTCCGCGCCGCCTGGTGGCGGTGGCCGAGGCCTACGCGCGCGACTTCGGCGTGGAGGGTCGCCTTCCGGCAACCTGGGAGGTGGTCTACGGCCATGCCTGGGTGCCGGATGCCCCGCCGCCATCGCGCCCGACGGGGCGGGTGATCCCGGTCCAGCCGATTCGTTGATCCAGATCAACGAATCTGGCCCGGCGCCCTCTCGCCTGGACGTGTATGACCGATGTATTATCGATGCGGTCAAAAGTTCCGCCAATCGCACTCAATATCCGAGTGACACAGGCGGTATTGGTTTTTTGTGGGCCCGGAATGGGGTAGAGTTCACGCCCCCGAACCATCGGGACATCCGTGTTCCCCGCAGCAAGGTGGAAAAGTCATGTCACAAGCAGCCACTACGGCGGGTGCCGCACCCGCAGCGTCAGTCGCGACTTCCGAGCAGTACAACTACGCGATTATCAAGCGGTTTGCCATTGCCGCCGTCCTCTGGGGCGTGTTCGGGATGGCCGCCGGCGTCTGGATCGCCTCGCAACTGGCGTTCCCGTTCCTGAATTTCGATATCGCGCAGATCACCTTCGGGCGGTTCCGTCCGGTCCATACCACGGCCGTGATCTTCGGGTTCGGGGGTAACGCGCTGTTCGCCACCTCGTATTACGTGGTTCAGCGGACCTGTCAGACTCGCCTGTGGAGTGACTCCATGGCGAGCTTCACCTTCTACGGGTGGAACCTGGCGCTGGTCCTCGGCGTGATCAGCTACACGATGGGGATCACCCAGGGTCGTGAGTACGCCGAATTCAACTGGCAGATCGACCTGATCATCCTGGTGGTCTGGGTGGCCTATTTCATGGTCTTCCTGATGACCCTGCTGCGCCGGAACCAGCCGCATATCTACGTGGCGAACTGGTTCTTTATGTCGTTCATCCTGGCGACTGCGTTGCTGCACATCTTCAATAACATCGAGGTGCCGGTCGGCCTCTTCCACACGCAGTCCTACCCCATCTTCTCCGGGGTGCAGGACGCTATGCGCCAGTGGTGGTACGGCCATAACGCGGTAGGCTTCTTCCTCACCGCGGCCTTCCTCGGGATGATGTACTACTTCGTGCCGAAGCAGGCCGGACGTCCGATCTACTCGTACAAGCTGTCCATTATCCACTTCTGGGCGCTGGTCTTCCTGTACATGTGGGTGGGCGCGCACCACCTGCACTGGACGGCCCTGCCGGACTGGGTCTCCACCTTGGCGGCGACCTTCTCCATCCTGCTGCTGCTGCCCTCCTGGGGCGGGATGATCAACGGGATCATGACCCTGTCGGGTGCCTGGGACAAACTGCGCACCGACCCGATCATGCTGTTCCTGATCACTGCGCTGGCGTTCTACGGCATGTCGACCTTCGAAGGCCCGATGATGTCGCTGAAGAGCGTGAACGCGCTGTCCCACTACACCGACTGGACCGTGGGCCACGTGCATTCCGGTGCCCTGGGCTGGGTGGCGATGATCACCTTCGGCTCCCTGTACCACCTGATGCCGCGGCTTTGGAACGTGAACCTGTACAGCCTGAAGCTGGTGTACGTGCACTTCTTCCTGGCGACCATCGGGATCGTGCTGTACATCACTGCGATGTGGGTGGCCGGTATTGGTCAGGGCCTGATGCTGCGTGCCTTCGACCAGTACGGGAACCTCGCCTACACCTTTACCGAGTCGGTGGTGTTCCTGCACAAGCCGTACGTGGTGCGCGCCATCGGTGGCGGGTTCTTCCTCGCCGGCATGCTGATCATGGCGTTCAACATCGCGATGACCGTTCGCTCGGGCATCAAGGCCGAGGCCCGCGAGGCCCAGGCTGCGTCCGCCGAAGCCCGCACGGCCTGATTAGGGAGAGACTAGACCCATGAAGCATGAAAGCGTTGAAACCAATGCCGGCCTGCTGATCATCCTCACCCTTGCGGTGATCAGCGTCGGCGGCCTGGTCGAGATCGTGCCGTTGTTCTACATCGACGACACGATCGAGGAAGTGGACGGTGTGCGTCCGTACACCCCGTTGGAGCAGCGGGGGCGCGACATCTTCCTCCGCGAGGGCTGCTACGCCTGCCACTCTCAGATGGTGCGCCCGTTCCGTGACGAGATGCTGCGCTACGGCCACTACTCGCTGGCGGCCGAGTCGCAGTACGACCATCCGTTCCAGTGGGGCTCCAAGCGCACCGGCCCGGACTTGGCCCGAGTTGGCGGCAAGTACTCCAACGAGTGGCAGGTCCAGCACATGATTGATCCGCAGTCGCTGGTACCAGAGTCGATCATGCCGGGTTATCCCTGGCTGGCGGAGACCCCGCTGAATTACTCCGATATCGACCGTCGGATGATCGCGCTGAAGCGAGTCGGTGTGCCGTACTCGCTCACCGAAGAGGAATACGAGGCCAACGTCGAGAAGTTCGGTGAAGAGCACGCCCGGATGTTCGACATCCGCAACGCCGAGGACAGCTTGGTTCAGCAGGCTCAGACCGAGAACTTTGACGGCAACCCTGGGACCATCACCGAAATGGATGCGCTCGTGGCCTATCTCCAGGTCCTCGGGACGATGGTCGACTTTAGCGAATACGACGACGGACACTTTGCCGAGTTTCGGTAAGGAGGAGCGGGCGCAAGCATGATGGGAATGTGGGAATGGATCACGGACATGGGCAACAGCAAGATGGTCGCCCTGTTGCTCTTCATGGGCACCTTTATTGGGGTCGTGATCTTCCTGTTCTCCAATCGGCGGCGCGCCCAGAAGTTCGAGACGTATCGCTACATTCCTCTGGATGACGATGATTCACATCGGGAGCCCGTGGCCCGGCGTGACAAAACCGAGAGTGACGAGCAATGAGCACACAGGACAACCGTGAAAAGGACCCGAACCAGGTCGAGACCACTGGGCACGTCTGGGACGGGAACCTCCAGGAATACAACAACCCGCTCCCGCGCTGGTGGCTGTGGGGCTTCTACGCCACGATCGTCTTCGCTGTGGTGTACTGGCTGATCTATCCGGCCTGGCCGATCGGTGACAGCTTCACCAAGGGTTTCAACACGATCACGTTCGAGCAGAATGGCGAAGAACGGACGATGCACTGGAATACCCGTGCGCTGCTGGCCAAGGACATGCAGACCGGTACCTACGCCGTGCGTCAGCGGGAAATGCTCGAACAGGTCGCGGCCCAGGATTACGAAACCATCCTGCAGGACGCCGAGAGCATGAGCTTCGTCAACGCCTACGCCCAGGGTTCCTTCGGCACCTGGTGTGCCGCCTGCCATCAGGTTGGCGGTGCCGGCGTGGTCGGGCAGTACCCGAACCTGCGCAACGACCACTGGAAGTGGGGTGGCACCGTGGAGCAGATCGAGGAAACCCTGCACCAGGGTCGCCTGGGCTACATGCCGGGCTACCGCGACACCCTCGACGGCGACCAGCTCAACCAGGTCGCAGCGTACGTGCTGTCGCTCAACGGCTACAGCGTCGACCAAGGTGAAGCGGACGCCGGCGAACGCATTTTCACCGGTACCGACGGCGGCTGCTTCCAGTGTCACGCCATGGATGGCCAGGGTCTGGCGTCCCAGGGGGCTCCCAACTTGACCAATGATCTGTGGGGTCTGGTGGACGTGCGCGGTGCGGAAAGCGACAGCGAGCGTCAGCGTCTGGTGGCGAACTTCGTTCGCAACGGCGCCCAGCGCGAGATGCCCGCCTTCGCGGACCGCCTGTCCGATGCGGAGATCAAGATGCTGACCGCCTACGTGCATTCGCTGGGTGGCGGGCAGTAAACGCGGATCTGTTGACCGTATGGGGAGCCCCGGGGCCGGGTGCTTCCCGCGATAACTACAGGGGTGCCCGCCGGGTTGTTTGACGCCCGAGGGCGCCCCTGCTTTTTTGGAAGGAACCCGATCCCAGGGCGCGCCTTGCAGCCGCCCCACTCTGCCGGATGGAACTCCGGGAGGTTTTGATGTCCCAGGCCCAGCCGTTGTACGAGGCACGCATCCCGATCCATCCGCGGTCGGTCAAGGGGCGTTTCCGCAATCTGAAGACCGGCATCCTGTTGCTCGCCTACGGTGTGTTCTTCGGCCTGCCCTGGGTCCGCTGGGAGCGCGAATACGGCCCCAATCAGGCGGTCTTGTTCGACATTCCGGGCCGGCAGTTTCACATCTTCGATCTGGTCGTCTACCCGCAGGACATCTTCTGGCTGGCCGGCTTCCTGCTCGTGGCTGCCTTGCTGCTGTTTTTCGTCACGGGTGTCGCCGGACGGGTGTTCTGCGGCTATTTCTGCTTCCAGACACTGTGGACCGACGTCTTCATGTGGCTGGAGCGCAAGATCCAGGGCGAACGGCCCGCCCGCCTGCGCCTGGCCAAGCAGCCGTGGAGTGGCGAAAAGCTCTTCAAGTACGGGTTGACCCACCTGTCCTGGCTGTTCGTGGCCTTCGCCACCGGCCTCGGCTTCGTCCTGTATTGGGGTAATGCCCCCTCGATCGTGAGCGACTTCTTTACCGGGCAGGCGGTCTACGCGGCATACTTGACCACCGGCATCCTGACGGCCACGACCTACACCTTTGCCGGATTGGCGCGCGAACAGGTCTGCACCTTCATGTGCCCCTACGCCCGCTTCCAGAGCGTGATGTTCGATCGCGACACCATGATCGTGTCGTATGAAGATGCGCGCGGGGAAGGCACCGCCGGGCGATCCAAGGTCAAGGCGGGGCTGAAGACCCGCGAGGAACGCCAGGCCGCCGGGGTGGGTGACTGCATCGATTGCGGCTACTGTGTACAGGTGTGCCCGACGGGCATCGATATCCGCGACGGACTGCAATTCCAGTGCATCCATTGCGCGCTGTGTATCGATGCCTGCAACACCATTATGGACAAGCAGGGCTGGCCCCGCGGCCTGATCGCCTATACCTCCGAACGCGAGCAGGAGGGCGGGAAGACCCGCGTCCTGCGCGGCAAGACCCTTGGCTACGGGGCCGCCGTGCTGATCGTGATCGTGGCGCTGGTCGCCAGTATTCTCGGTCGCCCGCCGGTGGATGCCAACGTCAACCAGGTGCGCCAGCCACTCTACGTCCAGATGTCCGATGGCCGGACCCAGAATGGCTACGAGATCCGCCTGAACAACACCGCCGATCGGGAGTTGGACTTCGAGATCGGCCTTGCGGGGCTGGAGGGTGCCGAGCTGGATCTGGGACAGGTGGAACGCATCCGTCTGGAGCCCGGGGAACGGCTGACCGTCGTGGCACGCGTGCGTCACGACGTGCCCGCGGGTACCCCCTCACCGCAGCCTTTCCGCTTCGTCATTACCGACCGCGAGGGCCATATCGAACCGCTCGAGGTGACCTCGCAGTTCAGCCACCGCTAGGAACCGTCCGCTGGGCACTGGCGAAGAAACAGTAATCGAGCTGCCGGAACTCGCGCGGCACACCGCAAGCGCCTAGCTTGCGTTCACGCAGGAAACGAAGAAAACAATATGAGCAACCTCGTCATTACCCTCGGCATCGGCAGTGCGGCACTGGCCATCCTGTTCGCCCTGATCTACCGCTTCACGCGTTTCAAGGCCTACAGCACCTCGGCCGTCGTGGTCGCGCTCATGCTGTTCGTGTTTATCCCTTACTCGATCCTGACCTGGCAGGGGGCGGACGTCTTCGCCATTCACCTGGCGCTCTACATCATCGTGCCTTACGGCCTGGGGATCGTCTTCACCCAGAAGGAGGCCGAGGTCGAGAGTGGTGGCAAGGGCAAGATTGGGCGTCTGCACTGGGCCCCGTTGGTGTTGGTGGGTTTCTTTACCATGGTCGCTTCGGTGCAGGCGGTCCTGATCACGCTCGCCCATAACGGGATGCCGCAGCAGTTCATTGGCTCGATCCTGCCGGAGCCGGAGAACCGGGCCGAGCGGGTGACCTCCGCTTTCCCAGGCACTGTGGCCGGAATGGAGAGCCGCAAGCAGGCGCTCGCCGTGCACCGGGTCTCGGATCTGCAGGAACAGCGACAGAAGGGCTGGCAGGTGCGTCAGGGCTGGGTCGACCGACCCACCGAGGGCGAGACCGCCACCCTGCAGGTCGAGGTGCGGGATGCGGACGGCGAGCCTATCGACGATGCCAGCATCCGCGGGCTATTCATGTGGCTGGCCGACGAACGTCGAGACCAGGGCTTCGAGATGCAGGCGACGGGCGAGGGCATGTATCAGGTCGAGATAGCGCTGCCGGCACCGGGGCGCTGGGATCTGCGCTTCCAGGTCCAGCACGATGGGCAGCTTCTGGAGCAACAGGCACGCACCCGCGTGCGTAGCGCCCAGCCCGGCTAGCTCCCGCCGCTCCCGCCGTGGCGCTCGCGTCCGACTCGCAGGGCCCGGCAACGCCCGAGGCCGAGGCCCGTTGTTTCCACTGCGGCCTGGAGGTGCCGGCAGGCGCCTGCTACCCGGTGACGTTCGAGGGCCGCGAGGAACCCACCTGCTGTCCCGGCTGCCAGGCCGTGGCCGGCGCGATCATCGAGCGTGGCCTGGGGGCCTATTACCATCACCGTGATGCCCCCCCGGCGGACACCGGCAGCCCCCTGATCCCCGACGAGCTCCGCGAGCTCGAACTGTTCGATCACCCCGGCGTCCAGCAACAGTTCGTCGCGCCCGCCGGCGCAGAGGGCGACCGCCGTGAGGCCGCCCTGATGCTCGAGGGCATCACCTGTGCGGCCTGCGTATGGCTGAACGAGCGTCATGTCCAGGCCCTTCCGGGCGTGGAGAGCTTTCGCGTGAATTACTCCACCCATCGCGCGCAGGTCGTCTGGGACCCCGCGCGGATCGCCCTGTCGGATATCCTCAAGGCGATCCGCGACATTGGGTACCACGCCCATCCCTACGACCCCGGCACCCGCGAGCAGGCGATCGCCCGCGAACGGGGCCTCGCCTTGCGCCGGATCGCCGTTGCCGCCCTGGGGATGATGCAGGTGATGATGCTGGCCGTGGCGCTCTGGCTGGGCGCCGAGGACACCGAGCACGAAGACCTGCTCCAGTTCATGCGCTGGGTCGCGGCGGCGCTGACCACGCCGGTCGTCCTGTATTCGGCGATCCCGTTCTACCAGAGCGCCTGGCGCGACCTGCGTCATCGGCAGCTGGGGATGGACGTGCCCGTGAGTCTGGCGATCATCGTGACCTACCTGGCCAGCCTGTACGCGGTCCTCCTCGGGACCGGCGAGCACGTCTATTTCGAATCGGTCGTGATGTTTGTCTTCTTCCTGCTCACCAGTCGCTATCTGGAGCTGATCGCGCGCCAGCATGCCAGCCATGCCATTGACCGCCTGGATCGCCTGGTCCCCGCCATCGCCAATCGTCTGGATGCAGCCGGGCGCATCGAGGCGGTCCCGGTCGGCGAGCTGGTGCCGGGGGATCGGGTACGTGTTCGCCCGGGCGAGACCATCCCCACGGACGGCGTGGTGTGCGAGGGCGAGTCGACGGTCAATCGTGCCCTGTTGACCGGCGAGCCCGAGCCGCACGCGGTGCGCGTCGGGGATCCCGTGACCGGCGGGACCGTGAACGTCGATGGCCCACTCGCCCTCGAGGTCCAGCGCGTCGGCGCCGAGACGACCCTGGCGGCGATCCAGCGGCTGCTCGATCGCGCCCAGACCGAGAAGCCGCGGATGGCCCGGATCGCCGAGGCCGGTACCGGCTGGTTTGTGGGTGCCGTCCTGGTCCTGACGGCGCTGGCGGGGCTGGTCTGGTATGCGTGGATCGATCCGACGCGGGCCCTCTGGGTCATGGTCGCCATGCTGGTCGCCACCTGCCCCTGTGCCCTGGCGCTCGCGACGCCGGTCGCGCTGACAGCCACCACCGGCGCGTTGTCGCGCCTCGGTCTGCTGGTTACGCGCGGCAGTGCCCTGGAGACCTTGCCGCGCGTCGATATGGTCTGTCTCGACAAGACCGGAACCCTGACCGTCGGCATGCCGCGTCTGGTGGCACAATCCGAGCTGCAGCCCGCGCCCGAGGGGGCTGACTGGCTGAACTGGGCCGCCGCGCTCGAGGCCCATTCCGAGCACCCCCTGGCACGCGCCCTGGTCGCTCCGGCCAAGTCCTCATCGGTGGTCGCTAGCGAGGTTCGCAACCTCCCCGGGCGTGGCCTGGTTGGCCACATAGAGGGCCACCGTGTGGCCATTGGTGGATCGTCGATGTTGCCGCAGCGCGGTACGCCCAGCCCGGAGCCACCCCTGGGCTATCCCCTGGCCACCCCGGTCTGGCTGGTGGTCGACGACCAACCGGTCGCCCTGTTCTGGCTGGCCGACACTCCGCGTCCCGGGGCGCGGAACGTGATCGCCGATCTGCAGCGGCGTGGGTTGCGGGTGGTCTTGCTGACCGGGGACCGCCCGCAGGCCGCGCAGGCCTTCGCGGCGGAAATGGGCATCGCCGAAGCCGAGGGTGGCCTGACCCCGGAGGGGAAGCTCGCCTATGTGCACGCTCGCCAGGCAGAGGGCCGGGTGGTCCTGATGGCCGGCGAGGGCATCAACGATGCCCCGGTGCTGGCCGGGGCCGACGTATCGCTGGCGATGGGTGGCGGCACCCAGCTGGCGCAGAATCAGGCCGACCTGGTCCTGCTCTCGGATCGCCTGGAACACCTGCCGCAGGCGCTGGACCAGGCGCGCCACACGCGGCGCGTGATCCGGCAGAACATCGCCTGGGCAATCGGCTACAACCTGGTGGCCCTCCCGGTGGCCGCGGCGGGGCTGCTGACTCCCTGGCTGGCAGCGCTGGGCATGTCGCTCAGCTCGTTGCTGGTGGTTGGCAATGCGCTGCGCCTGCGTCCGGGGCGCGACGTGATGGACACAGGCGCCGAGTCGTCGGTGCCTTCCGGAGAGGGGTCCGTGCGCGATCCGGCGTCACGGCCACCCCCGGTTTAAGCCGTTCGCGCGCCTGGGTACACTGGAAGCATGTCAATCCTCTACCTGCTGATCCCGCTGGCCATGCTGTTCGCCCTGGTGGTGTGCGTGGTGCTGTTCTGGGCCATCCGCTCGGGGCAGTACGACGATCTTCAGGGCCCGGCGCATCGCATCCTGATGGACGATGATGACCCGCGTATCCCGACCGGATCCGGCGAGGAGGCCCCTCCCGACTCGACCGGTGGGGGTCGGAAAAAGTCCCAGCGCTGACCTCGGTCGAACTTGCGCCGCGCTGCGGACCCGCTTACCCTTTGCCTATTCTGGTTGAAATTTCCCGAGGGCTTCGAGATGCGCGAGTGGTTTACTTTCCCCAACTTTCCGCTGACGTTCACGGTCGGCCTGATCATCTGGTCCTGGATTAGCTTCTTCTCGGTGATCCTGTTCGGCTGATCGGGCATGGAACCGTGCCGGGTGCCGGGCTTGGTCCCGCTGCACCTGGCAACAAAAAGGCCCCGGCTGATGCCGGGGCCTTTTTCGTTCGGGGCCCTTGGTTCGCGAGGGTGCGAAAGCGTCAGTCGTCGAAGGCGGCCCGGATGCGCTTGATCGCGCTGTTCTCGATCTGGCGGATGCGCTCGGCCGAAACGCCGTACTCCGCGGCCAGCTCGTGCAGTGTCGCCTTCTGGTCGGCCATGTAGCGGCGCATCAGGATGGTGCGCGAACGCTCGTCCAGTTCGCCCAGGGTCTCGCTAAGGCGTTCCTGATAATGACGGTCCCAGTCCTCGTCCTCGGTCACATTGGCGGGGTCGTCGCTCAGGTCCTCCAGGCTCAGGCGTTCCGACGGGGCCTGATAGCCGTATTCATCGTCGGCTTCGGGGCCCGGGTCGAAACTCGCATCCTGGCTCGAGAGGCGGCGTTCCATCTCCCAGACGTCCTTTTCGGAGACGCCCAGATCCTGCGCCACGGCGGAGACCTCGGCATTGGACAGCCAGCCGAGACGCTGCTTGGCACTGCGCAGGTTGAAGAACAGCTTGCGCTGGGCCTTGGTGGTCGCGACCTTCACGATGCGCCAGTTGCGCAGGATGAACTCGTGGATCTCGGCGCGAATCCAGTGCACGGCAAAGGACACCAGGCGCACGCCCTGATTCGGGTCGAAACGGCGGACGGCCTTCATCAGGCCCACGTTGCCTTCCTGGATCAGATCCCCCAGAGGCAGGCCGTACCCCTTGTAGCCGCGCGCAACGTGGATCACGAACCGCAGGTTGTGCAGGATCAGCTGGCGTGCCGCATCCAGGTCCTGGCGCTCGTGCAGCGCCACGGCCAGTTCACGCTCGTGCTCGGCGTCCAGCACCTCGATGCGGCCAACGGCCTGCATGTAGTGATCGAGGTTGCCCACCGGTACGGGCATGTCGATGCGTGGAGTGGTCAGGGCCTGGTTCATGCGTGGTGTTTCCTCCCGATTCATGACTCTACATTAGCAGTCTGTGAATAAGAGTGCTAAACCCTGCAAAGGTTCCGGACGTTTCGTCCGGGGCGCGTACCCCTAGGGGGCATCCCGCAGGGCATGGCCGCTGCCCAGCCGGGCGCCCAGCCAGCCGAGGAGGAGTCCGGCCAGAAGCAGGGCCAGGAGGTGGGTGGCCCCAGGCAGGGACAGCCCAAACTCGAGATCGAACGCGGCCGCGGCCTGTTCCAGTGGCGCCCGGCTCAGGCCGATCCCGATGAGCAGCAGGATGCCGGCAAAAATGCCGCCACCCAGGCCGGTCATCACGCCACCGTAGAGGGAGGGTCGACGCAGGAACCGGTGGGTGGCCCCGCTGATCCGCGAGATGGCGATCTCTTCCCGGCGTTCGCGCAGCTCCGAGGCAGTCGCCAGGGCCAGGATCAGCAACGCCCCCAGTCCCAGCAGGGCGCCCACCACCGACAGGATGCGCAGCCCCAACTGGTGCAGGCTGTTCAACTGCCGCACCCAGTCGTCGTCGCTGACCACCGTTGCACCCGGCACGGTGGCCGCAAGCGCCTCGCGTAGCGCCGCAACCGTCTCGGGATCCGCGGTCGCGGGGACCACATCCACCACGTCCGGCAGCGGGTTTTCGTCCAGCCAGTCCAGCAGGCCCGGGTCGGCCAGGCCCTCGCGATAGCGGGCCAGGGCCTCGTCGGCATCGATCCAGATCCAGCGTTCCACCCGTGCATCGGTCTCCAGGTGGCGTTCCAGATCCGCGACCGTGGCCGCCTCCACGCCGTCGAGGTAGAGGGCGATGCGTGGGTCATGGTCCACGTGGGCGGACAGGGCGCGGGCGTTGTCCAGCAGGACCCAGAGGTAGGCCGGCAGGGCGAGGATGAAGCCCAGCACGGCAATGCTGATCAGGCTCAGAACCGGGGCCTGCAGGCGGCGCTGCAGGCTGCGCCGGGCGGCATCCCGATGGGCCTCCAGCCAGGCCGGCACGGTGTCCTGCAGGCGACGGCCCGGCTTCATGCCGGGGCCCCCGCGGCCGCACGGGCCTCGATGCGTCCGTCTTCCAGGTGCAGGACCGGCTTGCCCATGCGCTCGACCAGGCCGAGGTCATGGCTGGCGATCAGGGCGGTCATGCCGACCCGGTTGAAGTCGTCGAACAGTTGCAGGATCTCGCGCGACAACGCCGGATCGAGGTTGCCGGTAGGCTCGTCTGCCAGCAGCAGGACCGGCCGGTGGACGATGGCCCGGGCAATGCCCACACGTTGTTGTTCGCCCGCCGACAGGGTGCGCGGGTTGACCCCCTCCTTGTGCAGCAGCCCGACCTTGTCGAGCGCCGCGCGCACGCGTTTGCGCATCTCCGGGCGGCGGTAGGCGAGGATCTCCAGCGGCAGGGCGACGTTGTCGAACACCGGGCGGTCGAACAGCAGGCGATGATCCTGGAACACCAGTCCGATACTGCGGCGAAACCCGGGAATCGCGCGGTTGGAGAGGCGGTCGAGGTCGTGGCCGTTGACCTGGATGCGCCCGCGGGTCGGGCGCTCGAGCCCGGCGATCAGGCGCAGCAGGGTGCTCTTGCCGGCGCCGGAGGGCCCGGTGATGAAGGCCATCGCACCCGGGTCCACGCGCAGGCTGACGTTACTGAGCGCCTCGGACGCGCTGCCGAATCGCTTGGTGACGCGTTGCAGACGAATCATCCGGTGTGCTCGTCAGTCGCTATCGCGGCCGAGCAGGGCGCGCACAAAGGCGCAGGCATCGAAGACCTGTAGATCCTCGGCGTTTTCCCCGACCCCGATGAAGCGCACCGGAATGCCCAGCTGTTCGGCCAGCGCGAACAGCACGCCGCCCTTGGCCGTGCCGTCCAGCTTGGTCACGACGATTCCGGTCAGGCCCAGGGCCTCGTGAAACTGACGGGCCTGGTTCAGGGCGTTCTGGCCGGTGCCGCCGTCGACCACCAGCAGGACCTCGTCCGGGGCGTGTTCGTCCAGCCGGCCCATCACGCGCTTCACCTTGCGGACCTCGTCCATCAGGTTGGTCTGGGTGTGCAGGCGCCCGGCGGTGTCGGCAATCATCACGTCGATGCCGCGCGCCTGCGCGGCCTGCAGGCCGTCGTAGACCACCGAGGCGGAATCCGCCCCGGTGCCCTGGGCGATCACCGGAGCGCCATTGCGCTCGCCCCAGGTCTGCAGTTGTTCCACCGCCGCGGCGCGGAAGGTGTCGCCGGCCGCCAGCAGCACCGAGCGATCGTCCGCCTGCAGGTGATGGGCCAGCTTGCCGATGGTGGTGGTCTTGCCGGCGCCGTTGATGCCGACGACGAGGATGGAGAAGGGGCGTTCGGCCTCCGGGATCTCCAGGGGGCGCGAGACCGGCTCGAGGATCTCGATCATGGCCGCCTCCAGGGCGTCCATCAGGGCCTCGGCATCATCCAGTTGTCCGCGTTTCACCTCGCGGGTGATACGATCCATGATCCGCTGGGTCGCATCCAGGCCCACGTCCGCGAGGAGCAGGCGTTCTTCCAGCTCCTCGAACAGTTCGTCGTCGATCTTGCGCCGGAGCAGCGCCCCCAGGTCGCCGCCCAGGACCTGCCCGGTCTTGGCCAGGCCCTTGCGCAGGCGCTGGAACCAGCCGCCGCGGGCGGGCTTCTCCGGCTCGCTGCCAGGTGCCTCCGCGTCGGGGGTGGCCGGGTCTTCGGACTTCTTTTTGCGGAAACCGAACATGCTCGATGTGGTCAAGTAGAGAGTTCGCCAATGCTAGCACGAGGATTCATGAATCATGCGCGGTAAAAACCTGGTCACAGTGCTCGTTACGGCGTTTGTCTTTGCCTGGCCCGTCGGGGTCCTGGCCGCGACGCCCGAGATCGAATCGAAGGTGGTCGAGACTACGCTGGACAACGGCCTGACGGTCCTGGTGCTGGAGGACCGGCGTGCCCCGGTGGTGGCCAACATGGTCTGGTACCGGGTCGGGTCGGCCGACGAGCACAGCGGCGTGACCGGCATCTCGCACATGCTGGAGCACATGATGTTTCGCGGGACCGAGCAGTATGAGCCCGGCGAGTTTTCGCGCATCGTTTCGCGTCTGGGCGGGCGCGAGAATGCCTTTACCGGCCGCGACTACACGGGTTACTTCCAGATCATCGGGCGTGATCACTGGGAGACCATGATGGCGATGGAGGCGGAGCGCATGCAGCACCTGAAGCTGCAGGAAGACGAGTTCCGTCCGGAGTTGAACGTGGTAAAGGAAGAGCGCCGTCTGCGCGTGGAGGACCAGCCCAACTCTCTTGTGCGCGAGCAGCTGATGGCCACGGCTTTCCTCAATCATCCGTATGGCAATCCGGTGATCGGCTGGATGAGCGATATCGAGGCCTACACCCTGGAAGACAATCAGGCGTGGTATGACCGCTATTACCACCCGAACAACGCGGTGGTCGTGGTGGTCGGCGATGTCGATGCCGAGCGGGTCATCGAGGCGGCCCGGGAGCATTTTGGGGACATCCCGGCGGGTGATCTCCCGGAGACGAAGCCGCGCGCCGAGACGCCGCAAAAGGGCGAGCGCCGCATCACCGTCGAGGCCCCCGCAGAGCTGCCCTACCTGCTGATGGGCTGGAAGGCGCCGGTTCTGAATACCGTGGACGACCCGGTGGATGTCTACGCACTGATGGTGGCGGCCGGGATCCTGGATTCCGGTGAGGCCTCGCGCTTTGCCCGCGAGATCGTACGGGGCGAAGAACTGGCCGGCGCGACCTCGGCCCGCTACAGCCCGTTCAGCCGGCTGGATGACCTGTTCATGATTGCGGCGGTGCCCACGGCGGCCACGGATGTGGAGACGCTTGAGGCGGCCCTGCTGGAGCAGGTGGAGCGGCTGAAGGACGAGCCGGTCAGCGACAGCGAACTGGAACGGGTGCAAGCGCGGGTGATCGCCTCCGAGGTGTATCAGCGTGACTCGGTGCGCTCCCAGGCCTTCCAGCTGGGCATGCTGCAGATCATCGGCGTCGGCTGGCAGGAAGGCGATCGCTTCGTCGAGCGCGTGCGTGCGGTGACTGCCGAGGATGTGCAGCGCGTGGTGCGCGAGTACCTGGTGCCGGAACGACGCACGGTCGGCATTCTCGATCCGCAGCCCCTGGATGGTGACGACCCGCCCGATCCGGGTGCGGTAGAACCCTATGGCGATACCGCGGGGGGTATGTAATGACGGGAGGCAACATGATGCGAACGGGATTCCTGGTAGCCCTAGTCGGTCTGCTGGCGCTGGCGCTGCCGGCCCAGGCAGTGGAGATCGAGGAGTGGGAGACCGACGAGGGGCTGCGCGTGCTGTACGTGGCGGCGCCGGATTTGCCGATGGTCGACCTGCGCTTGACCTTCGACGGCGGGGCCTCGCGCGACGGCGACCAGAATGGCCTGGCCTCGTTGACCAGCAGCGCCCTGCAGCATGGCACGGCGGAGATGGATGCGGACGCGCTGGCCGAGGGTTTCGAGTCGGTGGGCGCGCAGTTCAGCACCACCGCACTGCGCGACATGGCCATCGTCAGTCTGCGTAGCCTGACCGAGCCGGACTGGATGGATGCGGCGCTGGAGACCATGTCCGCAGTCCTGGCCGAGCCCGCCTTCCCGGAGGCCGATTTCGATCGAGCCCGGCGCCAGGCCCTGCAGGGGCTGCAGCGCGAGCGCCAGGATCCCGGGAGCGTTGCCACCCGGCGTTTCTACGAGTTGATGTATGGCGATCACCCCTACGCCAACTGGCCGGGCGGCGAGCGCGAGACCCTGGAGGCGTTGCAGCCCGCGGATGCCCGCGCGTTCTACGAGCGCCACTACACCACGGCCAACGGCGCCCTGGCGATCACGGGCGGGCTGAGCCGCAGTGAGGCCGAGGCTGCGGCGGCACGCATCTCCGCCGCCCTGCCGCAGGGGCCTGCGGTGGAACCGCTGCCCGCGGTGGAACCGCGCGAGGACCCGGTCGAGGAGCGTATCGACTTCCCTTCCGAGCAGGCCCATATCCACATGGGGGCCCCGACCCTGCGCCGCGGCGAGGATGACCACTATGCCCTGACCCTGGCCAACCATGCCTTCGGCGGGGGCGGCTTTATCTCGCGCCTGTTCCTGGAGATTCGCAGCGCGCGCGGGCTGGCCTATTCGGTCAGCAGCCGCTTTCAGCCCATGGCGGTCGAGGGTCCCTTCCGTATCGGGATGCAGACCGGGGTCGATCAGGCGGACGAGGCGGTGACCGCGCTGCGCGAGGAACTCGAGCGCTGGCATGCCGAGGGTATCGATGCCGACGAGCTGGAGGCCTCGCGCGAGAACGTGGTCAACAGCTTCCCGCTGTCTTTGGCCTCGAACAGCGACATCGTCGGTCTGCTCGGGATGATCGCCTTCTATGATCTGCCGCTGGATTATCTGGAACGCTACATCGAACGCATGGAGGCGGTCGAGCTGGATCACCTGAACGCGCGGCTGCGCGAGCGCATCAACCCGGAAGCGATGGTCACGGTGATCGTGGGTGGCCAGGAGTAGGCGCGCCCCCGCCGGACGCCCCGCGCGCATCCGCATCATCGGCGGCGCCTGGCGCCGCCGCTGGCTGCCGGTGCTCGGGGTCGGCGGGTTGCGCCCGACTGCGGACGCCCTGCGCGAGACCCTGTTCAATTGGCTGCAGCCGCGACTCCCGGGCGCGCGCGTGCTCGACCTGTTCGCCGGCACCGGGGCGCTGGGGCTGGAAGCGGCCTCGCGCGGGGCGGACTCGGTGCTGCTGGTCGAGCGCGATGCCCGTGCCGCGGCCCAGCTTCAGGCCAACTGCGAGACCCTGGGGGCCGAGCAGGTGAGCGTGCGCCGGGATGACGCCCTGCGCCTGCTGGCCGGGGAACCGCCCGACGGGTTGCCCTTCGATCTGGTGCTGGTGGATCCGCCATTCGGCCAGGGCCGGGTGGCGCCGGTGCTGGAGGCCCTTCGCGCGCACGACTGGCTGCACGCGGACAGCCGGATCTACGTGGAAATCGAGTCCGAGGCGGACCTCGAGTTCCTCGCTGCGGGTGGCTGGGAGATCGAGCGCGAGCGTCAGGGCGGGCAGGCCCGTGCCTTGTTGCTGGCCCGTGCTCCAGTCGCCGAGGCGGCGTAATATGGCCCCGGATATGGCGCAGGATATGACGCCGGGTGCGAAGCCCTTCACGTTTTTGCAGTCGGAGTAGTCTTTCGCTACGGTGGCTTTGTCCCACCTACTGCGGCAACGCCCAACGGGCGTGATCCTGTGCGGCTCCCGGAGCACGTTCGGAGCAAGCCCGCGCCGGCCCGCGTTCGCCACAAGAATACAAGGGGAAACCGAATGGATGAGCAGTCCACCCCCGGTCTGACGCAAACCCGCCTCGGCGGCTTTGGCGTGATCTGCAGCCCGGTCTTCTACACCGCCAGCATCGTGATCGCACTGTTCGTGCTGTTCGGGGCGATCTTCCCGGACACCGCCGAAGCGGTCTTTGCCCAGCTGCAAAGCGGCATCGGGGAGTATCTCGGCTGGTACTACATGCTGGTCGTCACCGTGTTCCTGGTCTTCTCCCTGTACCTGATGTTCAGCCGTTACGGTGGGGTGCGCCTGGGTGATCAGTTCGAGGCCCCGCGCTTTAGCTACACCGCGTGGTTCGCGATGCTGTTCTCCGCGGGTATGGGGATCGGGCTGCTGTTCTGGAGCATCGCCGAGCCGATGTACCACTACCTCAGCCCACCGCACGCCGAGGGCGAGACCGGCGCGGCGGCTGTCGAGGCGATGCGCTATACCTTCTTCCACTGGGGGCTGCATGCCTGGGCGATCTATATTGTCGTCGGCCTGTCGTTGGCGTATTACGCCTACCGCCACAATCTCCCGCTGCTGATCCGTTCCTCGCTGTACCCCTTCATCGGTGACCGGATCTATGGCCCCTGGGGGCATCTGGTGGACGTGGTGGCGCTGTTCGGCACCATGTTTGGCGTGGCGACCTCGCTGGGCCTGGGCGTCATGCAGATCAACTCGGGCCTGAACTTCGTGTTCGGGATCGAGGAATCCACCTCCATGCAGATCGTGCTGGTCGCGATCATTACCCTGATCGCGGTGGGCTCGGTCGCGCTGGGCGTCGACAAGGGCATCAAGCGCCTGTCGAACTTCAATATCGGTCTGGCGGTGATCCTGATCGCGCTGCTGCTGGTCATGGGTCCGACCCTGTTCATCCTCCGCCTCCTGGTGGAGAGCACCGGCGTCTACGTTCAGTTCCTGCCCGAGATGAGCCTGTGGGCCGACACGATCGAGGATTCCGGCTGGGCGACCTCCTGGACCATCTTCTACTGGGGCTGGTGGATCTCCTGGGCTCCGTATGTCGGCATGTTCATTGCGCGGGTCTCCCGTGGCCGCACAATTCGCGAGTTCGTCGCCGGCGTGCTGCTGGCCCCGACCGCCGCGGCCTTCGTCTGGCTGGCCGTGTTCGGCGGCACTGCGATGAGCTACGAGCTCGAGGGTGTGGTCGACCTGACTGGCGCCGTGTCGGAGAACATGTCCACCGCGCTGTTCGTGACCCTCCAGGCCATGCCGCTGTGGGATTGGCTGTCCGTGGCTGTGATGGCGGCGGCGACGGTGCTGATCGTCACCTTCTTCGTGACCTCCTCGGACTCCGGCTCGCTGGTGATCGACACCCTGGCCTCCGGTGATGTGCGCAACCCGACCGTCACCCAGCGCGTGTACTGGGCCATCCTCGAAGGGGTTGTCGCGTCCATCCTGCTGTTGGCGGGCGGTCTGGCCGCGTTGCAGGCGGCCGCGATCAGTGTCGGGCTGCCGTTCTCGGTCATCATGCTGATCATGGTGTTCGGCCTGTGGAAGAGCCTGCATCAGACCGAAGCGGTCACCCCGAGCAAGTACCAGAAGGAGGCCCCGCCGCCGCATACCCTGTTGGGGTATACGGAAGATCTCGACGACAAGATCAAGTAGGGGGTAACGATGGCTGCGTCCCGAGTGGCGCTGCTGGGATGCGGGCTCATGGGGCAACCCATGGGCCTGCGTCTTTTGCAGGCCGGATTTCCCGTGGTGGCCTACAACCGCACGGTCGCGCGAGCGAGCGATCTGGCGGCCGAGGGGGTCACCGTTCACAGTTCGCCCGCCGCGGCTGTCGCGGAGGCGGACGTGCTGGTGCTAATGCTCAGTGATGCCGCGGCCATCCATGCCGTGCTGGATGCCCTGCCGGCGGGTGCGCTGGATGGTCGCTGCGTGATCCAGATGGCGACCATCCTGCCGGCCGAGAGCCGGGCCCTGGCGGAACGGGTGCGGGGCGCCGGCGCCTGCTACCTGGAGGCGCCGGTGCTGGGTTCCATCCCCGAGGCCCGGGATGGCCGTCTGCTGATCATGGCGGGCGCCGACCGCGAGGCCGACTTTGCCCGGGCCCAGCCGGTACTGGCGGCTCTGGGCGAGACACCCCGGCATGTCGGTTCGGTCGGGCAGGGGGCGGCGCTGAAGCTGGCCTTCAACCAGCTGATCGCGAGTCTCACCGCGGCGTTTTCCTTGAGCCTGGGGCTGGTGCGGCGCGAGGGGGTGGAGGTGGATACCTTCATGGAGATCCTGCGCGACAGTGCCCTGTATGCCCCGACCTTCGACAAGAAGCTTGGCAAGATGGTCTCCGGTGACTTCGGTACCGCCAACTTTCCGGTCAAGCACTTGCTGAAGGATGTGCGCCTGACCGAACGCGCGGTGGAGGATGCCCACCTGGTGGGGCCGTGGCTGCCGCTGCTGGCGGATCTGCTGGATCGGGCGCGCGAGCAGGGCCTGGCCGATGCGGATTATTCGGCCATCTACACCACGATTGCCCCGGAAAACGCGGGGCAATGAGGAAGATACGGCGGCCCTTATGCACAGCACCTGGCGATGGTGCTCGAGGCTCAAGGGGGTGGCCCGTGGCAACACACCGGACTGATGGGTCGGTATTAAATGGCCTAAAAACCAGTTGCTTGCGTGATATCTTTGCCGGGATCCGGCGCCGCCGCCTTGACGTTTCCGGTGGATTCCGTTCCGGGCGCGACAATTCGTCCACAAAGTTATCCACAGGTTGTCCGGACGGGTAAAACCACCCAGTCATTCAGGCAGTTGTCACCCGGAGTTGAAACGCGCTCTGCACTTGCTGTCGCAACCTGGTCTTGCGCTCGGGCGGGTAGCACCGCTATGCTATCGGACTTTTCGCCAGAACCTGCGTGAGCCGACCATGAAAGCCGACATCCATCCGAACTACCACAACGTCAAGGTTATCTGCAGCTGCGGTACGCAGTTCGAGACCCGCTCCACGCTCTCCGGCGAGGAGATGCACCTGGACGTGTGCTCGCAATGCCATCCGTTCTACACCGGCAAGCAGAAGATCGTTGATACCGCCGGCCAGGTCGACAAGTTCAACCGCCGCTTCGCATTCTGAGGCTGCGGCGCGCCGGATGGCGCGCAACGCGAACGGACACGTGACTGCTGCGGCGGGCGTTGTCCGACCCGACGAGGGCGTCCTGCGGGGCGCCCTCGTCTGCGTTGTGGGCTTGGCCCTGGTGCTGCTGGCCACTGCGGCCCGGGCCGAGTGCCGGCTGGCGGATCAGGATCCGCGTGGGCTTCAGGAGGTCGAGGTGGAGCGCGTCCAGGGCTTCGATAGTCTGCGGTTGACCGATGGGCGGACCGTTCAGGTGATTGGTCTGGCCCCGGCCGCGCCACTGCCGGAGAGGGCCGGCCCGATGCGACCCCTGCATCTTCACGAGGGGCTGCGCGAGGCACTGGCCGCCCGGCTGGACGCGGTCGATCAGCGGCTGATCCTGCGCCCGGGCCGTCCCGCCCGGGACGCCGAAGGGCGCCTGCGCATGCATGCCTGGCTGCCCGGCGGGCCGTTGCTGGCGGCCGAATTGATTGCCGCCGGCGAAGCGATGCCGCGCCCCGGGCCGCAGCCGGCCGCCCTGGATACCTGCTTCTACGTGGCCGAGGCCGAAGCACGGGCAGGGGAGCGGGGTCTGTGGTTGGAGCGCCCGGCCGCCCTGCCGGTCCGGATGCTGGACCCGCGTTCCGGTGCCCTGCGCCAGGGCCGGCTGCGGGTGCAGGGCGAGGTGGTGGCCGTGCGCGAGACGTCGCGTCACTGGGTGCTGGAGCTGGACGGGCCGCTGGACGTCCTGATTCGCGGGCGTGACCGCGATCACTGGCCCGATCTCCAGCCCGATACCTTGAACGGCGAGGCGGTGATTGTGCGCGGTCAGGTGTATCCTTGGAGAGACCGACTCCGGATGCGCATACGCCATCCGCTCGATCTAGAGGTACCGGAATAATGCGTGCTCTTTCCAAGTCCTGGCGGACCGCTCGCGGTCGTCTGGCCTCTCTGTTCCTGACGGTTCTGGTCGCCGCCGGCCTGGCCGTGGCGATCCCCGGTTGTACCACCAATCCGGTGACCGGACGCTCGCAGCTGATGCTGGTTTCCGAGAATCAGGCGATCGATGCGTCGCGCAGCGCCTATGTCGAGATGCTGGCGCCGGCGCGCGAGGAGGGTCGCATCAATGCCGATCCTGCGATGACCGCGCGGGTGCAGGGCATCACCGAGAAGGTGGTTGCGCAGGCGGTCAAATACCGTCCCGAGACCGCGGACTGGGACTGGGAGATCGCGGTGATCGAGGCCCCGGATACCGTCAACGCCTTCGCCATGGCGGGCGGCAAGATGGCGATTTACTCGGGTATCATCGAACAGCTGGAGCTGACCGATGACGAGCTCGCGCAGATCATCGGGCACGAGATCGCCCACGCGCTGTCGGCGCATACGGCGGAAAAGATGTCGGTCGCGCTGGCCAGCAATCTGGCCCTGACGGGGTACGCCCTCTCCGGCGACCGTTCGGATCTGGCCCTGACCGGAGCGGCGCTGGGGGCCGTGCTCGCCGTGCAGCTCCCGCACAGCCGGGGTATGGAGTCCGAGGCCGACCGCATCGGTATCGAGCTGGCGGCGCGGGCCGGTTACAACCCGGATGCCGCGGCCGCTCTCTGGCGCAAGATGGCTGCGCAGGCCAATGGCGGTCAGCCGGAATTCCTGAGCACTCACCCGGCACCGGCTTCGCGCCAGCGCGAACTCACCCGTCTGGCCGATCAGTACCGCCCGGTGTATGACGAGGCCCGGCGCGGGTCCGTCCCCACCCACCCGGTCAACTGATTTCGTTTCCGGTGCGGGCCTACCGCACCGGGCCTGCACCTGTTTCTAAGCAACCGTCCGACAAAAGGCCTCGCTACACCATGTCCAAGGATTTCAACCAGCGCGCGCTGGAGTACCACGAGCAGCAGCCGGCCGGGAAGCTGGCGATCCACATCACCAAACCCACCGCCACCCAGGATGATCTGTCGCTGGCCTACTCGCCGGGCGTCGCTGCACCGGTGCGGGCGATTGCCGAGGACCCGGAGCTGGCCTATCGCTACACCGGCAAGGGCAACCTGGTCGCAGTGATTACCGATGGCACCGCGGTGCTGGGGCTGGGTAACGTGGGTGCGCTCGCGTCCAAACCGGTGATGGAGGGCAAGGGCGTACTGTTCAAGGCCTTCGCCAATATCGACGTGTTCGATATCGAGGTGGACGCCGCGCAGCCGGAGGACTTCATCAACACGGTCGCGCGCATTGCCGGCGGCTTTGGTGGCATCAATCTGGAAGATATTGCTGCGCCGCACTGCTTCGAGATCGAGCGCCGCCTGTCCGAACGCCTGGATATCCCGGTCTTTCACGACGATCAGCACGGCACCGCGATCATCACCGCGGCCGGCCTGGTCAATGCGCTGGAGATCCAGGGCAAGAAGCTGAGCGAGGCGAAGATCGTCTGTGTCGGCGCAGGGGCTGCGGGGATCGCGTCCATGCAGCTGCTGGTCCGCCTGGGCGCGGCGAAGAAGAATCTGTTCATGGTGGATCGCAAGGGTGTGATCCACAGCCAGCGCGATGACCTGAACGAATACAAGCAGATCTTCGCGGTGGACACCGACGCGCGCAGCCTGGCCGATGCCTGTGCCGGTGCCGACGTGTTCATTGGGCTGTCCGGCCCGGACCTGCTGACCGCGGAGATGCTGCGGTCCATGGCGCCGAAGCCGATTGTCTTCGCCCTGTCCAACCCGGACCCGGAGATCCGTCCGGAGCTGGCGCACGCAACCCGCGACGACCTGATCATGGCCACCGGGCGCTCGGACTACCCGAACCAGGTGAACAACGTGCTCGGCTTCCCGTTCATCTTCCGCGGCGCGCTGGATGTGCGCGCCCGGACGATCAATGACGAGATGCTGGTGGCCGCGGTGCACGCCCTGGCCGGACTGGCCCGCGAGCCGGTGCCGCAGGTGGTGCTGGATGCCTACGGGCTGGAGACGCTCGAATTCGGCCCGAACTACATCCTGCCGACCCCGTTCGATCCGCGTCTGATCGACACCGTGCCGCAGGCGATCAGTCAGGCCGCCCGCGACAGCGGGGTCGCCCGCCTGTAACCCCAGTCCTGTAGGAGGAGCAGCGCATGCAGAAGATCGCCATTGTCGGCGCCGGACGCGTCGGCGAATCCACCGCCCAGTTTCTGGCCCGCCGCGACATCGCCCGCGAGATCGCGCTGCTGGACGTGCGCGAGGGCGCGGCGGCCGGTGCCGCCCTGGATATCCAGGAGACCGCGCCACTGCTGCGTTTCGATACCCGGCTGACCGGTAGCCACGAGGCGTCGGTGATCGCTGGAGCGGAGCTGGTGATCATCACTGCCGGGTTGCCGCGCAAGCCAGGCATGTCGCGCTCCGACGTGCTGGACAAGAACGTCGAAATCCTCGACGTGATCCTGCAGGACATCCTGGTTCATGCCCCGCAGAGCCGGATCCTGGTGGTCTCCAACCCGGTGGATGTGCTGACCTACCGCGCCTGGCAGAAGACCGGCTGGAGCCGCGACCGTATCTTCGGCCAGGCCGGGGTGCTGGATACCTCGCGCATGGCCGCCTTCATCGCGCTGGAGACCGGTCTGTCCACCCACGACATCCAGGCGCTGGTGCTGGGCGGCCATGGCGATGCCATGGTCCCGATGCTGCGCTATTCGTCCATCAACGGTGTGCCGCTGGATCACTTCATGGATCAGGCCACGCTGGACAACATCGTCGAGCGAACCCGGCACGGCGGTGCCGAGATCCTGGCCCTGAAGCAGACCTCCAGCGCCTACGGCGCCCCGGCGGCGGCCATCGCCGAGATGGTCGAGGCGATCGCGCTGGATCGGCGGCGGGTGCTGCCGACCGTGGCCCTGCTGGACGGCGAATACGGCGAGCGCGACGTGGCCATGGGCGTGCCCTGCATCCTCGGTCAGGGCGGGATGGAGCGTGCCATCGAGCTGGAACTGAATGCCGAGGAACGCGCCGCCTTCGACCAGTCCATCGCCGGGGTACGGAAGGACCTTGAACGCCTCGCCTGACGCCGGCCCAGTGCCGGATGCGCGGTTGCCGACCCTGACCCTGGTCGACAGCAGCATCTTTGTCTTTCGCGCCTGGTTCGCGCGTGGCCTGGACCTGGATCCGCAGGGCCGGCCGGGCGGTGCGCTGCACGGCCTGGTGCACTCGCTCTGCCAGTGGTTGCCGGCCTGCGCGCCGGGTCCGGTGGCCTTTTGTTTCGACACCGGCCTGCGCCGGGGTTTTCGTCACCGCATTGACCCTGCCTACAAGGCCCATCGCCCGCCGGCCCCGCCGGAGCTGCGCGAGCAGTTCGCGCGCATCCGCGAACTGCTGGGCCGGCTGGGGTTTGCGACTCTGGCCGACGCGGAGTACGAGGCCGACGACCTGATCGCGAGCCTGGCCCGCGCCGGGCGCGCGGCCGGCTATCGCATCGACGTGAAGAGTGCCGACAAGGATCTGACCCAGGTGATCCTGGGCGGGCAGGACCGCCTGCACGACCCGGAACGCGGGGTCGACATGGATCGTCGCGCCATCGAGAAGCGCTTTCGCATCCGCCCCGAGCAAGTCGCGGACATGCTGGCCCTGGCCGGGGATGCCAGCGACAACATTCCCGGAATCGACGGGGTCGGACCGAAGACGGCCGCGCGTATCCTGCGCCGGTTGCGCGACCTCGACACGGTCCTGGCCGACCCGCCGGCCGTCACCCGCTGCAACATCCGTCGCGCGCCCGCCGTAGCCGCGGCCATCGCCGGGCAGGCCGACCGGCTGCGCCGCTCGCGCCGGCTGACCGGCCTCGCCGACCGTATCCCGGACCTGCCAGCGCCCGGAGAATTGCATCCGACGGGCCCCGATCCGGACGCGTCCGCCTGGCTGCACGACCTGGGTGTTGCCCCCGCCTACCACGCCCGGCTCCTGGCCGCCGCCGGCGCCTGGGGCCTGACGGATACGAGGCAGACGGCATGATGCGCCGCCTGCACATCCTGGGTGGCGTGGTGCTGGCCGCGCTCGTGCTTCTGCCGGCCGGCGTACAGGCGCACCCGCATGCCTGGATCGACCTGCGGATCAGCTTCGAGCGCGACGGCGAGGGGCAGATCACCCATATGTTCCATCACTGGCGCTTCGACCCGACCTACGGGCAGTACCTGTACGACGATGCCCAGGAGCATCAGTCCGGCGATACGCCGGAGGCGCGCCTGCAGGGGCTTGCCACCGAGATCCTCGACAATCTGGACGAGTACCGCTGGTACAGCCACCTGGAGGTGGCTGGAGAGGCGCTCGGGATCGCGGCCGCCGCCGATCCCCGGATGGCCATGGACGCGGGGCTGCTGCACTTCCGCTTCCGGCTGGAGCTGGAGCAACCGGTCGATCCGACCGACGAGCCGTTGGCCTACCGGGTCTACGACCCGACGTATTTCATCGAGATCCTGCATCAGGACCCGCATGGCACGGAGATTCTTGATGCGTCCGGACTGGTGGATGCGACCTGTCAGGCCCGGCTCGAACGGCCGCGCCCGGATCCGGCTCTGGTGGCGCGCGCGCTGGCGCTGGACTATGGCGCCAGCGTGGATTACGACCTCGGCCGGCACTTTGCCGAACGCGTCACCCTGCGCTGCGACTGAGGCACTGGTTATGGCCCGGGTCATATTGTTCCACAAGCCCTGGGGTGTCCTGCCCCAGTTCACCGACCCCGAGGGTCGTCCGACACTGGCCGACTACATCGCGATCCCCGGGGTCTATCCGGCCGGTCGTCTGGACCGTGACAGCGAGGGCCTGCTGGTCCTGACCGACGATGGGCGTCTGAACGCGCGTCTGACCCAGCCACAGCACAAGACCAGCAAGACCTACTGGGTTCAAGTCGAGGGCGAACCCGACGATGCCGCGTTGCATGCCCTGCGCGAGGGTGTCGAGTTGAAGGATGGCCTGACCCGACCGGCGAAGGTGGAGCGCATGGACCCGCCGGACATCCCGGAGCGCGACCCACCCGTGCGTTTTCGGCGCCATATCCCGACCCGCTGGCTGGCGCTCACCCTGCGCGAGGGGCGCAACCGCCAGGTTCGCCGAATGACCGCGGCGGTGGGTCACCCGACCTTGCGCCTGGTGCGTTACCGGGTCGACTCCTGGACCCTCGATGGCCTCGCGCGGGGCGAGTTTCGCACCCTGGAGACGGGTTAAGGGGCTCTTGAAACCCCGGAATGCCGGAACTGCCGCCCGCGTCGCGCGAAACCGGAGGATCCTCATTGCAAGCGCTCCGGTGCAGGCCGATGATAGGAAACCATTGATACGAGGGCGGGACATGCTCCAATCCAGGAACGTAATCGCCGGGCTGGCCGGCCTGTTGCTGCTCCTGGCCGCGGCGCTGCCGGCGGCCGCTGGCGAAGAAGACCTTTATGTCTTCGAGCGCAGCCTGTACCTTCTCGCCGAGCGCGCCCTGAACCGCGGCGACATGACGGCCTACCGCGCCGCGCGCAGCACCCTGACCGGCTACCCACTGACCCCTTACCTGGATTACCGCGATCTGGCGCGCAATCTCAATCGCGCCGACCCGGATGCCGTCCGCCGCTTTGTACGCGAGCATGACGACACCCCGCTGGCAGCCCGGTTGCACGGGAGCTATCTGACGCATCTCGCGCGCGAAGAGCAGTGGGGGGCGTATCTCGAATTCCTCGATTCGGACCGTTCGCTGTCCGTCGAGCAGGACTGCAATCGCCGCCAGGCCCTGTTGGAGACGGGAGAACGCGATGCGGCCCTGGAGGACCTGGAATCCATCTGGCTGCACGGGCAGTCGCGCCCTTCGGCCTGCGATCCGGCCCTGAAGGCCTGGCGCGATGCCGGGGGGCTGACCGGTGAACTCGCCTGGGATCGATTCGTGCTGGCCGTCGAGGCGGGACAGACGGGTCTGGCTCGTTACTTGCGCCGCTACCTTGACCGGGACGACCGCCCGTGGGCGGAGCGCTGGCTGGATCTGGCCAGCCAGCCCGCACGGGTTGTGGAGGCCGACTTCCACGCCGGCGCTCACCGCTCGGCGGAGGCGCTGATGGAGCGGGCCTTCACCCGCTGGATCCGCCAGGACCTGGATGCCGCCCTGGAAGGCTGGGAGAAGGACGGGCGTGATCTCGGCCTGTCTTCCGAATCGGCCGGGCGCGTGCAGCACGCCCTGGCTCTGCGCCTGGCGCTGCGCTATCGCCCCGAGGCGCTGGACTTCATGGCGGCCCTGGAGCCCGAGGTGTTCGACACCCAGTTGCGCCAGTGGCAGGTGCGCGCGGCATTGTACGAGCGCGACTGGGAGGTGGTGATGGACGCGATCCGCGCCATGGATCGCGACGTGCGCGACGAGGCGGCGTGGCAGTACTGGTATGCCCGCGCCCTGGAGCAGATCGACTCGCTGGAGGCCGCACGCGGCTTCTACGAGCGCGCGGCCCGCGAACGCAACTTCTACGGATTCCTGGCGGCCGACCGCCTGGGACAGCCCTATCGCATCGGGCATCAGCCCCTGGTGCTGGAAGACGGGCAGCGTGCCGCCATGCGCACGCACGCCGGCATGCAGCGCATGCGCGAACTGGTCCGCCTGGACCGTAACGCCGAGGCCCGCCGCGAATGGACGCACGCGGTGGCCGCCATGGATACCGCAGAGCTGGAGGCGGCGGCGCGCACCTTCGCCGACTGGGGCTGGCACGATCGCGCGATCTTCACCGCGGCGCGCGCCCGCAACTGGGACGACATCGAGCTGCGCTTCCCGCTCGCCTTTGATGACCTGATCGTGGCCGGCGCCCGCGAACAGGGCATCGATCCGGCCTGGGCCATGGCGATCGCACGCCAGGAGAGTGCCTTCCTCTACGACGTCCGTTCAGGTGCCGGGGCGCTGGGTATCATGCAGGTCATGCCCGCGACGGGGCGGTCGATCGCCTCGGCGGCGGGTGTGCGCGTGAACTCCGACTGGGACATCCTCGACCCGGCGACCAATGCCCGGCTTGGCACCTACTACCTGCGGCGCAATCTCGATCGTTTCGGAGGCCACAGCATGCTGTCCTCCGCGGCCTACAATGCCGGCGCCCACCGCGTGAGTTCCTGGCTGCCGGAGGACCGCGCGATGGATCCGGATATCTGGGCCGAGCTGATCCCGTTCTCCGAGACCCGCGACTACATCCGCCGCGTGTTTGCCTACCGCATCCTGTACGCGGTCCGCCTGGGGCAGGAGCCGCCGTCGCTGGCCACCCTGCTGTATCCGGTCACGCCACAGGATGGCCTCGCCGCGAGCCGCGAACGCCACCTGGCCACCCTGCCTGGCGAGGCGGGCATCACCCTCAGCCGCGCCTTCTGCGACGCCCCGGGCTACACCGAAAACGCCTGCTAGTCCGCCGACCGCGAAGCGCACAAAGCCACAAAGAAGGCCAAGGGCGGTTTGCAACCGGAAGGCTTGAAGAGCAGCAGGCGGTCGATCGCCCGGAGGCCTCTGCCGACCCCTGGCGCGACGGCCTGTCAGGAGCCGATTTGGTGACGGACATCCGCCACGGGCCCTCGCCGCAGGGCATCGCCAGCGGCGATCGCAAAAGCTTCCAGGCAAGGGGCTCGCCCGTCGCCACGCCACAGTGCTCCCGGCTTCCCCTGAACCGTGCTTGACCTGGACGTGGCCCTTCTTCGTGCCTTCGTGTGCTTCGTGGTGCAAACAAAGGCGGGTCAGCCGCGGATGATGTCCTCGCGCATGCGACTGGCGATGCCGTCGGCCAATTGCTGCCATTCGGCCGCCAGTGGTGGCTCCAGGTGATCCTCGGTCGTGGCCTTGAAGTGGCGCATCCAGACGGCGAGGTCGGCCTCGGTCAGGTTCAGCGGTGCGTGCTTGCCGACCATGTCGATGGTCGGCGGTTCTTCCAGGCGCCCGCCCAGGTTCATGTACCAGAAATCGGCGATGCGCTTCACGTGATCCGGAAAATCCTGGATGCGCGCGAAGTGATGGCCGATCTGGGGGTCGGCCGACAGGCGGCGGTAAAAGTCGTCGATCACCGCGCGGATGCGCTCGGTGCCGATCTTGTCGCACAGAGGTTCGAGCTTGCGAAAGGCCATGGGGGGTCTCCTGACGGATCCTGCGACAGCCGGTAACCTGCACACTGACATGGAACCCGGATGCCAAGGATGAACCAATTCGATCCAACGGGCCCCGATGCCGTGACGGCTGCGGTGGCCCAGTGTATTGCCGACCATACCGGAACGCCCTTCGAGCCAACAGGAAGCCAGGCCTGTTCCGGGGGCTCCATCAATCAGGCGCAGCGTTTCACCGGAAGCGACGGGCGGGCGTTCTTCGTCAAGCTGAGTGGGGGCGACGGCGCTGCGATGTTCGCGGCCGAGGCGCGCGGCTTGGAAGAACTCGCGCGCTGCGAACGCCTGAAAATCCCCGCTGTCGTCGGCACCGGATCGGCGGGCGGTACGCACTTTCTGGTGCTGGAGAACCTGGCGCTGGGCGGCCCCCGCGACGGGGTGGCTCTGGGGCACGGGATTGCCGACATGCACCAGAAGACCCGTCCGCGCTTCGGGCTGGATCACGACAATTTCATTGGCAGTACGCCGCAATCGAATACCGAGCACGACGACTGGGCGGCGTTCTACCGTGATGAACGTCTGGGCTTCCAGCGTCGGCTGGCGCGGGAGCGTGGGGCGGCGGGATCGCTACTCGGGGCGCTGGAGGAGCTGGAGTCCTCGCTGGGCGGCTTCTTTAGCGACTATCAGCCGGTACCCTCCCTGCTGCACGGCGACCTGTGGAGCGGCAACTGGGGGTTTCTGGCGGATGGCAGCGTGACGATCTTCGATCCGGCGGTGTACTACGGCGACCGCGAGGCGGATCTGGCGATGATGGAACTGTTCGGTCACCCGGGCCAGGACTTCGTCGCCGCCTACGAGGAGATCCTGCCCATCGACCCCGGCTATGGCGTGCGGCGCACACTCTACAACCTCTACCACATCCTCAATCACGACCACCTGTTCGGCGGCGGCTACGGCGCCCAGGCCGAGCGCATGATCCGCCAGCTGCTGGCCGAACTGCGCTGATTGCCCCACCACCAACCGTTCTTGGGCGGCCCTTCCTTCGTGCGTTTCGTCGGGGCTCAGGGTTTCAACGCCCGAGTTCGCGCGAGCGTTCGGCGGCTGCGGTCAGGGCGCGGCGCATCAGGTCGCGCAGGTCGCCGTCTTCCAGGACCTGCAGGGCGCGTTCGGTGGTGCCGCCCGGGGAGGTGACGCGATGGCGCAGCTCCGCAGCGCTCTCGTCGCCCTCTGCGGCCAGACGGGTGGCCCCGGCCAGGGTGCCCAGGGTCAGTTCCAGTGCGGTATCCGCCGGCAACCCCAGTGACTTCGCGGCCTCCTGCATCGCCTCGATCATCAGGAACACGTAGGCCGGTCCGCTGCCGGAGGTGGCGGTCACGGCGTGCATCTGCTCTTCGTCCTCCACCCAGATCGCGCGGCCCACGGCCTCCAGCAGCCGGGTGGCCGTGGCGCGATCCTCGGGGCTTGCGGTGGGGGCGGCGTAGAGTCCGGTGACCCCGGCGCCGACTAGGGCCGGGGTGTTCGGCATCGCGCGGACCAGGCGCGTGGCGTCGCCCAGCCACCCGGCGAGCTGGGTGGAGGTGATGCCCGCGGCTACCGAGATCACTAGCGGCTGACCCTGCTGCACCGCATCGCGCAGCGTCGGGGCGAGCTCCGGCAGGGTCTGTGGCTTCACCGCAAGCACCAGAGTGGCGCTCTGGGCCGCCAGTTCGGTGGCGCTACCACTGGCGAGCCCCGGGTAACGCGCCTGCAGATCGCGTACGCGCTCGGCGCCCTTGTCGGCGATGGCGATGCGTTCGGCGGCATGGCCGGACTGGACCAGTCCCTGAAGCAGGGCCTCGCCCATGTTGCCGGCCCCGACGAAGCCGACCTCGAAGCGGTGTTCCGTCATGTGGATTCCTTGCATTTGGGTTGGCGCGGGCCGAACAGGGCGGTGCCGATGCGCACGATGGTTGCCCCCTCGAGAATGGCGGCCTCGAGATCGCCCGACATCCCCATGGACAGTGTATCCAGCGAATGGCCCCCTGCGTTCAGGGTATCGCGCAGGGCGCGCAGGCGCGCGAAGGGTTCCCGCTGTAGCGGGATGTCGTCGGCGGTGGCCGGAATGGCCATCAGTCCGCGCAACGCGAGGCCGGGCAGGTCCTGCACTGCGGCGGCCAGGGCGGCGACCTCCCCGGGTGCGACGCCGGCCTTTTGCGGTTCCTCGCTGATGTTGACCTGCAGGCATACCTGCAGCGGCGGCATGCCCTCCGGACGCTGATCCGACAGGCGCCGGGCGATCCGCTCGCGGTCGACGGTATGCACCCAGGCGGCGCGTTCGGCCACCGCGCGGGTCTTGTTGCCTTGCAGCGCGCCGATGAAGTGCCACTCGAGGCCGAGTGGCGCGGGTGCGGCCTCCAGAGTGTCGTATTTGTCCACCAGCTCCGGGGCGTAATTCTCGCCGAAGGCGGACTGTCCCAGCGCATGCAGGGCACGGATCTCGTCCACACCGCGGGTCTTGCTGACGGCCAATAGACGGACCGAATCCGGGTCGCGTCCGGCCTCGCGGCAGGCGGCCTCGATACGGGCTCGAACGGTGCTCAGGGCATGGTCTGGTGTGGTCATTTCCCTATGATATAGTCCGGAAGAACACAAGGTCACCGCGGATTTTCGCGCGGGCCTTCATAAGCGACAGGGGGTGGTGGTCGTGGCTGCCACCAGGGCGTTGGCGCGGGTCGGCCTTACGCCCGACAACAGGGGGATGCATGGATATCACGCAGTTGCTGGCCTTTTCGGTCAAGAACGGGGCCTCGGACCTGCACATCTCCGCGGGCATGCCGCCGATGGTACGTATTGACGGCGACATGCGCCGGGTGAACGTGCCGGTCATGGACCACAAGGAGGTCCAGGGCCTTATCTACGACATCATGAACGACCGCCAGCGCAAGGACTACGAGGAGTTCCTGGAGACAGACTTTTCGTTCGAAATCTCGGGGCTGGCGCGTTTTCGTGTCAACGCCTTTAACCAGGACCGGGGCGCAGCGGCGGTCTTCCGTACCATCCCCTCCAAGGTCCTGACGCTGGAAGAGCTGGGTGCCCCGCGCATCTTCGAGGAGATCTCGGACTACCCGCGCGGCATCGTGCTGGTGACCGGCCCGACCGGTTCGGGCAAGTCCACCACGCTGGCGGGCATGGTCAACCACCGCAACGAAAACGACTACGGGCATATTCTCACCATCGAGGACCCGATCGAGTTCGTGCACGAATCGAAGAAGTCCCTGATCAACCAGCGCGAGGTACACCGCGACACCCACGGCTTCAGCGAGGCCCTGCGCTCGGCCCTGCGCGAGGACCCGGACACCATCCTGGTCGGCGAACTGCGTGATCTCGAGACCATTCGCCTGGCCCTGACCGCGGCCGAAACCGGCCACCTGGTGTTCGGCACCCTGCACACCAGTTCGGCGGCCAAGACGATCGACCGCATCGTCGACGTGTTCCCGGCGGCCGAGAAGGATATGGTGCGGGCCATGCTGTCGGAGTCGCTGCGTGCGGTCATCGCGCAGACCCTGATGAAGAAGATTGGCGGCGGGCGCGTCGCGGCGCACGAGATCATGCTCGGCACGCCGGCGATCCGGAACCTCATCCGCGAAAACAAGATCGCGCAGATGTACTCGACCATCCAGACCAGTTCCGGCTCCGGCATGCAGACGCTGGACCAGTGCCTGAAGGACATGCTCGCGCAGGGCGTGATCAGCCGCGAGGACGCCCGCCGCAAGGCCAGCAACCCGGATTCCATCTGACCACCACGCCGCCGATGCGCTTGACCGTCGGACCGGGTACCAAGGGAGAACGCCATGGATCGTGACAAGGCGATCAAGTACATGCACGACCTGCTACGGGCCCTGGTGGACCGGGGCGGGTCGGATCTGTTCATCACGGTGGGCATGCCGCCGGCGGCGAAGATCGACGGTCGCGTGGTGCGGATGACCGAACAGAACCTGACGCCCTCGCATACCCAGGCACTGGTTCGCTCGATGATGAACGACAAGCAGTCGGCCGAGTTCGAGCGCCACCAGGAGTGCAACTTCGCGATTGGCTTGCAGGGCGTGTCGCGTTTTCGCGTAAACGTCTTCACCCAGCGTGGCAGCCCGGGCATGGTGCTGCGAACCATCAATTCCGTGATCCCGAAGTTCGAGGACATCCAGATGCCGCCGCAGCTGGAGAAGATTACCCAGGAGCGTCGTGGCCTGGTGATCTTTGTCGGCGGCACCGGCTCGGGCAAGTCGACCTCGCTGGCGGCCATGATCGGCTATCGCAACCGCACGACAGCCGACCACATCGTCACCATCGAGGACCCGATCGAGTTCGTTCACGAGCACGCGATGAGCATCGTCACTCAGCGTGAAGTCGGGGTGGACACCGAGAGCTACGAGATCGCGCTGAAGAACACCCTGCGCCAGGCGCCGGACGTGATCCTGATCGGCGAGATCCGCGACCGCGAGACCATGGACTACGGCGTCGCCTTCGCGGAGACCGGGCATCTGTGCCTGTCCACGCTGCATGCGAACAGCACCAACCAGGCACTGGACCGCATCATTAACTTCTTCCCCGAGGACCGGCGCGAACAGCTCCTGATGGACCTGTCGCTGAACCTGAAGGCCGTGATTTCGCAACGCCTGGTACGCAAGGAAGGCGGCGAGGGCCGGGTGCCGGCGGTGGAGATCCTGATCAACACCCCGCTGATGGCCGACCTGATCCTGAAGGGCCAGGTGCACGAGATCAAGGAGCTGATGTCCCGTTCCCGCGAGCAGGGCATGCAGACCTTCGACCAGGCCCTGTTCGACCTCTACGAGCATCGCCACATCAGCTACGACGAGGCCCTGCGCAACGCCGACTCGGTGAACGACCTGCGCCTGCGCATCAAGCTCGACAGCCAGCGAGCCCAGGACGACGGAGCCCCCGCCGTAACGGATGAGGGCGAGGGCCTGTCCGTGGACGAGCGCGCCGAGGACTTCAACCTGCGCTAGTCGTTGGGGAAACAGAAAACATGAGCCAGTTGCAGATCGAGCCCTACCTGAAGTTGATGGCCCAGAAGGCCGCCTCGGACCTGTTTTTTCTGACCGGCGCGCCGGCTAGTATCAAGGTCGACGGCGCGCTGCAGCCAATCTCGCGCAAGGCGCTGGCGCCCGGTCAGGCCGAGAGCATTGCGCGCGAGATGATGAGCGAGCATCAGGCGGAGATCTTCGAGCGCGAGACGGCCGTCAACTTCGGCCTGTCGCGTGAGGGCCTGGGGCGCTTTCGCGTGAATGTCTATCGCCAGCGCGGCGAGGTCGCGATGGTGATCCGCTTCATCCGGGTCTCCATCCCGACCATCGAGCAGCTCGGGCTGCCCGAGGTGCTCAAGCAGTTTGTGGCCTACAACGACGGGCTGATCCTGATTGTCGGGGCCACCGGCACCGGGAAGTCGACCACCCTGGCGTCGATGATCGATCACCGCAACACGAACCAGAGTGGGCATATCCTGACCGTCGAGGATCCGATCGAGTTTCTGTTCAGCCACAAGCGTTCTATCGTCGGTCAACGCGAGGTCGGGATCGATACCCCCAGCTACGACCACGCCCTGCAGGAGGGCATGCGCGAAGCCCCGGACGTGATCATGGTCGGCGAGGTCCGCTCGCGCGAGACCATGCGCGCGGCGCTGACCTATGCCGATACCGGGCACCTGGTCCTGACCACCCTGCACGCGACCAATGCCACCCAGGCCCTGGATCGAGTGATCAACCTGTTCCCCGAGGACAACCGCCCGCAGATCCTGTCGGACCTGTCACTGAACCTGCGTGCGATCGTCGCCCAGCGCCTGCTGCAGACCAAGGACGGGCGACGCGTTGCCGCGCTGGAAATCCTGGTCAACACGCCTTACATCTCCGAGCTGATCCGCGACGAGAAGATCAGCGAGATCAAGGAGATCATGGCCAAGGGGAGCTCCGTGGGCATGCAGACCTTCGATCAGGCGATCGTCAAGCTGTTCAAGACCGGCGACGTCATGCTGGACGAGGCCCTGAACAAGGCGGATTCGCGCGCCGATCTCGAGTGGCGCCTGAACTTCGGGGGCGGGGTCGCCTCCGCCGACGAGACCGAAGAAGAGTTGAAGCTCCCCGACCGGTAGGAGCCTGTTCGCAGGCGAAGTCCCTGCCAAAGCCGGTTCCGGGATTTTGCTTCAGGCGCTCGTCGGCTCCGGGAATACATCGGCGGCCGCGAACACCGGGCCGTCCACGCAGACCCGTTTCATCGCTACCCCATTCGGAGTGCGCACCGGTACCGTGCAGCCGGCACAGCCGCCTACCGCGCAGGCCATGAACTCCTCCAGCGAAACCTGGCAGGGGAGATCGAACTCCGCCGCCAGTTCGGCACAGGCGGCGAGCATCGGATGGGGGCCGCAGGCGAAGATTTCCACTTGGGCGCGCTCCTCCGGTGCGAGTCCGGCGAGCCACGCGCGCCCCAGGTCCGTGACGAAACCGTCATAGGCGCCGGGCAGCCCGGCCTTGGAGGTCAGGCGGCAGGCGACCCCCCAGTCTTCCAGCAGCGGCAGGGTCGCGATCGCCCCGTCCGGCAGGCCCGGCCAGAGGATCTCCGACGGGCGGGCATGAAAGGGAAACGGCACCTCGGAGCCCAGCACCGCATGGGTCTTCCCCGCCTCGCCCTGAAGATGCAGGCGGTGGGCGAGGAAGATCATCGGCGGGATGCCGACCCCGCCCCCCAGCAGCAGGCGCCTCGGACGTTCCGGATTCAGGCGAAATGGCTGGCCAATCGGGCCCAGCACGCTGAGGGTGTCGCCCTTTGCCTGCTGCGACAGGGCGCGCGTGCCGTCACCGACCACCTTGTAGAGGAACTCCACCCAGCCGGCCTCGCGGTCCACGCGCTGGATCGACAGCGGGCGGCGCATCAGCAGGCGCGGGGCGCATTGCAGATGGGCAAACTGCCCGGGCTGTGCCGCACGGGCGCATTTGGGCGCGGAGACCCGCAGGATCCATTGGTCCGCCCCTGCGTCGTGATGGTCCAGGATGCGGCCTTCCTCCTGGAAGATCGTGCCTCGGTGGTTCCGGTCGGCAGTTTGGGTCGTGCTCATGCGGTGTCCTCGGCGGGGCGGGTCCAGACCGGGCGCCCGGCGACCCAGGTCTCGCGGACCTGTCCGGCGAAGGTCCAGTTGAAGAAGGGCGTGTTGTGGCCTGCGCTCAGCCAGTCTTTGCGGCGGACCTCGTGCATTGCGGTCGGGTCCCACAGCACGAAGTCGGCGCGCGCGCCCGCGCTCAGGTGTCCCTGGGCAAAGCCGAGGATATCCGCCGGCCCGGTGGTGACCCGGGCCAGTGCGTCGTGCAGGCTCAGGAGTCCGTCCTCGACCAGGCGCAGCGTCAGCGGCAGGAGGGTCTCCAGCGCCGAGATGCCGGGTTCGGTGCTGGCGAATGGGCCCAGCTTGCCATCCGGTTCATGTGGCTGGTGGTCGGAGCAGATCGCGCTGATGTCGCCGCGCGCGACGGCCGCGCGCAGGCCGTCGCGGTCGCGCTGGCCGCGTAGTGGCGGGATCACGTGGCAGTTCGGGTCGTATTCGGCGACGTCGACCTCGGTCAGGAACAGCTGGTGGGCGGCCACGTCTGCGCTCACCGGCAGACCGTCGGCACGCGCCTTGGCGATCATCTCCGCGCCGCGGCGGGTCGACAGCCGGGCCACGTGGACCCGCGCCCCGGTCTGCTCCACCAGCGCCAGGATGGCGCCCAGCGCCGCGGTCTCGGCGGCCTCGGGAATGCCGGCCAGCCCCAGGCGGGTGGAGACTGCGCCCTCGTGCATGCAACCGGAGCCGGTGAGGGCCGGGTCCTGCGCCGAGAGCACGATGGTTAGCCCGAAGGTGGTGGCGTATTCCAGTGCCCGGCGCAGTACCAGCAGGCTGGCCAGTGGTTTGCTCGCGTTGCTGACTCCGCGTGCGCCGGCTTGCATCAGGGCGGCCATCTCGGCCAGCTGCTGGCCCTCCAGCTGATGGGTCAGCGCGCCGAGTACGTACACGCGTACGCCGCAGGCCTGGCGGGCGCGGCGATTGATCAGCTCGATCTCGGCGGGCGAGTCGATCGGTGGCTCGGTATCTGGCGGGACGACCACGCTGGTAATGCCGCCGCGGGCCGCGGCCAGGGTCTCGCTGGCGACGGTGGCCTTGTGTTCCTGGCCCGGTTCGCGCAGGCGCGCGGCCATGTCGATCAGGCCGGGGATCAGCCAGAGCCCGCTGCCGTCGATGCGCCGGCGGGGCTCGAAGCCGTCCGGGATCTGGCCGCGGGCGAGGATCTCGCTGCCCTGCACGCACAGCGCCCCGACCGTGTCGAAGCCGTCCACCGGATCGAGGATGCGGGCGTTCTCGATCAGCACGCTCATGCCTGGTGGGCCCCCATGACCATGGACATCACCGCCATGCGCACCGAGATCCCGTAGGTCACCTGTTCTAGGATCACCGAGTGCGGTCCGTCGGCCACGGCGGATTCGATCTCCACCCCGCGGTTGGCGGGGCCGGGGTGCATGACCAGGCAGGTTGGGTGCGCCAGTTGCAGCCGCCGCGAGGTCAGGCCGAACAGCTGGTAGTACTCGTGTTCGGAGGGCAGGTGGGCGTGTTCCATGCGCTCGCGCTGCAGGCGCAGCATGATGATCACATCGACGTCTTTCAGGCCGGCGTCGAGGTCGTTGTAGACGTGTACGCCCAGCTGGTCGACATCCGCCGGCAGCAGCGAGCAGGGCGCGACCACGCGGACCTCGCCGGTCTGCAGGATGTTCAGCGCGTGGATCTGCGAGCGCGCGACCCGCGAATGCAGGATATCGCCGACGATCGCGACCTTGAGCTTGGTGAAGTCGCCCTTGTGGCGACGGATGGTGAACATGTCCAGCAGCGCCTGGGTCGGGTGCGCGTGGCGGCCGTCGCCAGCGTTCAGCACGCTGATCCCCGGGGCTACGTGGCGAGCGATGAAATGGGCGGCCCCGCTCTCCTCGTGGCGCACGACGAACATGTCGACATTCATCGCCTCGATGTTGCGCAGGGTGTCCAGCAGGCTCTCGCCCTTCACTGCCGAAGACGTGTTGATGTTCACGTTCAATACATCGGCGGACAGGCGCTTGGCGGCCAGCTCGAAGGTGGTGCGGGTGCGGGTGCTGGCCTCGAAGAACAGGTTGACGATGGTCTTGCCGCGCAGCAGCGGGACCTTCTTCACCGCCTTCTCGTTCATGTTGGCGAACGATTCGGCGGTGTCCAGGATCTCGGTCAGGAGCTCCCGGTTCAGCCCTTCGATGGTCAGCATGTGGCGCAGCTGGCCGTCATCGGTCAGCTGCAGGCGGTTGGGCAGCGGGCCCGGTTCGGGCAGCCGCGCGCCGGGGTGGGCGATCTGGGTCTCGGTCATCCGTTGTGCATCCGGCGGGTCAGGCCTTGAGGTCCTCGGGATCGATCGTCACCCGTTCCAGGCGCAGTGGCTCGGGGCCGCGCAGCTTGATCTGTTCGGTCTTGCCGAGCTCCATGTGGGCGCCAACGATCGCCGCCGCGATCGGCAGCTCGCGCCCGTCGCGCTCGACCAGCACCGCGAGGGTCACCGAGGCCGGGCGGCCATAGTCGAACAGCTCGTTCAGCGCCGCGCGGATGGTGCGGCCGGAGTACAGGACGTCATCCACCAGCAGCACGTGTTCCCCGTCGAGATCTTCCGGCAGTTCCGACGGGCGCACCTGCGGGTGCATGCCGATACGCGAGAAGTCGTCGCGGTAGAAGCTGATGTCCAGCTTGCCCAGTGGGCGCTCCACCCCCAGGCGTTCGCGCAGGTGCTCCGCGATCCAGACCCCGCCGGAATGGATGCCGACCACGATGGGTGCGGCGATCCCGTGGGTCTTCAGGTAGTGGCGGGCCTGCTCGGCCATGTCGTCGAGCAGGGTCGGGACGTCCGGTGTCGTCATGATGCATTCTCCAGAAACCAGCCTTCGAGGATGACCGCGGCGGCGTGGGCGTCCAGCCCCGGGTCATGGCGTCCCGGCCGGCGTCGCTCGCGGGCCAGATGAGATGTCAGGTGCTCGTCGCACCAGTATACCGGTTGCCCGTAGCGCTCTTCGAGCGTGCGCGCAAAGGCGCGGATACGTCGGGCCAGCGGCGTGGGTTTGCCATCGGCCTGGGTTGGCCAGCCGACCACGAACCCCTCCGGGCCCCATTCCGCGACCAGGGCATCAATCGCGGGCCACAGGGCGGGCGCATCGTTGGTGAGCGTGCGCAGGCCGCGCGCGGAACCCGTGAGTTCCTCGCCCACCGCGACCCCGATCCGGCGCCGCCCGTAGTCGAACGCCAGCAGCCCCACCGTCAGGCGTGGCCGGAGGCCGAACTGATCAGGTTGACGTCGATGCCGATCAGTTCCGCGGCGGCGCGCCAGCGCTCGGCGCTGGCGCGATCAAACAGGATGTCCGCGTCGGCGCGAGCGGTGAGCCAAGCGTTATCGGCCAGCTCGCTTTCCAGTTGGCCGGGGCCCCAGCCAGCGTGCCCCAATGCGACCAGAACCCGGCGCGGGCCCTGGCCCGCGTTGATCGCCTCGAGGATGTCGCGCGAGGTGGTCAGCACGATGGAGTCGGTGATGGGCTGGCTGCCGCGCCAGGTCTGCTCGGCGGAGTGCAGAACGAAACCGTGTTCCGGCTGCACCGGGCCGCCGCGATAGACCGGCATCTCCGGCAGATCCTCGCCGGGTTCCAGCTCCACATGTTCCAGCAGCTCGCGCAGGGAGAACTCGGTGGGCTGATTGATGACCAGGCCCAGCGCACCTTGTTCGTCGTGATCGCAGATATAGGTGACCGCATGGCTGAAATAGCCATCGTTCAGGCTCGGCATGGCGATCAGGAAGTGATCGCGCAGGCAGTCGGGCTCGTGACGGGCGGGCGTCGGCTTCATGCCACCAGTATCGATGCTGACTCTGCAGGTCGCAAGGAAGGCCGGGTCGGTTTTCCCGATCCCGTGTGCGCCGCCGTTAATTCGTGTCTCCCTAGCGGATCTGTTCCATCTGGTCGCGGCGGAAGGCCCAGGTGCGGGTGATCACCAGTTCGTCGTATTCCTCGCGCATCGCCTCGGTGAACGGCGCGTACGGGGCCGCCAGCTCCACGATGCGGATGGCGGCCTGATCCAGGACCGGCTCGCCCGAGCTGCGGGCGACCTCGATGTTGATTAGTTCGCCCTCCGGGTTCAGGCGGACCGACAGGACCAGGGTCCCGGAGAGGCCGCGGCGCCGCGCCTCGTCCGGATAGTTCACGTTGCCCAGGCGTTCCACCTTGTTGATCCAGGCCTGCAGATAGGCGGCTTCGGGGGCGCTGCGCGCGGCCAGGCTGTCCAGATAGCGGGTGCGGCTGGCGCGGGTGGAGAATGTCTGGCGCTCTTCCGCCGGTGCCGCACGCGCGCTCTCCAGGCCGCGATTCATCAGCGTCGCGGCGGAAGGCCGGTCCTCGGCATCGGGGGATTCCAGCGGCTCGGGGTCGGCGACCTCGGGCGGCGCGGCACGCTCGTCCCGGGTGTCGGCGGTGACCTGATCGGGTTCCGGCTCGGGCTCCGGGAGCGCCGGGTCCATGATCAGCGGGCCGGCCTCCGGCAAGGGTGCGTCGAGCCCCTCCGGCGCGGGCTCGCCGACGCCGGCATCCTCCGCATCCGGGGCCTGCGCCTCGCGGACCTCCTCGCCTTCACCGCTCGCAGCCTGGTCGCGGGTGGCGATGTGCTCGACCTCTTCATCCCGCTCCGGTGGCGGGGCGTCGGGGTCGGTGACCCAGGTGATGTCCAGGGGCTCGCGGGTGGGTGCCTCGATCGGATCGACCGCGAAGCCGATCCCCAGGATGATCAGCGCGTGCGCGACCACCGCGAGGAAGATCATGGTCCCCAGGTGGTCCTGTACGCGGGGCGCCTCCGGCGGGGGCGTGCCGGCTGGCCGTCCGGCGAGGGCGTCCGAAGCGGTATTCGCCGTCATGCCCCCTCCGGCCCACGGCGCACGCACACGGCCCCGGGGCCCGTGGGGCGGGCCGGGTTGGTGTTAATGATTGGGCGTGGGGTTGTGGACATGGCGCTGGATTCGCGGGTCGGCGAGTACGTGGGCGGTCAGTATACCGGTCAGGCCGCCGGTGATCAGGGCGGCGAGCAACAGCGGCGGCAGCACCAGGGGCAGGTGGGGATGCGGGATGATGATTGCCCAGGCGAGCAGGAACTGCCCGGTGATGTGGGCCATCGCGGCGGCGATGGCCAGGCCCACCGGCCCGACATGCCGGGGGGCGAAGGGGCGCAGGGCGGCCAGCAGGGCGAGGCTCGCCAGGGCGCCGGCCAGCGACAGCCAGAATGCCGGGCTCAGCAGGGTCCCCAGCAGCAGGCTGCTGCCGACCACCCGGATCAGGGTGACCGCGACGGCCGCGCGCCAGCCGAGGACCAGCAGGGTGATCAGGGTGACGATGTTGGCCAGGCCCGGCTTGATGCCCGGGACCGGGCTGGGGATGGCGGCCTCGAGGATCTGGATCCCGATGGCAATGGCGGCCAGCGCGGCGATCGCGCGGTCGCGGGTGTCGGTCCCGGCCTGCGGGGCGCCGGTCATCGTGGGCGCATCAGTAATGCAGGCTGTCGAAGCCCGGTTCCGTGCCGAGGACCTGGAGGGTCAGCCGGTTGGGCAGGCTCACGGCGACCTCGCCGTGGGCCTGCAGCCAGCCGCTGGCCTCGCAGATGTTCTGGCGCCCGGGGGAGTCGGCGCAGCGGGCCCGGCCCGGTTCGATCTCGATGTGGGTGATCCCGGCCGGACCGTGGATCTCGAGGACCCGGGCCCGATCCAGCGGCTCGTGCTGCGGGGTGGCCCCGGCCTGGCTGATGATCAGTACCCGGGCCTCTCCCGAAGGGCTGTAGGCGAAAACGAAGGCCGCGACTACGACCCCCGCAGCCAGAGCCCCGATCAGGGTGTCGCCCCAGCGCAGCAGCCTGTGGTTCACGGCAGTTCGCGCACCACGAACGGCTCCCGGTCGGGGCCGGGTTGCACGCGCTCGGCGAGCGCCGGCGTGGCCTCGATGCGGTCGCCGAGAACCACCAGGGCCTGCTCGACGCCCATCTTGCGGGCGTACTCCGGCCAGGCGTCGGGCCCGGCGATCATCAGCGTGGTGGCGGCGGCATCGGCCAGCGCCGGGTCGTGGTGGAGCACCGTGGCGCTGTCGATTCCCTGGCTCGGCCGGCCGCTGCGCGGGTCGATGACGTGGTGGATGCGCTCGCCTTCCCACTCGTAGCCGCGCTCGTAGTCGCCGGAGGTGAACAGGGCCTCGCCGGCGTCCAGTTCGATGCTGCCAAGCACGCCGCCATGCGGATGACGGATGCCCACCCGCCAGGGCCGTTCGCTGGGTCGGCCCAGGGTCATCAGGTCGCCGCCGGCGTTGAAGATCGCGGCCTCGACGCCGTGTTCCGCCAGCAGCTCCAGTACGCGCTCCACCGCCAGGCCCTTGGCCAGCCCGCCGAAGTCGAGCTGCAGGTCCGGGTGCGTCCCGCGCAGGCGCACGCCGTTGCGTTCGATGTCCTGCATGCGGGGCGGGTCGTCCAGCAGCTCGGCCAGGGTGGCCTCGTCCGGGGGTGGGCCGCCGGGTTCGTCCTGATGGAAGCCCCAGGCGGCGACCAGCTTGCCCAGTGCGGGGTTGAACAGGCCGTCGCTCAACGTCTCCATCTCGCGGCCGTGCTCGATTAGCGGCAGCACCGACGGCGGGGCGCTGAACTCGCCCTGCAGGGCGAGTAGCTCGTTGGTGCGCCCGAGCGACCCGGGTTCCCATGCATGCCAAGAGGTATGCAGGATTTCCAGTTCCTCCTGAACTGCGGTCCCGATCGCCTCCACGTCGTATTCGCCGGCCGGGTAAAGGCTGATGTCCACCAGCGTGCCGAAGGCGTAAAAGCCAAGCTGTTCCGTATCCGGTTCCTCGCGGCCGCAGGCGGCCAGCAGGGCGGCCGCGAGCAGCAGGGGCAGGGTTCGAATCAATATGGAGCGCATGCCGCTCATCCTTCGATCGGGCGAGTGAGGTAGTCGATGTACTGGCCGGCCAGGTCGTCGCCGCCTGCCGCGTCCAGTTCGCGGACACCGGTGGGGCTGGTGACGTTGATCTCGGTCAGGGAGTCCCCGATCACGTCGATGCCGACGAAGTCCAGCCCGCGGGCCTTCAACTCCGGGGCGATTTCGTGGCAGATCCAGCGATCGCGTTCGGTCAGGGGCACGGCCTCGCCCCGGCCGCCGGCGGCCAGGTTGGCGCGGCTTTCGCCCGCGGCCGGGATGCGGGCCAGGGCGTGGTCGTAGGGCTCGCCACCGATCAGGATGATGCGCTTGTCCCCAGCAGTGAACTCCGGCAGGAAGCGCTGCGCGACCACGCTGCGCTGGTCGAACTCGGTGATGGTCTCGAGGATCACCGAGGTGTTCGGGTCGCCCTCGCGGACACGGAATATCGAGGCCCCGCCCATGCCGTCCAGTGGCTTGACCACGATGTCTCCCTGCGCCTCGAGGAAGGCGCGGATCCGGCCCCGGTCACGGGTAATCAAGGTGGGCGGGCAGCACTGGGGGAAGTGGACGGTAAAGGCCTTCTCGTTGACGTCGCGCAGGGCCTGCGGGCGGTTCGATACCCGTACGCCGTCGCGCTCGGCGAGCTCGAGCGCGTAGGTCGCGTAGATGTACTCCAGATCGAACGGCGGGTCCTTGCGCATCAGCAGCAGGTCGAAGCGCGCCGCCGGACCCGTCACGGGCTCGCCCAGGGTGAAGAAGTCCTCGTGCCGGTCGTGCACGTCGATCGGGCGGCTCCGGGCCGCCGCCCGGCCCTCTTCGATCCACAGGTCGGCCGGCTCCAGGTAGTGCAGGCGATGGCCGCGGGCCTGTGCTGCCAGCATCATGGCGAAGGTGGTGTCCTTCCACGGTTTGATACCCGCGATCGGGTCCATCAGGATGGCGATGTTCTGGGCCACGTTGCCTCGCACGAACGGGATGTTCCGGGGAGTATGCCATGCCCGCCGGGGCTGTCGGTGACCCCGCAAGCTGGATCAGCGCCGCGCGCGTTGCGGCCCCCGGTATGCAATATCATTGTGTGCTGTTTGTCACAGAGCCCCGGTTCCGCTAGATTCGGGGCGAAATGACCTCAGGGGGAAAAGGTGTCTAACGCGCTTGCCGAAGCGGACTCGGCCACCGAGTTTCAGGGGCTCAAGGTCATGGTGATCGATGACAGCAAGACCATTCGGCGTACCGCCGAATCCTTGCTGCAGAAGCACGGGGCCGAAGTCATCACCGCCGTGGACGGCTTCGAAGCGCTGTCCAAGGTCGCGCAGTCGCGCCCGGACATTATCTTCATCGACGTCATGATGCCGCGTCTGGATGGCTACCAGACCTGCGCACTGATCAAGAACAACAGGGAATTCCGTGCCACGCCGATCATCATGCTGTCGAGCAAGGACAGCGTGTTCGACAAGGCGAAGGGGCGCGTTGTGGGGTCGGAAGACTACCTCACCAAGCCGTTTACCCGGGATGACCTCCTGGGCGCCATGCGCCGATACGCCAGTCCTGCGGCGTGATGCACAGCGTCGCCACTGCACACCAACCAAGGAAAGACGAACCCCATGGCCCGCATTCTGATCGTTGACGATTCGCCGACCGAAATCCATGTCCTGCGCACGATGCTCGAGAAAAACGGGCACTCGGTGACCACCGCCGAAAGTGGCGAGGATGGGGTGGCCGCCGCCAAGTCGCAGGTGCCGGATCTGGTCCTGATGGATGTGGTGATGCCGGGCCTGAATGGCTTCCAGGCCACGCGTCAGCTTTCCCAGGCGGATGAAACCGCGCATGTCCCGGTGGTTGTGGTCAGCACCAAGGATCAGGCCACCGACCGGGTCTGGGCGATGCGTCAGGGGGCTCGCGACTACATCACCAAGCCAGTGGTCGAGAAGGACCTGCTGGCCACCATCGGGAAATATCTGTCGGCATGAAGACCGACCTGTCCTCGCCGTTTGCGCTGATTGCGAGCCTTGATCGTGAAGGGCGCCGCGTCAATCGCGAATTGCGGCGGGACATCGGCACCGGCTGGCGCGGCGTCCTGTTGCGGGTTGGCGATTTCCGCTTCCTGGTCGATATGGATTCGATCGCGGAGGTCGCCGACCCGATGGCGCTGACCCGCGTGCCGCTGGCGGATTCCGCCGTGCTCGGCGTGGGCAATCTGCGGGGGCTGGTGCTGCCGGTCTTCGACATGGGCAGGCTGCTGCTGGACCGGCCATTGCCGGACGACGCGACCGGGCAGCGCATCGTGGTGGCACCTCAGGGCCAGGGCATGGCCGGGCTTCTGGTCAGCCAGGTCGAGGGGATGCGCCGTTGCATCCCCTCCCAACGGCGCCTGGAGGTCTCGGTACCCGAGGCCGTCCGACCCTTTATTACTGGCGGATTCGATCTCGGGCACCGGTTGCACCCGGTGCTGGATCTGGACCTGCTACTCAATGACAACAATCGCTTTACCGGCACGGGCTTGGCCGGTGCATCCAATAGCGAACAGTCCGCAGCTACCGTCTGATGACGGGGTTCGCGGTGCTGCGACAGGGAGTATGAACTGATGGGATCGAGTCGTCGCGCACGTAACTTCGTCCTCGGGGGCTTGCTGGTGCTGGCCCTGATCGCGACAGGCGGGGCCTTTACCTACCACGAGTACGAGCAGAGTCAGTACCGTGACCGGATCGCGCTGGCCAATGACTTGCGTCTGTTGTCGCAGCGTCTCGCCACCAGCTCGCTGGAGGCGGCCACCAGCTCCGAGCAGGGATTCCGCGATCTGCAGTCCCTGCGCGATGACTTCGAGGCCCGCCTGGATCGAATCCGCCAGGGGGGTGACGGTCTGCAGCCACTTCCGGAACCCTTGCAAGAGGATATCGCCGCGGTGGATCGCGAATGGTCGGCGTACCGGGACAACATCAACACGGTCATCCTCGGGCGTTCGGACATCCAGTTGATCACGGAATTCTCCGATGCGGTGGCCGCGTTTTCGCCGGAGCTCTCGCGCCTGTCCGACGATGTGGTGCGGCGCATGACCCGGATCGGCGAGCCGCCGGAGCAGGTCTATGTGGCGGCGCGCCAGACCATGCTGATTCAGCGTATTGCCAACAGCCTGGGTCGCGTGCTCCAGGGGGGCGCCGAGGCGGCCCCGGCGATCGAGCGCTTCGAGCGTGATGCAACGTTGTACGGCCGCGTGCTGGACGGCCTGATCGAGGGGTTCGCCCCGCTGGGGGTCGAACCGGTCGATGACCCGCAAGCGCGTGCCTTGCTGATGGAGATCGCCACGCTGTTCGTCGCCTTTAGCGAGGCCGTGGAAGGCGTTCTGGATACCTCCACCCAGGTGTTCGAGGTCAATGCGGCGGCCTCCAATGTCGAGGCCAGCAGTGGCGCGATGCTGGAGACCACCGGGGACTTCGAAAACGCCATCACCGTTGAGGCCGAACGCGCGGGCTTGGTCGCGCTCATCGGGTTCGGCTTCGGTGGCCTCGCGCTGCTGCTGCTGATCGCGATGGGTCTGTTCCTCTACCGCGATACCAAGCGCGAGCTGGCCGAGACCGAGGCGCAGAATGAACGCAACCAGCAGGCAATCCTGCGCCTGCTCGATGAAATGATGAACCTTGCGGATGGCGACCTCACGGTCAACGCGACGGTGACCGAGGACTTCACCGGGGCCATCGCGGACTCGATGAATTACGCGATCGAGAACCTGCGCACCCTGGTCGCGACCATCAACACGGTGGCGGCCGATATCAGCGAATCCTCGGCTTCCACGCGGTCCCAGGTGCTGGGGCTGGCCGAGAAGTCGGAAGAACAGGCCCGCGAGATCCAGCGCGCGGACGACGCGATCGAGGAGGTGTCGGGCTCGGTCGACAAGGTCGCCCAGGATGCCGAACAGTCGGCCTCCGTGGCACGTAACTCGGTGGAGATTGCATCCCGCGGGGCGGGCACCGTGCGCCGTTCCATCGAGGGCATGGACAACATCCGCGAACAAATCCAGGAGACGGCGAAACGGATCAAGCGCCTGGGTGAATCGTCGCAGGAGATTGGCGACATCATCGGCCTGATCAACGACATCGCCGAACAGACCAACGTGCTCGCACTGAATGCCGCGATCCAGGCCTCCGCCGCGGGCGAGGCCGGTCGCGGCTTCGCGGTGGTGGCGGATGAGGTCCAGCGCCTTGCGGAGCGCTCCTCCAGTGCAACCCGTCAGGTGGAGGGGCTGGTCAAGGCCATCCAGGCCGATACCAGCGAGGCCGTGAGCTCCATGGAACAAAGTACCGCCAACGTGGTGCAGGGGGCCGAACTGGCCCAGGCCGCGGGCGAGGCGCTGTCCGAGATCGAGCAGGTCTCCAGTGATCTGGCGGATCTGATCGACGGGATCTCCTCGTCGGCGCGCAAGCAGTCCGAGATGGCGCAGGACGTGACCTCCATCATGGCCCAGATCCGCGAGATTACCTCCGAGACCACGCAGGGGACCCAGTCCACCGCGGCGGCGATCGGCGACCTGGCCCAGCTCTCGGCCCAGCTGCAGTCCTCGGTATCGGACTTCAAGCTGCCGGAGCCGGGCGGCACCACCGAACGCGTCGATGCTGCGATCGAGGGGGAGCCGGCTTCCGACCCCGATCCGACCTCTTCCGACGAACAACGAGCCTGACGGCGGACGCGGCCGATGGCATCCAGCGCACTGAACTGGGTCCGCGACGAACTCGACAAGCTGTTTGTCGAGGTCCAGGACGCGTTGCGACGGTACTCCGACGATCCGGGCTGTAGCGATTGTCTGGCCGAGGCGCGCAGTCGTGTCGAACAGATCCGCAACACCCTGGTCATGGTCCAGGTCGACAGCGTGGTCCTGATCTGCGACGAGATGTTGCAGGTCCTGGGGCAGATCGAACGCGCTGACGAGCCGAATGTGGCCGCCACCGAGCCGCTGCTGCGGGCCGCCCTGCAGCTGCCCGACTACCTCGAGAACGAGGGCGATGGCGAATTGCCGTCGCCCATGATCCTTGTCCCTCTGCTGAATGAGTTGCGCACCAGTCGCGGCGCTTCGTTGCTGCTGGATGTCGCGGCATTGATGCCGGACCCGCAGACAGTGGACGACGAGCGTGTAGGCTCGGGTGGCGATGTGCTCGATCCGGCATCTCGCGTCCCGCTGCTGCAACAGGCGCGTCGGCGCTTTCAGCGCGATCTGCTGGAATTGGTGCGCGGCGAAGATGCGACCGAACCAGCCGCCCGAATGCAGGCGACTGCCCGCGTGGTGGAGGAGGCCGTTCCGGCGGGCGAGGCCCGGCGCTTGTTCTGGGTCGCCGGTGCGATGCTCGAGGCGGTCGCCGAGGGCGGTGTTGAAGCCGATACCGACGTGCGCCGACTGGTCGGCCGGGTCGATCGCGAACTCGGACGCTATCTGAACGCCTTGTCGGCCCATGTGGAGGCCGGTAATGCCGGATCGGAACCGGAATACGAGGCATCGCCCGACCTGATCAAGACCCTTCTGTTCCACGTTGCCTGTGCAACCTCCGAGGGCGAACAGACCCTCGCCGTGCGCGAGGTATTCGGGCTCGACCAGTTGAGCCTCGTGGAAGGTGGTACCGGGGTGGGCCGTTCGGTCTACGACAACCTGCGCCAGGCCCTGGAAGACGACCTTGCCGAGGTCCGCGAGCGGCTGGATGTCTTGATGCGGTCACAGGTGCGGGGTGTCGAAGACCTCGAGAGCCTGCGCGGGCAGGTCGAGCGTATTGGCTCGACACTCAGTCTTCTCGGGCTGGATGCCGGACAGGACCACACCGACGCCCTGATGGCATCGCTTACTCCCGAGCGCGCGGGCGCGGCGGATGAACAGGTCGACATGGTGCTGGCGGAGCACCTGCTGGCGCTGGAGTCCCTGCTGGAATCGGGTCTGCGCCGCAAGAGCGCCAGCCCCTCGCCCCAGGCCGAATTCGATCGCGCGCTGGCGGCGGCCGTCTACAAGGAGGCCCTGGTGGATGTGCGCCGGGTCCGCGACATCTTCCTCGGATTCCTTGATGCCGGCGCGGACGCCTCTGGCGATGGACTCGACGAGGCCCGCGAGGGGCTGCGCCGGATCGAGGGCGCGATGTCGATGTCCGGCTTCGAGGCCCTGCACGCCCTGCTGGGCCCGCTGATCCGTCATCTCGATTCCCGCGCCGGCATGGCAGCGGCCGAACTCGACGAAGGCGAGATCGACGCCCTTGCCGAGGTCCTTAGCAGTATCGAGGTCGCCCTGGAGTCTTCCGGACAGCCCTGGCGTGAGCTGGACAGTGTTCACGAGCGGGGGATTGCGGCCCTGCAGCGCATTGGTGCGATCTCCGGCGGCGGCGATGTCGCCGCCGTCCGTCTGGCTGCGGCCCCGGATGCGCCGGCGGCAGACACCGGGGCTGAAGCGGACCCCGCCGGCCTCGCCGAGCCTCCGGTTTTCGATCTCGGCACACCCGGCGATGAACCTGACGAAGATCCATTGGACACGCTCGCCGCCGATGCCGATGCCGATGCCGATGCCGATGCCGATGCCGATGCCGATGCCGATGCCGATGCGGCGCCTGTCGTGCAGCCGGCGAGCCCGCTGCCCGCGGCCGGCCGCGATTCATTGCCTTTCGACGACACCGTGCTGGCGGAGCAGGTCCGCGGTCCCGATGTGGACCTGGAAATCCTGGAAATCTTCCTCGAGGAGGCGGACGAGGAGGTAGCCAGTCTGGGCGAACACTTCCCGCGCTGGCAGGCCAACCCGGCCGATCTCGACAGCCTCTCGGTCATTCGCCGTTCCTTCCACACGCTGAAAGGGTCGGGCCGGTTGGCCGGCGCCTTGCGTCTGGGCGAATTCGCCTGGGCCGTGGAGTCGTTCCTCAACCGCCAGCTGGATTCCGGCCAGGAGGCGGACCACGCCACGTTGCAGGTCATCGAGGATGGCATCGGCGTCCTGCCCGGACTGGTCGCGGAGGTGCGTGACGATACCGGGCCGGTTACGCCGGTTCTGGACATTGCCCTGCGTCTGCGGGCTCTGGCCGCCGGCGAGCCGGAACCCGACGAGGCCGAAACGGAAGATGACGAGGCGGCTGTGCGCGCTGCGCCGCCGGGGGCGGACGCGGAGTTCGAGGCCCTGGCGCGCACCCTCGACGAACTGGACGCACCGGATTCGTTCGCAGGCGCCGAGACGGCAGCCCCCGACCAGGACGAGGCGGTCGACGAGCTCCTGCAGGAGCCGGGCGCCTTTGTGCCCGATCTGCCGCCGGATGCCCTTGCGGCGGCGACCGACAAAACGGAATCCGCCGAGTCCGAGTACGGCGGAACCCTGGATTCGCCGTGGCAGACGGAAGAGCCGCCGGCGGCTGAGCGGTCTGCTGAACCGCTGGATCTTGACGCCCTGGAGCTTCCCGCCGATGCCTTCGAGGTGACCGAAGAGGCGCTGACCGAGGGCGACACGATGGCCCCGGATGTTGGGGTCGAGGTCGGGGAGGATTCCGGCGCCGTCGAGGAGGGCGCCCTCGAAGGTCCTGTCGACGGAGAGGCCGAGGCTGAAGAGCCGGAGCTCCCGTCCGAGCCTGTGGCCGCTCGCATGGACACGGATCCCCAGCTGTGGCAGGTGTTTGCCGCTGAGGCGCAGGTCCATCTGCTCGCGCTGCGTGGTTGGCTGGACGAGTCCCAGTGGCGCCCGGACCGGGTCCCGAATCATGACCTCGAGCGGGCGCTGCATACCCTGAACGGCAGCGCCCGGACGGCCGATATTCGTGGCATTTATTCGGTGTGCGGACCGTTCGAACGGCTGATCCGGATCCATCGCGACATGGAATGGGCGCTGCTGCCGCAGGCCATCGAGTTGCTGCGGCAGCTGGAGACGTACGTGGCCGATGCAGTCGGCGACGAGGCACCGGACCCGCTCAAGGTCCTGGACCCGCCGCCCTGGGCCCCCGAGGTCTATGCCCTGCTGGATAATGCGACCGCGGAACAGCTGCTGCGAACAGAAGCTGATGCCAGCGAGGAAGAGTCGCCCGACTTCGACGACCTCGATGTCGCCGAGTCGACCGCAGAGCCGGAACCGGAACCGGAGATCGACTGGGAGTTTGCCGAGGTCTTCATCGAGGAGGCGCGCGATATCCTCGAGTCTGCGTTCACGGCCCTGAATGGCTGGCGCGAGACTGGGGGGCGCCCGGGGCCCGATCAGAATGCCTTCCAGCGCGAAGTGCACACCCTGAAGGGCAGCGCCCGCATGGCCGGTTTCACCGTGGTCGGAGCCATTGCGCACGCCCTGGAAAGTGCGTTGAGTGTGGAGACCGAGACCGGTCTGGAGCCGCGCGACGGCTTCTTCCAGCTTACCGAGCGGGCCTTGAGCGACGTACAGCGCCTGGTCGAGCGCGGGGTCGGGGCCTGGCAGATGGATGAATCGGCCAGCGAATCGCTGCCCGCGCTGCGCGCCTGGGCCGGGGGTGAAGCGGACGCCGAATCGACCGAAGCGGAGCCCGAGACGGATACGTTTGAGAGCGACGACTCCGAAGCCGAAGCCACCTCCGGGAAGGATCTGGTGGTCGAGGAGGCCCGAGCGGAGACGGACCGGCGCAGCCACGAGACGCCGGAGACCGAGGGCCGGCGGATCCAGGACCAGGTGCGCATGGATGCCGAGGTCCTCGACAGCCTGGTGAACAATGCCGGCGAGCTGGCGACCTTCCATCGCCGCTTCGAACAGACGGTTGGGCGGGTCGAGAGCCAGGTCGACGAACTGGAGCGCACCATCGCCCGTCTGCGCGACCAGCTGCGCAAGCTCGAGATCGAAACCGAGACCCAGATCCTGTTCCGGGTGGAGGAGGAGAGTGGGGAGGACGCCCTCGACTTCGATCCGCTGGAAATGGACCGCTATTCCGGCATCCAGCAGCTGTCCCGCGCGCTCGCCGAGAGTGTCAGTGACCTCGAGGCCCTGAAGCAGGAAGTCGGTGACGAGTTGCAGAATGCCGGGGGCATCCTTCTGCAGCAGCGGCGCGTGGGAACCGATCTGCAGGACCAGTTGATGCGTCAGCGCATGGTGCGTTTCGCGCGTATGGCGCCGCGGCTACGACGGGTGGTACGCCAGGCGGGCGAGGACCTGGGCAAACAGGTCCGCGTCGAGTTCACCGGCCAGGGGGCCGAGCTGGACCGTGCCCTGCTGGAACGCCTGGTGTCGCCGTTGGAGCACCTGCTGCGCAATGCCATTGCGCACGGTATCGAAGGCGCTGCCGAGCGGGAACAGGCACACAAGCCGGCGCAGGGCCAGATCGATGTCAGTCTGGAGCAGTCCGGCAGCGAGATCCGGTTGCAGGTCACGGATGACGGTCGGGGCATCGATGCCGAGGCGATCCGGGCGCGCGCGGCGGAGCGCGGGCTCATCGCGGCGGATGCCGAGGTCACGGATGCCCAGGCCCTGCAGCTCATCCTGCAGTCCGGTTTCTCCACCGCCGCCGAAGTCTCGCAGGTGGCGGGGCGCGGCGTTGGCCTGGACGTGGTGAACAGCGACGTGAAACAGCTGGGCGGCACGCTGGAGATCCAGTCGACGCCAGGCAAGGGCTCGCGTTTCATCATGCGCCTGCCGTTCACCCTGGCGATCTCGCAGGCCTTGCTGGTGCAGGTGGGCGAAGAAACCTTTGCCGTCCCGATGGCCTCGGTGGAGGGCGTGGTTCGCGCGCGAGCCGAGGAGATCGATCGCCGGGACGACGAGGCAATCTACAACTACATCGGTCAGGACTACGCAGTGCGCGGGCTCGGTGACTTGATGGGTGTGGAGAGTCAGGCGGGCGTCGAACACTTGCCGGATCATCCGTTCCCGTTGTTGCTCGTGCGCGCCGATGATCAGCGTATCGCGTTGCGCATTGACGGCCTGCTGGGTAGTCAGGAGGTTGTGGTGAAGTCGGTGGGCCCGGTCCTCAGTCGTATCCCGGGTGTGGCCGGTGCCACCCTCCAGGGCGATGGTTCGGTCATGCTGATTCTTGATCTGAGCATGTTGGTGCGGTTTGCCTCCGCGACGGCGTCCCTGGCGGAGGCGCCGCAGGCTGTTGTCGAGACGGCGAGCGCGAAACGGATCATGGTGGTGGATGACTCGATTACCATTCGCAAGGTCACCGCGCGCCTGCTGACGCGCCACGGCTACGACGTGGTCACGGCCCGTGACGGTCTCGATGCGGTGGGCCTGCTGGACGAGCGGCGCCCGCAGCTGATCCTGCTGGACGTGGAGATGCCGCGCATGGACGGCTTCGAGTTCGCCGCCCACGTGCGCGATCATCCGGACTTCGGGGGGGTGCCCATCATCATGATCACCTCGCGCAGCGGGACCAAGCACCGCGAGCGAGCCAACCGTCTCGGGGTCAACGGTTATCTCGGGAAACCGTATCTGGAGAATGACCTGCTGAACGCGATCCGCGAGCAACTCGAAGGGATACTGGCATGAGCGAGGAAGCACAGGGTCAGGCCGTCGAGGCGGTGATCGTTCAGCTGGATAGCGGCTCCATCCTGCTGCCCCGCAGCGCCTTTCTCGAGGTGACCACCCGCGCCGGGGCCGTCCAGCAGGAATCCGAGCATCCGGATGTCCCCTGGCTGCAGCCCAGCCTGGTCTGGCAGGACGTGCAGGTGCCGGTGATCAACGTGAACCAGTTGCTGGATCCGGGCCGCGACAGCGGCGAGGATCGCCGGCGGTTCACCCGGCTTCTGGTGATGCAGGCGGTGATGCAGCCGGATCACCTGCCGTTTTATGCCCTGGAGGTTCGCGGTACGCCGCATCCGGTGCAGATCACCGCGCAGAATATCTATGCGCTGGAGGACGTCGACGCCACTCCGTGGTCCTGGCGGGTGAAGGCCTCGGGCGTGACGACTCACTTGCTTCGACTGGATACCCTCGAGCAGCGTCTGCTTGACCTTGCGGAGACGCAGCCAGCCTGATCATGTGGCGGCGACTCGTGACGACCCCACCGGGGCGGTTCCCGCCTGTTGTGACTAGCCTCGAAGGTCCCCGAGACGCGCCTGTACCAGGGTGATCAGGGCCATTGCGGCCGTCTCGGTGCGCAGGGTCCGCGGGCCCATGCCGACGCCCAGAAATCCACCTTCCCGGGCCTGCTCGCGCTCCGCAGGCGTTAGCCCCCCTTCCGGTCCGATATACAGCGCCACTGCGCCGGGCGGGTGCCCGTGGGCGACCAGGCGGTCGTCCAGCCCGGGCGCGCCTTCCTCGGCGAGCAGCCCGAGGCTGTCCGGGCATTCCGCGAGTGCGGCCGCGGGCAGGGCCGGTTGATGTAGCGCGGGCAGTTCATTGCGGCCGCATTGCTCCACAGCGGCCTGCAGGATGCCCTGCCAGTGCCGCTGGCGCTTCTCCAGTCCCTTGTGGGCGGCAGCCGAACGCGAGCGCTCGCACAGCACCGGGCGGATGGACTGAACGCCGAGCTCCACGGCCTTCTGAATGGCCAGGTCCATATGGTCGCCGCGGGCCACGCCCTGCAGCAGGTGGATCGGAAACGCGGGATGGGTCGGGGCGGCGGCACGTTCGCCCAGATGGAAGGTGCCGTGGCGTCGGTCGGTGAGTTCGAGGGTCGCGTCGAATTCGTTGCCGAGGCCGTCGAAGACGCGGCAGGGGGCACCGCTTTTCAGACGCAGGACGGTGGTGGCGTAATGCAGCCGGTCCTGTGGGGCGGGGAGCGACTGCCCCGCGGCCAGTGCCTCGGATTCGAGCAGCAGCCGGGGGCAGCGCATGCCGTCTACTTCCGGTTGTCGAGGTCCAGGGCCTTCCAGATCTGTTCGGTCGGTCCGGCCTGGTTCATCGAATAGAAGTGGATTCCAGGCGCGCCGTTATCGAGCAGGTCGTCGGTCAGACGCGTGGCGACCTCGATCCCGAATTTGCGGATCGATTCCTTGTCGTCGCCATAGGCTTCCATCCGCTTGCGGATGTAGCGCGGGATCTCGGCGCCGCACATCTCGGAGAAGCGCACGATCTGGGTGTAGTTGGTGATCGGCATGATCCCGGCAATGATCGGGATTGTGATGCCCATCTTCTCTACCCGTTCCATGAAGGCGACGTAGGCGTCCGGATTGTAGAAGTACTGGGTGATCGCGGCGTCGGCGCCAGCATCCACCTTGGTCTTGAAGTTCTCCAGGTCCTTCTCGGCATTCGGTGCCTGCGGATGGAACTCCGGATAGGCCGCGACCTCGATCTTGAACTGGTCGCCGAACTCGGCGCGGACGAACTCCACCAGCTCGGAGGCATAACGGAAATCACCGCCGGAATGCTTGGTGCCGGACGGCAGGTCGCCGCGCAGCGCCACAATGCGCTTGACCCCGGAATCGCGGTAGGTCGACAGCAGGTCCCGCAGCTCGTCCTTGGTCGACGAAATGCAGGAGACATGCGGGGCGGCGGGGATGCCATCGTTGTCGATGATGTCCCGGACCGTCTCCAGGGTGCGGTCGCGGGTGGATCCCCCGGCGCCGAAGGTGACGGAATAGAACTCGGGATTCAGTGCGCCCAGACGCTTGCGGGCCTTGGCCAGGCGTTCGGCTCCGGCCTCGTCCTTGGGCGGGAAAAATTCAACGCTGTAGACGCGTTCTTGTGCAGACATGTTTGTCCTCCAGACAAAAAGAAGGCGGACCGCACGAACATGCGGCCCGCCTCGGCGTTCACATTACCAACGAATTGAAATGTGAGGCTGGCCGATCAGTAGCGGTAGTGTTCCGGCTTGAACGGGCCATCCGCCGACATACCCAGGTACTTCGCCTGATCGTCGGTAAGACGGGTCAGGTTGGCGCCCAGCTTGAACAGGTGCAGCTGTGCGACCTTCTCGTCCAGGTGCTTCGGCAGCACGAAGACGTTCTTGTCGTACTGGTCACCCTTGGTCCACAGCTCGATCTGAGCCAGGGTCTGGTTGGTGAAGGAGTTGGACATCACGAAGCTCGGATGGCCGGTACCGCAGCCCAGGTTCACCAAGCGGCCTTCGGCCAGCATGATGATCCGGTTGCCATTCGGCAGGATGATGTGGTCAACCTGCGGCTTGATGTTCTCCCACTCGTACTTGCGCATCGCGGCCACGGCGATCTCGGAGTCGAAGTGACCGATGTTGCAGACGATGGCCTGGTTCTTCATGCGGGTCATGTGATCTTCGGTGATCACGTCCTTGTTACCGGTCGCGGTGACAAAGATCTCGGCCTTGTCGGCCGCGTCTTCCATCGTGACGACGCGGAAACCTTCCATCGCGGCCTGCAGGGCGCAGATCGGGTCGATTTCGGTGATCCACACGGTGGCACCGAGGCCGGCCAGCGACTGGGCGGCACCCTTGCCGACGTCACCGTAGCCGCAGACCACGGCGATCTTGCCGGCGATCATGACGTCGGTGGCGCGCTTGATGGAGTCCACGGTGGACTCGCGGCAGCCGTACAGGTTGTCGAACTTGGACTTGGTGACCGAGTCATTGACGTTGATCGCCGGGAAGGCCAGTTCGCCGTCTTTCGCCATCTGGTACAGGCGATGCACACCGGTGGTGGTCTCTTCGGTCACGCCCTTGATCTTGGCGAGCTGTTCGGAGTACCAGGTCGGCTGCTTGGCCAGGCGATCCTTGATCGAGGCAAACAGGGCGACTTCTTCTTCGTTCTCCGGGTTGGAGATGACCGACTGGTCCTTCTCGGCCTTGGCGCCGATGTGCAGGAGCAGCGTGGCGTCACCGCCATCGTCCAGGATCATGTTGGCGCCGCCGTCGAATTCGAAGATGCGGTGGCAGTAGTCCCAGTACTCTTCCAGGGTCTCGCCCTTCACGGCGAAGACCGGGGTGCCGGCGTCGGCAATCGCGGCCGCGGCGTGGTCCTGGGTGGAGTAGATGTTGCAGGAGGCCCAGCGCACGTCGGCACCCAGGGCTTCCAGGGTCTGGATCAGCACAGCCGTCTGGATGGTCATGTGCAGGGAGCCGGCAATCTTGGCGCCCTTCAGCGGCTTGGAGGCCGCGTACTCTTCGCGAGTCTGGACCAGGCCGGGCATTTCGGTCTCGGCAATCGCAATTTCCTTGCGGCCGAATTCGGCAAGGTTAATGTCCTTGACGACGTAATCGGTGGTCTTTTTGTCGTTCATCACAGCATTCATGGATCAACTTCTCCGTTTATCTGGATGAGCGCCGTGTTCATGTTTCAGGGTGCATCCGGCTGAGCCTGACGGTAAAACCGCTGCAGCGCTCCTCAGCCGGATGGGTATTTCTTTCAAGAAATGTCGGGGCTCTTAGAGGCCCGCCATCTTCTTAAGTTCCTCGGCCTTGTCGGTACGCTCCCAGGGGAGGTCGACATCTTCGCGGCCGAAGTGACCGTAGGCGGCAGTCGCCTTGTAGATCGGACGCAGCAGATCCATCATCTGGATCAGGCCCCACGGGCGCAGATCAAACACTTCGCGCACAAAGCCTTCGATCTTGCGATCGTCCAGCTTGCCGGTGCCGAAGGTGTCGATCGTGATCGAGGTCGGCTCGGCCACGCCGATGGCGTAGGAGACCTGGATCTCGCACTTCTCGGCCAGGCCGGCGGCAACGATGTTCTTGGCCACATAGCGACCGGCGTAGGCTGCGGAACGGTCCACCTTGGACGGGTCCTTGCCGGAGAACGCGCCACCACCGTGACGGGCCATGCCGCCGTAGGTGTCGACGATGATCTTGCGGCCGGTCAGGCCAGCGTCGCCTACCGGGCCGCCAATCTCGAACTTGCCGGTCGGGTTGATGTGGAGCTTGTCGTCGGCGACCTGGCTCAGCCATTCAGCCGGCAGGACCTTCTTGAAGATCTCTTCGTAGATCGCTTCCTTCAGATCCTTCTGCGAGATGTCCGGGCTGTGCTGGGTCGACAGGACCACGGCGTCCAGACCGGCCGGCTTGCCATTTTCATAGCGCAGGGAGACCTGGCTCTTGGCGTCCGGACGCAGCCACGGCAGCTTGCCGCTCTTCATCAGTTCGGACTGGATGCGCACCATCTTGTGGGCGTAGAAGATCGGGGCGGGCATCAGGGTGTCGGTCTCGCGGGCGGCGTAGCCGAACATCAGGCCCTGGTCGCCAGCGCCCTGGGTGGCGCGGTCGGAGACGTCGCGGTCCACACCCATGGCGATGTCCTGGGACTGCTCGCCCAGCACGTTCAGCACGGCGCAGGTCTTGCCGTCGAAGCCGACGTCGGAATCGTTGTAGCCGATCTCGACGACGGTGTCGCGCACCAGGCGCTCGTAGTCGATCTGCGCGCCAGTGGTGATCTCGCCCAGCAGCATGACCATGCCGGTCTTGGTGGCGGTCTCGCAGGCGATGCGTGCATGCGGGTCCTGCTCGATGATGGCGTCGACGATGGTGTCGGACACCAGGTCAGCCATTTTGTCGGGGTGACCGGCAGAGACAGATTCCGAAGTAAAGATATAGTCGTTGGACATTAAGCGTTCCTTTTGGGGTCGTTTCGATTTAGTTTTGCGCAAAACGACCTCTAGTGTAACGCGACTCGCAGGATTTTTCTAAGCCCCTCCCCCGCGACAGTCAGGGCATCGGTGTCCCGGCCGGCGGCGAGGGCGCAGCGTGGCGCGGTTTGGGGCCGACTTGCCCCGGTGCCCGAAAGTGGCCAAAATGCACCGCCTTTGATGGGGAGTGCTGCCCGCCGCGCGTTCGCGTGGCCGAGTAAGGGCCCGCTCCCGCAGGCTGCTCGGGCCACCGCCGTGCGCTGGCGCGCCGGCCGGTACTGGTGAGCCCTCGTTCGGTCGACTCGTCCGGGTCTGCCGCCGCTGGCGCCTCGCGCCGCCGCCCGCCATCAGCCGAACCCAATACTACTTAGAGCAGGAGATCAGCATGCCGACCCGTAGAGAGCTTGCAAACGCCATCCGCGCCCTTTCGATGGACGCAGTTCAGAAGGCCAATTCCGGTCACCCGGGAGCGCCGATGGGGATGGCGGACATCGCCGAGGTGCTGTGGAACGACTACATGCAGCACAACCCGGCGAACCCGAGCTGGCCGGATCGCGACCGCTTCGTGATGTCCAACGGTCACGGCTCCATGCTGGTCTACTCGCTGCTGCATCTGAGCGGCTACGACCTGCCGATGGACGAGATCAAGCAGTTCCGTCAGCTGCACTCCAAGACCCCGGGCCACCCGGAATACGGCTACACCGCCGGTGTCGAGACCACCACCGGTCCGCTCGGCCAGGGTATCTCCAACGCGGTCGGCATGGCGCTGGCCGAGAAGATGATGGCCGCCCACTTCAACCAGCCCGGTCACGACATCGTCGACCACAACACCTACGCCTTCCTCGGCGACGGCTGCATGATGGAAGGGATCTCCCACGAGACCTGCGCGCTGGCCGGCACCCTGGGCCTGGGCAAGCTGGTCGCGTTCTGGGATGACAACGGCATCTCCATCGACGGCGAGGTCGAGGGCTGGTTCACCGACGATACCCCGGCCCGTTTCGAGGCCTATGGCTGGCACGTCGTGCGCGGCGTGGATGGCCACGACGCCAACGCGGTCAAGGCCGCGATCGAAGAGGCGCGCCAGAACAGCGACAAGCCGAGCCTGATCTGCTGCAAGACCGTGATCGGCTTCGGTTCCCCGAACAAGTGCGGCAAGGAAGAGTGCCATGGCGCCGCCCTGGGCGACGACGAGGTCGCCCTGACCCGCAAGGAACTGGGCTGGGAGCACGGCCCGTTCGAGATCCCGGGCGACATCTACGAGGGCTGGAGCGCGAAGGACAAGGGTGCCAAGGCCGAGACCGAGTGGAAGGAACGCTTCGCCGCCTACAAGGCCGCCCATCCGGAACTGGCCGCCGAGTTCGAGCGCCGGATTGCCGGTGATCTGCCGGCCGACTGGAGCGAGAAGGCCAACGCCTATATCAAGCAGACCATCGAGAAGGCCGAAAAGGTCGCCTCGCGCAAGGCCTCGCAGAACGCGATCGCCGGCATGGCCCCGGCCGTTCCGGAACTGCTGGGCGGCTCCGCCGACCTGGCCGGCTCCAACCTGACCATGTATGGCGGATCCAAGGGCGTCACCCGTGACGACGCCGCCGGCAACTACGTGTTCTACGGCGTGCGCGAGTTCGGCATGGCCGCAATCATGAACGGCATCGCCCTGCACGGCGGGTTCATCCCGTACGGCGGTACCTTCCTGATCTTCTCCGACTATGCCCGTAACGGCATCCGCATGTCCGCGCTGATGAAGCAGCGCGTGATGTACGTGCTGACCCACGATTCCATCGGTCTCGGCGAAGACGGCCCGACCCACCAGCCCATCGAGCAGACCCCGAGCCTGCGTCTGATCCCGAACCTGAACGTCTGGCGCCCCTGCGATGCGGTCGAGACCGCCGTCGCCTGGAAGGCCGGCATCGAGCGTACCGACGGCCCGTCCGCGTTCATCCTGTCGCGTCAGGGCCTGCCGCACATGGAGCGTGACGGCGAGCAGCTCGCCAACATCGCCCGCGGCGGTTACGTGCTGAAGGATTGCGACGGCACCCCGGACCTGATCTTCATCGCCACCGGTTCCGAGATTGAACTGGCCGTGCAGGCCGCCGACGTGCTGAGCGGCGAGGGCAAGAAGGTCCGCGTGGTTTCCATGCCCTGTGTCGAGCTGTTCGACCAGCAGGATCCGGCCTACCGCGAGGCCGTGCTGCCGAAGGCCGTGCGCGCCCGTGTCGCCATCGAGGCCGGCGCGACCACGACCTGGCACAAGTTCACCGGCCTCGACGGCGCGGTGTTTGGCCTGGATCGCTTCGGCGAATCCGCCCCGGGTGGTGCCCTGCTCGATTACTTCGGTTTCAAGCCGGAGAACGTCGCCCAGGTCGCACGTGACGTGATGAACGGCTGAGCCCGAATCGATTTCGCTTAAGCAATAAAGAGGAGACTCTCATGTCTATCAAGGTTGGTATCAACGGCTTCGGTCGTATCGGCCGCATGGCTTTCCGTGCCATCGCCAAGGATTTCCCGAACCTCCAGGTGGTCGGCATCAACGACCTGCTGGACCCGGAATACCTGGCCTACATGCTGCGTTATGACTCTGTCCATGGCCGCTTCGAAGGCGACGTCAGCGTCGACGGCAACGACCTGGTGGTCAATGGCAACCGCATCCGCCTGACCGCCGAAAAGGATCCGGCCGCGCTGAAGTGGGGCGATATCGACACCGACATCGTGATCGAATCCACCGGTCTGTTCCTGACCGCCGAGACCGCCCAGAAGCATCTGGACGCTGGCGCCAAGAAGGTCGTGATGTCCGCGCCGTCCAAGGACGACACCCCGATGTTCGTCTTTGGCGTGAACCATGGTGAGTACGCCGGCCAGACCATGGTCTCGGCCGCGTCCTGCACCACCAACGCCCTGGCCCCGGTGGCCAAGGTGCTGAACGACAAGTTCGGCATCAAGCGTGGTCTGATGACCACCGTGCACGCCGCCACGGCGACCCAGAAGACCGTCGATGGCCCGTCCATGAAGGACTGGCGCGGGGGCCGCGGCATCCTGGAGAACATCATCCCGTCCTCCACCGGTGCCGCGAAGGCCGTGGGCAAGGTGCTGCCGGAACTGAACGGCAAGCTGACCGGCATGGCCTTCCGCGTGCCGACCTCCGACGTGTCGGTGGTCGACCTGACCGTGGAGCTCAACAGCGACGCCAACTACGACGACGTCTGCGCCGCCATGAAGAAGGCCTCCGAGGGCGAGCTGAAGGGCGTGCTGGGCTACACCGAAGACCTGGTGGTCTCCACCGACTTCCGCGGCTACACCGCCCCGTCCGTGTTTGACGCCGGTGCCGGCATCCAGCTGGACCCGACCTTCGTGAAGGTCGTCGCCTGGTACGACAACGAGTACGGCTACACCTGCAACATGCTGCGCATGGTGGAGCACGTCGCCAAGTAAGGCCGGATGGCCGGGCCCCTCGGGGTCCGGCCATTTGCATTGCCTGGGTCCAAGAGGCCTGGGGCCAGTCCCTGCGGGGGCTCGCCCGAAGCCTTTTCTCTTTCCAACCGTATTTCGAGAGGTACTCCCATGTCTGTCATCAAGATGACCGATCTCGACCTGCAGGGTCGCCGTGTGCTGGTGCGTCAGGATCTCAACGTCCCGGTGAAGGGCGGCAAGGTCACCTCGGACGCCCGTATCCGCGCGAGCCTCGAGACCGTGCAGAAGGCCCTGGACGCCGGCGCGGCCGTGATGCTGATGTCGCATCTGGGCCGCCCGACCGAGGGCGAGTTCTCCGAGGAGGACTCTCTGGCCCCGGTCGCCGAGCATATGGGTGGCCTGCTCGGGCGCGAAGTGCGCCTGGTTCGGGATTACCTCGACGGCGTGGATGCCAAGCCGGGCGAGGTGATCCTGCTCGAGAACGTGCGCTTCAACGCCGGCGAGAAGAAGGACGACGAGGCGCTGGCCAAGAAGTACGCTGCGCTGTGCGACGTGTTCGTGATGGACGCCTTCGGTACCGCCCACCGCGCCCAGGCCTCCACCCATGGCGTGGCCAAATTCGCCCCGCAGGCCTGCGCCGGCCCGTTGCTGGCCAAGGAGCTGGAGGCCCTGGGGCAGGCCCTGGAGACCCCGAAGCGCCCGCTGGTGGCGATCGTCGGTGGGTCCAAGGTCTCGACCAAGCTGACCGTGCTGGAGTCGCTGTCCAAGGTGGTCGATCAGCTGATCGTCGGTGGCGGCATCGCCAACACCTTTATCGCGGCCCAGGGCCATGGTGTCGGCAAGTCGCTGTACGAGGCGGATCTGGTCGAAGAGTCCAAGCGCCTGATGGAGGCCGCCCGCGCCAAGGGCGGCGAGATCCCGGTCCCGACCGACGTGACCGTGGGCAAGGAGTTTTCCGAATCCACCCCGGCCGAGACCAAGGCCGTGGACGCCGTTGCGGACGACGACATGATCTTCGATGTGGGCCCCGAGACCGCGGCCACCTATGCCGAGGCCCTGCGCAATGCCGGCACCATCGTCTGGAACGGCCCGGTGGGCGTGTTCGAGTTCGATCAGTTCGCCGGTGGCACCAAGGCCCTGGGCGAGGCGATCGCCGAGAGCAATGCGTTCTCCATCGCCGGGGGTGGCGACACCCTGGCCGCGATCGACAAGTACAACCTGGCGGATCGCATCAGCTACATCTCCACCGGCGGCGGCGCCTTCCTCGAGTTCCTCGAGGGCAAGACCCTGCCGGCCGTCGCCATCCTGGAAGAACGGGCCAAGGGCTGAGGCCCTTGTCCTTCCCCGCTGACGGAGACACGCGCGGATGAGACGTACCAAGATCGTAGCCACGCTGGGGCCGGCAACGGACAGCGACGAGGCCATGGAGGCCATCATCCGGGCCGGTGTGGATGTGGTCCGGTTGAACTTCTCGCATGGCGATCCGGATGACCACCGCCAGCGCCTGGCGCGGCTGCGGGCCGCCTCCGAGCGCGCCGGCCGTTGCGTCGGTGTCCTGGGCGACCTGCAGGGCCCCAAGATCCGCATCGACCGCTTCCAGCAGGGCAAGGTGCAGCTGGAAGAGGGCGCGCCCTTCGCGCTGGATGCCGAGCTGGATCGCGACGCGGGCGATGCCACCCAGGTCGGCCTGACCTACAAGGACCTCCCGGACGACGTGCGCACGGACGACATCCTGCTGCTGGATGACGGCCGTATCGTGCTCAAGGTCACGGCGGTCAATGGCAGCCGGATCGAGACCACCGTCGAGGTCGGCGGCGAGCTGTCCAACAACAAGGGCATCAATCGTCAGGGTGGCGGCTTGTCCGCTCCTGCGATTACGGACAAGGACCGCGACGATATCCGCCTGGCGGCCGAGCTGCAGGTGGACTACCTGGCCGTCTCGTTCCCGCGTTCCGCCCAGGACCTGCACCTGGCGCGGGGCCTGTTGAAGGATGCCGGCTGGGAGGCCGGGATCTGCGCCAAGATCGAGCGCTCCGAGGCCCTGGAGGTGATCGACGAGATCATCGCCGCCTCGGAGGTCATCATGATCGCCCGCGGCGATCTGGGTGTGGAGATCGGTGACGCCGAGCTCCCGGGGGTGCAGAAGACCCTGATCACGCGCGCGCGCAGCCTCAATCGTCTGGTCATCACCGCGACCCAGATGATGGAGACCATGATCCAGAACCCCATCCCGACCCGCGCCGAGGTGTTCGACGTGGCCAACGCGGTGCTGGACGGCACGGATGCGGTGATGCTCTCCGGCGAGACCGCGACCGGGCGTTATCCTGCGCGCGTGGTCACCAGCATGGACCGGATCTGCGAGGCCGCCGAGCGCCAGCGCGCCGCACGTCAGTCGGACCATCGCATGGATTCGACCTTCGGCCGGGTCGACGAGGCCATCGCGATGGCCACCATGTATACCGCCAACCATCTCGATGTCTCCGCGATCGCCGCGCTGACCGAGTCCGGTTCCACGGCGCTGTGGATGTCGCGCATCAGCTCGGGCATCCCGATCTACGCGCTCACCCAGCACGAATCCACCAGCCGCCGCATGACGCTTTATCGCGGCGTCTATCCGGTGACCCTGAAGCCGATCCCCGAGAGCCACGAAAGCGTGAACCGTGAGGCGGTGAACTTGCTCAAGGCCGAGGGCGTCGTGCAGGATGGCGAGTTGGTCATCATTACCAAGGGCGACCTGCAGGGCGAGCATGGCGGCACCAACGCCATGAAGATCGTGCGCGTCGGCGAACTGGCCTGAACCGCGCACCGCCCGCAGTCGCCAACCAGATTAATCGACTTTTTCACTACCTCAGTCCGAATTCCGTAAGGAGGAATCCATGGCTCTAATCTCACTTCGCCAGCTTCTGGACCATGCCGCCGAACATGGCTATGGCATGCCGGCGTACAACGCCAACAACATGGAACAGGTCCATTCGATCATGGAAGCGGCCGCTGCGGTCGACTCCCCGGTGATCATTCAGGCCTCCGCCGGTGCCCGCAAGTACGCCGGCGAGCCCTTCCTGCGCCACAACATCATCGCCGCCATCGAGCAGTACCCGGACATCCCGGTTGTGCTGCACCAGGATCACGGCTCCGAGCCGGCAGTCTGCCTGCGCTCCATCCAGTCCGGCTTCAGCTCGGTGATGATGGACGGCTCCCTGATGCCTGACATGAAGACCCCGGCCTCGTACGACTACAACCGTGACGTGACCGCCAAGGTCTCCGAGATCGCTCACGCCTGTGGCGTGTCCGTGGAAGGCGAGCTGGGTTGCCTGGGCTCCCTGGAAACCGGCATGGCCGGCGAGGAAGACGGTTCCGGCGCCGAGGGCCAGCTGTCCCACGACCAGCTGCTGACCGACCCGGACGAGGCCGCCGACTTCGTGAAGAACACCAAGTGCGACGCCCTGGCGATCGCCATCGGTACCTCCCACGGCGCCTACAAGTTCACCCGTCCGCCGACCGGTGACATCCTGGCCATCCAGCGCGTGAAGGAGATCCACGCCCGCATCCCGGATACCCATCTGGTCATGCACGGCTCCTCCTCCGTTCCGCAGGAGTGGCTGCAGATCATCAACAAGTACGGCGGCGACATGGGCGAGACCTACGGCGTGCCGGTCGAAGAGATCCAGGAAGGCATCAAGCACGGCGTGCGCAAGGTCAACATCGACACCGACCTGCGCATGGCCTCCACCGGTGCGGTGCGCAAGTTCCTGGCCGAGAACCCGAAGGAATTCGATCCGCGCAAGTTCCTGAAGGCCTCGACTGCCGCGATGAAGGACCTCTGCCAGGCCCGTTACGAGGCCTTCGGTTGCGCCGGCATGGCGTCCAAAATCAAGCCGATCTCCCTGGACGACATGGTCAAGCGCTACCTGTCCGGCGAGCTGGATCCCAAGGTCAACTGATCCTGCGGATTGCAGCACGAAAAAGGGGGCTTCGGCCCCCTTTTTTTGTGCCATGATGAATGTATTCGTTAGGGAGACGCCGACGCATTCGCGCGGCCGCGTCTCCCTTGGCCTTTCTGGAGGTTTCCACGATGCAACGACTGATCCTTTTCTGCCTGACGACGCTGGTGTTTGCCACCATGGTGGGGAGCGCTCACGCGAACCCGTTCAGCCGCGAGATCGATCCGCAGGACATCATCGATCGCGCCCAGGCGACGGTGGAGAACATGGCGACCCACCCCGAGTACGAGTCCCTTAAAGAGGACCTGCGCGACGCCCGCGGCGTAGTGATCTTCCCGCGCGTGGCTCGCGGGGCCTTCCTGATCGGAGGCTCCGGCGGCATCGGCGTGTTCCTGGCCTGGGACGACGAGCGCGGCGATTATTCGCCGGTGGCGTTCTACTCCCTCGGTTCGGTCAGTTTCGGCATGCAGTTCGGTGGTGATGCCGCCGAGGTGGTGATGGTCGCGCGCACCCAGGATGCGGTGGACTCGATGTTCGGATCCGCCATCCGCCTGGGGGGCGATGCCTCGGTGGCTGCCGGTCCGGTGGGTGCGGGCCGGAGTGCCACCCCGACGGCCGACTTCCTGTCCTACTCGCGGGCGCGGGGTGCCTACCTGGGCATGAGTTTGTCCGGCTCGCGCATGACGGTGCGCGACGACTTCAATGAGGCGTACTACGGCGAGTCCCAGCGCCCGGTGCATATCATCGAGACCCGCCGCGTCGACCGCGAGGGAACCCGTGCCCTGCGCGAGACCCTGGCCGGGTTCCGGGTTGACGAAGAGGAAGCCCCTGCGGCCTCCGAGTCCCGCGGTCAGGAGCGCGAGTCCTCCGGCGGCGTGCGCCCGGACAACTTCGAGGTGGAGAGCTTCTGAGCCAGCGCCGCGCGGGTGATGCCTTCCGCTGACTCGATGATCGGGGCGCTCGTGCGTGAACGCAGCGCGGCGGCATTGTCGAGGCGCGGGTCGGCATCCACCCGGCGCCGGTTCAGTACGATCCCGGCCAGTTGCAGGCCGCGTCGTTCCAGGGCCTCCAGGGTCAGCAGGCAGGTGTTCAGTGTGCCCAGCCGGTCCTCCGCCACCAGCAGGACCGGTAGCCCGAGGGCCGCGGCGAGGTCCGCGTTCAGGCCATCCGCGCAGAGCGGCGAGTAGAAGCCCCCCGCACCCTCCACCAGCCGCGGGCCCGTGCCGTCGGCTGCGCAGGCCGCGGCCAGCTCCGCGATCGTCAGGCGCACGCCCTGGTTCGCGGCGGCCTGGTCCGGGGCGATGGCATCGGGGAAGCGCCAGGGCGTGACCTGCTCGATGGCGGCGTCCGGAAAGCCCGCCGCGTGGGTCAGGTTCATCCCGTCCTCGGGCCGCAGCCCATCCGGGCCCGGCGGGCAGCCGGATTCCACCGGCTTGCGCGGTTGTGGCCGCAGCCCACGATCCCGCCAGAGTTCCAGCAGCGCGCAGCTGACGAAGGTCTTGCCGACGCCGGTGTCGGTGCCGGTGACGAACAGGCCCTGCGGGGACGCTCCTGTCTGTGTCGGGCTCATGCGTCGCGGGTCAGGCGCTCCAGGGCCTCGCGATAGCGCGCCGCGGTCTGTGCCACCACTTCCGTGGGCAGCTCGGGGCCGGGCGGCTGCTTGTCCCAGTCCAGGGTCTCCAGGTAGTCGCGTACGTATTGCTTGTCGAAGGACTCGGGGCTGGTGCCTGGCGCGTAGCGGTCGGCGGGCCAGAAGCGCGAGGAGTCCGGGGTCAGGACCTCGTCGATCAGATGCAGGGTGCCGGCGGCATCGACGCCGAACTCGAACTTGGTGTCGGCGATGATGATGCCGCGCTCGGCCGCGTAGTCGCGCGCCATCGCGTAGATCGAGAGTGCCGCGTCGCGCACCTGCCGCGCCCGGTCCTCGCCGATGGTCGCCACGACGGCATCAAAGTCGATATTGGCGTCGTGGTCGCCGACGTCGGCCTTGGTGCTGGGGGTGAAGATCGCCTCGGGGAGCTTCGAGGCGAGCTCCAGGCCGGCCGGGAGCGGGATGCCGCAGACCGCGCCGCTGGCCTGGTAGTCCTTCCAGCCAGAGCCGATCAGGTAGCCGCGTACCACCGCCTCCACCGGCAGGGCTTCGAGCCGGCGGATCACCAGGCTGCGTCCTTCCAGCGGGGCGCGAACGGCCGGGTCCGGGATCACCTGTTCCAGCGGGATATCGGTCAGCTGGTTGGGAATGCCCAGCTCGCGCTCCACCTTGTGCATCCAGAACTGCGTGATCTCCGTCAGCACTCGGCCCTTCTCGGGCACGGCCGTGGGCAGGATCACGTCAAAGGCGGACAGGCGGTCGGTGGTGACCATCAGCCAGTGGTCGGCGTCCACCGCATAGAGATCGCGCACCTTGCCGCGATGCACGAGTTCCAGGTCGGGGAGGTGGCTTTCAAGCAGGGTGTCAGTCATGCCGCGATTCTACCGGGCGCGGGCCTTGCGCACCACGAAGCGGACGAAGCCACGAAGAAAAGCGATCCACAAGGAGACGCGACGATCGGCAGCAAGCGCATGGGCGCGTCGCGCCTTATCCACCGGCCATTCACGCCCCCGCTTCGCTCTCACCAGTAAGGCCTTCCGGCCTCTGCGTCTCCTTGTGGGTCGCCCTTGACTGGCCTTTTCTTCGTGCCTTGGTGGGCTTCGTGGTGCGCATGGCTTGTCGGGTGGGGCCGGGGTCGCTATCGTTCGGGCCATGACTGAGATGGCAGGCAATTCGGCGGCGCCTCGCGTGGGCGTCGTGATGGGGAGCACCTCCGACTGGGCGACCATGGAGCGGGCGGTGGATGTGCTGGACGAACTCGGGGTCCCGTTCGAGGCCCGGGTGGTGTCGGCTCACCGAACACCGGATCTCCTGTTCGAGTACGCCGAGCAGGCACGCGAGCGTGGTCTACAGGCGATCATCGCCGGGGCCGGGGGGGCGGCGCACCTGCCGGGGATGCTGGCATCCAAGACGCCGGTACCGGTGCTCGGGGTGCCGGTTGCCTCGCGCCACCTGAAGGGGCAGGACTCGCTGCTGTCCATCGTGCAGATGCCGCGCGGCATCCCCGTGGCGACCTTCGCGATCGGCGAGGCGGGCGCGGCCAACGCCGCCTTGTTCGCCGCCGCGATGCTGGCGAACTACGATCCCGATCTGCGTGAGCGTCTGGATGCCTTTCGTCAGTCCCAAAGTCAGGCCGTGCTGGCGCAGACCCTGCCACCGGACCCGTCATGATCCAGCCCCCTGCGACCCTCGGGCTGCTCGGTGGCGGGCAGCTCGGCCGCTATTTCGTGGAGGCCGCACAGGGCATGGGCTATCCCGTATGGGTCCTGGACCCGGACCCGGCCAGCCCGGCCGGGCGAGTGGCGGCGCGCCACCTGTGCCAGGCCTTCGACGACCCCGATGCGCTGCAGGCCCTGGCCGGGGCCTGCGCGGTCATTACCACCGAGTTCGAGAACATCCCGCGCCCGGCCGTGGAGTGGCTGGATGCGCATGCCTGTCTGCGCCCGGGGCCGCGCGCCCTGAGCATTGCCCAGGATCGCCTGGAGGAGAAGGCCTTCCTCGGCGAGATCGGTGTGGCGGTAGCCCCCTGGCAGGCGGTCCTGGCCGGCCAGACGCCCGAAGTGCGAACGGACGCGGGAGGGCCGACGTTCCCCGCGATCCTGAAGACCGCGCGCCTGGGTTATGACGGCAAGGGCCAGGTCCGGCTGGCGCAGGCCGGCGAGTTGCCCGCGGCGCATGCCGAGCTGGGGCTGGTGGACTGCGTGCTGGAGGCCCAGGTCGAGCTGGAGCGCGAGCTCTCGGTGCTGGTGGCGCGAACCGCGGACGGCGCGAACGAGGCCTTTCCGGTGGCGGAAAACACCCATCACGAGGGCATCCTGCACCTGACGCGGGTGCCGGCGCGGGTCGGCGACGAGCCGCGCGAACGCGCCACGGCGATCGCGCGGCACATCGCCGAGCAGCTCGACTACCAGGGGTTGCTGGCGGTGGAGTTCTTCCTCACGGTGGAGGGTGAATTGCTGGTCAACGAGATCGCGCCGCGTCCGCACAACTCCGGGCACTACACCCAGGATGCCTGCACCGTCAGCCAGTTCGAGCAGCAGGTGCGCGCGGTCTGCGGGCTGGGGCTGGCCCCGGCGTTGCTGACCACGCCGGTGGCGATGGTCAACCTGCTGGGTGACCTGTGGCCCGCCGCAGGGGACCCCGACTGGCAGGGCGTGCTGGCTGCCGGCCGCGCGCGGCTGCATCTGTATGGCAAGGCCGAGGCCCGGTCCGGCCGCAAGATGGGGCACGTCAACGTGCTCGGTCTGCCGGGCGAGGATGACGCCGGCGCCGCGGCCTCCACCGCCGAGGCCCTGTGGCAGGGCCTGGCCGAGGCTGTGGAGCGGACTGCGGACGGAGGGGTGGCATGAAGGAGGACTTCCCCACGATCCAGGCGCGGCGTACCCGTCAGGCGGAGCTGAAGCGCGACCTGGAATTCGAGGACACGCTGGCCGGAGAACACCTGCGGTTCCGCACGACCTGGGGCCTGTTCTCGCCGCGCCGCATCGACGATGGCACGCGGATGTTGCTGGAGCGCATCGAGGTGGAGCCAACCGATGCCTGCCTGGATCTGGGCTGTGGCTATGGCCCGATCGGCCTGACGCTGGCGCGCAAGGCGCCGCAGGGCCACTGCACGCTGGTGGACACCAACTTCCTGGCGGTGGAGTACAGCCGGCGTAACGCCGAGCTGAACGGCATCACCAATGTGGACTGCGTGACCAGTAATGGCTTCGCACAGATCCGTGACCGGCGTTTCGATCTGGTCACCTCCAACCTGCCGGCCAAGGTGGGGCGCGAGATGCTCTACACCTACCTGCTGGACGCCCACGAGCAGATGAACCCGGATGGACGCATCTATGTCGTAACCATTACCGGGTTGCGGCGGTTCATCGAGAAGGGGTTCAAGGAAGTGTTCGGCAACTACGACAAGGTCAAGCAGGGCCGCGAGTACACTGTCGCGGCCGCGGTGCGCGAGCCCGACTGAGCATGGTCGAGGGGGCGGGCGAACTGCCGGTTGCGCTCCGGGTGCTGTCCGCCGTGCTGCTGGGTGGCGGCATGCTGGTGATGCTGCGGCGCATGCCCTGGGAGACCTTCTTCGTGCCCGGCCGCGCCCAGCTGTTCGTGATCGCCACGCTGTGCCTGCTGCTGATCTGGAGCCTGCGGGCGCAGGCCCTGGATGGGCTGGCCCTGCATTTTCTGGGTATGGCCACCGTGACCCTGATGTTCGGTTGGCAGCTGGCGATCCTGATGGTCTTCCTGGTAGTGGCGATCCTCGGCCTGTTCGGCGTGCTCCCGCTAGCCGCCTTCCCGTTGACGGTGCTGCTGGCGGGCATCCTGCCGGTCGCGGTCACCTGGGGGCTGCTGCGGCTGTCCGAGGCGCGTCTGCCCGCGCACATGTTCATCTACCTCTACGCGGTCGGTTTCCTCGGCGGGGCGCTTTCGGTGGTTGCCACCGTGCTGGCCTCGGCGGCGATCTACGGGTTGTTCACCGAGCTCGCCTGGCCAGATATCCATCGCGACTACCTGCGCTACCTGGCCCTGCTGGTGCTGCCCGAGGCGGTGATCAACGGGATCGTGATTACCGGCCTGGTCATGGTGCGTCCCGAGTGGCTGGCGACCTGGTCGGACGAGCGCTACATCCACGGACGCTAGGGAAACACTGATCAATGAACGCGTTCGCGTTGGTGCCCCAGGTTTTCCGAGACAAGGCGCGGCGCGCAGCCGGTAGTGCTTCTACCGGCAAGCGGCGCAACGCAGAATCGGGGAACCTGGGGTTCCAACCCCGCAAACGGTTGAAAGCAGGGGCTCGGCCGCTTTTGCGCGGGAACGGCGTTGCGGCTCCTTTGTGCAGAATGACTGCACGGCAGTCACCGCGCCTTGTTCGCACGCAAAAGCGACTCGAGCGCGAACGCGTTCATTGATCAGCGTTTCCCTAGGAAGGCTCCGGCCCGCATTCTCCGACCGATCGAATGGCTCCATGGAGCGGCCTGTGGTTATGTCCCTGTTTGGTTCTATGTTAATGCACCATTCAGGAAAGCCCTGCTAACGTTTGCATCAAGACGGGGCGACGACCCCGCCCGGGAACTTGAACGAGGAGACTACAATAATGAAAACCAAGCTGTTCGTGCTGGCCGGTATTGCCGGCAGTGTCCTGATGCTGTCCAGTGCGGCCCAGGCCGCCGATATCCAGGCGGGTCAGTCCAAGTACCAGAACACCTGTGCCAGCTGTCACGGTGCCCAGGGCAAGGGGCAGGCGATCTTCCCGGCGCTGGTCGGCCAGGACGCGGAAACCGTGGCCAGCCTGCTGGAGCGCTATCGCGCCGGCGAGGAGGTCGGTGATCATACCGCGCTGATGCGTCCGCAGGCCCAGGGCCTGAGCGACGACGACATCGCCAACCTGTCCAACTACATCGCGACCGAGTTCAACTGATCCGGGCGCCTTGGTAGAGGCAAGCGAAGCCAGCCAACGGGCCGGGGGTTTCCCCGGCCCGTTGGCGTTGGAGTGCCGCCCGCTGCGACCACTGGCTTTTGCCTGGCATCCCGGCATCCGGTAAAGTTCGGCGATTCCGAGAGCACGGTCGACGGTCGGCCCTGCTTCACCAGCGATCCCTGCGAGGCTTTCCATGGCACAACCCGATTTCATCGCTCCGTCCATCCTCTCCGCCGACTTCGCCCGCCTGGGCGAGGAAGTCGACAACGTCCTGGCGGCCGGTGCCGACACCGTGCACTTCGACGTGATGGACAACCACTACGTGCCCAACCTGACCATCGGCCCGCTGGTCTGTGATGCCCTGCGCAAGCACGGCGTGACCGCGCCGATCGACGTGCACCTGATGGTCAAGCCGGTGGATCGCATCATCCCGGACTTCGCCCAGGCCGGTGCCAGTTACATCACCTTCCATCCGGAGGCCTCCGATCACATCGACCGCACCCTGCAGCTGATCCACGCCGAGGGCTGCAAGGCCGGGCTGGTGTTCAATCCGGCAACCCCGCTGTCCTGTCTCGAGTACGTGATGGACAAGGTCGACATGATCCTGCTGATGTCGGTGAACCCGGGCTTTGGTGGCCAGAAGTTCATCCCGAATACGCTGGACAAGCTGCGCGCCGCGCGCAAGATGATCGACGACTCCGGGCGTGATATCCGCCTCGAGATCGACGGTGGCGTGAAGGCCGACAATATCCGCGAGATCAAGGCCGCCGGTGCCGATACCTTTGTGGCCGGGTCCGCGATCTTCGGCGCCGGCAGCGACACCGACCCGAACCGCTACGACAGCATCATCCAGCAGATGCGCGACGAGCTGGCCAAGGCCTGAATCGACGGTTACCGGAGACCGGGATGTCCCTGAAACGCCCCCGCATGATCCTGATCGACCTGGACGGCACGCTGATTGACAGCGTGCCGGACCTGGCCTTTAGCGTGGATGCGATGATGCGCGAGCTGGGCCTGCCCGAACGCGGCGAGCCGGCCGTGCGCAACTGGGTCGGCAACGGCGTGGAACGGCTGGTTAAGCGTGCGCTGGTCAACGACCTCGACGGCGAGCCGGACGCGGAGCAGTTCGCACGTGCGCTGCCCGTGTTCATGCGTATCTACCAGGAGAACACCGCCGGGCGTTCGCCGCTTTACCCGGGCGTGCGCGAGGGGCTGGGCCAGCTCAAGGCCGCGGGCTACCGCCTGGGCTGCGTGACCAACAAGGCCGAGCGCTTCACCGTGCCGCTGCTGCGCGAGAAGGGCATCCTCGACGACTTCGAGATCGTGGTCGCCGGCGACGCCCTGCCGCAGAAGAAGCCGGATCCGGCCCCGCTGCTGCACGCGGCCGACAAGCTCGGCGTGGACCCGTCCGAGGCTTTGATGGTCGGGGACTCCAAGAGCGACGTGAAGGCCGCCCGTGCCGCTGGCTTCCAGATCGTCTGCATGACCTACGGCTACAACCACGGCAAGGATATCCGCGACGAGCGCCCGGACGCGGTGCTCGATCGGCTGGACGAGCTGCCAGACCTGCTGCCCGCCCGGGCGGCGTGATCCGTGATGTCGGCAACGGACCGGACAATGGGGCGATGGCGAGACGGCGAATGAACCGCCACGCCATCCATCCCCCTTGTCAGGAACCGTTGTGATGACCCCCGAACAGTTCGATCAGCTGGCCCGCGAGGGCTATAACCGCATCCCGCTGGTGCGCGAGGTCCTGGCGGATCTCGAGACCCCGCTGTCCATCTTCCTCAAGCTGGCCAACCGGCCGTATTCCTATCTGTTCGAGTCCGTGCAGGGCGGGGAGCGCTGGGGGCGGTATTCCTTCATCGGCCTGCCGGCGCGCACCCTGGTGCGCGTGCATGGCCACGACATCACCGTGGAGACCGACGGTGCGGTGGTGGAGCAGACCACCGAGACGGACCCGCTGGCCTGGATCGAGGCCTATCAGGCGCGCTTCAAGGCCGCGGAGCTGCCGGGACTTCCACGCTTCACCGGTGGCCTGGTCGGCTATTTCGGGTTCGAGACCGTGCGCCTGATCGAGCCGCGCCTGGAGGGGCCGGAGAAGCCGGATGCCCTGGGGTTGCCGGATATCCTGCTGATGGTCTCCGAGGAGGTCGTGGTCTACGACAACCTCTCCGGGCGGCTGTACCTGGTGGTACACGCGGATACGACCCAGGCCGGTGGCCAGGCCGTGGCCGCTGCCCGCCTGGACGAACTGGAGGCCCGCCTGGGCGAGCCGCTGGTACCGCCGGAGGATCCGCCGCATCCACACGCGGTGCCGGAGTATGTGTCCGGCTGGTCGGCCGAGGGCTATCAGGCCGCGGTCGCCCGGGCGCAGGAATACATCATGGACGGCGACGTGATGCAGGTGGTGCTGGCACAGCGCATGAGCGTGCCGTTCTCCGCACCGCCGCTGAACCTCTACCGTGCCCTGCGGGCGCTGAACCCGTCGCCCTACATGTACTACCTCGACCTGGACGATCACCACGTGGTCGGTGCGTCGCCGGAGATCCTGGTGCGCCTGGAGGACGACTGCGTGACCGTGCGTCCGATCGCCGGCACCCGCCCGCGTGGGCGTACCGAGGCGGAAGATCGCGCGCTGGAGGCCGAACTGCTGGCGGACCCAAAGGAGCGTGCCGAGCACCTGATGCTGATCGATCTGGGGCGCAACGACGTCGGCCGGGTCTGCGAGATCGGCTCGGTGGAGGTGACTGACACCATGAGTATCGAGCGCTACTCGCATGTGATGCACATCGTCTCCAACGTGGAGGGGCGGCTGGCCCCGGGCCACTCGCCGATGGATGTCCTGCGCGCGACCTTCCCGGCCGGGACCGTCTCGGGGGCACCGAAGATCCGCGCGTTGGAGATTATCGACGAGCTGGAACCGGTCAAGCGCGGGCCCTACTCCGGTGCGGTGGGGTACCTCTCGTGGTCGGGCAATATGGACACCGCGATCGCGATCCGCACCGCCGTGCTGCACGACGGCGAGTTGCACATCCAGGCCGGGGCCGGTGTAGTCCACGACTCGGTGCCGGAAAACGAGTGGCAGGAGACCCTGAACAAGGGGCGCGCGGTGGTGCGTGCGGCCGAGACTGCCCTGGGCGGTCTGGGGCCCCGGCGCCACCGCGACTGAGGGCCGGTCATGCGGTGCGGTGGCCTTCGCATCCTGTTGCTGGTGGTGCTCGGGCTCTGGCTGTTGCCGGGGCTGGCGGCGGCGCAGATCGTGGTGCTGGTACCCGGGGGCTGGGATCGCGGTGACGGTTTTCGCCAGGCCGGGTTCACCGCGGCCCTGAACGCCGCCGGCTATGCCGATGGCGGGCGTGCCCGTGCAAACGTGGGCGCTGCGCACTTCGAGCGAGCCCCCGACCCCGCCGCACGCCAGTTCTATACCGTGGATCTGCCGACCGCTGTGGCTCCACCGGAACGGGCGCGGGCGCTCGGCCAGGTGGTCGATGGTCTGACCCGGCGCCACCCCGGCCGCGAGCTGGTGCTGGTCGGGCATTCCACCGGCGGGGTCGTGGCGCGCGAGCTGCTGGTGCGTCAGCCGCACCCGGCCATCTCCACCCTGGTGACCTTCTCCGCGCCGCATGCGGGGGGCGGCTGGTCTGCGCTGGCGCGTTCGGTGACGGATGCGCTGGCCGATTCCCCACTGGGGCTGTACGCCCCGTTCGCCGGAATGCAGGGGCTGCACCGGCGCGAGGGGCTGTGGGGGCCGGAGGGCGGCTCGCCGGATGCGACGCACCTGGAGTGGCTGAACACGCGGGAGCATCCGCCCATCCGCTATGTATCGGTGGTGCGGCTGGCGGATCCGTGGGTGGATGCCGCCAGTCAGGACATGAACCGTCTCCCGGCCTTGCGCGGACGGGCGCATACCCTGCCCAGCCCTGGCGGGCACCGGTTGGAGGCCGCCGACGGTACCCTGTTGGTGGCGCTGTTGCTGCCCCGATGAGGGCGCACGGTTTCGCCAGCGCGATTGCGGTTGCGGCGCAACCACTCGGGACCCGGGGTATGCTTGGTTCCTGCCTGGGTGCGCATGACCTCGGTTTTATTCGTCTGCCCGTTTCTTTCGGCCTCCAGGGACGTTCGCCATGATCCTGATGCTCGACAACTACGACTCGTTCACCTTCAACCTGGTCCAGTACCTGGGCGAGCTGGGGGCGGAGGTGGTGGTGCACCGCAATGACTGCATCACCCCGGAACAGATTGCGGAGCTCGACCCCACCGGTATCGTGATCTCCCCCGGCCCCTGTACGCCGAACGAGGCGGGGGTGTCGCTGGAGGTGATCCGGCGTTTTGCCGGCGAGATCCCGATCCTCGGGGTCTGCCTCGGGCACCAGGCGATCGGCCAGGTCTTCGGTGGCCGCGTGGTGCGGGCGCGCGAGATCATGCACGGCAAGACCTCGCCGGTGCATCACACCGGGGCCGGGGTGTTCGCCGGGCTGGAGAATCCGCTGGAGGCCACGCGCTATCACTCGCTGGTGGTCGAGGCCGCAAGCCTCCCGGAATGTCTGGAGGTCACCGCCTGGACCCAGCGCGAAGACGGCTCGCGCGACGAGATCATGGGCCTGCGTCATCGCGAGCTGGATGTCGAGGGCGTGCAGTTTCACCCGGAATCCATCCTGACCCGCCAGGGGCACGAACTGCTCGGCAACTTCCTGAGTCGCCTGCCCCAGCCGGCGTGAAGCGCAGGTCAATAGACACCTTTTCACGCGGCCCTTACTGCTTGTTCTGGACGGCAGGTGGGGTTCGCCTGGCCGCGCCTGCTGGCGGTATTGCGGCTCGCACCGCTCGCGCGGCGGCCTCTCGCGGGTCGTGCCCGGCCGGTGTTCACTCTCGATTCCGGCGCGCATGCCTCGCTTGAGGGGCGCCGCCACGGAACGCCGCACGCGGCTGCGCTTCGCCCTGCTGGTAGCGCCGCTGTCCATGCTGGCGCCGTTCTCGCTGGATACCTATCTGCCCTCGTTTCCGGCGATGGCCGAGGCCCTGGCCGTCGATGGTGTGGCGATGCAGGCGACGCTGTCCGCCTATCTGGTCGCGTTCGCCGTTGCCACCCTGATTGCCGGCCCGCTGTCGGATGCCTATGGCCGGCGCCCGGTGGTGTTGTGGGCCCTGCTGGCCTACGTGCTGACCTCGGTGCTGCTGGTGTTCGCGATGGAGTACTGGCAGGTGCTGGCGTTGCGCATGGGACAGGGGCTGGCGGCGGCGGCCGGGGTGGTGGTCGGGCGAGCGCTGATCCGCGATCGCTTTGATCCCACCGACGCGCGGCGGGTGTTCGCGCTGGTCACCATGATGTTCGCGATCGGGCCGGCCGCCGCGCCGATCATCGGCGGCTGGTTGCAGGCGGCGTTTGGCTGGCGTTCGGTGTTCGCCTTCCTGACACTCTACGGCGTCTTCCTGCTGTTGGCGGTGCGCGCCTGGATGCCGGAGACCCTGCCGCCGGTCGGCCGCGTCTCCAGTCACCCGCGTCCGGTCATCCGGGGCTACCTGGGCACGCTGCACAACCCGGCGTTCCTGTTCCCGGTCGCGGTCCATGCGGGGATGTTCGGGGCGATGTTCCTGTTCATTGCCGCGTCCCCGACCATCATCTACGAGCACCTGCAAGGCGGGGAACAGGACTTCTGGTGGTTGTTCGGGCCGCTGGTCGCCGGGCTGGTGGTGGGCGGCTTCGTCGCCGGGCGCGTGGCCGGGGCGGTGAGCCCGCGGCGGGCCGTGGCGATCGGGCTCGGGCTGTCCGGGCTGTCGCTGGCGCTGGTGGGCCTGGCGGTGCTGGCCGACGGCCCGGTGGCTGCGATCACCGGGCCGTTCGCGCTATACAGCTTCGCCCTGGCCACGGCGATGCCGTCGCTGACCCTGCTGGCGCTGGACTGTTACCCGGGCGCGCGCGGCATGGCCGCGGCCATGCAGGCCTTCGTGCAACTGGGCTTCAGTGCGTTGCTGGCACTGTTCCTGGTCGACTGGCTGGACGATGCCATGGGGCGTCTGGTCCTCGCGGCGTTGCTGCTCTGGGCCCTGGCGCTGGCCGCCTGGCTGGTCGCGCCGGGCGGTGGTCGTGCGGGCACCGCGCGGACGTTACACTAGCCGCTTCGAATTTCCGCAGGAGCAAGCCCGTGACCGTGCAGCAAGCGATAGCGGCCCTCATCGAGCGCCGCGACTTGGACGAGGCGACCATGACCGCCGTGATGCAGGCGGTGATGACCGGCGAGGCCACGGATGCCCAGATCGGCGCGTTCCTGGTGGCCCTGCGCATGAAGGGCGAGACCATCGAGGAGATCCGCGCGGCTGCCGGCGTGATGCGCTCGCTGGCCACGCGCGTGGATGTGCCGCGTACCGGGCTGGTGGATACCTGCGGAACCGGCGGCGATGCCTCGGGCACCTTCAATATCTCCACCGCCGCGGCGCTGGTGGCGGCGGCGGGCGGCGTGCGGGTCGCCAAGCACGGCAATCGCTCGGTGTCGTCGAAATCCGGCAGTGCCGACGTGCTGGAATCGCTGGGGATCTCGCTGGGCCTGTCGCCGGCGGCGGTGGGGACCTGTATCGACGAGGTCGGTGTTGGCTTCCTGTTCGCTCCCGCCCACCACGGCGCGATGAAGCACGCGATCGGTCCGCGCAAGGAACTTGGCGTGCGTACGCTGTTCAATGTGCTGGGGCCGCTGACCAACCCCGCCGGGGCGCCGAATCAGGTGCTCGGCGTGTTTTCCCAGGATTGGGTGCGCCCGCTGGCCGAGGCCCTGAAGGGGCTCGGTAGCGAGCACGTCCTGGTGGTGCATGCCGAGGATGGTCTGGACGAGATCAGCATCGCCTCGCCGACCCGGGTGGCGGAGCTGCAGGATGGCGAGATCCGCGAATACACCATCCGTCCGGAGGATTTCGGGCTGACCACCACCGCGCTGGATGCGGTGCGGGTCGACAGCGTGGAGGCCTCGGCCAGCATGCTGCGCGGCGTGCTGGACGGACAGGCGGGTGCGGCACGCGACATCGTGCTGCTGAATGCCGGGGCGGCGATCTACGCCGGCGGCGGGGCGGACACACTCGCAGCGGGGATCAAGGCCGCCGCCCGGGCGATCGATTCCGGCGCGGCGCGCGAACGGCTGGAGCGCCTGCAAGCGACCAGCGCAAGACTGGCAAACAAGGAAGCACAATGAGTGAAGGCAACGCAGTACCCGACATCCTGCAGCGCATCCTGGAGCGCAAGCGCGAGGAGCTGAAGGAACGCGAGGTGTACTGGCCACTGCGCGAGTTGCGCGGCTGGATGGGGTCTGCCCCGGCGCCGCGTGGTTTTCGCGCGGCCCTGCAGCGCGATATCGACGCCGGGCGCCCTGCGGTGATCGCGGAGATCAAGAAGGCCAGCCCGAGCCAGGGCCAGATCAGCCCGAACTTCAACCCCGAGGCGTTTGCGCGCAGCTACGAGGAGCATGGTGCGACCTGTCTGTCGGTGCTGACCGACGTGGACTTCTTCAAGGGACGCGACGGCGACCTGCGCGACGCGCGTGTGGCCTGCACGATCCCGATCCTGCGCAAGGATTTCGTGATTGATCTCTACCAGGTCTACGAGGCCCGTGTACTCGGCGCGGATTGCGTGCTGCTGATCGCGGCGGCGCTGGATGACACGGCGCTGCACGAGCTCTTCTTCCTGACCCGCGAGCTGGGCATGGATGCCCTGGTGGAGGTGCATGACGCCGAGGAGCTGGAGCGGGCCAAGCGCATCGGGGCCGACCTGATCGGCATCAACAACCGCGATCTGCACAGCTTCGAGACGCGGCTGGAGACGACGCTGGAGTTGAAGGATCAGGTGCCGGAGGAGGCCCTGCTGGTGACCGAAAGCGGCATCCACACGCGCGAGGATGTCGCGCGCATGCAGGCGGCCGGGGTGAATGCCTTTCTGGTGGGCGAGGCCTTCATGCGCACCGAGGACCCGGGTGCGGCCCTGGGCCAGCTGTTCCGCGGCGAACAGTAGCCTCTCCCAAGGGAGGGGCGAAGGCCCGGGCCGAAGGAGGCTGGCCCGGGTTTTATCTCGACGGAGGCTGCGGGGAATGCAGCGTCAGCGGGTGCCGAACACTACGATGGTCTTGCCGTGGGCGGTGATCAGGCCGCGTTCTTCCAGATCCTTCAGCACGCGTCCGGCCATCTCGCGCGAGCAACCCACGATACGCGCGATCTCCTGCCGGGTGATGCGCAGCTGCATGCCGTCGGGGTGAGTCATCGCGTCGGGCTGCTGGGCCAGGTCCAGCAGGGTGTGGGCGATGCGGCCGGTGACATCCACGAACGCGAGGTCCATCACCTTGCGCGAGGTCTGACGCAGGCGGGCCGCGATCTGGCTGGTGAGCAGCATCAGGATCTCGGGGTCGCGCTGGGCGATCTCGCGGAACTGGGTGTAGGGAATCTCCGCGGTCTCGGTGTCCTCGCGGGTGGTGACAGTCGCGCTGCGCGGGTCGTCCTCGAACATGCCCAGCTCGCCGAAAAACTCGCCCTTGTTCAGGTAGGCAAGTACCAGCTCATGTCCGTTGTTCTCGCCCAGTACCGAGACCGAACCACTGACCACGTAATACAGTGTGTCGGGTACGGTGCCCGAGTGAATGATCGTGGTGCGCTTGCGGTACTGGCGCCGGTGGCAGTAGCCGAGGAAACGCTCCAGCGCGGGCGATGGCTGCGCCGGGCGGTAAATGAACGGGTTGTTCAAGGCTTCCATGGTCACGTCCGATATCAGCTTCCTGAGGATGAGCGCCAGTGTAATGCAGCATCCGTGCCCTGCACCCCGGGGTAACTGGCACCGTTCACAAAATCTGCCGGCAGGGCCCTGTTTTGTGCAGCAGGTCCGCCCTGAGTAGAGTTCTACCCGAGTATAGGCGTGGATTTCTCCATCCAACAGTGTGAAAGGACAAGCCCGATGCAGGTGAAAGTGAAATGGCTGGATCAGGTGGCCTTTGTCGGCGAGACCGACAGCGGCCACGCGGTGGTGATGGACGGGGCGCCGGATGCTGGCGGGCGCAACCTGGGCGCACGCCCGATGGAGATGCTGCTGTTGGGGATGGGCGGTTGTACCAGCTTCGATGTGATTGCGATGCTGAAGAAGGCGCGCCAGCAGGTGCTGGACTGCGAGGTGACCGTGGAGGGCACGCGGGCGGAGACCGTGCCCAAGGTCTTTACCGACATCCATGTGCATTTTCGCGTGTACGGCCACGAGCTGTCAGAGAAGCAGGTCGGGCGTGCGGTGGGGCTCTCGGCCGAGAAGTACTGCTCGGCCTCGCTGATGCTGGGGGCCTCGGCGAAGGTGACCCATGACTTCGAGATCATCGAGGGGCCGGCGCCGCGCTGAAGCCGCGTCTCCCTGGGCCCGTCCTTGGACTTGCGGGCCGGGGCGTCTACAATTCGCCGCTCGCTGCGGCCCGGGCCAAGAGGACACGCCATGCCTCGTCACAAGAAGCAGATCAAGCTCCACGGTTTCAATAACCTGACCAAGAGCTTGAGCTTCAATATTTACGATATCTGCTATGCCTCGGGTGACCGGCATCGCGATGAATACATCGCGTACATCGACGAGGCGTACAACGCCCAGCGTCTGACGCAGATCCTGTCCGATGTGGCCCACCTGATCGGGGCCAACATCCTCGATATCTCCCGCCAGGACTACGATCCGCAGGGCGCGTCGGTGACCATGCTGATCTCGGAAGAGCCGGTGGCCACCGAAAAGATCGGCTACACCGAAGGCCCCGGCCCGCTGCCGGAGACCGTGGTCGGCCACCTGGACAAGAGCCACATCACGGTGCACACCTACCCGGAGGCGCACCCGGAGGGCGGGATCGCGACCTTCCGCGCGGATATCGACGTGTCCACTTGCGGGCGTATCTCGCCACTGCGCGCCCTGAACTACCTGATCCACAGCTTCGAGTCCGACATCGTGATCATGGACTACCGCGTGCGCGGCTTCACCCGCGACGTGCGTGGCAAGAAGCACTTCATCGATCACAAGATCAACTCCATCCAGGACTTCCTGTCGCGTGACACCCAGGAGAAGTACCAGATGGTGGATGTGAACGTGTACCAGGAGTACCTGTTCCACACCAAGATGGTGCTGAAGGACTTCGACCTGGACAGCTACCTGTTCGGGCTGGGCAAGGATGATTACTCGGCCAAGGAGGCCAAGCGCATCTCCAAGCTGCTCAAGCACGAGATGATGGAGATCTTCTACGGCAAGAACATGAGCAGTCCGGGCTGAGGCCGTGCTCGCCGCGTGTTGCACGCGGCGATGATCTTCGGGCGTCCCGTGTTGCGGGTCAGATCCAGTAGGCGGTGCGCGTCATCATGCTGGACGTCAGCGGCATCAGGAGGTTGCGCACCGGCCACGGGGGCGCCTTGCCGCCCAGTGCCATCGCGTGCGCGCCGTGTTCCACCTCGTCCTGCTTCATCTGCGCCAGGATGCGCGCGGAGACCTCGTCGTGCGCCGGAAGGCGCTCCAGGTGGCGGTCCAGGTGGCGTTCCACCTGGCGCTCGGTCTCGTCGATAAAGCCCAGGCTGTAGGCATCGCCGGTCAGGCCGGCGAGCGCGCCCATCCCGAACGAACCCATGTACCAGAACGGCCCCAGCAGGCTGGTGCGGCCGCCCAGGTCGTGTACCCGGCGGGCGCACCAGTGCAGGTGATCGCCCTCCTCGCGCGAGGCCTGGTCCAGGTGGCCGCGGATCTCCGGGTTGCGGGCGGTCAGCATCTGGCCCTGGTACAGCCCCTGCGCCGCGACCTCGCCGGCATGATTGACCCGCATCAGGCGGGCGGACAGGTCGCGTTCGTGATCCTCCAGGTGCGGCCCGATGTCGTCCCCACCCGGGGATGGCCGGCCGGTGGAGCGGGCCTGTCCGGAGACGACCTTCACGAAGGCGTCGGCCTGGTTGATCAGGTGGTCCAGCGGGGAAAGTCGGCGCATGGTTCCGGTCCGGTTGGGGCGTCGTGGTGTACCCCTCAAGGGTACCGCAAGCGCGGGCAGGGATCAGCGCCCGGCGGAGTGGTGGGTGTGGTTTTTCAGACGCCGGGCCAGAAAGCGGGCGGGTGACAGGATTTCCGGCGGGTCCGATTGTTCGCTTGCCAGCGCCCGCAGGTGCACACTGCAACCGACATTGGGGCTGATGATCGCGTCCGGGGCGTCGGCGGTTAGGGCCTGCAGGGTCTCGGTGCCCAGGTCGTCGGCCATGGCTGCCTGTGTCAGCATCGCGGTGCCGCCGGCGCCGCAACAGTTCGGCGCGTCGGCGACCGGCACCAGCGTGACCCCGGGCAGGCGTCCTAGGATTGCGGGCAGCTCGCGGGCCTCGCGGGTGACGTTGCGCAGGGTGCAGGGCCGATGCAGCGCGATGCGTATCGGTGTGGCGTCCCAGATATCCCCGTCGGTGTCGGCGGCGTCCAACCATTGCGCCAGAAACCGGGTGAGGCTCTGGCTGCACGCTGCCAGCGTGTCCTCGGGGTATTCGCGCAGCGTGGCCTCGCAACCGCTGTCCAGCGCGATCACCGGCACCTCGCGGGTGCCGAAGGCTTCGCCATTCCGCGCCTGCAGCGCCTGCGCCGCCGCGCGGTGGCCGGTGTGCTGGTCCAGCGCTCCGCAGCAAACCTGGCCCTGCGGGATGGCGATGCGCACGCCGAGGGCGTCGAGGACCTCCAGAGCGGCTTCGAGATCGGGGCCGGTGAAAAAGCGGTCCATGCAGCCGGTGAACAGCAAGGCATCGGCCGTATTCGGGCTCGCGGTCGCGTGCAGTCGGGGGGCGGGTGCCAGGGAGTCGCGGGTGTGGGCGAGACTGCGTTCCCAGCCGCCGCGTGGCAGCAGGCGGTCTACACCCAGGCGGGCGCCAGTGCGCGCCGCCAGCCCCCCGAGGCTGCGCAGGCTCGGATGTAGCAGGGCCTGGTGCTGTAGCGCCTGGCGCCAGCGGTCCCCGCGCGACGGCGTGGTGGGGTGTTCGGTCAGGATCTCGCGGGCGCGGTCCATCAGTGCCCCGAAGGGCACGCGGGCCGGGCACACCGTCTCGCAGGAGCGACAACCCAGGCAGCCTTCCAGGTGGCTGCGCAGGCGTTCGGATTCCGGCTCCAGCTGGCCCTGGGCCAGGCCCTGCATCAGGGTCAGCCGCCCGCGTGGGGAGTCGCCCTCGACCCCGTGCCAGCCGTAGGTCGGACAGTGCGGCAGGCACAGCCCGCAGTGCACGCACTGGTCCGCGGCGGAAAGTCCCCGGAATCTCAGGGGCTGGTCCGATGCGCCGAGCGGCTTTGCTAGGGTCTTGCCCTCATTCGATTCCGGGAGGTCTCCCATGCTCGTGCGTTCGTTCCGGCCCGTCGGGTCTGCGTTTGCCTCGCTCATCCTGCTGAGCATACCAGTCTCGCAGGCCCTGTCCTGGGAGGCCGAGGGCTGGCAATCGACGATCGAGCTCGGGGCCTCCAAGACCACCGGGAACACCGAGTCCACCACGGCCACGGGCCGTTTCCGCGCGGAACACACGACCATCGACTGGCGCAATCGCATCCGCCTGGACGCGTACTTTCACGAGGAAGACGACGAAACCACCGGCGAGCGCTACATCGCCGGCTATCAGGCGGACCGCAAGCTGGGCGAGCACGACTACTTGTTCGGGGCGCTGCGCTACGAGCGTGACCGCTTTAGCAACTATGACTATCAGGGTTCGGCCACGGCTGGTTATGGTCGTCGCCTGATCGACGGCGAGCGGGTGCAGCTGGACGGCGAGATCGGTGCCGGTATGCGCCAGGTGCGCATCCGCACGACCGGGGAGACCGACAGCGAACCGGTCGGCCGCCTGGCCGGAAACTTCCGCTGGGAGATCAGCGAAAGCGCCCGCCTCACCGACGAGTTGCTGATCCTGACCGGCAGCGACAACACCGAGATCGAGAACATCCTCGCCCTGACCGCGGACGTCACCAGCCGGATGTCCCTGCGTACCAGCTTCACCGTGAAGCACAACACCGACGTCGAGCCCGGCGTGGAGAATACCGACACCATCACGGACGTGAGCCTGGTCTACCGTTTCCGCTGAATGCACGGACAGCGCACGCTGCCACCCGCCGTTTTGCCGGTGGCAGCGTTATCATGAGCCGCAGGGATCACCGGAGACTTCCATGGGCTACTACCAGCGCCATATCTTTTTCTGCACCAACTGCCGCGAGGACGGCAACTGTTGCGAGGACCACGGGGCGACCGAGATGCGCGCCTATGCCAAGAACCAGGCCAAGGCCATGGGCATCCACGGCAAGGGCCAGGTGCGGGTGAACACCGCCGGCTGCCTGGACCGCTGCAACGAGGGACCGGTCGCGGTCGTCTATCCGGAGGGCGTCTGGTACACCTACCAGGACGAACGCGACATCGACGAGATCCTGGAAGAACACCTCAAGAACGGCCGCGTGGTCGAGCGCCTGCAGATCTGAACCCCGCCGGGCGCCGCGCTGGCTTGACTTTATGCGCCGGCCTCCGGAGAATTCGCAGCCCGCGTGGCTACGTAGCTCAGCTGGTTAGAGCACATCACTCATAATGATGGGGTCCCCTGTTCGAATCAGGGCGTAGCCACCACCTAATTCAAGTACTTAGGCTCCTGCCTGGTCGTACCTCTGGTCCCTGGGGACCACGTGGGGACCAGGCGGGGACCAACCTCCCCAGAACCATCCCTTCCCGCAGCCGCCCGGCTGTTGCCCGCCTAGTCGGCCTCTTGGTCCGCGCTCTCGGCGAGTTGTTCGTCAGGGATGTATTCGACCAGTTCCTCGATCCGGCAATCGAAGTATCGGCAAAGCTTGTCGAGATTCTCGCTCTGCGCGTTGTACCCCCGATGGTTGACCATCTTCGACAGCGTCATGCGGTTGATGCCGGTGGCCTTGGCGACCTCTCCCAGGGTGATCCTGCGGCCCGTCTTGAATTCCAGATCCGCGATTCGTTCCTTGATCTTAAGTCTCAGCAAAAGGATCACCTGATCATTTAAACGATCAAAAATATTGACAGAGGCATCACGTGTGCTAGATTTGGCTCATGTTTGATCATTATACGCATCAAGCATGAAACCCAAGAGCACAGGAGAGTGCCGAGATGAGCAAAACCTATCTGACGACGCGTGAGCTGGCAAGGCGGATCGGATACGAGCCGCGAACGATTCGCGAGAAACTGAAGGATTCGGTCCTTATCGAAGGCCGCCACTACTTCCACCCCTTTGGGGGTCGCAAGATCCTCTATATCTGGGAGCACGTCGAAGAGGACATGATCGACGTGGCCATGGAGTCCGCCACCATCCCGATGGCTTCGGGAGGGTACTGCCATGGCTAGCGTCAATTGCAAGAACGGAAAGCTTTACGTGGATTTCCGTTGGCAGGGGCGTCGCCGGCGCGAATACACCGCCCTGAAAGACACCGGCTCCAACCGCAAGCGACTCGACAAGGTCGCCAAGAGTATCGAGCGGGACATCAAGGCCGGCCGTTTCGACTACGCGAAGTATTTCCCAGAGAGTCCCGCGCCCCAAGGGTGGCCACAGACTTCCGCTACGGGCCCCGAGCGGTTCGTCTCGGCGCGCGCCTCATCTGTCGAGACGCCGCCTCTCAAGCGTTTCTATCTCCAGTGGAGCGAGGAGATGGCACCCATGTGGCGCCAAACCTATCGGGAAAGCATTGAGACCGCTTTCGAGACGCATGTCTTTCCGTTCTTCGGAGAAAAAAAAAGGGTCGGCGACATCAGGAAGGAAGACGTTCACACATTCCGGGCCCATCTCGCCAAAGGTAGCCCCGTACGCAAGCGTGAGCTGTCGCCTTCCACCATCAACAGGACTCTCAAAATCCTGCGGATGATGTTCGATGAGGCCGCCGACCGCTTCCAGTTTAGGTCACCGTTCGTGGGCGTGAAACTCCTCAAGGAGCGCAAGACCCAGGTCGATCCGTTCAGTCTGGACGAGGTGAGCCTGATCCTGAAGCACGTGCGTGCCGACTTCCGCAACTACTTCACCGTGCGTTTCTTCACCGGACTGCGGTCCGGTGAGGCCCACGGGCTCAAGTGGAAGCATGTCGATTTCCCCCGCAACCAGATCCTGGTTCGCGAGACCTACGTGGACGGTCGCACCGAGTACACCAAGAACGATGGGTCCCAGCGCGAGGTGGACATGTCCCGACGGGTCCGCGAGGCGTTGCTCGATCAGCGTAAGGCAGCGGGGCAGGGCGGCTGTGTCTTTACGAACGCCGCGGGCCAGCCCATCGACAATCGAAATCTGACCAAGCGCATCTGGGCCCCGCTGCTGCGCTACCTCGATATTCCCTACAGGCGCCCGTACACCATGCGTCATACCGCCGCGACCCTGTGGTTGGCGGCAGGCGAGTCACCGGAATGGATTGCGCGCCAGCTGGGCCACACCTCCACGGAGATGCTGTTCAAGACGTACTCGCGGTATATCCCGAATGCCACGCGACAGGATGGCTCGGCGTTCGAAAACCTGATCGACGAACGCTTCGGAGGTGAGTCGTGAGGATCTCGGATTGGGAAGGCGGTCATGCCTTACCCGAACAAGCTGCATCCGATGTTCGAACGTTCGGTATCTATCGCGTCCGGGACTATTTCGAGAGGGCAGGCATTGGCCATCTCGTCCTGCACCACGCTGGCCAGCGTTGGGAGGGGGTGGTCCGGAATCCCGCGGCGGCAACAGGGGTGCGCAGCGGCACGGTCGTTGAAGTCCAGTTTTCCGCGACCCTGGATGGGCCGTCCAGCATCTGTTTCATCCGAGCGCTGGAATCGGGCGAGTATCAGCCCAGCCAAGTCATGCCCACATCCTGGTGCATCGACGGATCCGATCCAGACCGGCTCCGGACGCTGATCGAGCGGCTGACGACAGCGCCCTTCCGGCACTGGATGGAGGCCGTGGTGGACGATCTGGCACTGCTGAAGCGTTTCTTTCAGCTTAAGGCCAGTTACAAGCACCACCATTCGGTTCCGGGTGGGCTCCTGCGGCATTCATTGGAGACTGCCGAGATCGTGGAGAAAACCCTCCGCGATGCGCCCGCGACCTGCAGCACGCTGATCGACGACACCCTCCGAGATGGTTTGGTCCTCGCTGCGTTGTTTCACGACTTCGGGAAGACCATCAGCCATGCTTCCACATCCCCATGGCTCCTTCGAAAGACGGACCATCGGCATCTATCGCTGGTTGCTTTGGCGATGCACCTTCCACGTCTGGCTGAACTTTCGGTCCCGGCTCATGCTGTCTTCGTGCATTCGTTGATACAGGATGCACTTGGTAAGGGGTACGCCTCTCCGCTTCCCATGGTCGATGCGGTTCGCATGGCAGACCGGGTCAGTACGGGCCTATGGATGCACGCTGATATCCAAGGGGGAAGGCTCACTGAGTGAGCCACCTCGCACGTTATTGTGCCGGCTGCGTTTGCGATATCCCGAGCCGCCAAGCACGATAGGCCTGGCTGGTGGCGGGGTGAGCGATCGGCCGCAAGGGAGCTGGAAATGGAGGACAAGCCGGATTTCACGGAAGTTAACCGACTGCTCTCGTTGATCGGCACGCTGACGATCGAACACTCCTCGCGGGCGGGATCGGTGATCGAGATCTGGGCGTCGACGCTTATGTCGGGGCAGCGAGAAGGTCTTCAGGTTATCCGAGTGCGTTGGGTGAATAGCTCGACCGCCATTGATCGAGCAGAGTGGAACGCTCTTTCTCCGCAGCCAATGACGGAGCGGGTGATCAAGGCCACTACGCTCACGCTGAGGCATTCCGAAGATTTCCTCTTCAGGGTGCAAGCCGCGCTCCAGGGTCGTGAGCAGCCCATTAGCCAGGATGATCGTCTCTTCCTTGCGGGAGTGATGAAAAAGAATGAGTTCTGGACATCTGTTAGGGATGGGGGCTCAGGCGAAACAGTATCTAGTGCACGCAAGAAAGGGAAAACGCTTACTTGTCATCGGCTCGATATGGATGCCTCGGAGCTCGAAGTCCTGAAGCGCTCATTGCAAGAAATGGAGCGCGCATGTCGAGCCAAAATGGATCAAGGCCAAGGCGGGCGGTATGCAGACTGGGCGGATTCGGCTGCAGCGATGCGGAGAAAGATACAGAAGAAGACTTACGTTTCGCGCTGCCCCGCCTGTAACCATCTATTGCGTGAACCACCGACCTTCTGCGAGGGCTGTGGTTTGGCGTATGGGGTAGAGCCTTCGGGTCGGTATTGGTCCGGCGTTTCAATGCGAGCGAATTGGGGAGACGTCATCGAAAGTGATGGCGAACTGCAGGCGGGTAAGGACTTTCGTTCCCGATTCGACGATCCCGATGATCAAGACGACCCGCTCGAATAGAGTGGCAAAACATCTAGTGATGAGGTAGCGCATGAAGCTCGAAGATATCCGCAAGGACGCGGAAATAGCGGGGCTTAAGACCGGGGAAGTGGTGCGGATCGTCTCGTCGGACATGGTCGGGCCCGACGCCGTGACCGTGTATTACAAGGACAGTCAGGGCCAGCTGCATGAGCGGATGCTCTTCCGGAGCGACGAAGCCACTCTGGAGCTTGCAACCGCCGGGCGCCCTTGGGCCTTCGATGCCGACGGCGAGGATTTCAAGCTGGGCCTTGAGGCCTACCGAATCTCCCAGGCTGCATTGTTCGATCCCATGATGGCGGTACACACCTCCAACGTGGATCCGCTCCCGCATCAGATTTCTGCAGTGTACGAGGTGATGCTGCCCCGTCAGCCCCTGCGGTTCGTCCTGGCGGACGACCCAGGCGCGGGGAAGACCATCATGGCCGGCTTGTTGATCCGCGAGTTGCTGATGCGTGCCGACGCCAAACGCATTCTGGTGGTCTCGCCTGGGGGGCTAACGGAGCAGTGGCAGGATGAGCTGCTCGAGAAGTTCGGGGTCGTCTTCGAGATTTTCAGTCGAGACAAGCAGGAACAGTGCGCATCCGGCAACTATTTCGAGGAGCAGAACCAGCTCATCTGCCGTCTTGACCAGCTATCGCGTAGCGAGGACCTCCAGGAAAAGCTTCAGAACACCGAGTGGGACCTCATCATCGTCGACGAGGCCCACAAGCTGTCCGCAAACTACTTCGGCAACAAGGTCAACAAAACCAAGCGGTTCCTGCTGGGTGAGATGCTGGGTCGTATTACGCGCCACTTTCTGCTGATGACCGCGACTCCCCACAACGGCAAAGAAGAGGACTTCCAGATCTGGCTTTCTCTTCTGGACGGGGACCGTTTCTACGGCAAGTTCCGCGAAGGCGTACACAAGGTCGATGTCTCCGACATGATGCGCCGGATGGTCAAGGAGGAACTACTGAAGTTCGACGGAACCCCGCTTTTCCCGGAGCGTCGCGCTTACACAGCCAACTACACGCTTTCCGACGCCGAAGCCGAGCTCTACACGGCGGTCACGGATTACGTGCGTAATGAGATGAACCGGGCCGACAAGCTCGAGGGCAAGCGCAAGGGTACAGTGGGCTTCGCCCTGACCCAGCTGCAACGGCGCTTGGCGTCGAGCCCGGAGGCGATCTACCAATCGCTTCAGCGGCGGCGAAAGCGGCTTGAAACCCAGCTGAACGAGAAGAAGCTGCTGGCGCGAGGCCAGGGGGTTCGCGAACAGGATCCGGAGTCCGCACTCGGCACCTACTCCGTCCCCAAGCAGATCGAGGTCCCCGAAAATCTCGACGAGTTGGAAGAAGAGCTCAGCGCGGAAGAGTACGAACTGTATGCCGAACAGGTCGTCGATCAGGCGACCGCCGCCGAGTCCGTGCCGGAGCTGGAGGCCGAAATCCTGAGCCTGAAGGGGCTGGAGGCCCATGCCCGGGATCTCGTGCAGTCCGGGAATGACCGCAAGTGGGAAGAACTATCCCATTTGCTGCAGGACCGCCCGGAGATGATGACGGAAAGCGGCAACCGCCGAAAACTGATCATCTTTACCGAGCACAAGGACACGTTGAATTACCTGGTCGCCCGCATTCAGGGATTGTTTGGGCGTCCCGAGGCCGTGATTACCATCCACGGCGGCACCAACCGGGATGATCGGCGTAAGCGTCAGGAGCAATTCCGGCACGACCCCGATGTACTGGTCTTGGTCGCGACGGATGCCGCGGGCGAAGGCGTGAACCTCCAAAACGCCAACCTGATGGTCAATTACGACCTGCCGTGGAACCCCAACCGTCTCGAACAGCGTTTTGGTCGCATCCACCGTATCGGTCAGACCGAGGTCTGCCACCTGTGGAACCTGGTTGCCACCGAAACCCGGGAAGGGTCGGTATTTCAGAAGCTCTTCGAGAAACTCGAAATCGAAAAGACCGCGCTGGGTGGCAAGGTGTTCGATATCCTGGGCGAGGCTTTCGACAACACTTCCCTCAAGGACCTGTTGATCCAAGCCATTCGGTACGGTGAATCGGCGACAGTGAAGGAGCGCCTGAACCAAGTGATCGACGGCGCACTGGATACCGATCACCTGAAAGAGATCATCCGACGCAATGCCCTGGTTGACCAGCACATGACGCTGGAAGACCTCTATGCGGTCAAGGAAGAGATGGAAAAGGCCGAGGCCCGCAAGCTGCAGCCCTATTTCATCCGCGCGTTTTTCAGCGAGGCCTTCGCCCGCATGGGCGGGGAGATGCGCCGGCGGGAAGCGGGGCGCTACGAGGTCCGCCATGTGCCTGCAGTGATTAGGGAGCGCGACCGCGTGATGGGCGAGAGCCGCACGCCCGTTCTCAAGCGCTACGAGCGCATCTGTTTCGAGAAGGACCGAGTCCGTGTTCAGGCCAAGCCAATGGCCGACCTGGTCCATCCCATGCATCCTCTGATGCATGCCACCACGGATCTCGTCTTGCAGGGCCACCGGACCAAGCTCAAGCGGGGGGCCGTGCTGCTCGATCCGAGTAACGAGGGAACCGAGCCGCGCGTGCTTTTCATGATCGACCACAGCATCCGCGAGACTGAGGGCGACTCGCCCCGTGTGGCCTCCCGGCGCCTGCAATTCGTGGAAATCGACGAGCAGGGCAACACCTTCCACGCAGGGTGGGCCCCGCATCTTGATCTGCAGCCCCTGGAAGCGAACGATCAGGCGCTCATTGCCGACGTCCTGGATGCCGCGTGGATCAACCAGGGTCTGGAAGGGGCTGCGCTGGCATACGCGGCACAGCATCTCGTGCCGGGCCACTATCAGGAAGTGCGGGGCCGGCGCGAGCGGCAGGCTGACAAGATCCTGGAGGCGGTGCAGGCGCGGCTGGTAAAGGAGATCAACTACTGGTCCGATCGGTACATCAAACTCAAGGAAGACGAAGAGGCAGGCAAGCAGCCCCGCATGCAGCCCGAGCGCGCCCGGCGAACGGTAGACGAGCTAACCGCCCGTCTCGAACAGCGGCAACGGGAGCTAGCGGCCATGAAAGAAGTCGTATCCAGCACGCCGGTGGTGATCGGCGGCGCCCTGGTGATTCCGCAGGGCCTGTTGGCAGCCCGTAAGGGCGAGACCCAGTTCAGTGTGGATGCCCAGGCGCGAGCACATGTTGAGCAAGTCGCCATGCAGGCCGTGACGGCCGCGGAACAGGCGATGGGGCATAAGGTTTTTGATGTCTCCGCCGACAAGTGCGGCTGGGATGTTACTGCCCGTCCACCCGCCAAACCCGACGGCTCGCTGCCACCGGACCGGCACATCGAGGTGAAAGGGCGCGCCAAGGGGCAGACGACCATCACCGTCACCCGCAACGAGATCATGTACGCGCTCAACCAGGCGGACAAGTTTCTGTTGGCCATCGTGCTTGTGGACGGGGATGACTACGAAGGACCCTACTACGTGCAGAATCCCTTCACCGTAGAGCCCGATTTCGGCGTGCCATCGGTCAACTACGATCTCAGCCACCTGCTGGGAAAGGCGCAGGGAGCCCCAACGGCATGATGTTCCGACGTGATGTTGGGGCTCGGGATTGCGCGCAGGCCCAAAGAGAAACGCCCCCGAGGGCGCTAGGCCACCGGAGGCGTCGGGCCGGCGATGCTCTCACCGGCGGGGTTAATGTCGTTAACCATAGGTTTAGGCTTACTTGTTGTCAACATCCCCCTGAGCGCGCCAGGAGAGTGGTGTGAACCGAGTCATCAGCTATATCGACGGCTTTAACCTGTACTTCGGGCTCAAGGATAAGGGCTGGAAACGCTACTACTGGCTGGATTTGGCGGCCCTGTCGGCGGACCTCCTGAAGCCCGACCAGACCCTGCAGGCAACCCACTACTTCACGGCACGGATTCGCCTAGCCGGCAACAACCATGTGGACCAGCAGCGCCAGGATGACTATCTGGACGCGCTGGCGACGCGTGACAACCTGCAAATTCACTACGGCCACTACCTGAAGAAAACTCGGGAGTGCCGCAAGTGCAAGGCTACTTGGCCCGATTACGAAGAGAAAATGACCGATGTGAACATTGCGGTGCAGTTGCTCGCGGATGCCTTCGATGATCGTTTCGATACCGCCTTGATCCTCTCGGCAGACAGCGATCTGACAACGCCTGTGCGGTTTGTGGATGAGCGCTTCCCACAGAAGAGGATCATCGTCGCCCAACCGCCGGGCCGGAACTCCAGCCAGCTACGCCAGGCGGCCACGGCGGCATTTCAGATTAGCCAGACCAAAGTTCGGCAGAACCAGCTACCCGATACCATCACGACAGCGGCGGGCCTCACGCTCGAGCGCCCCGCCACATGGAACTAGGACCCATAAATGCCCTCAATGCCCCCCGTCAAAGCCCCACGAAAACTGATCGAAGTGGCGCTGCCGCTGGACGATATCAATGTCGCCGCGGCACGCGAGAAATCGATCCGGCATGGCCATCCCAGCACTCTTCATCTGTGGTGGGCGCGGCGGCCGCTGGCTGCGGCGCGGGCCGTGCTGTTCGCCCAGCTGGTGAACGACCCCGGCTTCCAGCAGGGAGAGGGATTCCGCCGTGGGGTGAACAAGAAGGAGGCCGAACGCAAGCGCGAGGTGCTGTTCGACATCATCCGCGACCTGATCAAGTGGGAGAACACGAATAACGAAGAGGTGCTTAACCGCGCCCGGGCGGCCATCTGGGAGAGCTGGCGCGAGACCTGCGAGCTGAACCGAAACCACCCCCGGGCGACCGAGCTGTTCAACCCGGACAAACTCCCGGCGTTCCACGACCCCTTCGCCGGGGGCGGCGCGATCCCGCTGGAGGCGCAGCGCCTGGGGCTGGAAAGCTACGCCTCGGACTTGAATCCGGTGGCGGTGATGATCAACAAGGCCATGATCGAGATCCCGCCGCGCTTCGCCGGGCAGCCTCCAGTGGGGCCCGTACCAGCCGGCGAGAAGCAGAAAGATATGGCGGAGGACTGGGCGAGCGCCAAGGGCCTCGCCGAGGACGTGCGCCGCTACGGCCATTGGATGCGCGAAGAGGCCTTCAAGCGCATCGGCCACCTGTATCCCAAGGTGAAGATCACTCCGGAGATGACCGCCGACCGACCGGACCTCCAGCCCTACGAGGGTCAGGAGCTGACGGTCATCGCTTGGCTGTGGGCACGCACCGTCAAGAGCCCCAATCCGGCCTTCGGCCATGTCGAGGTGCCACTGGCGTCGAATTTTGTCCTGTCCAGCAAGAAGGGCAAGGAGGCCTTTGTCGAGCCCATGATCGAAGGTGACAGCTATCGGTTTGAGATTCGGATGGGGGCGCCACCCGAAGGCGCCAAGCTTGGAACGAAGCTGGGGCGCGGAGCGAATTTTAAGTGCGTGCTTTCAGGGGTGCCGATTTCGCCGAAATATATTTATGAGCAAGGTAAATCGGGAAAGCTGGGCCAGCGGCTCATGTCCATCGTGGTTGAAGGGAAGAGAGGTCGGCTTTATTTGCCACCTGGCCCCTCGCACGAGGAGACAGCAGAACGCCTACAACCCGATTGGTCACCAAGTGCTCTTATGCCTGAGAATCCTCGATGGTTCTCACCCCCGATGTATGGGATGAAGACTTATGGCGAGCTCTTCACTCCTCGGCAACTGGTCGCACTGAACACGTTCTCCGACTTGGTTCAGGAGGCGCGGGAAAAGGCGATCGAAGACGCCAAAGCCGCCGGCATGCACGAAGATTCAACGAGCCTCGATGCCGGAGGGAGCGGTGCCACAGCGTATGGTGATAGCTTGGCGACTTTTCTGACACTGGCTCTGGGCCGGGCGGCGGATTACTGGAATTCAAATGCCACATGGGAATGTGGAGGTGGATTTGTCGCGCACGCGTTCACTAGGCAGGCTATCGCTATGGTTTGGGATTATGCGGAAGCAAGCCCGTTTTCCAATGGCAGTGGTAATTGGTTTGGTACGTGTTTGGATTGGGTGATTCGCGTCATTAATAAATTTACGCCAGGTAATGCTGGTTTCGCGAGTCAGGCAGATGCCCAGTCTCAGAAGATTTCTATGGAAAAGGTGATTTCAACCGATCCGCCTTATTACGACAATATCGGATACGCTGATCTATCCGACTTCTTCTATGTCTGGATGCGGCGTTCGCTGCGTCCTATTTTCCCCGATCTCTTTTCTACGATGGCTGTCCCGAAGGCCGAAGAGTTGGTTGCCACACCCTATCGGCACGGCGGTCGGGAAGCGGCCGAATCCTTCTTCATGGAGGGTATGACCCGTGCGATCCATAACCTCGCGGAACAGGCCCACCCGGCTTTCCCCTTGAGTATCTACTATGCGTTCAAGCAGTCGGAAACGAGGGAAGGCAGTACTGCCAGTACAGGGTGGGTCACATTCCTTGGCGCGGTAATATGGGCTGGGTTTTCTATCGATGGTACTTGGCCCGTTAGGACAGAGCGCGGCGCTAGGTCGATCGGTATCGGTACAAACGCGCTCGCGTCGTCGATCGTGCTCGTGTGTCGCAAGCGATCGGAAGACGCCCCCGCATGCTCCCGACGGGATTTCCAGCGGCGGCTGCGTGAGGAGATGCCCGAAGCGCTGGAGACGATGATTGGCGGCGAATCCGGGCAGGCACCGATCGCGCCGGTGGATCTGGCGCAGGCGGCGATTGGACCGGGTATTGCGATCTACTCTGGGTACTCGGCTGTACTCAATCAGGATGGCTCGGCCATGGGCGTTCACGATGCGCTGGTGCTGATCAATCGCGCCATCACCGAGTTCCTGACCCCGGACTCGGGCAGCTTCGATGCCGACACCTTGTTCTGTTCTAGTTGGTTTGACCAGTACGCGTGGAGCGCGGGTCCGTTTGGCGAAGCCCAGGTGCTGGCTCAGGCCAAGGGCACCACGGTGGATGGCGTGGTCGAGGCCAACGTGGTGGAATCCGGAGGCGGCAAGGTGCGCCTGCTTAAATGGAGTGAGTACGAGTCCGAGTGGGATCCGCTGACCGACAAGCGAACCCCGGTGTGGGAGGCGTGCCACCAGATGATCCGCCGCCTGCAGAACCAGGGCGAGTCGGCTGCCGGGGAGTTGCTGGCACGCATGCCGGAGAAGGGCGAGTCGATTCGCCAGCTGGCCTACCACCTCTATACCCTGTGCGAACGCAAGAGATGGGCGGAAGAGGCGCGTGCCTACAACGAGCTGATCGCGTCCTGGAACGCCATCGTCGCTGCCTCGCACGAAACCGGCCGTAGCGGCGAGCAGGCGGGCCTGGAACTGGAATACTGACGTTTGGAAGAACCGATGAGTTTGAAACCCTGGAAGGAAATCGCCAAGCCCCACAAGGATGTGCTGGAGGGCTCGCTCAAGGAATCCGAGTTCGCGGCGGACATCTCGTTGGTGGCGGCCGGTGCGGCCCCGCCCGAGTATCAGGACGCAGAGAAGTTCTTCTCCCGCACCTACATCACCGAGGGCATGCGGCTGTTGCTGATCTCCGTTACGCAGCGCCTTGGGGGGCGAGGCGGGGATCCGGTGATCCAGTTGCAGACCGCATTTGGTGGGGGCAAGACGCACACCATGCTGGCGGTGTATCACCTGGCTGCGCGCAAGACGTCGACCGACAAGCTGGCGGGCATTCCGCCGCTGCTGGACGAGGCCGGGGTGGATGACCTACCGGAGGCGCGGGTGGCCGTGATCGACGGGATCAAGCTATCCCCCAGCCAGGCCGGGCAGTACGCCGGGCAGAAGGTCAATACGCTCTGGGGCGAGCTGGCGTGGCAGCTGCTGAAAGGCGAGGGCTACGCGATGGTCGCCGAGAGTGACCAGAGCGGGACCTCGCCAGGCAAGGCGGTTTTGACGGAACTGCTGAAACGTGCCGCCCCCTGCGTGATCCTGATCGACGAGCTGCTGGCGTTTGTGCGTCAACTGGAGCCCGGGAAGTCGTACCGGGCGGGCACCTTCGACGCCAACCTGAGTTTCATCCAGGCGCTGACCGAGGCCATGAAAGCCGTGGATAACGCCATCCTGCTGGCTTCCCTTCCGGAGTCGGATCTGGAAAGCGGCGGGGCCCATGGCCAGCAGACGCTGACGGCGCTGGAGAAATACTTTGGGCGCGTGGAGTCCGTTTGGAAGCCGGTGGCCTCCAAAGAATCCTTCGAGATCGTCCGGCGGCGTTTGTTTGAGGATGCGGGCAATGTGTCCGAAGTGCAGGGCGTGAGCCGGCAATTCTCGGATTTCTATCGCAAGCACGCCGACAAGTTTCCGGTCGAGACCCAGTCCAACGAATATTACGATCGGATGGTCCATTCCTATCCGATCCATCCGGAGATCTTCGATCGGTTGTACGAGGACTGGGCGACCCTGGAGAAATTTCAGCGTACACGCGGTGTGCTGCAGTACATGGCGATGGTGATCCACCGTCTCTGGGTCTCGGAGAATCGTGATGCCCTGATCATGCCGGGGTCGATCCCGCTGGAGGACGCCAATGTGCGGCAGAAGAGCATCCATTATCTGCCGCCCGGCTGGGAACCGGTGATCGAAGGTGAGGTGGACGGCGAGCGCTCCGTGGCGATGGGGCTGGACACCCGGGCGCCGATCTTTGGTGGTGTACAGGCCGCTCGAAGGATGGCGCGCACCATCTTCCTGGGCAGCGCACCGGTCACCAGTGATGCAACGGTGCGCGGTATCAAGCACGAGCGTGTCTTGCTGGGTGCAGTCCAACCGGGCCAGAGCATCGGCGTGTTCGAAGATGCACTGAAGCATCTTCGCGACGCGCTGCACTATCTCTATTCGGAAAACGATCGGTACTGGCTGGATACGCGGGCAAACCTGCGGCGGGAGATGGAAAGCCGCAAGCAGAACATTAGCGAGCGCGATGGTCTGATTCCTCTGCTGAAGGAACGGATTACGCGTGTATTTGGGCGCAACCACCACTTCGCGGGAATCCACGTCTTTACTCCATCAGGCGATGTGCCGGACGAATATGGTTCGGGGCCGCGCCTGGTGGTTCTGCCCGTTTCGGCGCCATATAGCAGGGCCGAGAGCAACTTCGCCCGCGCCGAGGCTGACAAGACGCTGCGCAATCGGGGCGATCAGCCACGCCAGAAGCAGAACCGCCTGATCTTTTTGGCGGCTGATGCCGATGCGGTCTCCCGATTGAAGGATCAGGGGCGCACTTACCTGGCATGGAAGTCCATCGTTGAGGATCTGGACAACGGATCGCTCAACCAGGATCTGAACCACCTGCGTCAGGCCAGGCGCAATGTTGAGAATGCCGAGAAGTCCCTCGCTCAGATGGTGCGAGAGGCCTACAAATGGCTGATGGTTCCCTTCGAAGAGTTCGAAAAGGGAGCGCCTGTGCTGAAGTGGGACGAGGCGGCCGTCTCGACCACCTCGCCGAATTTGGTTGAGGCGATCGAATCCAAGCTGCGCGAGGAAGAGTGGGTGATCTACGAGTGGTCGCCCGTGTTCCTGCGCGACATCCTGCAGAAGTGGTACTTCCGCGACGACACGCCGGACGTGTCGGCACTGCGTGTCTGGCAGGACACCTGTCACTACCTGTATCTGCCTCGTCTTGTGGACGACGCTGTATTCCGAAACGCCATTACTAACGGGATCGAGGGTGAAGACTTCTTCGGCTTTGCTGCGGGCAAGGAAGACGAGCGTTACCTCGGATTTGTCTTCGGGGATCGCGGGATTGGCCAGCTCGATCAAGAATCGCTCTTGATCGAGCGTGAAACGGCCCGCGCCTACAAAGACAAACTCCAGGCCGAAGCGGCCGCGGCGCATCCCTCACCGGCGGGAGAGCCTGCCTCGCCGGAGGAGCCTGGTGCTCCCCGGCCTGCGTCCACCGGTGGTCCGGACGATGCCCCTTTGCCTTCGGGGGGAGGTGTTACACCGGCCGTCAGGACCCAGTTCTACGGGACCATTCATCTGGATCCGATCCGGGCAAAAATGGACTTTGCGAACATCATGGATGAGGTCGTCGAGCAGTTCACTGCCCGCACCGGGGTAGAGGTCAAGATCTCGGTCGACATCGAGGCGGTGGCGCCCAAAGGCTTCGATGAATCGCTACAGCGGACCGTCCGGGAAAACTGCAATGTACTGCGCTTCAAATCCGCGGATTTCGAAGGCGGAGAGGATCAATGAGCCGACCCGCCATAAGAGTTCCTCGCTGGCGATGCTGCTTTAACGGGCATTGAGCGGCTGAGTCGTTCAGGGGGGGGGTATGCTCACATCCGCGGAAAGACGCTGTGCCGACCTGGCAACGCAGGCCTTACTGGAGCACTGGCAACAGAGCCTCGCGGATCTTTCGGAAAACCCGCCGCCGTTCCACTCTCCATTTTCCGGCATCAGCATCCAGTGGGCCGACTCCGGCGGAAAGCGGATAGCCCAGCTCGCCGCGTTTCCGCTAGTTTTCCTGATCCTTCTGCTCGCGACGCCGTTCTCGTTCACGCTCTACCGGATGGATCTCCGAAAACGTCGATCGGGCATCCAGCAGGATATCCGGAAGCTTCGACAGCAGGCGCCGCCGACACGCGCCCCTGCCCGCAAGACATTGAGTCATTTGTGGGGCCTCCACGGACCGGATGCCCGGTCCCTCTCCCCAGCGGAGCGCCTCACAGTGCTGCAAGCTTGGGTCGAAGCCCTCTATGGCTCTCATGTCCAGCACCGCGTTGACCTGCATGCCCGCATGGCACGGATCGAGGAATCGAGGCGCAAGCTCAACGCGCCTTTCTATGGCCATGAACCTGGTGCTCCGCATTTCTCCTTCGTAGACCCACTGACGACGATCCTCGAAGCCCTGCAGAGCGAGCTCCCGGCGTATCAAACGACCTCTGAACGGAATTTGGCAGGGGAGTGAAAACCAAGTGGATGCTGCACTGAATGGACGCCCAGTGAAGATTGGCCAATTCTTGGGGCGTGTCTAACCATGAGTGCGGGTGTTATCGACCCACCCATGGATCAGCTCAGCACCCTCCGGACGCCCCTGACCCCCGGCGAACTGCGAACGCTGGAGGTTCTCGCGGAGAACTTGGGCAGCCGGTGGGAAATCTACATCCAGCCGCACCTGAATGGTCTGCGGCCTGACTTCGTCCTCTTGAACGAAGAGGTTGGCATAGTCGTGGTCGAGGTGAAGGACTGGGATCTGGACCGACTCGAATATTTCTACCGCGAGGACTCTCGCCGGGACCGCCCAACCTTGTGTGCCACGGATGGGGCGCGGACTTTCAGCAAATCTCGTGATGATCCGATCATTAAGCTTCAGGAATACAAGCGCGCGGTCTTTGATCTGTTCTGCCCTCGTTTGCCCGACCAGCATGGTTTTTCCGCGGTGGGTACGCTTCTTGTAATGGCAAAAGCCTCGACAGCCCAGGCCGAGGCGCTGTTCGAACCGGCCCTCCAAGCCGCGAAGGCCCTGCAATCAGCGTCGGGGAACAAAATTGTGGGTCGCGATCGGCTGGACGCTCAAAGAATAGAGCGCATCGTCCCGAATGCGCGGGCGCATCGAAACCAAGAGATGCAGCCTGTGTTTGCGGAGGATCTTCGCCGTTGGTTGACCGAGCCGGAGGTCTCGAGGGAGCAGCGGCGCAATATCGAAAAGTCTCTTGATTCTCGGCAAAAGCAGGTGATTTACAGCCCGCCGGCACAGCGCTTCAGGAAAATCCGTGGACCTGCTGGTTCTGGCAAGACATTGGTGGTGGCCGGCAGGGCTGCATCTCTGATTGCTGCGGGTGCCCAGCGCGTGCTTATCGTTTGCTACAACATCACCCTCATCAATTTCCTCCTGGATTCGGTTGTACGGTTCGGTGGTGGTTCCATGCGTGAAAAGGTGGAGGCATGGAACTTTCACTACTGGTGCAAGTTAATTGCGCTGCGTACAGGCCAAATCAGCGACTATGATGCTCTTTGGCGCAATGGGGACGGAGAGCAGATCCTGCAGGCGCTTCTGGCAGAGCGGGCAAGCATCTGGGCTAGCCAGCTGGGTCCAGATGAGCAGTACGACGCCATACTGGTCGACGAGGGGCAGGACTTCTCCCTTGGATGGTGGAAAGCTCTACGGGGCAGCCTGAAGCCGGGTGGAGAAATGCTCCTTGCGGCCGATCATGCCCAGAATCTATACGGCACAGACCTTTCGTGGCTTGCCGAGGGCGAGAACAGAGCAGGCTCCGGGCTGGCCTCGACGTGGTACACCCTCTCCGGAAGTCATCGCCTGCCAGGGAAGCTACAAGATATCTGTTCGGAGTTTATCGGCCGATACTTACCCGAATGGTTGGCATTAGCCCCAACTCGTGGCGCAGACGCCTCTAGCGAACAGACCCACTTGGCGATTGACGCCCTCCAATGGAATCAGGTGTCGCCGAAGCGCCGTGTGGAGAGAGCTGTAGCCGATATCCTGGCTCCACAGCGAAGTCATCCATGGGCAGACCTCGCAGTCCTTGTGCAAAACATCGAGGACGGCCGCAAGATCGTAGATGAACTCCGTGCCCACGGGGTTCGTTGCATCCACACGTTCCCGGACGAGAACACCGCAGAAGAGGACGCGAGCCGATCCGCCCGACGTCGGAAACTCGCATTCTACAAGGGTGACGCTCGGGTTAAGGTTACAACGATCAGAAGCTTCAAAGGCTGGGAATCCTCAGCCGTGATACTCGTTATTTCCAGGGCAAACACGCAGTGGGCGCTTTCAGAGGTCTATGTGGGTATGTCAAGGATTCTTGTCAGCCCGAATGGCTGGTCGTTGTCTGTAATCTGCTCCGCGCCTGAACTCGAGGCATTCGGTGGGTGGGTCAACGCGCTTTAGCTATAGTGTTCACTGATGAGGAGGTCAGGGACCATGCGCCCTCAATTGACCTCACGGTCAAAGCGTTCTTGACGCGATATCTCAATGCTCATCTAGTCTCTCGCATCCTTATAGGTGACCAACATGCAAGATAGGCTCCGTCTGGCTCACGTCCTCCCCCCTGATGTCGATGCTGCTCGAGAAACAATCGGTACATGGATCCAAGAGCGCAACCACACGCAGCATCGGACCCTCTGCCTAACACAGCCTGCCGCGTTCATTGATCCCAATGGCCTCGAAGGCAAAAATCGACGCGCTTGTCTTCAAGGGATGATCCCTATCTCGATGGTTGTCGGCCAGGAAAAGGGAGTCTTGGTCGCTGCTTTTGTTCGGGAGCCCGAGACCGATCAGGAGAGAAGCGTCTTGCAGTTGCTTGAGGAGCATAAGATACCAACGTTTGTCGGTCAGCTTGACGACGCTCGTTCTTTGGTGGAGTTTTCGAATTGCTTGGATCTGGGCTATAGATACTCTCCGGCATTCCGTAGGGTTACTAATATAAGTGAGGCTCGGCTCATGCGGACAGTGAAATCCGCGCTCAATATTTTCAGCGAAAAAGAAATACAGGAATGGCCGGGTGGGTGGCAAAGGGATCTGATTCGCGGAATATCCGACGAAGCTGCGGCGCGTTTTAGGATTTACGAGGAGGTCGCCATTCCTCAAATCATAAAGCCCGAACCAGGTGGATCGCTTGGTAACCGATTTTCTGCCCATCGCGTTGACCTATTGGTAGCGTCGGCCCCGCCATTGTCTAAGCCTCTATTTGTTGTGGAGTTCGATGGCCCTTGGCACGATGACCCGCAGAACGCAAAGAAGGATGACGAACGAGATAAGTTTCTCTTGGAGAACTCATTGCCGGTTCTGCGGATTAGCTATCGAAACTACCCTCTGAGCGAAGGATTTGCTGATGGTGTGGGGAATGTGGGTTCTTACTTCGCTGTCCTAATCGGGCGGATGAGTGAGGTTGTTGAGGAGGAGTTTATTAAAAAGAAGGTCTATTGGGGGGAGTTTTATAGGAAGAAGAGGGAGATGCTCGAGAGGTCCATTTCGGGGTATAAAAAGGCTAATCGTGTGATTCAGGTTCCTCGTGAAGCCCTCATCGAGATGGTTGATGAAATTGAAATGGATACGTATTTTGAATCGGTCGATTTAGGCGTAGAGTGGAATGTTCGAGGTTTGGAGGACGCGGAAAGCTGGAAGCGAAGGCTTTCCGTAAGCGAGTACAAATATCTCCAAGAGTTCTTGTCTTCGGGAGTGGACTTAGAAATCGAGGAATCCGGTTGCTTTGAGGAGGGGCTTGAGGTTTCGTTTAGGATGAGGTCGGAAAAACGTGTTTCTGATGCGATATTTGGTCCTTTTTATGGAGCGCTGAAGGTGCCAGAGATGTTTTCGGGAAAGCTTGGTTCTCTCACAGTGGAGGCGGCTACTGTTACTGGGCTGGAAGCTCTTGATGGCGAGTGTGGGGAGTGGATCTTGGAGCGCGAAGAGAACCAGCGGCAGTGAGGTGTGCGCAGATGGAGGCATGCTGGATCTCACGAGGGAGGCGTGATCCGCTTTCCAGTAAGTAGGGCGATTGCTGCAAGGTGTAAAACGTACTTGTAGGCATGGGCCGAAGTGTGACGACCATTCGATGTTGGAAGAAGCAGGGTAACGGTCAGCTTCCCATAACTTCCGCCATCCCGATGTAGTACCCGGTTTCTGTCGCTTTTGACGGCAATGTCCAGCCTGTCTCTCCAGCGCTTAATCTGTGTCTCGATGTCAAGTCGGCTGTTCTCCGAGTAGACGTGCGTGCCGAAGATCATGCGGTGGTCATCAGTGAGATGGCGAAGGAGTTCGACGAACGGCTTGGCTTCCTTGGGCTTATAGAAGCGAACTCCGGAATTCTGCGCTTCGACGTGGGTTAGGAAGTGCTCAATAACGGGGCCGATGTCGCCCAGTGGACCGGACTGCGAAAGCAGGCCTCTCATGCGTTCGATCATGCGGTTTGCAAGTCGCGAGTCTGCGTCGCTTTCCAATGGGGCCGGGGTGAGCGGCACCCCGGGTCCGCGGAATCCGAGCTTCCGGACTTTGGTAACGAAGCGGGGCTGGCCTTTCTGCGACTTGATGGAAGCGACTTCCTGGGCTGCATCAATGACGGCCTGACAGCGGGGATCCTCGAATCCCGAGCGCTTGGCAATGAGTGGCAGGGGGTAGCCGTTATCGTGATCCTTCAGGATCCGGATAAGATCGTTCACGTCCATTGGGGCGGGTGCATCGTCGGGAACACTAACGGAACTGTGGGCCCCCGCCGGCTGGGCGACAGGTGGGGTGTGTTTCTTCGTTGGGAGGGCCTTGACGATCCTTGGTCGCAGGTTGGCGGCGGAAGCCGGATCGGGTTGGCGCTGGTCCTTCAGGAAGCGTTTCGTGGATTCGTACGATTGCCCCAGCAGTTGCGCGTAGACGGTGGCCTCCAGTCGGGGAAGCGTCTGGCGGACCTTCTCGTACAGCACCAAATCCATGCCATGCAGATAGGTCGTCAGGGTCATTTCCGGCGAGGCGTGCCCGGCGATGGCGCCGATTGCGTGGAGCCTCTTCATGGAATCCGGCTGCCCTCCGGTGAGCTGTGGTACTAGGGTCGTGTCCACGGGGCGTTCGCCTTCCGGGTCGTGGATTTCGTGATCGCGTTCGGGCACCTCCGCGCGCAGGTGCATACGGGTCAGGGCACTGTGGCGCAGGGAGTACACGACCATGTGGGGGTTGTTCGTCACTTGCCGAAGGATCGGCTGCAACTGCGTCTGCAGTAGATTTCTGTCGATGCGGATATCCCTGTCCGGGCTCTCGCTCATCAGCAGCGTTTTAGGGGCTTTCCCGAACCAGGCTTGCAGTTGCGCCACCCGACTGGAAAAGCTGTGGAATTCATCGTCCGGGCACAGTGCGGCCAGGTCGATCCGACGCAGTGACGGTCGACTCTTGTTCGTGCCGTAGCGGTTCGTCCTGACGGTTATGACGGTGTCGGATGTACTCACCAGGATTTCATTGAGACGAAGCTTCGTGCATTCGGTCGGGCGGAGCCCGGCGCGAAAGCCGAGGAACAAAGCCGTCTCGAGCGTTTCCTTTCGGGTGGGGTGGCCTTTGTACTGTGCCTGGATGGCCTTTCGCGTGGCCTGGTATTCCGCCTCCGTAATAATGAGGGCACGAACGCGGGGGGTTCCTCGACTGGTTCCGCTCAGGGTGGTTTCGAGTGGCGCCACCCCATGCTGGGTACAAAGGTATGCGTGGAACTCCTCCAGTGCAGCGGCCGGGAGGTCCTTGTCCTTCCAGCGGGTCTGGTGCAGCACGTCCGAATACATCTCTCCGAAATCGTCGGTGTCCATGTCCCGAAGATCGTCGATTTCCGCGCTAGCCAGCAGGCTGATCAGGGGCCGTGCGACTGGCGCCAGATAGCTGCCGTAGACGGTGCTGGGTGCCAGCGGCTTTCGGTACCATGAGGATCCATGCGACAGGAGCACGATGGCCCAGTGGGCCAGTAGGTCCGCGACGACATGGTGGCCGAGGGCCTGTGTGCTTATCAGCTCTTCCAGTCGGCGCACGCAGTCGGTCCGTGAGAGTTTCTTTGAATGCTTGGCATCGAAAGCCTTCAACAGGCGCCGGGCGACGCGACTGGTGTCCTTGTCCGGCGTGCCCCTTGGACTGATGGGACAGGGCAGCGAGGCCGCATCGGGGAGTCCCTTGGACGGCTGGGGGCTCAGCTTGGCATTGGGCGAAACTCGCTGATTCAGGAGCGCGACCCAGCGGTCTGGGGGCAGGGAACAGCTGGGTATGCGCCCCAGCGCATATTCTGCGAGATATGCGGGGACGGATGCGCCGGGTTCTCGTTCGAGCGCGGCCCAGGCACCTTGGCACCACCGGCCGGGCGTCATGCCTGACGGGGTCGATATTCCCAGATCGATCATCAGTCCGCGGATCGTGCTGACGACTTCCTTCGCCCGTTTTTTCGCGTTCTCTCCGGGCGGTACGGGAAATTGGTCGGACGTGTGGTGACGCAGAAAGTTCGCCAACAGTGCGGCCGTCAGGTCGTCGATACACCATCGGTGGAGGGCTTCGGACTCGCCCACGAGATTCAGACGTCGCGCGTTCGACTCGGGGATCTTGATGTCGAGCCACAACTGCTCTCCGCACTGCTGGATCGGGCCAGATTGCAGGGCCTGCGGCAAGAAGCCGAGGTGCCGAGCGTCGCAGTAGCCGCCAAAGAGCACTGCGCTGGCCAGCACCAGTTCTCCGCGCCGGGTGGCGAGGGTAGTGGCGCCCTTTTTCTGCCAACGATGTTCGTGTCTGTGGAGATCGTCGAGTGCGGCTGTGAAGCCTTTTCTGGTGCCCACGAATTGGGTGCCACGGCGAAAATTTTCTTGATCGCGCAGCAGGAGGTCCCGAGGCAAGTCCAGATAGAGATTGGGCGCGGTGAGTGTCCACAGGCCTTGGCGGTTCCCGCGATCGATGGCGACCGCGAAAAAATTGTGCTGGTTGCGCCAGTCGACCGCCGATTCGGCCTCTTCCTGGATGCACTGGGCGATGTGTTCGATGGTCCGTTGCCCTTCGGGAGGCGGTGACCCGTGGGCAAGTTCCGGCGATTCGCGACGCACTATGTGCTGTAACCGGCGGAGGGACGCGCTGGCTTCCAGTGCGCGCTGACGCACACGGGCCTCGCGCCCGATGGATTCTTCAGGGGCGAGCGGCGCCGGACGGATCCATACGGGATGAAGTGTCATGCGGGCACTCCTTCCACCGGGATCCAGCCATGTCGCTGCAGCATCGGCTCGATCCAATCGGTGGCAGCGCCGCGCAGATCATTGATGCTCATAGCCGAATAGGGGCCGTAGCCTTCCATACCAATCGGCTCGTGGCCGAGTAGGGCGTCGATCCATTCGCCTGGGCAGCCCATCTCGGTTAGATGCGTGCGGATATGATGGCGACCGATGTTCCCCGGGGCGGGGAGTAGATTGCGGAGACGAGCCGAGAGTGTTCCGGGGCGGACGTGACTGGCGGACATATCCTCCGACAGGAACAGAAGGAAAGGGGTCGAGTTATCATTGCCGTTTGCAGCGGCCCGCAGCTCGGCAGCCGGGTCGGGGCGACGATGGTCCCACCGGGACGCGAGTGCGAGCAGGTGGCGTCGGTAGGCCTGAAGTTGTTCGAGGACGGTCGGAGCCAGGGGGATGAGCCGCTCGTTGCCGTTTGCTCGGGCTTCCTTGTCGACGACGAAGAGCAGGCCATTATGCCAGTCGATGTCGAGCACACTCTCGATCGGATCGCGTATGGCCCGGAGGCCCGTACCGACCAGGACCAGCAACGCGGTGTAGAGGGTATACGCATTGTGATGCCTGGCATGTTCTTCGCTACTAGCTAGGGCGGATGGGATCTCGGGGATCAGCTGGCGCAGTTCCCGGGCGATGCCCTCCCATACCCCGGGCCGCGGCCGGAGCGCACTGCCGAAATAGCATTCGTCCGAGGTGGCGGAAGCAGGGTCCGCTTCGTCGTCGTCGCCGGAGGTGCCGAAGATGTGATCGATCGCATCACGATAGGCAGAGACCAGGCGGGATTTTGGCGTCGTCTGATATACGAGCGGAGTATGCGCATGCGGGTCCCCGTCGCCCGACAGGATCCAGGCGTAGGACCAGTTGCCGCATTGATCCGCGATGACCTGTGGCAGCACGGACGGGATGCGCGCCAGTCGCAGTTGGCTGTGGTGGCGTTCGTTGATCTTTCTGAGGCGTTTTGTTGCTGCCTCCCTCAAGTTTTTTGGGTCCGAGGTGAACATGCTCGACGTCCGCAGGGTCCCGGCGGCTTTTCGGACACTCCGCAGAAGGGTCAGGATCGGTTCCGAGAGAGGGAGCAGAAGTCCCGTTTGGATCGGCTCCAGGAGGTCTGATACCGCGCTGTACAGCGCGGGATTCATTTCGGGCGCGGGGACCCGCACCCAGAGGTTGATCCCGCCGCGCGTCAGGATTGCTCGGCTCTGGCCATCGGGTATTGCGGATTCTTCCTGCACGACGGGAAGCCCATGGAGTTCGTCCAGTGTCCCACCGGTGGCGAGCATTAGAGCCAGCAGGCCTGCCGCTTCGGCATCGATCGCTTGGCACGCGGGTGCCGTGCCTTGCAACCAGGGTCTGAGGTCCGCGAGTAGGGCCCGGACTTCGTCGGGGCGTGGCAGACCGCGATGGATCGGCAATCGCTGGTTGGCCCTAGCCCGGTCCCGCACCATGCCCTGCTGGCGGCGGGTCCGCATCGACAGGCTGTCGCCCGGGTGCTCGCCGCGCATGATGCTGGAGCGCATGGTCACCCTTTTTGCGCGGACCTCGGCGGTGGTCAGGCCGATGCGCTGGTACTCATGTGACTGGTCGCGAGAGAGTGGGCCAATCGAGAGGACTCGGGTGCCTTCGACGGCCGGCTGCCGCCTTTGGTGTTCCCGTAGCCCCGCCTCACCCGCGCCTTCAAGGTCCGGCGGTGTAGTCGCCCGGCGCTGGGAACTCCGCCGGTTCCGCCGGCTGCTGCGTTCCTTGGCGTCGTAGATCATGACGCGTACGGCTCTCGCCTGCGTTACGTATTTGGGTGCGGTTCCCCCCGGCAGTACGGCCTCGAGGTGGGCGAAGGCGTCGGAGAGATGGGTCTGCTCGCAGGGTAGGTGGGCGAGTATTTCCGGGTGTTTGCCGGCTGCGAGCTGTCGCGCCAGCCGGCAGGCCTCCGGTGCGCTGGGGACTGGTGGCTTGCCCGCTCGATGTTCGGTGCAAAGGGCGATCCGCCGTCCGCCATCGTCGTAGATGAGCGTGGCATATGCGAGGAGGATCTGTGATGCGAGCGGCCGGATCTGATGGGCCACGGTCGGATCCGCTACGGCAAGGTGCAGCAGCATGCTGTAGATGGGCGTCTCATTGGTTTCGCCCCGTACATGCTGACTGGCTTCGGCCGCTGTGATGGGCGGCAAGGAGCCGATCTGACCCACATCCCGCAGCATCTGATCACCCGCCACACGGAGCATCGTGGCCATTTGTGTATGCCCCCCTGTGCACCGTGTCAGCCACTCCGCACATGCGAGCCACTCGCGGACCACATATGGGAGCGACCCTTCCGTCGATCGTGGGCGGCGAAGGATACAGTCGAGGCGCTCCCGGAATCGTGGATCCATCCGCGGGTTGACCCCATCCGCGGGTCGTGCGGGCTCCGGCTGCTCACTCATGGCCCAGCGCCCTGCGACGGATCCGATCCAGCGGGGTCTCCGACTGCGCGGGGAGTGGCTGCACGGATTCTTTCCGGACCTGCAGCCTGCTCCGGTGGATGCCCGTCAGACGTGATAGGGCTCGCGCCGATCGCATACGCGGCATCCATCTCTCTGCCACGTCTAAGGGGATCGCGGCACGGAGGGACTCGATCTGTGCCGGCAAGACGTCGGGGTGAGGTGCGGTCAGGAGGGAGGCGAGCACGGCGTGGCCCCAACGGGCCTCCTCGGCGACATCTTCCGCACAGCTGGTGTAGTCGATGACGGGTATGCGTGTCTGCGGTGCGAGCCGTGTTTGCGCCTCTATGAGTATGCGGCCTCCGGCGAGCGCGCAGGTCTCCTCGCCATCTTGAATCACGGGGGTAGGATGCGAGTTAATTAGTGCGCGAATTGCTGCATCGGTGAATGCATCACCGGGAATTGCATACGGCTGATTTTGGTACGAAGTATGTAGCGGAATGATGTTCCCTAATACCGCGTAACTTACTTTTAGATCTTTCCGTATTCCTTTCGGCATTTTTTCGATTTCCCCTGTTTTTACTCCCCTCCCTTCTAACCTGATCATGATTTTAACGGGTCGTCAATGCTTTTCTGTGTAAATTTAAATATCGGCCAAAATTCCGCGATCGATGGTCTTTAAGTAGCTGACATTAAATAATTTTAATAAGTGATATATTAATTTCATACAGGGCCTTGGTGGGCGTCGATGGGTCTTTCTGTAGGGCCTGTGGTCGCTTGTTTTTCCGAATGTGATATTGAGTTTTCACGGCCGGCCCGTCGACGGGTCTTGGGTGTGGGTTGGGAGGCGCGATGAGGGGCGGGCCTAAAAAACTTCGCCGTGGACCTGGGCGGCGCCCAAGCCGATCACGCGGATGTCTCCGAGGGTCTTGTTGTAGTGCTCGTGGTGGTGGCCGTGGACGATCAGGCGAACGCCCATCTGCTGCGCGAGCCGGTCCAGCTCGGCAAAACCGTGGTAGTGGGTGGTGGGGGCCTCGTGCGTGACCAGCACGTCGGCCGTTTGCCCGGCGAGGCGCTCGAGATCTTCCGGCCAGATCGCCGCCGCAGAGCGCAGGGGCATATCGTTGCGCCAGTTTGGCGGCGTTCCGGATTTCCGGACCGTGTTCAGGCCTGCCGCGTAGCTCGCCTTCGAAGGGTGCCGGGGTGGGTCCGGCGGCCGCCAGATGCGGCCGACGAAGTGACCGCCAAGCCCGGCGATGGTCAGCCCCCCGGTGTGGATGACCTGGCCGTCGATGTTGGTGCCGATCCGCGACGTCAGCAGATGGTCGTGGTACTCGACGCTGTCATAGTCGTGGTTGCCGGGGATATACAGCAGGGGAATCGCGAGGTGCTCGATGTAGTGGTCGAGCGGCGCCTGGAGGTCGAAGTCGCCGACCATGCACACGGCATGCGCATCGATGTGGTGCTCTTCGATCTCGGCGATGATGTTGGGGACCCGGCCATGCGGATCCCCGACGAATACGATTTTCATGGCGGTCGGGGCGTGTGTGGGTTGCTCGTCAACGGTTTTCCGGGAGCCCTCATTCCGGATCGCCGTTGTGGTTCAGTCTAGAGTCCGGAACATGAGCCAGGGAAGCGTGCGGGTCAATGATGCGGTGCGGTCGCCTCTCGGGTACACACCCGGGGACTATCCGGGAGGCGTACCGACAATGCTGATGTGATCCGGGTATTGTCCGAGCGCGCAACGGCTGCTCGGGGTGCGTGCAGAGATTTCCAGGCGGGACAGGCAGCCATGTGCGGACGGATGACACGCTATAGCGCGACCAGTGAGCTGGCGATGCGGTACTTCCAGGTTCCGGTCGACGAGGCTTTCGATGCGCCTCGGTACAACGTCGCACCCGGCACCGACCTGGAAGCGTTCCGCGTCAGCGAGGAGGAGCGAGCCGCTTTCCAGCCGATGTTCTGGGGCTTTCGACCGAAACGGGTGGAGGACGGCCCTCGCCCGATCAACGCGCGGGCCGAAAAGGTCGCCACCAGTCCGTACTTCCGGTCCGCATTCGCGCATCGCCGATGCATTGTCCTGGCCGATGGCTGGTACGAGTGGCGCAAGACCAATGACGGCAAGCAGCCGTACTACATCACCCTAGCTGAGGACGCGCCGCAGGACATCCTGATGATGGCGGGCATCTGGGAACCGACCGTGGACGGAGGGGCCTGCTGCGCGATCATCACCGAACCCGCATCCGAGCGTCTGGCGCACATTCATGATCGCAAGCCGCTGGTACTGGATGCCGGTTGTCGCTGGGACTGGCTCGATCCCGAGCGGACGGAGCGGGAGGCGATCCGAGCCGCGACCGTACGTCTGAACCCGGATGCCTTGGTCTATCACCCCGTTTCGACTCGCGTGAATCGCCCAACCGACAACGGCCCCGGTTTGATCGAAGCAATCACCTGAAGGGGCATCAGGCCGTGGGGTAGTGCTACCTTTATGACCAAGCCCGAAATGGGCACGCAGGAAGGATGGCAGCGATGACCGACCCGAGCGAAGTGGAAGCGCGCATCACCCGTATGCGCGAGAAGGCGGCGGTGATCTTTGAGGATCCCGAAAAAGCAGATCGCTGGATGCGGACGCGGAATCGTGTGCTCGAAGCGGCGCCAATCGATCTGCTGAAAACTGACGAAGGGGCCGATAGGGTCGAGACCGTCCTGCACCGCATCGAGCGCGGCGTATTCTCGTAGAAGGACGAACGCAAACAGAGAGGGGGAAAGGAGCCATGACGGAAGCAGCATCCCCATCGGTCTCGGTCGAAGAACGTCGCGCATTGGCGCGGATGGTGACGCAGGCCTTCGAGAACTGGGGCCTCGAAACCCACGAATCGCTCGCCATGCTGGGTCTCGGGCGGGAAGACGCGAAACGGCTCGTTTCGTATCGCGAAGGGGCGCCGCTGGCCGATGATTCCGAGGTGCTGGACCGCGCTGGCCATATCCTGGGAATCCATAAGCACCTACGCCTGCTGTTCCCGCACGATCGGGAGAACGCCTATCGCTGGATGAAGGCGAACAACCGTGCGTTCGATGGCCGAACACCGGCAGAAGTCGTCAGCGCGGAGGGCTTGCTGGGCCTGTTGCGCATCAGGGGCTATCTGGGTAGCCCCGTCGCCTGACGGTTTCGCCGAAATGACGCTGCAAAGGCGTGTTGGGTCCGCGGGACCCTGGGCGCGTTCGACGTATTTTCAATCGGTCGAATGGTAGGGAAGGCGGGACCCTGGCCCGTCAACGCCCGTGTCGTCTGGATTGGCTGCGCCCGGCGCGTAAAGACTGAATCCGCGCGGAGCGGGGCCGATGAACGACTGGATTACCTGAGGCGAGTGAACGCGGAGGAATCGCGGCCTAGTGGGCGGGAAGTGTTCCCTCCATGTGGCGACAATCGGCCGCGCCCAAACCAAAGTCGCGGGCCCGTCGCGGCCATTGCGAGACCGCCCGGGTCACCTCTTGGAGGATGGTTTGGGCTTCCTGCGACGAGAGACCAAAGTAGTCGTGGACGCCCATGACCAGATCCAGCGAGCCGGTGCGATCACCGCGGTCATCGAGCGCCAACGCATGCACGGCTGCGCCTTCCTGGATCGGCATCGGGTTGATATCGAATGCGGGCGAGAGGCGCCACCCGGAGGCGGGATCCCACAAGAACCCGTGGTTGCGGAGATGGTCGTCCGTGTTTCGGACAAGGACACCGAACACCATGCGGCGCCATAGTTGCCGCAGGTCCTCCCGGGGGCTACCGCCATGCTGCAGGATGGCTCCCGCGATCTCCAGGTAGCTGGCGTCATCCCCGTCGCGCTTGCGGCAAAGCGTCATCGCGCTTGCGTACGGAACGCGTCCATTGCCGTCCTCCGTTCGGTCGAAGCGGCGAGCAAGGAAGACGCTGCGGCCATCGACCGCGATGGACTGGAAACGGGGCGTCACGATGCCCGCGTCGTGAGCCAGCCGCAGGGTCAATGCTTCCCATCGCGGTACCGGCCGCGGATCCTGATCGCGCTCGAACTTGGCGATCCATTCCGAGCCGAACTCATCGGCCACCACGGCCTTGGGACGCGCCCCGCCTAACGAGGCGCCGGGACCCAGCAGGATCTGTACATCCCTCGCGGTTTCCGTGCCGGACTCCAGGCGCTGAGCCGCTGCCTGGATTTCATGCATCCGGGTTACTGAAGGTGTTTTTTCATCAGATGGCGAAAGGAATGGCGTTCCTGCCTGATCGTCCCGGAGGTCTCGAAAGCGCAGCGCGCCCATGCGATACCGGTCGGTGAGGCCGAGGATGTAATCGATGTCGAACAGTGGGCGAGGGGGCCGATGTTCCTGGGCGGCTGCGTACCACTCTGCGCGCGCAATCAGATGCCGCCCCCATCGGTTGTGGGCCGCATCGGCAAAGGCTGGAAAGAGCGAATGACCATCACTTGGGTATTGAGGCCCTTCACGCATCGGTAGCGATGGATCAATGGCAAACGCAAGCGGTGAGTGCAGCCAAACGGCGCGGTATTCAAAGCTCGTCCGAATTGTTCCGCGTTGGAATGAAGACCGCAGTGTGCCAGCGCGGGTGTCTGTACCCATGCGATTGACCCAGACTTCGATTCCGCGCGCATGTTCCGTCATGACTCAATCTCGCCTGCGCGGCCTGCGGACCCGTTTAGGGAGATGATCTTCGCTGAGCCGGAGTCCGGTGGGATCTTTCTCGGGCGCACCAAGGTTTTCGATCTGATCGGTCATTCCCAGCACAAACAGAGCGGTTGCCACGGCGCCCCAGCTCACCGTCGGGTCACCAGCCTCAATCTTCGAATACGTCTGCCGGCTGACACCAATACGCTCTGCCATCATCGCTTCGGTCCATTGGCGCCGCTTGCGGCCAATTTCGATGTTTTCACCCACCCTCTTCATGGCGTTCGCCAGGGGTGGCAGGGGACGAAATCTCATGTGACCAGCCCAGTTGCGTCTATTTTGGTAGTCACTATAGTGCGTTTATGTCGTATTTACTGGACATTCGTGGTTTTCCGAGGTGAGTTCTGACGAGCGCGCTGATCAACCTCTTGCCTTTGGGTTGTCATCTGTCCGAAGGGAATAGCCCCGGCATCAGTCGCGACGCCAGTCTGACCGGCAATGCGAGTCGCAAAGGGACTCGGGAGCCGGGAGGGGGACTCCACCACCCCTCGTGCCGGCAGGGCCGGCGTGAAGCGATGTGCCTGGCGCTCGCTGAGACCCGGCAATCCAGCCACATCCCCGCGCGGTAGGGCGCCCCGGTTCAGCATCGCCTCCAGCACCCGGCCTGAACCCGGTGGTACCCCATCGTTTCGAACCTCTTCCTCGGCCCCGCACAGCACCTTGATCAGGGAGTTGGTCGAGGCCTCTCAAAGGCTTTTCGGCCGGGCTCCAACCCCTCTTTTCCCTGAACCAGCAATCCTTCCTGAAGTGCCCGGTCCAGCGGTGCCTGAAGCCGGTCCCGCGCGTTGTCCGTCAGGCGGATGAACCCCATCCGGTGGAGGGCGTCGTTCATGGCCGTATCGCGGTCGAGTGTGCCGGCTTCGGCCACCGTGCGAACCAGCGATAGCTTCAGTTCGGTATCGGGGACGTGGTCGAGCTGGCGCAGCGCATCCGGCAGATTGATCCAGTCCCGCAGGCAGGGCACCGCGAACTGTTCGTCACGGCCAGAGAATTCACCCTTCAGGCGGATCAAGCCCTGCGCACCCAGGGCCGCGCGACGCTCATGGATGCGCGCCTGGATTCGGGAGCCGGCCCGGGAAAACCCTGCGGCCTCAAGCAACCGCCGGGTGAGGATGACGAGGTGAACCGGCCCTTCGGTGTCGACGATCGTCAACAGTGCCCGATCGAGTGCCTCCTCCGGGATGTCGTCGAACCGCTCGTGTCCCGATAGAGCGAGCTCATTCGTCTCGGTTTCCCGGTAGGGCTGCGTATCCCACGTGGTCAGCCAGTCGCAATCATGGTCGCGACAATACGAACGCCAGGCGTCACAGGTTTCATTTGGCCCCGGGTGCTGGAGGAAATGCTGGTGTGCCCGGACCAGGGCCTCCAGGGAGCCAGGATCTGTCTCGCTCATCGTTCTCCCTCCAGGACCAGCTCCACGCCCATGGTCTCGGCTGTGAGGTCGATCATCGCTTCCTGCAGCAGGGTCTTGGGCCCATCGCGCAGGCAGGCGTCATCCAGGGCCAGCAGGACCTCGCCGCGCCACTCCGAATCGGCCGTCTGCCCGAGGCTCCGGGCGAGGATCGTCACGATCCCCATGGCCGGTTCGATGTCTTCGGGCGGCAGGGGTCCCAGCCAGATGCTCCAGTGCTCGGCGGCGGTTTGCATGTCCTCGAACAAGGCCGCCTCAGCCGCTGGGGCCGAGCTATTTTCGGTAGAGCGTTGTGGCAACGTTGCCGCCCCGCGGCCGAGGGCCAGGAACGCAAAGGCGAGGGCCGCAAGCTGATCCCGGCCGGACCAGGTCGAAGGGTCGACCCCGTGCTCGGCCAGAGCCTGCTCGCCCAGTGCCCCGACCGTGTCCAATTGAAACTGAGGGCGTGCCGCTTCCTCCTCTGCAAGCTGACGTCGGGCCTGGGCCGCGGTGGCGAGTCGTCCGATCCCGCCGATAAGCCCCGCGAAGAGTCGCAGTACCCCACCGAAGAGCCAGTAAACGCTGGCGAAGAGTGCGAAGATCCCCTGGATGGCGGCTGCGTTGTGCCCCCGCAGTTGAACTCCCGCGATCTTGGCTGACGAGCGCCCGGGCCGGATCCAGTTGAACGAGCCGATCGGGGTTTTGGTGGAGACGGTGACACCCGACTTCGACAGGTTGAACTTGGCCGCATCCGATCCATAGCGTCCGCGCAGGATGAAGCGACCGTTCTGGAAGGCAACCTGAGTGTTTTTCGCGAGGCGGGTGGACACCCGTACGCCGTGGTTGGTGTTGCCGGTCAGGTTGATGCCGGCGGCCCGCGTCTGCGCGCGCAGCGACAGCCCGCCGGTACGACTGGCCCGCAGATAGCGCCCGGTGTGCTCCATGCGCTTCTGCCGGCCGTCACGGTCCTTTTCGCCAACCTTCAGCAATGCCATGGACCGAGCGTACCACCCGCGCTTGGCATGAACCGCCCAACGTTGCACCCTCTGATCGCGCGTTACTTCCGGGCGCCTTTCGCCCTTTCGTTGGTGTCGGGTTCATCCAGGAGGTCGAATCCGGCGGCGGCCTCGTTGTCCATGCGGCGCTGCATGTTCTCCCGACGCATCTGCAGTTCCTGCTCGTTGGGCTGTTCGTCTCGTTCCGTTTCTTCTTGGGCCAAAGGTTCCCCCAGATCCTGACGCTTGTTGATGGCGCTTTGTGCTGGCGCAACGTAACCGTCGCTGCGGGCCCGAATTGGTCGTCTGTTTGTAGCGAGCTACCAAGGCGATTCCCGCGCGCGTCAGAAATCGTCGTCTGTTGGGTTGATGATTGCATTGCATCCCGATAGGAGACCGACGTGGGCGGAGTAGCTCGGATCGACCGGAGGCACAACGACGATATGGCGGAGATGGAATTGCTCATTCGACTGTGGTGTCTGCGCATCCTGGATGACCTGAAGACCCATGCAAATGTGTCGTGGTCTGACCTCCCTCCATCTGTGCGGACCGCGTGTGGGCTGGAAGGCGAAGGGCCTTCGGATGCATTGGGCACAGAGGAAGAGTCGACAATCGAGAGCCGCATTCGGGAGCTTCTGGACCACGGCGTATCCGACGATTTTCCCGAACCCATGCGGACCAACCTGGCGAGGCTAAGCAGACGAGTCGGCCTTGAGGCGGTTGAAGAACGGGTGTTGGGCGCGATTGCGCTGATCCATCTCAGTAGTGATCTGTACGAAGCGCTCGACGTGTATCTCGATCGGCGTTCGGGCCGCAGCTTTTACATTCTGGGGCGTTTGCTCGACGTTCCGACCCGGGATGTCCGGGAGGCATTGGATGAGCGGGGCCGCATCTGGGAAACCGGGTTGGTGTCCTCTATTGGCCCCGGGCTCGGACGGGCAAACGAGTTGCAGGTCGAGCTCCGTGGTCGGATGGCCGAAGAGCTGTCGAAAGAGGTATCGGAGGTCGAGGACCTGCTGCGTTGGTTCTACACGCCCGCACCGGCGCCGGAAATCGCGGTGAGCGACATCCCCCACCTGGAAAAGGAAATGCACCGGTTGGTCCGGATCATCCGGGAGAGCCAGCAGCAGGGCGGCAAGGCGGTCAACATCCTTCTCTATGGAGGGCCTGGAACAGGCAAGACCGAGTTTGTGCGGCTCCTGGCTCAAGAGCTCGGCGCGTCATTGGTGGAAGTGGCGCATTGCGAACCGAATGGCGAACCGATTGCTCCCCTGCAGCGGCTTCGCCGCTGGTCCCTGGCTCAGAACCTCTACGGAAAGCAAGGCAACGTGTTGCTGCTGTTCGATGACATGGACGATGTTTTCTCAGCGTCCGCCGACCAGGGGCTCCCGGCCTGGTCGCGTGGGGGTGTCAGAGTCGGCAAGGCATGGATCAACTCGCGATTGGAAGCCGGTGTGGTACCGAGTATTTGGGTCGCCAATTCGACCAACCAGATGGATGCCGCATATCTGCGCCGCTTCACCTACGTCCGGGAGTTTCGATCCCCGGGCCCCACGACGCGGCGCGAAATGGTGCGGCGTTGTTTCGAAGGGGTCCCGGTATCGGCGGGATTCGAAGACTCCCTTGCACACCATCGCGCCGTCACTCCAGCGATCATGCGTCAGGTGGCGACTCTGGGCGGCATGGTGGACTCGGGTTCGGATGTGGCGATGACGGAGTCATTCCTCCGAGAGCAGATCGACCAACACCTCGGTGTGCAGGGATTTTCGGCCTTGCCGAAGGCGTCAGAGGAAACGCTCCCGTGGAAGCGCGAGGCCCTCGAGTCCAGCACTGACTTGGAGGAGTTGTTCGCGGGTCTTCAGCGCAGTGGCCGCGGGCGTCTCCTGCTTTATGGCCCACCGGGAACCGGAAAGACCGAGCTCGTCCGCGCATTGGCGCAGGAACTTGATGCCCCGTTGATCCTGAAGCGCGCATCCGACCTGCTGGCCCAGTTTCTCGGACAGACCGAGGCCAACATCGCCGAGATGTTCGAGCAGGCGAGGGAATCCAGCGCTGTCTTGTTCCTCGACGAGGCCGACAGCTTTCTCACCGATCGGGACGGTGCTCGACATCGTTGGGAAGTCACCCAGACCAACGAACTCCTGACGCGCATGGAGGAGTTCCAGGGCATTTTCGTATGCGCAACGAACGCGTTCGATCGACTCGATGCGGCCGTGATGCGGCGGTTCGACGCCAAAATCGAACTGCAATATCCGAATGCCGACCGGCGCTGGAGTCTGTTTTTGAACCTCTTGGCAGGGCTTACCCTTGGCATGCCAGACTCCGCCGAGGCGCGTTGCTTGCGACAAAGGCTGGGGCGACTGGAGAACCTGGCCCCCGGCGATTTTGCGGTGCTGTTCCGGCGTGCCTGCAACCTCGGGCATCGTTTTGAGCCGGAAACGCTCGTAAATGCTCTGGAGCGCGAGAACGCCTCGAAAGGACGACTCGAGGGACGGAAATCTGGGTTCCTCTGACTTTTCTTGCCCTGGCTTAGGGATCATCTAGCGCCTCGTGACACGAAGTGTCCGCGTTACCGGCGTAGACCCCGCCTGCATGGCATTGAGCTGAGGTCCACCCATACTACAGCGGCGGCTGGTTCAACCCATCTGGATTCAGGCGTTGCGGTATTCTGTGAATCCACGATGGGTATACGTGCGATTGGTGGATGAGGCGTTCATGTTGGGGAGTTTGGTGCTTTCATATGCTTCTTTTTGCACGGTACTCAGAGAGGATGCCACCTATCTCATCTGCAAATGATTTAATGTATTCATTTCTTACTCCTCTAGAGCCGCTCGGGTGCGGAAGAGATATCACGTTGCATTTCTCGAAGTTTTGAAAGGATATAACGAATCGCGTTCCCATCCCATCTTTCTGAATGCGAGTTGGTATTTCATGCGTTCCCATGACGGACTTAAATCGTTTCAGGATGTCTGATCGCTGAAGAGCTTCGATCATTTCAGATCCGAATAGGAAGAGTACCGAAGGTTCGAAGGCTTCGATATGAGACAGGAAGTTCCCCCAGTTTTTTTCGTCTCTGAGCTTCTTTTTAATTTCACCACCCATGTTGGGGGCCTGTGACCGGCACCAGTTGGTTTGGATGATGGTCTTTTCGAAATCGCCTTCATTTTCTCTGTTAAGAGGATGCCCCCACAGCTCGAACCAGGTCATGATTTTGTTGTCGTACTTCCAGCGTAGGGCGCTATCACCGTACATCGGTGCCTTGTTGGCGAAAGTCACTTTGATGTCGCCATTTAAGGCCACAGGTTCTGTTTGAAGTTTATCAGCTTCCTGGTCTTCTTTATCGTAGCCCCATTCATATCCGCAAAACATAATTCCATGCTTGTCGTTGAATCCCGGGAATATGCTGTTGGCAATGTTCGCGTCTTCGCGTTTCATGTGAATCTCTTTCTTGTGTGGTTGGCGGATTGATTTTGTGTTTGTTCAAGATAAAAAAGTAAATGGAAGTGGCGGCCATGGAGACGGTCTGTGGGCCCTCGGGTTCGGCGTAGGGATAGACGGGTTCCCGCACGATATCGATGAGCCGCCTGGATAGGTCGAGCGCCCTATCGTGGTCTGGTTCGGGCAACAAGATCGTGAACTCTTCCCTCCGGTACGTGCCATCCAATCAGACTCGCGCAGCATCCTTTCATACGCCTGCGTGATCGGTCAAAGAGCTTCATCGCCCGCTGCATGGCCGTGCTGATCGTTCAGCCGTTTGAAGTAATCGAAATCGATTTCCAGCAGGGAGAGAGGGTGCTGGTGGCGATGCGCGCGCTCCATCCGCTACAGGATGAGGAGCAGGGGCCGTTCCCTGTACACGGCTTTATGGGCGCCGCGGGAGGTTGGAGAGGAAGCAGGGTCCACGGAGGTGATGCTCCTTGGGTAGTACGTCCATGAGGCGACAAAAGATAAGTAAAAAACTAATATAGCGTCATCCCCGTTCCGCCGGTTTCCGCCGAGATCCTAAAATGCGACGGCCAGGCGACAGAAAACGACGCGTGAGCGCGCGACACTTAAGGCGAGTCAAGTTGGAGGAGGGTGAGAGTGTAGCTGCAACCGCGGTTCCAAAGTATACCCTGCCGATCCTAGACTGCCTGCAGATCGATCCGTTAGTTCGTTATATTTGTTCGACAAGTAAGAAAGGAGCACGTTTCAATGTTTTCAGATTTTGTGTGTCAGGCGATTGGTTATTACGTGTACCGTCTCGTGGATCCGAGAAATGGCGAAACATTCTATGTCGGACGTGGGCAGGGGAATCGCGTTTTTCAGCACGCCAAAGGGGAGATTTCCGCGGGGGATGATGAAAGCGGGGAAATGGACCCAAAGCGAAGCAAGATCGAGGCTATTCGAAATGCGGGCCTTGATGTGATTCATATTATCCATCGGCATGATATACCTTCGCTTGAAGTGGTTAGTGAGGTTGAGGCGGCTTTGATTGACGCGTACCCAGGTCTGACGAATGCTCAAGGTGGAGCGGGGAGCGGAGATCGTGGCCCCATGAGTGCGAAAGAAGTGGTCGATAAATATGAGTTGCCAGAACTCGCGGTTCTCCGAGAAGATCAGCTAGTATTGATCAACATAAATGCAATTGAGAATCGCGCATCGGTCGAGCATATATATGATCAAGTGCGTTATGCGTGGCGTATTGACGCCCGCCGTGCTGCGAAAGCGAAGCATGTGCTTGCGGTGATTCGTGGTGTTGTGGTTGGCGCTTTCACGGTCGAGGAATGGCTTGAGGCGAAGCAGGAGAATTTCCCGGGGCTAATGAAGCCGAGGGAGGATATTCAGGGGCGATACGGGTTTGTGGGGAAACCCGCGGAGGCAGAAGACTGGGAGCGTTTTGTGGGGCAACGGGGTAGGCGCATCGTGCAGAGCGAGTTAAAGCACGTTCAAAATCCGATCCGGTATTGGAACGTGTGACGTAAGACGGCAAAAGGGATGTGATTGGCCGGCCTAGGGTCAGCCGGCAACGAGGCCGATGGTTCGGTTTCACGCGGATGAGCACTTCGCCCGGTTCCGGGCGCGAAGCCGATGGCAGCGGGCGGCCTTCGAGCCGGTAGGCCTCCAACACGACCATCAGCGCATCGGCCATCTCGGTCTTGGTTTCATCACGTTCAGCGCCGTCGGTGAGCGCCTCCGGTATGTCGCGGCAGGTGGCAAGGTACCGTCCAGCGGCGTCGCGCTCGATGCGTACAGGGTAATGCTGTGCGTTCATGGCAATGTTCCTGGTCTTGCGTCAACAGTCGATAAGGCTGTCTTTCCGGTGACCCACGAGGCTGGTGTTGAGGGCGGTCGCGGACCCGGGGGTGAATTCCGTTCCACCCGATACGACTCCATACAAAACCTGGGCGACAGAAAACGACGCACTGGGGTGAGATGCTGGGAACGCATTCAGTCGGAGCACGAGGCCAATGAAGACGAAGCGCCTAGCCGGGGTATTGCCCCGCTTGTGCTGGCCTTGCTTGCAGGCTGCACCGCTCCGCTCGGGTAATAGTCACCACGTGGGCCAGCCCCTGATCCGCGACGCGGATGGTCGGATCACGGTATACGTCGACGAGAAGCGGGTCGGGCCGACGTACATTCGTGCCCCGGACGGGCGGATCCTGGGGACGGTAGAAGAGGGACCGGGCTCGGCACCTACGTATATTCGCGGAACGGATGGTCGAATGCTGCGCCAGATCGACTGATTAGGGTGGGCAGTGGGCAGATGCCTGGATCCACGAACTGTGCCTGATCTCGCATTGGGGGTAGCGCTCCTGCGCAAGCGGCCGCCTGTGAACCAAGCAGTGGGTTCTCACATGGCTTCCGGGTGGTTGGAATGGATTCAAGGGGGATGAAGTGGAAGATTTCGAGAGCCGCGTTGTAGAGCATGGCGATGGCGGTTGGACACTATGGGTCCAGCAACCGGGAAGCGGCCCACTCGCTGTTCTTGAGAGCCATCCCGGTACCTCGGCAAACGGGCGAGGTTTAGCGCGATGTGGACCCGCCGCCTTGAGTCTCCGCCTGGAGGACGACCGTGACGGTCTTGGTGGGTCCATTGCCGAGGTCCATGTTGGCGGGCATGAGCCACGCGCCAAGCGCATTCGGTTCCCGCGCGCCCATTCCTCGGAGGTCGCCGGATTTTTCCAGCGCGCGCTCTCTCCGGGGATGATGGGTATCGATGCGGCCGATGTGTTCTCGGTGCTGCCGGCGTCTCGTGGGGTGGGTGTACTGGCCGAGTATCCGGCCCCCAGAGCACAACGCGATATGGCGGACGTCGAAAGGTATCTCGCCACACAGATGAGCCGGTGTGGTCCGGTGTCCTCGGCTCTGGTGGTGCTTCCGGTCGATGCCACCATGACGCCGGCAACGGTGGATAGGGTTGCGCAATCCGTAACCCGAAACCTTTCTGAAGGATCCGACCTGGTTCTGGCCGCACCGCTGTATGTCGCGGATAGAGACCCGTTGAGGGTTTGCCTCTATTGGGCTTAACTGTTGGGTCGCGTTTTATGTTTCCACACTAGCCGGGCAGCGCGTTCCCCGATCTCCGGGCTATACCGTCTCATCTCACTTATCACTCTCTCCTCCTAAGGGTCAGTCAGAGCCTCCGGAAAAGTCGGTACGGTTCAAGTGGTGGATTAGAACAGAGTCTCCCTAAAGGTTAGGGGTGGCCGTAACAAGTATCCTTGTGCGAACATACGATGGCGCGCCGTCGGCGCGCCCCCCTTAACGTTTATCGCTAGTCCGGAGGAGAGCTCTGTGCCGCATTTTGAATTAATCGATATTTCTTGGTCTCAGTGCAGACCGGTTGCCTACAACGAACATGCTGCGCGTTACGAACTTGACGCTAGCGATGATGTGAGGCTGAATGAATGCGGGTTTTACTGCATTTATGGAGCGCATCCGGTCTATGGCCCCAACGTCCTACTCTATATTGGCGAGACAACCTTGAATGATAATAATCAACGTTCTTTCGCGACACGGTTCGGCGAGCACTTCAAGGGGCGTTTCTGGTTTCATCAAAATTTATCGTACTCGACTGGGCTGCCATCGACGCAGCTTTCTGGGCAGGAGATCAGGCTTGTTGAGTCCATCCTCATCGCCGCACACAAACCCGCCCTGAATAGGCACAGTATCGATTCTGCCGCCGAGGGGAGCGAAAAATATCTTGTCCGGAACTGGGACTTCCCAGGGGTTCTGCAGTTCGAATGTTCTGGGGGCTATTGGCGGCAGTGACGCGCGGCGGTTGAGCTACACCTTGAAGAGGCCCCGCCGAGGATCTGCCCCGCCCTTCCGCGTTCGCGAGTGGGCGAGTTTCGGCCATATTGGCATCGACTCGGGTTTGGTCCTAGGTGTTTTCCGTGTGATCCAGTCGTAGTCGGTTTCGGCCTGAACATTTTGCCGTGGACAGAGCGTCGTCGGCACGTTGCAGAAGGCCTTCGAACCCCTCGTCTTCTACGAGTGTGGCGGCCCCGATCGATACGGTCATCCTGTCCTCGGGATGCATTCCCAGCACGTCGAGGGTCGGTATCACCTCGACCACGCGGGTACCGAGGCGCTCTCCACCCACCTGGTCGGTTTCGGGCAGGAGAATCACGAATTCCTCGCCTCCGATTCGACCCATGAGATCGGTGTCGCGCAGCAAATTCAGACAGCCCTGTGTGAATTGACGCAGGGCTTCATCCCCTTGGGCGTGGCCGTACCGGGTGTTGATCGTCTTGAAGTGGTCGATGTCCAGGACGAGCAGCGAAAGCGGGCGGTGGTGCCGGTGAGCCCGTTCGATTTCATGCTCCGCCTGCTCGAAGAGGGCCCGTCGGTTGGCGATGCCGGTCAGGGGGTCGGTGTAGGCCGCCTCGCGCCAGTACTGTTCGAGTTGTTTGCGGGGCGTGATGTTGACCGCGACCCAGAGGACCACCGGCTTCGAATGATCGTAGCTGGGCAGCGGCAGGGCCCGGCCCTCGAACCACTGTTCGGTCTGGTGGTGTTCGGTATCCCGAACGGACGGAGGAAGCAGCGTCACATCGGCAACGCATAGTTGATACTCCAGCGTTTGCATCTCTCCGGTGTGGAGGGCTTGCTGCACGTGGGTCAAGCATGCCTCGGCGACCGCGGGCGGAAGGGCATCCGCGAGCGTATAGCCCTCCAGCGACTTGCCGCTCGCATACATGGCCTCATTGGCCCCGCCGATGACCTTCACGTACCGCCCTTCCGCGTCCAGCACGAAGGAAATGTCGGGGAGGGCTTTCAGCAGCGTGAGGAGTTGATCCCTTTCCGCCTTCAGGGCGGCAATAGTGGAAGCTTGCGTCGCATCTTGAATGTCATCCATGTGGCGCTCCTTGGCCTCTGCAATCCGTGCTACTACGTGTCGGCGGTTTTGGGTCAGGCGAAGCCAGCCCGTCGTGCGCCCGCACCAGGCTTGATGCGATGCTCGGCGACCAGGGCGTTGGCAAGTGCCTGCAAGGTGAGGCCCGCGCTTGGCGTGCCTCGGAGCGATTGGCTTCGCACCACCGTCGCGAAGTCGCCAGGAGTGAGGCTGTCGAGCTGGCGTACGATGGCGTGAGCGGTATCGAGCGCGGCACGATCGTCTGCATCGCTCGGCTGGAGTCGCGAGACAAGTTGGTCGAAGAGTTGCGCGCGTTGCTGGTGATCCAGTGGGCGCAATTCCAGCTTGTGGTCGAAGCGGCGCAGGGCGGCCGGGTCCAGGGCTTCGAGGCAGTTGGTGGCGCAGATGAGGATGCCGTCGAATGCCTCGATCTGGACCAGCAGTTCATTGGTTTGCGTCATCTCCCAGGTCTGGCGGGCCCGGGACCGAGCCGTGAGGAAGCTATCCGCCTCGTCGAGTAACAGAACGGCCCCTTCCTTCCGCGTTTCCCGAAAAGCCTGGGCCAGGTTCTTCTCGGTCACTCCCACGTATGGCGAGATCAGTTCCGAGGCGGTGCGCTTGCGCAGCGGACGGTCCGCGTGTTCGGCAAGATGATGAGCCAGCGCTGTCTTGCCGGTGCCGGGTGGGCCATACGCCAGCAGGGTGCCTTGCCCACCAGCGACCAGGTGCTGGACGACCGCCTCGACCGGCGTGTCGGTATTGAGATATTCGAGGCCGTAGTCCAGTGCATCCAGCCCACGGGGCGTGATCATTGGTGGGCGCCCCCGAAGTTCTGCTTGCTGGTTAAGGTGATTCGCCATAACCAATTCCGGCGCATCCGGGCCATTACGTAGCAGCCGTGCCACCCGGGCGGCGCGGCTGATCTCGGCGGGGGTCAGGGCATCTCTCCCGGCTGTGTAATCGAGCCAGGCCTCGGTCACGTCGAGATCTTCACAGGCGCGCGCCAGGAGTTCGCGTCGGACCGAGCGTGGTGGGTGCCCTACTTCAAGGGCGTAGTCGAAACGGCGCAGGTACGCTGGGTCCAGTTGATCCCAATGGTTGGTGATCCAAATCGCCGGAACGGGATTTTCTTCCAGCATCTGGTTGGTCCAGGCCTTCCCGCGGTTTTTCGAGCGATGGTGGCCGCCAAACTGCGCCGCGTCTGAACTGGCGTCGAACACATCCTCGATTTCGTCGAAGACGATCAAGGCATCCGTGGTACGGCGCAGCAGGTACTGGCAGAGCTGGTAGGCGCGTTGCCGACGGTGCGGTTCCATCGGGCTACCGTTGTCATCTTCGTGGTTCACCTCCCGTGCGTGTAGCTCGGCTTCGTAGGCGACGCGGCGTGCGATCTGCGTCTTCCCCGTGCCTGGGGGTCCATACAACAGGATGTTGACGCCCTGAACGCCATCCCCGGCCGCCTGCAGGAGCAGCGCCTTGACTCGTTCGATATCGGGTTCGAGGTGCGACAGGGCAAGTTGATTCTCCTCGGGAACGGGCGCGTCACGGAAGAACCCCGCGAAGATGCGATCGGGGGAATCCAGCGTTCCGAGCAGTTGGGAGGCGAGGCTGTCCAGCAAATCGAACCCGAGATCGCGCCCGTTGGACGACGACACCCTGACAAGGCCAGAACGGACCAGGGTTTCGCTGTGTGAGAGGGCGTTCTGGATCTCCCCTGTGGTCCGGTTCAGGGCAAGCGCGACGATTTCTGCCGAGGCCAGGTCGCAGGATTCGCGAACATCGGATAACAGGTGTTCAAAGTTGTAGTGGGACGCATAGATGGTGAGAAACTCCAGGATTTCGCATTCGGTGTCGTTCAGGCCCAATGGTTCAGCAAGGATCCGGACGTTCCGCGCGATCGCGCGGTCCTGGAACCGCGATTCATCGGCCTCGAATGTCTGAAGGCGTTCGTGAACGGCGTGCTCCAAGGCTCGATGGTCATCCTCGTCTTCTTCGTCGAGGTTTATGCCGATTTCCTTTAGCTTGCCTCTACTTGCCAAGGAACCCAGATCGTCGCTCGCATCCCGCGGCAGGGCGGTTGCAAGGATTCGCAGGCTCCACAGCGTTCTCATGTTTCGTACGTCGTTCGAGGGGGATGGACGGCTGGATCGCATGCGGTGCCTGCGTAGGCGACGACGAAGGTTCAAGGGCATGGAGCACTCCTGGATCTAGTGAGGCCCCAGCTTCATCCAGGAAGGCGACAGAGTTTGACGCATGACAGATTCGGAAGGACCGTCCTTGTCCCTCTAAAGGGACGGGCCTCGTACTCCTTGGCGAATGCGTGTTGCCCGATCAGTCGCGGATCTCGTAGAGCAGTACGCCTCGAGTATCGCGGACCTGCTTCTGACCCAGGGCGCCTTCGGTGATGTAGCCCTTGCGGTTCCCGTCGGCGTCATAGATGGAGGGCTTCCCGAATCCGGCAGGCACCGTCGCGGCGCACCCTGCCAACAGGCATGCGATTCCGATCACGATCCATCTCATGGCGATCTCCTGATCCGGTGATGATTCGGACAGTCTGGCGCTTTTGTGCGACATGACCTGACGCCCCGATGCGATGTACTGGGAGGAAACGGCACGGCAGGGGTCCGGTTTGCCATGAGGGCGGTGTGGGATAAGGTGGCGGCAAATGCACCGGCATTTAACGGACCGGGCGACAGGAGAGAAGGGATGCCGGAAGGGCAGGGAATGCGCGCCACGCTGCAGCGCCGGATGTTATTGCTGGGGATGATCCCGCGGCAGCCCCGTCGAGTGAGCGCACCGGATCTTGTCGGACGCCTCCAGACACGCGGGCTCTCCACCACGCTGCGTACCATCGAACGGGATCTGGAGGCCCTGTCTGGGTTCCTTCCGCTGGGTCGGGATGAACGGGACCGCCCGTACGGCTGGTACTGGCTGTCCGAGGCGCCGTTGCAGGACGTGCCGGCGATGGATCCGGAAACGGCCCTGACCCTCCAGATCCTGGACGCGCATTCCGCACAACTGCTACCGCCTTCGGCCCGGGCGCGACTCAAGCCGCAGGCTGCCCGCGCCCGGGAAGTCCTGGACTCCACCGGCGAAGCCTCCGGTCTGAGCCTGTGGCCCGAGCGGGTTCGCATCCTTTCCAACGGTCCGCCGCTCACTCCGCCCGAGATGCCGGACGGCGTGTTCCTGGTCCTGCAGCAGGGCCTGCTGGAACGCCGCTGCCTCGATATCACCTACCGTTCCCGTTCGAAGGGGCAGGTTAAAGACCACCGGATCCATCCGCTGGCACTCGTGTTCCGCGAACCGGTTACCTACTTGCTGGCCACGATGGAACCGCATCAGGATGTCGTGCATCTGGCGGCCCACCGTATCGAGGCCGCGGCCCTGACCGATCAGCCCGCCCGCGATCCCGAGGGCGGATTCGACCTCGACCAGATCATCCGCAACGGCGCCTTCGACTATCCCGAGGGTGATGCCATCCCCCTGGAACTCCGGGTAAATGCGGACCTTGCCTACCACCTCCACGAGGCGCGCCTGGCGGAAGACCAGCTCATTGAGCGGGGTCCCGACGGCACCTCGCGTGTGACGGCCACCGTGCGCGACACCGCCCGGCTCAAGTGGTGGCTGCTGGGGCTGGGTGCAGGCGTCGAGGTCGTTGGACCCCCGTCACTGCGCGACGCCATTGCCCAGGAATTGGAATCCGCCCGTTTGGCCTACCGAACGAAGGATCCCGCATGAGGGCCTTCCGCGCCTTGCGCAACAGCTGGGCGTGCTTGTCCGGTCGCAAGCGCCTGGCAACGCGCGAGGACATTCGGGCATGGACCGTGGGCAATCTGTTGCTGGGGCTTCCACGGTGCACCCGCCGTGTTCGGCTTCTGTCGCCCCAGCAGGGGCCGTCAGGCGGCGGCTGTGAATGGATTGTTTCCGCCCGCGACCTGGAGTACTGGCTGGAAGAACGTAACCCACCTGTGGTCGCGGCAAGACCGGACGGGACTCGTCGGGCCTTTCGGTTATGGCTGCAGGCCGCGGACGATCGTGTCGATGCCATCACCGATCTCCCGGACGCGTTCCGGTCCGAACTGCGCGGTCGGTTCACGCAAATGGTTTCGGCGATCGCGGGAGAACTTCGCTGTGTGCAATGCGATGACGTCGTGACGTGCCTGGAAGAGGTGTGTGGCGACAAAACCCAGGACGGGGCCTTCACCGTCTGGGCGACGCAGACCCGATGTGTGCGAGGGCATGACCTGTTCACCGAGGCGCACGCGACCGAGCTTTATTTCGGGGGACGGGCGAGTCGTGACTCGGCCGCTCCATCAAGTCGCAGGCAACAGGCGAGGGCCTAAGCCCAACAGGGGAAGAGATAGTGATCAGCGGAAAACTGGCAGGGCTGATGTTGGGCGGGATGTTGCTGGTCGGGTGCACCACGACGCCTGTCAGCCTGGATCCTGCACAGAGCAGTGACACGGTTGGCGTCGGTTCGGCGAATGTCGAGATGGGTTCCGTTACGGACAGCCGACAACACGGCTCGAACTGGCTGGGGGCCATTCGGGGTGGCTTCGGGAATCCGCTGCAGACGCTCGAGACCGAGGAGCCGGTATCCGAGGTGGTTCGCGGACAGTTCATCACGGGGCTGGAACAGCGCGGCATGCTGGCGCAGGAAGGAGAGGGGGATTTCATCCTGGAGGTCGATATCGAGCAACTGGATTCGAACCAGGTGATGCGGCGTGAGGCGCATTCGAGGCTTGATGTCACCCTGATCGAACAGGGCTCGCGCACGATCGCCTACGAGAATTCGGTTCGCTCAAGCAATGTCGAGGGCGGTGCCGGGGGCGGCGTCTTCGCATCCATCGAGAAGCTGGAAGAGATCCTGACGCGGACCTTGTGGGAGACGATCGACGAGGCCCTGGACGACGAGCACCTGCACCGGGCCATCGCCGAAGGGCCCACGGAAACCCAGCCCTCAAGCGAGTTGGAGGCGGATATCGAAGCACTGCGCCGCCTTCGGGATCGGGGTGTGTTGTCCGAAGACGAATACCGTGAGCGGGTACTCCAGTTGGTGGACTGATGGGGCGGTTGCAAGCCGTACGGGTTCGCACGACCCCTGAACGATTCCCGTTCCTGCGGGAGGCCACCCAACAAGCACTGCTTCCGGCTAGGCAGCTCTATGAAGAGCGCCGTTTGATTCGGCCATGAAAAGGTTCGTGAGCCCATGACTCCAAGCGGACGATTCACGCTCGAAGCAGGGTGTTGGTACGCGCTGGAATTGATGGGTGAGGAGTTCGGCCCGTCACTTCGGGCTTACTCGCCTGTGAAGGTATTCGGAGTGCAGTTATTCAAGGACGGCTCAAGGCGCTTTGACCTGGACTTCTTCCACGCAAATTACCCTGCGGGTGTGCAACACAAGAGGTACACGATCAAGACCATCGAGAGAAACCGCTTCTTTTTGCTCGGAGGGGTGGATAGTCCAAGCGTGTCGAGGTTTGTCCTGCTGTCCCCCATTTCTGCGGACTGGTTGAACGAGCACTTCCAGATCGAGGTGCCGCAGGGCGAGGATGTTGAGCGTTTTCTCGAGCGCCAACAGACATAAGGGGCCGGCGGTTGGACGGAATGCCCGACTATCGTCGATAGAAAATGCTACGTACGGACGACAAGGAGAACTGAACATGGAGAGGTTCTGTACGCAATGCGGCGCGCCGGTAGTCGACGGCGCCAGGTTCTGCGGGAAATGCGGTGCGGTGTTGTCGGTGGCGGAGGCCTCGGGAACGCGCGGGCCGGTTGGCCCTGCAGGGGGTGGGTCAGGAGTGATGCATCACGAAGCCGGTTCGGCGGGCGATGCCGCTACGGATCTACGTTACGCGGGCTTTTGGTATCGATTGTTGGCTTGGGTGATCGACTACGTCCTCGCCTTGATCGTAACGCTGCTCATCGTCCTGCCCATTGGGTTCGTGTACGGGCTCATGATGATGGGGTCCGCGACGGGGCAGGAGATTGAAGCCGGGGCGGAAGGGCTCGGCCAACTCCTTGGCATTGTGATCGCGTGGCTGTACTGGACGGTGTTCGAATCGTCCGGCTGGCAAGCCACCCCCGGTAAGCGGATGCTCGGATTGCGGGTGACGGATCTGGATGGCAGCCGTATCGGCTTCGGCCGGGCCAATGCCCGCTATTGGTCCAAGATCCTTTCGGCACTGATCCTGTTCATCGGCTTTCTGATGGTGGCGTTCACTCGCCGCAAGCAGGGCCTGCATGACCTGATTGCCTCGACGCTGGTGCTTCGACGCTGAACCGGCTGCCAGGCGACAAAAACCGTCGCGACGCTGTCGGATACTGGATCTCCAGTCGCATCAGGAGATTCAGCATGCCAGGTCTCGGTCGCCTTCGGTCCCGCCGTTATCCATCCCAGTCGCGTCCCCTTCGGGGCGAGGCGGCCCTGTGGGCATTGCGGCTCTGGGTGGCGGCCCGCCGCCGCGATCACGGGGATCGGCTCCTGCATGAGCTGCAGCCGGAGACCCTGACGGATCTCGGGGTGGACCTCTCCCCGGAGGGCGATGTGGAGGCCCTGGACGACACGCTCGACCCGGAGCGGATCGACGAGGCGTTGGAGCAGCAGCTCGACTGCGTGAGCCGGCGCCCGGTGCATCCCCAACGTCCGCGGTTTGCGACCAACATTCGCGCGCTGGGCGAACGGCTGGGGCTGACCGATGGCGAGCAGCAGATTCTCCTTTTTCTGGTGTTGCACGAGGCGGATGCCGATCTCTCCAGCATGGTTGCGATCGCGCGCAAGGCCGTGGCCATGAGCACGACCGAGGCGATGGCCATCGCTCTGGATCTTCCGGAACGGGATGTGCGGGCGGCACTGTCCGGGGATGGCGCGTTGATCCGCTCGGGGCTGATTCAGTTCGATACGCGGATCGGCATGGATTCCCCTCAGATGGAGTACGAATTGCTGCGCGGGATCGGTCTGGAACTGGACGCCCCCGAGGCATCCCCGGATGCGATCTTCCGGACGTATTTCCGACCTTCGCCCGCCCCCCAGGAGGGGTTGTTGCCGATGACGCACCTGGAAGCGGAGCAGGCACGCGTCGCGACGCTTCTTCGCCAGGCATCCCGGCAGGGCGCCTGCGGCATCAACATCCTGATCCATGGAGAGCCGGGCACCGGCAAGACACAGTTTGCGCGTGCCGCCGCGGCGGCGGCCGGGCTCACCGCGGTGGAGGTGAACTTCGAGGACGAGGGCGGCGATCCGCTGGAGCCGCGCAGCCGCCAGCGCGCCTACCAGTTGTGCCAGCATGCCCTGGCGCGCGCGCCCGGCCATGCGGTGATGTTCGACGAGATCGAGGATGTCTTCGACGGTCGCCGGGGAGGGATGCGCCTGGGGAGTCGCGGCGAGCGCGCCGGCGGCAAGGCATGGACCAACCAGATGCTGGAGGCGAACCCCGCGCCGGCCATCTGGATCACCAATCATGTCGGCCAAATTGATCGCGCCTACCTGCGCCGATTCGACTACACCCTGGAGCTGCGGCAGCCCCCGCGCTCGGTCCGGCGCACACTCATTGAGCATGCCTGCGAGGATCTGCCGGTCTCCGGAGCATGGATCGACCGCGCCGCGCAGATCGATGGCCTGACCCCGGCCGAGGTACAAAGCGCCTTCCGGGTGGCGCGGCTGCTGCATGCGGATGACCCGACGTTTGGCATTGAGGCATTCCTGGACGAACAACTGGCGCGCCAGGCGCACCTGCAGAAACGGAGCCCGCCCGTGCGCCGACGCGGCTCCGATCTGCTGCGATACGACCTTGACATGCTCAATACGGATCAGCCAATCGAGCCGGTGGTGCAACACCTGGCGGCCGCGGGGGAGGGGAGCCTCCTGCTGCACGGGGTGCCGGGGACCGGCAAGACCGCCCTTGCCAACCATCTGGCGGAGCAGGCTGATCGCCCCTTGATTCAACGGCCGGCTTCGGCCCTGTTGTCACCCTATGTCGGGATGACCGAGAAGAACATCGCCCGGCTCTTCCGTTCGGCCGAGGACGAGGGCGCGGTGGTACTGATCGATGAAGCCGACAGTCTTGTCGGCAGTCGAGAATCGGCCCGAGCACGTTGGGAAGTCAGCCAGACCAACGAGATCCTGGTCCAGATCGAACAGTTCCACGGGGTGGTCATCTGCGCCACCAACTTCCTCGGAGCGATCGATTCCGCCGCCCTTCGCCGTTTCGACTACAAGCTGGAACTGCGGGCACTGGATGCCGAGCAGCGAGACACGATGTTTGGTGAACTCCTCCGCACGCTGGGCCTGGATCCGTCGGAGATGTCTGCCGGGCAACGCCACGTGCTTGCCGGACTCGACAATCTGACCCCGGGGGATTTCGCGACCGTCGCGCGCCGTTACCGGACCTTGCGCGGCTATCAGGCTGTCGATGCCCATACCGCCCTTGAAGCCCTGGTGTCAGAAAGCGCTATGAAGCCCGATGCCGGCAAGCGACGAGCCGGATTCGCGTAGGCCGGGGCTGAGCATGCGGAGAAATCGGGGTCTGGCCGGATGGCTCATCCATAGGTGGGCGAGGCTGTAACTGCAAGGCGAGTTGCGCCGGCCGCGCCCTGTCGGACACCCATCTGCCGATCGATTTGGGTGACGGCCGGCCCCTTTTGGCGTGAAAGCCCCTTTCTTTCAATTCACTTGGGTGCTCGGCTATGCCAGCCCTGAAAAGTGAAACCATGCCCCGAGCCAGAATGCTGAACAGGCCCGCCGGATTCTCTCGGCACATTCGCGCGTTGCAATCATCATGTCGAGCCGGTAACCGGTGTCGAATAATCCCTTTGCTGGCGTATAGCCGGGCCTGGATGACGCTGGTCGTTTCCGGGCGCCGGCCTGTGTGGCCTCACCGCCCCGTAAACAGTCCCGGTGGCTGGCCCATGGCGCGTCCCTGATTGAGGTCGATGATGCCGATAACGCTGCGGACGATCACCCATACCGTCCAGGTCAGCGTGATTAGGCTTGCCGCAGCGGCCATCGCCATCAGGGAGCCCATGTCGGGCGCCTGACCGGCAGCTCCATGCTGGCTGGTGCCCATGAAGGCGGCGCCGAAAGCGCTCATCCATGCCATCCAGATTGCGAGCACTGCCAATAGCACCACGAACGAGGTCCAGAAAATCCGAATCATGTTGTTCCAGTGAGTCCGCAGGATGCTGTCTCCATTCTCACGCTGGACGTACGCGATGATCACGGCAGCAATTGCGGTCAAGCCACCGGTGAATGGGGCGGCGATGTACAGGACGTAGCCGACAAAGCCAATCGTGTGGTCCCTGACCGGTGGTTCGTTCGTTGCGTTCGGGTTTCGGACGTCTTGTTCGTTGTGCATTTTTCTCTCGGTGTTAGAAGCCAAGCACCGGAATACCGTGCTGGCCGAAGCGCTCGTTCCTTGCGGCTACGGGCTGGAGTGGTTTGTGGATTGGCGGCGGCTTTGTGTTGCGGTTATGCCCAGCCGTAGATGGCCATGGCTTTCTTTCTCGCACCGGTGGGTTTTTCGTCGAAGAGGTTCCGAGCCTTCCAAAGCTTTTCGATCGCGGCGAGGATATCCGTGCGTTCCTCTGCCGACTCGATGGCTTCCCAGGCAGTGGCCAGGGTTTTCCCCCGGACGACCTGTTCTGGATCCCGGATGCGGTGTTCCTCCATCAGTTCGGGGATGCGGCGGTCCAGCCACGGATGGCCAAAGGCGACCGCGGACGCGCCGCCCTGGCTACCAGGGCCAGCGCCAGCGGCGGACAACTCGACATAGCTGGGCAGGGCCTGCCCGTTCTTTTTTCCCTGCTGGAAGCGCATGAGCTCCATGTATTGCAACTTGGCACCGGTACGGCGGGCGTAGTCGGTGGCCGCCGCGGGGTTGGCCATCGCGCGCAGAGTCTGCAACCGGGCGCTGTGGGCCCACCCCGGAGCGGCAGCCTCCATGTGCTGCTCGAAGGCCCCGATAAGGTCTCGTATGGCATCCGAATCGAGCGTTGCGTGGGAGGCGGACGGGTCGTTAGGCCGCAGGTGGCTGTGGTCTGACTCAATCCGGAAGTGGATCTGACCGAAGCCGAACGGTTTACCCATGCCCACGCTGTGGCGAAGACCGGTTTCGCCACCCCAGGTCAGGACCCACAGGAGCGCACCCAGCTCCACCGGCCGCAGGTTATGGAGCTGCAGACGCCCGTGGAAGGCAGTGCCGGGTGGCAGTGGGTGCAGGCGGACCTGGATGTTCTTGTTCTTCCGGATCTCGGGGGCAGGCGCCTGGACCGCCACATCCTCCGGCGGGCGCGCAGGATAGCGTTTGTGTCCACGGATCCGGGGTTTGGGGGTTTCGCGAGTGGCCGAATAGGAGGCGTAGGCGCTGTTCTCCCTCGACCCTTGCTGCTTCAGTTTTCCTTTGGCATCGGCGGTGGGTTGTTCCACGTAGGCCGGGTAGAACGACGGCTTGGGCGCGCTGAGCACGGTGTTGTTGCAGGCCTGTGGCTGGGGCGAGCCCTGGGCTACTGCGGGCTCGCAGGAGACGCGACCGCGCAGGGCGTCCTCGGGCCGTTCTCCCACTGCGCCGAACAGCAGATCGGCAAGGTCGTATCCGCTCTGCTGACCGGGAAGCTCCCGGTGCTTCCGGCTGCTGTGATCGATCATATCGCCGACGCTGAAGTCATAGGCGAGGCGGTACATGAGCGCCAGACCGAACGAGCGCAGCACGCCATTTTTTTCCAGATAGAACACAGGGATGCGCTTTTCGCCCTGCCAGTACTGCCAGTCACTCTTGTCCTGATCGGTCTTCCTCTTCCCCTTGTCGTGGATGTGCAGAAAATCGCGCCAGACCGAATCGGGAACCTCGAACGTCCGGTCTTCTTGTTCGTTGAAGAATACGAACTCCATGTGCTTGCACCCGGGCTTACCAGGGTCGCGCTTGTTGGGCTGGCCGGTGAATACCAGGGTGCCGGGCGTGTCGCCTGATGCCAGGTCCGCCTTGCGGTAGACCAGTTTTTTTCCTTGGCTGTGGTCGTGCGGCTGTTCGGGCGCAGGATCGAAATGCACATCCAGGCCCTTGCCGGACTCTTTCCACCGCCGGTACTTCTCGGCTGCGGCGGGTTTGTGCGGGAAGCTTTTCCACTCGGGGTCGTTGCTGTAGCGGGCGAGGTCATCATGCTCTACGCGCGCGTATTCGCAGGGCGTGATCTTGCGCCCGCCGCTTTGTGGATCGAGCGTCAGCCAGCCGGCTCGGGGCCGGGGTTTGAAGCCCGTATGGCGGTTACCCGTGGTCATGCGATCGCCGTAGAACTCGCGGGCACCCGTCAGGTCGCGCACGCCCAGGCGTCGGTCGTCGACCATGCGCATGCGTCCCAGGCCGGCGATCTCGAGTACCGCACGCAGCATGCCCTTGAGGGTGGACCCCGGGATCGCGTACGGACCGTCGGCCGCCAGGCGGAACGGCCAGACCTCGCCCACGGCTTCGTTCTTGTCGTGGTTGCGCTTCTCGCCACCGATCAGGATGGGGCTGTCGGAAATCAGAGTGTAGGCGATCTCGCCCGATAGGCCGTCACGGAAAGGGCGGTCCTGGGTCACCAGGGGGCCCCACTCGGGGAGATGGACGGTATTGCCCAGCGGGACAAAGTGATAGGGGGTATCGATGGTCTCAGACATGTGGCGCCCCCTGCACGATACCGCGGAATCGGGCCACGGCCTGTTCAAGGCGCCCGCTCTCGGGCCGGTACTGCCAGTAGCGCTGATAGCGCAGGTAGGTGTCGGGCACGCCGCTGGCAAGCAGCCGGACCTCGTCCATCGGCTGTTCGCCCGCTACGGGGGCCAGCCGGGTGAGGATCCAGCGGCCGTCCCCGGTCTGCGCCAGGCTCCAGGAGATGTCGTCGGCGTCCACACCCTCGGCGGCCAGCAGGTTGCCCCAGGCCGGGGCGGGTGTGGGCATCCCGTTGTCGAACAGGGCTTGGTGGGACTGGAACAGCAGCCAGCCCTGTACTGGAGCGCATGCACTCCAGCGCTCCAGTACTTGTTCCGCATCCCGCAGGGTTTCGGAACTCAGTTCCACGCCACCGGCCTCCATGGCCGGCAGTGGCTTGTCCTGCATGTCGGCCAGCCGCCGATAGGCATCCAGAACGCTCATGCGGCGCTCCCCCTTGCCGCGATTGATTGCTGCTCCAGCCATTCGCCCAGAGGCCCCTCCAGGCGACCCGTGAAAAAGCCGTTGCCGGTGGTGGTACGCGAGCCGAGCGCGAGCTGGCCCGTGCCGAGGTCGCGCAGGGTATCGTTCAGGGCGCGCAGCACCGCGCTGTCCTTGTCCTGCGTGCGTCGTCTGAGCGCCCGGCAGTCCAGGGTGACCGGGATGCGCACCGCTCCGCCGTGGATGGCCTCCTCGTCGTACAGCACACGGTCGCGCACACCGCCCGTGAAGCGGTCGATGGCGATGTGCATCAGTCGTGCCAGTCGTTCGCTTTCCAGCGGGGCCCAGGCGTCGTCGAGGTACAGGCAGCCGGCATGGCCGGCCGCTCCGTCGTCACTGTTGCCCTTGACCTCACCGAGCAGCGCGCGGACCTCGGGGGCGGGGCCTCCCTCCTCGTCGCCTGCCGCTGTCTCGCCGGCCCAGCGCTGCGCGTGGCGATCGGCATGAAAGCTCATACGGTGGGCGAGGGCGCCCTTCAGGGAACTGGCGGCGAACAGCAGTGCGTTCTGCCCGGGCTGCCCCCGGCCTCCTGACCACTCGATGCGGGGTTCGGTGACCGGGAGCAGATCGGCGGGCTTTTCGGCGGTATCGTCGCGGGGCAGGCCCTGGCCCAGGCGCCAGTAACCACGCGCGGTCAGCACCAGTGTGCCTTCCAGGCATTCGGAATCCGGGCTTTCAAGGCGGTCCGGGCTGCAGGGTTCAAGCCCGTCGACCTCCGCCAGGCCTTGGCTCAGTTGCGTAAACCGGCGGGCGGATTGCGGCTCGTCCAGCAGGAAGGTCCCGATGTGTACCCGTACCGGCCGCATCCGCCCCAGACCGGAACGGGTGGAGCCGCCGAGGCGGAACAGCGGATGGTTCAGCAGGCCCAGCAGGCGCTCCCAGTCGGCCTCGGTACCGCCCCGCAAGCGCAGTTCGAGCGCGAACCGGTGCCCCGCCGGTAGGATCGAGCGGTCGAATTTTCCGGTGCCGGCGGCGGCCCCGCGCTCGGACAGCCGAACCCGATGTCGCCAGGCCGGGTCGTCCTGCAGGCGGGCCGCGGCCGCCAGAACCGGATCCTGTCGCAGGCGGGCGGCCTGTTCGCCCAGTAGCAGGCCTTCGGCCGGATGCCCCTGGCTGTCGACGAGCGCGCCCCAGGAGGTCTCGACCCGCGAGGGCCGGCCCTTGTCGCCGCGCTGTACGCCAAACATCTCTTCGGTGGCGCTGACGCTGTCATCTGCCAGGGTGGTCCAGAGATGGCGCAGGACCCCGGCCACCGAGGTACCCGGAATGGCTGGCAGGCCGTTCGCATCGGTGACCAACCGGGTGTCGAAGGCCCCATCCGGCGTGCCCGTGGTGATCGACAGCGGGGTCTGCGCCTCCAGGACCACGCGCGCGATGCGCCAGACGGGATCACGCCGACTCATGCCGGGCCTCCTTGCGGTTGCTGTGGCCACTGGTGCGGGCCAGATCCATCAGTTCGCGAGCCAGGCCCGCCACGAAACGCTCCCTGTCACGTTCGTCCAGGCCGCTGGCTTTGATCTGTTCCCCGAGCCACTGGCTGAAGGTTGCGGTAGAGCCGTCCGACCACGGGGCGGTGTCCTTCCAGTTCTCCATGGATGCGCGCGCCGCGCCGCGGTCGGAGTCGAACAGGCGCTCCGAGAGGTTCCGGGCCCGGCTGCCGCGTGCCTGTTCGCGAACATGGCCCCACTGGCTGGCGGAGGGGCCGAAGGCGTCGTCGGGCCGCAGGCCCTGCATCCGTCGGCCGCGTTCCAGCAGCCCGGCGTAGGCATCCGCCGCCTTGCGCACGGCCTGATGGATGCGGAGTTCGCGGTCCTCGTCACGCGCCTCCAGCCATGCGACCAGGGGGTGCTCCGGTCGCGGCGGGCATGGCCGATCGACGGCGGGTCCCGGTGTCCCGAACACTGGCTGTGGCTGGCGCAGGAGTTCCGGGTTCACCTTCACACGGCCAAGTCCAGCCTCGCGGAAGAGTCCCGCTCCCTGTTCCAGCGTGGCCAGTGATTCGGCCGTTGGCGGGACATCCAGGGCCAGGGTGATCACACTGCCGGCGCACAACACCTCGCGTTCGCGGTCATGGCCGCGCCGAAAGGCGTTCCACGGGGCATAGCGACGATGGCGAAGAAAGCTGCGTTCGTACGCGACCCGGCCGGACCCCAGCCCCAGATATTCGGGGCGCGGGTCCAGGGTCGGGAACCCGTGGGTATCCTGCAGTGCCAGATCCGAGAGTAGCCAAAGGATCACTTCGTTGCCGGTCGCCGGGCCGGGAGCCGGTGGCTCGGTTTCGACCGCGCGGATGTGCACCCGGCCGTATTCGGCGGAGCGGGACCGGCCCAGCAGTTGTTCGCCCTCCAGCGCCTGTGCCACTTCCTCGAAGAGCGCATCCTCGAGGTCATCGTCCGCTTCCAGTGTGGCCATGAACGTCTGTCCGCGGGTCAGCGCGTCGTAGCCGAACAGTTGGGCCTCGGCTGCCCGGCCGGTGTCCGGGTCGATTGCGGTCTTCAGGCGCAGCTCGTGTTGAGGCTCGATCAGGCGGCCGTCGCGGGTTACGAAGCCGTTGCGCATCTGTTGGGGCTGCTTGCCGCCCGGTAATTCCCGTACCTGCAGGAAATTGTGGATACGGGCAGGATTTAGCCGCTGGTCGTCGCCCACCGGTCGGTCTTCCTTGGCGTGGTGCCAGGCCACAGGGACCGGGAGCGCGGTCTCGCGGCCCACCCGCGGCAGGCCATCGCCGAAGCGCAGCGCTCCGGAGTGGAAGGCCCGGAATGCCATGGCCGGTTCGAATCGCGCATACAGGCGCGCTGCGGCCGCGCCCAGCAGGGCCTGCCCGGGGACGCGGTCCAGACTGGCATGCGCGCCGGCGGTGGCGGAGCTGGCGCTGAACACGCAGTCCTCCAGCAGGGTGATCTCAAGCCCGAGGATCTTCATGCCGCTACCTCCAGGGCAAGCTCGGCCCGGCCCAGGCCGCGATGACGCCCGGCCCCCACGGCCCGGATCAGGGGCAGCACCTCGGCCAGGCGTGCGTCCCAGCCCTCCTGTGGGGCACGGCCGGGCACGGGCTGAACCTGGGCCTCGAGTTGCAGGGGTACGACCACCTCGATGCCGCGCAGTGAGTGATCGAGCGCGGTGCCGGTATCGTGGTCGATCGCGGTGGCGAACCGGGAATGGAACAGCCCCGGGATCAGGCCCCGGCCGATCTCATGGCCGGACAGGTAGGCGGCGATGTCTTGTGGCAGGCGCGCGTCGCTCACCCGCAGGCAGCCGGGCTGTGGTGGCTGCCCGCCGGCATCTTCCGTGCGGGTGCCGAACAGCCGCTGTGCCAGCCCTTCGTGGCCCGCCCATCCCCAGGTCTCGGCGCATTCGAGGGCATCGCGCAGCAGGCCCTTGATGTGCCGGCCTGGCAGTACCGGCAGCCCGTCGGCATCGCGATGAGCGGTTGCATCCACTACCGCACCACCGCCGCGACCGCTGCCGGGGTGCCACCAGGAACGGATATCGATCGTCAGGCGAGCGGCGTTCATGCGGCATCCTCCTGCGGGAGGGCGGGGCAGGCAGTATTGCCTGCACTCATCAGGGCCATGGCGTCGCCCAGCGGGCTGCGGCGGACGGATGGTCCGTCCCCGAGCGTCTGCGCCCAGGGCAGTTGCCCGGGCTCGTAGCCAGCCAGAAGATTCCGCATCCGATCGTCGAAGCGGTCCAGCAGCTGGCGGCGCGAGGCATCATCCCCGAGGAGCTGGCGCCAGCGGCGGTAGCGCTGATGGGCCTGAGCGGGGTCCAGTCCGATCAAGCCCAGCAGCTGGCGCGTCGGGCCGCGGGCCAGCCGTTCGTCCTGCAGCAGTGCCTGCAGTGCCAGCAGGTCGTCGAGTGCGGGCAGGCCGTGGCCAGACCGCAGGCCGTAGGCCTCCAGCGTATGGATCCAGGTTTCTTCGCCCACCTTGTGACTCAGCTCGTGGCGGATGGTGTTTTCGTGGTCATCGAGCAGGGCGCTGGTCACGTGATGAAAGGCGATCGACGCCGGTGGCGGTGTTTCGCTCGCACTGCGGGCGCGCCGTTTGGCCGTAAGGGTCAGCGATTCGACCAGGTCAGCCGCCATGTAGAACGGCTGGCTGGCCTTCATGAACACCACCCCGGCGCCGGCGGTGAGGTGATCCGGCAGATCCCGGACATCGAGCGCGTGCAGCCGTTGCATGGTCAGCCGACTGGTCCGTTCGAACGCGCACTGAAAGCTGCGCGCAAAGGCGAGGGCAAGATCGGCGCGCACCAGGACGGTCACGTCATCACCTCCCACCACGATCGGGCGGGCTGGTAGCCGTGCGGTACCTTCGGCATCCCGCGCCGGGATCAGGACCTCCGCCACGGCGGCCTGCACCGCCCGGGTGGTGGCCTCGCCGATGCCGTCCGAAAGGGCGCGGAATACCTCGATGAAGCGTTCGGGCTGTGACGCCACCGTCGCATGGGCCCGCATCAGCAATTGCCCCAGGCCGTTACCGTCCGCGTGGACCAGGGCGATGGTGCGGTCCTCGTCCCGGAACGGAAAGCCTTGCTCGGTCCCGGCCTCGAGATCCAGGGGCCAGTCGCGCCAGGAGAGCCCGGACCCGTCCGGCGTCACGCGGTCCATCAGACGCGAGCGATCAGGGGTGGCATGCTGCTGGCGTGCCAAAGCTCCGGCATCGAACGGCTCGCCCCGGTCCCGTGTCACTGCCGCCTGTCCGGTGCGCGGGCTGCGCGCGGTCGGTGGCGGTACCGCGGGGCGCTGGGGCAGTGCGCGGCCATTGTCGGCGCGCAGGCCGGCACGGGCATCCGCGAAGGCATCCAGTGGGGTATTCCCGTGGCCTAGGGACGAGTCGAATGCCAGGCCGGGGGCACGTTGCTGCACCAACAGGCTCCAAAGCGCAAGGAAATCGCGCAGGTGCTCGCCGTCACGGGCGAAGGCATACAGCGACCCGCCGGCCCGGCGGGAGAAGTGAATGGTGTCGTTCTCGGACAGGTCCAGCGCCCGCAGGGCGTCGTCCAGCAGGGGGCCGGTCAGGCTTTCCAGCAGTTCCGAGCCCCCTACGATATCCCGCAAGCGCCCGGAGGCGAATAGCCAGGCCTGGATCGATTTGGCCTCGAACAGGCCCGCGTGCCATGCCATGTTTTCCCCCTGTCCCTGTTCGTGTGTCCCGGTGGGAGCTCGAGCCACCGGGTAAAGGCGACGGGGCCAGTTCCCGGAAACGTGTGCCGACCGCAGTCTCCCCGGGACTGCTCGCCGCACATGGCTGCAGACCCTAGCAAAGGAGGGTGAGGGCCGCCAGATGCGGCGTCCGAGCGCGTTGACGGCAACCGTTGGTCGCGCCATCACGCGCCGGTAGCCCCGCCAGCCTGGCGGGGTCTTCGCTCTCACGGATACTGACGGCCTCGCTGGAGGCCAGGCCTGTCGGTACCGACAAGCTTGTGGCGGGCAGGCCTGGCAATCGCGCCGGGGTGTCCGTCGAGGCATGAGTCGGATGCCGGGTGAGAAGAAGATGCAGGCCGTCGGGGTGTCTTAATCCCCTTTCAGTCGGGGCATGGGTCGGACGGATAACCCAAGCACAAGGAGCAATACAATGGGTCTTAATCCCCTTTCAGTCGGGGCATGGGTCGGACCCTTTCGGGTGCCAGAAGTGGCCCTTTTTCAATGGCTTGAATCGGCGTCTTCTGCACCATCGTGGTGCGTGCGAACTTTGCTGCCCGAGTCTGGACCCGGAGGCAGGCTAGCCCGCCGCGGTTGCCCTGCGCAAGGCCCTGCCGGCGGCGCGCGGCGCGTGCGGAGTTGTCCCGGAGGCGGGGGTGCGTTCGCAGGCGAAGCATTCAAGGGACCGGGGCTTCGTCGGCGGGGACGGGGGTCACCCGGTATTCCTCCAGGCGGACCCCGCAGGCCTCCAGTTCGTCGGCGCTCAGTTCCCTGCCCCGCGCCTCGGCGGGCAGGTCCAGCGACAGGTGCAGATAGCGGGCGCCGCGTTCACAGACCTGCGCGGCGAGGTGGACGGGCAGGGTGCCCAGCACCCGGTCGCCGGGTTGCAGGATCTCCGGGTTCAGGTGCGCGAGGGATTCGTCGACCGCCAGTCCCTGGCGTCTGGCCCATTCCACGGCGCCGGGATGACGGGTGACGAAATAGGTGCGTGCGGGCATGCGGTTCCTCGGTTGGGTGCGCCCGGGGCATGGTTTCCCATCGGGGGTGAGCATGCCCGGCCTCCTGATGCATTCAGGAGTTGTTGAGCCGGTTGATGGCGGTTTCCAGTTCCCGGTGCAGTCGATCCGGGTTATGCATGATCCGCTGGACATGCGGGTTCTTTGGCGGTGTGCCATGCGCCATGGCATTGCGCAGCTGGCGCAGCAACTGCCAGGCCTGGCGCTTCCAGTCGGCCTCCTCCCCGAGGCCTTCACTGAACGCCTCGCGAACGCGCTCCCGGGTCTTGTAGTCGGTCGGCGTCTGGCCCTGCTCGAGGCACAGGCTGGTGAGAAAGGCCTCGAAGCCGAATATCGCCGCGCGCGGGTAGTCGCGGCGATTCAGGGCGCGCAGCGCCAGGGTTCGCTGGTTGCTCCCCAGGTCGGGTGTGCGTGCCCAGGAGAGGCGTTCGATCAGCTTGTCGCGAAACAGTCCGGAGGCGCCCGCAAGCTCGGTGATCTCGAGCGCCTTCAGGACCGTCATCAGGCGCTGGCGCGTGGCCGGGATGTTGAGGGTCGTCTGGTGGAAATGGGCGTCCGCGAGCGCCTTCGCCTTGTCGGATGCCAGTCCGTCGCGTTCGAGCAGCGGGGCGAACACTCCGTAGTCCCCTGATGCATCGAATCGGGTGAGCGCCTCGATCCAGCGGTGTACCCCGTCCAGTCCGTCGAGTTGAAGGACCGGGGTCAGCCCGGCGTTCGGGCCTTCCTTCGGGGTCATGTCCAGGGCGCCGTACCAGAGGTGGTTGACCTGCACCGAACGCAGGGCCTCCAGGAAATAGGCCGATACGAAGCCCAGCATGCCGAGGTGGCGGAACCCGTGTGTGAGGTCGAGATCGACCCGGCCGCGCGGGATCGAGTCGGCCATGTCCTGGAGGATGCGCATTTGCTCACGGTCGTCGCGGGCTTCCGGAATCAGCCGGAGTTCCACTTCCATGCCCGTTGCCTCCTGCACGAGCGCCGTCAGCGGGGCCAGCTGCTCCGGGGAGACTCGGTAATGGCTCTCCGCTTCCAGCAGCGCCAGGCGCTCGTGCTCGTGCGCGGGGGCACCTGTCCTGGCCAGGTGTTCCACCAGAACACTCCACATGCTCCCGGATGTACCCAGGACCACCATGCGTCCCGGGCCGAGTTCGTTTGCCAGTTCAAGGCCGAAGAACGGGCTCTCCCGGACCGCGCCCCCGGGGAACGCGTACCGTGCCGTTCGGTAGCCGACGGTATCCCGATAATGGCCGCGGCCGAGAAAGGTGATCAGTGAATGCATGGTGCCCCTGTCGGATTCTGGTGATGCGGTGGGTTTTTGCCGCGCGAATTAGAAACGATCGAAGGGATCGCTGAAAAGGTCGTTTCCGAGTGGGTCGCCGGCGTCGATTCCGTGGTGGTGACCGAACGAGTCGTCAGACATGCCGCCCCAGGCATCGTCCTGCCACCAGCCGGTATTGCAGGGGTCGGTCGGATCCAGAGGATCGCATTCCATGCGCTTCCGGGCCCTCTCGTCTTCGAGGCTGTAGTCCCAGTCGTCTTCATGGAAGCCGCGCCGCATCGGGTCGGAAAACGCGCTCGTTTCCTCATCCTGTTCGCCACCTGCCGTGCGCGGGGACAGCCAGGACCACAGCAGGGCCAGTAGGATCGCCCCCGGGGGCAGAAGGATCCAGAAAAAGTCGTACATTAGGCGGCTCCTCGTGAGTGGACGCCGACGAGGTTACTGCGGGTGGGGGAGCTGGTCCGTACCCGCAAGCTTGTCGCCCCAAGGGCCGCCCATCGGGGGATCACGGCTAGTCGTCCGTGCGCAGCACGTCAATCATGAATACGCTTGTCCGGTCCCCGACGACCTGCACGTACTGGCAGCGGCGGTCGAGCTCGCGGGTGAACAGGGCCCCGGCAATGGAGGTCAGCTTGGTGCCACCGGTGATGTCGATCAGGATCTGTTTTTCGGTCAGGCGGCGACCCCGTCGGGATTCCTGACGATAGCTTTCCCAGATGACCGACAGGTGCTTCCAGACCGCCTCGACGTTGTCAAAGTCGCACCCGGTCGGATCGAAGGCATCGTCCGTCGCTCCCGGGGAAAAATCATGCAGGCCCAGGATGCGAACCTCCCTGGGGGTCAGCATCCGCGAAAGCAGCTGGCGAAAATGCTGAAACTGGCTGGCGGATCCTTTCTTGCCGCCCGAGGTAATGACCACGATGTCCTCGAGTCGATTCTGTTCGGGGCTCGGTCCGAGGTGTGGCTTGATTGCCTCCAGCGGCATGCGCCAGTTGCCCAGCACCTCGTTATGCGCCGCGAGGTCGGTGTCCGGGCCCAGTTGCGAGGGCAGCGATTCGAACCGGTCCTGTGACTCGTTCAGGTCGCCCTTGTAGCTGAGCAGAAGCACCAGAACCCGGGTACCGGACGCGCCTGGGGCGACCTCCTGCTGTTCCGCGGCGAAGCTGGCCGATGCTTCCCATCTGCGCAGAAAGAGGATCGCCCCACCCAGCACGATAAGACCGAACAGAAATGTGGCGCTGTCAGCGGACATGACGGCGTCCGATCCCCATCCGGCCCAGCTCGCTCCCAGCAGGCCCATGAGTCCGGAGCCGATCCAGTCCAGTCCAATGAGTACGGCAGCGACCAGGGTCACAGCCTGAATCGTGCTTCCGCCAAAGATGTTCTGCAGGGCGTTGAGCAGCGACTTGTTCCGCCCTCCCGCGAGTTTTTTCATGGTGATTTCCCTGTGTTCGATACCGTACCCTGACGGGTCCTCGTCACCGAGCCCTGCCATGGATGCCTTGCCCGTCACATCGCTCCGGCTGCACTTTCGCGCGTCGAAACCCGTGAACCTCGGGGCGTTTCCGGGTGCCGTCTGGCGTGGCGCGCTCGGGGCGCGGCTTCGCGAGCAGGTCTGCGTCACGCGGCGGCCCGAGTGTACAGGCTGCCCGGTCGTCGATCAGTGTCCGTATCCATTGCTGTTCGAGACGCGCGTACCGGCCGACCCTCCGAGCGCCCTTCTCCGGCACAACGGGGCGACGACCCCGCCCTTTGTGCTGGTGCCGGATCCGGAGGGCGATCCCCGCGATCCGGGTCGGGTGTGCCTGGGGCTCAATCTGGTCGGGCACGAAGCGCGCCCGGCTGCGGTACTGGTTCGGGCGCTGCAACAGGCGGGCGCGCAGGGCATCGGCCGCAGCCGGATCCCGTTACGGCTGGAGGGCGTGGAACAGGCACTGCCGGCCGCAGGGTCGGGGGTCGACGAGATACCCTGGCATCCCCTCGACCTCGACGATCTTGTCCATTCCCTGGACGCGCCGGCACACGTTCCCGTACCGCCGGCCCCGCCCGCCGTGGAGGTCCGGCTGGTAACGCCCCTGCGGATGCGCATCCGCGGGCGCTACGTTACCCCACAGGCCTTCGAGCCGGTCGCCTTCGTGCGTACGGTCCTGCGGCGGGCGACCCATCTGGGTGCCAGTCATTGCCCCGGTTTCGACGATGTCGCGCTGGCTCGTGCGGGGCGCGAGGCCGCCGGCCTGCGGCTGGTTTCCGGCGACCTGCGCTGGCGGGATCTGCAGCGCTACTCCGCGCGGCAGGGCCGCACCGTCCCGATGGGTGGTCTGGTGGGTACGGCGCGCATCGCCGGGGAGGCACTGACCGGGGCCTGGCCCTGGCTGTGGCAGGGCCAGTGGTGGCATGCCGGCAAGGGCGCCACGATGGGCTTGGGCCAGTACCGGCTGCGACCGCTCCGCGAGGTCTGATCCAGACCCTGACCCGGCCACGCGACGCCACCTCCCGCAGCCTTTCCCGGCGCGTGGGGTTGCGCAGGGCTTCCTCTTCAGAGGGCTCCTGATTCGGCTTCGCGCTGGCGGTGTTCCCGCTCGATCCGCTGCTGGTCCAGCGCGTCCGCGTAATCCGCGACGATGTAGCTCAGCGTGGTCTCGCGCGACATGTGTGGCTCCTGGAGCCGGATGGTCGTGTCGCCGGCCGCGAATCGGGCCGACTTGTTACCGACGTGCGGGCGGTTCACTTGGATCTCGTGGTATCCGGCATCGCGCAGCATGCCGACGATCGAATCGAAGGTCGCGCCGCCGAAGCGCTTGTGGAAGGTCGCCTCCACCGCAACGATGCGATCGTTGTCCGCGTCACAGACCGCCAGCAGTCCCTGCAGCCCCTCGAAGCGAATGTTTCCGGCGTCCAGGTGATGGAAGGTGTCAAAGCCCAGGGCACCGCTCGAGGTCCTGAGAGTGTGGTGTTGCTCGATCGTCTCGCAGCTGCCATCCAGGGGCAGGTCGAAGGGCGCCGCCCGGGACTCGGCCATGGCAGGCGTCAGCGCGGACAGGGAAAGGGCGGTCAGGGTCGCAATCCAGAAACGGGACATACCGGGACTCCAGGGTGTGAATGAAGGCGCTGATCATACCCGGACACACCTCGTGGCATCCGTCCCCGCAAGCTTGCCGGATGCCGTGGCCGCAGGAAGGGGCAGGCGCGGGAATTCGTTCTTCGACCGGGTGCCGCACCATCGCATCCAGCGGGCGCTGAACCGGTTTGTTGATGATCGTGCCCTGCGCCGTCTGGTCGGACGATGGCTTCAGGCGGGGGGGCATCCAGCGTCGTTACTGGCCCGACGCCGCGGCGTACCACAGGGTGCGGTGCTCTCGCCGCTTCTCTGCAATGTGTTGCTGGATCATTTCGACCGCGCCCTGGAGCGGGCCGGCATCCCGTTCGTGCGTTATGCGGACGACTTCCTGCTGCTGACTGCCACCAGGGAGGATGCCGAGCGCGCACGTGCCCATGCGGAAAAGTGTCTCGCCCGGCTGGGGCTGGAACTGCACCCGCAGAAGACCGCGGTCGTCCGGGTCTCCCCCGAACTGCGGTTTCTGGGAGAAGCGGTGGTCCGACGTCGTGATCGGCGGGGCCGGGCGCTCCGGCAAAGGGGGCGCAGCGAATCGTCCTGATCCCCTTTCAGTCGGGGCATCGGTCGGACCATCATCGTAGGCAACGTCGGCGCGGATCCGGAGTCTTAATCCCCTTTCAGTCGGGGCATCGGTCGGACCCTTCGCTTTTTCAAAAGCCCTTTTCGATCAGCATGTTGCGAAGGTCAAAAGTGCACCATTCTGGTGCGCGTGGAGTTTGCTGTCGAGTTGCCCGATCCATGGCTCAGCCTAGCCCGCGCGGCGGGTTGCGCGCAACGGCCGTCGAGGCAGTGGGTTCGCGAGTGTCGTTGGGGCGGATATGGATCTGGTCCGGGGCCAGCGCGAGCTTGAAGCGCCCGGCGGGTCGCGCGGCAACGCGCCGGATTTCGTAGGCGGTGGCCGCCGGCCCCAGGTGGCGCCGCAGTTCGCGGTTCACGTGTGACTTGCGCTGGTCGAAATAGTCGGGCGTCATGCCGCCCGCAACGGCCGCTTCCACGCGTTCGCGGTCCAGCGCCATCGGATGGGTGATGTCGTGGTAGGCCTGCACGAAGTCCCGGGTCTCGGCGGGCCCGATATCCTTGCGGCCGATGGGTGGGGCTTCGTCCCGCGCGCGGCGGGCCAGCCACAGGTAAAAGGCGAAGTTGACCGGGGTGAGGGCAATCACCTGGTCGCGGCAGTGAAGCTCCAGGCGCTCCAGGTCCAGCTCCAGGCGCGGTGACTTGAGGCTGTCCTGGGCACGGCGGACCGCCTCGGAGAAGCCGGCGCCTTCGCGCACCAGCAGGTCGGGCAGGCCGTCGCGCATGCGCACAAACGGGATGTGCGCCAAGGTGATCTCGGCGTTGTCGGTGTGGATCGGCCGCTGGTCGCGGGTGTACAGCACCTGCGGCCGCCGCGGCGGATAGAAGAACTGGTAGTGCCCTTCGAACGGGGCGGACACCAGCACGTGCGAGAGCTCGTCCTGCTCGCGCCCGAACAGTGACAGGGCGTAGCCGAGATAGTAGCCCATGGTCTTGCGCCCGCCCGCGATGGAGGCATGCAGGCGCTGCTGCGGGTCGACGGTCAGGCGGCGCACGAGGTCCACGATGAGGTCGGCGGCGGCTTCGTTGTGTGACGGGTCGCGGATGTCGTCCAGCGGCTGGCCTTCTTGATCGCGAACCACGTGGATGGTGTCGGCGCCGAATGCGATGCGTCCCGGGTCCAGGTCGTAATCCGCGCACAGGCGATAGAAATGACCCTCGGAGGGGTCGAGCAGGGTCAGGCGGGCCCGTTCGGCCCCTTCGCTGGTCGTGACCACGTGGATGGCGTCGGGCACGAAGGCCGGCCGGCGCTGCACGGCCAGCCCGTACAGGGTCTCGGTGATCACCTGGGGTGCGAGCCCGGCGACGCACAGCAGTACATTGCGAGTGGGTGGGGATGGTCTGTGGTTGTCCATGACCAGACGGTTTCCATTGGTTGAATCGGAAAGGGTGTCGTTGCTCGGGTGTTTCCGGGGTCGCCCATTCTGGCTGACGACAGGCCGGGACCGAGCCGCTTCGTCCGGCGCGCAGCCGTGTTCTGACGGGCGGGCGGCCCCAGCGCCGAGCGTGATGATCGCACCTGCCGGCCGAGGCGTTCACCCCGACAAGCTTGTCGGTCGCCCCATCTGGAGGGGTGGCCGGTACAGTCTGCCGGACACAACGGACACCAGCAGGAGCAACCCGTGGACCATTCCAACGACAATGTACCGCGCACCTTCATCGCGGCCCTCCATCGTGTGCTGACCTTCCGGCCCAGCCATCCCCTGCATCGGGCGGTGCTGCTGGCGGTCGGGGGGCTGATGGCCTGGGCGGTCGTGGTGGACGGTGGGGATGCCCCGGGGCTGTCTCTCGCGGTTGGCCTCTGGTCCCTCTGGACCTCGATGGCGATGAACCCGGATGCGGCCTGGCGACGCGATGTGGACGTCTGGGCCCATTTCCTGGTCCCGGCGTTCTATCAGGTCCTGGCGGCGGGCGTGCTGGCCATCGGCGTCCTGCACGCGCTGGTCTGGGGCTGGCCCGTCGGGTTTTGACCCCGTACACCCGCAGCGTGTAGCGGCCCTGGCCGAGCAGGTTCGACTCGACCAGCGATTCGTTTACCCATGGCTCCCGGTCTTGTTGCGTGGTTCCGTGCTGGCACCGCCCGTGGGGTTGGACGCGCTGCCCTGTTGGGTATTGCAAAGGGGCGGAATGTGAGAGGGTGAGCGCGAAAAATGCAGGGGCGATCACGCCCGGCTCACTGGAAGGGCCTTGAACGGCGCGCCTCAAGGAGACTGATGCTATGGAAGCAACCCCCTGGATTCTCTCACTGGACCCTTGGCAATACTGGCTGATCCTGGCCGTCACCATTCTGGTGCTGGACCTGCTGTTGTTCGGCGGACTGATGTCCGGCGGTGGCGGGGTCACGCTGATCCTGGCCGGTGGCGCCTTCGGGGCGATCATCCCGGCCGCATTCGGGGCCGACATGGCGGGCCAGATCCTCGGCGGGATCGCCGGCATGATCGTGATGGGGGTGTTCGTCTTCTGGGTCGGGCGGCGCTGGGTGCGCGGGGATGACCGCAACCTGGAAGGCCAGGACGTTCGCGCCGGGCGTGAGGTCCTGCAAATCGAAGACCGCGACGGCCGCTTGGGGGTGACCCTGCTCGGCGACTTCTATCCCGTCCGCCCGGAATCGGCGGACTACGCTTTGAGCGAAGGTGAGCGCGTGCGTCTCATTCGTTTCGAGGGCATCACGGCGATCGTGAGCCCGCAAGTGCACAGCCACGCATAACCGCAAAGGAAGGCGACAATGGAAGGACTTGTAATGTTTCTCGTGCTGGCCGTTCTGGTCGGCGTATTCCTCAGTATGGGGATCACCATGATCCCGCAGCGCCGGGCGATGGTGATCGAGCGCCTGGGCAAGTTTCACCGAGTGCTGAACCCGGGCCTGAACCTGATCATCCCGTTCATCGATCAGCCGCGGCCGATCACCATCCTCCAGTTCAAGGGGACCGATAAGCTCGTGCGCACCGAGACCAAGATCGACATGCGCGAGATCCTGCTCGACTTCCCGCAGCAGGCGGTGGTCACCAAGGACAACGTCGGTGTGACCATTGATGGGGTGATCTACTACCAGATCATGGACCCGCAATCGGCCGTGTATGGCGCCGAGAACCTGGTGCTGGCCATTCAGACCCTCGCTCAGACTACCCTGCGCTCCGAGATCGGCAAGATGGAGCTGGACGATATCTTCGAGAACCGCGAGACCATCAACAAGCAGATGGAGGCGGTCATGGACGAGGCCGGGCAGAAATGGGGGCTCAAGGTGAACCGGGTCGAGATCCGCGACATCTCCATGCCGGAAGACATCGTGCAGGCGATGAACCAGCAGATGGTTGCGGAACGCACCCGCCGTGCCACTGTGCGCGAAGCCGAGGGCTACAAGGAGGCGGAAATCCGCCGTGCCGAAGGGGATCGCGACGCGGCGATCGCACGCGCCGAGGGCGACAAGCAGGAGGCGGTGCTGCGCGCCCAGGGCGAGCGCGAGGCCATCCAGCTGATCGTGGATAGCCTGAAGGAGCATCCGGAAGGCGCCAAGGCCGGGGTCAACTACCTGATCGCCCAGCGCTACATCGGCATGCTGCCGGAGCTGGCGAAGGATGGCGACCGCGTGTTCGTGCCGATGGAGGGCACCGCCTTGCTGTCGAGCCTGGGTGGCATGCGCGATCTGTTCGGGCCCGGTGCGATGGGGGCGGTGGACGCCGTTGGCGGTTCGGCCCCGACGGCGACTGGGTCCGGTTAGAACGAACCGCCCATATCGTCCGAGAAAGCCCGTCCGGGTGCCGATCCGGGCGGGCTTTCTTGTGCCGGGTGTTCTCCCGAGCGTGGGCCGTTCGAGTGGTTGGCGTATTCCTCCCGAGCAGGTAGGCTCGCGCCGCTCCGCATGAAGCGGGGTTTCATCAACAACAATAAGGATAGCTGCACGATGAAGAAGAAGCTCTTGTTCGTTCTCGCCTCCAGTATGGTGCTGGGCGGTTGCATGGCCACGCCGGCTCCGGTGGGTCCGGGTGCCGGTTCGGTGGCGGGGGCGATTGGCGCCATGGCCAACCGAGGCAACGCCGAACGCCAGCTGGCACAGGCTCAGCGTGAGGCCGAATTGGCCGCCCGCCAGGAAGCGGGTCAGGAAATCGATGTCGCGATCCCCGCAACCGTGGGCGATGACCCGCAGGCGCAAGCGGCGCATGCGGCGATTGCCGCCGGTGTGGACTCCATGGATGGATCGGCCGCTGCACGCAGTGGCGCAGCGATTGGGCAGCGCGGACCTTCTGCCGCGATGGCCGGCAACCTTGGGGCCGCGGCGTCCGGGGCGAGTGCCGGGATGGCTATGGGCGCGATGGGCGCCGGTACCGGTGCGCTCTTCAACGCCATGTCGGGCGAGTCGTCGATTTCCTACGAGGACATCCAGGCTATGAACATCGGTATCCAGAAGGGCGAGGAGTACGTCCATGCCAACGGGCTAACTTGCGTCGACTTCACGGTCGATGCGTCGAACCTTCCGGAAGGCCAGGCCGATCAGTTCCAAGAGACCACGGCCTGCAGGACTGCGGCCGGGGAGTGGGAGCCGATCTAGCCGGTGCTGGGGCGATATGTAAAGACCACCCGGACCCCGTCGCTTGGCGGGGTCTTTTTTTGGGGTGCCCCAAAATACGAAGCAGCCGGTGACGAGATCCGATCGGACGCTTCTAACCGCCCGTTTGCGGACACTTGATTCGGGTGCATCAGCACCAAGACTGCCTCCTGTTTGGAGCTACCACTATTTCGACAGCCGGGAGAGGGCGAAGGCGGAGAAGCCGGGATACGCGACTCTGGAGTCGTGCCGTGCTATACAGAATTCGTACATCACCAAACTTCCATATTCTGTCTAATCCATTGTTGGAAGCGAAGGGGAAAATCAGTGCTTTCGGAGGCAAAGAACGCCGACCTTGCGGGCGAGTGGTTGCAGCACATAGAGGCGGAAGACGTAGCCGATGCGTTCGTCTACCTCGTGGGTCAAGCAGCTGTAGTGTCCGGATACGAGTGCTATGCAACGCGCAAAGGCGATGTGCGCGATTTCCGCTTTTATCGCGCCGGTAGTACCGAACAACCGTTCGCGTTCATCGTCAACAAGCGGTGGCTGCTGTTCTACTTCCGGACTCCTGCTGTCCGCACCGGAAGCTATACCTTCGGAAAGCTTCACGAGGCTTTCGACTCCGCAGCCGAGAATGCTGCTGGCGAGTGGACCGTCAAGGTCCGCAGCATCTGCGATGCTCGACGACTCTGGCACCTACTGGCCCTGCAGTAGTCGATGAAAATGCTACTGCCCAACAAGCGCTTGCAGCCCGCGGGCTGCAAGCGTGGCGTAAGGTGCAAGGAGCCCCTTTGGGAGCACAACAGAAGTCGGACGCGTTGGATTTCCTGGCAAAGCTTCATGCGAATCTAGATCGAGACTTCCCAGCGGCCCGATCTATGCAAGATAAGGTCTTGGACCAGGTCATGGGTATCCCCTTTCTTTGTCGCCTTCCCGTAAATTCGGTCCATTGAAACTGGACGTCTCCGTGCGTATTCCGGTCGGAACGTGACCGATTTTAGCCCTGGCGCCGGAATCCGCGGTCACGATCAATCGGAATGGGCGGTCACGATGGGCCGGAATACGCATACCGCCGCGATTGCCTTTCTCAAGGCGATGGGTGAGCCCCAGGACAACGAGGTGGTGACCGCGGAAAACCCTCTCTCACTGGTCCATGCCGCAGCTCTTTGGGCAAGATGGGTAAGCGATCTCGGTCGTCTTCACGCCGGATGCTGCGTCATTCGTTCGCGAGAGCCGTACGATGGAGTGATCGACTCTCTCTGACGGCCGCATGTCGGTCTATTTGGAGTGGCGTTAAACCATCATGCGAGGGTGCCATGCAAAGTGAAATCAAACGCTGGGGGAATAGCGCTGCCGTGCGACTTTCCAGCAAGGTTTTGGCGCAAGCCAACCTTGAGGTATCCAGCCCGATTCATATCGAGGTGAAGGCCGGAAAGATCATGATCGAGGCCGTTCATAAGGCTCCACGCAAGGTGAATCTTCCCTTCTCGGAAGCGGATCTGCTGAAGGGCCTTGATCCCCATGGCGCTCACGCGGATGAGCTGGCCCAGCCCTAGAGGCGCGAGAAGCCCCTGAGGAGGACGCCATGTGTAGCGATTCCGTGGTTCGAGCCCGTATCGACCGTGAAACGAAAGAGCGCGCGACGGCGGCTCTGGAGGCGATGGGCCTGTCCGTGTCCGATGCCATCCGCCTATTGATGCTGAGCATTGCGGAGGAAGGGCGGTTGCCGTTTTCTGTCCCGATTCCGAATGCCACCACCGAGGCCGCGATGTCCGAGCTGGGAAATGGCAAGGGGAAGCGGTCCGGGTCGGCCGACGAGTTGTTTCGGGACCTGGGCCTTTGATCCGTTGGCGCTACACGCCTCGCGCCGGCGCGACCTGGAAGGCATGGGTACTTGTTGGTCTATTGCTGATGGTCGGCGCTGCAGCGGCCGGTAATGCGGTGACCTTTGTCGTCGAGACGACCGAGATCCAGGCGATCGAAGAGCACCAGGGGGCGATGTGGATCCAGCTTGCCCCCTCGTCAGCGGCCCGCCTGGAAGAGGTTACTGCGAAATCGCATGGGGGGGAGCTGGTCGTTGTCGTGGACGGCCTGCAGATCATGAGCGCACGCGTGAATGTGACCATCCGGTCCGGTGTCATTCGTGCAGACGGTGTTTCATCGGACGTCCGTCAACGGCTTATTGACGGGTCTCCGCGTCTCAATTGAAGGGTAAGGCCGGAAAGGTGAAGGATTCGTCGCGGCCGGCGCGGATGCAGGTGCTTTCGCTGCCGCACCACTCGCCAGCCGCGGGCCCGGCTTCAGATGCGAGCGCGATGTGCGTCCACATACTAGACTACGCGCGCTAGCCCCATCACGTTGCCCACGAGGTGACCCGGAACATCGTGCAGTTCGGTATTGGGATTGTGCATCCAGGCCCGAAGGGAGCGCTCGTCGCCGGCCGTAATGGCATCGAGCCCGCGGTAGAGGCGGACCAGCAGGGCCGCAAGCTCCCAGTGCTTGGTGTGTTCGTCCAAGAAGTAACCGCCGGCGTACATGCGGCTGATCGTGGCGGGACTCAGCCCCAGGGCCCTCGCCAGTTCCGACTGTTTCATCCCGAGCCGTTCGGCGGCCCGCGCGACGGCCCGGGTGAGTACCGCCTGCCGCTGCTCCGCGTTTGCCGATTGTTTCATGGGGCCCTCCGGGGTGAGATCAAGTCTCTCGATGGAAATCGTATTCTTCCCCGCTTCGTGTGGGAAGACTCCTTGTCGCGCCGGCCAAAAAGAAGCGACCGTTTAGTGTCGGCCTTTCAGAGGAAGCGATCGCTTATTTTGTCCTGAAAGGCCGACACGGCCACCGATGGGGTGTTCCTGTCGATCAATGAACCCAAGGGTTTCTCACCGACGGCGAGTTATGAGCAGCAGTTCGAGATCAACCGAAATGGCCGGGCCGCCGAACCGCACCCGGAGATCGAGGACAACCGCTACGAGGCGTTCAAGGCCGCGCTTGCGGAGCTGGGCGACAAGCTGACCGAGGCCACCCCGGCCGCGTTCGAGGACGTGGACCGGATCAAGGCAGCGGCAGGGCCATAACGGCCTAATGCGTGCTACCGGCGGCATCGTCATTCAGCGGCTTGTGCGCCGCTTCCGCCTGTAGGCGCTCGACCAGCCACACCTTGATGATGGACTGGCGCGTTACACCGATGCGCGTTGCCTCCCGATCCAGCGAATCCACCACCCAGGCGGGAAAATCGACGTTGATACGCTTGTGGTCCTGATTCACGCGCCGCGCCGAACCAAGGTCGAGATCGCCAACGATGTCTTCTTGCCCTTCGTCGAACTTTTTGTCGAAGTCTTCAGCTTTCATAGAGGTCCACCTCTTTCTTGCGCGAGCGCCTGACGGAGATCAGGCGGATATGGCCCTCCCTGTACGTGACGACAGCGGACCAATGCCTGCCGCCGATCTTCCCGATCAACAGGAACCGTGGTTCCCCCTCAGACCTGGCCTGGACTTCCAGCAGATTCGGGTCTTCCCACAGCGTCGTACCGGAACCCATCCATGATCTGAACTTATACCTTTTTCGCCTATTGTCACGCGGCGGCCGCGGCGCGCGAGCAGGGACGGTTGCTCGGGCGGATGCAGGACGTGGGCAATGCGGAGAAAAAGCCGCATAATGTCCGCACTGAATGCGGAGAATGTGGTGCGATACATCTGGGAACACCCCGACTGGCCGAAGTGGCACTGGGATGCGGACCGCATCGCTCAGCCGCTTGCGGCCGCGGCGCGCGAGCAGGGACGGTTGCTCGGGCGGATGCAGGGCGTGGGCTTTGCGCTTCGCGAGGAGGCCTGGCTGCGCATGCTGTCGTCGGACATCGTGGACTCGGGAGCGATCGAGGGGGAGCGGTTGCCGCTGGACCAGGTTCGCTCCTCGCTCGCGCGTCGCCTTGGCTTGGAAGCGGGCGGTTTAGTCGCGTCGGCCCGGGATGTCGAAGGCATGGTGGAACTGATGCTGGATGCGACGAGGGACTTTGATCGTGAGTTGACGGTGGACCGACTGTTCGACTGGCATGCGGCTCTGTTTCCCACAGGGCGCAGTGGCATGGTTCGGATCCCTGTGGCGCAGTGGCGCGATGACGGGGACGGGCCGATGGAGGTGGTGTCGGGGCCAGTGGGGCGGGAGAAGGTGCATTTTTCCGGCCCACCGGCCGTGCGTGTCCCGGCGGAAATGGATGCTTTCCTTGCTTGGTTCAAGGCACCCGGCAATGCGGATCCGTTGCTGGTCGCGGCGCTGGCCCATCTTTGGTTCGTGACAATCCATCCGTTCGCGGACGGTAACGGCCGTATTGCGCGGGCCATCGCGGATATGGCGTTGACGCGGGCGGACGGGTCGCCGCAACGCTTCTACAGCATGTCCGGGCAGATTCTGCGCGAGCGGGCCGACTATTACGGGATGCTCGAGCAGACCCAGAAGCAGGGTGGGCTGGACGTCACCCCATGGTTGGAATGGTTCCTGGGGTGTCTGCTGCGGGCGCTCGACAACGCGGAGGGCTCGCTCCAAACCGTGCTGTACAAGGCGCAGTTCTGGGAGCGGTTCGCGACGGAGCCGCTTAACGCGCGTCAGATCAAGGTACTCAATCGCCTTCTGGATGGTTTCGAGGGCGGAATGACGTCCTCGCGCTGGGCCCGCATGGCGAAGTGCTCGCAGGACACCGCCCAACGCGACATCGCGGACCTCCTCGACCGCGGCGCGCTGAAGAAGAATCCTGGTGGTGGTCGCAGCACAAGTTATGCGTTGCCGGATGCGACTCCCTGACGTGCGACGGAAGCGGAAGTCTTTCGGATAAACGCGCCCCCTCTTTGCGTGGCTGCGAGCAACCTCTACGGTTTTCAGAATGTGATCATGAACCAGCCGCCTCCATCCGTGAGCTGAGTTAAAGCGACACATCCCCCTTGATGTCCCCCTGAAGCTTTCGGTTCATTCCAAACGTTCGCTGAATCGGGTGGTAAGGGTGCCTCAGTGGTGCACGGCTTCACTGCGGATCGGTAGGCGGTGTGCTTGTTCTGGCCGTTCAGGCTTCTTCTGGATGGTTCGTGCTCAGCATTGCCCGCGTTTGAGAAATTATTATTTATCGTAGCCACGCTACGATTACGGGCGTTTTCTTGGTTGATACCGGATGGCTTTATGTGGTTTAGTCGTAGTGTGACTACGACAATCCGATCCAATCTAAAGGCGCTTTATACCAGAGTGCCTCCGGGAACGCCGCTGACCACGGCCGACCTCAATGAGCTGGGCATTTCGGCCGACCTGGCGGTCTATTACGTCCGGTCGGGGTGGCTGGAACGCCTCGCGCGGGGTGTCTATTGCCGCCCGGGTGAGGACCTGGAGTTGGAGCCCAGTCTCGTCATGTTGCAGCGAAAGCTTGCGGGCCTCCACGTGGGTGGCAAATCCGCCCTGGAGTGGTACGGCATGCGGCACTACGTCCTGCACCAACCCACGCTGTGGTTGTATGGCTGGGCTGCTGGGCGGCTGCCGGACTGGTTTTCCGAGCGGTTTACGGCGGTATATCACCGGAAACGCCTATTCAATGAAACACCTGATGCCATGCTGCATGTCGGCCCCTTCGAGCGTCGGGCGAGGGCACCCGATGTCGCCGCGCCGGAGCGGGCCCTCCTCGAGCTCCTCAGTGAAGTCGGTGTTCGGCAACCGCTGCAAGAGGCTCGCGAGATCGTCGAGGGGGCCTATAGTCTGCGTGCCGATGTCCTTCGCGAGCTCCTGCGCGAGACGAAGAGCATCAAGACTGTCCGCCTGGCTCTGCAGTTGGGACGAGAGTTCTCGCTCCCTTGGGCGGCCAAGCTGGATCCAGCCGAGCTCCCAACCGGCAGTGATCGGCCTTGGGTATCCGGGGCCGGCGATGATCCGCTGGTCCTCAAGCCATGAACTCGGCCTACCTTGAAACGGCGCGCCCGCTGACACAGGTCGCACCCTTCGTGTTCGTGGACGTATCTGACGTCAACTATTTTGGCCGGCCAGAGTAATTGTCGTTAGATGCGGACGACACTTTCGCGTCGAAGGGGGGCGGTGTCCACTTCCCCGGAATCCGCGGTCACGATCAATCGGAATGGGCGGTCACGATGGGCCGGAATCCGCAGCAGGACCCGATTTCGCCGAATGCTGCGCGAACCTACGAAACCTTGTCAGAGACAAAACGCGTGACATAGCGCTTTCGAATTATCCTAATTAGTGCACTTATAGCACCCTGAATTTTGAAATCCCGAAGTAGTCTTGCTGCAGTCTTCGAGATTTCGCTATAATGTGCACTATGGGTGCGCAAAGATCGGACAAGCTAAAGAGTGTATTAGAAGCTGTTCCCGCCGGCTTTATGGTGGATGCGCGCTGGCTGGAGAACCACGGCGTCAGCCGGTTCCTCACCCGGAAATATGTAGATAGCGGCTGGCTGGAGCGGTTGGAGCGCGGTGTTTTCCGTCGCCCCTCGCCGCAGTCAGTCCCTCCGGACTGGAAGAGTTGCGTCCTATCTCTCCAAAAAATCATGGGTTATCACGTCCATGTCGGCGGCATGTCCGCCCTTGACCTCCAGGGCTACCGGCACTATCTCCCGCTGGGTGCGCATCCGCCCGTGTGGCTCTACGGCGGTGACACACCAACCTGGCTTTCGCGCCTCACCCTCGACGCACCACTCATAAGCCGCCCCCTGTCCCTGTTCGATGACCCGTCGCTTGGTCTGACGGAATACAAAAACGGCAATGCCCCAACTCTGCCCTGGGGCTGGGCGCTCCGAATATCCTCGCCGGAGCGTGCGATCCTCGAAGCACTTGACGAGCTGCCCACGCAAGAGAGTTTCCATAATCTTGACATGATGTTCGAGGGGCTGGCGACGATGCGGCCTCGCCAGCTTACGGCGCTGCTGCAGAGCTGCCGCAAGATCAAGCTCAGACGTCTATTCTTCGTCTTCGCCGACCGCCACAAACATGCCTGGCGCGAGCGCATTAACCCCGACGACTTCAACCTCGGTACGGGTGACCGCGCCCTGATAACGGGCGGCAAGATCCATCCGCGCTACCGCATCGTGGTCCCGCCGGAATTCGTCGATACCCCAACGGAAGATGCCGATGGCCCGTGACGCCTATAGTGCACAGGTAGCGCTTTTGGTGCGCCTGCTGCCCTTCATCGCGGCGGAACCCGTGTTCGCGCTCAAGGGCGGCACTGCCATCAACCTGTTCTACCGCGACATGCCGCGCCTGTCGGTAGATATTGACCTGACCTACCTGCCGGTCAGAGACCGAGCGGAAAGTCTGAGGGAGATCAACGCGACGCTCGGCAGGATCATGGACGCGGCCAACGCCGGCATTCCGCGTCTCCGGGCGCAACGTATCGAAGGCGGCGGTGGCGGCGCCACCCGTATCCGAGTACGGCTCGACGGCGCCGAAGTCAAAATCGAAATCTCACCCGTCACGCGCGGCGTCGTGCACGATCCTGAACGCCGCGCAGTATCCCCAACGGTCGAAGATGAATTCGGCTATGCCGCTGTCCAGGTCGTGTCATTTGAGGATTTGTTCGGCGGCAAACTCCATGCGGCGGTCGATCGCCAACACCCCCGCGACCTGTTCGATATCAAGCTGCTCTACGAACACGAAGGGCTGACCGACGCGCTGTTCCGTACCTTCCTGGTCTATGTCGCCAGCTCGCCGCGTCCGGTGCATGAACTGCTCGCGCCTGGACTGAACGATCTGAACGAACCCTATGCCAGGGAATTCGTCGGCATGACGACCAGCCCGATCACCCTCGACGAGCTCGAAGCGACCAGAGTCCGGCTTATCGCCGATATCTGCGGTCGCCTGCGCGGCAACACAGCGCAATTCCTACTGAGCCTGCATGACGGCGAACCTGATTTCAGAGCGATCGGCCTGCCGCAGGCACAAACCCTTCCAGCCGTCCGCTGGAAACTCTTCAACCTGAAAAAGCTTGCGAACGAGAACGCAGCCAAGCATGCCGCGCAGCGCGCGGCTCTCGAACATCTCTGCGGCATCTCGTAGTCTGTCGGACCGTGGGTTTGGTAGCGAGCAGGGTGGGCCGGGTTTGATGTCCGGGCCACAGCCGTGAACGCCCGTAGTCGTTCAGCTTCCGGACACTGCGATTCCTAAGGTGGGTCGCGGGTTTCGGCCGCGCCTGCCGATAGCTGTCTCTAGCCGACCCTGAGCTGTCCGCCGTCGAGACGCTGCGCAAGGACCGCGAGGCCTTGCTGGCGTTCTACGACTTCCCGGCCGCGCACTGGCAATCGATCCGGACGACCCACCCGATCGAATCGACGTGCGCCTCCGTGCGCCTGCGCACCGCCAAAACCCGCAGTTGCTTTACCCGCAACACCATCCTGAGCCTGACGTTCAAGCTCGGCCAGAGCGCCCAGAAGCGCTGGCGCCGACTTCGGGGTTACGAGTGGCTCGACAAGCTCGAGCGCGGGGTTCAGTTCATCGATGGCGTCGAGCAAACCGAGCCATCGAACACCGACTCGAGCGCCGCTTGACTCTCAGTGCTCATGCACCAGAATCGACAATAAGTCGTCGGACGGTCCCGGCAGCCGAGGTTGTTTCGCGGGCGCGAAACGGCGCCCGAAACGCTGGTCAGGAAGGTCCTCGTGGATGCCGCGGCGGATGATCTGAGGGTGGTTCAGCGCCAGACTGGCACAGATTCTGGGCCAGGCCGGTACAGTTTTCTGTGCCTCCAGGGACCAGAATCGACACCAATTGGTTTCGAATCGGCCGGTCTCCATGGCCTTCGGAGTGGCTTCATAGAGCCGTTTTAGACCCATTCGGCGCGCTGAAAAACGATCTGAGGGTGCGCACTCATAATGATGGGGTCCCCTGTTCGAATCAGGGCGTAGCCACCACCGAATTCTCCAAAAGGGCTGCCTTCCGGCAGCCCTTTTTGGTGTTGGGCGCTGCTACCGGTTTTGGCTTTGCGTATCCTGGCAGTGACGAAGGCGTGGGCAAGGGGGCGGTATGCGCAGCAAGCGGACGATTCTGGCGGGGCTTGGGCTGCTGGTCGCAATGGCGGCAAGTGGGGCCACGGTCGCGGATGATGGGCGCCCGGCAGGGTTTGTTGCGGCGGGTGACGTGGTAACGGACCTGGTCGAGGAGATCCGGTACTTTGGCGACGACAACTTCGTGGGCGAACGGATCGATGGTTACGAGTCCCCCGTTTGCATCCTGACGTCCCCGGCCGCCCATGCCCTCGCCCGGGTGCAGGAACGTCTCGCGGCGTTCGGGCTTGGTCTCAAGGTATTCGACTGCTATCGGCCCGCGCGGGCCGTCGCGCACTTCGTGCGCTGGGCTGAGGACCTCGGCGATACCCGCATGCAGGCACGGTATTACCCGGAAGTTGCCAAGGACGAGTTGTTCGAGCATGGCTATATCGCGGCCCGGTCGAGTCACTCGCGTGGCTCGACGGTCGATCTGACCTTGATTGATCGCGATTCCGGCGAGGCGCTGGAGATGGGCACCGGCTTTGACCGGTTCAGTCCGCGCTCCTGGCCCGGGGATGACGGTGTTTCCGCACAGCAGCGGGCCAATCGCATGCTTCTGCAGCGGCTGATGGTAGAGGCGGGCTTCGAGCCCTACGAGCAGGAGTGGTGGCATTTCACCCTGGCGGACGAGCCCTTTCCGGATCACTATTTCGATTTTGTGGTCGGCCGGGGCCAATAGGCGCGCCGGGGGGCTTTATTGCCGCCTGTTCGGGGCTCGGCTAGACTGCGCGCCGGCCGGCCCGGCTCACTGGGACCAACCTCGGATGAACGCCATGAAACGTTACGGAATCCGCATTCGCCTGCCGGAAGGCAGCACCCTTTCCATGCCGCACCTGCTGGGGGCGGACTGGGAATCCTATCGCTGGTACGACAGCGCGCTGGAGCGTGACAAGGCGCTGGCGGACATGCAGCGCGACCTCCCGAATTACCGCAAGGGCGATCACGTCGCCCAGGTCCTCGAGCGCGTCGAACGCGACGCCTGAGCCGGATTCGAATCCGTCGCGAACAGCGGCGGGATCAGAGCGTCAGCGGCTCCATCAGGTAGCACAGGCAGTCCTGGGCGATCACGCGGGTGTCCAGCGTGAGCATGGACGGCATCGCCTGGCGCTTCAGGCGGATCTCCTGACCGGCCCGCTCCAGATATTCCCCGGTCACCTCCGAACCGTCCTCGGCGATCGCGATCAGCGGGTCCTGGGCGTCCGCGTGCACATTCACCAGGCGCGAGCCGGCGGGCAGTAGCTGGAAATTCAGGCCGTCCAGGTCGGGTTCCAGGCGGACGTCGTGCTGCGCGTCCAGTCCGACCTGTAGTCCGGGGCGCACCCGTACCTGGGCCACGGTGTGGAAGATCTCGATGGCGCCCGTCCGCGGCGGCTCCTGGGCGAAGTGGTCCAGGTGCAGCACTGCATCGATCATCTCGCGCGCGTGGTCCACGCCGGCCGCGTCCTCGGGGTGGCCGCATTCCACTGTGACGGCCGGTGCGATACGCGCCAGTGCCATGGAGGCGACCCCGCGCGGCCGGGTGAAGTAGACCACCGTGCGTCCGAACAGCGCGGCCAGATTGAGAAACGGCGCCTCCAGACGGTTGATGCAGGCGTAATGGGGATTGCGCCCGGTGTTGTTGTGCAGGTCGATTGCGGCGAACAGGCCGCGTCCTTCCAGGCGCCGGCAGAGTTCGGCGAAGACGTCGGCCTCGCGAGAGCCGCCCTGCTCGGTCCCCGGCCAGATGCGGTTGAAGTCCGGCTGGTCGTCCAGGTGGCGCTGGTTGAGCGCTGCGGCCTGCGGGTTGCCCACGACCAGGGTCAGCGCGCGCGGCAGCGGGCGCCCGGTGTAGTGGCGCAGGAGTTGCTGCACCGCGTGCAGGCCCACCGGCTCGTTTCCGTGCAGCAGAAGGACCACGGCCACCGCAGGCTCGCGCTGGCCTTCCAGGTGGATCAGCGCCGGCCCGGGCACGTACTGGTGCAGGGTGGCGGGCGTGGCCTCGAGGAAGCCGTCGGGTAGTTCGAAGTATTCGTTGATCGAGAGAGTCACGGGTTTCCTCAAAGTCCCCAGGTGTGAACCGGCGCGCCGGTGTTCTGCCAGCCGCGGTAGGCGTGGACCAGGCCCGGCCAGTCGCGGCCGTGGCGCGCGACCCAGTCGCGTTGCCAGTGCGTGCCGGTCTGGCGGCTGGCGACGCGCGCAGCGATGATGCCAAGCAGGTTGTCGCGTTCGCTGCGGTCGATGCCCAGGCGCTCCAGACCCTCGGCCGCCCGGGGGAGCAGCTCCCGCGTGATCAGGCGTGGCGCCGGGACGGGGTCGCGATGGCCCCAGCGCAGGCGAGCATCCAGCCCGTAGCGGGCGGCATTGTAGAAGTTGTCGCGGGCCTCAGAAAACGGGGTCTCCAGCGTTCCGTTGGGCGATTCGGCCACCAGGTACTCGATCAGGCCCAGGGTGAAGGCGGTGTTGGCCAGCATGTCGATCAGCGACGGGCCGGCCGGGAGGCAGCGAAACTCCAGGCGCAGGCTGCGTCGGCCATCCGCGTCGCAGCCGACGATCGGCCGGTTCCAGCGCCAGATCGTGCCGTTGTGGAAGGCGAGGTGGGCCAGTTGATCGGCCGGCTCGTCGAGGGCTACCGGCAACAACACCGGGAAGTGCTCGAGGTTTTCGGTGAACAACTCGCCGATGGATGCGTGCAGATAGCCGGTGCCGAAGGTCACGCGGCGGATCGGGCCACGCGCCGAGTTGGCGAACCCGCCGACCTCCACCGACTGCTCGAACAACGGGATGCGGCTCTCGGCCCACAGGTCGTGGCCGAAGATGTAGGGCGTATTGCCGGCGGCGGCCAGCACCGGTGCCGCGGCGACCAGAGAGGCGTTGTAGGCGCGGTGGGCGACCTCGGGGCGGGTCTCGATATGCACCTGGAAGGAGGTCGCCGCGGCCTCCAGCATCACGTCCGCGTGGCGGTGCTGCAGGTGCTCGTGACCGACGATATCCACCTGCAGCGGGCGCTGGGCGCGTTGTTCCAGGATCGCGCTGTTCAGGGCCCGGTAGCGGGCCTGCTGCGACATGTGGTGGATCCCGAGGTCGTCCGGTTCCAGGGTGGGCAGGCTGCCGGCCATCAGCAGTTCCGCCCCGGCGTGGCGGGCGGCCCGGCGCGCGCGGCGCAGGGTCTCGTTCAATTCGTCGAGGATTGCGCTGAAGCAGCCGGGACCGGCGCGGAAGACGCCGCTGTTCAGTTCGACATTGAACTGCGCCAGTTCAAGGGTGGCCAGCGGGCTGTCCATCGCGGCGAGGAAGGCGTCATTGACCGGTAGCGGTCGCCCCTGGGTGTCGCATAGCCAGGCTTCGATCTCGAAGCCCAGCCGCGGGGGTGGGGCGGGGTCCTCGGGCGGTTGCGTGCGCAGCCAGTCCAGCAGCTGGGCCGTCTCGTCCGCGAGGGCCTGGTGGAAGCGGTCAAAGTCTGCCGCGCCGAAGTGCTCCTCGCGGATCTCGCGGCCCAAGGCCTAGTCCTCGTCCCGGTCGTCGTCCGGTGCGTCGTCATAGAGGCTCTCCAGAAGATCGCCCCAGATCTGTTCGTGTTGCTCGATGAAGGTCAGCAGGCTCTTGCGGAAGGCGAGATAGTCGGCCTCGAAGGCTTCGAAGTCCGCCCCGCCATTGAGCAGCTTGGCAGCGCGGTCGGTCTGCTGCAGGCTGTCACGCAGGTTGAGGCTGGCGGCCATCGCACCCTTGACGCGTTCGCGCTCGTGCGGGATCCAGGCGCGGTCCGACAGCATGGAGCGCAGGTTCTCGCCCAGTTCCAGCAGGCGCTTGCGCAGGCGCGGGACGGCGCCGATGGTGCCGGTCTTGAGCTCGCCCCAGACGGCATCGGTGATCAGGCGCGCCCAGCGTTCGCGCAGATCCCGCACGGTATCGGGGTCAAAGGCGAAAGCGCGCTCCAGTTGTTGCGGATCGAATGGCATTGGGTATCCTGATCGACGAAGCCCGGGATGTGCGGCGTCTGCGGTGGAGGGGCCGGAATAGCCTCGCGCCCCGTAGCGTCCTACAGGGTACAAGAACAAGCAAGGCCGCATGTACGGCCTGCGGATGGAGGAATCGACAACATGGCGACCTGGTTCGCGCAGCGCAGGCTGCGTCAGAAGGTGTGCGACCTGCGGCCACAGATGTACCGCATGGCATTCGCGTGGTGTCACGATGCCGCGCTGGCGGATGACCTGGTGCAGGAGGCAATGATGAAGGCCCTGACCCGGCTGAAGTCGTTGCAGGACGAGAACGCCCTGAAGGCCTGGGTGTTCCGCATCATGACCAACTGTTACCGCGACTGGGGCCGGCGGCAGAAGGACACGGTGGATGTGGACAGCATGGAGCTGTCCTGCGAGGACTGCCCGGAGCAGCAGACCGAGCGCAATCGCATGGTCGCGGATGTTCACCGGGCCATGGCCGAACTGAGTACCGATCACCGGCAGGTGGTCGCGCTGGTGGACCTGGAGGGTTTTGCCTACTCCGAGGTCTCGGAGGTGCTGGACGTACCGATCGGCACCGTGATGAGTCGCCTGAGCCGGGCTCGGGCGCAGTTGAAGAAGGTGCTGCTGGAGCAGCAGGCCGACACGGGGACAGCGGCCGATACACCCTATCTCAAGGTAGTGAGGAATCGGCATGTCGAATGAACGACTGAGTGCAAAGAATCGACCCAGCGAGGAGATTCTCAATGCCTTCGTGGACGGCGAGTTCTCGCCGGAGGATCGTCTGTTTACGTTGAAGACGATCGCCTCCAGTGAGCATCTGAGTCGCGAAGTCTGCGACATGCACCAGCTCAAGGAGCTGGTGAACATGGCCTACGAAGACGTCCCGGCCGGGCGCGCGGCCGGCACCACCGGTGGCCGTTGCCGGTTATCGCGTGGTGGACGTTCGGCCTGGTTCCCGTCGGTGGCGGCCGGCGTGCTCGCGCTGGTCGTGGGTTCGCTGGGTGGATACGAGATCACTCGCGATGCCGGTTTCTTCGGGGGCGACCATGCTGCTGCGGCCGGCCAGGAGTCCGGGGCCCTGGCGCAAATGGCTGCCAGCGATAACGCGCCCGGCGGGGCCGCGGCCCCGCAGCAGGTGTTTTCGGCAACCGAAACCGATCAGATTCTGCTGCACATCAACGAGGCGGATACCCGTGCGATGGCCGAGTTGCTGGACGACATCGAGAGCATGTATCGCGAGGCGGCCACGGTCGGGCGCGACCTGAACGTGCAGGTGGTGGTGCACAACAACGCGATGGGCATGCTGCGAACCGACAGCGCACCCTATCCGGAACGCGTCGCGAGCATGGCGGAGGCGTACCCCACGCTGCGCTTTACCGCCTGTGCCCAGACCCTCAACCGCCTGGCGCGCGAGGAAGGCCAGAAGGTGGATATCCTGCCACAGGCTGAACTGATCGATTCCGGCGTCGCCGAGGCGGCCCGCCGTCAGGCGGAAGGCTGGATCTACATCAAGGTCTGATTCGGCACGGCCGGAGTCTCGATGCAAGTCGACCCACAAGTGCTGCGCCCCGGCTGGTTCCTGGCCGGGGCGCTCTTGTTGATGCTGGCGGCGGGCGGCGCGACTGCTGTATTGATGGGCGTCGTCGCCAAGGCGCCGGCGGCCGAAGAGCCGCTGCGGGTGGTCTATCACATCAACACCGATGACCTGGAGCTTCACCTGAACGCCCTGCGCAACCTGCAGAATCATATCGACGGTAGCCCCGATGATGTTTCGCTCAAGATCAAGGTGTTGACTCATGGCAGCGGCATCAGTCTGCTGCAGCACGCCCGTACCGATCCGGACCTGCGCAGTACCGTGAATACCCTTAAGCTGCAGGATGTGCGCTTTTTGGTGTGTGGCAACTCGCTGGAATCGCGCGGGCTCGAACGCAGCGATCTGCATGAGGTGTCGGACAGGGACGTGGTCCCCAGTGGCATCGTGGAACTGACCCGCCTGCAACGCTCCGGTTACACCTACATCAAGCCCTGACCGGACCGGCCGCATCCCCCCTGCGTTGGGTGATCAGCGCCCCTCAAGCTCGGTGTCCAGCGCCGCCAGGCGCTCCGGTGTGCCGATGTCGCGCCAGGCGCCGGTGTAGTGTTCGCCGGTGACCCGGCCGGCCTCGATGGCTTGACGCAGCAAGGGGCCGAGGGCCCGGCGCCCCGGTGGCAGATCACGAAACAGCGCCGGGTCGTACCAGCCGATGCCGCTGAAGGTCAGCAACTCGTTCCCCGCCAGCCCCACCCGTTCCCCGTCCAGGGCGAAATCGCCCTGCGAGTGATGGTCGGGGTTGGCGACCAGTACGAGGTGCGCGAGCGGTCGGTCGGTGGCTGTGTTCATCGTCGCCGGGGGTGTCAGCGGGTGGTCGCACCAGACATCGCCATTGACCACCAGAAACGGCTCCTCCCCCAGAAGGGGAAGGGCCTGGCGGATCCCGCCCGCGGTCTCCAGGGCACCCTCGGGCTCCGGTGAGTAGCGAATGGCGAGGCCCGACTGGCGTTCACCCAGGGTGGCGCGGATCTGTTCGCCCAGATGCGCGAGGTTGATGACTACCTCGCGGTACCCGGCGGTCGCCAGACGATCCAGCGTGTAGCCGATCAGCGGCCGGCCACTGACCGGCAGCAGCGGCTTGGGGCAGTGGTCGGTCAACGGGCGCATGCGTTCGCCGCGCCCGGCGGCCAGGATCATTGCGCGCATGGCTTAATCCTCCCGCATCCGTTCGGGCATGTGGGTGTGGAACCAGCCTGCCACCGCTGTCAGTTCTGGCTGTGACAGTCCCTGCGCCAGGAGTCGATGCAGGCGCGGCAGGTGTTCCAGGTAGCGCGGTTTGGCATCCCGGTGCGCCAGGCGCACGAAGATCCCGAGGATCTTGGTGGTGCGCTGGGCGCCGAGGACGCGGTAATGCTGCAGGAAGACCTCGGGGTCACAGGCCGTTCCCGCGGTATAACGCATCAATGCCCGCTCCACGGTGGCGGGTGACACCTCGCGCCGGGCGTCTTCCAGCAGCGAGACGACATCGTAGGCGGGGCTGCCGATCACGGCATCCTGGAAATCCAGGACGGCACAATCGCCATCCTCGCCGGGTGGCAGCATCAGGTTGTCCACGTGGAAGTCGCGTAGCACCAGTGTCCCGGGCAGGACGGGCAGGCGTTCCAGCGCCACCCGCCAGACCTCGAGGAATTCGTTGCGCAGGGACGCGCCCATCGGTGTGCCGCGTTGTTCCGGCCAGTACCAGTCGGCAAACAGGGCGGCCTCGTCCAGCAGGCGCGGGGTGTCGTAGGCGGGGAGGTCCGGGCCCTTCGCGGCCTGCGCTGGCCAGGCGCGATGCAGCTGGATCAGGGTGTCGATGGCGCGGTCGTACAATGGGCCTTCCGCGGCCCCCTCGGCTAGGGCCCGGGTGAAGGTTCGGTCGCCGAGGTCCTCGAGCAGCACGAAGCCGGTGGCTGGATCGTGCGCAAGGATGCGCGGCGGGCGCAGCCCCAGCGATTCCAGCAGTCGCGCGATCTCCACGAACGGCTCGGTGGCCTCGCGCTCGGGTGGCGCATCCATCAGCACCACCGGTTGGTCGTCGCGGCACAGGCGAAAATAGCGTCGAAAACTGGCATCTGCGCGCAGGAGTGCCAGGCAGGTGAACCTGCCCGGCTGGTCCTTCAGCCAGGCCTGGAGCTGCTCGCTGCGGCGATCGTCCGGGATCATGCGCGGGCCTCGGGAAATTCGCCGGATAGACGCTCGACGCGGGTGTCGATGCGGCCATCGGCATGCAGTGCCAGAACGCGGTAGCCGGCGTGTTCGGTATCCAGCGCGAACTGTTCGGAGCCGGGGGCGAACTGGACGCAGGTGGAGGGGCAGCCCAGCAGTTCGACGCCCTGGCGCTCGGCGCGGAAATCCTGATGGATGTGGCCGAACAGGCAGGCGCGTACGCGCGGGTGGTGATCCAGGATCGCGAACAGGTCGTCGGGATTGGTCAGGCCGATCCGGTCCATCCATGCGCTGCCGACGGGCACGACCGGGTGGTGAACGGCGACCATGCCCCAGTGATCGGGGTGTGCGGTCAGTACTTGATCCAGGCGCGACAACTCGGCCGGCTCGATGCGCCCGGACGCCTGCCCCGCAACCGCCGAATTGATTCCGACCAGCAGCCAGTCGCCGAGCAGCCGGTGGCCGTCCAGGGCGTGTCCGGCGCCCGTGAAGGCGCGGTGCAGCAGGGTCCAGTCATCGTGGTTGCCCGCCAGGCCGGCGAGCGGCCAGCCCTTCACGTGTTCGTCGAGCATTGCGAGGAGTCGCGTGTAGGCCGCCGGATCCGGATCTTCGGCCAGGTCGCCCGTGAGCCATAGCAGGTCCGGCCGGGCCTCGTTCCGGCGCAGGGCCTCGAGCACGCGGGCGAGCTGGCGGTCGCTGTCGGGATAACCCGGTCGAATGGGGCCCGGCTCCCGGCCGAGGTGGGTGTCGCTGATCTGAAGGATGTGCTGCATGCGGCCGGTGTCGCCTTCCGTATGGTGCCGGTTGTGTGCGTTCGGGCGCGCTTTCGCGTTTGCCGCCCGGCAGGGTTATTGCCCTATACTCGATCGGGTGTACTGTGCAATGCGCCGGAGCCTTCCCGCATGGGGCGAGAGGGGGCCTGGCGAGGGGTCCAAGATGAGCCAAGAAGCCAAGACCCGCCCGGATTCCGGGTACCGTCCGTCCGAGGACGAACCCTACATGAATCCGCGTCAACTGGACTACTTTCGCGCCAAGCTCGAGGCCTGGCGTGCCGAGCTGATCGAGGAATCGGAACAGACTCTGGAGCACTTGCGCAGCGAGAGCTGGCAGGAGCCGGACCCGAATGACCGCGCCAGTCACGAGACCGATGCCGGCCTGGAGCTGCGAACCCGGGATCGGTACCGCAAGCTCCTGAACAAGATTGACGCGGCGCTGGCGCGCATCGAGCAGGGCGAATACGGCTATTGCGAGGAGACCGGTGAACCGATCGGCATCGCTCGGCTTGAGGCGCGCCCGGTTGCCACGCTGAGCGTGGTGGCCCAGGAGGCCCATGAGCGCGACGAGGCCCGCTATGAATAGGGCCTGTCTGGTCCGGGTTACTCGCCGGCCAGCGCGCGGGTAAACACCCGCGAGTTGCGCGCCTGGTTGTAGCGGGTCTGCCGGCTGACGGGCAGATCGTCCACCTTGCCTGGCGTGTAACCGCGTTCCTGGAACCACTGGGCGGTGCGTGTGGTGAGCACGAATACCCGCCGGATTCCCTGTTCCTGCGCCAGGTGTTCCATCGCCTGCAGCAAACGGTCGCCGCGGCCGCTCCCGCGGTAATCCGCGTGCAGGGCCAGGCAGGCGATCTCCGCGGCATCCGCCTCGAACGGGTAGAGCGCGGCGGTCCCGATGATCAGGCCGTCGGCCTCCAGCACCTGGAAGCGGTCGATCTCCAGCTCCAGGTGCTCCCGCGCGCGATGCACCAGGATACCCTCGGCCTCCAGTGGTGCCAGTAGTGCATGGATGCCGCCGACATCGTCGAGTGTGGCCGGGCGCAGCCGTTCCAGTGGCTCGCGCGAGACCAGTGTGCCGATTCCCAGACGGGTGAACAGTTCGGTCAGGAGCCCACCGTCGTCCCGACGGTCGATCAGGTGCACCCGGATCTCGCGCTGGCGACAGGCGTCGAGCGCGCTCTTCAGATGGTTGGCCAGTTCCTGCGGCAGGTCGGTGGCGGTCTCCAGCAGCTTCTGGGCGGCCGGCACGGTGAGCTGGTCCAGCACGCCGTGTTCGGGATCACGCAACACCCCGGCCTCGGTGAGAAAGATCAGCTTGTCGGCATTCAGCGCGATCGCGACCTGGGTGGCGACATCCTCGCCGGAGAGGTTGAACACCTCGCCGGTGGGGGAGTAGCCGAGCGGGGAGACCAGGGCCACCTGCTCGCGGTCCAGCAGGGCCGCGAGTGCGGTGGTGTCCACCCCGCGCACCTCGCCGGTGTAGTGGAAGTCCACGCCGTCGCGTACGCCCAGTGGCCGTGCGGTGACGAAGTTGCCACTGGCCACGCGCAGGCGTGCGTTGCCGGTACCCGGCTGGCCGAGGCTGCGCGAGAGCAGGCCCTCGATCTGCAGGCGCAGCCGACCGACCGCATCCAGCACGGCTTCCAGCGCTGCGCCATCCGTTACGCGCAACCCGTTGGCGTAGGCCGGGGTCAGTCCGCGCTCGCTCATCCGGGCCTCGATTTGCGGGCGCGCCCCGTAGACCAGAACGACCCGGATACCCAGGGCATTGAGCTTGGCGATATCGCGCATCAGTGCCGGAAACTCCGGCGCCTGAGCGGCCTCGCCTGCGAGCGCGATCACCATGGTGCGCCCGCGGTGGGCGGCGATGTACGGCACCGCATCACGGAACCAGGCGAGCTCCCCGGGCTGCGGGGCTCGGCGTGAGGGCGCGTGATTGCGGGCGGCTGGGTTGGATGTGGCGGTCACGGGCGTGTCCGTTTCCTGGTGATGTCCTTGAGCAGACAGTCTAGGGAATCACGGATCAATGTACACGTGGGATCAGTCAGGCCTGCTGGCCCGATCCTGCGGGAAGGGGTGTTAGGGAAACATTGATCCGTGTTTCCCTAGTCGGTCTCGCCCACGAGGCGTTCGAGGTCCGGGACGGAGGCGCCGGGCGCGATGCCGTGCTCCTTGAACCACCCGGCATTGACCTCCAGGGCGTAGCGCACCGGCCGTTTCGCCTCGTGTATGCGGGTGGAGTGGGGCGTCATGCTGGCGATGTTGGTAATGGTGAAGTCGGCATCGATGAAGGCCACGTCCAGCGGGATGCGGGTGTTTTGCATCCACATGCCGTAGTGCGCCGGTCGTGGCCAGATGAACAGCATGCCGTGGTCGGCGGGCAGGTGGTCGCGGTGCATCAGCCCGATCCGGCGGCTACGGTCGGTCGCGGCGATCTCGATCGTCAGGGCTTGTTCGCCGAGTTGCAGTTCGGCGGTCGGCAGCCCGCTTTCGGCCTGCGCCAGCCCCGTGCCCAGGACGAACAGCAGCACCAGCCCGACAAGGCCGGGCTGCGCGCGCCACCGCGACGTATTGATCAAGCCTATTCGCCGCTCATGCGCCCCACGGCGCAGCTGGCAAACGACTTGGCCTTGGCGCTGGCGGAGCGCAGGCCGGAGACCGAACCGACCTCGGGGTAACCCATGCTGGCGAGCTTGGCGGCGACCGCCTCGCGGGCGCTGTCGGGCGCCTCGATATCAACCGCACCGCCTTCCACGTCCACCTCGGCGTCGGTGACGCCCTCGACCTGCAGCAGGCCCTTGCGGATGGAGCTGGCGCAGCCGCCACACTTGATGTTCTCGACTTCGATTTTCATTGCAGGTGCTCCGGGGTACTGGGGTTTGAACGACTCATTATGTACGATCTGCGTTCACCGTAATCGTTCACGAGAATATACATGCCCGCCTATCGTTCCCGCACCACTACCCACGGCCGCAACATGGCGGGTGCCCGCGCCCTGTGGCGCGCCACCGGCATGAAGGATGGCGACTTCGGCAAACCGATCATTGCCATTGCCAACTCCTTCACCCAGTTCGTGCCCGGGCACGTGCATCTGAAGGACCTGGGCCAGCTGGTGGCCGGCGAGGTGGAAAAGGCCGGCGGCGTGGCCAAGGAGTTCAACACCATCGCGGTGGACGACGGGATCGCGATGGGCCACGGCGGGATGCTCTATTCGCTGCCCTCGCGCGAGATCATCGCCGACTCGGTCGAGTACATGGTCAACGCGCACTGCGCCGATGCCCTGGTCTGCATCTCCAACTGCGACAAGATCACCCCTGGCATGCTGATGGCCGCGATGCGCCTGAACATCCCGGTGGTGTTCGTCTCCGGCGGTCCGATGGAGGCCGGCAAGGTGCAGGCCCCGGGCAGCGACAAGGTGATCCACCTGGACCTGGTGGACGCGATGGTCAAGGCCGCCGACTCCAGTGCCAGTGATGAAGAAGTGGAGGCCATCGAGCGCTCCGCCTGCCCGACCTGCGGGTCCTGCTCCGGCATGTTCACCGCCAATTCGATGAACTGCCTGACCGAGGCGCTGGGGCTGTCGCTGCCGGGCAACGGCTCGCTGCTGGCCACCCACGCCGGGCGCAAGAGCCTGTTCGAGCAGGCCGGCCGGCGCGTGGTCGAACTGGCCAAGCGTTACTACGAGCAGGACGATGAATCTGCTTTGCCGCGTTCCATCGCCACCTTCGAGGCGTTCGAGAACGCGATGAGCCTGGATATCGCGATGGGCGGCTCCACCAACACGGTGCTGCACCTGCTGGCGGCCGCGCGCGAGGGCGAGGTCGACTTCACCATGGCCGACATCGACCGCTTGTCGCGCAAGGTGCCGAATCTGTGCAAGGTCGCCCCGGCCACCCAGCTCTACCACATGGAAGATGTCCACCGCGCCGGTGGCGTGGTCGGCATCCTCGCGGAGCTGGACCGCGGCGGGCTGCTCCACCGTGACATTCCCACCGTGCATGCCGACACCATGGGCCAGGCCCTGGAACAGTGGGACGTGATGCGCCACGCCGCCGAGGCCGAGACGCTTTACCAGGCCGCCCCGGGCGGTGTGCCTACCCAGGTCGCGTTCAGCCAGGACAAGACCTGGGACAGCCTGGACATCGACCGCGAGAACGGCTGCATCCGCGACATCGAGCATGCCTACTCGAAGGACGGTGGCCTGGCCGTGCTCTACGGCAACATGGCCCCGGATGGCTGCATCGTGAAGACTGCCGGGGTGGACGACAGCATCCTGACATTCTCGGGTCCGGCCCGGGTCTTCGAGAGCCAGGACGCGACGGTGGAGGCCATTCTTGGTGACCAGATCCAGGCGGGCGACGTGGTGATCATCCGCTACGAGGGCCCCAAGGGCGGTCCGGGCATGCAGGAAATGCTCTACCCGACGTCGTATCTCAAGTCCAAGGGCCTGGGCAAGGAATGCGCGCTGGTCACCGACGGGCGCTTCTCCGGCGGCACCTCCGGGCTGTCGATCGGTCACGTCTCGCCGGAGGCGGCGCAGGGTGGTGCGATCGGCCTGATCGAGGAAGGCGACACCATCGTGATCGACATCCCCGGTCGCGAGATCCGCATCGACGTCGACGACGCCACGCTGGCCGCACGGCGCGAGGCCATGGAGGCCCGTGGCGCGAAGGCCTGGAAGCCCGAGTCGCGGGAGCGGGCCGTCACCCAGGCCTTGCGCGCCTACGCCCTGATGACGACCTCCGCCGCCTACGGCGCGGTGCGCGACATCTCCCGCTTCGAGGACTAGCCCAGGGCCCAAACCGAAAAAAGCGAACGCATGTAACGCAACCACAGGGAGGTGGTGATGGCGATTACCGACTGGCCCACGGCCGAGCGCCCGCGGGAGAGGCTGATCGAACGCGGCGCGGCCGCGCTTTCGGATGCGGAGTTGCTGGCAATCTTTCTGCGCACCGGCGTGGCCGGCAAGAGCGCGGTGGATGTCGCGCGGGACCTGCTCAGCCGCTTCGGCGGGCTGCGGCCTTTATTACAGGCGGATCAGGCGGGGTTTTGCGCCGCCCCGGGGCTGGGGGATGCCAAGTACGCCCAGCTCCAGGCCGTGCTGGAGATGGGGCGCCGCCACCTGGCGGCCGATCTGGAGCGCGGCGATGCACTGACCTCGCCCGCGACCACCCGGCAGTTCCTGGCGGCGCGTCTGCGCGACTATCCCTTCGAGGTCTTCGGCGTGCTGTTTCTCGATAACCGCCACCGCGTGATCGCCTTTGAGGAGCTCTTTCGCGGCACCATCGACGGTGCCTCTGTGCACCCGCGCGAGGTTGTGCGGCGCGCGCTGCACCACAACGCGGCGGCTGTGATCCTGGCCCATAACCACCCCTCGGGCGTGGCCGAGCCGTCGCGTTCGGATGTCGCCATCACCCGCCGCCTGACCGACGCCCTGGGGCTGGTCGACATCCGCGTCCTCGATCACGTGATCATCGCCGACGAGGCCGTCTCCCTCGCCGAACGCGGCGAGCTGTAGGGGGAGGCTGACCCAGTCGCACGTCTGCGTTGCAACGCGGTGAGACGACCAAGTCGTCATTGCGAGGAGCCGAAGGCGACGAAGCAATCTGCCGGGGCAGGCAATCTGCCAATATTCTGCCCGGGGGCATCCGGATGGCGATTGCTTCGTCGCTTTGCTCCTCGCAATGACGGTTAGAAGTTTGCGCGCCGCGTTACGCCGGTGTGTCCTTGAGAGCCTTTTCCAGCGCCTGCAGCAGTGCGTCGACCTGCGTTTGGGTGTGGGCGGCGGACAGGGTGATGCGCAGGCGGGCCTCGCCTTCCGGGACGGTCGGGGGGCGGATCGCGGGGACCAGGAAGCCGGCCTCGAACAGGCGCTCGGCGACGGCGTTCGCGCGAGTGGCGGTGCCCAGGGTGACAGGCTGGATGGGTGTGAGGGGCGGTGGGTGTGGCAGGCCGAGGCGATCCAGCCCGTCGCCCAAGCGTCGCAACAGGTTCTGCAGGTGCGCGCGGCGGTCGTGGGCGGACGCGGCGATTTGCACCGAGGCCAGGGTGGCGGCGGCCAGGGCGGCCGGCATCGCGGTGGTGTAGATGTAGGGGCGCGCGGTCTGGATCAGGGTCTCGATCAGCCGTTCGGAGCCGGCCACGAAGGCCCCGGCGGTGCCGAAGCCCTTGCCCAGCGTCCCCATCAGGACCGGTACGTCGTCGCCGCCGAGACCGAAGTGCTGGCAGGTGCCGCCGCCGGTGTCGCCCAGCACTGACAGGCCGTGGGCGTCGTCCACCATCAGCCAGGCATTGTATTCGCGCGCCAGGGCGGCGAGTTCCGGAAGCGGGGCGATATCGCCGTCCATGGAGAACACGCCGTCGGTGATGATCAGGCGCTGGCCGGTCGCGGGCGCCTTCTCCAGGCGCTCGCGCAGGTGTTCGGGCTCGGCGTGGCGGTAGCGCTGGCTGCGCGCGCCCGACAGGCGCACGGCATCGATCAGCGAGGCGTGGTTCAGGCGGTCCTCGAAGACGATGTCGTGGCGACCGACCAGGGTCTGGACCAGGGCCAGGTTGGCCATGTAGCCGGTGGAGAAGACGAGTGCCCGAGCGCGCCCGGTGAAGCGGGCCAGGGCCTGTTCCAGTTCGTCGTGGGCGCGGGTGTGGCCATTGATCAGGTGGGCCGCACCAGCGCCGACACCGTACTGGTCGAGCGCCGCGTGAGCGGCGGCGGCGACCGCCGGGTCACCGGCCAGGCCCAGGTAGTCGTTCGAGCAGAAGGCAATCACGCGGTGGCCGTCGATAACCTGTTCGGGCCGCTGTGGGCCGTCGAGGATGCGGGTGCGGCGCCATAGCCCGGCGTCGCGCACAGTGCTCAGGCGTTGCTCCAGGTAGTGATCGAGTGAGTCGCTCATGGGCGCAGGCCCGCACGCAGGAAGATCGGCCAGTGCACCCGTGCCGGCATGCTCGGGTTGGACCACAGGGCTTGCAGGGCCGGTGCCAGCGCGGCCAGCGGGTCCTGGCCGGCGGCGCGGGCGCGGCGGATCGCGGACCAGGTACCGAGATAGCCCAGCAGGGTGGCGCGGTCCCATTCGCGCGTGATGCGAAACTCGGGCGCCTCGATCTCGGGCCAGGGAAACGGCAGGTCGCGGTAGTGGTTGCGGATGTGCTGGCGCTCTTCCGGCCACCAGGGCGCAAGGGTGGTGTCGTGGAAGTCGATCAGTAGGCGGTCCAGTGCCGGGTCCTCGGCCCGCAGCACGCCGTAGCCCCAGATCGCCAGGAGTCCGCCCGGGCGCAGGACGCGGGCGACCTCGTCGTGGAACTCGGGGTGGCGGAACCAGTGCGCGGCCTGGGCGACACAGGCGAGGTCGACCGAGCCATCGGCCAGGGCACAGGCCTCGGCGGCACAGGCGACGCGGTCGATCCAGGAGTGATCCGGCAGTGTGGCCAGCAGCGATGGGGCGGCGTCCGTGGCGAAGACGTGCGAGAAGTGGGGCGTCAGGCCCCGCGCGGCCTGGCCGTTGCCGCTGGCACAGTCCCAGGCGCGCTCGTGGTGCGGAGTGTGCGCCGCCAGCCAGTCAAACAGCTCGGCCGGGTAGTCCGGGCGGTGGCGGGCGTAAGCGTTAGCCACCGCCGAGAAATGGTCGGGGAAGCCGCCGCTCACCGCCGGTCTGGCTCAGGCCGACGCGGACGCCGGCTGGTCCGATTGCGCGGGGGATTCCGGGCCGGTCTCCGGGCGCAGGCCCAGGCGCTCGAACAGCGCGAGGTCGTGGTTCTCGCCGGGGTTTGGCGTGGTCAGCAGGGTGTCGCCGTAGAACAGCGAGTTGGCACCGGCGAGGAAGCACAGGGCCTGCATCTCGTCGGACATCTCGGTGCGCCCGGCGGACAGGCGCACGTAGGAGGCCGGCATCAGGATGCGGGTGGCCGCGATGGTACGCACGAACTCCAGCGGGTCGAGGTGCTCGATGCCGTGCAGTGGCGTGCCCTCGACCTGGATCAGCTGGTTGATCGGCACCGACTCCGGGTGTTTTGGCAGGTTGGCCATCTGCTGCAGCAGCCGGGCGCGATCGCGGCGCGACTCGCCCATGCCGAGGATGCCGCCGCAACAGACGTTCATGCCCGCCTCGCGTACGTGCTCCAGCGTTTCGAGGCGATCGTCGTAGGTGCGCGTGCTGATGATGTGACCGTAGAACTCCGGCGAGGTGTCGAGGTTGTGGTTGTAGTAGTCCAGTCCCGCCTCGGACAAGCGTTTGGCCTGCTCGGCCTTCAGCATGCCGAGGGTCATGCAGGTCTCGAGGCCTTCGTCCTTGACTGCGCGGACCATCTCGATCACGCGCTCCAGGTTCTTGTCGGTGGGGTTGCGCCAGGCCGCGCCCATGCAGAAGCGGGTCGCGCCCTGGGCGCGAGCGTTGCGGGCCGCCTCCAGCACCTCGTCCAGCGGCAGCAGGCGTTCGCGCTCGATCTCGACCTCGTGGTGCGCGCTTTGCGGGCAGTAGGCGCAGTCCTCGGGGCAGGCCCCGGTCTTGATCGACAGCAGCGTGCTCACCTGGACCGCGTTCGGGTCGAAGTGCTCGCGGTGGACGGTCTGCGCGCGGAAGATCAGGTCATTCAGCGGCAGGTCGAGCAGGGCCTCGACCTCGTCGGTGTTCCAGTCGTGGCGGGGCGTGCTCATAGATGATGTTCCTTGTCGGCTTCGGCGGGGATCTCGACGTCCGTCCAGGGCTCGCGATAGATATTGAACAGGGCGTAGATCGTCCACGGCAACAGGATGGCGGCGGCGATCGCCCAGTAGGCGCGGTAGTAGTTCAGATCCGGCGGAAAGAAGGTGGCGACCCCGATCAGCAGGCCCATCAGGGCGTAGTAGCGATAGGCGGCCCACTGCGTGAAGTGGCCGACGCGGGGATCGGGGTGGTGCTTGTTCAGGGCGTAGACCAGCATTGAGCCGCCAAACCACAGTACCAACGGGACGATACCCATGATCGCGGCGATGATGAAACCGACCCCGACGCCCTCGCTGCTCACCAGGAACAGCGGGATGCCGGCAATCGACACGCTGATCAGGTTGCCGATATCGAACATCGACGCGGCGCGCCGCGAGCTGCGCCCGGAGACGGTCCTGGTGGCCATGGTCTACCCTGCATGCAAAAAGCAGAGCATACCATTATGGCCCCGGACCCTTCATTGCGACCCGTTTCCAGGCGGTCTCCGGCCGCGCGCTTGAGGGCCCGGGCTGCGGCTTGTGTCGACTGGCTGGGGGAGGCTCTGTACCCCGGTCAGTGCGGACTGTGCCTGGCCCCCGGTCCGGCGATCTGCGCGGATTGCCGGGCGGATCTTGCGCCGCTCGAGCACCCCTGCCCCACCTGTGCGTTGCCCCTGCCGGTCGCCGGAGTGTGCCCGGCTTGCATCCGCCGAGCGCCGGTCCTGGATGCACTGCATGCCGGCTGGGCCTATGCCTGGCCGCTGGATCAGCTGATCCTGGCCTACAAGCACGGCGCCAATGCACGGGCCGAACGCATCCTCGCGGCCCTGGCGGAGCAGGTGGCGGGCCGTCTGGTGGGCGAGAACGGCGATCTGCCCGATCTAGTGCTCCCCGTGCCGCTGCATGGCAGGCGGCTGCGCGAGCGAGGTTTCAATCAGTCGGACTACCTGGCGCGGCGTGTGGCGGGGGTGCTGGATGTCCCGCTGGATACCCGCGGACTGCGGCGCATCCGCGCGACCGAGTCGCAGCAGGCGCTGGGTCGCAAGGCGCGGCGGCGCAATGTCCACGGTGCGTTTGCCTGGGACGGTTCGAGCCTCGCCGGGCAGCATGTGCTGGTGGTGGATGACGTGGCGACCACGGGCGCGACGCTGGCCGCACTGGCCGAAGTGCTGCGCCGCGAGGGTGCCGCTCGGGTGGAGGGGCTGGTCCTCGCGCGCGCCTGAGGGTGTGTGCGCTCGGGATTCAGCCCCCCAGGTGGTGGTCGGCAATCATCGCCAGAAGGATGACGGCGCCCAGGTAGTGGTTGTTCTTGAAGGCGCGCAGACAGTCGGCGGGTTCGCGTTCGAAGATCAGGAACTGCTGGTAGAACATCAGCATTGCCACCACCACGAGCCCGGCGGTGTAGTAGCCACCGAAATCGGCGTGCTGGCCAACAAGATAAAGCCCCAGCCACACCAGCACCTGCAGCCCGCCGGTAATCAGGCGGTCCAGTTCGCCGAAGGCGATGGCCGTGGATTTCACCCCGATCTTCAGGTCGTCTTCGCGATCCACCATGCCATAGAAGGTGTCATACACCACCGTCCACGCCAGCACGGTTACGAACAACAGCCAGGCCACTTCGGGCGGGTGCTCGCCGGTGACGGCGGTGAACGCCATGGGCACGGCCCAGGCAAAGGCGGCGCCGAGATGGACCTGCGGGAAGTGGTGGAAACGCTTGGAGAACGGGTAGGTGCCGGCCAGTGCCACCGCCACCAGGGAATACAGGATGGTCAGTACATTGGTGAACAGCACCAGGACGAAGGCGACCACGCTGAGGGCCACGAAGGTTCCCAGCGCCTCGCGCGGGGTGATGGTGCCGAGCGCCAGCGGCCGGTCGCGGGTGCGCGCCACGTGTCCATCGAAGTCGCGGTCGGCGTAGTCGTTGATCGCGCAGCCCGCCGAGCGCATCAGCACCACGCCGGCGGCAAAAATGAAGATCAGGTAGGCCGGCGGCCAGCCCTCGGCCGCCACCCACAGGGCCCAGAAGGTGGGCCACAGCAGCAGGTAGATGCCCACCGGGCGATCCAGCCGGATCAGGCGGGCGAGTTCCCACAGGCGTTCGCGCTCGGTCATGGCGGCCAAGCTTACCAGCCTTGTTGCGGAAGGGGCCCGCGGCCGTGCGAGTTGATCAGCGTCTCCCTTGGCGTCCTTGTGGGGGCGTTACAGGTGCGCCTCCAGCCAGCCATCCAGGTCAGCGGGCTCCACCTCGCCACGATGGGTGTCGAGGATGGTGCCGTCACGGTCGATCAGGACGGTGTAGGGCAGGGCGCCGATGCGGTTGCCGTATTCCCGGCCCACGGCCATCGCCTCGTCCTGACCGATCAGCACCGGGAATTCGATGCCGAAATCGTCGACGAAATGCTGCGTGGCTGTCTGTTCGTCCACGGCCACTGCCACGATGGTGAAGCCGTCGTCCCGGTAGGCCTCGAAGGTGTCCTGGAACAGCGGCATCTCCTTCTTGCAGGGCGGGCACCAGGTGGCCCAGAAGTTCAGCACGATCAGGTCGCCGTCCCACTCACTGAACTGGCGTTCTTCACCGGAGAGGTCGGGCAGGGTGAAGTCGATGCGTTGATTGCCCTGGGTCGCCTCGGCGGCGACCTCGGTGGCCGCGTTGGCAGAGGTTGCCCCGGCGTCCATCTCGGGTTCCGGGTCACCACAGGCGGTCAGGATCAGGGCGCTGGCTGTGGCGACCACCACCCCTGCGAGTGTGTGCTTGCGGTTTTTCATGGCGTCACCCCGATGGCGCTTTCCACGTGTGCCAGGAAGCGGTCGGCATTCAGATAGCCGACATTGCGGTAGTTGCGCAGCTCGTTGCCGTCGGTGTCATAGAAGATCATGGCCGGCGGCCCGAACAGGTTGAAGTGACGCATCAGGTCGCGGTGCTCGGAGGTGTTGTCGGTCACGTCGGCCTTCAGGAGGTGCACGTCGCCCATCGCTCGGAGCACGCGCGGGTCCTGGAAGGTGGTGCGGTCCAGACGCACGCAGTCCACGCACCAGTCGGCGTAGAAGTCGAGGAACACGGGCTGACCGTTTTCGCGGGCCCGTGCGACTTCGCGCTCCACGTCCTCCAGGCTGTCGATGTAGGTGAACTCCATCTCGGTCGGCCCGGACTGCTCGCCCGTGGCCGTCACCGCGGGCTGGTTGAACGTGGCCAGAGGGCGGAAGATGTCCTTGCCGCCGGTCGCCGCGCCGAGCATCAGCAGCACGCCGTAGATCAGGATCACCACACCCAGGCCCTTCCACAGGCTGTACCAGCCGGAGGCATTGTCCGGCAGGGTCCTTAGTGCGCCCATGTAGACGGCGGTCACGATCAGCAGGATAGCCCACAGGAACATCGCGACCTCGCCCGGGATCACCCGTTCGAGCAGCCAGATGCCGATGGCCAGCAGGCCGACCCCGAACACCGCCTTGATGGTATCCATCCAGGGACCGGCCTTCGGTAGCAGGCGCCCGGCGGAGGTGCCGATGACCAGCAGCGGCGCACCCATGCCCATGCTCAGCGCGAACAGCGCGATCCCGCCCAGCACCGCATCGCCAGTGTGGCTGATGTAGAGCAGCGCCCCGATCAGCGGTGCGGTCACGCAGGGGCCGACGATCAGGGCGGAAAGGAAGCCCATGATGCCGGCGCCGACGTAGGTGCCGCCTTCCTGCTTGTTGCTGATCTGCGAAAGTTTGCTCTGCACGCCGGCCGGCATCTGCAGCTCGTAGAAGCCGAACATCGACATCGCCAGCGCGATGAAGATGGCCACGAAGGTCCCGATAATCCAGGGGTTCTGGAAGGCCGCCTGCAGGTTGGCACCCGCCAGGCCCGCGAATACGCCGGCAATGGTGTAGGTCAGCGCCATGGCCAGCACGAACACCAGCGAGATCAGGAATGCCTTGCGTGTGGTCAGGTTCTTCTGCCCGATGATGATGTTCGACAGGATCGGGATCATCGGGAACACGCAGGGGGTGAAGGTCAGCAGCAGCCCGAAGCCGAAGAAGGCCAGGGCCACCAGCCAGATCTGGCCGTCTGCCAGCTGGGCCGCGATGCGGTCCTGCTGGGTGACCGGTGCCGCGGCCTCGTCGTCTTCCGCAGCCCCGTCGCCGGTTTCCGGCAGGGCGTCGGTGTCGGCCTCGGCGGCCAGATCGGCAGCAAAGGAGACCGAGACCTCCTGGGTCAGTGGCGGGTAGCACACGCCGGCGTCGGCGCAGCCCTGGTAGTCGATCGCCAGCGTGATCTCGGAGACGTCATCCGCGTCGCGCAGGACCGGAACCAGGATCTCGACCTGGCCCCGGTAGACCTGGCTCTCGCCAAAGAACTCGTCTTCCTGGAGCTCGCCGTCCGGTGGGTTGACCGGCCCCAGCTCGATGCCATCGCCCTCGGCGATGCGCACATCCAGCTGCTCACGGTAGAGATAGTATCCCTCGGCAATGTCGAAGCGCAGGATCGCCGCGTTCTGGCTGATCGCCTCCAGCGAGGCGGCAAAGGCCTTCTCCGGTTCCAGCAGGTCATCGGCGGCGCCGAGGTCGCCGGACAGGTTGCCCAGGTCCCCCAGCGCGCTGCGTTCTTCCCCGGCACCTTCGTCCGCGCGGGTCTCGCCATTGCCGCTGGGCAGGCCGGGCAGCTCGATGGATACCGTCTGGAAGTGCGGCGGGTAGCACACGCCCAGGTCCGCGCAGCCCTGCGAGCGCGCGGTCAGCTCGATGCTGGTGCTGTCGGCCGCCTTGATCGGCAGCTTCACCTGCACCTGGCCGCGATAGGTCTCGACGCGCCCGAAGAATTCGTCCTCCTTGACCTCGCCGTCCGGGATCTCGGCCTCGCCCAGTTCCAGCCCGTCGCTTTCGGGGGTGAAGTCGAACTGCTCGCGGTACATGTAGTACTCGTCCGCGATGTCCCAGGTCAGCCGTACCGTGTCGGCGTCGATCGCCTCGGCGCTCAGGGCGAAGGCGTCATCCGGGTCCAGCAGGTCGTCCTCGAAGAGGGCGTGCGTGAGTCCCGGGGCCAGCAGGAGTGCGACCAGCAGGGTTGCCAGCCAGGTGCGCGGATTCATGAGGTGCATTGCGTTATCCAGTCCAGGTAATCGGGCAGCCCGCGTTCAATCGGCAGGGCGATGATCTCGGGTGTGTCGTAGGGGTGTTGTTCAGCCAGCTGGGTCTGAAGATCGTTCAGGCGCGCGGGCGAGGTCTTGATCAGTAGAGTGACTTCGGAGTCGGTTTCGATATTCCCTTTCCACATGTAGACCGAGCGTCCGGGCGGGAGGATATGCACGCACGCGGCCAGACCCTGCTTCACCAGGACGCCGGCCAGGCTGTCAGCCGTGTCCGGGTCGTCGAGTGTGGTAATGACCAGCCAGGCGCGGGCGCTGGATGGCGATTGCTCATTGCTCATGTATCAGGAGTCCCGTTCGATCCGTGCGGGCTGACCCGGGCGCAGTGGAGTGTCGTCCATCGGAGAGAATTCGACCTCGACGCGGTAACCCCGCTCGGGCTCGTCGCCGGTCGGCTCCCAGCCGATGGTCGCAATGGTGCCGGAAAGACGCTGGTCGCCGACTACGACCGTAACGGTCTCCCCGGGTTCCAGGTCGGCGGCGGTGGCGGCCGGGACGGTGGCCACGGCGCGCATCGGGTCGATGGTGCCAAGGATCGCCAGGACCGGCGGCAGCAACGCCGGATTGACGTACTGCCCCGTGTTGGCGTCGAGGCGCACCAGGCGCCCGCTGGCCGGGGCGCGGATGGTCGCGTCCTCGAGATCGGCGCGGATGCGGTCGCGCTGGGCGCGGGCCTCGGCCAGGCGGGCCGCGACGGTCGCGTAATCGATACGTGCCAATTCCAGTTCGCGGGCGGCGATCAGGGTCTGGTCGTAGAGATCCTCGGCCTTGTCGCGCTCGCGCTCGGCTTCGTCCAGCTCCATCTGCAGGCGTTCCATGGTCGCGCGGGCGGCGCGCAGGTCGGCATCGCTGCGCCGGGTATCCAGCCGGAACAGGACGTCGTCGGCCTCGACCCGGTCGCCGGCGCGGGCCTCGATTGCCTCGATGCGGCCCGCGATCGGGGCAGTAATGCGGTGGCGCTCACCCCAGTCGAGTTGGGCCGCGAAGCCTTCCTCGGCCAGTAGAGGCATGGGTGCCAGGGCGAGCAGGGCCAGCAGGCCGCCGGTGGTCAGCAGGGATGGGACATGGAATACGCGGGGCATGGTCAGGTCTCCCGTCCGGTCGCCGGCGGTTGGGCGGCTCAAGGGTTTTCGTCCGTGGCGCGGAACGGGCTCAGCTCGTCGCGCCCGCTCAGCAGGGCCAGGCGCTCGTAGGCCAGGGCCAGTTGGAATTCGGTGCTTGCATTGAAGTGCGCCGCGGCGCTTTGCTGGACCATCGAATCGCCCAGGTCGGCCTGGTCCTCGATGTCGTACAGGTAGCGCGCGCGGTCGATGTACAGCTCGCGGTAGTCCATGCGCCAGGCGGCCTCGTCGCGCTGGGTTCGTAGTGCGCGGATCTCGTCGTGCAGCTCGCGCAGGCGGTTGCGCGCCTCGATGCGGGCCTCGCCCAGCTCGGCCTCGGCTCGATGGCGGGCGGCGACGGCCTGCCCGACCCGGCTGTCGTGGCGGCGGCCCTCGTACAGCGGGATTTCCAGGACCAGGCCGGCGGCGAACGGGTTGCGATCGCTGCCGCCCAGGTCGCGGTGCCACCAGCCGGATTCGGCCTCGGCATACAGGCGCGGGCGCCGCTGCGCGCGCGAGGCCGCCACCTCGCGGCTGGCGGCCTCGACGTGGCGGCGCTCGGCCATCAGGCGCGGACTGGTGTTATCCAGTTCGGCGAGCAGCGCATCCAGTTCGGGCAGTTCGGGCAGATCCAGGGGCAGCATGGGGGCGAGTACGGTACGCACGCGCCGGTCCGGGCGGTTCAGGGCTTCGGCCAGCGCGGCCCGGGTGCGGGCCTGGTCCTGCAGGGCGCGGGTACGTTGCACGCGCAGGGTCTGGTACTCGGATTCCAGGCGGAAGACCTCGATGTCTGAGACCTGACCGCGCTGGTTGCGCTCCTCGGCCCGTTCCTTGGATACGTAGGCGGCGGCCATGGCCTCGGTGTCGCGGGCGAAGGCGAGATCTGCCAGCAGCACCTCGAAGTAGCGCTCGAGGACGTGGATGCGGTGACGGGCGTGGGTCAGTTCCTCTTGCTGGCGGGCGGCCTCGAGTCGCTGTTCGCCTGCGGATTCGCGCGCATGCGACTGCCCGAAATCGCTCAGCAGCTTGCGTGCGACGATGGAGGCGCGGGAGTCGTTGCGGCTGCGGTCGGCAATCAAGTCGTTGGGCTCGATCCAGCGGGCCTCGAGCCGCGCATCCACGCGCGCATCACGCTCGGCACGAGTCGCCTCCAGGGCGGCGCGGGCCTGTTCGCGGTCGGCGCGCGCCTGACGCACCCGGGGGTGCAGGGCGTCGACTCGTTCCAGGGCGTCACCCACCCGCATCGGGTTGGGCAGCGGGCCGAGGCCGGTTGCGCCGCCGGCTTCCTGGGCGGTCGCCGGCCCGGCCAGGGGCCACAGGAGCAGACTGGTCAGTAGCAGGCGAGCCAGGGGCCGCCGGCGTCCGGTGCAGGACGAGCGGGGGTGCATCGGCGACATCAGGCGTCGATCCTCGGGAGTGGCAAGAAGATGGGTTTAGCGACCGTCTTGCTCGCGCTTGAAGCGCGTGAAGTTCTGGTCCTTGTAATGCCCTTCGGCGACAAACTCGCCTAGCTGCAGGAATTCGCGGGAGTCGCGGGTGGCCCCGGTGAAGCGGGCGATCGGTTCGCCATCGAGGTTGAAGAACTGGAACACCGGTGTGGCGCGCACCCGGTAGTCGCGGGTGGCCCAGTCCATCTGGGTTTTGGTCTCGCCCTCGAAGGTGACGATCTCGATGGCGCCCTCGACATCGACGCTGAACACCCGGAAGTGTTCGCTGAAGTATTCCTGGACCTCGGGCTGGTTCAGTACCTGGTTTTTCATGCGGTGGCAGAACGGGCAGTCGGCCATCTCGAAAAAGATCAGGATGCCTTTCTTGCCGGCCGCGCGCGCGTCTTCCAGCTCTTCGGGGAACTCGCCGAAGGTCGGGTCGAAGAAGTGGTGTGTCGGATCGCGCGGGTCTTCGACCGCGGCGGTTGCCAGAGCGGGGACAAGGAAGGCCAGCAGGGCCAGCATCAGGATTGGATTACGCAACATGAGCCGTCACTCTCCGAATATGTAGATAGCCGTATGCACCAATGACGTGCAGGAGACTGGCTTAATTCCCTTTGCTGTGCAAGGACAAAAGGGGTGGGCTCCCCGCAGGTGCCTGGAGATTGGAGTGTCCGCGCATCAGCGGGGTTCCAATCGACACCACCCGGGGCGCATGTTCCAATAAACAGGCCTGATCTGCGGAACCCCTTCGATGCGCAACCCCCTCTTTCCCCTGTTTGTCTTTCTCGGTCTGGTGCTGCTCGAGATCTTCGGCTTCGCCTGGGTGGGCGATGCCGTGGGCGCCCTGATGACGGTGGTGCTGGTGATCGTCACGGCGGCGGCCGGGCTGATGTTGTTCCGATTGCAGGGCTTCTACCATTGGCGACGGCTGCAACAAAGCCTGGCGCGGGGGGAGGTTCCGGCGCGCGGGCTGGTCGAGGGCTGGCTGCTGATGTCGGCCGCCGTGCTGCTGTTGCTGCCGGGGTTCTTTACCGATGCCGCCGGCTTCGTGCTGTTGATTCCGCCGCTGCGGCGCTGGGCGGCTGCCGGCATCCTGCGCCGCGGCATGGTCCGCACGCGCACCGGCGGCCCTGGTGGGCCGCCGGGCGGCGGTACCATCGAGGGCGAATTCCGCCACCACGACGATCGCCCCGAGGCGCCGAACGATCGGCTGGACCACGACGACCGTCGCTGATTCACGTTTCTGGCCCCGCTTTCGTAACGCGCGCTCTTGACTCGCCCTTGTGTGCCCCTATTATTAGCACTCGTCAGGGGTGGGTGCTAACAGGGTGCCTGCCCGACAAACCAATTTTCCTGTTTGAGACATTTTATTAAGGAGTTCGCGCCATGAACCTGCGTCCTTTGCACGATCGAGTCATCGTGAAGCGTATGGAAGAAGAACGCACCACCCCCGGCGGCATCGTGATCCCGGATTCCGCGGCCGAGAAGCCGATCCGTGGCGAAGTGGTTGCAGTAGGCAACGGCAAGATCCTGGACAACGGCGAAGCCCGTCCCCTAGACGTGAAGGCTGGTGACACGGTCCTGTTCGGCAAGTACTCCGGCACCGAGGTCAAGGTCGATGGCAACGAAGTCCTCGTGATGCGCGAAGACGACATCATGGCCGTCATCGAGGGCTGAACGCCCCGAACCGCGACCGTCTAACACGAATTTTCAGGAGTAGAACGAATCATGAGCTCTAAAGAAGTACGCTTTGGTACCGACGCCCGTACCCGCATGGCCAAGGGCGTGAACACCCTGGCCAACGCCGTGAAGGTCACCCTCGGTCCGAAGGGCCGCAACGTGGTCCTGGACAAGGCCTTTGGTGCCCCGACCGTGACCAAGGACGGCGTGTCCGTGGCCAAGGAAATCGAGCTGGAAGACAAGTTCGAGAACATGGGCGCCCAGCTGGTTAAGGAAGTCTCCTCGCAGACCTCCGACACCGCCGGTGACGGCACCACCACCGCGACCGTGCTGGCCCAGTCCATCGTCCGCGAGGGCATGAAGGCGGTCACCGCCGGCATGAACCCGATGGACCTCAAGCGCGGCATCGACAAGGCCGTGAAGGCCGCCACCGAAGAGCTGAAGAAGCTCTCCAAGCCGTGCACCGAGCACAAGGCGATCGCCCAGGTGGGCTCGATCTCCGCGAACTCCGACACCGCGATCGGCGAGATCATTGCCGATGCGATGGACAAGGTCGGCAAGGAAGGCGTGATCACCGTCGAGGAAGGTTCCTCGCTGGAAAACGAGCTGGATGTCGTCGAAGGCATGCAGTTCGATCGCGGCTACCTGTCGCCCTACTTCATCAACAACCAGCAGAACATGAGTGCCGAGCTGGAGGATGCCTACATCCTGCTGTTCGACAAGAAAATCGCGAACATCCGTGATCTGCTGCCGATCCTCGAAGGCGTGGCCAAGGCCAACAAGCCGCTGCTGATCATCGCCGAGGACATCGAAGGCGAAGCCCTGGCGACCCTGGTCGTCAACTCCATGCGCGGCATCGTCAAGGTCGCCGCCGTGAAGGCCCCGGGGTTCGGTGATCGCCGCAAGGCCATGCTGCAGGACATCGCCGTGCTGACCGGTGGCCAGGTGATCTCGGAAGAGGTTGGCCTGTCGCTGGAGAAGACCACGGTGGAAGACCTGGGCCGCGCCAAGAAGGTGCAGGTGACCAAGGAGAACACCACGATCATCGACGGCATGGGGTCCAACAAGGACATCAAGGGCCGCGTCGACCAGATCCGTGCGCAGATCGAGGAAGCGAGCTCCGACTACGACAAGGAAAAGCTGCAGGAACGCGTGGCCAAGCTGGCCGGCGGTGTGGCCGTCATCAAGGTCGGTGCTGCCACCGAGATCGAAATGAAAGAGAAGAAGGCCCGCGTCGAAGACGCCCTGCATGCCACGCGTGCGGCGGTGGAAGAAGGCGTGGTACCCGGCGGTGGCGTGGCCCTGCTGCGTGCCTGCGCCGCGATCACCAAGCTCAAGGGTGACAACGACGAGCAGACCGCCGGTATCAACATCTGCCGTCGTGCGATGGAAGAGCCGCTGCGCCAGATCGTCTACAACTCCGGTGACGAGCCGTCCGTGGTCCTCAACCAGGTCCTGGAAGGCAAGGGCAACTACGGCTACAACGCCGCGAGCGGCGAGTTCGGCGACATGATCGACATGGGCATCCTGGACCCGACCAAGGTGACCCGTTCCGCGCTGCAGAACGCCGCATCGGTCGCTGCCCTGCTGATCACCACCGAGGCCATGATTGCCGACATCCCGAAGAAGGATGACGGTGGCGGCGCCGGTGGCGACGACATGGGCGGTATGGGTGGCATGGGCGGCATGGGTGGCATGGGCGGCATGATGTAATTCGCCGCTTTACCCGTGCATCGTTGATGTACCTAGGGACCCCGCTTCGGCGGGGTCTTTTTGTCTGACCGGTACCGTTTCCTGGGGTCCGAGTTCGGGTGCCAAATCCGCGGTTTCAGGAACCCTTAACAGGGTTGTGTGTCTTCCGGAGTACAGCTTGCCGGAATGTCGCTGTGCGATTCGGGTTCTGTCTGTTGCAATATCGAAACAGGGCAGTCGAAAGTCACTGGATATTCGGAAATTTACGGAATGTGACGATGTTGTGATGTCGACACATAATTTGCGTTCCGAAGCGTGCAAAACCCGAACTTGTGTGCCACTATCAGGGTACTGTAGGGGGCTTGGCGCAAGGAGCTCGCTGCTTTGGATTGCGGTCGCGGCGCGTACCATGGTGGTCGCGCGGTTCAACCCGGGTCCGACGTCTATTGTTTTTACAAGGAGGCTTTGCAATGAATCATAAGCTCGTTAAGAATCTTCTGGCCGCTTCCGTGGCCTCGCTGGTGCTCGGCGCCGCCGGGCAGGTTGTGGCGCAGGAACCGCCGGCCGCCAACGTGACCGACCGTAGCGGCAAGGTTGTGGTCGATCGCTCCGGTGAATGTGTGCGTACGCGCTCCTGGACGGAAGAAAACGTGAAGTTCCCGCATTGCGCGGGCTACATCGAAGAAGTTGCCGAGGCCCCCGAGCCCGAGCCGGCGGCTGCCCCGGCGCCGGAGCCGGAGCCGGAATTCACCACCACCACGCTGAGCGCCCAGGCCCTGTTCGACTTTGACAGCGCAGACCTGCGTTCCGAAGGTCGTTCCGCCCTGCGTGATCTGGCCCGCAGCCTGACCTCCGACGACGCCGAGTACAGCTCGGTGCTGGTCGAAGGCCACACCTGCACCATCGGCCCGGCCGACTACAACCAGGGCCTGTCCGAACGTCGCGCCCAGGCAGTCACCGACTTCCTGGCCAGCGAAGGCGTGCGTGAAAGTGACATCCGCACCGTCGGCTACGGTGAAGACCGCCCGACCGCCGACAACTCCACCCAGGAAGGCCGCGAAGCCAACCGCCGCGTGGAAGTGACCTCCGACGTGCGCAAGCGCGCCGACTAAGGTCGCCGGCAAGACCCTGACCGCCGGTTCGCCGGCGCGTTGGAATCAGGCCCCGCTCCGGCGGGGCCTTTTTTGTGGGCAACTCGCGGGCGCCATTCGGCGGACCTTCGGCCCGGCCGGAGGCGGGGGCGCGATTGCCGGCCCTTCAGCCTGCGTTAATGTGGCGGCCCTAGACTGGTTCCAAACACCCAAGGATCCATGATGACCATGAACCTGAATACGAACCTTCCCCGCTCCCCGTTCGGCCCGATGCTGCTGCGCTCCGGTGCCTTGTTGGTCGGCATGCTGCTGGCTACTTCGGTCGCGGCGGGTGGCGTCGAACGCGCAACGGACCTCCAGGCGCTGAACACCCAGGGCGATGGCAAGGCGACCGTGATCATGTTCGCGTCGAGTAGCTGTCCCTACTGTGATCGTGCCGAACAGCGTTATCTTGGCCCGATGACCGAGGACCCGGCTCTCCAGGGTGTGAATATCCGCAAGGTCATGCTGGATCGCCAGGAGGTGCGCGATTTCGACGGCACGACCAAGCTGGGCAGTGAGCTGGGTCGTGCCTACGGCGTGCGGGTGGTGCCGACGATTATGGCGTTCGATGCCGAGGGCCAGCCGGTCGGGCGTCCCCTGGTGGGCATCCCCAACGAACAGCTCTACCGCAGCCAGATCCGCGTGCGCATCGACGCCGCGCGCAACGGCGCTCGCGATACCTCAAGCTAGGGAGACTCTGGTCAACGCGCACTTCGCGATCGCGCCAGAAGTGGTGTGGGTATGGAATGACAGGTTTGTCGTTCTGGGCTCAGCGAGGCCACCCCGAAAGTCCGCTGGGTTGCATTCCACGGAGATCGCCACGGCGCTTCGCGCCTCGCGATGACGGGCCAGCACCGGCATTGAGAAGATCTTCAAGGTGAAATCATTCGAGCGCCGATCACCACCGAGAGCAGGTTTGAGCGCCTCCGTGAACTCCGTGTCCTCTGTGGTTAAACCGGCATGGATCTTCTTCGTGTGCTTCGTGGTGAAAAAGGCCTTTGATCCTTAGTCCGCAGCGTCTCCCTAGCGCTCGAATCGATAGATCAGGTCTACCGACTGCTCCGTCGTCCCGGAGGCAGTCTCGACGCTCAGGTTGCGGGTCAGTTCGTAGCGCAGCAAGACCTTCGATGTGTTGTCGAACAGCCCGATGGAGTAGCGCAGCAGCAGGCGCGGCGAGAGGTACAGGCCCAGTGTCAGCGCGCTTTCGTCCAGCCCGCCCTCGGTGTCCAGCTCCACCTCGTCCAGCCCCAGTTCGCGCCCGATGCGTTCGGTAATCACCGCGCCCTGTTCCAGCCCGTAGGCGGCTGCGGCAGCAGCGATCATGTTGCCATCGGATTGCGAGGCGCCGGATAGGGGGCGTCCAGTCAGCAGGTAGGACATCGCCTCGGTCTCGTCCATCGGCGGGTCCGAGATCACCCGCGAGCTCAGGTTGTCCGGCGTGCCGCGGATCTCCAGCCCGACGGTCACGTTGTATTCGCGCACGGTGCGTACCGCGCGCAGGTCCAGTTCCGGGTTCTCCGCCGGCCCCTGGAAGACCAGGCTGCCGCGTTCCACCCGCAGGTCCTGGCCGTAATCGCTGTACTCGCCTTCGGGGATCGTGATCTCGCCGAACAGTTGGGTCGGTTGCCCGGTGACCTCCTCGACATCCACCTCGCCGGCGAAGCGTGCGGTCAGGCCGAAGCCGTCGAAGCGCACGTCATCCCCCAGACGGATCCGAATGCGGATGTCGGTCTTGAGTCCCTGTGCCTCCGTGATCTCCTCCCCGAGGATGATCTCGTCGCCGGAGACGCGGATCGCTCCGGGCGGCAGATCCGGCGGACGGATGCGCGCCCAGGGCAGAAAGACCTCGCCGCGCACACGAATACCGTCGTCGGGGGTAAAGACCAGCTGCAGGTCTGGTGTAATGCGTGCCTCGGCGTCGATCCGATTGACCACCAGGAAGTCCTCGCCGGTCAGGTTCAGCTCGGCACGGGGCCCGGCGTCGCCGAGGTCCACGCGACCGTCGAGGTCGATACCGCCGTCCCCCGACTCCAGGCGGCCGGTCAGGGTCAGCTGTTCGGCCGAGACCACCCGGGCCGTGATCTCGGGAATGACGATATCGATGCCGGCCTCGGGGATCAGGACCCCGCCGTCGCGGAACGCCACTTCGCCCTCCACCAGTGGCGCGTCCAGTCGTCCGCCGAAGTCGAGGCGGGCGTTGAGCGAGCCACGCAGGCGCTGGATCTCGGGGCTCAGAGCCGCGAGCCAGGACAGGTTATCGAGGTGCGCCTCGAAGTCGCCGTCAATACGCAGGTCGTCGCCGTCCGGGCGTAGTTGGATGTCGCTGCGCGCCGTCCCGCCATCCAGGAAGTCGAGCCGCAGGGAGGCGTCCACGTCGCGATCGCGCACCCGGGCGGTCAGCCGCACATCGCGGTAGGGCACCTCCTCCAGGTCTCCGTCCTCGTCGCGCACGACCAGGTGGCCATCGGTCGGGGTCACGGTCAGGTCGGCCGTCACGGTGCCATCGGCTTCCATACGGCCGCTGGCGTCAGCATTCAGCTGGCCCGCGATAGCGAGTTCCGGCGGCAGGAAGGGTTCCAGCCAGGCCAGGTCCACCGCCCGGGCCTCGGCGGCGAACTCGGCCCCTGTCGCCGCATCCCAATCCCCCTCGACGCACAGCCGTCCGTCGTCGCGTGCCAGGCACAGGCGCTCCAGCCGTGCATCTTCCGGCCCGCCTTCCAGTGCGACCGGTTCGGTCAGTTGCCAGGGGCCCCCCGCGGGTTGGTCCAGATTCAGCCGTGCGATCTGGCCGCGCCAGTGGAGGGTGTCGGGGTTCAGTTCGCCTTGCAGCGCCAGATCCAGCGAGCCCAGATCCCCGGCATCGGCCGCCAGTGTCACGCGATGCCCGTCGATACGACCGGAGGCGCCTAGGCGCAGGGTCTCCACGCGTGTGCCGTCGGCCAGCCCGAGGCCCGTCAGGCGCAGGTCGATCTCGGCCGGGGCGGCGACCTCGAGGCCGGCGTCGGCCCCCAGCTCCAGTTGCTCCAGGGTGATATCCGCGAGTCGCAACCCCGCACCGGTTCCGCGTGCCGCCACGCGCGGCCGATCGGGTTCTCCGGTGATGTGTGCATCGAGCTCCAGTCGGCCGGCGAGGTCGGGCCAGACCCGATCCAGCTCCGGGGCATCCAGGCGCAGCTCGAAGTCCAGGGCCTCGGTCCATTCGCCGTGGGCGGTCAGGGTGTTCCGGCCCAGCGCCAGGTCCAGCTGGTCCACTCGCAGATGTTCTCCCTCCAGCTGCAGTTGGCCCTGACCGGATACGGGCTGGTCGCGCAGCGTACCATCCAGCCGTTGGAGTTGGGCCTGCACGCGGGGGGTGCCGTCGGCGTCGAGGTGCCCCTGGCTGAGCAGGGCGAGGGCGATCTGGCCGGGGGCCTCGGCGACCACCAGCGACGGATCCAGCCCGTCGCCTTCCAGTGTGAGGTCCCAGCGCAGGCCCTCGGACCAGTCGAGATCACCATTCAGGGCGAGCCGGGCACCTGTGTCGGTGGCGAGTTGCAGCCGCTCGATCTCGCCACCCGTCTCGGTCAGCGCGATCAGTGCATCGCCCGTGATGTCGATCCCGCGCAGTCGGGCGCGCAATGGGTCCAGGCCAAGCTGCGCGCTCAGGGCGCCGCTGGCGGGGGCGTAGTTGCCGTCCAGCACGAGTCGCAGTTGCTCGATCTGCCCGTCCAGCTCCGAGTGCAGGCGCGCCAGATCCGGGGCCTCCAGATCCAGTCCGAGGTCGAAGACGAGGCGATGATCGGGGTCGCTCAGGTCGCCCGCCAGGCCCGTGGCCGAAGCGTTCAGGTCCAGCTGCGCGGTATCGCGGATCGTCAGGTGCGTGTCCTCGATCCGCGCCTGACCGTCGACCAGCCAGGCGTTCAGGCTGCCGGTGATGGGTTCCCCCTCGTAGTGCCCGGTCAGCTCGTCAAGGGTGACGCTCGCGTCCAGGGCCGCCAGAGGCGGGGTGTCGGTTCCCAGCGGCAGGGTGCCCTGCAACCGTCCCTTCAGGCGTTCGACCCCGGCATTGAACTCCACACCCATTCCGGCGGGGGTCAGGTCCTCGGCCTCCAGGGTGAGGTCCCAGTCCAGGGTGTCGACAAAGCGAATGGGCCCGGCGAGCGTGACCCGCCCGGCCTCGGAGTCGATATCCAGGGCTTCGATCTCCACCGATTCGAGGTCCCCGTGCGCCCGGGTGTTCAGCACAAGCCGTGGCCAGGGCGTCAGGGTGGCCGCGGTCTGCAGATTCAGCGCCCAGTCCTCCGGAGTCCCCTGCAGGTCGAGGCGGCCGCCCTCCAGGGCGATGTCCTGTTCCGGGTCGAGGTGGTAGGTGAAGGGTTGCCACTGCGCCGCCAGTTCCAGCGCCGGGGTGGTGAACAGTTCGTGGGCGCTGGCCTGCAGGTTCAGCTCGACCCCGGCGCGCAGGTCATGTTCGAGCTGCACACGTTCGCGCAAGGCCCCGGTGATCTCCAACTCGCCACGCGCCTCGTCCGTGCCCAGGCCCTCGGCCAGGGCCGTGGGCAGGGGTGCCTGCCACTGGCCCCGCAGATGCACGGGGTAGTCGCCATCGGCCTCAATCTCGCCGGCCAGCTGGGCCCGGATCTCCGGCATGTCCAACTCCAGTTCGTGCAGTTCGATGCGCGAGCCGCTGGACCGGGCGCGGGCTGTCAGGCGGGTGATCGAGGCCAGGGGTTCGCCCGCCAGCAGGATCTCCATGTCCTCCACCTGGAGCTGGCCCAGGCGCACCGCCAGCGGCAGCCGGAAGGAATCGGGCAGGGCGAAGGGTTCGTCCGCGGGTGGCGCATCCGGGTCGGGTGGTGGCAGGTCCACGCGCAGCCCGGTGGCGGCCAGTGTCCGGATGTTCAGCTCGCCGCGGAGCAGGCTGCGGGCGCTGATCCCGACGCGCCCGGCGGGCAGGTCGATCACCGGGCCGTCGGGCAGTGCCAAGTGCAACCCGTGCAGGTGCAGCTCGGTGAACAGGGTCCCCTCGACCCGGTTGATGTGCAATTCGACGGGGGCCAGGCGCTCGCCCTGTTCGACCAGCCAGCGGGTCCCCGATTCGGTCGCGAGCAGGGCCCCGAGGGTGCCCAGCAGGATGATCACCAGGGTAAGGACCGTGGAGAGCCCCCACAGTGTGCCGCGCAACAGGGGTCTCAAAGGTCCGGACCCATGGAGAAGTGGATGCGAAAGTCATCGTCCGAGTCCGGCCCGTGGGCCAGGTCCACGCGGAGCGGGCCGACCGGGGAGCGCCAGCGCACACCGACCCCGACGCCGTAGACGGGGTCGAACTCGTCCCACTCGTTGACGACGTTGCCGGCGTCGACGAAGGCCGCGGCGCTCCAGTTGCCGACGACCGGGTAGTCGTACTCGAGGCTGCCCACTACCTTGTGGCGCCCACCAATCACGTCGCCGCTGTCGTTGCGTGGCCCGACCCGCTGGTAGCCGTAGCCACGGATGCTGGCATCGCCCCCGGCATAGAAGCGCAGAGAGCTGGGGAGGTCGCTGACCGAGTCCACGTCGGTGAAGCCGGCATCCACGCGGGCCAGCACCCGGCCGGTGCCGAGGCCGCGGACCACCTTGCCGCTGGCCAGGACCTGGGCGAACGAGATGCTGGACAGGATCTCTTCGCGCGCGCCCTGAACGGTGGTCTCGAAGCGGTAGCCGCGGCGCGGGGTCATCGGTTCGTCCGCTTCCATGCGGCTGATCCGGTAGGACGGGATCAGCAGGTTGCTGCGCCCGCTGTCATCCTCGCCGGCGGTGTAGTCCTCGTACTCGTAGCGCAGCCCCTCGGTGGTCTGCCAGCCGCTGCGGCGCTGCAGGACCCGGTTGGCGCCGACCTGGAAGCGATCGGACTGCTGGGTGTCGGTGTCTTCCGTGCGATAGGTGGTGAACAGGTTCAGGCGTTCGCGCAGCGGGTCGCGCAGCGGGATCTCGTAGTTGTAGCCGATCCCGGAACGCACCGGCGACGCCTCGATCTCGGCCTGGTAGCGATGGCCGATCCGGTTGGCGTAGCGATGTTCGTAGCGCAGCCGGATACGCGGGCCGATATCGGTGGAGTAGCCGATGCCGGCCTCGTAGCTATGGCGTTTGCGCGGCTCCAGTTCGACCAGGATCGGGACCTGCAGTCCCTCTGCCGCGTCGCGTTGCGGGCGCACACGGACGCCGCCAAAGTAGCCGCTGTCGTTCAGATTGCGCTGCAGCGCGATGATCTGCGCCGAGCTGTACGGGTCACCCGCCGCGAACGGCACCATGCGCTGGACGAAGTCCTCGGAGAGGATGTCCTGGTCGATGTGGACCCGCCCCACGCGGTAGCGATCGCCGGTATCCATGTGCAGGCGGATGGTCGCGCTGCGGGTGTCGCGGTCCACTTCCAGGCGTCGGGTGTGGAGATCGGCGTCGAAATAGCCGCGATCCGACGCGATCCGCGTCATGCGGTTGCGCAGGGCCTCGTAGCGATCATGGCGCAGGGTGTCGCCCTCGCGGATCTCGGTCTGGCTGAGCACGGCCTCGAAGCCGAGATCACCGGCTCCCTCGCCGGTGATCTGCAGGTCCACCTGCTCCACCGTGGTCGGCGGGCCGGGATCCAGGGTGATGCGGATATCCCAGCAGGCCTCGTGGCGTTCGAAATCGAGATCCAGCTCGGGGTCGTAGAAACCGATCGCCCGCAGGGCATCGGTGGCGCGCGCCTCGGTGTCGCGCAACACGCGGCCCTCACGAAACCCGGGCAAGTCGCAGGGGTGGCGCGCCAGGTTGATGCTGTTGCGGATATTGCTGCGCTGAGCGTCGGTACCCCCCTCGATCTGCAAGCCGGGGGTGGAGCCATCCTGCGCACCGGCCGCCCCCGGGATGCCCGCCAGTGCGACGAGCAGCATCGCAACCACGCCCAGCCCGGTGCGGGCCGGGCGGCGGACAACAGGGGCGCGGGCGTGGGTCATGAAACGATGATAGCGGTTGCGGAAAGGGGAGCGTGTCGACATCGGAACGCGCGAAATCACGCGAGTTCCCGCTGGGCCTGCACCAACGACCCTGGCGGGCTGCGGAGCGCGCCAGGGTCAGGAGGCCGGGCAGTCGACCCCGCTGCCGCGCGAGAACACTACCAGGTGGGTGAAGTCGAGGCGCAGGCGCACGTGCTCGCCGATGACGAAATTGTCGTGGCTGGGCGCCATGCACAGCACGCTGAGGCCGTCCGGCAGGCGCAGGGTGTAGAGGAAGTCCGCCCCGCGGAAGGCCTTGTCGAGGATCTCGGTGCGGATGGTGCCCGCTTCGTTGTCGATCGCGATGTCGTCCGGACGCACGAGGACGTCCACGGCGGTGCCGGGCGGCAGCTGTTCCGACAGCGTGCCCTCGATCTGGCCAAAGGCGGTATCGACCACGTGTTCGGCGCAGACCATGCCGGGGATCAGCGTACCCTCGCCGACGAAGTCTGCGACGAAACGATCCGCCGGTCGATGGTAGAGGTTGTAGGCAGTGTCCCACTGGGCCACGCGGCCCTGGTGGATCACCGCGATGCGATCGGCGAAGGCGAAGGCCTCGTTCTGGTCGTGGGTGACCAGGATGGCGGTGGTGTTCTCCGCGCGCAGGATGCGCCGGACCTCGCGGGCCAGTTCGCTGCGTAGCTCCACGTCCATGCTGGAAAATGGCTCATCCAGCAACAGCAGCTTGGGCCGCGGGGCCAGGGCCCGGGCCAGGGCGATGCGTTGCTGCTGGCCACCGGACAGGGCGTGCGGGTAGGACTCGCCATAGCCCGGCAACCCCACCAGCTTGAGGAGCGAGCGGATGCGCTCGTCACGATCCTTGCGGCTCCAGTGGCGGATGCCGAAGCTAATGTTGTCGGCCACGCTCAGGTGCGGGAACAGGGCGAAATCCTGGAACACCATGCCGACCCCGCGCTTCTCCGGCGGGATCGTGCTGCGGGCATCGCTGACGCTGCGCCCGTCCAGCTGGATGCTCCCCGCCATCAAGGGCTCGAAGCCGGCGATCGCCCGCAGCAATGTGGTCTTGCCGCAGCCGGAGGGGCCCAGCAGGCAGCCGATCTGGCCCTTGGGCAGGGCCAGGGAGACCTGATGGACCACGGCGGTACCGTCATAGCCGATATCCACTCGATCGAGGGCGATCAGCGGGGTATGGGGCACCTGCAGTGTGGTTTCGATGGGCTGGGTCATGGCGTATTCGTCGTGCCTGCGGGCATGGCGAGGGGTTTTTGCGACGATTCTTCGTCCGGCGCGCGGGTCGGGCCCTGCTGGCCGGGGCGCGAGCGGCCGATGGTCACGGACAGCAGGATAACGGGAACCAGCCCGACCAGCACGATGGCCAGGGCGGCGCTGGAGGATTCGGCCAGGCGCTCGTCACTGGCCAGCTCGAAGGCGCGCACGGCGAGGGTGTTGAAGTCGAACGGGCGCAGGATGAGCGTCGCCGGAAGCTCCTTCAGGACATCGACGAATACCAGCAGCAATGCCGTCAGCAGGGTGCCGCGCATGATCGGCAGGTGTACCCGGGTCAGGGTCTGCAGTGGACGCATCCCCAGCGAGCGGGCGGCATCGTCCATGCTCGGCTGGATCTTGCCCAGCCCGGCCTCGACCGTTTGCAGCGAGACCGCGAGGAAGCGCACGGCATAGGCGAACAGCAGGGCGAACAGCGTGCCCGACAGCAACAGGCCGGTGGATACCCCGAAGGTGTCGCGCATGAAGCCGTCCAGGGCGTTGTCGAAGGCGGCGAACGGGATCATCACGCCGATCGCGATCACGATGCCGGGTACCGCGTAGCCCATCCCGGCGACGCGCACGGCAGCCGCGGTGAAACGCCCGCCCTCCATGCGCCGCGCATAGGCGAGGACCAGGGCCAGGACGACCGCGATCACGGCCGCGGCGATGGCCAGCCAGAAGCTGTTGAAGACCAGCCGCCCGAAGGCCGGGTTCATCCATTGTTCGGTGGTCTGCACGGTCCACAGTCCGAGCTGGAGGGCCGGCAGCAGGAAGCCCAGCAGGACCGGAAACAGGCAGCCCAGGAAGGCCGCGGTGGCCTTCCAGCCGCGTAGCTGGTAACGCGGCAGGGTCGAGTAGCGGCGGCTGGTGTGATGGAAGCGCGCCTTGGCCCGCGACCAGCGTTCCAGCACGATCAGTACGAATACGAAGGTCAGCAGCACGGCCGCGAGCTGGGCCGCTGCGGCCGGGTCGCCCAGGGCGTACCAGGTGCGGAAGATGCCGGTGGTGAAGGTGCTCACGCCGAAGTAGGCGACCGTGCCGTAATCGGCCAGCACTTCCATCAGCGCAAGGGTCAACCCGGCGATGATGGCCGGGCGCGCGAGCGGCAGGGCGACCCGGCGAAAGCCACCGAACGGGCCGGCGCCCAGAGTGCGGGAGACCTCCAGCACGCAGACCGACTGCTCGAGGAAGGCGGCGCGGCTGAGCAGGTAGACATAGGGGTAGAGCACCAGCGTCAGCATGGCCATGGCGCCGCCCAGCGAGCGGATCTCGGGGAAGTAGTACTCGCCGTATCCCAGTCCTGTGAGCTCACGGATCAGGCTTTGTACCGGACCACTGAAATCCAGCATGCCGGTATAGGTGTAGGCAATGATGTAGGCCGGCATGGCCAGCGGCAGCATCAGTGCCCACTGGAAGATCGAACGGCCGGGGAACTCGCACACGCTGACCAGCCAGGCAACCGGCACCCCGATCACCAGCACCCCGATCCCGACGCCAATCAGGAGGGCCAGGGAGTTGACGACATAGTCCGCGAGGACTGTCTCGCGCAGGTGGGTCCAGACCTCGCCGGCGGGGATGAACACGTGCCCGAAGATGACCAGGATCGGCAGGGCGAGTGTCAGCGCTACGACGATGGCGACCGCCGACCACGGGCTGAACGGCAGGCGCTGGCGAACCGCAGGATTCGCAGGCGTCGCGGGCGGGTTGGTGGTCTGGGCGGTCATGGATTGCGAATAATAAAGGTTCTTGTTTCGAATACCACTATGGCCGCCTTGTGACTGGCGGATTGTCGAGGCCATGTGCCGCGACCCCGGTCGCTACACCGCGCCTTATGCCCGGCCCTGTGCCCTCCGCGCGTTCTGTGGTGCCCAACAGAACGCCCCCGGAGGACCGGGGGCGAGAGTGAGTGGGGTGTCGTGGACGAGCATCAGCGCCAGCGGACGCGGTCCATGATGCGTACGGCCTCGGCGTTGTGGTTGCCCAGACGGTAGAGCTCGATGTCGTCGGACTGGAATTCGCCGAAACTCTGGAGGATGTCGCTGGCGGGTACGTCGTCGCGGATCGGGTATTCCTGGTTGACCTCGGCGTACCACTCCTGCGCCTCGGTGGAGGACAGGAATTCCAGCAGGCGAATCGCGTTGTCCCGGTTCGGGGCATGCGCGGTGACGCCGGCGCCACTGATATTCACGTGGGTGCCGCGGCCGTCCTGGTTGGGCCAGAACACCCCGATCTGCTCGGCGACCTCGCGATCACGGCCCTCGCCGTCCAGCATCAGGCCCAGGTAGTAGGTGTTGGCGATCGCGACGTCGCAGACCCCGTTGGCCACGGCGTGGATCTGGTCGCGGTCGCCGCCCTGCGGCTGGCGCGCCATGTTGGCCACGATTCCGGCGGCCCAGTCCTGGGCGGCTTCGGCACCCTCGGTGGCGATCATCGCGGCCACCAGCGACTGGTTGTACACGTTGTCGGAGGAGCGGATACAGATCCGGCCCTCCCAATGCGCATCGGTCAGGGCCTCGTAGGTGGAGAGTTCCGCCGGGTCCACGCGGTCCTTGTGGTAGAGGATGGGGCGCGCGCGCGACGACAGGCCGAACCACTGTCCGTCCGGGTCGCGGTAGCGCTCCGGGATATTCTCGCGCAGCACGTCCGATTCGACCGCCTGCAGCACGCCGGCCTCGCTGGCCTGGTGCAGACGCGCCGCGTCCACGGTGATGAAGAGATCGGCGGGTGAGTTGCGACCCTCGTGGCGCAGGCGCTGCAGCAGACTGTCCGCCCCGCCGGTCACCAGGTTGACCGGGATGCCGGTCTGATCAGTGAAGTCGTCCAGCAGCGGCTTGATCAGGTTTTCCTGGCGCGCCGAATAGAGGTTGACCTCGTCCTGGTCGGCGGGGCTGCAGCCGACCAGGGGCATGCTGACGGCGATGGCGGCGGCCGTGGCGATCAGCCAGGCAAACGGGCGAACGTTCATGGCGAGCGATCCTCGTGTGGATTCATGCGGCGGATAGCCGTGTAGACGAGAACGATTGTTATTTGTGTTCTCATCCAAGTCAATACCCCGCGACCGGTACGTGGCATGGGGTGGCCTCCCCGGGTCGCAACGCTGATACGCTTGGCACATGGACAAGCCCCTGCCCGAATCCCCCGCTCGCCTGTCGCCGCCGCTGGAGCAGGAGGTCCGCGATCTGCTGGCCGAGCTGGATGAAAAGCTCGCCTGGCCGGACACCTTCCTGGCGTCGACCCCGGCCCCGTTCGCCTTCAGTCACTACCTGGTGCAGACAGTGCGTCAGCATCCAGAGTACTTGCTCGAGGCGCTGGATCCACACGGCCAAATACCGGCTTGTGACGATGCGGACTTCGAGCGCACGCTGCAGGCGCGCCTGGGGGCCGTGACCGACGATGCCGGGCTGCGTCACGCGCTGCGCGAAACGCGGCATCGCGAGATGATCCGCATCGCCTGGCGCGACCTGGCCGGGCACGCCGACCTCGACGAGGTCATGCACGACCTGAGCCGTCTGGCCCGCTCCCTTATCGAGGGTGGCCTGCAATGGCTGGACCGCCATTTGCAGGAGCGTTACGGCCAGCCGCGCAGCCCCGCGGGCGAGGCCCTGTCCATGGTGGTCCTGGGGCTCGGCAAGCTGGGTGGCAGCGAGCTCAACTTCTCCTCGGATATCGATCTGATCTTCGCCTTCGAGGAGGCGGGGGAGACCGATGGCAAGCGCGTGATCGAGAATCAGGAATTCTTCCAGCGCCTGGGGCGCCAGCTGATTGCGGCGCTGTCGGACGTGACTGCGGACGGCTTTTGCTATCGCGTGGACATGCGCCTGCGCCCGTTCGGGGATTCCGGACCGCTGGTGATGCACTTCGACGCGATGGAGGACTACTACCAGGCCCACGGCCGCGAGTGGGAGCGCTACGCCTTGATCAAGGCGAGTCCGCTGGCGGGCGACCCGGAGGCCGGGGCGCGCCTGATGCGCCGGCTGCGCCCGTTCATCTACCGGCGCTATCTGGACTACGGCACGCTGGCCAATCTGCGCGAGCTGAAGCAGATGATTAACGACGAGTCGGCGCGGCGCGGTCGCTTCGAGGACGTGAAGCACGGCGAGGGTGGGATCCGCGAGATCGAGTTCATCGCGCAGTCGTTCCAGTTGATCCGCGGGGGGCGCGACCAGGGGCTACAGCGGCGTGACCTGCTGGGCGTGATGACGGCATTGCAGGAGCGCGACCTGCTGCCCGGCTACGCCGTCGACCAGCTGGAACGTTCCTATCGCTTCCTGCGCCGGGTAGAGAACCGTCTGCAGATGCTGAATGACCAGCAGACCCACCGTCTGCCCTCCAATGGCCAGGACCGGCATCGACTGGCGCTGTCGCTGGGGTTCGACGACGAGGCGGCCTTCGAGATGGCGCTGTTGCGCGAGCAGCGGCGGGTGCATGCTCACTTCGAGCAGGTATTCAGTGCCCCGCAGCGTGCGGACGGGGAGGCCATGGAGGCCTCGCCCGAGACCGGGCGCGAGCAGCAGCTCAATCGTCTGTGGCAGGGCTCGCTGCCGGAGGCGGATGCCCGGGCGGTGCTGGGGGCGATGGACTTTCAGGATGCGGACGAGGCTCTGCGCGGGATCGCCGATCTGCGCGAGAGTCCGGGCGTGCGCGCGATGAGCGTGACCGGGCGCCAGCGCCTGGACCGCCTGATGCCGTTGCTGATCGGGGCGATCGCGGAGATGGACGCGCCGGATGCGGTATTGCCGCGGGCGCTGCAGATGGTGCGCACGATTGCCCGGCGCTCGGTGTACCTGTCGCTGCTGGTGGAGAACCCCCTGGCGCTGTCGCAGCTGGTCAAGCTGGTGGCCGCCAGCCCGTGGATCAACGAGCAGTTGACCCGCCACCCGGTGCTGCTGGACGAGCTACTGGACCCGCGCGCGCTGTACGCGCCACCTGATCGTGACGGGCTGCGCGAGGAGCTGGAGGCCGAGCTGGCGCAGTTCCCCGGGCAGGACCACGAGCAGATGCTGGACCGGCTGCGCCAGTTCAAGCAGGTGCAGACGCTGCGCGTGGCGGCCGCCGACATCATGGGCTTTCTGCCGCTGATGAAGATCTCCGACCATCTCACCTGGCTGGCCGAGGTGCTTCTGGAGCGGGTGCTGCAGCTGGCCTGGGACAAGATGGTGGAGCGCCACGGCGAGCCGCAGTGCGGGGCCACGGATGCGCGCCGCGTCGCGCGCTTTGCGGTGATCGGGTACGGCAAGCTGGGTGGCTTCGAGCTGGGCTATGGTTCGGATCTGGACGTGGTGTTCCTGCACGACAGCGAGGGCGACGAGGCGCAGACCGCGGGGCCCAAGGTGATCGACAACACCGAATTCTTCGCCCGCGTCGCCCAGCGGGTGGTGCACCTGCTGGGGGCCTTTACCCCGGCGGGCCGCTTGTACGAGGTGGATACCCGGTTGCGCCCTAGTGGTACCGCGGGTCTGCTGGTCAGCGGCTTGCAGGCGTTCCGGCGTTACCAGGACGAGTCGGCCTGGACCTGGGAGCATCAGGCGCTGGTGCGTGCGCGCTTCGTGACCGGGGATGCCGAACTGGGCGAGCAGTTCGATGCCCTGCGTCGCGAGGTGCTGACTCGTGAAAGGGATACCGATGCACTGCGCGCCGAGGTGGTCGAGATGCGCAACCGCATGCTGGCCGAGCACGCCTCGAAGCGGGGCCACGGCTTCCATCTCAAGCGCGACCGGGGCGGTATCACTGATATCGAATTCATGGTTCAATACTGGGTTTTGGTATCTGCTCACGATCATCCCGCCGTGTGTGACTGGCCGGACAAGATCCGCACGCTGGATGCACTGGGGCGCGAGGGCGTGATCGACGCGGCGTTGAGCGAGGCGCTGGCGGATGCATACCGCGATCTGCGCAACCGCATCCACCGCCTGACGCTGGCGGGCCTGGACGCCCGGGTCGAAAAGCCCGACGACGAGCTCTGCGCCGTGCGCGATGGCGTGATCGATGCCTGGAATGACCTGTTCGGCGAGCCGGAATCGGCCGCGAACGAGCCCACATAGAGGAACAAGACAATGTCGATGGCCGACCGCGACGGGGTGATCTGGCTGGACGGGCAGATGGTGCCCTGGCGTGAGGCGAAGACCCACGTGCTCACCCACACGCTGCATTACGGCATGGGGGTGTTCGAGGGCGTGCGCGCGTACAAGACCGAGCGCGGCCCCGCGATCTTCCGCCTGCAGGACCACACCCGGCGGCTGTTCAACTCGGCCAAGATTCTCGGCATGACCATCCCCTATGCCGCCGAGGTGCTGAACGATGCCCAGATCGCGTCCGTGCGCGACAACGGGCTGGAAAGCGCCTACCTGCGTCCGATGTGCTTCCTCGGCTCCGAAGGGATGGGCCTGCGCGCCGACAACCTCCTGGTGCATGCGATGGTTGCGGCCTGGCACTGGGGCAGCTACCTGGGCGACGAGGGTATCGAGAAGGGGATTCGGATTCGCACCTCCTCTTTCAGCCGGCACCACGTCAACGTGACCATGTGCAAGGCCAAGGCCAACGGCAACTACATGAACTCCATGATGGCCCTGCAGGAGGCCACCCGCTGTGGCTACGACGAGGCCATGCTGCTGGATACCGAGGGCTACGTGGCCGAAGGCAGCGGCGAGAACATCTTTATCGTGCGCGACGGCGTGCTGTTCACCCCGGACCTGACCTCCGCGCTGGACGGCATCACCCGCCGCACGGTCATCGAGCTGGCGCACGAGGAGGGCCTGGACGTCATCGAGAAGCGCATCACCCGCGACGAGGTGTACATCGCCGACGAGGCCTTCTTTACCGGTACCGCCGCCGAGGTGACTCCGATCCGCGAGGTCGACGACCGCCCGATCGGCTCCGGCACCCGCGGACCCATCACCGAGCGCCTGCAGTCGCGCTACTTCGATGTGGTACAGGGCCGGGACAGCCGCCACGAGGGCTGGCTGACCTTCGTCTGAGACGCCCAATTTTCCGTCAACCGGATGCGAGAAAAACCATGGTGAACCCCGATACCGCCCACCACCAGGATCAGTACCCGACCGCGAACGCGCAGACCGAAATCACCGTCACGCGCAAGGACCTGCCGCTGCACTGCCCCACGCCGACGATGGCGCTGTGGTCCTCGCACCCGCGCGTCTTTCTCCCGATCGACGAGACCCCCGACGGCCGCTACCTGTGCCCCTACTGCGGCACCCAGTTCATCCTGAAAGACGACGACTAGTCGCGTGTATGACACGCTGACCGGTCGCGGGCACATTCCGGCTAGTCCTGTTCGCGCCAGCGCTCACCCCCGATGAAGCTTTCCCTCCCCTCATTTGATCAGGCCCGTGTGCTGGTGATCGGCGATCTGATGCTCGACCGCTACTGGCACGGCGGTACGGACCGCATCTCCCCGGAGGCTCCGGTCCCGGTCGTCCACGTGCGCGACATCGAGCAGCGCCCGGGTGGTGCCGGCAACGTTGCCCTGAACCTCGCCGCCCTCGGTGGCCATGCCGATCTGGTCGGTGTTACTGGCGAGGACGAGGCGGCCTCCGAACTCGCCGGGCTGCTCGAGGGCGCGGGCGTGGCCTGCCATTTCCGCCGCCAGCCGGGCGCGGCCACTATCACCAAGCTGCGCGTCATCAGCCGCCATCAGCAACTGATCCGCCTCGACTTCGAGGACGGCTTCCCGGGTATCCGCGCCGCCGACCTGCTGCCGCAGGTCGAACCGTTGTTGGCGGGCTCCGGTGCAGTGGTCCTGTCGGACTACGCCAAGGGTGCGCTGCGCGACCCCCAACCCTTGATCGAGGCTGCGCGCGCCGCCGGGGTGCCCGTGCTGGTGGACCCCAAGGGGCGCGATTTTTCTCTCTATCGCGGTGCGACACTGATTACTCCGAATCTGACCGAGTTCGAGGCCGTGGTTGGTCGTTGCGCCGACGAAGCCGAGCTGGTCGCGCGTGGCGAGGCGCTGGCTCGCGACTGCGGCATTGACGGGCTGCTGGTGACGCGCGGCGAGGATGGCATGAGTCTGATTCGTCCGGGCGCAGTTCCGGTGCATCTGGGAGCTCGGGCGCGTGAGGTGTTCGACGTGACCGGCGCCGGCGATACCGTAATTGCGACTCTGGCGGCCGGGCTCGCAACCGGCCTGGAACTCCCGCAGGCAATGGCCCTGGCCAATATCGCGGCCGGTATTGTGGTGGCCAAGCTGGGTACCGCGACCGTCAGCGTTGCGGAGTTGCGTCGAGCTTTGCAGGACCAGGAACAGACGGGGCGCGGCGTGTTGACCGAGGACGAGTTGCTTCGCGCAGTGGCGGATGCCCGGATGCATGGCGAGCGCATCGTGATGACCAATGGCTGCTTCGATCTTCTGCATGCCGGCCATGTCGCCTATCTCGAGCGTGCACGCAGTCTGGGCGACCGCCTGATCGTGGCGGTGAACGATGACGAGTCCGTGCGCCGGCTGAAGGGTGAAGGGCGACCGGTGAACCCGGTTGAGCAGCGTATGGCCGTGCTTGCCGGCCTTGCGTCGGTGGACTGGGTCGTCCCGTTTTCCGAGGATACGCCGGCGCGTCTGGTCGGGGAGATCCTTCCGGACCGACTGGTCAAGGGTGGCGACTACCGTCCGCAGGACATCGCCGGGCACGATGCGGTGGTTGCGCACGGCGGACGCGTGGACATCCTCGACTTCCTTGATGGTTGCTCGACCTCGTCGATGATCGAGCGCATGCGCAAGCCCGCGGACTCCTGACGGACCGCTGCCCTGCACGTCGCTTTCCCCGCCTTTCGTGCGCCGCGTACAATGCGGCGCATCCCCAGCTTTTTCAGGAGTCGTCCCCGTGATCATCGTTACCGGCGGTGCCGGATTTATCGGCAGCAATCTGGTCAAGGAACTCAACCGTCGTGGTCGCACCGACATTGTCGTGGTCGACAACCTGACCCACGGCCAGAAGGCGCTGAACCTGACCGACTGCATCATCGCGGACTATCACGACAAGGAAGACTTTCGCGACCTGATCGAGGCCGATGCCCACCTGGGGCCGGTGGAGGCGGTGTTCCACATGGGCGCCTGCTCGGCCACCACGGAGTGGGACGGGCGCTACATCATGCGCAACAACTTTGCCTACACCCGCGAGCTGTTCCACTGGTGCCAGGATCGTCGCATTCCGTTTATCTATGCCTCCTCGGCCGCGGTGTACGGCGGCAACGACACCTTCCGCGAGGAACCCGCTCACGAGCGCCCGCTGAATGCCTACGGCTACTCCAAGCTCGCGTTCGACCAGTACCTGCGCCGGCACATGGACTCACTGACGGCCCAGGTCGTGGGCCTTCGCTACTTCAACGTCTATGGTCCGCGCGAGGGCTACAAGGGGGGGATGGCGAGCGTGATCCATCACTTCAGCAACCAGTTGCGCGAGGGCAATACGGTCCGCCTGTTCGAGGGCTGTGATGGCTATGCCGATGGCGAACAGCGCCGCGACTTCGTCGATGTCCGCGACTGCGTGAACCTGAAGCTGTGGCTGCTGGAACATCCCGAAGTGAATGGAATCTACAATTGTGGGACCGGGCGCGCGCGGACCTTCAACGACATGGCGCGTGCGACGATCGACTGGTTCGGGCGCGGCGAGATCGAATACATCCCGTTCCCGGATCACCTGAAGGGCCGCTACCAGAGCTATACCCAGGCGGATCTGTCGCAGCTGCGCGCGGCCGGCTGTGACCTGAAATTTCACGATATCGAGGACGGTGTGCGCGCCTACCTCGATGCGGTCGCGGCCGATCAGGCCGACTGACCCCGGAGAAGGACCATGACTGACCAGCCCCTGCATCGCGTTCGCGCGGACGAGTACGAAAGCCCCGGTGATCGCCTGGAACGCTCGCTGGAAGAGGGCCAGGTGCTGCTATTCGAGCCGGGGCGGCTGCCACTTCCGAACGAACAGGACCTGGCGTTTCTGCGAGACGAGGTCGGCCGGCTGCTCAGCCTGAAGAACATCAGCTATCACCCGCATGGCGACTTTATCAGCGGCCTGAAAAACGAGGGCGATGCCGGCGAGCGCGTGCGTCGCATCCTGCGCGAGTATGGCGAGCGGGTGGAGGGTTTTCTAGGGCACTTGCTGCCGGGGTTCACCAGCGGCTGGAGCCCGCGCAAGATAAACTTCCGCCCAGTGCAGGAGAAGGGCCGGGTGATCAAGCGACACTCCAATAACGAGTTGCTGCATGTGGACGCCTTTCCGGCCGGGGCCACCCACGGCTGGCGGCCGCTGCGCTTCTTTACCAACATCAACCCGGAGGAGGCGCGCATCTGGCGGGTGGCCGAGGAATTCGGCGAACTCTACCGCCAGTTCGGCGGCGCCGCCGGCATCGCCCCGCCGCCGTGCCTGCGTCAGGGGCTGGCGGAGCGCGCCTGGACCGGCAGTCTTCGGGCGTTGTCCGCCCTGAACCTTCCGCAGCTCGAGGTGGTCGGCGACACCTCGCCCTATGACCGCGCGATGCGGCGCATGCACAACTGGATGAAGGACAGCGACGATTTCCAGAATGCCCCCGGCCGCGGGACCGAGCTGGCCTTCGATCCCTACCACAGCTGGTGTGTGCTGACCGACCAGGTCAGCCATGCCGCGCTCTCTGGCCAGCACGCGCTAGTGGCGACGTTCTATGTGCGTCCCGAGGCCTGCCATCTGCCCGAGCGCTCTCCGTGGGGAGTGCTGGAGGCTGCCGGCCGGGCCGCCTGAGCGTGGAGGGGCGCCACTGGCGTCGCGGGCGGGTCCGCGTGCTTTTTGATGCCGCGTTGCCCGCATCCCCCGAGCCCTGGTGGTTCGACTTGTCCGGACTGGAAAGCCGCGGTCTGGTGACCGGTCGTGGAGGCGGGCGCGGCAGCGTCGTGTTCTTCCGCAGCCCGCTCGAAAATGGCGAGGAGTGGGTTCTGCGTCACTATATGCGCGGAGGCACAATCGCCCGAGCTCTCGGTGATCGTTACCTGTGGCAGGGCCTTGACGATACGCGACCGTGGCGCGAATGGTTCTATACCGCGCGCTTGTTCGACGAGGGTTTGCCCGTACCGCGGCCGGTGGCCGGGCGGGTGGTGCGGCTCGGGCCGCTGTACGCTGCGGACCTGATCACGGTTCGGGTTCCGGGAGCGCGTTCGCTCGACGAGAACCTCGGCGAGGCAGGGGTCCCCGATGCGACCTGGCATGCAGTCGGGGCCTGCATCCGCCGTTTCCACAATGCCGGGCACTGGCATCCGGATCTCAACAGCCGCAATATCCTGGTGGCCCCCGAGGGTACGGTTTCGATTATCGACTGGGATCGCGGCCGGTATCGTGCAGGCACGGATGGTGACTGGCGGGAAGCCAACCTGCAGCGACTTCGGCGCGACCTGGAAAAGCGCCTGCGAATTCGCGAACGCTGGGTCTACACCGACGCCTGCTTTGCGCAGTTGCGCGCCGGTTACGAGGCAGGGGCGCCCTCGGACGGTTGATCGGTGATCTCCGGCGGCAGGGCGCGCGGGGCACCGGCAGTCATCAAGGCGTCCAATCGTTCGATCACGTCCTCCGGGCGAATCAGTTCCATCACGCCGGGGCGTTCGATCTTGGTCCCCCAGCGGATCTCGCTAGCCGGTTTGCCCAGTTCGCGGCGTGCTGCCTCGTCATAGCGATCCACGCACCACTGGCCGCTGTAGTAAGGGCGGGCCCGGGCGGGGTTGGTGCAGGCATACAGCCCAATTACCGGCGTGCCCATGGCGTTGGCCATGTGGGCGGGGCCCGAATCGGGGCTGACCACGGCCGTGGCGCGTCCCAGGATGGCCAGCATTTCCTTGATCGAGGTTCTCCCGGTCAGGTTTTCGTGCTGTTCCTGGCTTTGTGCCAGCACCGCCTCGCCCATCTCTTGTTCGCTTCGGGACGGTCCTCCAGTGATCAAGACCTTCAAGCCGTGGGCCCGCGCTGCGTGGTCGGCGACCTTTGCGCAGCCCTCGGCAGTCCAGTTGCGCAGGCTGTGACTGGAGCACGGGCTGATCACCAGGGTGGGGACATCGTCCGGGATAAGCTCGCGAGCCCGTTCAGCCGCGTCATCCGGCACGGGGATGTCCCAGACCATGTGGCGCCGGGCGAGCCCCAGGGCCTCGATGAAGCTGAAATAGATGTCAATCACGTGCTGCCCGGGGTGCGGGGGGATGCGCGCGTTGATGAACAGCCCATGCAGGTCGCGCGAACGGGCGCGGTCATAGCCCAGGCGCAGGTCGGCGTGGATGCCGAGGCTCGCGAGGTTGGCGCGCAGCGCGAACTGGTTGTGCAGCAGAACATCGAAGCGCCGGCCCTTCATTTGTTGCCACAGCGCACGGTAGCCGGCCCATCCGGCGCCCTTGTCGAAGATCACGAACTCCACACCCGGGATGTCGCCGACCAGTGCGCGTTCGGCCTTGCCGACGACCCAGGTCAGACGGGTCTGCGGCCACTCGCGCTGGAGTGTGCGAACGGCCGGGGTCATGTGGGTGACGTCGCCCAGCGCGGAAAAGCGCAGGATGCACAGCGACGCCGGCGGCTCGCTCAGGGGGAGTTTCGAAGGCATTTCCGGGTCAACTCCCGTCCCGATGGGACTGCCGACGCTGGCGTCTTTCGCGGCGGTGGTCCTGGACGCCGGGATACATGTCCACGTCGGGGTCAGGCTGGCTCTTGAACCGGCGATGGGCCCAGAAATACTGGTCCGGGTGTTCGCGAACGGCCTCTTCGACGATGCGGTTCATGCGCTCGGAATCGGCCTGGTCATCGCCGGTTGGATAGTTCTCCAGGGCGGGCTTGAGGACAATCTCGTAGCCTTTCCTGTCCGGCAACGCGTGGTAGAACAGTGGCACTACCCGCGCCTTGCTCATCCGCGCGAGCCGCGGGAGCCCCGTCACCGTGGCGGCCGGAATGCCAAAGAACGGTGCAAACACGTTCTGCCGGCTGCGGTAGTTCTGGTCGCCGGCATACCAGACCGGGGTGCCTCGGCGGAGGGTGCGCACAATCCCGCGAACATCGTCCTTGGACAGCACCGGCCCGATACTGGCCCGTCCCTTGCGCATGGTGGCGTCCGCCAGGGGGCGGCGGTCCATGGGCTTGTAGATCACCGCCATGTCGATCCGGCGGCTCAGCAAGCGGCCGGCCATCTCGATCGATGTGAAATGTCCCGACAGCAGGATCACCGGCGCCCCGTCGGCCTGGGCGGCTTGCAGATGCTCCAGACCCCGGATCTGCAGGGGAATGCGATCGACACGCTGGCCGCCGAACCAGGCCAGGGCTAGTTCGGCGAACCCGCGACCTGTGTGCCGGAAGTTTGCCCGTGCCATCGCCTCGCGTTCGGCCGGGGATGCTTCGGGAAAGCACAGGTCGAGGTTGCGTCGGACGATCAGGCGACGTTGACGAGCGAGGGCATAGGTCACGGGACCCAGTGCTTCGCCCAAGCGCAGGACCAGACTTGGGGGCAAGTGCCCCAGAAGCCACAGCAAGCCGACGCCGAGGCTGTGGCCCCAGTTGGACGGGTGCGCCAGATGCGTGCTTTGCGGCTTTGGCATGGGTGGGTGTCGCTGCTTCCAAACGCGCGATTATATCAGGCTCGTTTGAGCCTCCAGGGTACAGGGTCGACTTGTGGAGGAAGACCGTCCGGATATTATTGCGGACCGGTCGATGATGGGCTCAGTTTCGGAAGGGTTTCGAGTATTGACGCGGGCCGTCCTTGAGGCGGCCGCCGACGCGCGCGGGCTGGACGAAAAGATGGCCAGCAATGGCTTTCCAGGAAGGGTGTCCTGGGGAGAAGCCATATCCGAATCTTCGGGGAGACGCTGTTGGGGCTCTTGATGCTCGGCGTCGGCTCGTTCGCCTGCCCTGTCAGCTAAAGATGCGCGGCACCGGTGCGTGACTCCATCTGTTCTGGCTGAGGTCATCCAGCAGGGTCAGTCCTAAAAGAACCCCTCTTGGGCCCCACTGTTTCTAGTCCTCGGCGAACTGGACCTTTTGCAGGGCGGCGTAGGCACCATTCTGTGCGAGCAGTTCGGCGTGAGTCCCGGATTCCACGATCTGCCCAGCGTCCAGCACCACGATGCGGTCGGCGTCCTCGATGGTGGAAAGACGATGCGCGATGACCAGAGTGGTGCGGTTGCGCATGAGCGTCTCCAACGCATCCTGGATCTTCTGCTCGGATTCTGAATCCAGCGCAGAGGTGGCTTCGTCCAGGATCAGGATCGGGGCATCCTTCAGCAGGGCTCGGGCGATGGCCACACGCTGGCGCTGCCCCCCGGAGAGCATGATCCCGTTCTCACCGACGACCGTGTCGAAACCCGCTGGAAGTTTTTCGATGAATTCCAGGGCATTGGCCGCTCGGGCGGCCTCGCGTAATTGCTGTTCGGTCGGCTTTTCCGGCAGGCCGTAGGCGATGTTGTTGGCCAGAGTGTCGTTGAACAAGACGACATGCTGGCTAACCAATGCCATCTGGCTGCGAAGGTCCTTCAGGCGGTATTCCCGGACCGGGTGGCCGTCCAGCCGGATCTCGCCCTGTTCGGGCTCGTAGAAGCGGGGTAGCAGTCGTGCCAGGGAGGTCTTGCCGCTGCCTGATCGGCCGACCAAGGCGACGGTCTCGCCCGGTGCAATGTTCAGACTCACGTCCTTCAGAACCCACTCGGTCTGTTGTGGGTAGCGCAGCCAGATACGGTCAAACTCGATCTTTCCCTCGGCGTGCTCCAGGGGGCGCTTGCCGTTATCTGCCTCCGGAGGGGTGTCCAGGACCTCGAATACACTCTCGCCTGCGGCCAGTGCTTTCTGGATCTCGGCATTGACGCCCACGATGCGCTTGAGTGGGGGTAGCAGCAGGAGCATGGCGACGACAAACGAGACCATCCCTCCAGGCGAAATCGTCTCGAGTACCAAGTCCATGGTTGCGAGGTAGACGATGAGGGCCAGGGCAATGATGGCTCCGAATTGCGATAACGGCTGGGCGGCGGCCTGTACGGCCTTATGGCGCATGGCCTGGCGGTGAAACCGCTCGTTGGTATCACCAAAGCGTCGGGCTTCATAGTCCATCGCGCCGAAGATCTTGACCTCCGTCTGGCCTCGAATCCCGTCTTCAGCGATTTGCGCGTAATCCCCGGTTGACTGCTGCATGCGGCGGCTGATCTTCCGGAATTTGTGGTTGGCGCCCGTAATTACCAGGCCGACGATAGGCGCCACGGTGAAGACGATGAGCACGAGCCAACCGCTGAGGTAGGTCATGTAGGCCAGAAGAAACAAGACGGTGAAGCTGTCCCGAATCAGGACGACGATGGCCTTGGATGCGGCCGAACTGATCTGCGTCACGTTGTACGTGAGCTTGGCCAGCAGGGTGCCGGGGGAGTGCCGGTCGAAAAACGAAGATGGCAATCGGAGATAATGTTCGAACACCGCTTGGCGGATGTCTTTCACTACCTTGCGCCCGATCCAGGCGACGCTGTAATCCGAAGCGAAGGTGGTCAAGCCGTGAAAGAGGAAAATCCCGATCAGGGCAGCCGGTACCCACAGGCGAGCGCCGGCGTCTTGCTCGATAAAGGTGCCGTCAACGAGTGGCTGGATAATCCAGGCGAACGCGGCCTGACCGGCGGCGGCCAGGATCATCGCTGTGATCGCCAGGACGCCCAGGCGCCAGTAGGGCTTGATGAACGCAAAGATGCGTTTGTAAAGGTGCCAGGACTTGCCAGCGGTCGGGTGGTTCGGGTTCTGGTCGATCGAGCGGGCGCCCATCTGGGTTCCTTGGCAGGCTAGGTGCTAGGCTTGGCGACACTGCATTGATGTGCGGCGCACCTGGGCAAGCGGAGCGCAAGCCGGGTCAGTAAGCCGAGATGGTGCGCATGATAACAGACGTCCGGATCCGTCCCAGGATCAGGGACGCGATACTGGCCGCATGGTAGCATGCGCGCCTGACCTGCCATGTCCCCTGATGTGGGCGCTTGTGCGCAGCCTATCCGGAGTAGTTTATGTCGAGCCATACCATTGTTCCCGGTCGTATCAGCATCTCGATTCCTCACTGGCAGGTCCTGCCTCTGCTGCAGCCGTGCCTGCGTTCGATCCGCAAGAACACGCGCGGCAAGGATGTGGAGGTCATCGTCATCGACAATGGTTCGAAAGACGAAAGCCTGGAGTACCTGCGTTCGCTGGAATGGATCCGCTTGATCGAGCGACCGGAAGAGGGGCTGTTCAATTTCCCGCACAACGTCTGGACCTCGCACGATATCGCGTTGAAAGAGGCCACAGGCGAGTTTCTGGTTACGATGCATACGGACCTGTTTGTAAAGCGCGAGGACTGGCTGGACGAATACCTCAAGGCGATGGGAGATGATCCCCGTCTTGGTGGTGTGGGCACATGGAAGCTGGAGCTGAAGAACCCTGTCTATGAGTTCCAGAAGCGTGTCTTTCACGTGATCCGTAGCAACATCAAGTACGCTCTTGGGCTGCGCAAGAAGCGCTACGTGTGGAAGCAGGGTCACTATCCCAAGGACTTCTGTGCGATGTATCGCCGCCAGATTCTGCTGGACGAGGGGCTCACTTTCCGCAGTGTTGAGGGCAAAAAGGGTTTCTACGACCAGAGTGGTGGCTACTCGATTTCCGCCCAGCTCTGGGACAAGGGGTACCCGACCAAAGTTGTTCCAGTGCGTACCATGATGCCGCGCATCGTCCACCTTGGGCATGGCACTGCTGCTGTCTCCCCCGAGAAGACCCATCGCCGGAACCAGCAGAAGCTCGAGACCCGACGTGATTCGCTGTTTGACGAGGCTTGGGTGCAGGAGCTGCAAACCAATACGGCTCTTGATCGATGAGCACAGAATCCCGCTGATCGGGCGAGGCTGATGCCGTGAATGCTGGCGCACTCTTCCGGGGGCGCGGATTCTGGTTTTTTGCCCGGTTCCGTGCCTGGGTCAGGGATTCCCAGTGGCTCGGCTGGGCGCTGGCTATATTCCTTGCGGGGTTCCTTGCCGCTTGGAGTACCCGCTTTCATCGCGATGTTCTCTACCTCCTGATAGTGTTGCCGTTCCTGATAGCCATGAGGTGGCAGGACTGGGGCTTCCTCCTTTCTTCTCGAGTCTTCCAGTTTCTGATCCTGTGGGTCGGAGTGCTCTCGGCCTCGATGTTTTGGAGTGACCCAAGTCTAGTTAACGCCGACGAACTCTATGACAGGATCCGCTATGCGCTACTGACGCTCATTTTTGTCTCGGCGACAGCCTGGGTTGTAGCCACCCGTGACGACTGGTTCGATCGTCTGGTGCTGGTATTGATACCCATAGCGGCTGTTGTTCTCGTGTATTCCATCGGGGTTTACTACGCGGATCATCCGTTTCCCTCGGCGCGACTGAACAACATGGCCTTTTACCGCGACAGTCCGAATCGCGGTTCCGTCGGATTCTTGCTGGTAGCGCTAATCGGATTGGCCGTCGCCTTGAATCGGGACAAGGGGTATCTGCGGATTCTGGGCTGGGTCGGCGTCGCAGTCGGGGTGGCGTTTATTCTTCTTGCGCAAAGCCGTGCGCTACTGCTCGGATTCTCGGTCGGGGCGGTCGTCCAGCTTGCATATTTTCGATACTGGAAGGTGCTGTTGGGGCTCGTCTTCGGGGTGGGGGCGTTTGTAGTCGTAACTCACGTCATGGATTTTGGGTTCCGAAGCTTCATCGAACGTGCGGATGCTAATCGCTTTACTGTCTGGTCGGCCGTTGTCGATCGCATCATGCAGAACCCCTGGTACGGCGAGGGGCTCATCCTGGATCGTGCCGTCATGGGCGGTGATGGCCGAACGTATTACAGCCCACACAGTATCTGGCTGATGTCGATGCTGGTAGCCGGTATTTGGGGGGCACTCGCTTGGGCACTCTTGGTGCTAGTTGCTACCCGAGAGGCTGTTCAACAAGTGGGGATGACGAGTCGGGAACGTATTGCCGGACTAGCGTTTGGTATATCGATGTTCGTCGGCGGTATCGTGATGTTGTCGTTTGATGGCCACGAGATCATTCACCGGGTAAATCCGCATTTCTGGCTTGGCCTCTGGGTTCCTCTCGCACTGCTGATTGGGTACGAACTACGATGCCGTCCCACTTGAGGATAAGGATATCGGGCGGAACCTGATTCCCAAAAAATGCTTCAGCGTTAGCTAGATTCGGTTCCGGCTGTGGTTTTCGTTTCCCTCGCCTCCATAATTGAGGCGCCTCAGTTCCTTTAGAGAGAGTTCTCCATCCGTCTGACTTTTTTGAGTTTTAGGCCATCGAAGCTCGCAAAGGGGGCTGGTCGTTCTTGTCCAAGCTCTTTGCATACCCGAGCAGCTCGAAGTCTTGCTTGTACGTTTCAAAAACGCAGATCCGACTTTCATCGTCGTATAGTTCAAATAGGCGCGACGAGGCGCCTGTCTTGCCATGTTTCCAGTCGGATCGGCCGGTTTCGCTTGTAAGTGAGAGTTGGGTGCGGATGGCGTTCAGATCCTTCGTGAGTGTTTCGACGGAGCCCAGGTAGTCTAGACGGTCAATTCCGCACGGAATCAGATCCGTTTGGCGAAACCAGTGGACGTCGTCGCGATAGCCGCCTTTCGCGAGGTATGCGCAGAACTCTTGGAAGGTGATTGGAGCGGTGCTCGCGCGGCCCAGCGCTCTCGCGACGGGGGTTCTTTGACGCTTTTGCCCTTGGATCTTGTCCAAATATGCTGATGCTACGCGGGTATATGGGTTTCGAACAACCGAAAAGAGGAAGAACCGCTGGTGAAGGCGGTAGGTCTCCAAGAACCCCAATGAGCTCGCACGATCGTATCCGGATTTGTAGGCTCCGGCGCTGTCGCCGTTTTCGGTTTCGATATTGCTGATGGCATAGCTGACAGTGGAATTGGCCGCTTTTGGTATGCGGAAATAGATGAAACGCCGTTCTCGGTCCACGGCAATTCGAGTGTCGACCCTGGTGGTACCGTATCGACACGGGTAGCGGAGAAAGAAAGGCGACAGGTGGACTTTCAGATGCGTTCGCAACCCCATGGTCGGTACCTTTGCTTCATCTGGCGCAACAGTTGGAAATAGGCTCGATCAGGTTCGTGATGTCGCCGGTCAGGGGGACAGGTAGTGTGCTGCGGCCCGGGCGGCGGTGAACTGGGAGGCCCGGTCTTTCAGGAGCAAGCGATCGGGGGGGGAGTCGATCGTGGCCAGCAGGGCCTCTGAGATCTGTACCGGGTCGGATGACACCATGGTGCCGAAGCGACCGTGATCCAGGATTTCAGCGGGTCCCCCCGGGCAGTTGGTGGCAACAACAGGGCAGCCCGATGCCAGCGCTTCGACGAGCACGTTACCAAAACCTTCCCAGCGCGAGGTGAGGACGAAGACTGATGCCCGAACCATATACTTTAGCGGGTTCGCGGCGAACCCCGGCATGTGGATATCCTGTCGAATACCGAGTTCGTCAGCCAGTCTCTCCAGATTGGCGCGCTCTGGTCCGTCACCCAGGATCATTAACCGGAGTGGGCGCGTTTGTCGCGCGGCCGCGAATGCCTGGATCAGCGTAGCCTGGTCCTTCTGAGCGGTCATCCGCCCGACATTCAGGATCACTGGGGGGGAGCTTTCGGCGAACCAAGGGTGATCGAGTGGCTCGCGGATCCGCTCCCACAGGGCATCTGTGACTACCGGGTTGTAGACGGTCTTGATGCGGTCTCTTGGCAGATCGAGCGTGTTCGCCAGATCATCGGCTACTGCGTCAGAGATCGCCACGAGCGAGTCGGCCTGCAAATACATGCGCCGCAGCAGGGGGCGCAGGTGGTACCAGCGCCAGAGTCGACGATGTTTTTCTGTCGTAAGCGTGTTCGATAAAGGGTTATGTTCGCTAAGGGTCAGGCGAGGTTTGTGCGCTGTGCCGGATCGAGCGATGGCAAGTGTCAGGTTTTCCTGGGTTCCTCCTCCGATTATCCGCTCGGGGCGATACCCTTCGATATATTGCTGGATGCTTCTTAGATAGCGAAGCGGCTTGGCCCCTTTTGCTGGGAGGATCACGGGCTTGAGTAATTCCTTCCAGGTATCGGGCGCGCTGTTGAGCGCGCGGATGCGCGTTGCTATTGGGTGTTCGCGCCGCAGACGAATGGCATGCCGATCGGGTTGGTCGGCAAGGTGTTCCAGCCCGTCCGGATTCAACACCAGCAAGTCCACCTTGATGCCCATGCGGAGAAACTCGTTGGCGAGGTTCCAGCGATTTCGTTCGAGCCCTCCACCGGCGCCGTAAAGGTGGCGCATGTGGGCAAATACGATCCCCACACGCTCGGGGTATTGGTCAGGCCCTTGCGGCCCTTTTTCAGAAGGTTTCATCGCTGGGTCAGGCGCAGGCGCAGGCACAAGTGATCGACAGGCATCTACATGCCATCAGGCTGAAGCGTTCGAGCTTGCATCATGCTCCCGCTCAGGGCGCCGAGTAGCTGATGTCGGAGCCTCTCCCGCGTGAATCGGATCTCCGACTCCTCCCGCCCCTTCCGCCCAGCAGCGCATCGCTCATCCGGAGAAAGGCGGATGAGTTGGTCGAGGACCTCGGACAGCGCGGCCGGATCGCGGGGAGGGGCGATGTAGCCGGTCGTTCCGAGGACTTCGGGTGTTCCGCCGCCGCGTACCCCTACGACAGGGATCTCGGCCGCCATCGCTTCGAGGAAGACCCTGGCGAAGTTGTCACCTTCGGACGGCAGAACGAATACGTCGAATGCCTGCATGTATCGGTTGGCACCTGCTAAAAAGCCTGTGAACAGGGTGCGTGAATGAATACCCAGATCTCTGGTCTCGGCATGAAGAGCTGCGCGCTCTTTCCCGTCGCCTATTATGACGAGTTGCGCTTGGGCGGCGCCTTGTGTCTGCAGCTTCGCAAAGGCCTTTAGTAGATCAGTGATGCGTTTGTAGCTGTCAAAACGCGCCACACAGCCGAAGACGAACTGGTCTTGATCCAGTCCGAGTCTTGCGCGTGCTTCTGTCCTGGGCAGCATTGTCGTGCGCAGGCGGTGGGCGTCGATATAGTTATGGACCACGGAGATTCTGTCTGTTGGATACCATGGCATGTTCGCGATGAAGCGGTCTCTCTGTGCGACGGTCAAGGTCAGTATGCCCGTGAGGCGCTTGCGGAATGCTTGGTAGTAGCGCCGACGGCTTCTGGAATCCGTTGCATAGTATCCGCGCAGCAGTGCGTAGATCGGGCGGCCATGGCGAGCGATGACGCTGGCAAGTAGCAGACTCGCGACGCATTTGTACTGATCCCCAATCATGACGTCTGGTCGGTCCCTTCGCAGGACTCGCGCCAGGCGCCATGCGGTTGCGATTCGGTTCCGTCTGGTTGCCTTGTCGCTGAGACGCAGTCCGGTAACGTTGTCATCCGGGCAGTCGGACTGGTACTCCGAGCCGTCGCCGGTCAAGAAACACAGAGTGAGGCGGGCGCCTGCCTCGCGGTAGACGCGAAAGTGTTCTCGGACGTTGGCACCCACATGGCCCTTTTTCTCCAGCACGATGAGGATATGCTGGTTGGCGAGGGGCCGCTCTTCTGGTGTATCGGTCATGACATCATGTAGTGGCTTGTGGCCCGCTGTAATCCGCGCGCTCTTGCGGGGGGTGCCGGGGCAGCGAGGTCGTTATTGGGAGAGAACGTGCAATCGTCAACGCGAATGGATCGAACGCAGAGTCTACCATCTGGCGTTCGCGATCGGCTGTCCGAGCAACTCCGTACTCCGGCTATTCAGGTGGAGCGGCTGGTTCGCGAGGTATTTCTGGTGCGAGCCGGCCAGGAGACCCTGGTGGTCAAGAGCACAGTTGATGCGGACAAGGAGGTCACCGTTAGCGAGGTGCTCTCCGCGCTGGGAGTGCCCGCTTTCCCGGTTCAGGTGATCGATGCTGGCTGGGTGGCCATGCCTTACAGCCCCGCAAAGTCCGTCGCTGCCATTGTCGATCGGGAGCCTGGCGGCCCTGAACGAGAGAAGCTGTTTTATGGCCTGGGGCAATCGCTTCCAGCAGCCTTCATTGCGGGAATGAAGGACCGCAATATGGACAATGTGCTCTTCGATGTCAGCCGCGGCCGTGCGATGCACCTGGATTATGCGGCCGCATTCGCTGAACCCCTCTGGCGTCGAACTCTCGCTGGCCACCGCCTGCTGGGGTACCTGTACCGGCGTTTGCTTCTGGATCCGCTAGTTCATCTGGAGGAAGGGGATCCGGTGGAAGCTCAGCGAGCCTTTCTGGAGGGAGTTCGAGAAGAGAGTTCTCGGCTGGCGGCCATTCCGTTTCGCACCTTTCGGGGGGTGGCGTTTCGCAGAAGAGTGTATTGCACCCTGGGGCTGGCTCACGCCTCACGGATTCCACGGGTCTGGCCGCGGGCAGCCAGGTTGATCCAGCGAAAATACCTGCCCGGCATTCGACGCGCGGTACAAGAGCCGCTACGAGAGAATTTGGTGAGTGGTGGCCACGCGCTTGGTCGAAGGACTTAAGGTTCTTCCAGCTACTTTGCAAAGCGCTTCTCGGAGAGGCGAATGGCGTTCACCACGTCATCGACCTGGACGCTGTCCATTCGGCGACCGTCGGCAAACTTCTTCTTTCCTTGTTCCGGCGGTATATGTTCCGTGCCGCGAACGATCAGGGCCCGGTTGGTTAGAGGGCCCCAGCGGACGGGATCCGTCGGCCCGAACAACGCAACAATCGGTGTGCCCGTTGCGGCAGCCATGTGCATGGGGCCACTGTCGTTGCCAATGAAAAGAGACGCGCGCTCGAAGAGAGCGATGAGGCTTCCAATGCCCAGTCGCTGCACCAGGTTGACCGGCGGGTCCTCGCACAGAGCCTGAACCTCCTGCGCCGCTGTGCGGTCAGGCCCCGCACCGATCAGAATGGGCTGTTTCCCTTCGCGGCGTAATGTGTTGATTACCTGAGCATATTTCGGCAACGGCCAGTGCTTGTATTCCTTCCCTCCGGCTACATGCAGGCAGATCATCGGGCGCTCCGAGTCTATTTCGTGCGCACGCAGAGTCTCTTCAAGGTTTGCGTGGTCAGAAGACAGTGGCTCAAGCTTGGGCCATCCCCATTCCAGTTCGGGTACGACAGCTCGCCCTATGGCGCCGTAGATTTCGATGCGGTGTTGCATCCCCTCTGGCTTTGCTACGTGCTCACTGAAGCGCCGAGCATACGGTGCGCTGTCTCGACAGATTCGCCGTGGGGCGCCACTCATGGCTCCGAGCCAGCCCCCGCTGCCGCTGCCGCCGAAATCGAGGGCAATCGTGGGTCTTGTGGAGCGGACTGTATGGAGTAGCTTGATGAATCCGATGAAGTCCCTTGCCGGGCTGCCCGTTCTGGGCAGTGTGACAATCGGGCCCTTTAGCGTTGGGATCCGTTTCGCGAGTTCGGCGTGAGGTTCATGAATGACGATGAGATTTTTCTCGTGTTGGGCCAGAGCAGAGAGGACCGGTGTGGCGACGAGAAAATTTCCCAGGTGCCGATCCAGCATGAGTTGTACAAGTCGATCTTGGTTTTTCACTTCGATGTCCAAAGCTCAGGTCAGGCTGACAGGGGGGCGACGATAGCGCTTCTGGTGCCGTTTGCTAATGACGGTGACGGAGCGGGCGACCGCGGGAAGAAGCCGTTCAACGGGAATGCCGCGAATCTTGCAATAACGGCCGATGAAGGACCGCGCCCAGCTTTGCGTCAGGCCAACCTCGAGCCCGTTAACGGAGAAACGGGCCAAGTCGCGGGCGAGATCCGCCCGGCGCGGCTGGTGATGGAACCGCGCGCCATCCAGGTCGGCGATGATGAGGTCTCCTGTGGCTGAGAACAGCACGTTTCCCCACTTGAAATCACGGTGTACAACCCCCGCGTTGTGCAACGTGGCGATCGCTTGAGCGGCCTGTTCACTGAGTAGGGCCGCGTCCGGTAGCGCATCGTCTTCTAGCCATTGATTCAGGCTTGGGTGTTGGGGCAGAGCTTCGCAGAAGAACCAGCTTTCCGCCGAGCCGTCCAGGTAGGCCAGAGGTGTGGCAACCGGCGCGTTATGTCCTTTCAGGTAGGTCGAGAACTCCCAAACCCGGCGGGCACGGGAGCGAATGCCAAGATGCCCAAGAATCCGGTTTCTCCATCGGGATGGATACCGCTTGTAAAAGACAGGGTCGGGCGAGAAGTCCGAGAAAAGGAGCCCGCTCTCGGCCTGGGCATTGGTCTTCAGGCATTCGCGCCGAGCCCCGTCGAGTACGGGGTGCCCCGCCTGGAGCGCTTTCACGACAGGGTGGTCGGGATTGCCGGCACCGCAAAACCCGGAAGTTAGCCGGATGCTTTGGCTGTTCGAGTTCATTGCTATTTGGCTGAAAAACGCGCTTTGGAACCACCACGTCGCAGCCGTTCCTGGTGGCGCGCCTCGGTTGCCTGGGCAATCCGAATAGCAAGGTGGCGGAATGCGACCCGCCCCATGCCGCGCTGTGTTGCATAGTGGCTCAGAAACCGAACACGACTGGTTCGAGGCAGAAAAGACGGATGAGTCATGTTGAGTTGGACCAGGTTTTTCTGGCCGTCACATGGTCTGCCATGTTTTTTGCTTCTTTCGTTGTCCAGGAACACCAACCGTCCGGTTGCGGAGGGGGGTGACACGAGGATATTCCCAAGTCGGAGGTCGCCATGGGTCCATCCGGACTCATGGAGGTGAGCAACGGTTTCTGCGAGTCGGCGGTGAACAAGATGACGGTCCGCAATGGCCAGGAACGGTTCCCCATGGCGGGAAGTGATCAGGTGTGAAAGGCTGGCCCCATTGATGTCCTCCATTACCAGGCACTCGTTCACCCCGATCCAGCCATAGGCGAGTGCGCGTGGTGTATCGAAACCATCTTCACTCATTTGGCGCCCATGCCGAATGGCCCGCATGCCGCGACTGCCCCGGCCGATGGACTTGACGGATTCCCATGGCCCCCTTGGAAGAAAGACCTTTATTACAACTGCCTGACTTTGCCACTGGCCGCGCGCGACGCGGGCCTGCGCCGAGCTGTCCAGGACGGTCCAGCCCGCCTTTGGTTGGTTTTCCAGGAGGGTGAGGCCGGCGTTCTTCAGGTCTTCGTCAAGAGGGGCGACTCCTTTCACGCTTGAACCTCGCCCGATGCCTGCGAGCCATTGCATCAGCCATGACATGGGAGGCGCCCGTGTTCTTTGCGGTATTGCGTTCGGGCTCGCTGTGCCACCCGAGCCCAGAGCGTGTGTCTTTCCAGCAAGGTGGCACGGAGTCTGGTGCCATGATAGAGGCGCATGAAACGGAGGATATCTCGTGGCTTGAGGCCGATATCCATGGCGGAGAAGTACAGACCTCCGAGATCCTTGATTTGCGCGCGGGCCGGCAGGCGGGCGTGGAACTGAACGCGGTGCAGATCCATCAGGTGCAGGCGCGGCGGGATGCGGCCGGACCGGATGGCGTTCTCGTTCGAGTTCAGGTCGAGTCGGAAGTGGCACAGGTAGAAGTCGCGGTGATTCATGCCGCTCCCGTGTAGGGTGCGGGCAATGCGGGCGACCTCTCGGATCAACTGCAGGCGAAAGGCGAAGGCCGGTGGTTGTTCGGGCCAGCTCAGGCATTCCTGTTCCAGGGTGCGGGTGCGCCCCAGGTCGCGGGTAATCACGAACGAGCGTTCCCGTGCCAGGTTCAGTCCACGCCGGATGCCGAATGCGACCGGTGGCGTGGTCGGGATCTCCAGCTTCCGCAGCCGGTGGATTGCACGCCATTCGGGTTCGGCACCCAGCACCGGGATGCGGAACTGGCTCAGCTTGCGCAGGATGCGTCGCCACGGCATGCCGTTGTGCACCTTGGCGAAGTAGGGCTGCCCGCCCAGTTCGAAACGGAAAGTGCGCCGCCCGTCGACGTTGCGGACGACCTCGCCATCCAGCGCCATGGCCTGCTCGAAGGGGTCTCCCGGGCCGTAGCGTGCGGTTAACGCCGCGTGTAAGGCATCGTCCATCACCAGTTCATTGCGCCGGAGCACACTCATGCCGCCACCTCGCCATAGCGGGGGCCTTCGATGACCCGCAGCGCGTGCTCGGCGCGTGCGCCGAGTTCGGTGCGAACGCTGTAGCGCAGGGCCGCATCACGCCAGGCCTGCAGTTTGGGCTGGCTCAGCATGCGGGCCAGGGCGGCGTCCATCATGGGCTGCTCGAACGGCGTGGTCAGCACCTCACCACAGTTGGCGCACTCGATGTGGAAGGCGTATCCGCAATTGGCTGTAACCAGGGCGGGCAGACCTGCCGCGATCGCCTCGACGATCGCGGTCCCGGTGTTCTCCTGGTAGGCGGGGTGCAGAAGCAGGTCGGCTGCAAACAGGAAGTCGGCCACGTCGTCGCGGCCCTGCAGGAAATGCACCTGCCTCGAGACACCGAGACTTCGGGCCAGGCGCATCAGTGGGGCCGCGCGCCCCTTGCCCAGTACGTATAGCGATGCCTGTTCCCGCAAGCCGTCCGGCAGTGCGGCCAGCGCCCGGATGCTGCGGTCCACACCCTTGCGTCGGAAGTCCGACCCAACCATCAGGAGCATGAGCGAGTCGTCCCCCAGGCCGAGCTGTTTGCGAAGAGCGTGCCTTCGTTGCGGGCTGTCGGCATTGGCGAAGCGGTCAGCCGAGACATACGGTGGCATCAGGTGGAAGCGGTCCTCGGGAGTCGCATGCCAGCGCTGGAACAGGGGCTTCTCGGCCTCGGATAGCAGCAGGATGTGGTTGTTCGCCTCGGTGCGAAAGACCGCCCGCTCAAGGGCCGCATGTACGCGGTAGCGCCCGGAGAGGCGATAAAACTGGCTGCGAGCCTGCGCCCGCTCGATGAAGCAGGGGTCTGCGTTGTAGTATACATCCAGCCCGGGCAGCTTGTTGAACCCGACGACGCGATCGGGCTGTAGTGCCTGGACCTCCGATTGAACGCGGCGGGCGAAATGGCGATAGCGTGTGTGGTTGCGCCAGCCAGGCACCCGCAGTACATGCAGCTTCAGGTGCGGGTGCTCCGGGGTCCAGCCCTCCCATGCGAGTGTGAATACGTCGATCTGATGGCCGCGCTCCAGGGCAAGCTCGGTGATGCGGTGGAAGTTGCGCTGCAGCCCGCCATGCGGGAAGTACTTGAACAACACGAATGCCAGATGCATCAGTGCCTCTCCGCATGCAGGGCGTCGGCGGCCTCCAGTACCTGCTCGGGCGCCAGCTTGCGCAGGCAGTTCAAATGCCCCAGGGGGCACTCGCGCTGAAAGCAGGGGCTGCATTCCAGACCTAGATGCAGGATGCGCCGGCGGGGGGTTAGCGGCGGCGTGTAGCCAGGGTCGGAGGCCCCGTAGACAGCGATCACCGGGCGGCCGGTGGCCGCCGCAATGTGCATGAGCCCCGAGTCATTGGTGATGACCAGGTCTGCGCAGGCAAGCAGGTCAATCGCCTGGCCCAGCTGCGTGCGCCCGGCCAGGTCTGCGCAGCCCGGGGCGGCCTCGGCAATCGCCTGGGTCACTGGACGGTCCTTCCGTGAACCGAACAGCCAGACCTGCCAGCCTGCTGCCAGGCGGGCCCGAGCAATTTCTGCATAGTGCTCGGCGGGCCAGCGCTTGGAGGGGCCGTACTCCGCGCCGGGGCAGAGTGCCAGAACCGGTGCCTCCTGGTTGCCCAGTCCCAGTGCAATGCGTGCCTCGTCCCGACCGCGTTCGGAGATCACCAGCCTGGGTTCCGGAATCGGGGGTGGTTGTGGTGCATCCGGGGCGTGCGCGAGCGCGACGAACCGATCGACCGTTCGATACAGGCGCTGACGGTCCAGTGGGCGGATGTCGTTGAGCAGGCCGTAGCGGAACTCGCCGCGGTAACCGGTCCGTCGGGGTACCCCACTGGCGAAGGCCGGTACTGCCGCCTTTGCTGAACGCGGCAGTACGATCGCCTGCTGATAGTTCGCGTCCCGTAGTGACCGCCCTAGATGCCAGCGCCGGCCGAGTGCAAGCTCCCCGTGGCCCACAGGCAACGGAATGGGACGGCGCACCTCGGGCATGCGCTCCAGAATCGGCAGGCTCCACGCGGGCGCAATCACGTCCACAGCGGGTGCGGGTTCGCGTTGCTTGAGCGTCATGAACAGGCTCTGGGCCATCACCATGTCACCCACCCAGGCCGGGCCGATGACCAGGACAGCCGGGACGTGGGCGCCGCTTGAACTCAACATGATCTCCCGGCCAGCACGAAAGCACCCCCGGTCGCGCCCGGGGCTTGCTGGGCGGCAGGGGCTGCGGAACATGGGGCAAGGCTGCCCGGCATGTGGCTTGCGGGTGGCACGAAACTCGGACTGGCGCTGAGAGACATTCCCAAATTGTACATGGCCCTGTGATACCGCGACGTGCGGTTGCTTGTGGCCTCAAGGATACGCGGTGTACTTTGCCCGGCATCGGCGGGCGTGCCCCGCTGACCATTTACATTGTTCAGTGTTTCCCTGGCGGAGAGCGCAAGTGCGGGAAGGAATCATCGAGGAGCTCACGGCGGCCAGCCGGCTGTTCGGGCGGCTGGCGGAGGACCGGGCGTTTGTTGCCGAGGTCGAGACGGTTGGGCAGCGCTGGCTGCAGTGCATCCGCGACGGCGGCAAGGTGCTGCTGGCGGGCAATGGTGGCAGCGCGGCGGATGCGCAGCACATTGCGGCGGAGATTGTCTGTCGTTATCGGGCGGTGCGCCCGGGGGCGGCGGCGATCGCGTTGACGACCGACACCTCGGTGCTGACGGCGATCGGGAACGATTTTGGATACGAGCATGTGTTCTCGCGTCAGGTCGAGGCGCTGGGGCAGCCGGGTGATGTATTCGTCGGGATCAGCACATCCGGGCATTCGCCCAATGTGCTCGAGGCCATCGGGATGGCGCGCAAGCGTGGGCTGGTTACGGTTGCCCTGACCGGCGAGAAGGGGCTGCCGGAGACGCATCCCGCAGATCATGTGCTGCGGGTGCCCGATGCCGCTACCGCGCGGGTTCAGGAGGTCCACGGGCTGATCGGGCATCTGTTGTGCGGGATCGTCGAGGATGCGCTGGTGACCGATCAGGAACGTTCGGGGTCGGCGTGAGTGCGCGCGCCCTGTTTCTCGACCGCGACGGGGTGATCAATGTCGACCATGGCTACGTGCACCGCCCCGAGCAGGTTGATTTTGTCCCAGGGATTTTCGAGCTGGTTGCAGCGGCCCGCGCCCGCCAGTGGGCCGTGGTGGTGGTGACCAATCAGTCGGGTATTGGGCGCGGCTATTACGACGAGCATGCGTTCCGACACCTCAGCGAGTGGATGCGGGGCCGGTTTGCCGAAAACGAAGGGCGGATCGACGCCGTCTATCACTGCCCCCATCATTCGCGCGATGCGCTTCCCGAGTACCGGAAGGACTGCACTGATCGCAAGCCGGCCCCGGGGATGTTGCTGCGTGCGCGAGACGATCTGGGGCTCGACCTGGCCGGTTCGGTGCTGATTGGTGATCGCCCATCCGATCTCGAGGCCGCGCGGCGGGCCGGGGTCGGGACGCGACTGTTGTTCGATCCGGAGGGCGCGGAATCTCTGCCCGATGAGCCAGGCGTGGCACGCATCCGCACCCTGCCCGAGGCGATTGCGTGGCTCGACTGAGCGTGCATGTGGATCCATGTCTCCCTGAGCGCCCGGAGTAGTTCGCGATGCGCCACGCGCTGTACACCACCCTGTTGCGCCTGGCTGTTCCCGTGTTGCTAACGCGGCTGGTCCGGCGGGCGCGGGCCAGCGGTGTGCCGGCAGACCGCTGGCGCGAATGGATTGGGTTGGGTGAGCCCGAGCCGCCCGGCGCGATCTGGCTGCATGCGGCCTCGGTGGGTGAGGTGGAGGCGGCCCTGCCCCTGGCGCGAGCGCTGCAGGAGAAACACCCGGGACGTCACCTGCTGGTCACGACCACTACGCCCGAGGGTGCGATGCGGGTGACGGCGGCTCTGGGGGATGCCGTGAGCCACCGCTTCCTGCCGCTGGATCTCCCGGGGGCGGTCCGGCGCTTTCTTCATCGCGCCCGCCCGGCCGTGGCGGTGATGTTCGAAACCGAGTTATGGCCCAATCTCTATCGTGGCTGCGAGCGCGCGGGTGTGCCCCTGCTCCTGGCCAGCGCGCGAATGTCGCCGCGGTCCTCCAGGCGCTATCGCCGACTGCAGCCGCTGGTGGCCGAGACGCTGGCGCGGCTGGGGGTCCTGCTCGTCCAGGACGAGAGTGCCGCGCGGGCATTTCTTGATCTCGGGGCTCCGGCTGAGCGCCTCCGGGTCGGAGGCAATCTCAAATTCGACCGGGAACTGCCACCCGGCCATGAACAGGGCGCGGCCTTCCGGCAGGAGTTCGCTGGGGCGGCGCCGGTCTGGGTTGCGGTGAGTACCCGAGAGGGCGAGGACGCGGCGGTGCTGTCGATTCACCGACTGTTGCGCGCCGAGTTTCCGGACGCGGTGCTGGTGTGGGTGCCCCGCCATCGGGAGCGGTTCGAGCCTGCATTCGAGGCTGCGCGCGCCGCAGGTTTTCGGACCGGGCGGCGAAGCGACGGGCCGACCGGGCCGGTGGATGTGCTGATCGGCGATTCCATCGGCGAGGTGGGTCTCTACCTCGGGGCCGGGGACGCCGCATTTGTGGGGGGCAGCCTGGTCCCGCTTGGTGGTCAGAACGTGCTGGAACCGGCGGCGTTGGGTCTCCCGGTAGTGACCGGCCCGAGTACCGAACACTTCGAATCCGTTGTGGCGCGGATGGAGGCGGTCGGGGCCTTGCACCGGGCGCAGGATGCCCATGGGGTGGCCTGCGAGCTGGTGCGTCTGCTGAAGTCGCCGGATGCACGCCGAGCGATGGGGGAGGCGGGCCGTGGAGTTGTGGACTCGGGGCGTGGAGCTGTGGGGGAGGCGGTCAGCGCGATCGAGCACTGTCTGGAACGCGGACGTGCGAATTAATCAGCGTTTCCCTGGCTATTTCGAACAGGGACGGCTGCGGTGTGGCAGCTGCATTCTCAACACACTCCCCGTGTGACCGATGCCTTGTTTGTTCGGGCCGGTTTGTCGAGAGTTCGATGAACCGATTGTTTGGGGCGCCGGTTTGCGTGTCTCGCTCGATTGCGGAGTGTTCACGAGGGCGAGGCCGCGAGCAGAGTGGATCCGTGCGTAAACCGGCAGACTAATCAGCCGCTCCCCTGGTGTTCTTCCCGGGCCTTAGCGTTGCCCCGCACTGCCGGCACTGATAGCGGTAATGCTTGCGTTGAATCAGGTGGTGCCGTCGGGCGCTGAGCAGGTGGTGTCGGCAGTCGCAGGCGTAGTCGTGGGTTTTCATTTTGCGCCCGGACAGGGGCGTGTCATGTGTGACCCGGGGTTCGCAACCGAACGCCCGCATGCGGGCCTGCCACTCGGGACCGTGGGGGCGCGCGCCGCGCGGCCCATGATCGCGATACACGAGCGAGTGGGCGATTTCGTGTGCCACGGTGGCGGGGAAGTGGGCGTCCCAGTCAAGAACAAAGGCCTGCGGGTTGAAGCGCAGCTGCTCTTGTCCTCCCGTCATCCGCCATTGGCCCGCTGCGCGCCCTTTCAGGTTGAAACACACCTCGGGGACTTCTCCCTTCGATCCCGATTGGTTGTAAAGTTCGCGGGCCTTTTCGAGAATTCGTTTCTTCTTTTCATCGGATAAGGTCCCCGCGGGATCTTGTAATCCTCCGCGTGAGTTATCATATTGTCCATCTCGGCAGGTCCCAGACTGGACTTTGGTTTTTTCTGCTGCGGATTTCATCTTTTCAACTCTACTCGAAACCCCGGGAGTTCTGTATGAGCATGGATAACAAGAAGGCCTCCGATCTGTCGGCCGAAGAACTGTACGCCCTCGCGCGCCAGCGGGAAAAGGAAGAAGCCGAGGGCAAGGAAGCCGAACGCCGCGAGAAGCGCGAGAAGCTGATGGAAAAGCGCAAGGAGATGGTGGCACGGCATCGCAAGGAACTCGGCGAGCTCGAGCGCCAGATCCGTGAACTGGGCGGGCGCGTGGGTCGTACCGCGGGCGGCGGACGTCGCGGGCGCCGGGCCGGTGGCGAGTCCATCAGCCAGAAGCTTTGCGATATCGTCGCCACCCAGCCGGAGATGGGGATCAAGGAGATCAAGGCACAGGCCGAGAAGGCCGGCCTGGATACCAAGAACATCAGCCAGACCCTGGCCTACCTGAAGCGCCAGGGTCGCCTGACCTCGCCGCGCCGCGGGATCTACAAGGCCGCCTGACGCTACCGCTGCAGATCCGCCAGGACGGCGGTTACGGGCGGATCTGCAGCCCTTCCTCCGTACGTGTCAGCTCACCATCGCCCGCAAACCAGCGGGCGATGGTCTTTCCGGCGATCTCGTGACGCCAGCCGCTGCCCAAGCGGCCGCTCGTGCCGTCGCCCTTCAGGAGTTCGATGACGTCCTTGCGCTGCGCAATCGCGCCGGCGGTGATCTGGTTGCGTCGCGCGCACTCGCGCAGCAGGGCCATGCCGATGTCCGCCAGGACCTCTTCCGCCTCGGTCAGCTTGGCCTTGTCCGGTAGTTGTGGCCATTCCTCGCGGGGCAGGGCCTGGCCTTCGCGGATCGCCTCCAGCAGCTCTTCCTGACGTGGCGGCTTCATGCCGTCAGGGAAGCCGCGCAATTGGTGCAGGGCGGCGGCGTCCTCCGGCGTGCGCCGGGCGATATCGATCAGGATGTCGTCGGCCAGGATCCATCGGCGCGGGCGGTCGCTCGCCTGCGCCGCGCGTTCGCGCCAGGCGGCCACGGCCTTGAGTACGCCGCGCTCGCGCGGCTTGAGCCGCTTGGCCCCGGAGACCCGCTGCCAGGCCGCCTCGGGGTTTGGTTCGTACAGGCCCGGGTCGCTCAGGGCCTCCATCTCCGGGCGCAGCCAGTGCATGCGGTCATGGCTTTCCAGTTCGTGCAGCAGGCGCATGAACACCGTGGCCAGGAAGCGTACGTCATCGGCGGCGTAAAGGATCTGTTCCTTGCTCAGGGGGCGGCGTGCCCAGTCGGTGCGGGTCTGGCTCTTGTCGAGGTCGCGATCGAGGATCGCCTTGACCAGGTTGGCGTAGCCGATCTGCTCGCCGTGGCCGAGCATGCTGGCAGCGATCTGGGTGTCGAACACCGGGGCGGGCACGCGTCCGAGTTCGCGATACAGGACCTCGAGATCCTGCGAGGCCGAGTGGAAGACCTTGGTTACGCCGGCATCGAACAGCAGGGGTTCCAGCAGCTTGATGTCGAGTTGCAGCGGGTCGACGCAGGCGATCTGGTCCAGAGTTGCCAGCTGGATCAGGCACAGGCGCGGGTAGTAGGTCTTCTCGCGCATGAACTCCGTATCCAGCGCGATCCAGTCGGTCCCGGCGATGGTGTCGAGGAAGCCCTGCAGGGCCTCCGGGGTCTCGATCAGGCCGTGATCATGCATGGGGCGATTTCTGGCTGGCCTCGAAGGCCGCCTTCTGCTCCGGCGTCGCCTCCTTCTGGTAGCGCTCCTTCCACTCGCTGTAGGGCATGCCGTAGACGATCTCGCGGGCGCTCTCGTAGTCGATGGACTCGCCGCGTTCTTCGGCGGCGGCCACGTACCACTTGGACAGGCAGTTGCGGCAGAAGCCGGCCAGGTTCATCAGGTCAATGTTCTGCACGTCCTTGCGTTCGTCCAGGTGCTGCAGCAGGCGGCGCAACACGGCGGCTTCGATCTCGGTTTGCTTGTTCGGGTCCATGCAAGGCTCCTTGTTTCGGTTCGGACACAGTATGCGTGACAGTCCCGGTTTGCTTCGACCGGGATGGGGTCGGCGTTTTCCTCAGGTGAGGTGCAGCAGCCAGCGCCGACGCAGGTCGCGCAGCAGGGAGAAGATCAGGGGCCAGACCAGGGCGCTGGTGAGGACCGGCGCCCAGTACCAGAGGCTGCCCGGCGGAAATCCGGTGATGCCCTGTGGCCACAGGGCCAGAAGCTTGAACAGGGCCATCAGGATGGCGACCACCATCATCTGTTGCCAGACCGGATAGACCCGCAGGCGCGGGTGGATCTGCAGCACGATGTAGATGACCACTGCCAGGGCGATGGCGTTCTGTCCCAGCAGCTGGCCCTGCAGGGTGTCCAGCAACAGGCCGGCGACGAAGGCGGTCAGGATGCCGATGCGCGACGGGAAGGCCATGGCCCAGTAGATCAGGATGAGCGCCAGCCACTCCGGGCGCGCCGGGCGCAGGATATCCGGGACCGGCACGATGGCGAGGGCCAGAGCTGCCAGCAGGGTCAGCGCCACCGGCCAGGGGATGCCGATGGCACGGGTCACGGTGTCCCTTCGGCCGGTTCTGATTCGAGCGCGTTCGGAGCCGCCTCCAGGTCGTTGTCCAGATTGAGCGGAGCGATCGCTGAAACGGCGCCGTCGGTCCACAGCAACAGGACCTCGCGGGAGCGGTCCAGGGCCGCCAGCGGTTCGGCCTCGATGCTCAGGAATGGTTGGCCCTGTGGCCGCTCGACCGAGGTGACCCGGGCCACTGGGTAGTCGGCCGGGAAACGGCCGCCCAGCCCGGAGGTCAGCAGCAGGTCGCCGGGCTCCACATCCTCCTGCAGCGGAACGTGGCGCATCTCCAGGCGTTGCGGGTTGCCGGTGCCGACCACCAGACCGCGCAGCCCGGTGCGTGCGCTCAGTACCGGCAGCGCGTGGCTGGGGTCGGAGATCAGCAGAGCGATCGAGCTGGTCAGGCGGGTCGACAGGACCTGGCCAATCACGCCGTCGGCATTGATGACCGGCTGGCCGGCATAGACATCGTCATTGCGCCCCTTGTTGAGCACGATCTGCTGGCGAAAGGGGTCGAGATCCACGGCCAGCAGCTTGGCGATCTCGACCCGCTCTTCGGCCTGCTCGGCGGTATTCAGCAGGGCGCGCAGGCGGTCGTTCTCCAGCTGCAGGGCCTCGAAGCGCAGCTGACGCGCGCGCAGCTCGGCATTCTCGCTGCGCAGGATGCGGTTCTCGGTGATCAGGTCTTCGCGGCTGGTGAACGACTCGAACACCCGGCTGACCGCGCGGACCGGTGCGTCCACCGCGACCTGCAGCGGGTAGGTGACGGTGGCCAGGGCGCCGCGGACAAACTGCAGTTCGTTGACGCGGTGATCCAGCGCCATCAGCGCCAGGCCCAGCAGGATCACCGCGAGCAGGCGCAGAGTGGGCGAGACACCCAGTCTGAACAGCGGCTTGCTGATGGCGTGACCTCCGGTTCCGGATCGCGTCGACAAGGCAAAGCCGCTGCGGAACCCCGTCCCGTGCGGCTTTGCCGACCTGTTGCGGCCCGGAGTGTAACCCGAACCAGACCCGCGCCGTGGCGACGCGGGCGGGGTGGTCCGGCCTTATTCCATTGCGAGGAAGTCGACCCGTTTCTCGTCGAGCATCTCCAGCACCCGGCCGCCGCCGCGGGCGACGCAGGTCAGCGGGTCGTCGGCGATGACCACCGGGATGCCGGTCTCTTCCATGATCAACCGGTCCAGCTGCTGCAGCAGGGCGGAGCCGCCGGTCAGCACAATGCCGCGCTCGGCGACGTCCGCGCCGAGTTCCGGCGGGGTCTGCTCCAGGGCGGTGCGTACGGCAGAGACGATGCCGTACAGCGGATCCTGCAAGGCTTCCAGGATCTCGTTCGAGTTCAGGGTGAACGAGCGCGGCACGCCCTCGGCCAGGTTGCGGCCCTTGACCTCGATCTCGAGCAGTTCCTTGCCCGGATAGGCCGAGCCGACGGTGTGCTTGATGCGTTCGGCGGTGGCCTCGCCGATCAGTACGCCGTAGTTGCGGCGTACATAGGCCATGATGGCCTCGTCGAAGGTGTCGCCGCCGATGCGCACGGATTCGGAATAGACAATGCCGTTCATCGACAGCACCGCGACTTCGGAGGTCCCGCCGCCGATATCCAGCACCATGGAGCCGACCGCCTCGTCCAGCGGGATGCCGGCGCCGATGGCTGCGGCCACGGGCTCCTGCAGCAGATAGACCTTGCGCGCCCCGGCGCCGAAGGCGGATTCGCGGATCGCGCGGCGTTCCACCTGGGTGGCGCCGCAGGGCACGCAGACCAGCACGCGCGGGCTGGGGCGGAAGATCCGCCGCTCGTGCACCTTCTTGATGAAGTACTGCAGCATCTTTTCGGTCGTGGTGAAGTCGGCGATGACGCCATCCTTCATCGGGCGCACCGTCACCACGTGCTCCGGTGTGCGGCCGAGCATCTTCTTGGCCTCGATCCCTACGGCCTCGATGGAGCGCGGGCCGCCCGGGCCGCGGTCCTGACGAATCGCGACCACGGAGGGTTCGTTCAGGACAATGCCCTGGCCGCGCATATAGATGAGGGTGTTGGCGGTGCCGAGATCGATGGAGATGTCGTTGGAGAACAACCCCAGAAGGCGTTTGAACATGAAGAAGAAACCTGCTTGAGTGGGCGGGCGGGAAAGCCGTCGACTCTAGCAAGCGCCCGGGGTTTGGGCAACAACGGCTTTGTGGTAAGTTTGCGCTCCGTTTCGCCCAATGAATCCGAACGCTACAGGACCCACGCCGCCATGTCCGTCGATACCTCCGAAGTCCGGCGCATCGCCCATCTCTCCCGTCTGGCCATGAACGATGACCAGGCCCGGGATTTCGCGGGTGGGCTGAGCGACATCTTTGACTTTGTCGAACAACTGGATGGTGCGGCCATCGAGGGTGTCGAGCCGATGGCCCACCCGCTGGACGCCGAGCAGCGCCTGCGCCCGGATGCGGTGACCGAGCCGGATCGGCGCGAGGTCTTCCAGGCCATCGCCCCGGCTGTCGAGGGTGGTCTGTACTTGGTCCCGCGCGTCATCGAATGATCCGCGCCGTCGCCGTTCTGTTGAACCCGTCACGCTTCTAGCCAGCAAGAGTCCCCGAAACCATGGCCCAGGAAACCCTGTCCGGCTGGGTGCGCAAGCTCCAGGCCCGCGAGATCAGCTCGCGCGAATTGACCCAGCTGTATCTGGACCGGATCGAGCGTCTCGATCCGCAGTTGAACAGCTTCATCACCGTGACCGCCGAGCAGGCGCTGGCGCAGGCCGATGCCGCCGATGCGCGCCTGGCGAAGGGTGAAAAGACCCCGCTGCTGGGCGTGCCGGTCGCGCAGAAGGACATCTTCTGTACCGAGGGTGTGCGCACCTCCTGCGGTTCGCGCATGCTGGATCCGTTCGTCTCGCCCTACAACGCCACCGTCGTCGAGCGCATGAATGCCGCCGGTGCGGTGATGCTGGGCAAGACCAACATGGACGAATTCGCGATGGGCTCGTCCAACGAGACGAGTTTCTATGGTCCCGTTCGCAACCCCTGGGATACCGAACGCGTCCCGGGTGGTTCCTCCGGCGGCTCCGCCGCCGCGGTGGGGGCGCGCCTGGTGCCGGGTGCCACGGGCACCGACACCGGCGGTTCGATTCGCCAGCCGGCAGCATTCTGTGGCATCACCGGGCTCAAGCCGACCTACGGCCGCGTCTCGCGCTACGGCATGATCGCCTTCGCCTCCAGTCTCGACCAGGGTGGCCCGATGGCCGCGACTGCCGAGGACTGCGGGCGGATGCTGAACGCCATGGCCGGCTTCGACGAACGCGACTCGACCAGCGTCGAGCGCCCGGAAGAGGACTTTACCGCCGGACTGGAACAGGACCTGAAGGGCCTGCGCATCGGCCTGCCGACGGAATTCTTCGGCGAGGCCGGTCTGGACGAGCGCGTGCGGGGCGTGATCGACGCCGCCATCGAGGTGCTCAAGGGCCGCGGCGCCGAGGTGCGCGAGGTCGGCCTGCCGAACAGCCACCTGTCGGTGCCGGCCTATTACGTGGTCGCCCCGGCCGAGTGCTCCTCCAACCTCGCGCGCTTCGACGGCGTGCGCTACGGCTACCGCTGCGAGAATCCCGAGGACCTGATGGACCTCTACACCCGCTCGCGCGGGGAGGGCTTTGGCGACGAGGTGAAGCGCCGCATCATGGTCGGTACCTACGTGCTGTCCGCCGGGTACTACGACGCCTACTACCTGAAGGCGCAGAAGGTCCGGCGCATCATCGCCGACGACTTCCGCCGCGCCTTCGAGGACGTCGACGTGCTGCTGGCGCCGACCACCCCGGAGCTGCCGTTCGCGCTGGGTGCCAAGGCCGACCCGGTCAGCATGTACCTGTCGGATATCTACACCATCGCCGCGAACCTCGCGGGGCTGCCGGCGATGTCGCTGCCGGCCGGCGAGATCGACGGCCTGCCGGTCGGGCTGCAATTGATCGGCAACTACTTTGACGAGGCGCGCCTGCTGGGCGTTGCTCACCAGTATCAGCAAGAGACCGACTGGCACGCCCGCGTGCCGGCGGCCTTCGCCTGAGGGCCCTGCACATGGAATGGGAAACCGTCATCGGGCTGGAGATTCACGCCCAGCTCAATACCGTCTCCAAGATCTTCTCCGGGGCGCCCACCGCCTACGGCGCCGAGCCCAACCGCCAGGCCTGCCCGGTGGATCTGGGCATGCCCGGCGTACTGCCGGTGCTGAACCAGGGCGCGGTGGAGCGGGCCGTGATGCTGGGGCTGGCGATCAATGCCGAGATCACCCCGCGCTCGGTGTTCGCGCGCAAGAACTACTTCTATCCGGACCTCCCCAAGGGCTACCAGATCTCGCAGTTCGAACTGCCGATCGTGGGCCTGGGGCATCTGGATATCGAACTGGAAGACGGCACCATCAAGCGCGTTGGCGTGACCCGCGCCCATCTCGAGGAGGACGCTGGCAAGAGCTTGCATGAGGGCTTCGAGGCGATGACCGGTATCGACCTCAATCGCGCCGGCACCCCGCTGATCGAGATCGTCTCCGAACCGGAGCTGCGCTCCGCGAAGGAGGCCGTCGCCTACATGAAGAAGATGCACTCGCTGGTGCGCTATCTGGATATCTGCGACGGCAACATGCAGGAAGGCAGCTTCCGCTGTGACGCCAACGTCTCGGTGCGGCCCAAGGGCCAGACCGAGTTCGGCACCCGCGCGGAGCTGAAGAATCTGAACTCCTTCCGCTTCGTCGAGCGCGCCATCAACTTCGAGGTCGAGCGTCAGATCGACCTGATCGAAGGCGGCGGTTCGGTGGTGCAGGAGACTCGCCTGTACGACCCGGACCGCGATGAGACGCGCTCCATGCGCAGCAAGGAAGAGGCGAACGACTACCGCTACTTCCCCGATCCGGACCTGCTGCCGCTGGTCGTGGATAACGCATTCATCGACTCCGTGCGCGAGAAGCTGCCGGAACTGCCGGATGCCAAGCGGGCACGCTTTGTCGAACAGTACGGCCTGTCCGACTACGACGCCGGCGTACTGACCGCCGCGCGCGACATGGGCGATTTCTACGAGGTCGTGGCTGCCGGTTGCGGCGCGCCCAAGCTGGCCGCCAACTGGGTGATGGGCGACTTCTCCGCCGCGATGAACCGCTCCGAGGTCGAGCTGGCGGATGCCCCGGTCAATGCCGAGGGTCTGGCCGGCCTGCTCGCGCGCATTCAGGACGAGACCATCTCCGGCAAGATCGCCAAGGAAGTCTTCGAGGCGATGTGGAACGGCGAAGGCGACGCCGATGCCGTGATCGAGGCCAAGGGGCTCAAGCAGATCACCGATACCAGCGCGATCGATACCATCATCGACGAGGTCATGGCCAGCAACCCGCAGCAGCTCGAGCAGTATCGCGGCGGCAAGGACAAGCTGTTCGGTTTCTTTGTCGGCCAGGTGATGAAGGCGACCCAGGGCAAGGCGAACCCGGCCCAGGTCAACGAGCGCCTCAAGTCCAAGCTGGACGGTTGATGCCGTTGCGTATTTCGGAGTCCTGCCACCATGCGTGAGACCGATACCCTCCACCGCTTCATGCTGGAGGAGGCCGGGGTACGCGGCGAGTGGGTGCACCTGGACGCCTCCTGGCAGGCCCTGCTGGAGCTTCACGAGTACCCGCCAGTGGTACGCGACTTGCTGGGCCAGGCCTATGCGGCCGTTGCCCTGACTGCCGCCACGCTCAAGTTCGACGGCTCGTTGATCCTGCAGATCACCGGCCCCGGGCCGGTGCACATGATCGTCGCCCAGGCCGATGGCCAGGGGCGGCTGCGTGGCCTGGCGCGCTTTCGCGAGACCCCGCCGGAGGGCGCGACCCTGGCCGAATGCGCCGGCGAGGACGCACGGCTGATGCTGACGCTGGACCCGGGCGACGGCAGCGAGCGCTATCAGGGCGTCGTGGAGCTGGAGGGCGATTCGCTGGCGGAGGCGATGAACGTCTACTTCGAGCGTTCGGAACAGCTGCCGACCCGGTTGTGGCTGGCGAGCGGGGCGCAGTCCGCCGCCGGTCTGCTGTTGCAGGCGCTGCCGGCCGAGGGTGGCAATGCGGTGACGCGCGACTCGGAGGAGTGGAACCGCGCCACGATCCTGGCCGAGACCACCACCGCCGACGAGTTGCTGAAGCTGGACGCTGGTGCCCTGCTGGGCCGGTTGTTCGCCGAAGAGCGGGTGCGCCTGTTCGACGGCACGCCGGTGACTTTCCACTGCCCCTGCTCGCGCGAGCGCATCGCCGAAACCCTGCGCAGTCTGGGGCGTGACGAGATTCGCAGCATCATCGAGGAGCAGGGCGCGGTGGAGGTGACCTGCGAGTTCTGCAACGCGCATTACCACTTCGATCCGGTCGACGCCGAGGCCCTTTGTGCGCCCGAGGTTGCCCAGCCGCCGATCCCGGACACCCGCCAGTAGACAGGGCTTTCCGGGGTGCCCCCGATCCCGAAGCCTTTCCCGGACTCCCCTCGTTAGCCTGTCGTGACGTTCGGCAACTCTGCCGCAGGGACCCGTGGTCCCCATCGTCCCCCGGCCTTGCTATAGAACAGACTGACCTTGCAGCAGTCTGCAGACGAGGGCGCGATGTATTCCCGGCACACCGAAATTCCGACCCTGGATGTCCGCCCCGGCTGGCTGGTTGAGGCGCGCTATTTCAACCAGGTGCGTCGCGCCCTGGCTCGGCTGGGACCGGAGATCCGCCTGTCGCCGTCGGGGCTCAAACAACTGGACCTGATCCTCCAGCGCGATGCCTGGATCGTCGTGGACCGGGTGCTGAACGATATGCCGGTGGTTGCCTGGACGGCCTTCCATTCCCGTGGTCGGCGCAGCCTGCATCGCCCGGTCGCCTGCGAGCTGTTGCTGTTCCATGCCATGGCCAGCATGGTGATGAACCGCACGCTGTCTGCGATGGAGGCGGAGCTGAGCGCGGCGATTGCCGAAGCTGCCCCACCGCCCTCACGTGGCAAGGTTCTGCCCTTTCATCCCCGCTCCTGTGCCTGATCCGCGCGTATCCGTTCGCTTCAGGCCGGGGCGTGGCGGTGGCTGCACGCTGGGCAGGCGGGGTCGCGGCGCAGCCGGATCTCGCGGAACTGCATGGCGAGCCCGTCGAGGATCAGCAGCCGGCCGCTCAGGATCGGCAGACCCATGAGCAGCTTCAGGGCCTCGGTTGCCTGCAGGCTGCCGACCACACCGGGCAGGCTGGCCAGCACGCCGTTGGCGGCGCAGGTGTCCTCGTCGCCGCCCCCCTCGCCGTACAGGCAGTGGTAGCAGGCCGCCTCCGGATCGCGGTAGTCGAAGGTGGTCAGTTGTCCCTCGAAGCGGATTACCGCCCCGGAGACCAGCGGCGTGCCGGCCGCCAGTGCGGCGCGGCTGATGGCCCCGCGCGCGGCGAAGTTGTCCGTCCCGTCCAGCACGACGTCGGCGCTGGCGAACAGCCGGGTCATCGCCGCGTCATCCAGGCGCTCGGCGCGCGTCTCCACCTGGCAGCCGGGGTTCATGGCCGCCACGCGATCGGCGGCCGAGGCCACCTTGTCGCGGCCGATGTCCGCATCGGTATGCAGGATCTGGCGCTGAAGGTTGGTTACCTCCACATGATCCGGGTCGACCAGCGTCAGCCGGCCCACCCCGGCTGCGGCCAGGTAGGCGGCCACCGGGGAGCCCAGCCCGCCGAGCCCCATGATCACTGCATGCGCCTGCTGCAGGGATTCCTGCCCTTCGATGCCCACGCCGGGGAGCATGATCTGGCGGCTGTAGCGCAGGAGTTGGTCGTCATCCATGGGGCAATCTCCGGGGTAAGGCCGAAATTGTAACCGGCGTCACGCTCGTGGACGGGCTCAGTTAGGAGCCATTCAGGAACGCTGCATACGCTTGATCCTGGCAATCCTGCCACAACCCCGGGCCGTCGATGCTCTCTCAAGGCGGCCTGCATGGAAGGAGGGATCCCTCATGAAACGACTCGCCATTCTGGCGCCGGCCGCGCTGCTGGCATTCGCCCTGTCCGCCCCGACGCATGCGGCCCATCCGGTCGCGGCGGCGGGTGCCTCGACCTTCGATGCGGGTGCCCTGCAGCACGTGCGTCACGGCCATTCGAGCGGGCACAAGGACTACCGTGGCCATCCCGGCGCGCGGGGGCACAAGCAGGCGAAGCGCGCGAAGAGTCGTGGGCGTGGCCATCAAAAGCATTCACGTGGTCACGAGCATCATCACTATCACTACTACGATCATCGTTCGAGCCGCTACCGCCACCGGTCTTCGCCCAGTGGCTCGGTCAACCTGCACTTGCGTCTGCCGTTCTGACCCGAGAGCGACTGTCACACGTTGGGCCCCGGCCATCTGGCCGGGGCCTTTTTTGTGGTCGGGGCATGGGCGTCACGTTGACGTCGTTCAGTGTCTCCCCAGGCTGGTCCGTTCGTGGCCGGCGGGATCCTTCTGGGTGTGGACGTCCCGATAGCCTGCCTGCTGCAGCCGTTGTCGAACGCGTTCGCCCTGGTCGAAGCCGTGTTCCAGGAGCAGCCAGCCGCCGGGCTTCAGGTGGGGGCGGGCGTTGTCGATCACCCGGTGCAGGTCGGCGAGGCCGTGTTCCGCCGCAGCCAGGGCGGTGCGTGGCTCGAAGCGCAGGTCGCCGCGCGTCAGGTGCGGGTCGTCCGGGTCGATGTAGGGCGGGTTGCAGGTAATGACGTCGAAGTGCGGCAGCGGGGTCAGTGCGTCGAGCCAGTCGCCCTGCCAGAGCTGAACCGGGAGCCCCAGCGCGTGCGCATTGGTCTGCGCCTGCTGCAGGGCGCCCTCGCTGCGGTCGCTGGCAAAGGCCTGGATGCCCGGGCGTTCGCTCTTCAGCGCCAGGATGATGGTGCCGGGGCCGGTGCCCAGATCGAGTACGCGGGGTGCGTCGGTGTCGAGCTCGTCGATCACGGCCAGCGCCTGTTCCACCAGCAGCTCGGTCTCGGGGCGTGGGATCAGGCAGGCGGGGGAGACGCCCAGCTCCAGCGTCCAGAAGGCGCGGCGCCCCAGGATGTGCGCCATGGGCTCGCCGGCGCAGCGGCGCTGGCAAAGCGCTTCGGCGTGGGCGGCCTGTGCGGTACTGGCGGGGTCGCTACCGCGCGCGATCAGCTGCGCGGTGTCGAGGCCGGTAGTGGCACTCAGGAGCATGCGCGCCTCCAGCCCCGGGCTCTCGACGCCCGCCTGCTGAAGGCGGGTACGCAGGCCCTGCAACAGGGTATCCAGCGTGGGTGGGGCCTCCATTACGCCTCCGCGAGGGTGGCGAGCTGCTCGGCCTGGTATTCGTGGATCAGCGGGTCGATGACCGGGTCGAGGTCACCGGCCATCACCTGTTCCAGCTTGTACAGGGTCAGGTTGATGCGATGGTCGGTCACCCGGCCCTGCGGGAAGTTGTAGGTGCGGATGCGCTCGGAGCGGTCGCCGCTGCCGACCAGACCCTTGCGTTCGGCGCTCTGCGCGGCCGCCTGGGCCTCGCGCTCGGTCTCGAAGATGCGCGCCGCCAGGTAGGTGAGCGCCTTGGCCCGGTTCTTGTGTTGCGAGCGTTCTTCCTGGCACTCGACCACGATGCCGGTGGGCAGGTGGGTCAGGCGCACGGCGGAGTCGGTCTTGTTGATGTGCTGTCCGCCGGCGCCGGAGGCGCGGAAGGTGTCCACCCGCAGGTCGGCCGGGTTGATCTCCGGCATCTCGACCTCCTCCAGTTCCGGCAGGATGGCGACCGTTGCGGCGGAGGTATGGATGCGGCCCTGGGATTCGGTCTCGGGGACGCGCTGCACGCGATGAGCGCCGGATTCGAACTTGAGCCGCGAGTAGGCGCCTTGCCCTGCCAGGCGCGCGATGACCTCGCGGTAACCGCCGTGTTCGCCCTCGCTGGCGCTGAGGATCTCCAGCTTCCAGCGCTGGTTTTCGGCGTAGCGGGTGTACATGCGCAGCAGGTCGCCGGCGAAGATCGCGGCCTCGTCACCGCCGGTCCCGGCGCGGATCTCCAGGAACACGTTGGCGTTGTCGTGCGGGTCGCTCGGGATCAGGTGGCGATAAAGCTCCGCCTCCAGCGCCTCCGTCTGTTCGGTCAGGGATTCGATCTCGGCCTCGGCCATGGCGCGCAGATCGGCGTCGTCGTCCTCGAGCATCGCGCGCGCCTCTTCCAGCGCCGCGTGGTTGTCGTGCCAGGCCTTCCAGGCCTCGGCCACCGGTTCCAGCTGGCTGTATTCCTGTGACAGGCGGCGCAGCTGGTCCGGGTCCTCGGCGGCGTCGGGGGTGGCCAGCAGCTGCGCGATCTCGGCATGGCGTTCAGTCAGGCCCTCGAGCTTGGTGCGGAACGAGGCCTTCACGAACGGGTGCCGGAGTCGGAATCGTCGCCGGGGTCGTCTTCCGGGGCGGGCAGCTGGAACAGCCGGTGCGCGGCCTCCAGCAGGCGGGCGTCGCCCTCGTGCGCGGCGGTGTTCAGCGACTTGCAGGGGGCATGCATCAGCTTGTTGGTCAGGTTGTGCGCCAGCAGCTGCATGGCCTCCTCGGGCGACTTGCCGGCGCGCAGCATGGCCTCGGCCTTGGCCAGCGCCTCGGCCTTCACGCTGTCGGCGCGCTGGCGCAGGTGGCGGATGCTGTCCACCGAGTCGCGGGCACGCAGCCAGCGCATGAACTCGCCGGCGCGCTGGGTGATGATCTCTTCGGCCTGTTCGGCAGCGGCCTGGCGCGAGGCCATGTTCTCGTCGATGACCTCCTGCAGGTCGTCCACGGTGTAGAGGTAGACGTCCTCGAGCTGGCCGACCTCGGGCTCGATGTCGCGCGGCACGGCGATGTCCACCATGAACATCGGTTTGTGCCGCCGCTTGCGCAGCGCGCGTTCCACCGCGCCCTTGCCCAGGATCGGCAAGGGCGCGGCGGTGGAGGAGATGACGATGTCCGCGTCGGCCATGCGATCGGGGAGCTGGTCGAGGCTGATGGCCTCGGCATCGAAGCGTCCGGCCACGGCGCGGGCGCGCTCCACCGTGCGGTTGGCGACGATGACGTTGCCGATGCCGCCCCCGGAGAGGTGCTGCAGGGCCAGTTCGATGGTCTCGCCGGCGCCGATCACCAGGGCGGTCAGCGGCTTCAGGTCACCGAAGATCTGGCGTGCCAGTGACACCGCAGCGAAGGCGACCGAGACCGCGCTCTGGCCGATGGCGGTCTGGGTGCGCACGTCCTTGGCGGTGGCGAAGGCGTGCTGGAACAGACGCTCCAGCGAGCGCCCGAGCGTACCGGCGTTGTGGGCGTGCTGGTAGGCGGTCTTCATCTGCCCCAGGATCTGCGGCTCGCCGAGGACCATGGAATCCAGCCCGCTGGCCACGCGCAGAGTGTGACGCACGGCCGAGCCATCGTGGTGCAGGTAGAGGTAGGGTTTCAGTTCGTCGCGGTCGATGCCGTGGTAGCCGCCGATCCAGTCGATGACGCGCTGCTCGCTTTGCTGATCGTCCTCGCGGAAGTACACCTCGGTGCGGTTGCAGGTGGACAGGATCGCGGTTTCCGGCAATAGCACGCCGGAACGCAGCGAGTGCAGGGCCTCGCCGAGTTCGTGCTCGTTGACGGAGAGCCGTTCGCGAATGGCGACCGGAGCCGTCTTGTGATTGATCCCGAGAGTGAACAGCATGCTGGCGCGTATTGTGCCGGAAAATGCGGGCGCGTGGCCGAATTTCCCGATAGTGTACTGTGCTGTACGGTTAGCAGGAGGTGGCGCGCGCCGGCCGGACGTCTCCGTATACCCGTTGTGTGGAACCCGCGCTGTGGAACCCTGGGGGCCGCTGCCCCGTCCCATCCGATATGGCCGCAATGATCCCGATTGGACACAACATGATTCGAAGCCTGCTCGCGCTCACCGCCGTGTTCTCCCTGGTGGGTTGTGCGCATACCCCGCTGGACGCCTCCGAACCGCCGGAGTCGGATCGCCCCGAGGTGCTGCCCTTGATGCAGACCCAGGATCCGGAGGCTGTGCTGATGTTCAGCGTCCTGGCCGCCGAGATCGCGGTGCGCTCCGGCGAGCATGCCGAGGCGGCGCGCTATTACGGAGCCGCGGCGTTGCTGAGCGACGATCCGGCCATCGCCGAGCGTGCCACCCGGATCGCCTTGTTCGCGCGCGAGCCGGAACACGCACAGCGTTCGGCCGACCGTTGGCTGCGTCTGGCCCCCGAGAGCACCGATGCCAGCCAGGTCTCGACGGTCCTGCGGATCAACGCCGGTGATGCCGATCAGGCGGCCGAACAGCTGGATTCGCTGATGAATCGCGTCGTGGTGCAGGGTGGCGACCCCTACGCGACCCTGGGTGGTGTGATTGGTCAGGCTCAGGACCAGCAGGCGGCTATGGAGACCATGCACCTGCTGGCCGAGCGCCGCCGCGACGACGTGGGCGTGCATCGCGTGCAGGCCGAGGCCGCGCTGCGCTTTGGCGAGCCAGGTGAGGAGGTGCTTGCGGTGACCGAGCGGGCCGCCGAGCGCTTCCCGGAATCGGTCCAGCTGCGTTTGCTGCATGCACGGGCTCAGAGCGAGGCCGGGCATGACGATGCGGCGGTCGAGACCCTGCGCGCGACCGTGGAGGCGCACCCGGACAATCGCGAGGCCCGTCTGGGATACGCGCGGGTCCTGACCGAGATGGAGGATGACGTCTTCGCCCGCGAAGAGATGGACCGTCTGGTGGAGATGGCGCCGGAGGATACGCAGCTCCTGCTGGCGCTGGCGTTGATGAATCTCGAGGCGGAGCAGCTGGGGCCCGCGCGGGATTACCTCGAACGCCTGGATGCCCTGGGCGAGCGCGAGAACGACGTCGCGTACTACCTGGGGCGCTTGCACGAGATGGCCGACGAGCCGGAGGCCGCCCTGGGCGCCTACGCCCGCGTGGAGGCCGGTGACCATGCCGAGGATGCCCGCCTGCGCAGCGCGCGCCTGACACTCAAACACGACGGGGCCGAGGCCGCTCGTGACCTTTTCGACCCCATGCAGCAAGGCGTGGATGAGGATCTGGCCCGGCGCGCCTATTTGGCCGAGGCGAACGCCCTGCGCGAGCGGGGCGAGTATGCCGACGCCCGCAGCCGGTTGAACCGCGGCCTGGTGCAGTTTCCAGGGAATACGCAGTTGTTGTACCTGCGCGGACTGGTGCACGAGCGCGAGGACGACATCGCGGCGGCCGAGGCCGATTTCCGCACGATCCTCGAGTCCGATCCGGAGAATGTCGCGGCGCTGAATGCCCTGGGGTACACCCTGGCGGATCGAACCGATCGCTATGACGAGGCCTACGAATTGATCCTGCGCGCCTACGAGCGGGAGCCGGATGACGCCGCGATCATCGACAGCTATGGCTGGGTCCTGTACCGCCTGGGCCGTCTCGAAGAGGCCGAGACCCAGCTGCGTCGTGCCTACTCGCTGTCGGACGACGGCGAGATCGCCAGCAACCTGGCGGTGGTGTTGTGGGAGCGTGGCGAGCGTGAAGAAGCCCGGGAGGTCCTCGAGGCCGCGCTGGACCGCGAGCCCGGGCATGAGCGCCTGCAGCGCGTGCGCAACGATCTGATCGAATGAACGGGCACGGGACGACGCGACAGTCGCGGCGGATCCGGGGCGCGGGGTGGCTGGCCGGGCTGGTGGGTGGCTGGGGGCTGTTGCTCGCGGGCTGTGCTGCCCCTCTGCCCGAGGCGGACACCTCGCCAGCGGCCGAGGCGGCCTTCGAGGAGCGCACCGAGCAGCTGGCGGCACTGGACAGCTGGCGGCTGGTGGCACGTCTGGGGCTGGCCTCCGGGGAGGAATACTGGTCGGCCCAGCTCAACTGGCGGGTGCAGGAAGGCCGGCATGTGCTGGACCTGTCCGGCCCGATGGGGCGCGGCGGCGGGCGTCTGACGCTCTCGGATAACGGGCGCGCGCTGCTGGTCACGCGGTCCGGCGAGCGCTTCCAGGCGCAGGACCCGGATACCCTGGTGGCCCGGGTGCTGGGCGAATCCATCCCGGTCAGCGGGATGATCTACTGGGTGCGTGGCCTGCTGCACCCGGAAGCCTCCTACCAGCTGGATATCGATGCGGACGGCCGCCCCCTGGAGATCCTGCAGTCCGGCTGGGCCATCGAATACACCGAGTTCGAGGAGGTTGACGGCGTTTCGATGCCGGTTGCCATGGTCCTCGAACGCGACGAGGTCGAGCTGCGCGCGCGCATCGGCCGGTGGCAGCTAGGGCCGGACGAGACGTGGTGAGTGCGGCGACGGGCGGGGGGTTCGGGATGCCGTTTCCGGCCCCGGCCAAGATCAACCGTTTCCTGCACATCACTGGCCGCCGGCCGGATGGTTATCATGAGCTGCAGACGGTGTTCCAGTTCCTCGGGCTGGAAGACCGCCTGCGCTTCGATCCCCTGCCCGAGGGGCGCTTCGAGATGGCCTGCGAGGCCATCGATGGGCAGGACAACCTCTGCCTGCGGGCGGCCCGGCGCCTGGCCGAGGTGGCGGACAAGTCCTTCGGCGTGCGCATCCACCTCGAAAAGCGGATCCCGGTGGGGGGCGGTCTGGGTGGCGGCAGCTCCGATGCCGCCACCACGCTGGTGGCCCTGAACTACCTGTTCGATCTGGGGTGTCCAGTCGAGCAACTGGCGGCGATCGGGCTGGAGCTGGGCGCCGATGTGCCGGTGTTCGTCGCCGGGCATGCGGCGTGGGCCGAAGGGGTGGGCGAACGACTTGCGCCCGTGGCCCCGGATACCGGCTGGATTCTGCTGATCGACCCGGGCGTTTCGGTTGCCACGGGGGCCATGTTCGGGTGTGCGGAATTGACACGCGACTGCGCCACCGAGACAATTTCGTCCGCGATCGATGCCGAGCGGTTCGTGAACGTGTTCGAACCGGTCGTTCGGGCGCGCTATCCGGAGGTCGATCACGCGCTGGCCTGGCTGGCGGATCAAAGCCCCCGGGCGTATTTGAGCGGGAGCGGCGGCTGTGTGTTCGGGATGTTTCCCGATGAGGGGGCGGCCCGGGCAGCGCAGTCCGCGCAGCCCGGGCCGTGGAAAAGTTGGGTGACGACGTTGCAGAACGCGTCACCCTTGCAGGCCTGGTTACCGCCGTGCGGCGGTAACACCGAAAAAGAATAAGTCCACGCAAGGGTGGCGCGCAGCGCCATCATCCTGCCGGCCCGAATCGGCCTTGCCGATTCGCGGGGTGAGCCGGGCACGGCGCCGGTCAGGAAGTACAATAGAGTTCAGGGAGATATTGGGCCGTAGCCAAGCGGTAAGGCAGCGGGTTTTGATCCCGCCATGCGCAGGTTCGAATCCTGCCGGCCCAGCCATACAATCGCCCCGCGCCGCCGGTGCGGGGCACTGAGTGAACTGCCGGGACGGCAGGATGAGAACCGGGTTCGACTCGAGCGGCGTAGCCGCGAGAGAACGCCGCCGAAGGCGGCGGCCCGAAGGGCGGCGCGCAGCGCCGTAATCCTGCCGGCCCAGCCAACAACCGCTTCGCGCCAGAAGGGCGCGAAGCAAAACCACCAAGACCCCGGTCCCGATCCGGGGTCTATAATTTGGAGCTCGGGCGTTCTAGCGCGCTCGCTCCACTCCATCCAGACCGGGACGAACCGTGGTCGACAAGAATCGCATGATGATCTTCGCGGGCAATGCGAACCCGCGTCTCGCCCAGGCCGTTGCGGAACACCTGGGGCTGCCGATGGGCAAGGCCATCGTGGGGCGTTTCAGCGATGGCGAGGTGCAGGTCGAGTTGCTGGAGAACGTGCGCGGCCGCGACGTCTTCCTGATCCAGCCGACGGGGCAGCCGACCAACGAAAACATCATGGAGCTGGTGATCATGGTGGATGCGCTGCGCCGCGCCTCGGCCGGACGCATCACCACGGTGATCCCGTATTTCGGTTATGCGCGCCAGGACCGTCGTGTGCGCTCGGCGCGGGTGCCGATCTCGGCCAAGGTGGTCGCCAACATGATCGAGGCGGTGGGCGCGGATCGCGTGCTGACCATCGACGTGCACGCCGACCAGGTTCAGGGTTTCTTCAATGTCCCGGTGGACAACATCTATGCCTCGCCGGTGCTGCTGGGCGACGTCTGGCGGCATGTCTCGGGCGATCTGACCGTGGTGTCGCCGGATGTCGGCGGGGTGGTGCGTGCCCGCGCCATCGCGAAGCGGCTGGATGACGCCGATCTGGCGATCATCGACAAGCGCCGCCCGCGTGCCAACGAGTCCGAGGTAATGCATATCATCGGGGATGTGCGCGGCAAGTCCTGCATCATCATTGACGACCTGGTGGATACCGCCGGTACGCTGTGCCAGGCCGCGAAGGCCCTGAAGGCACACGGGGCGCACTCGGTGATGGCCTATGCCACGCACCCCGTGCTTTCCGGCGCGGCAATTGATAATATAAACGGTTCGTCGCTTGACGAGCTGGTGGTGACCGACACCCTGGCCCTGCAGCCCAATGCGCAGGCCTGCGAAAAGATTCGTCAGTTGTCGGTCGCGGAGATGCTTGCGGAGACCATCCGCCGCATCAACCTCGAAGAGTCCGTCAGCTCGTTGTTCATGGACTAGGCCCGTGTGGGCTGGAGCTGTGGACCGGCGATAACCGATTTCGGGAGGCTTGCCTCCCATTCAGCGCCCCGCCTGGTCGCGGGCGGGGTGTGTTCAAGGCGCTTCGGGTGAAGCGCCTTTCATTTTGGAGACCGTAGCAATGAGCATGAGCTTTACCATTGAAGCCGAAAAGCGTGACGAACAGGGTTCGAGTGCGAGCCGCCGCCTGCGTCGCGCTGGCAAGCTGCCCGCCATCCTGTACGGAGCGGACAAGGACGCCGTGGCCATCACGTTGGATCACAATGCGATGGTCCACAACCTCAAGGAAGATGCGTTCTATTCGCACATCCTGAGCGTGAAGCTGGGCGGCAAGACCGAGAAGGCGATCCTGCGAGATGTGCAGCGCCATCCGTTCAAGCCGACCATCTACCACGTCGACCTGATGCGCGTGAGCGCCAATCAGCCGATCCGCGTCAGCGTGCCGCTGCACTTCCACAACGAGGAAGAGTGCAAGGGCGTGAAGCTGGGCGGTGGCATGGTCAGCCGCATGATCAACGAGCTCGAGGTCGAGTGTCTGCCGGGCGACCTGCCCGAGTCCATCGATCTCGACGTGATCGAGCTGGATGTCGGTGACACCGTGCACATCTCCGAGTTGAAGCTGCCGGAGGGCGTGCAGAGCGTGGCCCTGATGCACGGCGAGGAATACGACTACGCCGTGGTCAGCGTGCTGCTGCCGCGTTCCGCGAAGGCGGAAGAGGAAGAGCTCGAAGGCGAAGCCGCGGAAGCCGAAGGTGGCGCAGAAGCCGAGGGTGGCGACGAGGCCGCTTCCGGCGACGAGTCGGAGTCCGGGGACAAGGAGTAAGCCTTGCGGCTTGCCACCTGACTGATGGCGATCCAACCCGAACCGATCCGTCTCGTGGTCGGGCTGGGGAATCCGGGCCCGCGTTATGCCGAAACCCGGCATAACGCGGGTTTCTGGTTTGTGGACACCCTGGCCCGCCGCCATGGCACGGAGTTCCGCCCCGAGAGTCGCTTCGATGGTGAAGCGGCACGTCTGGCCCTGCCGGACGGCGACTGTTGGCTGCTCAAGCCCATGAGCTTCATGAACAAGAGTGGCCTGCCGGTACGCAAGTGCGCGGATTTCTACCGCATCCCGCCCGCGGCCATCCTGGTCGTGCATGACGAGCTGGATCTCGATCCTGGCGTAGTGCGACTGAAGCTGGGCGGCGGCCATGGTGGACACAACGGGCTGCGCGATCTGCACCGCCACATGGGCGGGCCGGACTACGCCCGGCTGCGGGTCGGGATCGGCCACCCGGGGCATCGCGACGACGTGGTGCCGTTCGTGCTCGATCGCCCTGGGCGGGATGATGCCCGGGCCATCGAGGAGGCCATCGATACGGCCCTGGACCAGATCCCGGCCCTGGTGGCCGGGCGCTGGGACGAGGCCGTGCGCAATCTGCATGGGGGTGGGTCGAAGCCGGCCGGCCCCAAGAACTCCGAGGAAGCCCGATGAGTCTGAAATGCGGGATCGTGGGCCTGCCGAATGTCGGCAAGTCCACCCTGTTCAATGCCCTCACGCGCGCGGACATCGCGGCGGAGAACTACCCCTTCTGCACCATCGATCCGAACGTGGGCGTGGTGGAGGTCCCGGATCCGCGGCTGACGCGGCTCGCCGAGATCGTTAAGCCCCAGCGTACGCTGCCGACCACGGTCGAATTCGTGGACATCGCCGGCCTGGTCGCGGGGGCCGCCCAGGGCGAGGGGCTGGGCAACCAGTTCCTGGCGCATATCCGCGAGACGGACGCGATCGCTCAGGTGGTGCGTTGTTTCGAGGATGACGACATCGTACATGTCGCCGGCAAGGTCGATCCGCTGGCGGATATCGAGACCATCAGCACCGAGCTGATGCTGGCGGACCTCGAGACGGTGAACAAGGCGCTTTCCCGTCTGGCGCGTGCGGCCAAGTCGCAGGACAAGACCGCCATCGCCCAATTGCAGGCGGCCGAGAAGGTATCGGCGGGCCTTGATCAGGGCATTCCGGCACGGGCGCAGGGTCTGGACGAGGACGAGCGGCGGGCCCTGTACGACCTGCACCTTCTGACCCTCAAGCCGGCGATGTACATTGCCAATGTGGACGAGGCCTCGCTGTCCGCTGGCAATGCCATGGTCGAGGCCGTGCAGGCGAAGGCGGCCGAGGAGGGCGCCGAGGTGGTCAGTGTCTGCGCCGCCATCGAGGCCGAGATCGCGGTGCTGGATCCCGAGGAGCGTACCGAGTTCCTGGCCGACCTGGGTCTCGAGGAGCCGGGGCTGGACCGGGTGATCCGGACGGCCTACCGCCTGTTGAACCTGCAGACCTTCTTCACCGCGGGCGAGAAGGAGGTGCGTGCCTGGACCGTTCGCCAGGGCTCCACTGCGCCGCAGGGGGCGGGGGCGATCCACACGGATTTCGAGCGCGGTTTCATCCGTGCCGAGGTGGTGGGGTACGACGACTTCGTCGGATACAACGGCGAGCAGGGCGCGAAGGACGCGGGGAAATGGCGCCTCGAAGGCAAGGAATACGTGCTGAGAGAAGGCGACGTGGTACATTTCCGCTTCAATGTCTGAGCGTTATACTAGGAAATAAGTTTGGGGCGTGCCGCGATGCGCGGCTGCGCCCTGTTTTGGCACCAAATTTCGGGAGTACAGTAATGGACGTAATGGATCGCATCCGCCAGCAGGTGGAAGACAATCCGGTGGTGATCTTCATGAAGGGCACCCCGCAGTTCCCCATGTGTGGGTTCTCCAGCCGTGCGGTGGAGGCGCTCAAGCGCTGCGACCAGGAATTTGGCTACGTGAACGTGATCGCGGATCAGGAAGTCATGCAGAATCTGCCGCGCTTCGCCGACTGGCCAACTTTTCCGCAGGTCTATATCGACGGCGAACTGGTCGGGGGCTGCGACATCACCCTCGAGATGTTCGAGAGCGGCGAGCTGAAGAAGATGGTCGACGAGGCCCACGCCAAGCGCGCGGCCAGCTAGGCTGAACTGGTCCGGCGGCCATACGGTCGTCCGGCATATAACCCGTCACCCGGGCGCCCTTATGGCGGCTCGGGCGGCGGGTTTTTTGCGTTCAACTCCCGGGCGGGAGCTCCTCCGGGTCGGGCAGGCGCAGGGCGTTTTGCGGCACCCCGATCCCGTCCTGCCAGCGGTTGGTGATCTGGCAGAAGATGTCCGCCGTCTTTTCCGCATCGAAGGCCGCGCTGTGCGCCGACTCGGTGTCCCAGCCCAGTCCTGCGGCGTCCGCCGCGCGCGCCAGCACGGTCTGGCCAAACGCCAGTGCCGCCAGGGATACCGTGTCCAGGCTGCTGAACGGGTGGAACGGGTTGCGCTTGATGCCGCAGCGCTCGGCCGTCGCGTGCACGAAGCCCAGGTCGAAGTGGGCGTTATGCCCCACCAGCACCGCGCGCTTGCAGTGGTTGACCTTCACCTCCCGGCGCACCTCGCTGAACACCTTGCCCATCGCCTGATCCTCGGGGTAGGCCGCGCGCAGCGGGTGGTAGGGGTCGATGCCGTTGACCTCCAGCGACTTCGGGTCCATTTCCGAACCCTCGAACGGCCGCACGTGCACGCTGACCGTGCGGTCGCGCACCAAGTGGTCGTTCGCGTCGCGGCGCAGAAACACCGCAGCGATCTGCAGCAAGGCATGTCGGTGGCAGTCGAAGCCGCCGGTCTCCACGTCGACGACCACCGGCAGGAAGCCGCGGAAGCGGTTCGCCATCGGGCGGTGATTGGGGTCCAGCTGCAGAGTTTCGGGCATTGAGGTACTCGGTTTCGGGTGCGGCGGTGGTTCGGGATGTCGGTGGCGCCGGGCGGGGATTGTCCCGCGTTCCGGCTGTTTAGGCGGGTTGCGCGCACTTTGCGCACGTTCCCGCAGATTTCCCCGACGATCGGCGCCATAGCGGGCTTTCGCTTGACCTGTTGGCGGGACAGTCGGGATACTTGCGCCTTTTATGCCCGCCCAACACCGGCGCATGGTAGCAAATGCCCGCCTGCCCGGTGGCCCGGCCCCGTAGTGGCAACCCGATTCCCAACCCGTTTTCAGGGGTAGAGCGCATGGACCCGAACGCGATCGAACACGATATCGACCCGCAGGAGACCCAGGAGTGGATCGACGCCCTGGCCTCCGTGCTGGAGACGGATGGCCCGGAGCGGGCCCATGCCCTCCTCGAGCGACTGGTCGACAAGGCGCGCCGCAGCGGGGCCTACCTCCCGTACTCCGCCAACACTGCCTATGTGAACACGATCCCCACCCACCTCGAACCGGAATATCCGGGCGATGGCGCGGTGGAGCATCGCATTCGTTCCTATATCCGCTGGAACGCAATGGCGATGGTGGTGAAGGCCAACCGGGTCTCTGCCGAGCTGGGCGGGCATATCGCCACCTTCGCCTCCGCCGCGACGCTGTACGACGTCGGCTTCAACCACTTCTGGCACGCCCCTGCGCACGACCACGGCGGTGACTTGCTGTTTGCCCAGGGGCATTCCTCGCCGGGCATCTACGCCCGCGCGTTCATGGAAGGACGCCTGAGCGAGGAGCAGCTGGACCACTTCCGCCGCGAGGTGGATGGCAAGGGCTTGTCGTCGTATCCGCACCCGTGGCTGATGCCGGACTTCTGGCAGTTCCCGACCGTGTCCATGGGCCTGGGTCCGATCATGAGCATCTACCAGGCGCGCTTCATGCGCTACCTGCAGGATCGCGGCCTGGCGGAGACCAAGAACCGCCGCGTGTGGAGTTTTGTCGGCGACGGCGAGGTGGACGAGCCGGAGACCCTGGGGGCGATCACCCTCGCCTCGCGCGAGAAGCTGGACAACCTGACCTGGGTGGTGAACTGCAACCTGCAGCGCCTGGACGGCCCGGTGCGTGGCAACGGCAAGATCGTGCAGGAGCTGGAGGCCATCTTCCGCGGCGCCGGCTGGAACGTGGTCAAGGTCCTGTGGGGCCGCTACTGGGATCCGCTGCTGGCCAAGGACACCGACGGCCTGCTGCAGAAACGCATGATGGAGGCGGTCGATGGCGACTATCAGAATTACAAGTCGCGCGACGGCGCCTACGTGCGCGAACACTTCTTTGGCAAGTATCCCGAACTCCAGCGCATGGTGGCCAACATGTCCGACGAGGACATCTGGCGGCTGAATCGCGGGGGGCACGACCCGGTCAAGGTCTATGCGGCCTACAAGGCGGCAGCCGAGCACACGGGGCAGCCGACGGTGATCCTCGCGCACACCGTGAAGGGCTATGGCATGGGCGCTGCGGGCGAGGCCCAGAACCGCACCCACAGCCAGAAGAAGATGGATTCGGACGACATGAAGCAGTTCCGCGACCGCTTCAATATCCCGCTGTCCGACGAGCAGGTGGAGAAGGCCGAGTACATCAAGCCGGATCCCGACTCCGAAGAGATGAAGTACATGAACGCGCGGCGCAACGACCTCGGCGGGCATCTGCCCGTGCGCCGGCCGCTGGCCACGCCGCTCGAAGTGCCCGGGCTGGATGCGTTTAACGGCCTGCTGGAGGCCTCCGGCGAGCGCGAGATGTCGACCACCATGGCCTTCGTGCGCCTGCTGACCCTGCTTGCCCGCGACAAGAAGATCGGCAAGAACGTGGTTCCGATCGTGCCCGACGAGGCCCGCACCTTCGGCATGGAAGGGTTGTTCCGTCAGCTGGGGATCTACTCCTCGGTCGGTCAGCTCTACGAGCCGCAGGACAAGGACCAGGTGATGTATTACAAGGAGGACAAGAAGGGCCAGATCCTGGAAGAAGGGATCAACGAGGCCGGTTCCATGTCCTCCTGGATCGCGGCCGCGACCTCCTACTCCACGCACGGCGTGGCGATGGTGCCGTTCTACATCTTCTACTCGATGTTCGGCTTCCAGCGTATCGGCGACCTGATCTGGGCCGCCGGCGACATGCGCGCCCGGGGCTTCCTGATGGGCGCGACCGCCGGGCGCACCACGCTGGCCGGCGAAGGCCTGCAGCATGATGACGGCCACAGCCAGATGATGGCGGCCAACGTCCCCAACTGCATCGCCTACGACCCGACCTTCGCCTACGAGCTGGCGGTGATCGTGCAGGACGGCATGCGCCGCATGTACGCGGAGCAGCAAAGCGTCTTCTACTACATCACCGTGATGAACGAGAACTACCCGCAGCCGGCCATGCCGAAGGGTGCCGAGGAAGGCATCCGCCGCGGGCTGTATCGCTTCCAGGCGGGCGGGCGCAAGAAAAAGAAGGTGCGTCTGCTGGGCTCCGGCACCATCCTGCGCGAGGCCATCGCCGCCGCCGAACTGCTGGACAAGGACTTCGGCGTGGCCGCCGAGGTGTGGAGCGCGACCAGCTTCAACGAACTGGCCCGCGACGGCCGCGATGCCGACCGCCATGCGCGCCTGAATCCGGAGGCCAAGCCGCGCAAGTCCTGGGTGGAGGAGTGCCTGGGTGGTTCGGACGACCCGGTCATCGCCGCGACCGACTACGTCCAGGCCTACGCCGACCAGATCCGCGCCTTCGTGCCGGCCGACTATCGCGTGCTGGGCACCGACGGCTTCGGCCGCTCGGACACCCGCGCGGCGCTGCGCCGGCACTTCGAGGTCGATCGTTACCACATCGCGGTCACGGCCCTGAAGGCCCTGGCCGACGCCGGGACCGTCGAGGCCAAGACCGTCACCGACGCGATCAAGAAGTACAAGATCGACGTCGAACGGCCCAACCCCTTGCAGGCCTGAGGCCGCCGGTACCGAGGCAGGAGCAGACATGAGCAACACGACTACCGTGCACGTACCGGACATCGGTGACTTTAAGGACGTCGAGATCATCGAGGTGATCGTGAGCCCGGGGGACACCATCGCCCCGGAGGATCCGCTGATCACGCTGGAATCGGACAAGGCCTCCATCGAGATCCCGGCCCCGCAGGGCGGGACCGTGAAAGCAGTCAAGGTAAAGGCCGGCGACCGCGTCAACGAGGGCGATCCGATCCTGGAACTGGAACCCTCCGACGAGGGTGCCGCCGAGGACAAGTCCGCGAAAGACGAGCCGCCGAAGCAGGAAGCATCCTCTTCGGATGCCAAAGCCGAATCGGCCCCCGAGGCCGAAAAGCCGCAGCCCTCCGAGGCGCCGAAGGCCGCCGACCGGGCCGACCCGCGCCCGTCGCCCACCGAGCACATCCGTGACGAGTCGGCCTTCCGCAAGGCGCATGCCTCGCCGGTGGTGCGCAAGTTCGCGCGCGAGCTGGGCGTCGACCTGAGCAAGGTCGACGGATCCGGGCGCAAGGGGCGCATCCTGCGCGAGGACGTGCAGGGCTTCGTCAAGCGCGCCTTGAGCCAGGGCGCTGGTGGCGGGCTGGGGGTCGAGCCGATGCCGGAGATCGACTTCTCCGAGTTTGGGCCGACCGAGACCCAGCCGCTGTCGAAGATCAACAAGCTCACCGGCAAGAACCTGCATCGCAACTGGGTCACCGTCCCGCACGTGACCCAGTTCGACGAGGCCGACATCACCGAGCTCGAGGACTTCCGCAAGTCGCTGAAGGCCGAGTACGAAAAGAAGGGCGTGAAGGTCACCTTCCTGCCGTTCCTGATGAAGGCGGTGGTCTCCGCGTTGAAGCAGTACCCGCGTTTCAACGCCTCGCTGGACGCAACCGGCGAGAATCTGATCATCAAGCAGTACTACAACCTCGGCATCGCGGTGGACACCCCGGACGGCCTGGTGGTCCCGGTGGTACGCGACGTGGACCGCAAGAGCCTGGTCGACATCGCTTCCGAACTGATGGACCTGTCCCAGCGTGCCCGTGACAAGAAGCTCAAGCCGGCGGACATGCAGGGCGGATGCCTGACCATCTCCAGCCTCGGCGGGATCGGCGGAACCCAGTTCACTCCGATCGTGAATGCCCCCGAGGTCGCGATCCTGGGCGTGTCGCGCTCCAGCATGAAGCCGGTCTGGAACGGCAAGGAGTTCGAGCCGCGCCTGATTCTGCCGCTGGCACTGTCGTACGATCACCGGGTGATCGACGGCGCCCTGGGCGCGCGCTTCGCTACCACGCTGAGCGGACTGTTGTCCGACATGCGCCGCATGCTGCTGTAACCGAATTCGAACCGGAGCGATTGGATGAGCCAGACCAAGACCATCGAGGTCCCGGACATCGGGGATTTCAAGGACGTCGAGATTATCGAGGTCCTGGTGCAGCCGGGCAGCGAGATCGCCCCGGAAGATCCGTTGATCACCCTGGAGTCCGACAAGGCGACCATCGACGTGCCCGCCCCCGAGGCCGGCACGGTGAAGAAGCTGCACGTGAAGGTCGGAGACAAGGTGTCCAAGGGCAGCAAGCTCCTGGATCTCGAGGCCAGCAGCGACGCTGCTGGCACCGAGGAGCAGGGCGCCTCAGGCGGTGATGCCAAAGCCGAATCCGCGAAGGCGGAGTCCGGCGCCGCGAGTGAGCCGAAAAAGGCGGCGGCCCCCAAGGCGGCCGCCGACCCGAACACCGACAGCCAGTGCCAGGTGCTGGTTCTGGGTTCCGGCCCCGGCGGTTATACCGCCGCCTTCCGAGCCGCGGATCTGGGCCTGGACGTGGTGATGGTCGAGCGCTACCCGGAGATCGGCGGCGTGTGCCTGAACGTCGGCTGCATCCCGTCCAAGGCGCTCCTGCATGCCGGCGAGGTGCTGCACGAGGCCGAGCGTTTCGCCGCGTTGGGTATCAAATTCGGCGAACCGGAGATCGATCTGGAGGGCCTGCGCGGCTACAAGGGCGGCACGGTCAAGAAGCTGACCGGCGGGCTCAAGCAGCTGTGCAAACAGCGCAAGGTGCGCGTGGTCCAGGGCGTCGGCGAATTCACCGGCGCCAACAGCATCGCGGTGGAGGGCAATGACGGCCGCGAGGTGATCGGCTTCGAGCACGCGATCATCGCGGTCGGTTCGCAGGCGATCAAGCTGCCCGGCTTCCCCTGGGACGACGAGCGAGTGATGGATTCCACCGACGCGCTGGACCTGGCGGAGATCCCGGACCGCATGCTGGTGGTTGGCGGCGGCATCATCGGCCTGGAGATGGCCTGCGTGTACGAGTCTCTGGGCTCCAAGGTCACGGTGGTGGAGCTTTCGGACACCCTGATGCCGGGCGCGGATCGCGACATCGTGCGCCCGTTCGAGAAGCGCGCGAAGAAGCGCTTCGAGAATATCTTCCTGAAGAGCAAGGTGTCCGAGGCCAAGGCCACCAAGGCCGGGATCGTCTGCCAGTTCGAGGGCGAGGCCAAGGGCCTGCCGGAAGAAGACACCTTCGATCGTGTGCTGGTCGCCGTGGGCCGCAGCCCGAACGGGGCGAAGATCAAGGCCGAGGCGGCCGGCGTGCAGGTGAGCGAGCGCGGCTTTATCGAGGTCGACAGCCAGCAGCGCACCAACGTCGAGCACATCTTCGCCATCGGCGACGTGGTCGGCCAGCCGATGCTGGCGCACAAGGCCACTCACGAGGGCAAGGTTGCCGCCGAGGTGATCGCCGGGCACAAGGTCCACTTCGATGCACGCGCGATCCCGTCCGTTGCCTATACCCACCCCGAGGTCGCCTGGATGGGCGTGACCGAGGAGCAGGCGAAGGCCGACGGTATCGAATACACCAAGGGCGTGTTCCCCTGGGCCGCCTCCGGGCGCGCGATCGCGCTGGGTGCCGAGGACGGCCTGACTAAACTGCTGTTCGACGCGGATGGCCGCGTGATCGGAGCCGGTATCGTCGGCCCGTCCGCCGGCGACCTGATCGGCGAGGCGATGCTGGCGCTGGAGATGGGCGCCGAGATGGAAGACATCGGTCTGACCGTGCACCCGCACCCGACGCTCAGCGAGACGGTGGCCTTCGCCGCCGAGGTCGCGCACGGCTCGATCACCGATATTCTGCCGCCGAAAAAGCGCTAGCGGGTCATGGCCCGCTTGCGCCAGTGGCTGCGTTGCGCACTCCCGGGATTGGTGCTGCTGGGGGTGGGTATGGCCACGGCGGGTGCTGCGCCCTACAGCGAACCGCTGGAGCGTAGTGACTGGCAGCTGACCGAGGAAGATGCCACCTGTCGCATCCAGCAGACCGTGCGTCACGGCGGTACGCTGCGTTTCGAGGCCCGGCCGGGCCTGTTGACCGCAGTCTTCTGGCAGGCCCCCTACGCGATGCCGGCGGGCGTCGCGCCGCGGCTGCGCACCGGCGCGCCGGAATGGCTGCGCCCGGCGACCCAGTCGCCCCTGGATCTGCGGCTGCAGGCCCGTGACGATCGCTTGTTCCGGGTGCCACAGGGATCGGCCCAACTCCTGAAGGCCCGCCTGCTGGCAGGCCATGACGTGCGCATCGATTTTCCCGATGGTGACGACTCGGTGCACTTTCGCGGCATTCGTTTTGCCCTCCGTGCGCGCGATTTCCGCGCCTGTTATGGCGGGCAGGACGCGCCTGCCGCGAGCCCGGACGGGGGCGCGCTGGATCGCTGGAGCGTTTATTTCGAAACCGGCAGCCATCGTCTGGATCCCGAGGCACGCGAGGTTCTGGAGCGCGCGGCCCGCATCCTGGCGGATGCGGAGACCCCGCGCGTTCGGGTCGTCGGCTGGACGGATGCCGCCGGGCCGTTGGAGATCAACCGCCCCCTCAGCCGCAATCGTGCCGAGGTGGTGCGTCAGGCACTGGTGGAGGCGGGTCTCCCGGCTGCGGGCGTCGAGATCGAGGCCCCGGGTGTCGACCCGGCCGCCGATGGCGCGCGCCAGGCCTCGCGGCGCAGCGATATCTGGTGGCTGGACAGCGGCGATGCCGACGCGCGTGACGCCCCCGTCGCCGACACGGAAGGGTCCGAGGGCCGCGTCCCCGGCCCCGTTCCGGATCCGGCCGCACCCTCCGCGACCCCGGCGTGGTAGTGACGCCGGTCGCGAAAACGACTATATCTTTACCTTAGGAAAAGGATAGAAATTCTTATGAGTTCCTCGATCAAGCGCGTCGTCCTTGCATACTCCGGCGGTCTGGATACCTCGGTCATCCTCAAATGGCTGGAGGATCAATACGGCTGCGAGGTCATCACCTTCACCGCCGATCTGGGCCAGGGCGAGGAGGTCGAGCCGGCCCGCGCCAAGGCCGAGGCCCTGGGGGTGAAGCAGATCTACATCGAGGACCTGCGCGAGATCTTCGTGCGCGATTACGTGTTCCCGATGTTCCGCGCCAACACGATCTACGAGGGCGAGTACCTGCTGGGTACCTCCATCGCGCGCCCGCTGATCGCACGCCGCCTGGTCGAGATCGCCGAGGAGACCGGAGCCGACGCGATCGCCCACGGCGCCACCGGCAAGGGCAACGACCAGGTGCGTTTCGAGCTGGGCGCCTATGCGCTGAAGCCGGGCATCAAGGTGATCGCCCCCTGGCGCGAATGGGACCTGAACTCGCGCGAGCGCCTGATGGCCTACGCCGAGCAGCACAACATCCCGGTGGACTACAAGAAGCAGGGCACCAAGTCGCCGTATTCGATGGATGCCAACCTGCTGCACATCTCCTACGAAGGTGGCCCGCTGGAGGACCCGTGGACCGAGGCCGAGGAGGACATGTGGCGCTGGTCGGTCTCCCCGGAGGCCGCGCCGGACGAATCCGAGACCCTGACCATCGGCTTCGAGAAGGGTGATCCGGTCTCGATCAACGGCGAGCGCCTGAGCGCGGCCGAACTGCTCGCGAAGCTCAATGAGCGTGGCGGGGCCCACGGTGTTGGCCGGCTGGATATTGTCGAAAACCGCTATGTCGGCATGAAGTCCCGCGGCTGCTACGAGACCCCGGGTGGCACGATCCTCTTGCGTGCCCGCCGGGCGCTGGAATCCATCACCCTGGACCGCGAGGCCGCGCACCTGAAGGACGAGCTGATGCCGCGCTACGCCAGCATCATCTACAACGGCTACTGGTGGAGCCCGGAGCGGCGCATGCTGCAGGCCGCGATTGACGACACCCAGGGCGTGGTCAACGGCGAGGTGCGCCTGCGCCTGTACAAGGGCAACGTGATCGTCGCGGGGCGTCGCTCCGAGGACACCCTGTTCGACGATGCCATCGCCACTTTCGAGGATGACGCCGGCGCCTACGACCAGAAGGACGCCGAGGGCTTCATCCGCCTGAACGCGCTGCGCCTGCGTATCGCCGCCAGCCGCAACCGCAAGCCGACATGACATGAGCGGGGCGGGCCGCCAGCGCTCCTCATTGAGGGTTGCCCCGCTCCGGCGCCCGGGAAACGCGTGGATGTCTGGTGGCCTGGCCGTGTTCCTGGTGGGTTTTCTGTTGCTGTATCCCTCGGCGCCCTTGTTCGCGGAGGAAACGGCGGCGGTGGACGAGCAGCGCCTGGTCTTCGGGGTGCTCGCCCACCGCGGCGACGATGTGGCACTCCAACGCTGGACGCCATTCGTCGAGTACCTGTCAGAGCAGATCGACGGGGCCCGTTTCGTGCTGGAGCCGGTGGACAACGACGGGTTGCAGGCGGCAGTCGCAGACAAGCGCTTCGATCTGATCCTGACCAACAGCGGTTCCTACGTGATGTTGGAGCAGCAGCACGGGATATCGCGCATCGCGACCATGCAGCCGCGTCAGGTGGGCCGTGACGAGGACCGGTTCGGGGCCGTCGTGATCGCCCGCGCCGAACGGGATGACCTGGTGGAGCTGGACGATCTGCGGGGGCAGCGCTTGTCCGCGGTGCATCCTGATGCCTTTGGGGGCTGGTGGATGACCTGGCGCGAATTGCAGGCCGCCGGGCTGGACGTCGAGAGTGATCTGGCGTCGGTGGTATTTACCGGATTTCCGGTCGGCCGCGGCCTCGACTGGGTGCTGCAGGGGGAGGTCGATGCCGCGACCTTCCGGACCGGCATCCTGGAGGACCTGGAGGCACGTGGCGATCCACGGGTGGAGCAGGTCCGGGTGGTCGGCGAGCGCGCCTTCCCGTCGTTCACTTACCGCGCCAGTACCCGTTTGTACCCCGAGTGGCCGCTGGCGATGCGTGGTGACCTGGATACCGGGCTGGCGCATGCCATCCTGCTGGCGACCCTGTCGCTGGATGCGGAACATCCGGCAAGTCAGGCGGCCGGCATCGGCGGCTGGGCAGCACCCCGGTCCTACGAGGACGTGCACGGGCTGATGTACGAACTGGGAGTTGGCCTGTATGCGCCGCAGCCCTTCGATATCCTGGTTTGGCTGCGTGACAACATCCTGTGGCTGGTCTCGGCGCTGGCAGTGGTCGCGCTGCTGGCGCTGCTGTCTGTCTCGCGGGTCCACACCCGGGTGCGTCGCTCCGGGCGCAACCTCGAGCGCAGCATGGACGCGATCCCGGATGCGGTGATCACCCTGGATGCACGAGGCGGAATCTCCTACGTGAACCCTGCGGCCCGCGAGCTGGCGGGGCTGACCCGGGATCAGGTTCTGGGTTGTTCCCTCGATCAACTGCTCGATTTGCGCGAACTGGGTACCGGCCGCCCTCTGCTGCCGGCGGATGCCCGGGGCGAAGCGCTGAACCAGGCCCTCGGCGAGCGTTCGGATGCCCGCCTGGTCCGGCGTGACGGTCACGAATTGATCGTGCGTATCGCGCGTACTGCGCTTGACCCGGTAGCCGGCAGTTCCGTGCGGACCCTGCTGGTGCTGACGGATGTCTCCGAGGAACGCAGGCTGGTGGATCGCCTGGTGCACGAGGCGAGCCACGATGGCCTCACCGGCTTGTTGAACCGGCGCGCCTTCGAGCGCGAGCTGGAGATTGCCATGCATGCCGCCCGCGACAATCGCGCGGTGGCCAGCCTGCTGCTGGTGGACCTCGACTACTTCAAGGATGTGAACGACCGCCATGGCCATCGGGTCGGCGACGAACTGCTGCGCCAGGTTGCTCATGTGCTGCGCCAGCTGACCCGGGGTCACGATGCGGTGGCCCGGATTGGGGGTGACGAGTTCGCCGTGATCGCGCGCGATACGAACGCGGAGTATGGGCGTATCCTTGGTCAGCGGATCTGCTCGGCCCTTGCCGACCGGCCGTTGCAGGTGGAGGCCCGGGACGTCACCATTGGCGCCTCGGTGGGCGTGGTCGAGCTGGGACCGGACGTGCCGGGGGTGGACGAGGCCTTTGTCGCAGCGGATCGCGCCTGTTATCAAGCCAAGGATCAGGGCCGCGGTCAGGTCGGGGTTGCCCGCAAGGCGGACATCTACCCAATCACTGGGGCCTGAGCGTAATCGGCTCGGCGCCGGATCGAAAAATTAAGGAATCACATGTCTGTTGTCTCCTGTTTGCGCCCGGCCCTGCTGGCCCTGATGTTTCTTGGTCTGGCGGGTTGCGCGACGGTGCCCAGCGAGGACCGTCACCCCGATGATCCCTGGGAGTCCTACAACCGGGCGGTGTTCGAGATCAATCAGGACTTCGACGAGTCGCTGCTGCGCCCGGCCGCCGTGCAGTACCAGCGCCTGCCGCAACCGGTGCAGACCGGGGTGGGCAACTTCTTTTCCAACCTCAATGACTTCACGGTCCTGTTCAACAACCTGTTGCAGGGCAACCTGGAAAACGCCGCCTCGGATACCGGGCGAATCATGTTCAATTCGACCTTCGGACTGTTCGGGCTGATCGACGTCGCCTCGCCCATGGGGCTGGACAAGAACAACGAGGACTTCGGCCAGACACTGGGCGCCTGGGGCGTGGCGCGAGGCCCCTACCTCCAGCTGCCCTTCCTCGGACCGAGCACGGCACGGGATGCCCCGGCGCGGCTGGTGGATGGATACACCAGCCCGCTCTATCACACTAACCTGCGCGACGATCACACCGGGTGGTGGATCGGCCTGATCGCACTGGACGTGGTCGACATGCGCGCCGGCTTGATCCCGACCGAACGCATGCTGGCGCAGCTGTCCGACGACCCCTACATCGCGATGCGCCAGGGCTACCTGCAGCGCCGGGACTTCCTGGTGCGGGGCGGCAGGCCGGATGGCGAGGCCGATGCCATGCTGGACGAACTGGATGAGCTCGAGGCGATGGAGGCCATGGAGGCCGAGGAGAGCGAACGTTGAACGGCCTTGCCGCGATGCTGAACATCCTGCGCCTGCGCGCCGGGCCGCAGGACCTGCCGGCGGATAACGGCACGCTGGTCTTCTGGGTCGGCATCGCCCTGATCGCCGGCATGGTGATCGGGATCCCGCTGTACGGCTTCGGCCAGGCGCTGGCACTAAACGTGATGGACCTGGTGGTCCTGTATGCCTTTGTCGCCATCCTGCTGAGCATGCAGGGCGTAGCGGATCGCTGGCGCCAGACCTTCACCGCGATGGCGGGGACCGGCGCGGTCCTGGGCTTGTTGATGGCGTTGCTGATGGTGCTGGCGGGCGGACCCGATCCGGCGCGCGAGCCGGAGGAGGTCGCCACCGGGGTTGTGTTCGGGATGCTGGTGCTCCTGGCCTGGTTGCTGCTCGTCTTTGGTCACATCCTGCAACAGGCGCTGGGGTTGGGTTCGCGTCTGGTGGGAATGCTGATCGCGCTGGGCTATATCGTGGTCTCCAGCGTGGCCACCCAGACCGCGATCGGGCTGTTCCAGTGACCGGCGGGCAGCTCCACGTCCTCGGGATTGGCGGGACCTTCATGGGCGGACTGGCCCAGTTGGCGCGCGCGCAGGGGTATGCAGTCACAGGTTCCGACCAGAAGCTGTACCCGCCCATGAGCGATCAGCTGGAACAGGCCGGGATTGCCTACCACGAGGGCTACGACCCCGGCACGCTGCCCGACGCGGGGCCCGTCGTGGTCGGTAATGTAATGCGCCGCGGCATGCCCGTCGTCGAGGCCCTGCTGGATCGCGGGCTGGACTACACCTCGGGCCCGCAGTGGCTGGCCGAACACATCCTTCGTGATCGCTGGGTGCTGGCGGTGGCCGGTACCCATGGCAAGACCACGACCGCCAGCATGCTCGCCTGGATTCTTGAATACGCGGGGATGAGCCCCGGCTTTCTGATCGGCGGGGTCCCCGGCAATTTCGGGGTCAGTGCGCGCCTGGGGGATGCCCCGTTTTTCGTGATCGAGGCCGACGAATACGACAGCGCGTTCTTCGACAAGCGCGCCAAGTTCGTCCATTACCGCCCGCGCACCCTGGTCCTGAATAACCTCGAATTCGACCACGCCGACATCTACCCCGACCTGTCCGCGATCGAGCGCCAGTTCCATCACCTGGTGCGTACGGTGCCGGGGCAGGGGCGTATCCTGATGCCGGCCGGTGATGCCGCACTGGAGAGGGTGCTGGAGATGGGGTGCTGGACGCCGGTGGAGCGCCTCGCGACCGACCCTGAAGGCGACACTGGAAATGCGACCCCCGCGCTGGCCGCGCGCGCCCTGAACCCCGAGGCCTCGGTCTTCGAGGTGCTGGCCGATGGCGTGGCACAGGGGCGGGTGGAATGGTCGCTGACCGGGCGTCACAACCTGGCGAATGCCCTGGCGGCCCTGGCCGCCGCTCGGCATGCCGGCGTTCCGCTGGCTACGGGCCTGGCCGCCATGCCGGCGTTTCGCGGCGTTCGTCGGCGTCAGGAGCTGCGTGCCGAGATCGACGGCATCCGGGTGATCGACGACTTCGCCCACCACCCCACGGCGATCCGCCTGACCCTCGAAGGGCTGCGCGGACAGGTGGCGCCGGGTGGGCGTCTGGTGGCGATCCTCGAGCCGCGTTCCAACACGATGCGCATGGGGGTGCACGCCGAGGCCCTGGGTGCGGCGCTTGCGCAGGCCGACGCAGTGCATCTGTACCATGCTCCGGAGATCGACTGGTCCACCGAGGGCCTGCAACAGCAACTCGGCGAGCACCTGTCCGTGGCGCGCGATATCGAATCCCTGCTGCAGGGGATTCTTGCCACCGTTCGATCCGGCGATACGCTGGTGATCATGAGCAACGGAGGCTTCGACGGGTTGCACCTGCGCCTGATTGACGCCCTGCAGGGGACGCCCGCATGACCGAACGCCCGCGCAGCATCTCTCTGGCCCTGACCGGCGCCTCCGGTGCGCCGTATGGTTTGCGCCTGTTGCAGTGCCTGGTCGAGTCCGGCGTCCAGGTGCACCTGATGCTGTCGAAGCCGGCGCAGGTCGTCCTCGGGCTGGAAACGGACCTGAATTTGCCCGGCCGCCCGGTGGAGATTGCGCGCTACTTCGCCGACCGCTATCAGGCGGCCCCCGATCAGATCCACTGTTACGGGCCCGAGCAATGGACCGCCCCGGTCGCCAGCGGCTCGGCCGTGCCGGAGGCCATGGTGGTCTGCCCCTGCACCACCGCCACCGTGTCGGCCATTGCGACCGGTGCCTCGCGCGGGCTGATCGAGCGCGCCGCCGACGTGGTGCTCAAGGAACGCCGCAAGCTCCTGCTGGTGGTGCGCGAGACGCCGTTCTCCGAGATCCACCTGGAGAACATGCTGCGTCTGGCGCGCATGGGCGCGGTGGTGATGCCGGCGAATCCGGCCTTCTATCACCGTCCGCAGTCCATCGATGACCTGATCGACTTCATGGTGGCGCGGGTGCTGGATCACCTCGACGTCGAGCACGCCCTGGTGCCGCGCTGGGGCGCGGCCCCGGAGCCGGGAGAGGATGCATGACCACGCTGCCGCTGTTTCCGCTGAACACGGTGTTGTTCCCCGAGGGGTTGCTGCCGCTGCGGATCTTCGAGACCCGTTATCTGGATATGGTGCGGCGCTGCCTGCGCAGCGATGGTCGCTTCGTCATCGTGGCGACCGAACCGGAACGTGAATCGGGTGAACTCCCGTCCGAGACGGATCCCTCCGCGGGTTTCTATAGTGTCGGCACCGAGGCGGTCATCGTGGACTGGGACCAGCGCCCCGACGGGTTGCTGGGGATCCTGGTCAAGGGCGAGGGCCGGCGGGTCATCCACAATGCCCGGCACGCCGATGACGGTCTGTGGCTGGGTGATGTGGAGCCCTTGCCGGAGTATCCCGAGGTGAGTCTGCCGGTGGATTATGCCTCGCTGGCCGATCTGCTGGAGCGCTTGCTGGACCAGCTGGGTACGCCCTGGTCGCACCTGGAACGGCGCTTCGACGACTCGACCTGGGTTGCCGCGCGGCTGACCGAACTGCTCCCGATCGACCTCGAAATCAAGCAGCAATTGCTGGAGGCGGACGACCCGATCGAGCGTCTGGAACGCCTGCGAGCGGCCATGCTCGCAGCATCGAAATCCTGAAAGCGGCCGCGGAGGCTGGTAAGGTTCGGGGACATTTTTAACCGGAGCCCGCCATCATGGCCGTTCAGGAACTCACGCAGGACACCTTCGAATCCACTATTACTGGGAATGACATCGTCATCATGGACTTCTGGGCCCCCTGGTGTGGCCCGTGCCAGCAGTTCGCCCCGACCTTCGAGGAGGCCTCCGGCAAGCACTCCGACGTGGTCTTTGCCAAGGTGAATACCGACGAGGAGCAGGCCATCGCCGGCGCCTTCCAGATCCGTTCCATCCCGACCCTGATGATCTTCCGCGAGCAGATCATCGTGTTCTCCCAGCCGGGCGTGCTGTCCGCCGGTCAGCTGGACGAGGTGCTGGGCAAGGTGCGCGAGCTGGACATGGAGCAGGTGCGCGCCGACGTCGAGCGCCAGCAGCAGGAACAGGAGCAGGCCGGGGGCGCGTAAGCCGCCTCTGACAACGGTTTCCCGCGGGCCCAGCCCGCGAGATCGAACCCGGCCGGGGGCGTCGCCCCGCCGGGTTTTTTTGTGTGGGGCGCGTGCCAGGATCGTAGAATGACCGCAAACCCCTGCGCCATGCGCGAAAGGATGCCGTCACTATGCCCCAGCGCCCCGAGGCCGGACGCCTGCCATGTTGAGCGTGATGACCCAGATGGGGGCGCTGATCGTCGCGGGCGTGGTCTGGCGCGCCCTGCAACCGGGTGGTCTGGATGCGGATACGACGCGCCGGGTCCTTACCACCCTGGTCTACTACCTGTTGCTTCCGGCGCTGGTCCTGCAGGTGCTGTGGGTGGCCCCGCTGGGCCTCGACTCCCTGCGTATCGCCCTGGTGGCGGGCCTCACGGTTCTGGCGATGGTCGGGGTCACGTTGCTGGCCTGTCGCGTCTGCATGGCGGAGCGTGCGGCGATCGGCGCGATGCTGCTGGCGGCTGCCTGGCCCAATGCCACCTATCTCGGTCTCCCGGTGCTCGACAGCCTGTTCGGCGAGCCTGGCCGCGCGGTGGCGATCCAGTACGACCTCTTTGCCTGCCTCCCGCTGGTACTGACGCTGGGCGTGCTGCTGGCGCGGCGCTACGGCGATCCCGAGGCGGTACGCCTGTACGGGGGCGGGAGTCCACTGCGCGGGCTGGCGGCGGTGCCGTCGATCTGGGCGGCGGTGGTGGGTGTGGCGCTGAATCTCGCCGGGGTCCCATTGCTCGACTGGCTGGACGTCTTTCTCGGGTTCCTGGCGGACAGCGTGGCCCCGCTGATGCTGTTCTCGCTGGGGCTGGCGCTGGTATTCAATCGCTTTCGTGGACGCGATGCCCGGCCTCTGGCGGTAGTGGCCGTGGTCCAGCTGATTCTGGCCCCCATCTTCGCGCTGGGCCTGGTGCTGTGGACCGGCCTCGAGGGTGTGCCCGGTGTCGGATCGGTGCTGGAGGCGGCGATGCCGGCGATGGTCCTGGGACTGGTGTTCTGCGATCGCTTCCGCCTGGACACCGGCCTCTACGCGGCCGCGGTCACGCTGACCACGGCGCTGTCGTTGGTCACCCTGCCCCTGTGGTTCGCCCTCGCCACCCGCCTCATCGCCTGACCATTGAGGCTCCGTGCGGTCCGCTTTCGCATGTCCGCTAGGCTGGCCCTGGTTCATCGTTCGGTGTTTACGGTGCCTTCGTCCGGCCACCTGCCACGCGCTCTCTCGCGAGCGCACCGCGAGGTACTTTCTTGCTTGCCCAAGAAAGTACCCAAAGAAGGGCACCCGGATTCCGCCCGGGAACCTTGCTCCAGGG